>NZ_AP028022.1 GCF_030296895.1 Helicobacter felistomachi
TGAAAAAAATCTTGGGTATTAAAAACGACATCAAACCCCTAGACATCACGGACGCGATCGCCATCGCCCTAACCCACGCCCAGCAGCGCAAAGCCCCTAAATGCTAGAGGACTTGCTAAAAACACTCAAAGGGCAGATGAGTGCTTACGAATACAAAACCTACATGCAAGCCCTACGCTTTGATGCCCACGCTTCACGGGCCAATTTGGCAGTGTTTTACGCCCCCAATGTTTGGCTGGCAAATTACATCAAAACCCGTTACGGCACGCTTTTAGAAAAAATCTTAAGCACTAAGCATGGTTGCGCCATGCAGGTACAAATTTGCCCCCCTCAAGAAAAACCCAAAGCCCCCCCAAAGCCTTTAATCAAAGCCAAGAGCAACCCGACTTTAAACCCCGCTTTCACCTTTGACACTCTAGTCGTGGGGGCGTGTAACCACATGGCAGTGAAGGTCGCTTCCCAAGTGGCGCAAAAAAGCGGGGTGTATAACCCTGTGCTCTTCTTTGGGGGCGTGGGGCTTGGCAAGACCCATATTTTAAACGCCATCGGCAACACGGCCTGCGATCGCTTGCAAAGCGTGCTGTATGTGACGGCCGAGCAGTTTTTAAACGACTATGTGTTTAGATTAAGCAACCACAGCATGGACAAATTTCAAGAGAAATACCGCTCTTGCGACTATCTTTTGATCGACGATGTGCAGTTTTTTGGCGGTAAAGAGATGGTGCAAGAAGAGTTTTTCCACACTTTCAACACCTTGCACGCCCAGGGCAAGCAGATTGTGATGAGCTCAGACAGACCCCCTAAACACATCAAGGGGCTGGCCGACCGCCTGCTTTCGCGCTTTGAAATGGGGATGATCGCCAGCATCCAAGCCCCCATGCTCGACACCAAGATCGCCATCCTCACGCAGAAATGCCAACTCAACCACATTTGTATGGACCAAGAGGTCGTGGAGTATTTAGCCAGCCATATCCACGAAAATATCCGCCAACTCGAGGGTGCGCTCTTGCGCTTAAACGCCACCGCAGTCCTTAGCGGGGAGGAGATTAGCCTACACATGGCACAAGAAATCTTGAAGGACACCACCAAAGAGTGCTTGCACGAAGTGGGCCTAGAGGACATTTTAAGAGTCGTGGCACAAACTTTAAATGTCAAACCCGCCGACATCCGCAACAACTTAAGAAACCGCCAAGTCGCCCTGGCTAGAAAACTCATCATCTACCTAGCCCGCACGCTCACAGACACATCTACAAATGCCCTCGCGCAGTTTTTAGGTTTAAAGGATCACAGCGGGGTGAGTAAGGCGCGCAAAATCATCGCACAGAGCATGGCTAAGGAAAACCACACCAAATTATTGGTGGAGGAAATGCAGGCCAAGATCAACAGCCCCAAGCCCGTTTAATCTAGTTTGTAGTATAATCCTTAAACACGCTCTATACATTAAAATTATGAAAAAAGGGAGTTTATGCAGTCTTACATGGGCGATAAAATTAAAGTACTCAAAGGCTTGGAGGGGGTGCGCAAACGCCCGGGGATGTATATCGGGGACACGAACATCAATGGCTTGCACCACATGGTCTATGAAGTCGTGGATAACTCCATCGATGAGAGCATGGCAGGCTTTTGCACGCAGATTAAAATCACCTTGACACAATACGGCTCGTGCATTGTAGAGGACAATGGGCGGGGAATCCCCGTAGACATCCACTCCACAGAGGGCATCCCTGCCGCCACGGTCGCGCTCACGGTGCTGCACGCGGGGGGCAAGTTTGACAAAGAGACCTACAAGGTTTCTGGGGGATTGCACGGCGTGGGCGTGAGTGTCGTCAATGCCCTGTCTAAAAAACTTTTGATGACCATTAAAAGAGAGGGCAAGATTTACACCCAAGAGTTTGAAAAGGGCATCCCCGTAGCCCCGCTTGCAGAGGTGGGTAACACGAAAGAAACGGGCACCACCATTGAGTTTTTCCCCGATGAGAGCATCATGGAGGTCGTGGAATTTGACGCTAAGGTGCTAAAAAAACGCTTTCAAGAAATGGCGTATTTGAATCATAATGTCAGTATTGTGTTTCACGACCAACCCAACAATTTAAAAGAAGTCTACCACTACGAGGACGGCTTAAAACAATTCATTTTAGACACCAACAAAGCCGTTTTGATCTCTAATGTCATCACCTTCAGCGGTGAGGGGGAAGATATGGAGGTGGAGATCGCCCTAGCCTACAACGAGGGTTACAGCGAGCAAATGTTTAGCTTTGTCAACAACATCCGCACGCCAGAGGGGGGCACGCACGAGGCAGGCTTTCGCATGGGGCTTAGCCGTGCCATTTTAAACTACATCCAAGAGAACGCCAGTGTTAGAGAGAAAGAAGCGGGCGTGGTGCAAGAGGACATTAAGGAGGGCTTGGTGGCGGTGGTGTCGGCCAAGATTTTAGAACCGCAATTTGAGGGGCAGACTAAGGCTAAATTAGGCAGCTCTTTTGTCCGCCCCATTGTGGCTAAGTTGGTCTATGAAAAAATGGCAAAATTCTTTGAGGAAAACCCCAGTGTGGCTAAGGCGATCATGCAAAAGGCGTTGTTGGCGGCTAGGGGCAGAGAGGCGGCCAAAAAGGCCAAAGAACTCACCCGCAAAAAGGACAATTTGAGCGTGGGGACTTTGCCGGGAAAATTAGCCGATTGCCAAAGCAAAGAACCCAAAGAATGTGAAATCTTTTTAGTGGAGGGAGATAGTGCGGGCGGGTCGGCCAAACAGGGCAGGGATCGCACCTACCAGGCCATTTTGCCCTTGAGGGGGAAAATTTTAAATGTGGAGAAGTCGCATTTAAGCAAGATTTTAAAATCTGAAGAAATCAAAAACATGATCACCGCCTTTGGATGTGGGGTGGGTGAAGAGTTTAACCTAGAGAAACTGCGCTACCATAAAATCATCATCATGACCGATGCCGATGTGGATGGCAGCCACATCCAAACCTTGTTGATGACTTTTTTCTACCGCTACTTAAAGCCCTTGATCACCAATGGGCATGTCTACATCGCCCAGCCCCCGCTTTACCGCTTTAAGAAAAAGAAAATTGAAAAATACCTCAAAGATGAGAAAGAGTTAAACCACTTTTTGATCGAGCATGGGATCGACAGCACTTCCATTGAGGGCATTGGGCGGGCGGATCTATTAGCTCTGCTTAAAACCTTGAGCGCTTACCGCTCTGTGTTGAAGGAACTAGAAAAACGCCCCTTGATGTTTGAGGTGTTGCGCTATCTAGTAGAGTTGCCCGAGCGTCTGCCCTTTGAGACACTGGCTAAGGACTTGCACGCCTTTTTAGAGCGCATCTCTTGCCAAGTCTTAAGCCAAGAGGTGATGGCTGATGGGGTGCATTTCTTTGTGCGGACTAAATTAGGCTTAGCGGAATTGTTGGTCGATGATGCCCTATTTAACGACCCCCTATTTATAGAGGCGCAGGGTTTGGCGCGCAAAATTCAAGAATTTGATTTGAGCGTGCTTGGCATGGATGGCTTGGATTATTTGGCCGACATTGAGGGGCGGGCCAAACAAGGGGCCTATATCCAACGCTACAAAGGGCTAGGGGAGATGAACCCCGAGCAACTTTGGGAAACCACGATGTTTGCCAGCAACCGCAATTTATTAAGGGTGGCTTTGGAGGATGAAGAGAGTGCAGACATGGCCTTTAACTTACTCATGGGCGATGAGGTCGAGCCCCGCCGGGCTTATATCCAAACCCATGCTAAAGATGTGAAAAACCTAGACATTTAGATTTAGTTGGTTAGCTCAGTGGAGGGGCGGTCGTTTTTGCTCTGTTCGTTTTGGTCGTGATCGTCTATCCCCGCTGCTTGCAACTCACGCTTGGCGCTTTTGTTGCCAAATTCGACGGCTTTTTTTAAAACATCGATGTCCACCATTTGGGAGGACAGGGCTTTAGGGTTCACTCCATTGCCTAGCAGATATAGGGCTAGCCCAATGTATTCTCTGCGCAAAGGGGTGGTGGAGAAATCACTCACCCATAGATTATCTATGCTTAAAAAGCCTTCTTCTGTATAGTCCGCTCCATTGGCCAACAAGACATCCTTAATGAGATTTAAGGCCTTTTTAGAATCGACGTTTACACAAGCCCCCTCGGCGTAGGCACTAGCAAGGCTCACCTTGGCTACAAGCATGGCCAGTTCTTTATTGCTATGGGCGTGCTCAATGACCAGTTCAAAGTAACCCACTGCCCGGCAGGCATCCCTTTTTACGCCCCAGCCGCCTAAATACATTTTGCCGACAAAGGCCGCGGCCAATAAGTCGCCGTTTTGTTGCGCCTTTGTGTAGAGCGTTAAAGCGTCCCTATTGTCGCCATAACTTTCCAAAACGATGCCCTTTTGCACGAGCACATCCACCCCCTCTTCGGCGTGCAATAGGGTCAAAAAACCCAGACAGAGGGCTAACTTTCTAAAAATAAACATAGGACACCTCCGGTCATTGTTTTTGTCGGATCAAAGCGGACGAAATTTGGCAGGGTCAAAAGACAGGGGGAGGGAGGGGGGTAAATTGCTGCACGCAAGACTGTTTCATTTGACCCTCCAAAGAAAAAAGAGTGTGGGATTTTAACACAAAGTGGGTTAAAAATCAAGGTCAAAGCAAGCGCAAAGTTTGGTTTTCTAACAGATAAGTGCGGGTGCAATCTTGGGCGATTTTTTGATCGTGGGTGGCTAGGATCAACACCCCTTGTTGCTGGCGGACATACTCTTGCAACACCGCCATCACGGCTAGGGCGGTGGTGCTGTCTAAATTGCCGGTGGGTTCATCGGCAAAGATGATCTTGGGTTTTTTGGTCAAGACTCTAGCGATGGAGAGGCGTTGTTGTTGTCCACCGCTCAGCTCCCCGATTTGTTGATCTAAGGTGTGGCTGATGCCAAGAGTTTCTAAAAGGGTGGGGTCTATGGGTTGGTTGGTGAGGATGGAAGCCACCTGTAAATTCTCTAGGGCGTTAAAACCTCTAAAGAGGTAGTGGGCTTGAAAAATGATGCCGATCTCGTGCCGTCTTAGGGCTAAAAGGGCTTTTAAGGGTAGGGCGTAGATGTCGCTGTGTTGCAGCAAGCGCACTTGCCCTTGCAGGGGTTTTAGCATGGTGGAGAGGTTGTTTAATAAACTAGACTTCCCGCTCCCGCTCACGCCTAATAAGGCGATGGACTCGCCAGCTTTGACGTGTAGGTGTAGGTCTTGGTATAACCAATTTTCAAACTTATGGCCTAGGTTGGTGGCTTCTAGCATGGGAGTCTCACTTAAAAACTTGATCGCCAAAGAGGGTGGGGCTTAGGATGTAGGCGGGGGATTTGTTGGCGCTGTGGATAATGGTTTTATCAAAACGGCGGGCATAATACTTTAAAAGCATGCGCTGTAAAAAGGGCTCAATGCTCGGCACAAACCACGCGTTGTTGCTGATCACCACCAAGTAGGGGGGGCTGTTGGTGTAGGCCTTAGCAGAAGTGCCCTCATAGCACACAAGAGGGCGGAAGGCAAAGCCACTGCTGTCAAAATCTGTGAAGTGATCGGCGTGGCCTAGCTTAAACACCTCAGCCCCAAAGAAAAAGCGATCTAGGGCGTTAGCCAAAAAGTCGGGCAAGGGCATGCTCTCGCCAAAGGGGGCTAAAATGACTTTATGGGCGTAGTGGTACTCTCCCTTGTCAAAAATGTAGGTGGAGTTGTAAATCGTGTTGCCCTCTTCATAGATCCCACCCGTGATGATGGTGATTTGTTGGCTTAATTGCAAGAGAGTGGGGATGAGAACGCTCTTATTTAGAGCAATGGGGAAGGCGGTTTCTGGCAGAATCACGGCTTTTTGGTGCTTGCTGATCGCTTGCTTGATGAGGGCAAAATTTGAATCGATGTTGAATTTGAGATCGGCACTGCTCCATTTATCTGCTTGGTTAATTTGGGTGCTGATGGGCTCAATGCCCTTTAGGGGACTTGCGGTGCTTGGCCACTGCAGGCTTACTAGCAACAAAAGACCAGCGATCAGGCGGGCATAAAGCGGGCGTAAGCGGGGCTCAACACAGAGTGCAAGCGCGCAAAGGATCAAGAAAAAGCTGAATCTATCCACCCTAAAGAGCGTATAGGCAAAGAAAGAATCGGGGACAAACCAATCAAAACCAAAGGGGTGGATGTAGCTAGCCAGCCATAAAGCCGGCACTCTATAGAGTACAGATTGCTTAAAGAGCAAGAGATAGAACAACACGGCGTAGCAAAATGCCACTAAAAGAGCGATTAGGGGCATTAACAAGGGGTAGGCGTTGTAACGGAAACTAAGCGCGCTCCAGTAAAACATGCCAAGCCCCACAAACAGCCCGAATGTCAAGCGTTGCTTAACATTTAAGCGCAAACACGCCCACAGGCTTAAGGGGGCTAAAACACTCTCTAACACCACCAAGAGCTTAGGTGTGTCGCTCAAGAGTGCCCCCACATACAAAGGGGCTAAAAACAGCACAGCCCAAACGATCGGGGTTTTTAAGGGCAAAAAAAGGGGGTGTGTTGGGCTTAAAAAAAACAAACAAACGCCTCATAGCAATTATATTTTAAGTTTGGCATTGTAAAATACCTATTCTTAAAGATTGCCTTTAGGGCTTTTGTTGTTGATTTTTTAAGAGAATGGGTGTTGATGGGCTCTTATATTGACATTGCCTTGTTAGTGTTTGTGGTTGCGATCGGAATTCGGGGGTTTTACAACGGTTTCATTGACGAAGTGGCTGGCTTGCTTGGCATCGTGGTGGGGGTGTTTTTGGCTTCTAGGTGGGCGTATGCTATCGGGGCAAGCTTTGCCAACCACATCTACGCCTTTAAAGATTCCTCAATGAACGATTTGGTCGGTTTTGTGGCAGTGCTGGCTGGGGTGTGGATCGCTTTTTTGGTTGTGGGGATTGTGGTGAGTAAGGCGATCACCCTGAGTAATTTGGGTGTGTTAGACAGGATTTTGGGTTTTGTCTTTGCGTGCACCAAGATGTTTTTAATCTTGTCTTTCCTACTCTATGCCATCTCCCGTTTAGCCTTCATGAAGACCATAGACACCTACTTACACGCCCACAGTCAAGTTTACCCCTACATGTATAGCGTGGCTTCGCACATTTTGCAGATTAAAGAAGTCCAAGAGTTTGGCGAGATGATCCAGCAAAAAGCCCAAAACGCTAAACAAGAGAGCGTACGACTTCTAGAAAAAACGCAAAAACCCCTTGCGCCAACCCATTAAAAGTGAATCCCATGTTTAACACCCCCTATATCCAACAACGCTTACAAAAAGCCCAAGCCTTACGCCAAGCACATAAAAACCCTTACGATAACCAAGTCCAGCGCACCCTAGACAATGCCGGCTTTTTAGACAAATTTAGCGATTTACACACCAAAGACGAACCCAAAGACCCCACAAGCACGAACGCCCTAGTGGGACGGGTGCGCTTTATTCGGCTCATGGGCAAGGCGTGCTTTATCAAAATTGAGGATCAAAGCGCGTTGGTGCAGGTGTATTTATCACAAAACGACCTAGGCAAAGAAGGCTTTGAGGACTTTAAAAAATGCGTGGAGGTGGGCGACATCGTCAATGTCATCGGCTACCCTTTTGTCACCAAAACCGGCGAACTCAGCCTACATGCCCTTGCTTGTAAAATCCTCACTAAAGCCATTGTCCCCCTGCCCGAGAAATTCCACGGCTTAAGCGACATCGAACTGCGCTACCGCCAACGCTATGTGGATTTAATCGCCAATCCTGAAGTGAAAGAGGTGTTTAAGACTCGTAGCAAAATCGTCGCCACCATCCGCCGTTTCTTTGAAGACAAGGGATTTTTAGAAGTGGAAACCCCGATGATGCACCCCATCGCCGGTGGAGCCAATGCCCGCCCCTTCATCACCTACCACAACGCCCTGGAAGTGGAGCGGTATTTAAGAATTGCCCCCGAGCTGTATTTAAAACGCCTTGTGGTGGGTGGCTTTGAGGCAGTGTTTGAGATCAACCGCAATTTTAGAAACGAGGGCATGGACCACTCCCACAACCCCGAATTCACCATGCTAGAGTTTTACTGGGCGTATAAAACTTACGAGGATTTGATCACCCTCACCAAAGAACTTTTCAACACGCTTTTACACGCTTTAAATTTGCCCACCATCCTCGCTTACCAAGAGCACGAAATTGATTTTAATGCCGTGCGGGTTTTGGGCTTTAAAGAAGCTTTAGAGCAAGTGGGCGGACTAGACAAAGACACCATCAACGACCCTAAAAAACTCCAAGACCACCTAGAAAAAGAGGGCGTGCGTTTAGAGGGGATCATCAACCATGGCAAGCTTTTAGCCGAAGCTTTTGATTTATGTGTGGAGCACAAGCTCATCAACCCGACTTTTATCACAGAGTACCCCATTGAGATCAGCCCCCTAGCAAGGCGGAGCGACTCTAACCCCGAGGTTGCCGATCGCTTTGAATTGTTTATCGCCGGTAAAGAAATCGCCAATGGCTTTAGTGAGCTCAACGACCCCATCGACCAATACGGGCGCTTTGAGGAGCAGGTGAAGGCCAAAGAGAGCGGCGATGAAGAGGCGCAATTCATGGACACGGACTATGTGTGGGCTTTAGGGCATGGCATGCCCCCCACCGCCGGCGAGGGGATCGGCATCGATCGGCTCGTGATGTTGCTCACCAACTCTAAAACGATCAAAGATGTGATTTTATTCCCGGCGATGAAGCCCGAGAACAAGGACAACCATGCCTAATTATTTTTTAGAGCAAAACGACCCCGAGCTGTTTGGGCTGATTAAGGATGAGTGGGTGCGCCAAAACGCCCACTTAGAGATGATCGCCAGCGAAAATTACACCTTTGAGAGTGTGATGGAGGCGATGGGCAGCGTTTTAACGAATAAATACGCCGAGGGCTACCCCCATAAGCGCTACTACGGGGGTTGCGAAGTCGTCGATAAAATCGAAAGCCTAGCCATTGAGAGGGCGAAAAAACTTTTTAACTGCGCCTTTGCTAATGTCCAACCACACTCAGGCTCTCAGGCCAACATGGCGATCTACCACGCCTTGTTAAAGCCTTATGACAAGATTTTAAGCATGGATCTTAGCTGTGGGGGGCATTTGACTCACGCTTCTAAAGTCAGCATGACGGGGCAGCATTTTCAGGGCTTTCATTATGGGGTTAATGCTGAAGGCTGGATCGACTACGATGAGGTGCAGAAAATCGCCCAAATTGTGCGCCCCAAGATCATCATTTGTGGCTACTCCGCCTACCCTAGAGAAATTGACTTTCAACGCTTTAGAGAGATCGCCGACTCGGTGGGGGCACTTTTAATGGGCGACATCGCCCACATCGCAGGGTTGGTCGTGGCTGGCGAGCACCCTAACCCCTTTCCCCACTGCCACATAGTGAGCAGCACCACACACAAAACCCTAAGAGGCCCTAGGGGCGGGATTGTCCTTGCCAACGATGAAGAGATCGCCATGAAAGTCAATAAAGCCCTTTTTCCGGGCACACAGGGGGGGCCTTTAATGCATGTCATCGCCGGCAAAGCCGCGGGGTTTTTAGAAAACCTTAAACCCGAATGGCGTGGCTATGCTAAGGCGGTGAAAACACACACGCAGGTGTTGGTGCAAGGGCTCTTAGAGCAAGGCTTTAACCTGGTGAGTGGAGGTAGCGATAACCACTTATTGGTGGTGCGCTTTGAAGACTTTAGCGGCAAAGAGGCCGAAGAGGCACTAGGCCGGGCGGGAATCATCGTGAATAAGAACACGGTGCCCGGAGAAAAGAGAAGCCCCTTCATCACCAGCGGGATCAGGCTGGGTGCCGCCGCCCTGACAAGCCGAGGGTTAGATTCTAAAGCCTTTGCCTTCGTCGCCACAAAAATAGCCCAAGTGTTGCAGAACATCAAGGGCGATCAAAGCGGGATTTATCGAGAGATCGAAGCACTTAGTAAGGGATATCCAACCTATGCACGGCCCATTTTTTAAGGAGCAGCATGCTTGAAATGGATTTAAAATTGATCAAAATGCAAACGGGTTTTTACTACGCCCTAAAACCGGGGCTTGGCGAACGAGTAACGCATATGGGGCGTTGTTATTACGACAAATTCGAAAAAGTGCAAGCTCCCCTCACTTCCATGCTCATCCAAAAGCACTGGAAAAAAGAGCTCACCATCGCCCACGCCTTGATTTTACCCAACAACAAAGTCGAAAACATTGTGTTTGACTACAATGGGCGCAACCCTGAGCGCTTTTACCACAAGGCGCAACTCTTGCTAAGAGAAGAGGGTTTTATGAACTTCACCGCCTATGAGAGCAAGACCCCCGGGCATTTGCACCTTTACATCCACAAGGGGCACACCGAGCTTAGCGAGGGGCAGCGCTTGGCACGCACTCTGTCTATGAAGCTCGCGCAAGGTTTACCCAATGAGTGGCGCACCTTCCCCAACAGCGATTTACCTCCCCATTTCAATATTTTAGTCTTGCCCTATGAAGTTTACGCCAAAGAACGGGGCGCAAGCTGGGCACGGCATATGTAAAGAAAGGATCACAATGGACAACAAAAACGAATTTGGCGAATTAGACCCAAGCCTTAAAAGGCAAGTGGATACGGTGCTAGAAGAGGAACAAAAAAGTTCAGGGTTTAAGAAGATGCTTTTGGTCGTAGCCATTGCCTTGATTGTGTTAGTGGTGGTGGTGGTGGTGTTTTATAAAAGCACCAGAGAGCCGGCTAAAAGCGCGTCTGTGCCCCCTGAGAAAAACATGCAAAAGGTCGGTAATGCGCATGATTTTGAAAACTTGACTTTAGAACCCACGGTGAAAAAACCCGAGGAAGACCGCTTTGATAAAATCGTCAAAGACATCCAAAGCAAGCAAAACCAACCTGCGCCAGACAACACAAGCAATGCCAACAACAAGTTGAACGCCTTGCCCACAAGCCCGCTAGACAGGTCCACGCCTGCGCCCAGTGCTCCCCTGCCTGCCCCAGCCCTCCCCCAAGCGCACAAAGTGGAGCATAGACCAGAACACCCCGTCCATAAAGAAGCGCATCGCGAGGTGCCCAAAGCCCACCACGAGGCCCACGAAAAGAGCGCACAAACCCACACAGAGGCGCACAAGGCAGAGCACAAGGCCGTCCATCATGACCGAGAGGTCCATAAAGTGGCGCATCACGAAAAGCCCGCACATAGCGAGCACAAAGCCGTCCACCCCGCGCCTAAACCAGAACATAAGCCAGAATACACGGCACACAATGAGCACAAGGCCACCCACCCCACGGCTCACGAGCCGGCCAAACACCCCGCCAAACACCCTGCCAAAGCCAGTTTACCCAAGGGCTTTTATTTGCAAGTGGGTGTGTTTAGCAAAACCCCTAACCCCAAATTCCTAGAGGCGATCAAACCCTACCCGCACAAAGTCCAAGACTTTAAGGGGCAAAAGCGTTATTTGATCGGCCCCTTTGAGAGTCAGGAAAAAGCCGATGAAGAGCTAGAAAAAGTGAGTAAAGACGTGGCTAAACCCGTGCATGTGCAGATCAAATAGCCCATTATCAGCTCAAATACAGCTTACATGGGGTATAATCGATTTTCTTTTTATTTTTGAAAAAGGATTGCTATGAACGCTGTGCATTCTGAAGGGGCACCTAAAGCCATTGGCCCCTACTCTCAAGCGATCGCCACTGAACACCTTGTGTTTGTGTCCGGGCAATTAGGCATTAACCCCGCGACAGGTGAGTTTGCCGGCCCCGACATCAAGGCGCAAGCCACGCAATCAATGGAAAACATTAAGGCCATTTTGCACGTCGCTAATTTGGGCATGGAATCCATTGTGAAAACCACGATTTTGTTGAAAAGTTTGGATGACTTTGCGGTGGTGAACGAAGTTTACGGGAACTACTTTAAAGAACCTTACCCTGCGCGCGCCACCTTTCAAGTCGCCAAACTTCCCAAAGATGGCCTAGTAGAAATCGAAGCCATCGCCCAAAAATAGGAGATTTTTATGCAAAAAGATGCCGTTGTCATTGGCGGGGGCATTGTGGGTCTTAGTTGTGCCTATTCTTTGCACAAACTTGGACGCAAGGTTACGGTGATTGAAAAGGGGGATGGGAGCAGTGGGACTTCCTTTGGCAATGCTGGGTTGATCTCCGCCTTTAAAAAATCTCCGCTCTCTTGTCCGGGAGTGGTGGGCGACACGCTAAAGCTGATGTTAAAAGGCCAAGCCCCTTTGAGTATCCACTGGGGTTTAAACGCCCAGCTTTATAAATGGTTGTGTAAATTCGTAAGAAGTGCAAACGCTAAAGCCACCGCCCGCACAATGGCGTTGTTTGAGCGCTATGGATGGTTGAGTATCGATGTTTACCACGAAATGCTCGCCGATGGCATGGACTTTTGGTATAAAGAGGATGGGCTTTTGATGATCTACACCTTGCAGGAAAACTTCCACAAAAAGGTGCAGTTGTGTCAAGATCACTACGACCCTAAAACCTACGAAATCTTTGATCCTAAGAAAACCCTGGAGTATATGCCCGTGGCTAAAGAGGAGACCATCGCCGGCAGTGTGCTGCTCACCGAAAACGCCCATGTGGACGCGAGAGAGGTGATGGAGCAACTGCAAACCTACCTCAAGAACGCCGGCGTGGAGTTTTACTACCATGAGGAAGTGCTAGACTTCGAGTTTAGCGGGAATAGAATCAATGGCATCATCACCACCGCCAACCGCTTTCAAGCCGACACCATCGTTTTGTGTACGGGTGTCAACCCCCAACTCATTAAAAAAACCGGCAACGACTTTTTGATGATGGGGGCAAAGGGTTATAGCATCACCTTTGAAATGGAAGAAGAACTCAAACCCAAAACCTCTGCACTCTTTGCCGACATTTTCTTGGCAATGACCCCTAGAAGAAACACCGTACGCATCACTTCCAAGCTCGAGCTAAACACCCTGGATCCTAGCATCACACCCGCGCAGATCGCCAACATGAAGAAAAACTTCACCACCTTCACAAAACCCTTTGTGATGCGAAACCCCGTGGAGTGGAGTGGGTTTAGGCCCCTAACGCCTAATGACATCCCCTACTTGGGTTATGACAAAAAATACAAAAACTTGATCCACGCCACAGGGTTAGGTTGGTTAGGCATGACCTTTGGCCCTGCCATGGGACGTGTCATCGCCAGCTTGACCACAGAGGGCGCAAATGAGAAAAGTACAGACATCATGCTTTTCTCCGCCTTTTTTAGGGATTAACATGCGCAATTTAAAGGAAAGCCATGGGTTATTTAAACTCTCTTTTAGATCTCATCAAGGAATGGGTTTGGGGCTTGCCCTTGCTTATTTTGTTGGTGGGCACGGGTTTATTCTACACCGTGGTGCTCAAGGGCTTACAATTTTCTAAAACTCTTTATGCCTTCAAGGTGCTTTGCACCCGCGACAAACACTCTAAGGGCGACATCTCCCAGTTCTCCAGTTTAATGCTCTCCATCGGGGCAACTGTGGGCATCGGCAACATTGTCGGCGTTTCTGTGGCGATTGTGTCCGGCGGCCCGGGGAGCATTTTTTGGATGTGGGTGACGGGCATTGTAGGCATGGCGACTAAATACGCTGAAGGCGTGCTGTCTTTAAAATACCGCGAAGTGGGGCAATTTGGCTACAAGGGCGGGCCGATGTATTACATCAAAAATGGCTTGCACATGCCAAAACTTGCCTTTTTCTTTGCCATTTTTACTTTGATCGCCTCTTTTGGCATCGGCAGCATGACTCAAGCCAATGCGGTGTCCTCCATCCTTTTGCACCACGCCTCCATGCCTGCATGGCTTTCAGGGTTTATCATTGCGGGCATCACAGGGATCATTTTAATGGGCGGCATCCAATCCATCAGTAAGTTTAGCGACTACTTCGCTCCCTTTATGGTGCTTTTGTATGTGCTCACCACGGTTTACATTGTGGCAATGCACCCCAGCGCGACCTACAATGCCTTTAAGCTCATTGTAAATAGTGCCTTTGGCCCCAAAGAGGCGATCAGTGGGACGGCGGGGGGTGTGGCACTTTTAACAATCGTGCAAAACGGTGTGTCTAAGGGGCTGTTTTCTAATGAAGCAGGCATGGGCTCTGCGGCCATTGTCGCGGCCGCTTCTAAGAGTGCGCACCCGGTGAAGCAAGCCCTCATCACCATGTTGCAACCCCTCATCATCACCTTAGTGGTGTGCACCTCCACCGCCTTGTTGGTGTTGATGGCCCCCGTGCACGAAACCTTCCGCGATGCCAGCCTGCTCACTTATGAGAGCGTGCGCTACTTTTACCCTAATATGGGCTGGATTGTCTTTGCGTCTACCATCTTCTTTGCCTACTCTACCATAGTGGGTTGGGCTTACTATGGGGAGCGCAGCGTGGAATTTACTTTTGGCGGGGATTACATTTTTTACTACCGCATTTTATATTTGATCGGGGTTTTTGTGGGCTCTGTCACCAAGTTGGACTTTGTGTGGAACTTCTCCGACATCGCCAACGCGTTGATGGCGATCCCCAATCTCATCGCTCTTTTATTGCTCTATAAAGTTGTTGTGGCGGAAACCAAATCTTACTTTAATCCCCAAGAGGAAGAAGTCCAACATGCAAGACCTACCCCCACGCGCTAGCTATGTAGAGGTCAACACAGCTGCCCTGGTGCATAATTTTTCGGTCATTCAAAAAGTGTGCCAAATGCCTTTAATGGCTGTGGTGAAGGCGAATGCCTACGGGGCGGGGGCGCTGGGGGCTAGCCGGGTGTTTGTCAAACAGGGCGCGATCTATCTAGGCGTGGCAACCTTAGATGAAGCTTTGGAGTTGCGTACGGAGTTTCAAGACATCCCCATTTTGATTTTAGGCTACACCCCAGATCACGTGGCAAAAGTGCTTGTTAAGCACAAGATCACCCAAACACTCTTTTCACACAAGCAAGCCGAGCACTTTTCAGCGGCGGCTCTCTCACTCAAGCAAAAGCTCAAGGTGCATATTAAGGTGGATACGGGCATGGGCGCCTAGGCTTTTTGCCCACCAAAGAAAGCGCCCATGAGATCGTTAAAATCGCCAAACTCAAAGGGCTAGAAGTGGAGGGGATCTTCACCCACCACAGCAACGCCGATGCCATGTTTAAAAACTACGCCCTAGAGCAGGCGGAGCGCTTTATGGATTTTCTAGCCCAACTTAAAGCTTTGGGGTTGGAGTTTAAATACCGCCACATGGCCAACAGCGCGGCGGCTCTGTCCATGGACAATTACGGGTTGGATTTAGCCCGTGCGGGGTTGGCACTCTATGGCTTGCACCCCTCCATCTACACACAAGATGCACTCAATAAAAAGGGCTTTAAGTTGCAGCATGCCATCACGCTCAAAGCCCAAATTGTGAGCTTAAAAACCATTGAGGCAGGGTGCTTGGTGGGCTATGGGGAGGGGTATTATTGTTTAGAGCCCACAAGGGTGGGGGTTTTGCCTCTAGGTTATGGGGATGGAATCTCTAAGGTCTTGGGCAACAAGGCGTGGGGACTCTTGCACGGGCAAGAAGTCCCTGTGATCGGGGGGGTGTGCATGGATCAATGTTTTATTAATGTGGGTAAAATTGAGGCGCAAGAGGGCGATGAAGTCATCTTGCTTGGCGACCCACAAACTGGAGCCATGGGCGCGGGTGATGTTTCTAAGATTTTAGGCATCATCAATTACGAGGCGATCACCATGCTCACCCGCCGCTTGCCAAGGATTTATCGCCCCAATCTTTAAGGAGGTTGCATGCGAAAGGTGTTTTTTACCCTATCCCTTGCCCTAAGCTTTTTGTCTGCTTCTAATCTCTACGAGAGGATTCACGATAAAGAAACCATCATTGTCGCCACAGAGGGCACTTACCCGCCCTTTTCTGACCGCAATGCGTAGGGGCGGCTCACGGGTTATGATGTGGAAGTGGCACGCGCTGTGGCCAAAGAAATGGGTGTGAAGATCGTGTTTTACGAAATGCCCTCCAGCGCAATGCTGGGTAAGTTGCGCACAGGGCATGTGGATTTGATCGCCAACCAACTAGAACTTGCCAACGACCAAAGGCACGCCGATTTTGACGAATCTAGCCCTTACACTTATTTCCACACGGTGATCGTGGGGCGCACCGATGAAAACAATATCCATAATTTGGCACGGATTCAGGGGCTGCGCGCTGCCCAAAGCCCGGTGGATGCCAGCCTCGCCCTCGCCCACTATGCCCGCATCATCCCTGCAAAAGACACAGAAGAAGCCCTGCTATTTGTTAAAGATAAACGCGCAGACATCGCGTTTAGCAGCTCTCTGAGTGCTTCAGAATACATGAAAAAATACGGCGGGGCTTTGAGGCTTTTATGGGAATCTCAGGGCGAGCGGCACACGGGTTTTGTGCTCAATAAATTCAACAACGCGGCGCTGTTTTACATCAACCACGCTTTAGAAAATTTGCGCCTAGAAGGGACACTTAGAAAACTCAGCTTGCGTTTCTTTAAAGAAAACGCCACGCACTAGGGACTCAATTAGTTTTCTAATTGCACAATGCGATTCCAAGTGGCGATGATGGAGTCTGGATTGAGCGATAGAGAGCTGATGCCCTCTCTCACCAAAAACTCCGCCACTTCAATGTAATCGCTGGGGGCTTGCCCGCAAATCCCGCAATACTTGCCATGCCTTTTGCACGCCTCAATCGCCCGCTTAAACATCTCCAACATCGCCGGGTTGCGCTCATCAAAGACATGGCTCACCAATTGCCCGTCTCTATCCACACCCAAAGTGAGTTGGGTTAAGTCGTTTGATCCGATGGAGAAGCCATCAAACAAGCTTAAAAAGTCGTCTGCCAAGATCACATTGATGGGCAATTCACACATGACATACAGCTCTAGCCCGTTTTTGCCCGATTCTAGCCCATTCTTGCGTAAAATTTCTAGGACTTTTTTGGCCTCTTCAATGGTGCGTAAAAAGGGAATCATGATTTTCATGTTGCTTAAGCCCATTTGCTCTCTGACCATAGACAACGCCTCACACTCCCAGCCAAAAGCTTCTTTATACAGATCCGAGTAGTAGCGGCTCGCCCCCCGGTAGCCAAGCATCGGGTTTTCCTCATGGGGTTCATACACACTTCCGCCGAGCATCCTTGCGTATTCGTTAGATTTAAAATCGCTGGTGCGTACGATCACGGGTTTAGGGTAAAAGGCAGCAGAGATCATGCCCATCCCCTCGGCGATCTTTTTGACAAAAAAATCCTTAGGGCTTTCATAGCCCGCGATCAAGCCTTCTACGCGGTCTTGGTTTTCCACGGGTTTGTTGTGCTGCATGTCCACTAGAGCCAGCGGGTGGACCTTGATTTGGTTAAGCATGATGAGTTCCATGCGTGCTAGACCCACGCCGTGGTTAGGCAGTTGTGAGAATTTAAACGCCTTCTCAGGGTTGCCAATGTTGAGGTAGATTTTGGTCTTAGGCTCTTGCAAGTCGTCTAGGGCGATGCGCTCGATCTCAAAGGGGTGCGCGCCCGCATAAATGTAGCCAATCTCACCCTCAGCACACGAGATCGTGATCTCCATGCCGGTATAAAGCAGCTCTGTTGCTCCTAAAGCCCCCACAATCGTAGGCACGCCAATCTCGCGCGCCACAATGGCGGCATGGCAGGTGCGCCCGCCCCGATTCGTTACAACCGCGCTCGCCTTTTTCATGATGGGCTCCCAATCGGGGTCGGTGTTGTCGGTTACCAAAATCTCGCCCTCTTTAAAGATGTTCATGTGATCTAGGCTGTTGATGACGCGCACTTTACCCACACCGATTTTGCTCCCGATCGCGCGCCCGGTCAGCAAAATCTCCCGCCCCTCTTTGCTTTTAAAGTAGTATTTTTCATACACCCGCGCGCTCTGCTTCAAACTTTGACTCTGCACGGTCTCAGGGCGGGCTTGCACAATGAAAATCTCCCCACTGTCCCCGTCTTTAGCCCATTCTATATCCATAGGGCGGTATTGCCCGGCTTCTTTGGTGTAGTGTTCTTCAATGAGCATGGCATAGCGGGCAAGGCTGAGCAGATCGGTGTCGCTCAAAGAAAAGCTGTTTTGCTCTTTGGGGGTGGTGGGGATGCTCTTAGTGGGGCTTTCGCTGCCCCGAGAAGCGTATACGATTTTTTGGGTTTTATCGCCTAGTTGGCGTTTGATGATGGGCTGTTTGCCCGCCTTGAGCGTGGGCTTGAAAACATAAAATTCATCAGGGTTTACCAATCCCCCGACCACACTTTCGCCCAGACCCCAACTAGAAGTGATGAACACCGCGTCTTTAAAGCCCGTTTCAGTGTCGATGGAGAACATCACGCCCGCACTGCCCTTGTCGGCGCGCACCATTTTCTGCACCCCCACACTGAGGGCCACTTTTAAATGGTCAAAGTTTCTAGACGCGCGGTAACTGATCGCCCTATCTGTAAACAGCGAAGCCAAACAAGCTTTGATGTAGTGGATGAGCTCGGTTCTACCCTTGATGTTTAAATAGGTGTCTTGTTGCCCGGCAAAAGAGGCATCTGGCAAGTCTTCAGCGGTGGCAGAAGAGCGCACCGCCACATCGGCTTCACGCATGTGGTATTCGTCGCTTAGCATCTTGTAGGCTTGCAAAATCTCATCGCGCAAGTCGGCAGGAAAAGGCGTGCCAAAAATGAGCTCACGGATTTGTTTTGAGCGTATTTTCAGCACATCCAATTCGGTCGCATCCACCCCCTTTAGCAAGTTGATGATTTGCTCTTTGATCCCCCCCTGTTCCAAGAGATACCAATAGGCTTGGCTGGTGATGGCAAAGCCATTAGGCACCTTGATCCCACTAGGCACCAACTCTTGAAACATCTCTCCAATGCTGGCGTTCTTGCCCCCCACTAAGGGCACGTCCTTATTGTTTAATTCTTTATAAAACCGAATGTAGCGCACACGATCCCCTTGCGTTAGTCTCAAAAAGTCTTTATTATAGCATGGACATGTTAAGGCTTTTAAAAAGCCGCTTTTTTTGCTAGAATGCCCCGTTATGGAAGAAACAGCACGCACACATCCATGGCTTGCTCTTAGGGCATCGGCAGGCAGCGGTAAAACCTTTGCCCTAACCTTGCGCTATGTCGCCTTGCTCTTTGAAGGGGCGCAGCCGGCAAACATCTTAACCCTAACTTTCACCAAGAAAGCCGCCGCTGAAATGCACGATCGCATCCACAAGAGCTTAGCCCTCTTAAGCGCGGCTGGCCTTGCCTACCAACAAGACCCCGCCTATACCCCCGAGCCTAAAACCCAAGAAATCCTAGAAGTCTTGCAAAGGGATTACCACTTGTCCCTAGCGCGCCTAGCTAGCCTAAACGCTCCCGCCATTTACGCCAACTTTTTGCAAGAAACCCCCCCCATCATCACCATCGATGCCTTTTTCCAAAGGGTGTTAAGGAAGTTCAGTTACTTTGTGGGTGTGTGTGCGGTGTTTGGTGTGGGAGACCCTTCTTTAGACGAGCAGCTCAGTGCTTTTTTGAGCCACTTGCCGTCCAAAGACCTAGACAGGTTAAAACGCCTTTGTGTGTTGTTGCTCGCACAGGGGGAGAGCTTTAGTGTCCTGCATGCCCTTAAAAGATTGTTAGATTTGCACGATGGCGGAGCAAACTTTGTTCCCTCCACCGTTTCAAACACAGACTTAAAGACTTTAGAACAAGAGATTTTGCAACAATACAAGGTTTTAAAAGTTCCCCGCCAAAGGGAGATCAAGACCTTTAAAGACATTTTAGAAGTCTTAAAGAATCAAGGTGCGCAAAAAGCCTTAAGCGCGAACCCCAACATTCAGGCCTTGCTCGTGGATCACTTTAACCTAAGAGAAGCCACCATTTTAAACGAATTGGCGTATTTTTTACAACTCTATAAAAAATACAACCGCAACTCTGACCAATTAAGTTTTGCTGCAATTACACTCAAGGTCAGCCAACTCTTAAGAGGGAATTTGATCGATAGGGATTTCTTTTACTTCCGCCTAGACAGCCAAATCATGCACATCTTGATCGATGAGTTTCAAGACACCAACCCCTTGCAATACAGCATTTTAAAGCCCTTAGTGGACGAGATCAAAGCGGGCGTGGGGCAAAAGTGGGGAGATCGCAGCGTGTTCTTTGTGGGCGACTCCAAGCAGAGCATTTATGGCTTTAGGGGGAGTAAAAGCACATTTTTTGAGGAAGTTTGCAGCGATAAAGACATTTGCAGCCAATCTTTGGAGCACAACTACCGCAGCACGGGCGTGGTGTTGGACTTCATCAACGCCACCTTTGCGTCTAAGATTGCGGGCTACACCCCCCAAAAGCTCCCTGAAAAACGCCAAGATTTAGCCACAAAAGGTTGTGTGCGGGTGCAGAGTGTGCCAACAGTGGGTTTAGAAAACGAGACAAAGGAAGAGTCTGTGTTGAACGCGACTTTGCAAGCCATAAAAAAGCTGTTAAACAGCGGGGTGGCGGCGCAAGAGATCGCGGTTTTATGCTTTAAAAATGACGATGTGAACGACCTAAAAGAATTTTTGACCCCCCATTTACAGGGTGTGGAGCTTGTGAGCGCGACCGACTTAAGTCTGTTGGCGCAAAAGGAAGTGAAAGCCTTGTGCCACGCCTTGCTTTATGCCCTAAGCCCGGCCGAACAACAAGGCTACCACTTAGCCAATGTGGCAAAGTTGTGCGGCCTGGCTTTAAACACCCCACCCACCCTGCCCCCCTAGACCTTAATCTGAGCGCACACATTTTAAATCTCATGCAAATCTTAGAGTTGTTTAGCCCGAGTGCGTGCCACTTTTTAGAGCACTCTTTAGAGTTCAACGACCCACAAGAGTTTTTAAAGGATTTAGAGCAAAAAAACGTCCAAATCGCCCAAAGCGAGGCGGTGGGGCTAAAAATCATGACCATCCACAAATCTAAGGGCATGGAGTTTGGGCATGTGATCTTGATGGATCGTTTGAGCCCTAAAGGTGCCAACAACACCCCCACATTTTTAGAACATGCGGGGCGTGTTTTTTATCGCCAAAAGAATAGGGAATGCATAGACGATGCTTATAGCCAAGCCCTAGAGGCGTACAAAAAAGCCCGCAAAGAAGAGGACATGAATGTCTTGTATGTGGCGTGCACTAGGGCTCAAGAAAGCCTAACGATTTTGCAAAAGGACAACCCTAAAGAAAGTGCCTTTACGCCCCTTGAACTCTTAGAGTGCCAAGAGGGGCAACTGCCTAAAAGCGCGCCTAAAGAGCCCACAGCCGCCCTGAAACCTGCAGGCCTTGTGCTTTTAAACAGCCAAAAAGCCTTTGGCACCCAAGAAGACAAAACCCAAAACCTAAAACCTAAAGAAGAGCTGGAGGGCAGCCGCCCTGCAAGACTCTTTGGGCTGGCGTTGCATAAAGCCCTAGAATTGTTTTATGGCTATGGCGTGGACTTACACAGCCTTAAAGAGTATTTACACCATAACTATAGTTTTGAACTCTGTGTAAAAGCCCTTTTAAAACGCTTGGAGCTCTTAGAGCAAGACAAAGGCTTTAAAGACTTGCTAAGGGGGCAAATTGTGGCTGAGGTGGGCTTTAAGCTAGATGAAAAACCCTTGCGCATGGACATGGTCGTCTTTAATGAAAACAGCCTCACTATCCTAGATTACAAGAGCGGAGAGGGGAGTATCAAGGCGCACCAAGCGCAGGTGAAGGGGTATTTACAAAAGGTGCAAGCACTCTATCCACACACCAAAGCCCAAGCCTTTTTAATTTATGTACTCAAAACACAGATCAAGTTAGAGAGACAAAGGTAGCCATGCCTAATATGAAGAAAAATATTTTTGTGGACTTTGTCAAGAGTGAATCTTTTGGAGGGATTTTCTTATTTGTGAGCGCGTGTTGGGCGATGATTTGCGCCAATTCTTTTGTGTCCCCTTACTACTTTGAGCTGTGGCACACAAAACTAGGCATCGTCTTTGGCAAGACCTTTCTAGGCTTTTCAGTGCATCAATGGATCGATGATGTCCTGATGGCTTTTTTCTTTCTCCTTGTGGGCTTGGAGATCAAGCGGGAGGTGATGTATGGGGAGTTGTGCGGGTTTCAAAAAGCCGCCTTCCCTGTGGTTGCCGCCCTTGGCGGGATGATGGCCCCGGGGATCATTTACTATAGCCTCAATGCCGGCACCAACAGCGCACACGGCTTTGGGATTCCTATGGCGACCGACATCGCCTTTGCGTTGGGGGTGATTTTGCTTTTAGGCAAACGAGTCCCCCCCGCGCTTAAAGTTTTCTTGGTAACTCTAGCGGTCGCCGATGATTTGGGGGCGATTGTGGTGATCGCCATTTTTTACACCACAAATTTAAAATTGATTTGGCTGGGCGGCTCTGCGTTGATTTTACTCATTTTGCTGGTACTCAACCGCTTGGGGGTGAAAAGTTTGTGGCCCTATTTACTCTTGGGCGTGGGGCTGTGGTTCACCACGCACAACAGCGGGATTCACGCCACCATCGCTGCGGTGGCTCTAGCTTTTACGATTCCCATTAAGATTTCTCAGCCCTCTAAGGTCTTGCAATCCTTTTCAACAGCCCTAGCGCATTTTAAAGGCTGCTTTAAAAACCCCACCACTAAACCTTTAGAGCAAAACCAAAGAGACGCGCTTTACAGCCTACAAAACGCCACCATGTCGCTGCAAAGCCCTTTGGAGCGCTTAGAACACATCTTGCACCCCTATGGGGCTTACTTCATCATGCCCTTGTTTGCCTTTGCCAATGCGGGGGTGCAAATTGGTAAGGATTTAAACTTCCATGTGGATGAGATTTTATGGGGCGTGATCTTGGGGCTGGTGATCGGCAAACCCATCGGGATTTTGGGCATCACCTTTTTAAGTGAAAAATTACACATCGCCAAACGCCCCGAGGGGGTGAGCTGGGGGCAGATTTTAGGGGCGGGCATGTTGGCGGGCATCGGCTTTACGATGTCCATGTTTATCTCCAACATCGCCTTCAACAATGTGGATGCGATGGAGGTGTCCAAAATCGCCATTTTGCTAGGTTCGATCGTTTCGGGCATTGTCGGCACTCTGTATTTATTGGCACTAGAGGCACTCAAAAAAGCCAAAAATTAGGAAAAGTCGTTATAATGGTGCGTTTACCCACATAAGGAAGTGCATGAATCAAACCAAGGACATCTTAACCTCCCTTTTGCCCCTTTTGGTGCTGTTTTTGATTTTCTATTTTCTCATCATCCGTCCCCAAAGGGTGCAGGCTAAGAGGCATAAAGAGATGGTGGAGGGCTTGCAAAAGGGCGATAAGATCGTAACGCAAGGCGGACTCATTTGTGAGGTCATCAAGCCAGAAAACAACTTTTTTAAAGTCAAGCTCAACGACAACACAGAAGCCAAGCTTTCTAAAAACCATGTCGCCTACAAGTTTGAAGACCAAACCCCAACAGAAGGAAACTAACCCGTGCAACGGGTGTTTAACGCACGGCTTTTAGCCTTCATTTGCGCCCTGATCTTTGGTGTGGGTTTTGCTTTGCCTAGCTTTTTACAAACCAAGGGACCTAAGATCACATTGGGGCTGGATTTAAGAGGCGGGCTTAGTTTGCTTTTGGGCGTGGGGGTGCAGGAAGCCTTAAAGACTAAATACGCCTCCATCGCTTCTTCACTTGACTACGCCTTTAAGCAACAAAATATTTTAGTCCAAGATTTACACTCTTCCTTGCAAGGCGTGGCCTTCACACTCTTAGACAAGGACGATGAAAAGAATGTAGACAAGATTTTGCAAGATTGGCGCAAAGACGGGGTGGAAATTTTCACCACCGGTAGCAACTACACCCTGCGCCTCTCTTTTAGAAAGACTGAAGCCTACAAACAGCAAACCGTGGTGCAGGTCATCAGCACCATTAAAAACCGCCTCGATCAATTTGGACTAGCCGAGCCAACCGTGTTGCAACAAGGCAAAGACGCGGTGTTGGTGCAACTGCCTGGGATCAACAGCATTGAGGAAGAGCAAAGGGCAAAGGATCTCATCACCAAGTCCGCCCATTTGCAGATGATGGCTGTGGATGAGGAAAAGAACGAGTATTTAGACAGCCTCACCGATGAAGAGATTAAAAAATTAGGCGATGTGGTTTTGCCCTATGCGGGCAGGGGCGGACAGGCTTACGGACATTTGCTCTTAAAGGCGATCCCCATTTTAGACGGGGAAATGCTCACAGACGCGCAGGTGGTCTATGACAAAAACAACCAGCCCGTGGTGAGTTTCTCTTTAAACTCACAAGGGGCGAAGATTTTTGGCGACTTCTCGGGCGAAAATGTGGGTAAGCGCATGGCGGTGGTGTTGGATCATAAGGTCTACTCCGCCCCTTATATCCGTGAGCGCATCGGCGGGGGTAGCGGGCAAATTAGTGGCGACTTCACGGTCGCACAGGCCAGCGACTTAGCCATTGCGCTAAGAAGTGGGGTGTTGAGCGCCCCCCTTGTGGTCTTAGAAAAGCGCATCATTGGTCCCAGTTTGGGGGCTGATAGCATCAAAACTTCGATCGTGGCGTTGATCGGAGGCTTTATTTTAGTCATGGTCTTTATGATCGCCTACTACGCTTTAGCCGGCGTGATTGCCAGCGTGGCGCTCATCGTCAATTTATTTTTAATCATCGCTGTGATGGCGATCTTTGGGGCAACCCTGACCTTGCCGGGCATGGCGGGCATTGTGTTGACCGTGGGGATGGCGGTGGACGCAAACATCATCATCAATGAGCGCGTGAGAGAAGGCCTAAGGCGCAATGAGAGCATTGCGCAAGCCCTGCACTCGGGCTATGCCAACGCCTCAAGGGCGATCTTTGACTCCAATCTCACCTCTCTCATCGCCTCTTTTTTGCTCTACGCCTATGGCACGGGCTCGATCAAGGGCTTTGCGCTCACCACGGGCATTGGCATTCTAGCCTCGATCTTAACCGCCATTGTCGGCACGCAAGGTTTTTACCAAGCCATTTTGCCCAAACTCTCACGCAAAAGGAATTTGGCGTTGTGGTTTGGTGTGTCTAACCAAGTTTCTAAAAGGGGGGCGTAGTGGAGCTGTTTAAACGGGTGAAGATCCTCAACTTCATGGAGTACTCCAAATGGGGGCTTGCAGCCTCCACGCTCTTAGTCGTCGCTTGTTTGGGGCTGATTTTGTTTAAGGGCTTTAATTTGGGTGTGGACTTTGCCGGTGGGAGCGTGGCCCAGGTGCGTTTCACCCAAAAAGCCCCCATCACCAAGATCCGACAAGCTTTCACTGAGGCGCAATTTAGTGGCGTGCAGGTGAGTGCCTTTGGCTCGGAGCAGGAAGTGGTGATTAAAATCCCTGTGGGCAAGGTGCATAAGGATTTGAGCACAGAGATCACAAACATTTTAAAACCTTTAGGCAAGTTTGAAATCCGCAAGCTGGATAGCGTGGGGCCTAAAGTGGGCGATGAGCTGAAAAAAAAGGGTGTGCTTTCTTTAGTCTTGGCGATCCTTGCCATGATGTTGTATGTCGGGGTGCGCTATGAGTGGCGTTTTGCGCTGGCGAGTGTGGTCGCGCTCTTGCACGATAGCTTGATTACCGCCACAAGCGTGATTGTGTTTAACATCGATTTAAACCTAGAAGTCATTGCCGCTATTTTGACCTTAATCGGCTACTCCATCAACGACACCATCATTATTTTTGACCGCATCCGCGAGGGCATGCTCACCAAGCGCACGAATGATTTAGATTATGTCATCAACGAAGCGATTTCCAGCACCCTCACAAGGACCTTACTCACTTCTTTGACCGTGTTTTTTGTGCTCTTGGTGCTCTATATCTTTGGGTCTAAAATTTTAGTGGGCTTTTCTTTGCCCATGTTGCTTGGCACCATCGTGGGGACTTACAGCTCGATCTTCATCGCCCCTAGAGTGGCGATTTTGCTCGGTTTTGATCTAGAGAGATACCACGAAAACGAATTAAAAAAGGCAAAAAAGAAACAAGAAAAGGAGCGCTTGCGCCGCCAATACGAACACGGGCGGGTTTAGCCACAAAGGAGAGCTATGGACTGGGGTCGGGTTGTCTTTACCATTTTTAGTTTGGTGAGTACCACCTCCATTGCGGGGTTTTTGTATGAGCCTAATGTGGTGATCCTCTTTGTGGCGATGGCCTTAAACCTCATTGTCACGACGCTGAAAATCGGGGTGCAGAAGCAATTTGCCTCCGAGCTTATGGGCGGTTCGCTAGTCGCCCTCTTGCACCTCATGCCCGCCTTTGTCTTTTTGCAAATCTTAAACAATTTGATCTTTGCCTACACTTTGATGATCGGCGCACTCATCAGCAATGTCTTTTGTTTGGTGCTCTTGGTGATCGACAGCATTAAAAATACAGATGTGGAATACTGATGCAAACCTACAACCCTAAAGAAATTGAAGCAAAATGGCAAAACGTTTGGGCTAAGTCAAATGCCTTTGAACCTAGTGATGACTTTAGCAAACCCAAAAAGTACATTTTAAGCATGTTGCCCTACCCTAGCGGAGAGGTGCACATGGGGCATGTGAGAAACTACGCTATTGGGGATGCTTTGGCTAGATATGCCCGCCAAATGGGCTACAATGTCTTGCACCCGATGGGCTTTGACGCTTTTGGCATGCCCGCGGAAAATGCTGCCATCAAGCACGGCGTGCACCCTAAAAAATGGACCTATGAGAACATGGCAAAAATGCGCCAAGAGTTTCAGGCTCTAGGCTTTTCCTTTTGCCAAGAGAGGGAGTTTGCCACCTGTGCGCCCGATTACACGAAGATCGAACAGCAATTTTTTATCGAAATGTATGAAAAAGGCTTGGTCTATCAAAAAAAGGCGTGGCTGAATTGGTGTCCTAAGGATAAAACGATCTTAGCCAACGAACAGGTGATCGATGGGCGGTGCTGGCGCTGTGATTGTTTGGTGGAGCAAAAAGAAATGCCCCAATACTATCTAAAAATCACCGCCTATGTGGAGGAACTTTTAGAGGGCTTAAAAACCCTAGAGGGACACTGGCCTAACCAAGTGCTACGCATGCAAGAAAATTGGATGGGCAAATCTAGCGGCATGGGCTTTAGCTTCAGCCTAGATCAAGCTAGCCAAGAGCTCTTAGGGCATTCTCAAGGCCTAGAAGTTTTCACCACCCGCATAGATACCATTTATGGTGTCACTTTCATTGCCCTAGCCCCCGGCCACCCCTTCGTGCAAACCTTGCTAGACAAGGGGGCATTAGAGCCAAATGCCGCTAAAGAGATTAAAGCCATCCAAAACACCAACATGCGCACGAGGGCGTTAGAAAAAAGGGGGGTTGCCTTGCCTTTAAAAGCGATTCATCCCCTTACAAAAGAGTTGATCCCTGTGTTTGTGGCTAACTTTGTGTTAGAAAACTATGGCAGTGGGGCTTTAATGGGCGTGCCCGGTTGCGACCCTAGAGACTATGAATTTGCCAAACTTCTAAACATCTCCATCATCCCCTTGATTGTGGGGCAGGAAGTGCCTTGCAATGAAGAGGGCATTTTACAAAACAGCCAAGACTACAATGGCTTAAGCACCACAGAGGCCAAAGAACAACTAAGTGCACTCTTTGAGGAGCAAAAACTAGGGCAAAGGGTCATTAACTACCGCTTGCAAGATTGGGGCATTTCAAGGCAGCGCTACTGGGGGGCACTCATCCCCATGGTGCATTGTGCTAGTTGCGGGTTGGTGTGTGAGAAGTTAGAGAATTTGCCTATTTTATTGCCTGAAAATGTGGTGATCGATGGCGAGGGCAACCCCCTAGACAAGCACCCGACTTTTAGAGATTGCACTTGTCCGCAATGTGGGGGCAAGGCGCAAAGAGAAACCGACACGATGGACACCTTTTTCCAATCCAGTTGGTATTTCTTGCGCTACACCACGCCCAAAGCTCTACGGGAGCAACAAGCTTTTGAGCCACAAGAGTTAAGCTATTGGTTGGGTGTGGATTCGTATATTGGCGGGATCGAGCACGCCATTTTACACCTGCTCTACGCGAGGTTTTTTACAAGGGCCTTAAGGGACTTAGGCTATGTCAAGCTGGACGAGCCCTTTTTAGCCCTAACCACGCAAGGCATGGTGCTTAAAGACGGGGCGAAAATGAGTAAGTCTAAGGGCAATGTCGTCACCCCTAGAGAGATTTTAAACAAACACGGGGCGGACATCGCAAGGCTCTACATCCACTTTGTCGCCCCCCCGCATAAAGAGCTCGATTGGAACGACCAAGCCCTAGAGGGGGCGGCGCGCTTTTTACGCCGCTTTTATGAAAAGTCCTTTTTAGCACAGCCTTGTGAAAACGCGCCTAAAATTGAACTAAGTAGCCTAAATGCCGAGGACAAACAAGCCCGCCAAAAGGTGCATTTGGCCCTACAAAAATGCCACGACATCTTTAAAGAAGCCATCCCCAACTACCCCTTCAACACTTTAATCGCCGCGTGCATGGAAGCTTTAAACGCCCTAGAGAAAAGCAGCAATGCCGCCATTTGGACGGAGGGGTACTACATTTTAACCCATATCCTAGAGCCCATCATCCCCCATGTGTGCTTTGAAATTGCCCATAGGCTTTTTAAGCTTAGCAACTTCAAGCCCCTAGAAGTGGACGCTAAGGCCCTAGAGCAAGATAATGTTAACATTGCCATCACCATCAATGGCAAAAAGCGTGGGCTGGTGAGCGTGCCTAAAGACACCCCTAAAGAGGCGTTGTTAGAAGCCGCCCGCCAAGAGGTGGTAAAGTGGCTAGAGGGGCAAAAGGTGCTTAAAGAAGTGGTTGTGCCGGCCAAGTTGGTGAATTTCGTCCTTGCTTAAGAAATGTGGCGGGCAAATGTGGCGGGCGTGGGTTTTAGTCTTTTTACTCTGTGACTGTGGGTATCAGCCCATCGCCAACTTTGCGGATAAGGTGTTGGGTAAGGGGGTGTTCGTGCGCCTAGTGGTGAATTTACCCAACCCTAAAAACTCCGTGGAGTTTAAGGACTTGTTGAACCGCTTCATCGTGCAGCGCTTCCAAAACACCCTAACCACAGAGAAGCAAGCCGACTCGATCATCACCATTGAAATGAAAAGGGTCATCGACACTTCCATTAGCCAAAACCAAGAGGGCTTCACCACCTTTTATAGGGTTACGGTGTATGTCACCTACACCTACGACAATAAAATGGGCGTTACCAAGACCTTTGAGGACAATGGTTATTACAATTACGCTGTGTCCTTGCAAGACCCCTTAATCACCTACAATAACCGTCTGTATGCCATCGGCCAAGCCCTAGAGCAAACCCTCACACAATTTGTGTCCCAAATTGCCTACGAGGGGAAGGTGAATAAATGAAGTTAAGCGATTTTCTTACCACCAAACCCTTTGAACTTGCCCCCTTTGAGCCTAGGCGTTTTAAACAAGCCTACAAGGACTTTTGCCAGCATTTTAAAGACACCACGCCTAAAATCCACATTGTCGGCACCAATGGCAAGGGCAGCACGGGGCGTTTTATCGCCCAAAGCTTAGAGGCAAGCGGTTTTAAAGTCCTGCACTTTAGCTCCCCGCATTTGCTAGACTTTAATGAGCGCTTTTACACCAATGGGCGAAATATCCCCCAAGAGCAGCTAGAGCAAGCCCACGTTTATTTGCAAAGCCTACCCCTAGACCCTAATTTAAGTTATTTTGAATACGCCACGCTCTTAGCGGTGGTTTTGGCTAAAGATTGCGATTATATGGTCGCTGAGGCGGGATTAGGTGGCGAGTTTGACAGCACCACGAGTTTAAATAAGCGCATCGCCCTAGTTTTTACGCCCATTAGCGTGGATCACACCGACCGCTTAGGTGCAAATTTATTGGAAATTGCCACGACAAAATTAAAGGCAGGGCTAGGCTTAGAGCCCCACACGCCCATCATTTTTGCCAAACAAGAGTTAGAGATGCAAGGATTGGCTAAAAAACTTTTACCTAGCCAAAATTTGATCTTCATTGAAGATTTAAGCCCACAAGCCCTAAAAGAGGGACAAAAATGGGGTTATCCGCCCTTTTTGGTGCAGAATTTACAGAGCGCGCTAAGCACCTTGCACGCCCTAAACCTTGCGCCTAAAACTTTAAAACGGCTAAATTTAAGGGGGCGTTTTGAAGCCCTTAAGCCCAATGTCTTGCTAGATGTGGCGCACAATGTGGGGGGGGCTAGGGCTTTAGCTGAGGCTTTAAAAGGGCGGCAATTAGACTTGATTTACAACAGCTACGCTAGAAAAGATGCATTGGGGGTCTTAGAAAGTTTAAAACCCTGTGTGCGGCATGTGTGGGTGCTGCCCGTGCAAGATAGTCAAACCATGCCCTATGAGAGATTAGAGGGCATTTTAAAAGAGCTCAATTTGCCTTTTAGCCCTTTTAAGGGAGAATTAGAGCCTAGCAAGTCTTATTTAGTGGCGGGCTCCTTTAGCGTGGTGCGTAGCTTTTTGCAAAGGGGGGGCTTTGGCAGATAAATTCATGCTCACCATCATCGATGAAAACGGCTCAAGGCAGTGGCGCGTACCTAAGAACGCCAAAAGGCACGCCTTAGTGGCGGGGGCACTGGTGCTTGCCGTGCTCATCGTGGGGGGACTGGTGCTGATCTATTTGGTGCACCGCATCAGTGGGCTCACTTTGGACAAAAACATGATTCAAGCCAGCTACCAAAGCATTTACAACAAAAACAGAGCCATGCAGCAAGAGATCAGCCAAAAAACCCAAGAAATTGCCCTAGTAACCCGCAAAATCAAGGACTTGGAGGGCATTTTAAAGGTGGAAAAAACCAAGGTGGATAAGTCGTATGAAGTGGATTTAAACGCCCTTTCAAAGGCGAATAAAACCCTGACTTTAGCCCTCATCCCCAATGGCGAGCCGGTGAAAAGTTATAAAGCACGGGTGAAGGCCAACACCTTGCATAAAAAGTCGCTAGGCCCCTACAATGCCTACAACTTCAGTGTGGCTACCAACACCCCCGTTTACGCCACCGCCAGCGGGGTCGTGGATTTGCTCTTGCAGCGCAATTTTCAAGACTACGGCAAATTGATTCGCCTGGAAAACGCCTTTGGCTTCACCTCTATTTATGCTCGCTTAAACTCCATCACTATCAAGCCCCACGCCTTTGTGCAAAAGGGCGAGCTCTTGGGTTATAGCAGCACGAGTCTGCACTATGAAATCCGATTTTTAGGGCGGATCGTGGACATGCCCTTGTTCATGGACTGGGACATGGAGCACTTTAATGCCGTGTTTGCAGACGAACAAGTGGATTGGCAAAACCTCTTTTACAGCATTGAGGACATGGTGCAAGTGCAGGGCTATAAAAAAGCCCAAGCCCAAGGTTTAGGGGAACTTAGTGTGGCTCAATAAGCGGCTCATTTTAATCTTCACCTACAACGATGGGAGCAGGACGCTAAACATCCCCGTTGTTTACAAACAGCTGGCCTATTATTTGCTTTTGCTAGTGGTGGGGGTATTGCTCTTTTTAGCCATCGCGCTTTACACGCTCGAGCACGAAATCCACATCACCAAAGCCCAAACCAAAAAACTAACCCGCGAATACCAAAAGAGCGCTGAGGCCCATGCCCAACTCAACCGACAATTACAAGGCTATTTAGAAGAGATCATGCTCGCCGGCGATCGCATCAACGATTTAGAGGACTTCGTGGGGGTGGACAACAGCCAAGAGGACGACAACGCCCCCCTAAGCCAGCGTCTAGATGTCGCTAGCATCACGGGGGCGCAAAAAACCTTTATCATGCGCTTCATCCCCAATGACAACCCTTTAGAGAGCTTTAAAAGGGTGTCTAGCACCTTTTCCAAGCGCTACCATCCCATCTTGCACCGCATGGCCAACCACACGGGCGTGGATTTAAGCACCCCCGTGGGCACCCCCGTTTATGCCACGGCTAATGGGGTGGTGGGCTTTGCGGGGCGGGGTGGAATGGGGGTACGGACAGCTCATCAAGCTCTATCACCCCTTTGGCTTTAAAACCTACTACGCCCACTTAAAGAAAATCGCGGTGAAAAATGGGGAGTTTGTCAAAAAAGGCCAACTCATCGCCTACAGCGGCAGCTCAGGGATGAGTACGGGCCCACATTTACACTACGAGGTGCGCTTTTTAACCAAGCCCATCAACCCCATGTATTTCATTAAGTGGAACATGAGAGACTTTGATTTTATCTTCACAAAGGAAAGGAACATTGCATGGCAATCTTTGCTAACGATCATAAACAACCTGCTAATGGATCAGCCACCATCATCGCCCAAGGCACCAAGTTCAAAGGCGAATTAAACATCGACTGCCATTTGCACATCGATGGCGAGTTTGAGGGGACCATCCACTCCAAAAGTGTGGTGGTGATCGGCAAAAACGGCGTGATGATGGGCGACATTTTTGCCAGCCGCTTGGTGGTGAGCGGCAAGTTTAACGGCAACGCTGAGGCAGATGTGATTGAGATCATGCCCCTAGGCTATGTGGATGGCAAGATCGTAAGCTCCGAGCTCATCATCGAGCGCAAGGGGATTTTAACCGGAGAGAGTCACCCTAGAAAGGATGTGATCCAAAATCTCGAAGAGAACAAGGCCGCCAAGCCTTCATGATTCAAGCTAGCCTTCATGCCGCCTTGGGCTCTTTTAAGTCCACAATCCTAGCCACTAAAGATGCTAAGGAAGCCCTAGAAGCCCTGCAGGTGTGGCGCTTCTTTAGCCCGCACACCCCCGTGTTTGTGTTGCCTGAACTACGCGCCCACTACCTAGATGACATGCGTGCCTTTAGCGCGGAGCTCAAAGAGCTCTTAAGCACTCTAGGATACTTTTACACCTCTTTAAAAAACGATCCCAACACCAAGCTCTTAGCCCCTTTGAGCGCACTCTTAAACCCCCTGCCTTGCCCCAAGCTTTTACAAAGCTTTGCCATCACTTGCCTAGAGAGCTACGACCTACAAGACTTGCAAGAAAGGCTAAGGCTCTTTGGCTACGACTTTGTGGATTTGATTGAACTGCCCGGCGAGGCGAGCTTTCGAGGCGACATTGTGGATATTTTCATCCCAGGACAGGCAAAGCCTCATCGCCTAAGTTTTTTAGGCCAAGATTGCGAGGACATCCGCACCTTTGACCCGCGCACGCAGCTTAGCGACCCGTCCGTCATTGAACAAATAGACATCACCCCCGCTCTTTTTAGCCTAGATGCCCCCACACACGCCCTATTGCAACAACGCTTAGACAAGTTAAATGCCCCCGTGTTACTACCCGATTTGGCCTCTCTAGGCTTTTGGGTGTTGGAGGATTTGGGGCGCGATTTTTTAACACATTACAGCGTGATTTTAAGCGCAGGGGCTAAAGAGCAAGCCAAAGAGTGGCACAATCTAGAGTCAAGCCCTGCCCTAGAGCGCGCCTTAAGCCTGCCCCTTTTACCCACGCCCCCACACTGCCAAGACATCCAAAAGCCAGCAAATTGGCAGGACTTTTTAGAACTCAACGCTGCTAAAAAAATCACGCTCATCGCTAAAAATGCGGACTTTTTGCCCATCACCAACACCCCCTTTGAAAGCGCGATCTCTACCTGCGTGCTGCATTTTTCTACCCCTACACAGCTTTTTTTATCCACGCATGGCTACGAGCCTCCAAAGGGTGCCAGCCGCTCTAAGCTCATGCTCAATGAACTTGTGCCCGGAGATTTTGTGGTGCATGAAAACTATGGCATCGGGCTGTTTAAGGGGTTGGTGCAGCAAAGCGTGCTAGGCAGCGTGCGCGACTTTATCGCCCTAGAATACCAAAACGCCGACCGCCTGCTCTTGCCCGTAGAAAATTTACACCTCATCGAGCGCTACATCGCCAACCAAGACATGCCCTTGTTAGACAAACTCGGCAAGGGTAACTTTGCCAAAGTTAAGGACAAGGTGCGGGCCAAGATTTTAGACATGTCGGCGCAAATCATCGCCCTAGCGGCCAAGCGCAACCTACTTAAAAACGACTTGGCGCAAATCGACACGCACCAAATGCAAGTCTTTAAAAAAGCCTGTGGATTTGCGCTCACTGTCGATCAAGAGCAGAGCATTGCTGCTATTTTGCAGGATTTTGCCAGCGGACAGGTGATGGATCGGCTTTTAAATGGAGATGTGGGCTTTGGCAAGACAGAGGTCGCCATGCACGCCATTTACGCGATTTTCTTAAGCGGCAAGCAAAGCGCGCTCTTTGTGCCCACCACGCTTTTATGCGCGCAGCACTTTGCCACTTTAAAAGCGCGCCTAGAACCCTTTGGGCTGAAGGTGGCGAAGCTCGATCGCTTCAGTAGAGATAAAAAAGCGGTTTTAGAGGGTTTAAAAAAGGGCTTGGTTGATGTGGTGGTGGGCACCCATGCACTTTTAGATGCAAAGTTTAAAGAGCTTGGGCTCGTCGTGGTGGATGAAGAGCATAAATTTGGGGTTAAGCAAAAAGAGGCGATCAAGGCTTTGAGCGAAAGCGTGCATTGCCTTAGCATGTCTGCCACGCCCATCCCCCGCACCCTTAGCATGGCTCTATCCAAACTTAAAGGAGTCAGCACCCTAAATACCCCACCTAGCATCAGGCAACCCAGCCGCACTTTTGTCAAGGAAAAGACGGACGCGCTTTTAAAAGAGGCGATCTTAAGAGAGTTGCGCCGCAAGGGGCAGGTGTTTTACATCCACAACCACATCGAGAGCATGCCAAAGGTGCAGGCCGCCCTGTTAAAACTCCTGCCCCATTTAAGGGTGCAAATCTTGCACTCTAAAGTCCCAGCCCTACAAGCCGAACAAGCTTTGCTGGACTTTGCTAAAGGGGATTACGAGGTGCTTTTATGCACTTCTATCGTGGAATCTGGCATACACCTACCCAATGCCAACACCATCATCATTGACAACGCCGACAACTTCGGACTAGCGGATTTGCACCAACTCAGGGGGCGTGTGGGTCGCGGGCATTTAGAAGGCTTTTGTTATTTTCTCGTGCAGGACACTGAGAGTTTGAGCAATGAGGCCAAGAAAAGGCTGCTCGCTTTGGAGAAAAACTCGTATCTAGGCAGTGGAGCGAGCATTGCCATGCACGATCTGCAGATTCGGGGTGGGGGCAATTTCTTAGGGGCGCACCAAAGCGGGCACATTAAAAGCATTGGCTATGGGCTTTACACGAAAATGCTTGAAGAAGCGATTTGTGGGCGTACGCAGGATGTGGGTGTGGATTTAAGCTTAAGTGTGAGTGGGTTTTTAAGCCCTAAGCTCATCGCCAGCGATAGCCTGCGCTTGGAGCTGTATCGGCGTTTAGGCTTTTGCAAGGATTTAGCCAGCGTGCAAGAGATTCAGGCTGAAATGCGTGATCGCTTTGGAGTGCTAGACACCATGAGCACACAATTTTTGCAAATCATACGGATTAAAATTCTAGCTAACCGCTTGAAAATCTCCAAAATCTCGCAATACGGGCAGAATGTCACACTATTTATGGGGGGCGATCAAAATGTCTTGCTTAAAGCTCCCAGCAAGGACGATGGGGACATCTTGCACGCCCTTTTAAGCCACCTGCAGGCCTGTGCTAGGACAGAACTTCATCCACAGCCTTAAGCACGCTTGAGGGCAATAGCCGCGTCATGCAGGCGTGGTTGTCGTGTTTGAGTGGGCAGGTGCGCTGTTTGCAAGGTGAGCAGGGCATGGCTTTAGAGAGCAAGGTCGCCTTTTTGTATTGCCACGGCCCCGTTTCTCTGGGGTCTGTGGGGCCAAAAAGGGCAATAATGGGGACATTCAAGGCAGCGGCAATGTGCATGGGGCCGCTGTCATTGCAGATGAATAGGTCTAGGGCGGCGATCGTGTCTATGAGCTCAGGGATGCTGGTTTTGCCGCACAGATTGTGTAGCAGCGGGTTTTCTTCCAACGGCTCTAACACTTCTTGCACCACGTCCAAATCTTCCTTGGCCCCCAGGACATACACTCCGTAGCCTTTTTCTAACAAGTTGGCGATCAACTCTCTAAAATAGGCGGGCTTCCAGCGTTTAGCACTCCCAAAAGCCGCCCCCGGGCTCACCCCTATGTTCTTAGGCCCCTCTAGCTTTAGGGGGTTGGCGTGGATGAGTAGAGGAGGTAGGGGGGTTTTAGGCACAAGGGGGCTTAGTAGGTGGCAATAACTCTCCACTTGGTGGGCGTTGATGGGCTCTAGGGGATGGGTGAGTAAAAAAGTGCGCCCTGTGCGCTCATAGCCGATGCGCTTAGGTGTGTTGGTCCAGTAGAGCAGCAGCGCGGCGTAAAAGTGGTTGTTGAGCGTGATCGCGATGTCGCAAGGACCAATGCGTTTAGCTAGTCTGTAGGTGGCAAGAGCGCGCCAAAAGGCTTTTTTGGTGTTGTCTAACACCAGCGTGCAGTTAGGGGTGCGCTCAAATAGGGCGCAGACCTTGGGCGGCCCGACTAAAATGAACTCTGCATTGATCTCTTGAAAATGGGCTTGCAGGATTTGCAAAAAGGGGGTCGCCATCACACCATCGCCGAGCCAATTAGGCAAGCGGACTAAAATTTTCATTTATGCACCTTAAAAACCAATATTTGTTATAATAATAGCCAATATAATAAATAAAGAGGCATGTATAGGTGTTAAAGAGCATTAAAGCTAAGATGACAGCACATATCCTACTTGCTGCATTGATTGTGGTGGGGATGGTTTACTATTGTTTGCGTACAGGCTATGAAAAACTCACCACGACCCAAAGCGTGGCTTTGATCCAAGTCATCAACCAAGCCCTCATCAACATGGTGAAAGAGGCGGCGCTCACAGGCGATCCTAACCAATTGAGGAAAGTCGTGAAAGACAGCCAAGGGATTCAAGGCGCGCATGTCAACTTCGTGCCTTCTAAAGAGGTCATCGCCCTGTTTGGCCTAAACATGGGTTTTACAGAGAACCCCGAAATGCGTAGCATGTTTGAGCGTAAAAATACAGCCCCTATTATCCGTTTCATTAAGAAAAACAGGAAGCACTTAGTTTTATTGCGCCAACCCTTTGTGGCTGAACAACTCTGTTTAAATTGCCACACCAACTCAAAAGTGGGGGATGTGCTTGCCATTTTAAATGTGCAATTTGATTTAAGTAATATTTATGGGCAAATTTTCATACACACCTTAAAAACTTTGGGCTACATCTTGGCGGTGTGCGCTGCGTTAGGGGTTGCGGTGTTGTGGCGCTTTGAGAGCGATTTGTTCAGGTCCTTAAGGCGTTTAAAGAAAATGGCAGGCAGGCTGACACAATCCAAACAAGCAGATTTAACCCAGCGCCTAGAGAGCGGGAATCTAGATGAGGTGGGGAGCACAGCACATTTTTTCAATTTGTTCATTGAAAAGTTGCAGGGCATTGTCAAAAACTCGCGCAGCATTTTGATGTCCAACATCTCCACAAACCACGCCATCCAAGACACCACACAAACCCTTAAATCCACAGAAACCCACGAGGACACCATCATCCAAACCATGCGGGATTTGAGCCAAAATGTGGACCAAAGTGCGATCCAAGCCATGCAACTCTTGCAGCTAGCCACAGACAAAATTAAGCAGGCGGATGACTCCATGCTCACCTTTAGCCAAAACATCAACCAGCACGTACAACTCTCTTTAAACTCCGCCCAAAACCAAAGCGCGATCGCTTTAGAGGCGAAGGATTTAACCAACAGTGCCGCCGATATTAAAAGGGTGCTGGGGCTGATTAGAGACATCGCCGAGCAAACGAACTTATTGGCCCTAAATGCCGCCATTGAAGCGGCTAGAGCGGGCGAGCACGGCAGAGGTTTTGCAGTCGTGGCGACAGAGGTGCGTAAACTTGCCGAGAAAACACAAAAGTCTTTGGCAGAGATTGCGAGCATGGTGAATATGGTGACCCAAAGCATCGAGCACATGGGCTCTAGAATCCAGCAAATGGCACACGAGTCAGAAGATCTATCCGAGCAAACCTCCGGTTTGCTGCCCCACATCAAAACCGTACAAGACAGCTTATCCATCTCCAACCAAACCGCTACACAGGCTATGAGCAGCAACCAGCAAATCGGGCAACAAATTAAAGAAATGGCCGTGGCTACGCAAAACCTAGTGGACATGTTTGCCAAAATCAAGACCCAGCGACTTAGCCTAGAAAAAAATATTCAAGAAATGCTTGCCAACAACGAGCAGCTAGGTCAAGAATTTTCTAAGTTTGAAGTCTAATGCTGCACTACATCTTAGCCCGCTTGCAACACAGCGCATGGTTTAATTTGCTAGAACCTTTGAGCCAAACCCCCGCCTTTGACACGCTCAATGCCAAATATACAGAGAGTCTCCAACAAGCCCAAGCGCAAAACACCCAAATTTTCCCCCCCATGCGCCAAATCTTTAGAGCCTTTGAGACCACGCCCTTTGAAAAACTCCACACCATCTTACTAGGCCAAGACCCCTACCCGGGCACTTTTAAGCAAGACCAGCAAGAAAGGCCTTTTGCCTGTGGGTTGAGTTTCAGTGTGCCAAGAGTTGCCCCCTTACCAAAAAGTCTACAAAATATCTATCAAGAATTGCACGCCAGCTTAAACACTCCCCTAAGCGGGCATGGCGATTTAAGCGCATGGGCGAAACAAGGGGTGTTGCTTTTAAACTCCATTTTGAGTGTGCCTAGGGGGCAACCAAAGGGACACGCCCATTTAGGTTGGGAGAGCTTTACAGATGGGGTTTTAAGCGCGCTCTCGCAGCTGGATCGCCCCCTACTTTTTATCTTATTAGGCAAAGTGGCGCAAGAAAAGAGGAAAGTCTTGACACACAATCCCAAACATTTGGTGTTATGTGCCCCGCACCCAAGCCCGCTGGCCCAAAGCCGCCCGCCCACTTTTCTAGGCAGTGGAGTTTTTAAACAAGCCCAAAACTTTTTGCAAACCCAAAACATCTCCATGGATTGGGCGTTGGATTAGGACTGCTCCATTTGCCTGGTGGAATCTATGGAGTTTTCTGCTTGACAAGAGGCTGTCATTTTGGGGTTTTTGGGGCAAAAGGCGAGGTAAATATGTTAACTCTAAAGAAAGACACATTAGAGATTAAGGCCTTGTGGGAGGCAAAATTAAAGGCGTGTGGGGCTACAATTTGCGATAAAAATTTTAAGGATAGCCCATGACCCCACAAGAGAACAACAAAAGCTGGCAAGCTTTGCAAGCTTTAGAGTGGCGTGGGGTGCAATTAGTAGATTTATTTTATATCAGCGGGAGCAAAACCACACCCAAACTAGAGCTAGAAAAATACGGCAAGGGGGATTACCCCTATGTAACCACGCAAGCCATAAATAACGGCATTGCGGGCTATTACAACTTTTGGACGGAAAAAGGGGATTGCTTAACTATTGATAGTGCCGTTTTAGGTACTTGCTTTTACCAACCTAGAAACTTTAGTGCAAGCGACCATGTAGAAATTTTGCGTCCAAAATTCGAACCATTTACACGAAATATTGCCCTATATTTTGTAACCGCTCTAAACCGCCTAGCTTTATGTCATGGCTACTCTTACGCCCGCAAACGCTCACAAAGGGCTTTACGGGAGGAACAAATCCCCTTGCCCCACACCCCCACTGGCAAAATCGCTTTTGAAGCGATGGAAGCTTTTATAAGGGAACTTCAAGCGGAGCGCTTGGAGGAACTTCAAGCATATCTTAAAGTTACAAATTTAGAAAACACCGCCCTAACCCCTTTAGAACAAGAGGCGTTAGATTTATTTAGCGGGTATTTGACTGGGGGGGGCGAAATGTAGCTTTGCCTTTAAGCTAATTTGGAGGGAGTTTAAGGTGGGGGATTTGTTTAAAATCCAAAGCAACCCCCAACTCAATAAAGACAGCTTCATCTTTGTAGAACCCCCCGCTTTTTTTCAAAGTAAGCAGAATACTTACCCTACAGATAAGCCTAGTGCTTACTCTTACTTCACTCGCATTTGCATGAATAATGGCATTGCGGGGTGGGTGGCGTATTTGGACGCAGAACACAAGATTAAGGGCAATTCTCTAGCAGTAGGGATGATAGGCATGCAATTTTTCTATATGAAGCAGGATTTTTACGCCGGGCAATTCACCAAAACCTTACACCCCAAATTCGAGGGCTTTAATCGGCGTGTTGCGCTGTTTATGGCAACTTGCCTTAACAAGTTTCAAAGGATTTTACAAGGCGTTTTTAGTGCGTGATTTTGTCAAAACCCTAAGTAGCCTTAAAATCTCTCTCCCCGCCTATGAAGACGGCACAATTGCCTACGATCTTATGGAAAACTTTATGAAAGCCTTGGAGAAACAGCACATTGAGAGAGTGAAAGCCTTGTGGGCTCAAAAGTTAAACGCTTATGGCAAAGCTTTATACAGCCTTAAATCCCATTTAAACTCCGTTTAAATGGGATTAACAATGGCATTCGGGAGTTTATCTAAGAGCAAGAAACTTATTTAAACCCGGGCAATGTGTTAAGCTTTGCGATCACCTTTAGCGTGTCTTACCAAAAAAGCCCCACTTTACGGGCAATAAGATTCAAATTTTAATCCCCAAATTTGGCTGTGCTTAGGGATTGTGGCTAATGGCAAACTCCCCACTCCACACTTCTAGCCCCGTGGCCACCTTCACCACATTCAGAATCAAAATATTTTCTACGTGTTGCTCACTGGTGCGTTGGACGATGGAGGTGTTTAAGAAAAGGCTAGCGGGTTTTGGCGTGGTTAGGCTACGCATTTGTGCAGTTTTCTTAATGGTGCTGTCCTCACTATCGCCCTCCACCACCGCTCTTTTGGCAAAGAACTTATCTCTCCCGCTCTCTTGCAAGGTCTTTAACACCATTTGCGTGAGCTGCTCGGTGTCTAGGCGTTGCTTACTCTCATTTTCCACATCCACGACCCCAAAGACCGATCCTTGTAATGCTTGGATTTTGGGGCTTTGCAGCATGGCCTTTAAAGCCTCTTTAGCGGTGTGGGTGATGTCGGCTACAAAAGCTTGTTGTTGGGCGCGCATGGCAGGGGTTAAGCCAGTGCAGCCCACAGCCGTTAGGCTAAGAATCCCAGCTAGAAAAGAAGCCAAAAGCCTTTGGTGCACCTTACTGCCTACCATGAAACGGCTTTATTGCTCCCTAGCTTGGTGATGGGGAACTCTTTACTCCACACATCTAACCCATTATTGATGCTGACAAGGCGCAAAATAAAGATGTAGTCGATGCGCTGTTTACTCGAACTCACGCGGGCATTGCGCTGGATCACCTTGCCACCTAGGCTCAAATCGGGGGCCCTTAGCGTCCCTTTTTCTTTGGTGGTCTCTTGGTTAAACTCCGCGTTGTTGCGCAATTTGCGGGCCTTAGCGATCATTTTATCCTCAGTGCCCCCACTGCCCGCAACAGCCCTCGTTACATAGAACTTGCCCTGCACCTTGTCTTTAAGGGTTTGCAACACCATCTGGGTGAGCTGTTCAGTGTCGAAGTGTTGCATGGTGTCGTTGATTACATCCGAAACTGCAATGACCTGCTTACCCTTCAAGTTCTCAAAATCGGGGCTTTGCAACATGGACGTTACAGCGGTTTTAGCCGCGTCCTCCACATCTTGATAATCCAGCCCCACTGTGGCGTATTTTTTATCGTTTAAGTCTTTTTGGGAGGCATAAGACACATCGTTGCCACACCCCGCAATGCCCAAAGCCAAAGCCCCCACCACACAGGAAGCCACAATTTTTTTACTTAGTTCCATGGTTTCAATTTTGCCCTTTCTGTTCTACTTGTCTGTTTAAAGTCTCTTGTTTTGGATTTGCTTGCCCTTTGGGTGCATCTGTTTGTTCTAGTAACTTTTGTGTTGCTGTTTCTTTAGGCGTTGTTGCCTTTTGTGTGCGCGTCTTTGATGTGTCTGCCTTTTCTTGGACCGCCCGAGCGGGAGCTTTAGGCTCTTGCGCCTTTGGCTCTGTAGGTTTTGGTGTGGACTCTTGCGCTTTTGGTGCTGGCTTTGCTGTGCTGGTGGGCTCTTTGGGTGCTGCTGTGTTTGACGCTTTTATGGCCTGCGCCACATCCACACCAAACAAGACATAGACCAAAGAAACCCCCACCCATTTAGACTCTAAGCGCGTCCCCACCAGCTCCACACGCCCGCTGGCTTTGGGGTTTTTTGCTAAAACCCATGCCGCTATCTTGCCCTTAGCTTTTGTGCTGGCTAGGTTTGTAGCGTAATTTATGTCGCCGCTTACAATGGGCGCGCTGGCACAGGCCAAGAGTCTGCTGCCTTGAGTGTAGGCCTTAGCAGAGCAGTTTTGCACCCAAGCAGGGTTGCTTGCACAGCCCAAGAACGGCAATAAGAGCCCCCCTAACCAAAGCTGTTTCACTTAAATACTATTGTAAACCCAATTCTTGGCGCACTTTAGACACAATGCCTTGATCGAGTCCATAGAGAACCCAAACCTTGTCCTTACCCACCCAACGCGCTAAGAGTTTTGTGGCGTTCAACACGCGATCGACTTTCTCGCCCACATCTACGCTACTCATCTTATTCATGCTATTTCCATCGCTCGCTTTGTGGCTTTGCACCTCTTTAGTGAGCTCGGTTTTCAGGTTAGCGGCTAAATTCGCTTTGGCAGCGGCGGCGGCTTGATCGGTCGCAAAGGACACATCTCCCCCCACAATGTCGTATTCTCCTCGACCTAAGAAAACGCTCGTGTATTCCTTGTCGTGCATTTTAATCTCGTTGAGATCGCCAACCACCCACTTGGGCGCACCTTTGGTTTCTTTGCGGTATTCTTTGTTTTCTTTGCTGACCCCGGATTTGGGCTCACCACACCCTACGACGATCAAAGCTCCTACAACACTCCCTAGTAACAACCATCTCTTAGCACGCATGCCGGCTCCTTGTTTAAAAATAAAGTCCTATCCTAGCACAAAATGGCTATCTAAAAACTAACGCCCCGCTCTAGCGTGGGGTTCAGCGTGTAAAATAGGCAGTTCGGCTTTCCACACATCTTGCCCGTTTTTATTGCTCACAAGGTGCAACACCAACACGCTTTCCTTACCCTCTTTGGCGGGTTTCACTTCGGTGTTTAGGGTCAAGTGGGGGTGTTTAGCCGCCTTCGCACGGACATCCACCACCACAAATTTTTTCTGCTCTTTGAGCATCGCTTCCTCTGCTTGGGCGAGCTTGGCTGTGTCGATTTGTTCTTTTGTGCTGTTTTTTGCCTCAAGCACTAAAGTGTTGTGCCCCTTGATTTTTTGCACTTGTGGATCTTTGAGCATGTCCTCTAAAGCGTTTTTGACCACTTGTGCGACATCTTGATCGGTGATGGCTTGAGCCATGGCTTGACCTTCTTCGGGTTTGGCCGCCTGGCTAGTGGGTTTGCCTTCCTCTTTTTTGACCCCGGGTTTATTGACCTCTTCCTTTTTCATATCTTCTTTTTTCACATCTGTTTTAGGGGCTTCTTTGTGGCTCTCCTCTTTTTTTGCGCCATGTTCTTCTTTGGGTTTATCACACCCAGCCAAAGCCAAAGCCCCAGCCAAACCTAACAACACTAACTTTTTAGAAACCATTGTATTCTCCTTGTTTGAAATTAAGACAATCTAAAGGGGTTGTCTACCACTTTTTTGCGATCCACGACATAGGGGATCAACGCCATGTGGCGCGCTCGTTTGATCGCCACTTCCACCCTCTCTTGCCACTTTTTGCTATTGCCCGTCAAACGGCGGGGCATGATTTTATAGCGTTCGGATAAAGAGTGTTTTAACAGTTCTAAATCCTTATAATCGATGAACTCGATCTTGGCTTCTGTGTATTTGCAGTAACGCTTTGAGTACTTCTTTCTCTCCATTTGCTTCCTTTAGTGTAGTTTAAAAAGGCATGTCGTCATCGACGTTGATCTCGGGGATTTTTTCTTCCCGCTTGGGAGAGCTTTGCGGGGCAAAGCCACCCTGTGGGGCAAAGTTTCCCTGCGTATAGGCTTGTGGGGTTTGGCTGTTTTGGGGTTTGCTATCTAGCATCACCAAATTCTCCACCACCACCACATGCTTGCTGCGTTTATTGCCCGCATTGTCCGTCCAACTCTCAAACTTCAAACGCCCCTCAAGGAGCACCTTAGACCCCTTGTGTAGGTATTGTTGGGCGATCTCTGCCGTGCGCCCAAAAAGGGTGATGTCCACAAAACAAGTTTCTTGTTCTTTGCTCCCATCCTGCTTTTTATAAGTGTGGTTTGTGGCAATCCCCCCACTCCCCACCACAGACCCACTAGGCAAGTGGCGCACCTCTATATCTTTTGTAAAATGCCCGACAAGGGTGATTTTATTATACACCCTGACCTTCTTGCCCCTCTGTGGGGGTTTCTTTAGCGGGGGCTTCTTTGTGGGGCTTTTCGGGCGCAGCGTGTAAGATTTTCTTGCTGGCTCGATCTATCAAAGTGTGCCATGCTTTCTGCTCTTTTTTGTTCTCGTATTTCAAAATGATGAAGCGCAACACATCTTCGTTAATCCGATACAGCCTCTCCAACTCTAAGACCGCTGCAGGCTCGGCCTGAAAGTAAATGACAAAATAGTAACCCCTTTTGTGCTTTTGAATCTCATAGGCCAAGTGGCGCGCGCCCATGTCTAGTGTGTTGGCAATCACACCCCCCTGAGTGGTGATCACTTCTTGGTAAAAAGCGATTTTGCTTTTCAATTCCTCTTCCACCAACGTGGGTTTGAGGATAAACATCGTCTCGTAATGCTTCAAAAATTCTCCTTTTGGTTTCCGCCCTTTCGCCGTGCGAAAAGAGCAAGGTTAAGCTTAGGATTCTAGCGGATACAATCTTGTATTTTGATTAAAAAATGCCAACTCTTTTTCTCTTTGCCCCCGCAGGTGTGCACTGTGCCAGCTTTGCAACAAACTAAAAAGCGTGGTGTAATCGGCGACTTGCTGACAACGCTCTTTTAACTCTTTGACAATGGCGGGCGGGGGGGTGTAGCCCAACACCTCTTTGGCCTGCACTTGCCCCTTTTGGTTGTAGGCAAAAAAGCCAAAGAGCTGATAAAAGTAACGCCACAATGCCCTCAGCCACTCACCCTCATCCACCCCCTCATTTTGCAGCCGCCCCCAAAGCTCTAACACGCCTCTTTTGGCAAACAAGGCGTTTAAAAATCCGCCCACCTCCACCGCCCCCATGCCCTGCACCAAATCCTGCACCTCTTGTAAGCCGATCTCTTGCCCGAGCAGGGCTAATTTTTCTAAATCTCTATGGATTAAACGCAAATCAAAATTATGTCCCTCTAAGAGCAAATGCAGCGCCTCTTGGCTGATTTGCAGTTGCAGTGCGTAGATTTTCTCTTGCACCAACTCCAAAAGTACAGCATAGGAGGGGGTGAAAAAACGCACTTCTAGCACCGAGTCTAATAAAGTAGGGTGCTTGAAATGTGCGCTAAATTGCCTAAAGTCTTGGGCGTATTCACTTTGGCTTTTCGCCCGATAAAACTCAATGATGAGAGCATTTTGGGGATTTTTTGCTAGGGTGTCTAAGAGTTTTTGGGTGTCTTTGGTGCTGAGCTTCTTATCCAGTTTAAGCCACGCTAAATTACCCTGTGCGAATAAACTAGAAAGCCCGAGCCACTCTAGGGTTTCTTGTAAATCAAACTCACTAAAGTACGCCCGATTGATTTGCGCCTGCGGATAGAGTTTAGCGATTTTTTTCCCATAGTGTTCGATGTAAAACTCCCACTCCCCATAGAGCAACACTGCCCTAGGCACACGGGTTTTTAAATAGTTTTCTAGGTCTTTTTGGTACATGCTTGCCCCAAATTTGCTAGGTTAGCTTAGTCTAAAGGCTCTAGCAATTTGGCTTGCAGGCGGTAACCCAGCTGCCTTATCGCACTTAAAAAATCAAAATCTGTCCCCTCTAATTCGGGCAAGTCTATCCCCTTAGACTGAGCGATATATGCCAAAACACTTTTAAACTCTGTCTCACTCTCAAAATCCTCTAAAATCGCGTTTAAGAGAGCTAACCGCTTTTTATCTGTGCTTAAAAGTTGAGCCACGCTTAAAGGTTTAAAAGCCATTAAACTCCTTTTCTAAGTTACTTATCATAGATAATGCTCACCGAGCAAATCCCTAAAATAGGCTTTAATTTGTGGGCTTAGGTGTTTGTTTTGGCCGGTGTGGATCAATGCGTCTTCTAGGGCTTTAAATCTCTCAAAATTAAAGAAAATGTCGCAATTTCTTGGGTAGTGGGGGATTTGGGTTTTAAAAATGTCCATGCAGCAGTAAAGGCTGTATTTTTTGGGGCTCATTAAAACGCTGTGTGCCTTTTGGGTCGGCATAAAGGTTTTAAAGCGCGCTAAAGCGTTGATGTCTCTTAATGGGTAGAAAAAAGACCTAGTCTCTTGGACTTTTTTAGCATTGGGGTGTTTGTCGATGTGGGGGGTGATGGACTCTAGCTCTTTGAGCCTAAAACTCTTGCCCTCTAGGGTGTTAAAGCTAAAATTGGCGATAAATCCAAAATCCATGCCCTGTGTGTCCCTTGCATAAAGGGCTAAGATGATGGGAAAGGGGGCAAGCGATTTGGGGCAAAAGATTTTAGATCTAAGGATCAAAGCGTCTTTTAGGCGGTAGTTTTGTCTAAAACCTTTTAGGGCTTGGAAATTTGTCTTTTTGATGAGATAAGATAAGGGGTGCAAGACACACACAACCTCCGCTTTGAGTAGGTCGTAAGAGCGCAAAAAACTAAGCCCTAAATCCCTTGCCTTTAATAGGGAGTCGGTGTCTATGGGGGCTGTTTTTAGCCCTTGGCGTATTTGTGAAGTCGTGTCGTTGTAAGGGGGGTTACCCACAATGGCGCATTGATCGCCCTTGGCAAGCCCTAGACTTTGGTGGCTGCACCCCCTTAGGGCGTTTGTGTGGATTAAATGGGCGGTGGGGACGTTGATTTTGGCTTGCTTTAGGGCGGTTAAATCCCTATCCACGCCCACCACCTTTTTAAACCCCCTTGAGAAAGAAAACGCCCCCGCCCCACAAGCGCTATCTAGGAGGCAATATTCTTTAGGCTCTAAATGGGCACTCAGTAAAGAAAACGCCCTTTGCACCAAGAAAGGGGGGGTGTAGAAACTGCCGAGATTGATCTTTTCAAGGGGGCTTAGGTGGCTCAATTTAGCACTTCTTGCATGGTTGCTTGCACTAAGGAGCTGTTTAAATGGGGGGCAAACTGGGCGAAACTGAGCACCGCTTGGGCGATGAGCATGGCCTTGCCATCAAAGGTCTTTAAGCGGCACTCTCTAGCTAGGCTTAAAAAGGGGGTGTTGTGGTAAATGAGATCGTAGGCATAGTTGGCTTGTTGAAACAGGGCTGTGAGCTTGTTTTTGTCGCATGGCAAATTTGGCTCTTGTAGCCCTGCGGTGGTGGTGTTGATGATTAAATCGTAAGCGTCTAGGGGGCAATCTTGGCTTAAAAAGCTGGGGACATTTTGGGCTTGAAAATAGGCGAGTTTTTCGCCACTTCTATTGCACACCACGACCTCGATGCCCCTTGATTTTAAGGCGCACAGCACAGCCCGCGCGCTCCCCCCAGCCCCTAAGATCAAAGCCCTAGAAATGTCAAGCCCCTCTAGGGGGGCTAAAAAGCCCTCTATGTCGGTGTTGTAACCCACAATTTGCCCCTCTCTTAACACCCAAGTATTCACGGCTTGAATCTCTTGTGCCAACCCCTCTACTCTATCGCTTAAGGCAAAGGCGCTCTCTTTAAAGGGCGTGGTGATATTTGCCCCACATAGCCCTAATTCTAAGAAACGCTTTTTTAAATTTTGAGGGTTTTCTAACAATATGGGGTGGTAGTTGCCCCTAAAGCCCAATTCTTTTTCGTAGCGCACAAACACAGCGTTGTGGAGTAGGGGGGATTTGGAGTGGGCGATGGGGTTACCAAAGACAGCGTATTGGCGCATTTATTGTTCCTTTTTTAGCAGGGGCAAATACACCCAACCCTTGTCAACCCGGCCCCAACCCTCTTTGACTTCTAGGACATGCACCTCGTGTCCTCTTAGGATTTTTGCCACCACAGGGGCGTGGGTGCTCGGTTTTGTGCGGACATTGACGGCGCTCACATCCACATGGTAGATAGTGTAGGGGGGTTCTTTCGCACCCTCTTTGGCCTCTGTGGCTTGTTCTTTAGGGGCTTGCTCTTGGGGGGTGGGCTTTGCCTTTTTGGCCGTGTTTTCTTGCACCTCTTTGGTTTCTGTGGTTTTAGTTTCTTTGTTTGCCTCTTTGCTCTCTACCGATTTGGCTTCAACTTTTACCTCTGTTGCCTCTTTGCCCTCTGTGGGAGTTGCTCCTTTGGGGGCTTCTTGCGCCTGTTCTTGTTCTGTGCTTTTCTCTTGCGCTTGTGCTTGCACTTTTGGAGGCTCTATTTGCGCCTGATCTGCACTCTTGTGTTTGACCTCAGCCATAAACACGCCCACATACACCCCCAAACAGAGCAACACCACCCCCAAACCATAGCCATAGAGTTTAAAAAATTTCAATGCCATGTTCACTCCACAAATGTGATTTCTTGTGTGCCCTTTTCAAGCACGCCAAGATAAAACCCCCCTGCCTTTTCTAACGCCCTTAAGTTTTTGCTAGGGGCGATTGCCACCATCCCCACGCCCATGTTAAACACCCTTAAACACTCCGCAAAGTCTAAATGCTCTAAGAGCCAGCTAAAGACGGGCAAGCGGGGCAAGGCTTGTAACTCAAGGCGTGCGTTTAAATCTAGGGGCAAAATCCGCTCTAAATTGCTCTTCAATCCACCCCCCGTGATGTGGGCTAGGGCGTGGATTTGATCTTTTAGGGCAAGTAGGGGGGTGTAAAGCCGCGTGGGGGTTAAGAGGGTGTCTAAACTTGGGGCGTTGTGAGGCGCACTCTTTAAAATTTCTCTCACCAAAGAAAAGCCATTGCTGTGTAAGCCACTGCTGGCAAAGCCCACTAAAATATCCCCCGCTTGGATTTTGTCCTTTTTGCTTAAGTCGCTTTTCTCCGTTACCCCCACGCAAAAGCCCGCCAAATCAAACTCGCCAGACGCATACACCCCCGGCATTTGGGCGCTTTCTCCACCGATGAGCGCACAGTCCGACTCTTTGCACCCTTGTGCCATGCCCTTAATGAGTGCTAGAGTTTGGCATGGCTCTAGCTGGCTTGTGGCAAAGTAATCTAAGAAAAATAAGGGCTTGGCAAAGGCACAGATCAAGTCGTTGACATTCATCGCCACCAAGTCTAACCCTAAATTAAACAGTTGGTGGGCTTCTTTAGCAAGTTTTAATTTTGTGCCTATGCCATCGGTGCAAGAGATCAACATGGGTTCTTTGTAGCCGCTGGGCATGGAATAAGCCCCAAAAAACCCCCCCACGCCTTGCAAAACGCGAGAATCGTAGGTTTGACTGGCTAGGGGAGTAATGGCTTGTATCAGTGCCTGTGCCTTGTCTAAATCCACACCGCTTTGCTCATAAGTCCTAACCATCAACGCCTTTCAAAGTCAATGCGCGGATCGACAAGGGCATAGGTCAAGTCGCTGATGAGATTGACGAGCAAGCCCAGCAAGGTAAAGATATACAGCGAGCCAAAAACCACGGGGTAATCTCTGTTAATCAAGCTGTCAAAGCTGAGTAAGCCTAGCCCGTCTAAACTAAAAATGATCTCAATCAACAAACTCCCGCTGAAAAACACCCCCAAAAACGCGCTGGGAAAGCCGGCAATGACCAAGAGCATGGCATTTCTAAAGACATGCCCGTAAAAAATGCGATTCTCCCCCGCCCCCTTCGCTCTTGCCGTAATTAAATATAACTTGCCCATTTCATCCAAAAACGAGTTTTTGACAAGCAAAGTTAAGCTGGCAAAGCCCCCGATACTCATACACAGCACGGGTAGGGCGATGTGCCATAAATAGTCCTTGATTTTGCCAAAGGTGCTTAGGGTGTCAAAATTGTCGCTCACCAAGCCCTTTAGGGGGAAAATGTGCCAATAAGTGCCCGAGGCAAAGAGCACAATCAATAAAAGCGCAAAGATGAACGAGGGGATCGCATTTGCCACCACCACCGCCACACTGCTGGCAATATCAAAGCCCGAATTGTTGCGTCTTGCCTTTAAAATCCCCAAAGGGATAGAGATGAGGTAGATCAAAAGCGTGCTAAAAAAGCCCAAAGAAATCGACACGGGCAATTTCTCTTTAATCAAGTCGAGCACCCCGATTTGGCGGTAAAAACTCTGCCCGAAGTCAAAACACAAGTATTTTTTCAGCATGAGGACATAGCGTTGCCAAAGGGGTTTGTCAAAGCCATAGAGTTTAGTCAGCTCTTGATACAGCGCACTATCCATGCCCTGTGCCCCCTTGTAACGGCTTTCACTCAATTGGTTTTCTTTGAGGCTCAAGCTCTTGCTCTCTTGGTTGGTGGCGTTGGTGAGCTTTGCCATCATTTGCTCCACAGGTCCGCCGGGCGCACTTTGGATGATGAAAAAATTTAAGGTGATGATCCCAAATAAAGTGGGGATCAAGAGCAAGAGCCGTTTTAGGGTGTAAAAGAGCATTAGGGCTTTCTCTCTAGGTTTTTATCCCACCACAAATAGGGCGAAAAGCCATAGGGGGGGTTTTTGAGCATGGCGATCTTGTCCCAATAAGCGACACGCCAAAAGGGGGCATGGAAGTGGGGGATGACATAAAAGCCCCACAAGAGCACTCTATCTAATGCCCGCACCGCAGCGATTTGGCTGGGGCGGTCTTTGGCTTTAATCACCATGTCAATCAAGCCATCAATGGCTGGGTTGGCAATACCGGCGTAGTTTTGGCTGCCCGGCTGTGTGGCGCTCTTGCTCCCCCAAAAGTAGCGTTGTTCGTTGCCCGGGAACAAGGATTGCCCGATACTGCCCACCACCATGTCGTAGTCAAACTTCTTCACCCGTCCCATGTATTGGCTTAAATCCACCCTTTGGATTTGCATGGTGATCCCCAAAACCTTTAAGTTTTTGGCATAGGCTAGGGCTAATCTTTCAAAGGCTTGGTTGTTTAAAAGCATGGTGAAGATAAAAGGCTTTTTGCTCTTAGCATTGACGAGTTGGTTATGCACCACAATATAGCCGGCCTGCTTTAAGAGGGCTTGGGCGTGTTTTAAATTCTCCCGCCGATTGTAGCCCACTTTTTTCGCCCCATCGGTGCGTGGCACAAGGTAGGGCGTGGTGAAAATGCGCAGGTTGAATTTTTCTAACTCAGGTTTAAACTTCTCTAAATCTTGTAACTCTTGCCCGCTAGGCAAGCCACTAGAGGCAAACACGGAATTACTAAAATAACTCTTGGTGCGTTGGTATTGCGAGAAGAAGAGGTTTTGATTTGCCCACTCAAAGTCAAAGGCGTAAAAGAGGGCTTCGCGCACCCGCATGTCCTTAAAAAGCTCTCTTCTAGTGTTCATAAAAAAGCCCTGCATGCCAGAAGGCAGGGCATGCTTGAATAAGACTTTATGGATACGCCCACTTGTGATGCCCTCACCCACATAGCCCCTCGCCCACACTTTCGCCGTGCTTTCAAACCGCCAGTCGTAAGCCCCACTCAAAAAAGCTTGCAAGGCGACCGAGTCGTCCTTGTAGTAGTCAAAACGCACCAAATCAAAGTTGTACGAGCCCTTTTGCACGGGCAAATCCTGTGCCCAATAGTTTTTGTTGCGCTCATAGGTGATTTGCTTGCCAATGGCAAAGGTCTTAATGGTGTAGGGTCCACTAGACACGGGCACTAAAAGGGGGTTGTTAAAGTCGTGGGTGTCAAAGAAGTGCTTAGGCAAAACTTGTAATTGCCCTAAGATTAAAGGCAATTCGCGGTTATGGGTGTTTTTAAAGGTGAATTTGACATGCCATTTGTCTAGCACCACAGCGTCCTTAATGTCGCTGTAATATTGCTTGAAAACGGGACTGCCCTTTTGCATGAGAATGTCAAAGCTGAACTTCACATCGCTGGCTAAAATCGGCACGCCATCGCTAAATCTCGCCCTTTTGTCGATCCCAAAAATGACATAGGCATTGTCCTTAGCCACTTCTATGTCATTGGCGATTAAAGCGTATTCAGCATAAGGCTCATCTAGGCTTTGGGCTAAGAGTGTGTCATAGACAAGCTCCAATCCGCTCGCCTTTGTCCCCTTAAGTAAAAAAGGATTTAGGCTATCAAAAGTGCCTAAAGCGTAGTTTTTGAGTAGCCCCTTTAGGGGCGTTGGGGTTGGCGTAGTCAAAATGCGTGAAGTTTTGTTGGTATTTGGCCGGCTCGCCCAAAGCAATAAAAGGGGCAGCACCTAGCCACGCCCCACACAGCATGAGTGCTAAAAATTTCACACCAAACCCATGCACTCTTTGGCTTTGGCATAGGTCGCCTGCGCTAGAGGGCGCACCTTCGCACACCCATCACTCAGCACTTGTGCGACATAGTCGGGGTTTTCTTGTAGCCGTTGGTAGTTCTCTTGTATGGGCGTTAGAGTGGCGATTAAAAGCTCAATCAAGGCGTTTTTAAAATGCCCGTAACCCTTGCCTTGAAACTCATTTTCTATGGCTTCACGGCTTAACCCGCTTAAATTTTCATAAATGCCAAGCAAATTAAGTAGTCCGGGGCGGGCGGGGTCAAAGGCAACCACGCCTAGTGAGTCTGTGGTGGCTTTTTTGATTTTCTTAGCGATTAAATCCGGAGTGTCTAGCAAAAACAAGGCGTGCAAGGGGGCTTTATGTGATTTACTCATTTTAATGGTGGGATCGTCTAGCCCCATCACCCTAGCCCCACTTGGGGCGATCAAAGGCTCGGGCACGACAAAGCACGCTCCAAAATCTCGATTAAAGCGTTGGGCTAAGTTTCGCGCGAGCTCTAAATGTTGCTTTTGGTCTTCGCCCACGGGCACGGCGTTGGTTTGGTAGAGCAAAATGTCCGCTGCCATTAAAACGGGGTAGGCAAACAGCCCTGCACTCACCTGTTCTTGCTTGGCACTCTTGTCCTTAAACTGGGTCATGCGGTTTAACTCGCCCATGCTCGCCACGCAATTTAATAGCCACGCCAACGCCCCATGCTCGTCTATTTGGCTTTGGATAAATAGACTAGATTTTGTGGGGTCGATCCCACACGCCAGTAACAAAGTCGCCATTTCTAGGCTTTGGGCGCGCAATTCTTTGGGGTCTTTGGGGATCGTGATAGCATGGGAATTGACGATACAAAAGATATTTTCGTAAGTGTCTTGGGCTTGCACCCATTGTTTGATCGCCCCTAAGTAATTGCCTAAGTGCACCCCCGGTGGGCTGGATGCCTGAAAAAACTCTAGCCTTCATACAAGCTCCCCGATAAAAAATAGGGCTTCATAGCTTAGGGTGCTGTAGGGGGCGTGGTGTTTTAACGCTTTTGCCTTGCCAAAGGGCAAAGCCCCGCCCCCAAGTAGTCCGCTCCCTTTAAGTTGTTGTAAAAAACTCTCTCTATCGTTAAACTCTTGTTTAAATGTTTCAACCCACATGGTTTGTTTAAACCCCTTAAAACTTTGCTTTAAAATGTCTTGCACTTCTTTAGCCCCCCTTAAAGGCGAGCGGGTGTTTAAAAAAGCGTGCAACTCGTGCAAACTGGCACTGGTGTGTAGGGCTAAAGCCACACGCCTACAGCAGCGCGCCAACTGCTGGCATAACTTTGCCAAATCCTGCGCCCATTGTAAGGACGATGCCCCGATGGCTAGATCGCTTGGCATCAACTCTGTGCTCTCAAAATCGCCACATTCTAGGCGGACACTTTGAGCGTTTGGGCTAGTGGTGGGGTGTAAGGCGAGCATTTGGCTAGAAATGTCTAGCCCCACAAATGCGCCCACCTTCAAGCCCAAAGCCGGCAAGGCTTTCAACACATTCCCGCTCCCACAGCCCAAATCTAAAACCCGTGCATAAAACCCGGGAGATAAAGGCGCGAGCAAGTGTCTAACGATGCGCCCTTGCACGCTTGAAAACTCTGCGTAAGTCTTGGCTCTCTTGCTAAAAGAGTGGAGCATGCTCTAGCCCCCTTTGCTAAAAGCCCTAATTTTAATAAAATTTTGCTAAAATCGCCATTTAATCCTTGCACTTTGGAGCGTGTATTGAGTAGTCTGTTCTTGGTTTTACAGATTGTGCTGGCTGTGTTGATCGTCATTGTGGTGTTGTTGCAAAAAAGCTCAAGCATCGGGCTTGGGGCTTACAGCGGAAGCAACGAGTCGCTCTTTGGAGCGAAGGGGCCAGCAAGCTTCATGGCAAAAACCACCATGGTCTTGGGTTTCTTGTTTTTAAGCAACACCATTGCACTGGGCTACTTTTACAACAAAGAATACAACATCAGCCTTGTAGACAGCGCACCCAAGGCCGCCCCCCTTGTGCCCTTAGTGCCTAAAAACCCCACGCAAAACAACCCCTTGAGTAACCCCCTACTGCTGCCTAAAACCCAAGAAAACCCCCTAGCCGTGCCGCTCAAAAAAGAAAAGCACACCCCACTCCCCTTACCCGAGCACAAAGAGCACAAAAAAGACACAGAAACTAAAAAAGATAAAAAGGACTAAATTATGTTAGATGGCATTTACAAGCACACCAAGGAGCAAATGCAAAAATCCTTACAAGCCCTAAGTAAGGATTTCATGACTTTAAGAAGTGGTCGGGTTTCCATTAGCCTAGTCGATCATGTCCGTGTGGAGTATTACAACACCCCCACGCCCCTAAACCAAGTCGCTTCTGTGATCGCCACAGACGCTTCTACCATCACGATCACCCCGTGGGAAAGGGGCTCCTTAAAGACATTGAGCGGGCATTGCAAGAGGCCAATATCGGGGTGAACCCTAGCAATGATGGCGAAAATGTCAAGCTCTTCTTCCCCCCCATGACCATGGAGCAGCGTAAAGAGATTGCCAAAGACGCCAAGGCAATGGGCGAAAAGGCGAAAGTCGCGATCCGCAATATCCGCCAAGAGGCGAACAACCAAATCAAAAAGCTAGAGAAAGACAAGGCGATCAGCGAGGACGAAAACAAAAGGGCTTTAGCTGAGGTGCAAAAATACACCGATGACTTCATTAAAAAAGTGGAGGAACACACTAAAGCCAAAGAAGAAGAAGTCCTAAAGGTCTAGGCATGGATATTTGCAAAATTTACACCGATTGTGGGGCACTCTTAGAGGGGCATTTTCTGCTCTCTAGTGGGAATCACTCTAATTTTTACTTGCAATCGGCAAAGGTGCTCGAAGAGCCTAAAATTGCCGAAACATTAGCTGAGACTCTAGCCCAAGAAATCCAAAAGGCTAACTTAAGGGTTGAAACAATCTGCTCCCCGGCATTGGGCGGGATTTTAGCCGGCTATGAGCTGGCAAGGGCTCTTGGTGTGCGTTTTATCTTTACCGAGAGGGTGCAAGGAGCGATGGTACTAAGACGGGGCTTTCGCGTCCAAGAGGGCGAAAAGATTTTAATTTGCGAAGACATCATCACCACGGGCGGATCGGCGATGGAGGCTGGGGCGTGTGTGGAAAGCTTAGGGGCAAAAGTCGTGGGTTTTGCCAGCCTTGCCAATCGGGGCATTTGTGAGAGGGGCTTAAAGCCCACACACAAAGAAGCGTGTAAATTGCCTGCCTTGCCTTTTTTTACCCTAGCGGATTTTGATTTTGAGATGTATCCGCCCGACAACTGCCCCCTGTGCCAACACAGCAAACCCATAAAACCCGGCAGTCGTGGCAATTAAGGGCGTGGGGCTAGCGCAAAACTTTAAAGCCTTGCACGGGCTAAATAGACTCAAAGCTTTCATTACGGACTTATTCATGCTCTACACCCCTCTTTTATATTTTGTAACCTACGTGGTGGTCGGTTCGGCGCAAGGCTTTAGAGAAAACCAAATGGCAGTGTTTGCGTGCGTGGCGGGCTTTGGCTTGCTCTCTAGTGTGTTTTTATGTGTGAGTGGACAGACCCCGGGGCTGCGCTATGTCGGGTTAAAATTAGTCTGCGCCAAAACCCAAAACAAGGTGGGGTTTTTTCGGGCATTGTCGCGCTTTTTTGTGTGGCTGTTTGTGGCGAGCACCCTTATAGGCTTGCTCTTGCCCTTAATGCGCCCTAACATGCGGCTCTTACACGATGCACTTTGCAACACCGCCATGCAGAAGGTTTAATTCTTTTGGCTACAATGCGCCCTTTGGGTGTGGAGATAACAAGTGTATTTTAACCGAGAACTTTCGTGGCTGCGCTTCAACACACGGGTTTTAGACCAAGCTTGCGATGCCCGCCTGCCCTTGTTGGAGCGGTTAAAATTTTTAGCCATTTATGGGACAAATTTAGACGAGTTTTACATGATCCGCGTGGCAGGGCTCAAACACCTAGCCGACAACAACATGACCACCACAAGCCTGGATGGTTTAAGCCCAAGAGAACAGCTAGAGTGCATACACGCCTACGCCGCCGCTGAGCAAAAAATCGTGCAAAGGCAGTTTTTGGGCTTAAAAAGGTCTTTAAGCAAACAGGGACTGAGCTTAAAAAGCGTGGCAAGCCTGCCGGTTAAATATCACTCTAAATTGCAAGCCCACTTCCACGAACACCTATACCCCATAGTCGTGCCGACCTTGTTAGACTTAAACCGCCCCTTCCCCTTTGTGCGTAATTTGAGCTTTGGGTTGGTGTTTGAGCTAGAAAGAAAAGATGGAGAGATCGTCTATGGGGCGGTGAAAATCCCCTCCTTGTTAAAACGCTTTGTAGAAATTGACACGGGCGTGTTCGTGGCGGTGGAAGAAATCGTGCAAAAATGCGCCCCCTTGTTGTTTGAGGGTTACACGATTTTAGAGAGTATGGCCTTTAGAATCACCTGCAATGCCGATATGGAAATCATTGAGGACGAGGGACATGATCTGGTCAATCGCATCAGTGAGGGCTTACGCACACGCGATAGGGGGAGGCGGTGCGCTTGGAGGTGGGCGGGGGGAGCGTGCATTTACGCCAAATCCTCAGTGCCCAAATGCCCGGCGTTACCTTGTATCCTAGCCGCATTTTGTTAGACTTAGGGCGGTTGTGGGAGTTGGTGGCCTAAAGGGTTACACCCATTTAAAAGCCCCTGTGTTTGTGCCTAAGATTTTACCCCCCTTAAGCGGCATTGACTTTTTGGATAGCCGGGCGTTCTTTGAGCTGCTCGAACAGCAAGACATTTTATTGTTCCACCCCTATGAGGACTTTGACCCCATTGTGCGTTTTATCCAAAACGCCGCTGAGGATAAAGATGTCATTTCTATCCGCATGACCTTATACAGAGTGGGTAAAGAGTCCCCCATTGTCAAAGCCCTCACAGAGGCCGCCCCTTATAAGCAAGTGAGCGTGCTTGTGGAGCTCAAAGCCCGTTTTGATGAAGAGAATAATTTGCACTGGGCGCGGGCTCTAGAAAATGCCGGCGCGCATGTGATTTATGGGGTGTCTAGCCTAAAGGTGCATGCCAAAGTGGCGTTGGTGGTGCGTAAAGTGGGCGATGCCCTAAAAGAGTATGTCCATGTCAGCACCGGCAATTACAACACGCTTTCAGCTAAAGTCTATACGGACCTGAGCCTACTTAGCGCAAACCCCAAAATCGCCCACGACACCCTAAAGTTGTTCCACTCACTAGGCACGGGCGTGAGTGCCCAAACGCATTTAAGCACGCTTTATATGGCCCCTAAACAAATCAAGAGTAAAATCCTAGCCCTCATCACCCACGAAATGGGCTTGAAGTGCAAGGGGCGGATCATTTTTAAGGCCAATGCACTTGTGGATAAGGACATCATTGATGGCTTATATGAGGCTTCGCAGGTGGGGGTGAAGATTGATTTGTTAGTGCGGGGGATTTGCTGTTTGCGCCCACAGATGAAAGGCTTAAGCGAGAATATTCGGGTGTTCTCCATTGTCGGCAAATATTTAGAACACGCCCGCATTTATTACTTCGCCCACGACACGCATAAGCTGTATTTTTCCAGTGCCGACATGATGCCCCGCAATTTAGAAAAACGGGTGGAGTTGTTAGTGCCTGCCACTTCTAAGGCGATTCAGCGCAAAATATTGCATATCTTGCATCTACAGCTTAAAGACAACACCCAAACCTACGCCCTGCAGGCAGGTGGCGAGTATGTGCGCTTAAGCCCCACACACACCCCTTAAACGCCCAACTGCTGTATGAAAAGATTGTGAGTGCTGCCGATGACACCTAAGTGGCTGTTTGCCCTAGAGGCTGAGAGGGCACACGCTTTAGTGGAGCTGGGTTTAAAAATTTGGGGCAAGTTGCCCCACAGCCCAAAAATGCCAAACCCCGCTTTGGCGCAAGAGATTTTGGGTTTAAGCCTGCCTAACCCCATAGGGCTAGCTGCCGGCTTTGATAAAAACGCTACAATGGTGGCGGGCTTAAGCCATTTGGGCTTTGGGGCAATAGAGGTGGGCACGCTCACACCAAAGCCCCAGCCGGGCAACCCTAAACCTAGAGTGTTTCGCTATATTGAGCAGCAGAGCCTGCAAAATAGCATGGGCTTTAACAACGCGGGGGTGTTAAAGGCGGTGCAAAGGCTGGAGAATTTACCCCCCCTGCCTAGCTTAGTTGGGGTGAATTTAGGCAAGAACAAAGACACTCCCCTAGAAAACGCCCTAAGCGATTATGAAAAGGCACTTAATGCAAGTTTGGGCGTGGGGGATTATTATGTCTTCAATCTCTCTTCGCCCAACACCCCGAATTTACGGGATTTGCAAAATGAAGCCTTTGTCAGTGATCTCTTTCACATGGCAAAAGAGCGCACCCACAAGCCCTTGTTTTTAAAAGTTGCCCCTGATATGCCAAGCGATGGGCTTTTAGCCGTGTGTGAAAAGGCAATAGAAGCGGGCGCAAAGGGAATCATCGCCACAAACACCACAATAGATTATGCGCTGCTGCCCGGGGCGCGCGCAAGTGGGGGGCTTAGCGGGCGGGTGTTGCAAGACAAGGCAAGGGCGGTGTTTGAAGAGGTGGCAAGGGCGTTTTTTGGCAAGGCAATCCTAGTGGCAGTGGGGGGGATTAGTACGCTAAAGAAGCTTACGAGCGGATCAAAATGGGGGCGCATTTCGTGCAAATCTTCACCGCATTTATTTACCAAGGACCTTCAATTTGTAGACAAATAAACCAAGATATAGTAAAATTGCTCCAACAAGATGGGTTGGGCTCAATCCATGAGGCTGTTGGGATTGGACGAAAAAGATGAAACGCGTGGGTCGTTTTTTTGTTTTAATTTTAATACTAGGTGGTTTTATGCAAGCAATGAAAAAGCTAGATGTACGCACATATTTGCCCCACTATGAAAGCACCACTTTGGAAAATGGGTTGCAGGTGGTCGCCGTGCCTTTGGCGAATAAAAGCGGGGTGATTGAGGTGGACCTGCTCTACAAGGTGGGTTCACGCAACGAGCACATGGGAAAGAGCGGGATCGCCCACATGCTCGAGCACATGAGTTTTAAAAGCACCAAGCACCTCAAAGACGGCGAATTTGACACCATCGTGAAAAGTTTTGGGGGGGTCAGCAACGCCTCTACAAGTTTTGACAACACCCGTTATTTTATCAAGGCGAGCAATGCCAATCTAGACAAGTCTTTAGACTTATTTGCCGAAATGCTGGGCTCTTTACAGCTCAAGGAGGACGAGTTTTTGCCCGAAAGACAGGTCGTGGCTGAAGAGAGATTGTGGCGCACGGACAACTCTCCGCTGGGCTATCTGTATTTTCGCTTTTTCAACACCGCCTTTGTCTACCACCCCTACCATTGGACTCCCATCGGCTTCATGCAAGACATACAACACTGGACCATTGAGGATATCCGCGCATTTCATGACACCTATTACCAACCCAAAAACGCCATTTTGTTAGTCGTGGGCGACATTGACCCTAAAAAAGTCTTCGAACAGGCCAAAAAGCACTTTGCAAACATCCCCAACAAGAGCCAAGCCCCCATTCCCGAAGTTTACATGCAAGAGCCCATCCAAAATGGCTTGAGAGAAACCGTGATCCACAAGAAAGATTTGTCTTTGGAGTGGCTGGCGATCGGCTGGAAAGTCCCCCCCTTTGCCCACAAGGACCAAGTCGCCCTAAACGCCCTTGCTAAGCTACTAGCCGAGGGGGATAGCAGTTTATTGCGTAAAACTTTGGTGGATCAAAAACGCCTCGCATCCCAAGTTTTCGCCCAAAACATGGAGCTTAAAGATGCGAGCGTGTTTTTATTCATTGCGGGGGCAAACCAAAATGTTGAAGCCGCCCAAATCAAAAAGGAAATCCTAGCAATTTTAGACAACATTAAGCATGGCGGGGTTACCCAACAACAATTAGACAAGGTCAAAATCAATAACCGTGTAGACTTCATTACAGGGTTAGAGGACTCGTCTGATGTTGCCGAAATGTTTGCGGAGTATTTGACTCAAGACAAGATTGAAGACATTGCCCGCTACGAGGAAGAGTTTGAAGCCCTAGAGGTTAAAGACATTGTGCGGGTGGCGAACGAGTATTTTAGAGATGAAGCCTACAGCGTTGTTACGCTAAAGCCCTAACATGCACGCCCTAAGCGCACTCATCACCCCCTTTAAGCCCGATTTGAGCGTGGACGAAAGTGCCTATGCTTCTTTAGTGGAAAGGCAGATTCGGCATGGCATGGACGCTTGTGTGCCTACGGGCACGACCGGTGAGTCGGCGACCTTGAGCCACGAGGAGCACATGCGCTGCATTCAAATCGCCTTAGAGGTGTGTAAGCCTAAAGGCGTGAAAGTTTTAGCCGGGGTGGGCAGCAACGCCACGAGCGAGTCGATCATGCTGGCTAAATTCGCCCAAAAAGCAGGCGCGGATGCGATTCTTTGTGTGAGCCCCTATTACAACCGCCCCACACAGCAGGGCTTGTTCGCGCACTACAAGGCCATCGCCAGTGCCGTTGAAATCCCTTTGATTTTATACGATGTCCCCGCCCGCACAGGCACACAAATTGCCGTGGAGACCGCCGTGAAACTCTTTAAAGAAGTGTCCAACATTGTCGGCATTAAGGAGGCATCCGGGCAGGCAGGGCGGCTTGTGGACTTCGCCCACCTTGCCCCCAAAATGCAAATTTACAGCGGCGAAGACAAGCTCAACCACATCATTATGGCAAATGGCGGCGTGGGCGTGATCTCTGTAACGGGCAATCTCTTGCCCGATAAACTTTCTGCCCTAGTGCAGGCAGATTTAAAAGGCGATTTTGCCACAGCACAACAAATCCACGACACACTCTATCAAATCAATGGAGCTCTCTTTTGTGAGAGCAACCCCATCCCCATCAAGGCGGCAATGCACATGGCGGGCTTGCTAGAGCATTTGACTTACCGCTTGCCTTTAGTGCCGCCCAGCCGAGAAAACATGCGCTTTTTAGAAACGATCTTAGAAAATTATGAGGTATTGAAATGAGTATGCAGGGCAAGACTTTAGTCATCAGCGGAGCGACAAGGGGCATTGGCAAGGCGATTTTATACCGATTCGCCCAAAATGGGGTCAATGTGGCGTTCACCTACAATAAGAACGAGGAAGAAGCCGCCAAAATCGCCACAGACATTGAAAAAACCCATGGGGTTAAAGCCAAGTACTACCGCCTAGACATCTTAGAACCCGAGCAGTACATTGAACTGTTTAAACAAATTGACAACGACTTTGAGCGGGTGGATTGTTTTGTGTCTAACGCGATCATCTACGGGCGCTCTGTGGTGGGTGGCTTTGCCCCGTTTATGCGCTTAAAACCTAAGGGGCTTAATAACATCTACACCGCCACGGTGTTAGCCTTCGTGGTGGGGGCACAAGAAGCCGCCAAACGCATGAAACTTATAGGCGGAGGAGCGATTGTGTCCTTAAGCTCCACGGGCAATTTGGTCTATATGCCTAACTACGCCGGGCATGGCAACTCGAAAAACGCCGTAGAAACCATGGTGAAATACGCTGCGGTGGATTTGGGCGAATTTGGCATTCGGGTCAACGCTGTAAGTGGGGGGCCCATTGACACAGACGCACTCAAGGCCTTTCCAGACTACGCCCAGATCAAGGCCAAAGTGGAAGAGCAATCCCCCCTAAAACGCATGGGCACCGCCACGGACCTCGCCGGGGCGGTGTATTTCTTATGCGACCCTGAGCAGAGCGCATGGCTGACCGGACAGACTATTGTGGTGGATGGGGGCACCACTTTTAAATGAAGTCTAATGACCATCCATCTCCACGAAAATGCTGAATTGCAGGTGGCTAGAAAAGCCATTTTGTCCGCCCATGCCCTCTTAGTCTTGCTCTTGGGGCTGACGGCCTTTGGGGCAATGGTGTTTTTACAAAAAGGCAGCACCCCTAACTTTAAAACCCTAAGCCCTAGTGTGGTGGGACTTTACTCCATACTGTGGCTTGGCATGTTTATTTGCCAAATCTTTGGCTATTACAAGCTTGCCAAAGTGGGGCGCAATTTATTGATTTTCCGCTGCATCGCCTTTCCTTACATCGTTGATGCTCTGCTCTCTTTGTTTCTTTTACTCGCCATGCCCAAGGCAAGCATCACCCAAATTTTTAACTTTAAAATCATCACTTTCTTTCTCTACGCCTACTACTCTTACAAACTCTTTTATGAACTCAGCCGCGTTACAGAGGACCACTATTTTAGACAGGGGATTTTGCTTTTAGGTTTCAGTTTGACACTCTTGCTCTTCATTGTGGGGGTTGGGCGGGGGGCTTTGATTCTCTTTAGTTTTTTGTTCTTGGTGGGCATGCTTGTGGGATGGGGCATGATTTTTGTGGGTTTCTTTAGGCTAAAACAAATCAACACCCCATGAAATGGACCAAACAAATCCCCAACACCCTGACGATTTTACGCATTCTGCTCTCCGTGTGCCTGCTCTTTTTGGTTTTGCACGCAAGTCAGTGGTTTAAAATCTCGCCCACAGGGCTAAACTACAGCAGTGCGTGTCTGTTTGCTTTCGCGGGCTGCACGGACTTTTTAGACGGCTACATCGCCCGTAACTACCACTTAAAGACTTTATTTGGCGAAATCTTTGACCCGCTCGCCGATAAAATCCTCATCCTTGCAGCTTTTTTAGGGCTTTTGGCACTAGGGCGCATCAATGCGTGGGTGGTGTTTGTGATCTTGGGACGGGAGTTTTTCATCGCCGGGCTTAGAGTGACGGTGTCTCGTCGGGGGCAGAGTATCCCCGTGAGTCTGTGGGGCAAGTACAAAACCTTTTTACAAATGTGTGCCATTGTTGTGCTGTTTTTAAACATCCACCTAGGCGGGGTGGTGCTGGGCGATTATTTAATGGCGTTGGCGGTGTTCGCGACCCTTTATTCAGGCCTGGATTACATCCTAAAGTATTATAAAATGGTGCAAAATGGGGACATTTGAAGCCCTAGTGGCGTTGGGTTTTGTGGTGCTTTTCCACGAATTTGGGCACTTTGTGGTGGCTAAAGCTTGTGGGATTAGCGTAGAAGTTTTTAGTCTAGGCTTTGGCACTAAAATCTTTAAAAAAACTTATCAAAACACCGAATACACTTTGTCTTTAATCCCGCTTGGGGGGTATGTGAGCTTACAACAAGAAGGCGATAGGGGCTATTTAAGCAAGCCGTTTTGGCAAAAAAGTTTGGTTTTGCTGGGTGGTCCGTTTTTTAACTTCTTGCTCGCCTTTCTTTTATGCGTCTTCTTAGCCCTCTTGCCCCAAGAACGCCTAACTCCCATAGTTGGACAAGTTGTGCCCGACATGCCCGCCACAAATAAACTTCAAGTGGGCGATCGCATTTTAGCCATTGACAACACCCCCATAACAAGTTTTGCAGACCTGCAAAAGGCGGTGCGCGACTCTAAAAGTTTATCCATTGTGGTGCGCCTGCAAAGGGGGGCAGAGACTTTAGACTTGCCCCTAACCCTTAAAGAAGTGCAAGCCAAAGACGCATTTAACCAGCCCATTTTAATCAAAGTTTTAGGCATTAAACCCAGCCAACAAACCTTTTACACCCACGACAACTTAATACAGGCCCTACAACACGCCCTAGAGCAAAGTGTACGCATCTTTACGCTCACTTGTCAAGGCTTAGAAAAACTCATCACAGGGGTTTTGCCCCTGTCTAATGTCAGCTCGGTGGTCGGCATTGTGGGGTTTTTAGCCAAACAAAGCGGGCTAGAAATGTGGTTACTTAGCGTGGGGTTTATCTCTATCAATTTGGGAATACTCAACTTACTGCCCGTCCCCTTGCTTGATGGCGGACAGCTTGTGTTGCTGTGGGTGGAGAAGCTTAGCCACTACACCTTTAAAGAACCCCAAGTACGCCTACTCAATGCTTTGGGCCTTGCCTTTTTAGGCACACTCTTAGGGCTCGGGCTGTTTAATGACTTGGTGGCCATGTTTGCAAAGCCTGCTTAATCACCTCCATCACCGAGTCGATCCCGCCTGCCAAAGAAAAGAGCCAGTATTTATGGGCGTAAATCCAGTCTAGCTGTTTGGCTTGCAACTCTTCCTTTGTGGGCGTGGGCTTCACCACGATTTTAGCAATGTCTAGCTCTTGGTGGAAGATATAAGATTGGATCGCATCGTTGAAACAATAATTAAACTCCGGCTCGTCAAACAAGCTTTTAATGTCGTTGATTTTTTGGCTCAGCTCCTCTAATTTGTCTAAATCCAAACTCTCTAGATCGCCTTTTTTATTCAACTCTTCCACATGCTCTAAAAAAGGGGCGACTTCTAAAAACAGCTCTTCAATGCGCTCTTTGCACCGCTTGGAGTAATCCAGGACATCTAGACACATTTCATGCGCCTCTTTTAAGTTCTTTGCGCTGACCTCAGGGCTTGGGGGGGTGAGCTTTAAAGGAGATTTAGGCACAAGATTGCAATCAGCCCGCACTCTATCTGCCGCCTCTTTAAAGGGCAATTCTAGCGTCCCTTGGATGCGTGCCCCACCCTCTGTGGCGTTGATGACCTCTAACTTGTAGGGGGTGTGGTAAATGTCCTTTTCAAAGAAGTCTAAAAAGAGTTTCCATATTCTTGTGGTTTCCACGACCCCACGCCCCCCGTAAGCCGGGATAAACACCTTAGAGCCCGCCTCCTTAGGGGCGATCTCATCAGCCCCATATAAAGCTCCATCGGCGTGGCTGTGCCCGTCCTTGCCAAAGCTCAAATCCTGCCCGATAAAAATGCAACGGGCAAAACGGGCATGCACCACCAACTCGTAAGCCATGTTCGCCGCACTCATGCCAATGCCTAAATAGCCGTACGCGTGCAAACCAAATAAACTGGTGTAGCCAAAGGGGCGTAGGCTAAATTGCTTAATGCCCCTTGTGATGGCTTGATGCAATTTGGGGTGCACGATGGAAGTGATCGCAAAGATCACGCCCTCTTGGGCTTCTTTTGGGGTGTCGGTGTAAAACTTTGCCGTGGCTTCCACCCTTTCTAACGAAAAGACCAAATCAGACTTAATGCCGTGTGCTGCCAAAATAGGAAAAGACGCGTCTATGCAAAAAAGCGTGGTGTAGGGCGCGATTTCTTTCAGCAAGGGGAGTTGTTTGTTAAGGCTAGGCCCCGTGGATACAATGATCGCCGTGTTGTGTGTGGTGTTGCGTGTTTTTAGGGCAGCAAGCAAGTTTAACAAAGTCGGGCTTTGCAAAACGAAAGGCAAATTCTCTACATGGTGTTTAATGCCGATGATCGCGTCCCTCGCATCATTGCCTACGCCGATGGCGGCATTTTCTAGGGCTTTAGTGAAGTCTAAATTAATGCGTTGGATATCTTGTAGATAACGGTCGTAGTAGGGATAGGTGATGTGCAACTCAAAAACTTTGGCATACAAACACGCCTTTTTATCCATGTTAAACAAAGAGGCGAGCATTTGGTAAGAACACGCGCTTTGTAAGAGAAAAATCAGGCGGTCGCTCTTGATCTCTTCGCTAAAGTCTAAAAGATTGAAAATGATGAATAAAATTTCGATCTCGGGCTCAATGATGACAATCCGTTTGATCTGCTCATAAGCGAGCAAGAGCCGAAACAGAACGCCATTGCCCGCACCATAAAAGTATAAATAGGGGGTGTAAGCGTAAGGGCTTAAATCTTTAAATTTTTGTAGGTTTTCCTCTAGGGGTTTGTTTAAAAAAATCGGGGTATTGGTGTCTGTGTCGATGATGTTGAAGTCATCTTGTTGCATGAAGACTTCATACTTGTGATTGCCCTGCACCCTTAAAAGGCGTGCGGCTAAAAGGGGGTCTTTTAGCTTGAGAACCTCTAAGTTGCGCTCATACAGCGATGGCATGCCCACTATTGCAAGAGCCGTAGGACATTTTGTTGCACCGCATTGGCTTGTGCCATCGCAAAGCTGCCTGATTGCGCCAGGATGTTGTATTTGGAGAAGCTGGCGCTCTCTTCAGCAAAGTCCACATCGCGGATTTGTGATTCAGCGGCTTTCACATTGACTTGTGTTACCGAAATGTTGTTGATGGTGGTCACCAACTCCATTTGCACTGAACCCAAGTCTGAGCGGATTTTATCTAGCTGTGTGCGTGCACTCTCGGCCATGTCCATCACCACCATAGCCCCCCGCAGACTTGTAACACCCGCTCCAATGCCCTTGAAGTTTAACTTGGCTTGGGCGGCATTGGCATTGCCCCCGCTCGCACTCGCCACATTGGCATCGAAGACTCCCCGCACAGCCCGCAAATTCACGGTGTATTCGGCGACACCCTGCGCAGAGTGTAACCCAATGTGGCTGTAATTGACCCCACTGATGACGATGTCTCTAGCGTCTTGTTTGACTAGAGTCAAGCGCCCCACAATGGCGTGTGCATTGCCTGAAATGCCCGCAAAATTCCCTCCTCCAAAGACATGGCCAGAAGCACTCACGGCATGCACAGCAATGGCCCGTCCATCGACAGATTTTAAGTTAATGCGCCCTGCAATGTCGATGTAGGCTTCTACACCCGTGCGCTCTCTTACGGAGTTGATGGCGTTGATGAGTCGTCCATCGCGGTCGTTTTTCTTCACATCATTGATAGTGCCGATGAGCACTCCATTGATGGTGAGCCCCCTTACCGTGCCCGATTGTACGGCCACCCCCCCTGTGCCAATCACTGTGGCCGTGGCGCGCACGCCTAAAGTATTGGAGTTTTTGTTGATGACCTCAACCAAGGCCCCTAATCCTGTGCCCGCACTTGTGGAGATTTTCACCGACTCTAATTTAAAGTCATTCACACCATTGGCTTGTTTGAAGTTTAGGGTAACCTCTTGTAGATTGTGTGCGCCCGCGCTCACCTCCATGCCATCGCGATCCATGGCCGAGGTTTCAAAGCGTACATGCCCAATTTTGTCCGAACCTGTAGGTCCAATGGAAGCTTTAATCGTGGTGTTGGAGTATGCCCCGATTTGAAACTCTTTGTTGGAGAAACTGCCTGCCAAGAGTTGTTGCCCGTTAAAACTGGTGGTGTTGGCGATGTTGTCTAACTCCTCTAAGAGCCGCAAAATGTCGCTTTGTAACGCTTTTCTAGTTTCGGTGGTTTGTCCGTCTTGGGCCGCTTGCACGGCCTTGGTTTTCACCGTGTCTAGGATTTTAATTTGCTCGTCCATCGCCTTGTCGGCGGTTTGGACGATCCCGATCGCATCGTTGGCGTTTCGGATAGCTTGTCCCAAACTCGCGCTTTGGCTGCGCAAACTATCGGCGATCGCCATCCCTGAAGCGTCGTCCGCTGCTTTGTTGATGCGTAACCCAGAGCTCAACTTCTCCAAAGAGCTAGCTAGGTCTCTGTTGTTACGCACCCCGATGGTGTGTGCGTTTAAAGCCGCGACATTAGTGTTGATCCGAAAACTCATCTTTGCATCCTTTGCTAATTGTTATGCCCACAACTAAGCAAGGGCTGTTCCACTTTTGAGAGCACGGATTTTAAGCAATAAACCCCTTAAAAATGTTTTATAATGCTGCGAGTAATTTAGAAATTCCACATTAAAGAGTTTTGCATGCAAAAAAAGCTCATCATTGTAGAATCCCCCACTAAAGCCAAGACCATCGCCAACTTCCTAGACTCCAGCTACCAAGTCATCGCGTCTAAAGGGCATGTGCGGGATTTGAGTAAATATACGATGGGGATCAGCATTCAAGAAGGCAAGTTTTACCCCAAATACGCCGTGTGTAAGGATCACGAGGACATTGTCGCCCAAATCTTAAACCTAGCCAAGAGCGCGGCGCAGATTTACATCGCCACCGATGAGGACAGAGAGGGTGAGGCGATCGGCTATCACATCGCCTATTTGATCAAAGAACAGCAAAACAAAAGCAAAAAATCCAGCACTGCCCAAGAGATCGCCGATTTGGAGAGCCAAACCCAGCAGCCTACCGATAACCCCGTTTTCACCCTGCCACGCATTGTGTTCCACGAGATCACCAAGTCAGCTATTTTGCGCGCCCTAGAAAATCCCAAGACCTTAGACATCTATAAAATCAACGCGCAGCTAGCTAGGCGTTTGTTAGACCGTATTGTGGGCTTTAGTTTGAGTTCGCTCTTGGCACATAAAATCTCAAGGGGCATGAGCGCGGGGCGGGTGCAAAGCGCGGCACTAAAAATTGTGGTGGACAGAGAGCGCGAGATCAGGGCGTTTGAGCCCATCATTTACTACAATATTGAGGGCGATTTTAAGGGCATCCACGCCAGCCTAGACACCTACAAGGGCGTAAAGGTTAAAAGCCAAAGCCTTAGAGATCAAGAAGAGGCTCTTAAAATGTGCGCCTTCCTTAAAGAGCAGAGCTACTTTGTGCAAGAAGTGGTGCAGAAAAATAAAACTTCCCCAAGCCCACCCCCTTTCATGACTTCTACCTTACAACAAAGCGCATCCACAAACTTAGGCTATGGGCCCTCCAAAACGATGAGCATTGCGCAAAAACTCTATGAAGGTGTGGCGACCCCTGAGGGCACAAGTGGGGTCATCACCTACATGCGCACAGACAGCCTAAACATCGCCAAAGAAGCCAAAGACGCGGCCAAAGACTACATCAAGGCCACCTATGGAGATAAATACCTCCCCAAAACCCCCAAAACTTACACTTCTAAAAATAAAGCCGCCCAAGAAGCCCACGAAGCCATCCGCCCTACAAATTTAAATTTCACCCCACAAGTGGCGAAAGACTATCTAAGGCCCGAAGAGCATAAACTCTACACCTTGATTTACCAACGCTTTTTGGCTTCTCAAATGGCGGATGCGCTGTTTGAACAACAAAGCGTGTGTGTGGGCTGTGAGAGCGCTACCTTTAAAGCCAGTGGGCGCAAAATGGTCTTTGAGGGCTATTTAAAGGTGCTGCAAGAAAAGAGCGAGGACAAACTCTTGCCCCCCCTGCAGGTGCAACAGCCCCTAAGCTTAAGCCACATCAACGCCAAAGAGTGCAGCACTGAAAGCCCCCCCGCTATTCGGAGGCCTCTTTAATCAAAACCCTAGAGAGTTTAGGCATCGGCAGGCCCAGCACCTACGCCCCCACCATCGCCCTTCTCATCAACCGCGGCTATGTCGTGCTCGAGAAAAAGCAACTTGCCCCCACACAGAGTGCCTTCGTGGTGGTGGATATTTTAGAAAAGCACTTCACCAATATCGTGGATGCGGCCTTTAGTGCCAGTTTGGAGGACAAATTAGACGCGATCGCCAGCTCTAAAACTTCGTGGCAGCAAATGCTCATGGAGTTTTACACCCCCTTCATGCACCAAATCCAAGAGGGCAAGGAACAAATTGTCTCCCAAAAGGTGAGCGTGCCTACGGGACTTTTTTGCCCCCAATGTGGGGCCCCGCTCGTGGAGCGCAAGAGCCGCTTTGGGGCGTTTGTGGCGTGCAGTGCCTATCCTAAGTGCAAGTTCATCCAAGTCCCCCAAGAAAGCGCAGAACAACACCCCCCTTGTGAAAAATGCGGCTCAGCCATGGTACTTAAAAGGGGGCGTTTCGGGCAGTTTTTGGCGTGCAGTGCCTATCCTAAGTGCAAGAACATCCGCCAAGAAACCCCCAAACAAGAGGACACGCTCTTTAAATGTCCTGAGTGTGGGGGGCAAATCGTGCAAAAAAGGGGCAAGAAGGGGGTGTTTTATGGCTGCAACAACTACCCCACTTGCCGCTTTTTAACCAGTTACCCGCCCATTGATAAGCTCTGCCCTGAATGTGGGTATCTCATGGTCTATAAAGCCTACAAGAAAAAGCCCAGCGTCAACACCTGCTTAAAATGCAAGTTCAGCGAGGAAGTGGCGCAACTTGTTTAATCCCATCTTTGGCCCGCTCAAATCCCGCCGCTTCGGGTGGTCTTTAGGCATTGATGTGTCCGGGCAAGCCAAGCAGTGCAATTTTGATTGTCTGTATTGTGAACTTGCCGCTAAAAAGCCCCTAGACACCATGCAAGACATCTTAACTCCTGATTTCATTTTAAACGCTCTAAAGTCCGCCCTAGACAAGCTCAAGACCCCCTTAAGTGTCTGCACCACCACCGCCAATGGTGAGCCGACCTTATACCCGCATTTAAAAGAGCTGATTGTGCGCATGCGAGACTTGATTCCCAAGGGGGTACAGACCTTGATTTTAAGCAATGGCTCAAGGCTAGGTGTGGCCGAGGTGCAAGAGGCACTGGTGCACTATGACATTGTCAAATTCTCCTTAGATGCCATTTGGCCTAAAGTTTTTAGCCGTGTGGATCGCCCGCATAAAGATCTGTCCCTAGCAAAAATCTTAGAGGGGATTTTGGACTTCGCCCCCAAGTATCAAGGCTTTTTGGTGGCGGAGGTGCTGCTAGTCGAGGGGGTCAATGACGACCCTATGCATATCAAGGACTTAGCAGACTTTTTAAGGCAAGTGCCCCATTTAGGGCGTATAGATTTAAGCACGATCGATCGCCCCCCCGCACACGGAGCCAAGCCCCTAGGGCCCGCCAAATTGCAGGATTTGACTGCCCATTTTCAAGGCTTGCCTCTAAGTTTGCCTAAGCGGGTGTTGGAGCAAGTCCAAATCCCCAGCAGCAAAGAGGCGTTTTTGGAGTTGTTAAGATGCCGCCCTTTGAGCGTAGAAGAGGCGCGTTGTTATTTGAGCGCAAGCCAACTACAAGAGTTACAAGAGGTGGAGGGTTTGCAAACCAAGAAAGTGGGACAAATGCATTTTTATTACCACCCATAAGGTTACTTTGATTATGGTATAATCTCAAAAAACTTAAGGATGTTTCATGAAAATACGCGCCTTGTTAGTGGCTGTGGTCCTTGTCGGTGGTCTTTACGCCTTAGAACACACAAGCCACAAGCCCAAAGAAAGAACAGAGGAGGCTCTGCTGAGCGACACACAAATTGGCCTAAGAAAAACTCCCTTAGAGGATGAGCACGACCTAAAATTGCAAAACTACAACTTCCATAAAAACCCTCCAGGCGAGAGCCAACGCTTTGAAAGGGCTTATGAAAATGCCCCGCCCATGATCCCACACGACACCGCAGGACTGCTCCCCATCACCAAGGACAATAACCAATGTCTAGGTTGCCACATGCCCGATGTCGCCCCCACGGTGGGCGCAACCCCCGTGCCCGCTTCGCATTTGTTCGACTTTAGGCACAACCGCCCCACGCCTAACCACAGTGTGAGCGATGCCCGCTTTAACTGCACGCAGTGCCACGCTCCCCAGGCCAATGCCGCCCCTTTGGTGAAAAACAACTTCAAACCCGTGTTTAGCAATAAAAAGCTCGAGTTCCGCTCGGATTTTATGGATGTCGTGAATGTGGGGGTCAAGGATTTAACTAGGACCAACAAAAGCAAGACAAATTCTAAATGAGTGCTTTTAAAGCCTTTCAATGCCTTGGTATCGCTACGTTTTTGGGGGGCTGTTGGGTGGGTGTGCCTAAAGATGTGGACGCTAAACTGCCAGACATAGACACCTTAAACGAATGTGGTGAAATGAAAAACGAGTGCGTGGGCAATAAAGACGGCGACATTGCCAAAGAGTCTAAGCCCGTGCATTATGGATCTTTCCACGACATCTTTTTAGCAGGAGTCAAGCTCGCGCACGGCGGAAAGTTCGCCCTATCTGTCTTGCCCCCCACAGGGGCGGGCTACATCCCCTACGGCCCGATGATGTATCCATCTATGATGGGCATGTCCCCCTATGGCTACCCTATGGGGATGTATCCTATGGGAATGTACCCCATGGGCATGTATCCCATGATGGGTAGCATGCCCATGATGTATGGACCTTGGTGGTGAAAACCCAAAGGGTTTTCGTTAATCCCAAAGGGTTTTCGTCAAACTCGACAAGGTTTTTCATTAAACCTGTAGGACTTTCTTCTTCCTTTAAACTTTAGATTAGGTTGTTAAGTGTTTTTACAAAGCCTTTTTTAAGGTCCATGGCCTTGTTCGGCCAGTAGGCAATTTTTCATCTACCTCCAAGCCTTGGCATTGTTGTTTGCCCGGGTTTGCCAAGCCTTTTAGTTTTACTTCAGGGGCATTCATGTTTTAAGCAGCGTTTAGGGCTTGTGCGGCTTGAGCTACTTGGATGGGGCTTTGACTCGTGTTTGCACCTTGCAATAGTGGGGCGTGGCTCTTCTGTAAAACTCGCAACAAATGTTCTAAATCTCTAAAGATTTAGCGGGATTGTTGGCACGCTCTAGGGTTTGTGCGTTTTGTGGCTTTAAGCTATTGCTTGGGTTATTGCATGCGTTCGCACGGGCTCGCCTCTTGTTGCAAAAAGCAAAAGGATTACAGCACCGCAAAGACAACCACAAACAAGAGCTTAAGCTCTACTTTTGTGGGACATTAAGCACCCTTTGCAGGCTGTCTAATTTGCTCAATGTCAAATTAATCACGCTGTTTTCTAGGCCGCCTAGGCTGTGGGGGATGTTTGCCTCTAAGGCGATGCAATCCCCGCTCTCTAGGGTGTGTTTTTGCCCCTCTACCTCAAACCAAATGCGCCCTTGTAAGACCCGCACCACAATCGCTCCGGGGGCTTGGTGTTCTTGCATTTGCGCTCCCTGTGGCATGCAAATGCGGATTTCTTTGCTCTGCGGGGTTTCAAAGAGTTTTTGGATGTCTAGGGCTTGAAAATTGGGGTTCTCTAAAAAGCGTAAAATTTGCATGAAATGCCTTTAGCTAAAGATAAGAGGCATTTTAGCTAAGAAAAGCAAATTTAGCTACAATGGCGCAAAAATGGAGTGCGCATGCTAGTGCATATTTGTTGTTCTGTGGATAGCCATTATTTTTTACAAGAGTTAACAAAGCTTTACCCTAACACCCCCCTTACAGGCTTTTTTTACAACCCCAACATACACCCCAAAGAAGAATACGACCTGCGCTTGTTGGATGTCAAACGCTCATGTATGGCGTTAAAAATCCCCTTGCTTGAGGGCGATTACACCTTAGAGTCGTGGATGCAGGCCGTTAGGGGGCTAGAGCAAGAGGAAGAGAAGGGCAAAAGGTGCAGCGTGTGCTTTGATGCGCGCCTTGAGGTGAGCGCACAAATGGCGTTGATGTTGGGGCTCAAACAATTCAGCACGACCTTGCTTTCAAGCCCCATGAAAGAGCAGGCGGTGCTCAAAGAGCAGGGGCAAGCCATAGCACAAAAATATGGCCTAGAGTTCATCTACACAAATGTGCGCGCTTGTGGGGGAGTGGAAAAGCAAAATGCACTCGCCAAAAAAGACAAGCTGTATCGGCAGAATTATTGCGGCTGTATCTTCGCTCTTGAAAAGCAACACCAAACGCAAGACAAGCCATGCATAGAACTCATCAGCCCCCTAAGCCGCCAAATGCACCCGGCCAGTGTCGCCCGCCGCCTAGAATTGTTTCAAGAGCGCCAAGAGTTGGAGTCTAAAGCGCAAAACTACCACCTCTTGCAACAAAACCTGCAAACCTATTTGCTCTTAAGGGGGCGGCTTAGCACCAATCAGCGCACCATCCCTAGCCATATTCTTACCCACTCCAACCCCAAAAAGGTGAAAATCAAGGATTTGCAAACCGCCACCACCCCCCTAAAGCCCACCCTAGCTGAAGAAATGCTCTGTGCTAGGCTAGGCGTGTGTGCGCCCCAAACCTCTATCACCCTAGGCTTTAGCTCTAAAGACGATAGTTTGTTTATAGACACTGCCAGCATTGCCCTTTTGTTAAACACCCCACAAACTCCCTTAAAAGACTTGAAGCTCACCTACGAGCAAGAGTTGTATTTAAGGGAGAAAATCGCAGGGGTTGAGAGCGTGCAGGCGATTTTTATCGTACAAGACCTAAATGCCCTCGTGGGGGAGGTGCTTGAAGTGGAGATTTATTCTAAGGTATTCGAGCAGAAAAACTTCTACTTGTTGGCTACCTCTTAACCAACACTGCCTTGTTTTCCCCGTATTTTTCTAGGCGGTAGGCGCGCAAATGCTCCAAGACCTCCACGCTCCCTGCCGCCACAGCCATAGAGATGGCGGTGTAGGTTGCCTCTGCGCCTAAAATATCCACTGCTCCCGCTGCATCCTCCGTCGCCATGATGCGCTGCGGGATGGCCGCATCCATGCCAGTCGCCTCTGTGGACTCAATAAAAGCGGTGGTGATGGCGACCATAGCGACGTACCACGAAGCGTCGTTGGCACTCACCAGGGGGGCGATTTTAGCGACAAGCCGCCCCTGCACGCCGATGTCTTCAAGATCGCCCTCCAACGCTTTTTGCAACTCTCTTTCATTCTGCACGACTTCCACACAATCTCCCTAAGACGTAAAACTCACAAAAACCTAACGGCACTTCCCTTTTCTTTGCGGGCTTTGGCGGTTGTGGGCATGGCCGCCTTGCCTAGTGCCACCAAACAGGCAATGTTGGGGGGGTTGAAGTAGGCGTTTAGCACACTCTGCACCTTTTGCGCCTCAAAGCCCCCGATGATGCACGAATCCACGCCCATTAAAGTGGCGGTTAAAGTCATCTGCCCCACCGCAATGTAGCACTGCTCTTTCATGTAGGCTTCAATCAGGGTTTGATCGTTTTTGAGCCGTTCTTTCAACAAGACCTGCACCCCACTAGCCACCCTCTCTTGATATTCTTTGCTGTAAAATTGACTCAAGTAGGCGGGGTTGAGCTCACTAGAGTGCATGTAGCCCACGACCACCAAAGCGGTGCAACTTTTGACAAGCTCGGTGTTGAAGTAAACATAGGGCAGCAGCTTGTCTTTCATGGTGCCTTGCAACACGACAAACTCCCAAGGTTGGGTGTTATAAGAGCTTGGGGCAGGGCGAGCGGCTTCTAGGATTTGCTCTAAAATCTCTTTAGACAGGGGGGCGTTGGGGTCAAAGCGTTTACACGCAAAACGGCGGTGTAAAAAACTGTTCATGGTTTCGGGGGTCAAGGTTTGTGTTTGCATGCATGTCCTTTAACTAGGATTGTAAGGGGGCTACTGTAACTTGTTTTAGAAAACCATAGGCAAATGTGCGCTTAGGGGGCTTATTGGTCGGTGTTTTTGTGCTCTTTCTCTCTAAGGCTCAACACCCCCCCGATGGCTGCGCCCACGCCCGCCCCGACAATCGTCCCCACAACGGGGATCATAGAGCCTAAAAACCCACCAATGGCAAAGCCCGCGGCGGCCTTGGGGATTTTAGGCATTTGGGGTTTGTCTGCCATGCCGCCCCCTAAGCTAGGAGTTCTAAGGCTTCTTCATAGAGCCTAAAGTTTTTCAACACCCACTCCTTGAGCTGCTCGACTTTTTCAGTAGACACACCCATTTCTTTGGCGTAGGTGTAAATGGTGTCGCGCTCGTTTTCATGCCACCTACTGTCTGCCAATGCCACAGACACCAACTCTAAAAGTGTGGCGTGCTTGGTGTAATTGGTGTCAAAGATTTTGCCTAAAGTATTTAGGGGAACTTCCTTTTCGCTAATGCCCGGCTTACACTGCATTTTTAACATATCCAGCGCACCCAGTTGTAATTCGTGCAAGACTCCATCGGCCTCAATGACCTTTCTAGCTAAGTATAAAAACACCTTTTGCTGTTTAGGGTTTAAATTTTGGATAAACATGTGCGCTCCTATCACGCCTATAAAAAATAAAGGGCGATTATAAAAAGAGCGGCTTAAAGCCCAGCTTAAAGGGCGGTGAAAACCCTTTGTAAATGGGCGGTGTAGGCTTGTATGTAATGGGGGATTTGAGGGTTTTTGATGACATCGTTGCAAATGAAGGTCGGCAGGGCTTGCATGCCTAAAAATTCGTGGGCTTTGTGTAGGTGCAAGTACACGCCATCCACGCCCACGCCCCCAAAAAATTCCTCTTTGTCGGTAAAAGCCTCAATGGGGGCGTTCCAAGTGAGTGAAAACATGTATTTTTTGCCCTGCAAGAGCCCACCCTTGCCATAATTTTTGGTAGGGGCGGTGTGGCTGCGCCCATCGTTTTTGTATAGCTTGCCATGCCCTGTGGTGAAGACCTCATCCATGTATTTTTTCACCACCCACGGCGCGCCCATCCACCACCCGGGCATTTGCCAAATAAGCGTATCGGCGTTTAAAATTTTTTCAATTTCCTCTTCAACGTTATAGCCCTGATCGATGTGCGTTTGCACTATGCCATGCCCCAAATCTTGTAAAATCTGCACGGCGTGGTTGTGTAAAGTGGTGTTTAAACGCCCGTTTGAATGCCCAAATGCTTTAGCCCCATTGAGTAGTAAAATCTGCGCCATAAAAACCTCGTGATGTATTCTATCTATTTATTTATGTATAAGAAAGTTGAGAGGAGATGGTGTCAAAGGGGGGACTTGAACCCCCGACCTCCGGCTTATGAGACCAGCGCTCTAACCGGCTGAGCTACCTTGACACGAAAAACGCCCATTTTAGAAAAACTTTGCTTAAACTTTGTTTTAAAGGTGCAAATCCATCGTTTGGTAGATTTGGTTATAGGCGTTTTTGTAGCGTTGCACAAAGTCGTTGTTGATCCCAAAGGCGCGTTTGGCTTGCATTTCTTGCAGGGCCTTCAGGCCATCTATTTTTTCTCGCGCCTGTTTATCTTCTTGGATTTGCCCGCCATAAAAGCTTGTGAGGCTATAAAGAGACTGGGCGGCTAGGCGTTTTTCATTTTCATTCATGCCGGCCGTGGCGCGCAAAAACGCATCGTACTCGTTATCGCTCATCAACTCTAAAACTAAAAAGCCGTAAGTTTCTCGTTTAAGCCCATTGGGGGCGGTCTCTGTTTTAGAGATTTCCACCACCGCTTCAGGCTTGCTCTCTGTGGGGGCTTGGGGGCTTGGGGGCTGTTGCCTGCCCTAGACTAGCAGAGCCTAACAACGCATATAAGGACGGATTGTTTTTGATGTCTTTAACTTCCATGACAAGACCCTTTCAATCGATTTCAACCCTAATAAGCAAAAAATGCTCCAAAATTATGGTGTATAATGCCCGCATGCAAAATGAAAACCAACTCCCCCGCTTTTTCAGCGCAAACCATGCGCCCATTGAGTTTTACTTTAAAAAGTGCGCCCGCGATTTTTTGGTGCAAGAAGAGCCTCTTTACCCCTTTAGCCAAAGTGGGGAGCATTTGATTGTGCATGTGCGTAAAAAAGACAAAACGACTTGGGAGATGCTAGGCCTGCTCTCGCAAGTGCTGGGCTGTAAAATGTCTGTTTTTGGCTACGCCGGGCTTAAGGATAAGAACGCCCTCACCTTTCAATACATTTCCATGCCTAAAGCCTATGAAAAAGCCCTATCCCAACACGCCCAAACTCTCTACGAACAAGGCGTGAAAATCCTAGACACCACGACCCACACGCATAAAATCCGCTTAGGACACTTAAAGGGCAACCACTTTGCCATGCGCCTAAAAAAACTCACCCCCCTAAGTGCCCAAAAAATCGCCGAAGTGTTAGGAATTTTGCAAGAAAAGGGGTTTTTGAATTACTTTGGGGCCCAACGCTTTGGACGTAGGGGGGATAATTTTAAACAAGCCCACACGGGCAAAAAGAAGTTAGATAAGTTTTTGCTCTCCAGCCAGCAAAGTTTTTGTTTCAACCAGTGGTTAAGTGGTAGGGCGCGTTTAAACGCCTTTGTCAACAACTTTAGCCCCCTTGAAATTGTGAGAGAATACCCTCAAATCAGCCTAGAGCAAGCCAAAGCCCTCAAAGCCCAGCCCCAAGATTTTAAACTCTTAGAAGGCGATGTGCTGTGCCATTACCCCTTTGGCAAGTATTTTCACCACAGCACTCAAGATTTAGACACGAATTTAAAGAGATTGCAAGCACAAAGCCTTGTGGCAACGGGGTTACTCCCCGGCGATAAAGTCCTAGAAGCTAAGGATTTGGCTAAGGCGTTTGAAGAGCCTTTTAAACAAGAAATCCATTCCAGTGGAGATCGGCGGTTTGCGTTGGTGTACCCTAAAGAAGTGGATTTTTTGTATCTGTCCCAAGAGGCGCAAGGACAATTAAAGTTTTTCCTGCCCAAAGGGGCCTACGCCACAATCTTTTTAGAAGAGATCGCCCGTCAAGAGTTGTTTAACCCCGATGTTTAAAAAGTGTTTAGAAGAGTTGTTTTTAAGCGTGGGCGAAGACCCCAAGAGAGAAGGGCTAGTCCACACGCCAAAGCGGGTGAAAGCCTTATGGGCGGATTTGGTAGCAGGTTACAAGCAAGACCCCAAAGAGATTTTAAGCGGGGCGTTGTGTGCACCCTCAAGCGGGCTTGTGGTGCTGCAAAATATAGAGTTTTACAGCGTGTGCGAACACCATTTATTGCCCTTTTTTGGGCGGATGAGCGTGGGGTATTTGCCGGGGGCAAAGATTGTAGGCTTAGGGGCGATTGTGCGCCTTGTGGAGTGCTTTTCTAGGCGGCTGCAAATCCAAGAAAGGTTAAGCACACAGATCGCCACAAGCCTGCAAGAGTGTTTAGAGCCTAGGGGGGTGGGGGTGTTTTGCGTGGCTAGGCATTTATGTGTCGCCATGCAAGGGGTGCAAAAGCAAGAGAGCGTGTTAAAAACCAGCTGTCGGCTCGGGGCGTTTGAAGAGCCTAGCGTGTATGCGGAGTTTTTACAAAGCCTTAATGCGCCTGTTTAGAGAGGCTAAGCACTAGCCCTAAGGCCACAGAGTTGGCTAAAAGCGAGCTGCCCCCATAGCTTAAAAAGGGCACGGCGATGCCCTTAATGGGGATGATCCCACTCACCCCAAAGGCGTTGATGATAAAAGAAAAGGCGATGAGTAGTGCCACGCCTAGGCAAAAAAGCATGTGCTTGGGATTGTCTAGGCGGTTGGTGATTTTAAATAGGGCATGCAGGATGATTAAGATGACCCCCACACACACCGCCACCGCCACAAAGCCCAATTCTTCAGCCAGCCCTGCCAAGACCATGTCGGTGTGTACTTCACTTAAAAATCCAAGCTTGACTAAGCCATCGCCCAAGCCCTGCCCGAGTATCCCGCCATGTTTGATGGCGTTGCCGGCGTGGTAGATTTGGTAAGGCTCGGGCAGATGCTCGATTTTTAAACTGCTGGCAAGTTTAGAGGGCAAAATGGAGAGAATCGAGCTTTGGATGTTTGCCCACCAAAGTTTCATGCGCAAAATGCGGTGAGCACTGGTGCTGATGGCCACGACCCCGATGACAATCGCAATGCTTAAGAAAATGCGAAAGAGCTTAAAACTCCCGCCTGAAAAGATGAGCAAGAAGCCCAGCACAATGGCAAGTAAAATCACCTGCCCTAGGTCGTTTTGCAAGACCCCGATTAAAAACGCTACTGCCAAAAACACGACTAGATAGGGGATGAGGATAGCCAGCTCCTCGCGCACGCCCGACTTTTCCTTGTTAAAGAAGGTCCTTGACAAGCTCCACGAAAGGAAGAACACAAAGCCGACTTTAAAAAATTCGGTGGGGGCTAGGGAGAAAAAGGGCAGGCGAATCCATCGTTTTGCCCCTCCCGCACTGCTAGACATGCTCTCGGGCAAAAAGCCCATGATGAGGATTAAAAACAAAGAGCCTAACAAGATGGTAAAGCCGATTTTGCTAAACCATTTGTCAGGATCAAGCCACGACAGCCCCCACATGAGAAAAATCCCCACAAGGGCGGCGGCTAGCTGACGGACAAAGAAATGGAACTCACTGTAATGGTAGATGAGTGTGGTGTAGGTGGAGAGGGAGTAGCTTAAGAGCACACTAAAAATCATTAAAAAACTAGACAAGGTAAAGAGATACCGATACGCCATGAAGACCGCCCAAAGTGTTTATAAATGTGCTATAATTATAGCCTATTTATCAAGCGCGACACTTGCGATTTTGGGCTTGTGGGCTGGGTGTTTTGGAATACTCGTTGCTTAAAGCCATGTATCTCGTGAGGCGCAAGCGAAAGGGGCAAGCATGGATTTGTCAAAAGCGTATCCGCTCGTGTACAAGGCGATGGACTACCGCTCTTTGCGGCAGGACTTGATCGCCAGCAATGTGGCAAATGTGGATACCCCCTTTTACCGCCCGAAGGATGTGGACTTTGAATCGGTGTTGGCCCAAAAAAAGGCCGAGGTTTTTGACCACAAAGAGGACAAGGTTTTGGAGCTGGCGGTTACGGACTCTAGACATTTAGAGCCTAATTTGGATGAGAGCAAAAAGGCGACAATCTTTTTTAGGGATGGGCATTTGGCGAAAAACGATGGCAACAGCGTGGATTTAGACATTGAAACCTCCGAAATGGGGAAAAACTCCACGATGTACCTTGCCCTAACCACCGCCTTGAAAAAGCATAGAGGCATCGTCAATTACGCCATAGACGCGGCGAAAAACATTTAAGGAGCGTGCATGTTTTTATCAAGTTTTGACATCAGCGGTTATGGGTTGTCCGCCCAAAGAGTGCGCGCCAATCTCATTTCTTCCAACATTGCCAACGCCAACACCACCCGCACGGATGAAGGTGGGCCTTACCGCCGCCAAGAGGCGGTGTTTAAGTCCTTTGACTTCAACAAGATTTTAAACGAAAAATTAGCCGAAGACAACAATCTAATGGGTTATGAAGATCCTTTAGATGAGAGCGATGACATTGAAAAACCCAACCCCCTATCATGGGCGTGTATGTGGATAAAATCGTTCGAGATGACAAAGCCCCGCTGTTGAAATACGACCCTACCCACCCCGATGCAGACGCAAATGGGTATGTGTCCTACCCTAATGTCAACCCTGTTGTAGAAATGGCGGATTTGATCGAAGCCACAAGGGCGTACCAAGCCAATGTAGCGGCGTTTCAAAGCACAAAGAATATGGCGGCAAACGCTATTAGCATGTTACAAGCATAAAAAGATTACAAAAGAAAGGGTTGTTTCTTTAGACTAAGACTAAAAGATTATCTAAAAGAGGCGATATAGGTGAATACGATGCAAGGAGTCAGTATGAAGACTTTATACACTGATATAGGGTTAAATAAAACAAGCACTCCTTTAGATTCAAAATCGCATGAGAATCTAATGGAGAAGGGGGAGTTCTCTCAGATGCTCAAGCATTCGATCGATGAACTCAACAACACCCAAATGGAGTCCGACCGCGCTTTAGCCGACATGGCGACAGGGCAGATCAAAGACCTACACCAAGCTGCCATCGCCATCGGTAAGGCAGAAACGAGCATGAAGCTCATGCTGGAAGTCCGCAACAAGGCGATCAGCGCCTACAAGGAATTGTTAAGGACACAAATCTAAGGTTTTTAGGCTTGTGTTTGGTTTCTCTCCTAGTTTCTCTGTAACAGTGCTCTAGTTTAGGGGGGCGTGTGGATCACCCTTTAGCTACCCCCCCGCAAAATCCCGACAGACCCGATAGCGACCCTAGACGCACCGAGCGTCTGATGATGATTTTCATTGTCGTGGGGGGGTGTTTTATGTTGTTTTTGGTGGTGATGTTTTTTAAAGCTGTGTTGCCCCGCAAAATGCCCGCCCTCGTGGTGACCAAGACCGACATCGCCACAAGGGGGCAAATTTACAGCCAAGACGGCTTTAGCCTTGCCAACAGCCAAAAACTCTTTAAAGTGAGTTTCAACACCCTATCCATCAACCCCAATAAAAGGCAATTTTTTATAGACCTGCTCTCCATTTACACAAATATCCCTAAAAGCGTCATCATCGATAAGTTCAACCAAAGCGGGTTTGTGACGCTTTCTTACAACATCAACGCCAACACCGCCGCGAGCTTAAGACAATTAAACGCCAAATTCCTCGCCTACAATGTCTTTAAAGAGTATGAAGACACGAATAAAAAGGTCATGCCCAAAATCGGCCTTAATATTGAAGTGAGCGGGATTGCCCGCAACTACCTTTACAAGGACAATTTTGAACCCCTTGTGGGCTACATCCAAAAGGTAGATACGGGTAAAATCACTTCCATTAGGGGTGTGAAGGGCATTGAAGAGTCCAAAAACGCCATTTTAACCCCCAAAAACGATGGACAGATGACAGGTAGGCGGGATTTGGGCTTTAATCTCATTGAAGACCGCAGTTTTAAAAATGTCCCTAGAATCGATGGCTCAGACATTGTTCTTAGCATCCCTTTAAAAATCCAAAGAGAGCTAGAGAAAATCCTAGACACAGCCAAAGCCCACTACGGCGCGCACCAAATCATCGCGGGGGTGTATTTGCCCCAAAATGGCGAGATTTTGAGTTTAGCCACCACCAACCGCTTTAACCCCAACAACATCCAAAAGCGCGACTACCCCTCCCTCAATGTGGATGCTATCGAGCTGTCTTTTGAGCCGGGCAGCACGATTAAACCCATTGTCTACAGCTTGCTTGTGGATAAAAAGCGCATTGACCCCAGCCAACCCATTAACCTAGGGCATGGCTTTTATAAACTCGGCAAATACATCGTCCGAGACGACTTTATCCCCACCAAGCACACCACCATAGAAGATGTCCTCATCCGCTCCAGCAACATAGGGATGATTAAACTCTCCAAACGCCTAAGTGGGCAAGAGCTTTACACGGGGCTAAGGGACTTCGGGTTTGCCCAAAAGTCGGGCATTGACTTGCCCTATGAAAAAACGGGCTTGTTGCCCGATGTCAAAAAACTTAACGGCGATGTTTATAAGGGCACAGTATCCTATGGCTATGGAATGCGGGCGACCTTTTTACAGCTCTTGAGAGCCTATGGGGTCTTTATCAATGGGGGCAAGCTTGCCACCCCCCACTTGGTACAAAGGGTGATACAATACCCCAATGGGGAGATGTACGCCACACAATACCCCCCAAACAAGCAGGTCATCGCTCCCAAGAGCGCACAAGAAATGCAGGATTTGTTGGTCAAAGTTGTGACTAAGGGCACGGGCAAAAGCGCACAGGTGGCAGGCCTTGTCATCGGGGGCAAGACGGGCACGGCACGCGCTGTGAAAAAGGGCAAGTACACCGATGCCTACAATAGCTCATTCTTTGGCTTTGCCAAGGACAAGGAAAACACCTTTGTCATCGGGGTGGTGGTTTTTGGGTCTTTGGGCAGCACGGAATATTACGCCGCACAGACGGCCGCCCCCATTTTTAGACAGGTCGTGCAAATGTTGGTGAAAAACCAATACCTCACCCCTACAAAAGCCCTAGTCAAGCACTAGCCATTGCCGTGTTGTGGCAAAATTAAGAAAAACTAGGTATAAGTGGCTTTTATACGAATCTTATTTTAAGGATAGAAATGGTTACACAAGATGCGGTGCTAGATGTCTTAAAAAAGGTCATTTACCCCAATTTTGAAAAGGATATTGTGAGTTTTGGTTTTGTGAAAAACATCACTTTACACGAGAATAAATTAGCCCTTTTGCTAGACATCCCCTCAAGTTCCCCACAGGTGGCAGACACACTAAAGACAGAAATTACAAGCAAAATGCAAGAGTTAGGATTAACTTGCCACATCGACATTAAAACCCCCGCCAAAAGGGACAGGGCGCAACAAGCCGAACAAGCCACAAAAAACCTAGCCCCTAACATTAAACATGTGGTGATGATAAGCTCGGGCAAGGGGGGCGTGGGCAAGAGCACCACCAGCGTGAATTTAGCCATCGCTTTGGCGGGCTTAAAACAAAAAGTCGGACTTTTAGACGCGGATGTCTATGGCCCTAATGTGCCTAGAATGCTAGGGCTTATGCAAACCAACCCCACCACCGATCCTAGCGGTAAAAAGCTCATCCCACTAGAAGCCTTTGGGGTTAGAGTGATGAGTATGGGGCTCTTGTATGAAGAGGGACAGAGTTTGATTTGGCGCGGGCCGATGCTCATGCGCGCCATCGAGCAGATGCTTACCGATATCATTTGGGGTGAGCTAGATATTTTAGTGGTGGATATGCCCCCAGGCACAGGCGATGCCCAGCTCACCCTCGCTCAGGCCGTGCCTATTAGTGCCGGTATTACCGTCACCACGCCCCAAACCGTGAGCCTTGATGATGCCAGCCGCAGCCTAGACATGTTCTCACGCCTACAAATCCCCATTGCCGGGATTGTAGAGAACATGAGTGGGTTCATTTGCCCTAATTGTGCGCACGAGAGCCACATTTTTGGCAAGGACACCTTAGCCTCTCTAGCCAAGCAGTATAAAACCCAAATTTTGGCGCAAATCCCCCTAGAAGTGCAAGTGAGAGAAGGGGGGGATAGCGGCATGCCTATTAGCGTGGCAAGCCCTAAATCTGTCATCAGCCAAGCTTACAGCCAAGCCGCTAGCAAGCTACTAGACTTTTTAGCCCAAGTGAAGGCGCAAAATCTTGCAGATAACAAGAGCATACAGCCCACCATCCACTAAATGCCCCTCTTAGCCCAGCTCAAACGGACGGTTCACCTCTACGACCCGGGCTACTTCAGCCTCATTTTTGCCCTAAAGACCACCCTAACCACCTTCCTTTGTGCGGGGCTAGGGGTGCTTCTCTTTGGACATGCGATTGTGATTTGGGCAGGCTTTCAAACCGTCTTTATCTACGCCCTAAGTCTAGTGATTAGCGACAAGGAACACGAAATCTATTACTTTATCGTGTTTATCGCCATCAGCTGTGTCAATGTGCTCTTATTCTATCCGATGGCGCATTTTGGGGTGTGGCTGTGCGTGCCCATCTCTATTATGACCTTTTTGGTTGGGATGTCCACCGCCTACAGCCTAGACCTGCATAAGGTCTGCAACGCCGCCTTGTCTAATGGGCTTGTAACCTGTCTGTATGTGGATGCACACGCCTCCATAGACCTACAACAAACCTTGTTGATGATTTTAATGCTCGGCACTTTAAGTGTCCTCATCCAATCTTTTGTTTTGGTGTCTAAATACAGCTACTTCATCAAAAAACGCTTTTCCACCTTGCTCTCAAGCATGGATTTAATGCTGCAATACATCGACAGCCCCGCCGACTACACCCACATTAAAACCCAAGTGTTGGCCCAAATCCACAACACAAAAATTATTTTAACCTCCCGCTCGGGGCGCATTAAAGACCCCCTTGCTGTGCGTAACCTGCAACGCGCCCTATTTCAACTACACGCCCTAGAAGAGATTTACCACTCCATCCATTCCATCTATGGGGAGTTAAGCTCTTTGGATGCGGTGCGCCAAGAGATCCGCACAAACCTACAAATTCTATCCAACATTTTCACCAAGCAAGACCTGCAAATCCAAAAGCAAGCCCTCAATGCCCTAAGCCCAGAGCTTGATAAAGTCTTGCAGCACTCCATTGCCATTATTTACAATAAAATGCAAATCTTTATCCTGGGCGGGGAGAAGCAACCCAAGCAAACAGACCCTATACATAAACCCTCTTTAAAGCACATCGTGGATGCCTTAAACACGAAAAACCCCATTTTTCAGTACGCCTCCAAATACGCTTTGGCCATGGGGATTTCTGTTTTTATTGCCCGTTATTTTGGCTTTAACCACGGCATGTGGATCGCCATGGCAACCCTTTTAGTTTCGCGCTTTAGTTTAGGCAGCACCAAAGAAGTGCAAGTGGAGTTGGTGCTAGGCTCGGCGGTGGGGCTAGCTTTGGGCTTGCTTGTGGTGTGGCTCTTTTCCAAAAGCGTGGTGTTTGACGGCTTTTTGGTGTTGGGCGTGTTTTTATTCATCTATCTTAGGGTGTATTCTTACGCGATATGGTCGGCTGCGCTCATGTTTGCCTTCGTGCTGTGCTTTTCTTTGCTTAGGCAGGACTTCGTGGATATGGTCGCCTTTAGAGTGGCGGATTTGGCTTTGGGGATTGGGATTGTCTATGTGGTGTTCTTGTTCGTGTGGCCCAAATACGATAAGGACGAATTCATCCAGCACATGCGCCACTTGGTCGCCACTTTGCGCTGCTTGCTTGAAGACGCGAGCCAGCACAAGACCCACGCCCTAAGCACCCAAAACACCTTTTTAAAACAATTAGATGCCTTTAGACTATGCTTAAAGAGCGCAAGGGCGGAGACCTCGGACACCAACACCCTAGACGCTCTCTTAAGGGGATTACAATCCATAGACATGCTCGACACGTGCAGTTACCGCCTTTACGATTATTGTCTCAATGTGAGCCTTCCCAAAGAAAAGCAACTGTTGTTAGACAACAACACCCAGCTTTTACTCAACCGCTACACCCAAATGTCAAACTATCTTCATAATAAACCCCACTATTTCAAAGCCAAAGAGGGCGGACGGCTCTTAAGGATCGACAGCGAGCTAGACAATCTCTTAGAAACCATGTTTTTCGCCCAAAATAAGCTCTTTGAAGAGTTGATGTATGTGTTTAAATACTAAAAGCTAGCCTTAGGGGTTGGCTTAAAAGGCACACTAAGGCGTGCTTAAAGCTTTGCCATAAGCGTTTAACTTTTGAGCCCACAAGGCTTTCACTCTCTCAATGTGCTGTTTCTCCAAGGCTTTCATAAAGTTTTCCATAAGATCGTAGGCAATTGTGCCGTCTTCATAGGCGGGGAGAGAGATTTTAAGGCTACTTAGGGTTTTGACAAAATCACGCACTAAAAACGCCTTGTAAAATCCTTTGAAACTTGTTAAGGCAAGTTGCCATAAACAGCGCAACACGCCGATTAAAGCCCTCGAATTTGGGGTGTAAGGTTTTGGTGAATTGCCCGGCGTAAAAATCCTGCTTCATATAGAAAAATTGCATGCCTATCATCCCTACTGCTAGAGAATTGCCCTTAATCTTGTGTTCTGCGTCCAAATACGCCACCCACCCCGCAATGCCATTATTCATGCAAATGCGAGTGAAGTAAGAGTAAGCACTAGGCTTATCTGTAGGGTAAGTATTCTGCTTACTTTGAAAAAAAGCGGGGGGTTCTACAAAGATGAAGCTGTCTTTATTGAGTTGGGGGTTGCTTTGGATTTTAAACAAATCCCCACCTTAAACTCCCTCCAAATTAGCTTAAAGGCAAAGCTACATTTCGCCCCCCCCAGTCAAATACCCGCTAAATAAATCTAACGCCTCTTGTTCTAAAGGGGTTAGGGCGGTGTTTTCTAAATTTGTAACTTTAAGATATGCTTGAAGTTCCCTTATAAAAGCTTCCATCGCTTCAAAAGCGATTTTGCCGGTGGGCTGATGGGGCAAAGAAATACGAAATTGTCTAATGTCGTCCTCTGTTGAGTTAGTCCCCCAACTCAAGGTTTCAAACGCCTTTTGGCAACAAGCCATGATAAAAAGGGCATGCGTCCTTTGAAAAGACGTAAATTTTGGCAATAAAACTTTAATTTTATTGCCCGTAAAATAGGGGCGTGCTTGGTAAAACACGCTAAAGGTGTCCATTGCAAAACTTAGAGTGTTGCACGGGTTTAAAAAGGCGGTATCCTGCTTGATAAACCCCCTAATGCCGTTGTTGCGGCTGCTCCGCACCACATAGGGGTAAAAACCCTCTTTAGGGTTTTCCTCAATGTCTAAGGTGTTGGCATGGAAAATCTTGCGGCTAGAACGCACCTCAAAAATCTCCCCTAATGGCACCCCACGCCACTTTAAAGCTTGCAAGGCTTGCCAGCTTGCTAGGCGTGGGTTAAGGGCTTTCCCTCTGTGCCTTTGAGCACTAAGGACACTTCATAGGCGAGAAACTCCGCCACACTCCCGCTAAAATCGCCCAACCTAGGCGTGGTGTCGATCTTTTGGTGTTGGGCGTAGGTCCAGTCCTTGCCCTCAGTGTTGATCGTGTCCTCTATGTAGCAATCTTTATAAAAGTCCGTTTCTCGCTTCTTACCTAAAACCAAAGCGACCAACTCGGCGTAGCGTTCTCTAGCGTGGTCGGTGTCGCGTAAATTCGTGTGCGCCCTTGCCTTTTTGCGCGCTGCGCGGGTGTAGCCATCGTTGCTAAAGTCTATGAATTTGACATTTTTATTTGGGTCGTGGGGCACTCCTACCTCAAAAACATAGATCGCCGTTTGCACGCTAGATTTACCCACGAACAAATCTAGGGGCATTTTAATGCTCGCCACTAGGCTGCTGTGCTCTAAAATCTTTTTGGTGTAAATGTCGCCATTGCCACTTCCGGCATTTTCTTGGATGATCACCACCGCGCGCCCACTAGACATTTTTTCCAACGCCCGCTCTACAAAAATAAAACCCTTGCCCTCAACGCTGTAAGGGGGGTTGAGTAAAAACACATTGGCAGGGAAGCGTTCATTCTCTTTGCCCTCCCCTTGTTCGTAAAACCCCTCAAATTCCTTAAGGCTGTCTTTGCGTAAAAAATTCGCACTCCCATCGCCAAATAAAAGCATGTTCAGCACGCCCAGCAAGTAGATATCCGGTCTTTTTTCAATGCCTAAAAGTTGGTAGGCTTTAATGTGGGCGATCTTTTCCTCTCTCTCTTTGGGGTTGGTGATTTTTTCCTTGCAATCATTAATCATTTTATTCATGCTAGAGATCAAAAACCCCCCAGAGCCTGCAGCGTGATCCCACACGTAAGAATCTTGATTGACTTGGGCGAGTTCCACCATTAAATCCACCACCTCACGGGGGGTTAAAACGACATCGTTATAATCGTCATTTTGCACTTTTAACCACCGAGTCAGACAATTAAAAAGTCTGCCCGCAATGTCTGCACTGCCGAGCTTTTTCACTAAGGGAAAAATGTGTTCTAAAAGCCACCCATAAGTTTTTTTAAGCGGACTTTCTGCACTGCTGTAACCTCCCCTGTATTTTTGAAACGACCACAGATTGGAGTGGAGAAAGGCACGCTCCAATTCGTTCATCACAAGGCCTATCTTGGTTTTGGGTAATTTCTTGCTCTTTAAGAAAGCTTTAATCCTACCTAAAAAAATTGTCCCGTCATTGACCTCATCGTCTTGTGTGCCCTTTAAATCCTCTACTCTTAGGGGCTCTATCACATCAGCAACCCCTGTTGCCGCCATGATCATACCCACAAACAAAGCCACACGGTTATTAGGGTTAAGCCCCTCGACTCTTTCAAATAAGAATTGATCAAGGTCTTTGAGTTGCTTTTCTGTTTCGCTCTCTAAGTCCTCAATCGCCTTGTTGCGTTCTTCCTCGCTTAAAGTGAGTTCATTTAAGGTTTTTTCTAACTTTTCTAAATCCGCCAAAATCCCCAAATCGTGAAATTCCCCGATCTTTTGGGGCACGGCTAGGTGCTTGGTGTGTAGGTAGTAAAGGGCGTATTCTTTGTAAATCTTGCCTTCATTCTCATAGCCATTGATCCCTATGGCGATCGCCTCGTTGTAGCTGTGGCTGTAGTCTAAGATCGCATTGGCGTAGTGCAACGCCCCATTGAGGGCGTAATTTTTAATGGCGTTGGTGCTTAAATCTGGGCTGTGATCCTTGCCAAACTTGGCTAAACGCCCCTTAAGCCCCTTAACCTCGATCATCACGGGCAAATGGCGCGCGCTGGGCGTGTTTAAAAACAATTTGAGATCGGGGTAATTCTTGCCACTCCCCCCGCTCTTTGAAGGGGCTTGTTCTAACGCCCTTTGGGTTTCTTCGTTGATGGGGGCGGTTTTGGCGAAGTAGGGGATCTTGAGATTTTCTAGCTCTCTTTTTGTCTGATCTTCTATGGTTTCTTCTTGGCTAGGCATGCGTTCCTCTTTGGTGATAAAAGGGGGCATTATAGGGGATTTAGGCAAAAAAGGGGGTTAAGATTAAGGGTTGTCAGCCTTAAAAAAGTGGGGTGGATGGCAAAATGCTAGGGTCTAGTTTGAGGGCTGGCTAAGGCGGTTGGCTTAAGGGATTCAGGGCCGAACTCAAAGGATCGGTAAAAGGGCTAACCCTTTTTCAAAAATGTGCTAAAACATGCCTTTGTTTTTTAGCACCATGGCTTTTAAAATTGACTCTAGGACTTTGTATGCTTTTTAAAGCCTTTGCCTTTTTCACCCCCCCCCCCCCCCCCACACACAGCCATACAATAGACTAAACCCTTGTGCTAAAACTTTTAACCAATGCCCCCCTATTTATTTTCCAGCCCTTAGGGTGTGCCTATGATTTGGCTCATCCTTGCAGGAGGCGTTTTAGGCGTTGTCTTTATCTTTTTGAATAAACAGTACCATTTAAAAACACAGCCCCCACACCTAGCCCACAAAGCCCCAAGCCTACACAAGAAACCCCCCAAAACGCCCGCACAAAGCATACCCCAAGCGATAGAGTTGAGCGCAACAAAAGCGCCTTGATAGAAACGACAAAGGAGGACAAACCCCCATGCATTGAAAACAACCCTCAAGACGCGCACGCAGAGCATGCGCTCAATGATTTGGCAAAGTTTAGTTGCGAAAAACCCCATGGGTATTTTGATGAAAGAGACAATCAAGGAACTAAAAACATGCAAAAAGGCAGCACATACGAAGAGTTTATCGCTAAAGAATATGCCAAAGATGGCTATGACCCCATTTTTCACCGCGATTTAGGCAAGAACGATCAAAAAATCGATCTCATTTTGACGAAGGGCGATGAGGTGCTTTTGATCCAGTGCAAAGACTGGAATTTAGAAACGGGTTATCGTGTTGGTTTGGACTATGTCAAATCGTTTTTGACAAGTTGCGATGCCCTAGAGAAAACCCAGTATCGAAGCAAAAATTGCCAAAGACTTTTGGTGCTCTCTAGCCCTGTGCTAGAAACAGAGGCGTGGCAATTTATCAAGGATCACGCCCAAGATTTGCGGGTGGATTTTAAAATCATAGAACACAAGAAAGGCGTTGAAATGGACACAGATTATGCAAAAAAATACAAAACGGCTGTTAAGGCGCACTATGCGGGCGAGGGGTTTAGCGTCAAAGACTATAGCGCAAGCAAGGCGCGCGAAGGCGAGATTTTAGCCTTCACGAGGATTCATTTGGTTTTGAGAAAAGACAAACAAATTGTTTTGGTGCAGTGCATCAACTAGAATCCAGAGGGCACACACAAAGTCGATCGCGAGCGTTTAGAAAAGTTTTTAGAGGATTGCCGCAGCTATAAAAGCCATTTGTTGAGAGATGACTATGGGCAATACAAGCGATGTTTCTTTAAAAACATTGTCGTGCTCAATAGCTCTAAATTACTCACCCAAGATGCCATTGATTTTATCAAGAGTCAAAAGGATCAAGAAGAGCATGAGCGGGTGTTTTATGAGGTGTTGGTCCCCTCAGCTGACTTAGACAAAGTGAGCAAATACGAGGGCAAATAGGATTGAAGGTTTGGAGGAAAGCATGGGGTTAAATTTTTGGATGTGTGGAAAGGCTTAAGATGAGCACTGCGGGCATTGTGTTGATTGTGATTATTGCCGTGTTTGGCATTCTTGCAATTGGGATCATTATAGAGCTTTTTACAGCTGTGGGGAAGACTTTTGAAAACTTTTTAAAGTCGCCCATTGCCATAGGGGTTTTTGTGGTTACACTGCTTGTTGTCTTTCACTACATAGGGAAGTAGTGTGGCACACGGACAACCCCAGCAAAGAAAGTTAAAGAAACTTGACAAGGAGTGAAAATGTTCGTGTTTGTTAAAAAGCGTGTGTGGCAAGTGGTCTTGTTGTGGGCAGTGGCTTTAGGGGTTTGTTATGCCAACAGCCAAGCAGATGAATACTATAAACTGGCAAAGTCTTACAATGACAGCAAAGACTATAGCAAATCCATTGCCTATTGGAAAAAGCTCATAGACATGGGGGATGCTCGGGGGTATAATGGGATGGGGTATATGTATAACTATGGTCATGGAGTTGTCAAAGATATATCCAAAGCCTTGCAATACTTCCAAAAAGCGGCGGATATGGGGGATGCTACGGCTTATTACAATTTGGGGAATATGTATCTCAATGGCGAGGGCGTTGAAAAAGATTACTCTAAAGCCTTGCAATACTTCCAAAAAGCGGCGGATATGGGGGATGCTACGGCTTATTATAATTTGGGGAATATGTATCTCAATGGCGAGGGCGTTGAAAAAGATTACTCTAAAGCCTTGCAATACTTCCAAAAAGCGGCGGATATGGGGGATGCTTGGGCTTATAACAATTTGGGGGTGATGTATTCAAAGGGCGAGGGTGTGGGGCAGGACACAGAAGCCGCACGGCGGTATTATAAAAAAGCCTGTGATTTGGGGAATCAAGTAGGTTGCAACAATCTTAAAGCCCTAGCCCCTAAACATGTTGCCTACAAACTCAATTTTGATATTCAAAAAAAAGAGGTTGATCTCTTTGGGGAGGGGCTGGGGACTTTGATTGAAATCACTTCTAAAAATAGAGACCCCGTGCGTTTAGAGGGAATCATCATCAATGAGGGCAATTCTTGCAATGACTGGAATGAGGTTATGGCAGATGGCAGACCAGCTAGAGGGAATAGACGGGGGTATGTTTTAAAATACTCTCAGGGGTATATGATTGGGGTGAGTTGCTTGCCCTACAAAATCCTCTCTGTGGAAATTCAAACCCATTTAGGCAATGTTACCTACACCTATGAGTGAGAGTAAGACTTTAGCAAAAGGCGGGGTTGGGGGCAAGAGAATTTAAAAATACCAAAGGAGTGAGTGTGTTTAAAAAAGTGATCGTTCAAGTGAATCAAATGGATCGAGAAACAAAAATAAAGTGGCTCTTTATAGGGATGGTGGCGTGTTTAATCACAGTCATAAAATCATCATATTTGATAGAAGTTTTTGACGATAGTCCTATTATTTTTCTTGTTGTAGTTCTCTTTTCTTTTACTTTACTTCAGCTATGCATTGGCGGACTAGCCGTGGTACTCACAAATTTTTTCTTTGATCAAAAGGAGTGTAACCCTTCCATCAAAGCCTTTGTGATGTTGCTCTTAAGCGTTGTGGGGGCTGTTTGTGTAACACTCATCTTTTTGCATTACGCCGCTGCCGATCCAAAAGGACTTTGTGCGTCCCTCTTTAAACCACAGCACGCCATGGACAGCACCATCAATTTTTCTAATTTTGTTAAAGCAGGTCAAGTGAATTTTTCAGTGAATTTTTTTAAGTTTGAATTTATTTTTCTTGTAACATGTTTGTCGGCTACTGCAACCGTTTTTAATGTTAAAAATTTTAAAAGTTTTAGCAATATGCAATACTTGATGTTGCTCCCGTCAGTTTTCTTGTTAATAGTTATGTTGTGTTATTTAACAGGTTCTTTGGTTTGGCTCATTATGTCTGCTTGGGGAGTTAAACTAATTTAAGTCTATGGCAACCCCCACTTAACCCCGCTATACCCTTAGAGCAAGTAAGGGCTATGCCTTTATGCGATCTGTGTTATCATAGGGGTTTTACAAATGATAAAGGAAAACCATGGCTTTCAAAAAATGGCGTTTGTTGCCCTTAGCCGGGTTGTTGTGTGGGTTGTTGCAAGCGCAAGAGGCGGCTTATAAGGTTTACAACAAAGCCTTTAGCGGGCTTGTCAACACCAAAGAACAGCCCCAACTTCTCTACGATAAGGGCAAGTGGCTAGAAGGCCCGCAGGTCTTGGCCGATGGCGATGTGGCGATCAGCGATGTACGCGCCAATGAAGCCCTGTTGGTACAAAGAAACGGCACACATTTTCAGGTCCGCCCGTGGTTCACCCCCGCCGGGCCACAAAACGGACACGCCCTAGACTGGCAGGGGCACTTGCTCGCCACCAACTATGGTAAAAAGGGGATTGAAAGGCTAGAAAAGGGGCACTGGAAAGTGCTTGTGGACAGCTTCAACGGGCAGAAGTTTAACAGCCCTAACGATTTATGCATCGATCGCAAGGGGCGCATTTACTTCACCGACCCCAAATTTGGGCACAACACACAAGAAAAGGGGGGCGAGTATGTCTACCGCTACGACCCCGCTACACACGAGATCAAACGCCTAAGCACCCCACTTTTAAAAACCCCTAACGGGATCGCTTTAAGCCCGGACAACAAAACCTTATATGTCGCCGACAGCCAACTTGCCCACAACCCCGAGGATCAAAACCTCAAGCACCAAATCCTCGCCTACGACCTCGATGGTGAGGGCAACCTGTCCAACCCGCGCGTCTTTGCTACAATCCAGCCGGGCTTTCCCGATGGCATCAAGGTTGATCCGCACGGCAATTTATGGGTGAGCAATGGGCATGGGATTGCAGTGTTTAATCCCAAGGGCAACATGTTAGGCGAGATCATTTTACCTCAAGTGGTGAGTAACTTAGCCTTTAGCCTTAGCCCCAAAGCCTTACAAACCCTGCAACAGCACCGCGTTTTTGCTGCAGAGGATAGTCCAGCGTTGTTGTTTGTCACCTCTGGCTCTAATCTGTATGTCTTTAGGCTTGGGGAGGATTTTTAAGGCTGCGTTTGCCGTCTTGGTTGTGTGTGTAGCCCAGCTTGTCTAGGTGTTCTAGGTAGGCGATGGCGTATTTGCGTGAGAGGTTTAGCTTTTCTTTGAGCCGCTGGACATCTAGGCAACCTTTGGTGCGCAAAATCTCTAACATTGCATTTAAGACTTTGTCTAAAGCACTTTTAGCAATAAAGACATTATGGCAAAGTCTAATCACCTTCTTTTGCTGGCAGAGGGTCTTTAGTGCCGTATCGCCCACTTGGCGGTCTATGTCTAATAGGTCATAGAGATTATAGGGGGCTTGTGGGGTGAGTTGCCCTTCTAAGAGAAGTTTATAAAGCCTGTCTTGCAGAGTGTTTTGGAGTTTGTCTAATTTGAGGTGTGCTAAGAGCCATAGCCCCCGCTCTTGCTTTAAAAACCCCTCTTGTGCCAAAACCTCAAAAGCTAAGTTGGCTAAGTGGGGGCTGATGTAGCTGTGTTTAGAGTTGAGGCTTTTGGGGCTAAGCAGGGCTTGGGGGTTTTGGGTGTAAATGTTTTTGAGGGTGTGAATCACGCTTTTAAGGGTTTCTTTGGGGTAAAGCACAAAGTCTTTTGAATCGACCAAAACGCCCTCTAGGGTATTGGCGATCTCTAGAGCTCTTTGGTGGGTGCAGCCAAAGCGTTGCATCGAAGAGAGCAGGCCAAAGCCCTTTTTATGCGCCCTCACAAGCAGACTAAAGGCCGCTTTTAAATCCCCCTTAGCTAGGGCTTCAAGCAGGGGCAGCTTCACGGGCTTTTTAAGCAAATCTACGATGGGGTTTAGGACCTTCGCCGCCCCCCACACCCTTTGGTTAATGCTGATAATGGCTGTGTCTAAATAACATGCAAAAACGGGCGCGTCCAGCACTAAAGTGGCAAAAGGGTATTCCAACATAAGCACTCTGGCATTGAGTCTGTGGGTGCCGATTTGCACGCCCACGCTTTGGTTGTGCTTTAAGGGGTCTTTATCATAGGTACACAGCTCAATGTCTAATCTGTCAAAGCCGCGCAAATAACCCTTTGCGCTTAAGAGCATGCCCACTTTTAAATCCTGCGCCTTGACCCCTTGAAGTTGCATGGCGACTCGCTCGTGTAAGCCGGCCTTTTGCACTTCTTGGCCGTGTTGGTGTAAGGTCTTCACGCCCACCACTTGGTTTAAGGGGGCAACTAAGAGCCGATCGCCCTTTTGCACGCACCCCCCACACGCTCCCGCTCACCGCCACCCCTCGTCCGGGCAACACAAACACCCGATCCACATACAGCCTAAAGAGCTGTTCTAAGTCTGAGCCCACTTGGCGTTTTTTAAAGGGGTAGGTGCTTAAAAAGTCTTTGAGCTTTTGTATGCTTTTTAAATCGTGGGTGCTGCACGGCAACACGCCTAAGATGTCTAAGGGGTAGGGCTTTAGGGCGGTGCAAATGGCCTCTTTGCTCGCTTCAATGTCTTGGCACTTATCCGTCTTAGAGAGCACCAAAATACAGGGAATTTTTAACAAAGAGAGCACCAAAGCGTGTTCTAAGCTCTGCTCTTTCACGCCCTCGTGCGCATCCACCACAAACAACCCCGCGTCAAAACCAAAACTGCCCCCCACCATCGTAGAAACGAGGCTTTTATGCCCGGGCACATCAATGAAGCCCAAAGTGCGCCCTTCAACCTTTAAATGGCTAAAGCTTAGATCGATGGTGATCCCCCTCTCTTTTTCGTGCACGCCTGTGTCCCCTTCAAAGCCCGTCAACGCCTTGATGAGCGCGCTCTTGCCATGGTCAACATGCCCACAAGTGCCTAAGAGGAAATAAGGGGGGTTCACCGTCTTGTGGGTTGTAATAAAACTTTAATCCCCCCCTTTAGCACGAGGGGATTATTGACATCGCTCACCCGCACAAAGCGGACTTCATCGCCGATGTGTAGGCTGACTTTTTCTGTAGGATTCTCAGCCGCCATGTATTTTAAGATGTGTAAGGACGAATCAAACAAGCTCACTTGCGGCTGCCATTCAGCACTGCGGGCAAAGACCACCAAATGCCCTGGGCTGGTGATGTCTAGCCAATATTCTCCGCTGATCTCTTTGAGCTCTAGGGCGTGCCCTGTGGGGATCAAGGGCGTGGCGTGGGCAAGACGGGGAGTCAGCACTCTAAAGGCATAGGTCCACTCTTTAACATTCTTGCGCCCCAAATCCACCAAATCAAAGCCATACTTGGCAAAGAGCCTTGCTGCGAGTGTGGGGTCTAGGGCGTATTCCGTGTTCAGTGTAAAGATTGCGCTGCTGGTGTTTGCTTGATGTTGCACTTGCAAGACACTAAAATAAGCGTAGCCCATAGAAGAGAGCACGCTTTGGACGGTTTTGAGCAAAAGCAAGGGGGAGGTTTTAGCCACAAAACGCACCTGCAACAAAGAAGGATGGTTGAACTTCAAGGGCAAGAGCCCATTTTCTTTAAGGGTTGTTAAGACTTTTCTAATTTGCAGCGCCCCTCGATCGTAAAAGCTTGCCCGGTCCTGAAACACCCTATGGATAAAATTTTTGTTGATTTGGTAAAACGAGCGGTCCATCAAGTTTTTGATTTTAGAATCGAGCGCATCGGCACTTAAAAGGGCGCATAGAAACGCGCCGAAGAAAAATATTCTCACTGGATGCGTTCTTTATAGTGGGCTAGGCTCAAGCGGACAAACCCTCTCTTAGGGGTGTAAAGCAAGCGCACAGAGCGGTCCCTATTGAAATCCATGCGTTTGCCCTCCGCCTCAATGGATAAATGTCCATTGCCAAAGGCTAAAAGCCAGCTATGCCCTTGTGTGTCAAAGCTAAAGGGCTCTTTTAGGACCGTTTGGCTTTTGTGTTTGGTTTTTAGATCGATGGTTTCCATCCAAAGGTCGCCCTTGGTGGGGGTAACGACAATTTGGGGATACTCCGATTCTTTAACCTCCGTGGGTGGGGTTGTGGCTTTGGCTGTTTCTGTGGTCGTGGGGGTCGCGGGGGTTTTAAAGCACTTTGGGGGGCTTTGCTTTCTGTGGGTTTGGGTGTGGCATCTAGCGTTGTTTTAGCTTGTGTGGGGTCTTTAGGGTTGTCTTTTAGCGCCGAGTCGGGGGATGTTTGGCTTTCTTGAGCCTGATCACCTCCATTTGCGTTTGTCGCTTGGTCCTTGGTTTGATCTTTGGCTGAGTTGTTTGGACTTGGGCTTGGTTTTCCAACTTTAGCTGTGTCTTCTTGATTTATTGTTTGTGTGTCGCCTGTGGAGTGGTGTAAATAAAAGAACGCCCCAAGCCCCACCACCAGCACCGCCGGCAACACAAAAAACGCCTTAGATTTTTTGGGCTCTGGAGTTGGAGTGATGGGCTTTCCCACTCTTTTATTGTCTAAAAAGGGAGAATTGTACTCTTGTGTGGACTCGGTTTGCTCTTTGTTGGGCTTTTCTTGTCCTGAAGCCTCTTTGGATTCGTGGGGTTCTTTGTGTGGCTCTTGCAGCGGTTCCTTAGGTTTTTCTTGTGCTTGTTCTTGAATCTGTTCTTTGGGGGTTCTTGGCTCTCTTGTTTGCTCTTTGTTGGTTTTGCCTTGTCTGGCTTGGAACTCTTTTGCTTTTCTTCCTCTTGAATCTCTTGTGCTTTTAAGATTCCTGGCTTTCCTTGGGAGGGCTCTTTAGAAAGCCCACTTTCTTTTTTAGCCCCAAAGAGGTTTTGGTCGTACTCCACAAGCCATTGACTCAAATCCACCCCATATTCTTTCTCTAAAATCTGCACAAAGCCCACGGCGTGCACCCTTTGCACGGAGTCAAAATCCTTTTCCAAAATCGCCTTGATTTTGGGGTTTGAAAGCTTGGTGTCCTGTGCGATGGTTGCCATGCCCTTTTGGGCCAAAAACGCCAAAGTTTCGTCTAGTTTCTTGCTTTTTTCTTCTTCGTTCATTTCCTTGCCCTGTCCATGATAATGGCTCCCGCGACACTCACATTTAAAGAGTTGTTACCCCCTTGCATGCAAATGTGTAGTAAACCATCCATTTTTTTAATGATTTTTGCCGCCAACCCCTCCCCCTCAGCCCCTAGAAACACTGCCAAACGGGGCGCAAAATGTGCTAGACGCACATCCTCGCCCTTTAAATGCGCCCCATAACACACCACCCCAACCCCCTTCAATTCACAAACCACATCCAAAGGATTGGAGCACACGCAAAAAGGCACACTATAGAGCGCGCCTAAACTCGCCCTCACCAAACCCTCATAGGGCAAGGGGCGATCTAAAATCACGCCCTCAAAGCCAAGTGCTGCCACACTCCTAAACAACGCCCCTACATTGCCTATGTCGCTAAGTCCACACAACACTAACAAGCGGTCATAAGTCTTTAACGTGGCTAAATCGCTCAAAGTGGGGGGGGCAACTTTAGCCAAAAAGCCTTGATGGTTGCCCCCTTTAGCCATCGCTTGGGCTTTTTTAAAGTCTAGGCGCATTAGGGGGGCGTTTACGTTTTTAAGCAGATTAAAGATTTTGGGGTCTATGTCCTTAGCTAGATAAAGCTCTTGGAGTTTATTTGGGTGGTTTTTAAGCATGTGTAGGACCACTTGTTTACCAAAAACGATCATTTAACCCTCTAAAGTTTGGGCGTAAAGGGTTTTAGGGGCGGTGTTTGTGAGTTGGGCGAGCAACTTCGCCTTGATTTTAGGGGGTAAGGACATTTGGCTAATCTGCGTGTAAGATAGGCTCGCCTCCGCCTCTTCTTGGCAATGTAGCACCAACACCCACTCGCCTAAGAGTGCCTTAGAGCCCTGCAAGGCTTTTAGCTGTGTGGCGACTTCCAACACAGAGCCTTTAAAACGTTGTTCGTGTAATTTACTCAGTTCTTTGATAGCAAACAAGCTAGAGTGGCTAAAAAGGGCATTTAAATCCTCTAGCGTGTCTAAAAGCCGCTTAGGGCTTTCGTAAAACACAAACACCCCTCCCTGCCCCTTTAATTTTGCCAAACAAGCCCGCCGCTCTTGTGTCTTTGGGGGCAAAAAGCCCACGAAGTTAAAGCCCGCACTCTCAAACCCGCTCGCACTATAAGCCCCCACGCACGCACTCGCCCCGGGCAAGACTTGATAAGCAATGCCATTTTCTTGGGCGAAGGCGACTAATTTAGCCCCTGGGTCGCTCACACAGGGCATGCCCGCATCGCTGATAAACACCACTTCTTGGTCTGTGAAGAAGTTAGGGGGTGTTTGGCGCAAAAACGCCTCTTGGTTGTGGGAGTGGAAGGGTAGAAACTGCTTTTCTTGGGCACTTCTTAGGGGAGTCGCCCACTCTTGTTGCTTGAGTAGAAACAAGAGCCGTTTACCCACCCGCACATCCTCGCACAAGCACACATCACAGCTAGCTAGAGCTTCTAAAGCCCGCCAAGTGATGTCCTTGAGATTGCCAATAGGGGTTGCGCTGAGCGTAAGCAAGATTTATTGCATTTTGTATTTTTGTTTAAAGCGTTCTACACGCCCGGTGGTGTCGGCAATCTTGTCGCTACCCGTGTAGAAAGGGTGGCAAAAGCTGGAAATGTCGATTCGTAGCTCGCTCTTGGTGCTTAAAACCTCGATCTCTTTACCGCTGGTAACACAAGTAACCTTGCAGGGTACGTATTCAGGGTGGATGCCTTTTTTCAACTTAAATTCTCCTCAAAGTTTTCGCCGATTATAACTAATCTTTGCTTAGTTTTTGGGGGTGGTTTGTGCTAAAATGGGGGACAAATTTCAAATAAAGGACTCTCAATGCCTCTTATCAATATCAAACTTGCCAAAGAAGACACCCCCGTCACTCCCGAGCAAAAGAAAGCCCTCATTGAAGGGGCGACAGATTTATTGGTGAAAGTGCTCAATAAAAATAGGGCTTCAACGGTTGTCATCATTGAAGAAGTGACTCCCGATAGTTGGGGCATAGGCGGGCAAAGCGTGCAAGAAATCCGCCAAAACGCCAAAAAGTGAAGCCAAAGCCCCAAATGGGGCAAGATAAATTTACGCTTTTTTGGGGTTTTTAGCCTTGCCAAATTCAAAGATCGTTTTGGCTTTTTTAATTTGCTCTAGGCTTAGGGGGGTTGGTGTGCCCTCAATGTTTAGCATAATCTCTGCCCCTTGTGCGCTCTCTAGCACACCCCTTATGCGCGTGTTGTTGCTGAGCCTACACTCGATTAAATCCCCGATAGACAGGGCAAAATGTCTAGGTTTGCTTAAAGTGCGCTCTAGCCCCATAGAGCTCACCTCTAGAGTGTAACTTTCTAAATTAGGGGCATGTACATCTAAGAGCGGGGAGATCAGTTGGCTTGCCTCTTGGCACACATCTAGGCTTGTGGCGGCGTTCAATGCCTTAATGCTGATACGCAAAATGTCGGTTTGGTTTTCTTTTAAAAACGCCACATCGTAAAGGGCGCAGTCGATGCCCTCTAGGGTCTTTTCTAAGAGTTTTTCTAGCTCTAGGGTGTCCATCACTTCAGGCCTTTATGCGTGCAAATAGGGCATCGAGTCTTTGTTGTTGCTCTAGACTCTCATCAATGGCAAAGGCAAAGTTCGGGCATTTAAACCACCCACTCACCTGCAAGACATGCACCTTGAGTAAGGGGGTCGCCTTTTTAAGGGCTTTTAAACATGTAGCCCTTTCCTCTTGACTTAAAAATGCCCCATCTATGTAAGCTTGGGCGTGGTATTTGCCCTTAGAGCAATGCACCTTGGTTAAGGTGAGTCCACTTAAACGGGGATCGTCTAACGCGCTCAACGCCTCTTGCAGATACTCTAAAAGCCCGGCATCTAGGCGTTTGGCATGTATGTTCTCCATTAAAGCACCCTTGTTTTGTGGATTTCTTTAAAGCTCTCAAAGACATCGCCCACCCGTACATCGTTGTGGTGATCGAGCATGATCCCGCACTCATAGCCCTTAGAAACTTCACTCACATCGTCTTTGAAACGTTTTAAAGACACGATTTTACCCACATGCACCACCACACCCTCACGGATCAAGCGCACTTTGATGCCCTTGTTGATGACCCCATCGACCACCATACAGCCGGCGATCGTGCCGACTTTGGGGATCACAAAGGTTTCTCGCACCTCAGCTTGGCCTGTGTCCTCTTCCTCCACAACCGGACTCATCAGTCCGCCTACAAGGGCTTTCATGTCATCAATCAAGGCGTAAATCACGCTATAAGTTTTGATCTCCACTTTAAGCTCTTTGGCTTTAATGCGGACATTACCCGTAGGACGGATATTAAAGCCCAACACCAAAGCGTGGGGGTTGTTGGCGACTAAACTCAAATCGTTTTCGCTGATCGAGCCCACCCCAGCGCTGATCACTTGCAAGCTCACTTCCTCGTTGTTGAGAGCCAGTAGGCTGTGTTTGATCGCCTCTAGGCTGCCTTGCGTGTCGGCTTTGAGCACAATGGGGATGTTTTGCAACTCTTTATTGGCGACCATCGAAGCCAGCTCGTCTAAATGCACCTTTGTGCTTTTGCTTAAGGCTTTTTGGCGTAAGTAAGTCGCCTTTTTATGCGCCAAACTTCTCGCGGTGTTTTCGCTATCCACCTCCACCAAGACAGAGCCCGCCATCGGCACTTCGCTAAGCCCCGTGATCACCGCCACTTGAGAAGGTCCTAGGGCTTTAATGTGCTTACCTTGATCGTCTGTCATGGTGCGTACCTTACCGAAGGCAATGTCGGCCACCACGGGATCGCCCACTTTGAGCGTCCCATTTTGCACAATCACGGTCGCCACCGCCCCCCGCCCCTTCTCTACGCTGCCCTCTAAGACCACCGCCTTAGCCGTGGCACTAGGCGATGCCTTAAGCTCCATGATCTCAGCTTGGATCAAGATCGTTTCTAAGAGATTGTCGATGCCCTCGCCCGTTTTGGCCGAAATGGGGATGAACTCATGCTCTCCGCCCCAATCTCTAGGGTTAAAGCCCAGCTCGGCACACTCTGCTTTGAGTTTATCCACATTGGCGTTTTCTTTGTCGATTTTATTCATCGCCACGATGATTTGCACGCCCGCCTCTTTGGCTTGTTTAAACGCCTCGATCGTTTGGGGTTTGACCCCGTCATCGGCGGCGATCACAATGATCGCAATATCCGTAACCTGCGCCCCCCTCTTACGCATTTGGCTAAAGGCTTCGTGCCCGGGAGTGTCGATGAAGGCGATCTCTTTACCCCCCTTTTGCACCATGTAAGCCCCGATGTGTTGCGTGATCCCCCCCGCCTCACTGCCCGCCACCCGTTGGTTGCGGATTTTGTCCAGCAAAGAAGTTTTGCCGTGATCCACATGCCCCATGATCGTAACAACAGGGGCGCGCTCGCTTAAATCCTGATCGGTTTGCTCGGCTTGTGTGGCTTCCTCCACAAACACCTGTGTGCTCTCCACCACCACTTCTAAGCCAAACTCCGCCGCCAAAATCTCAATGGCATCTCTGTCTAAGAAGTCGTTTTTTGTCACCATCATGCCTAGGTTAAACAAGGTTTTAATCACATCGGCAAGGTTGAGATTGGCGCTTTCGGCAAACTCATAAACCCGCACTTCCTCGGAAATAGTGATGCTTGCTTGCACGCTTTTTTGGGCGTTATCGGGGCGATAGACACGCCTTTTTTTCGTGGAGCGGCGAATCCCCCCCTCGCTCATCCACGGGTTTTTGCGCTGGATTTTGACGCGATCGGTTAAAGGTTTGGGCGCAATTTCTTCAGGGGCTTCCTCTTCCTCTAAGTCCTTGACATGGAAGTCAAAGAGCATGACCTCATCTTGCTCATCCTCATACAAGTCGTTAAAGCCCCTCTCTTGGGAGAAATCTAGCTTGTGTGCGCGACTCTTTGCCCCCGGCTTGGCGGTGCTTTTGGTGGGCTTGGTGGATTTTTTGGGTTTGAGCTGCTCTTTAGACTCAGCATTTAAAACACTCGCTCTGGCGGCAGCTCTAGCCAAAGCGGCTTCCTCTTGCTCGGTGCGCTTGACAATGCGAATCCCCCTCGTGCGCCTTAAAAGCGGCTCTGTGGTGGGTGGGGGCGGTGGGGGCGTGGGTGCAGGGCCTGGGGCTGTGCTTTGGGCTCTAGGGCTTTTGTCTCTTGCACCCTCTCTACTTTTTCTACCTTTTTTTCTACCCTTGCCTCCACTTTTTTAGGGGGGTTTTTAAGGCGGACTCTTTTTTGGGGGCAGGTTTGGGTTTTTCGCCGGTGCTGACAATCTCAATGCTGCGCTTTTTTTGCACTTGGGGCTTTTGGAGCACATCTTTGGAGGCTGGCTCTTTGGCAGGTTTGCTCTCTTGAACCTCTTTAGCAGATTCTTTTTTAGGCGGAGCTTTGGGTGCGGCAGATTTAGGCGGAGCTTTGGGTGCGCGGGGAGCGTTCTTGTTGGTGATGAACTCGTAGAGCTTGCCGGCGGTTTCTGCATCTAATTTAGAATTGGCTTTAAGGCTAAGTCCCATGCCCTTGGCTTCTTCAATCACCATTTTCACATCGGTGCGCCCCAACTCTAGGGCAAAATCTTTTAAAGTGATGCCGCTCATTTTGTCCTGATCTCCTCTAGCCAGCTTTGCAAATATTGTTTATCTTTGGGGGTGTTTTTGGTCTTCAACACCTGTTTTAAAAGGTTTTTGTTGTCTAAACACGCACGGCACAAATAAAAACTGCGCCCCGCACCGCTAAAGGGTAGAATGCGCTCCTCTTGCACGCTAAAGCGCAACAAGACCGCCTGTGAAAAACTTCGGCGGCAACACACACAAGTACGCATGGCATTTTTAGAACAAAAGGCACTAATCCTCAACCTGCACTCCTTCATTGTCAAAATCTAAAACCACAACTCTAAAATTATAATACTTTTTTTGTAACCTTGCCTGCAAATCAGACGCATCCTCGGCGTAACAGAGATTAAAAAAAGACGAGCCACTGCCCGAGAGTGTACTCATCAGTGCCCCGTTTTCTAGGGCGAGCTTTTGCACTCCATAGAGAACGGGGTAAAGCCGCATGCGCTTATCTTGGTGCAAACGGTCTTTGGAAGCTAGCCGCAACAATTCCCATTTTTCCTGTGAAAAGATCATCGCCATTAAGCTAGAACGGGAAAGGTTGTAAATGGCATCGGTGTTGCTGTAACGCTTAGGCAGGGCTTGGCGGGCAAACTTCGTGGAGATCGAATGTGTGGGGATCACCACCACGGCTTTTAAATAGTCGGGGATTTGCGTGCGTAGATGGTAGGCTTTGAGCCGCCCGTTGATTTTCTCCACCATCGCCACATTAAACCCCCCAAAGACGGCGGGTGTCACATTGTCTGGATGGTTCTCATACACAAGGCTTTCTTCCAAAATTGCTTCTTTATCAAGTTGCCCGTGCAAGTAGTGGCTAAGGGCACTCAGCGCCCCCACAATGATCGCTGAACTGCTCCCAAGCCCCCTAGAAATGGGGATGGAATTGTAAAAAGAAAACTCAAAATTCTCTTTGATCCCATGTTGTGCTAGGGATTCCTTAAAAATCTTGACGAAAATATTATCCACTAAGAATTTGGAAAACCCCTCACCCTCGCCTTGGATTCTAATGCTCGTAAAGGTGGCAGGGATCACGCTAAAGCGGTTTCTAAGCGACAGACCTAAACCCAAACAATCAAAGCCCGGACCCAAATTTGCGCTCGTAGCAGGTACACTAACGACCAATCCACTTCCTGATTTTCTAGTATATGCCCCCCATTATACCTAAATTCCTTAAATGGGCGGTAAAAAATACAGCGGTTCGTTGTCTGTTGTGAAAATGTGGGGGTTTAACACGGGGGGTAAGTCCATTTGAGCGCATTTAGGGGGGCTCTCAAAGGTTTTTAGTGCCACTTGCCCCCCCTCACACACATAAAAGGACTTGCCAAAGGCTTTAATGGGGCTGTTTTCATTGAAAGCAAAGCCTAGGGCAGAGTGCAAAGGGGTGGGGTTTAAGAGCACCCACGCGTGTACGAAAATGTGCGTGAGTTTCATCGCCATAAAACTGCCCGGCCCTTTAGCATAGTAAAGGGCTTGGATCGTTAAATTTTGCACCCTTAGCCACTCTAGTAAGTTTTCAAAGATTTCAATCAGGGCGGCATTTGTGCGTTTATGCACCTCAAAGGCGCGCAACAAACCTCCCTCTAAGGCATAAACCCCGACCTTAACGGGCTCTTGCAAAGAAAGGATCAGGACTTGGCAACCTTTAGGCGCGTCGTTGGACCGTTTAATGGTAGGCGTGCACCATTTCCAAAGATTGCACCTGTTGCGGATTTGGGGTTAGGGCAAGGTGGACAACCTCGTACGCTTGTGCCTCAAGCACCTTTTGCACGAGCTGGGCGTTGAGCTTGTGGCTGCCCATGCAAGCTTGGTAAGCCCCGACCACATTCATGCCTAAAAAGGCTAAATCGCCCATTGCGTCTAAGATTTTGTGGCGCACAAATTCTTCTTCATAGCGCAAACCCTCTTTATTGACAATGCCATGTTCATCCAACACGATACAATTATTCAAATTGCCCCCCTTTGCCAGTCCGATGGAGCGTAGGTAGTTCACCTCTTGCAAAAAGCCAAAAGTCCTAGCCTTGGCGATCTGTTCCTTGTAGGCATGTCTGGAGAAAACGAAGTTGTAGCGCTGTTTGCTGATGGCCGGGTGGGTAAAGTCAATGCTAAAATCAAAAGAGAGCAAGGGGGCGGGGCTGATTTTGACAAACTTGGGACCCTCTTCCACCTTGACTTCTTGTGTGATTCGCATGAAAGGCTTAGGGACTTCTAATTCAGCAATGCCCGCTTCATCTAAGAGCATGCAATGGGCGATGGCAGAGCCGTCCATGATGGGAATCTCTTCATTGTCCACAGAGATCTTTAAGTTATCGATCCCATAGGCACTGATGGCAGAGAGCAGATGCTCGACCGTGGAGATTTTAGCTTGCGGGTTGGTGTGGTTACCTAGAGTGGTCGCCATCGTGGTGTCGATCACATTTGCGTGCTCTAAAGGGATGTCCACACCCAAATCCGATCGTCTAAAAACAACCCCGCTGCCCGCTGGCATGGGCTCTAAAACCATTTTGACCGGCACGCCTTTATGTAAACCGATGCCGACTAACTCAACCTGTTTAGCAATTGTTCGTTGTTTCATGCAATGTCCTTTATGCTGACTATATCGCCATTTTTGGTAATCAGTTTTAATTTGGTGTTCTCGTTGATGCGCGCTAGGTGCGCTTGGCTTAGGATTTCACCTTGAAAAACAAGGTGGGGGGAGTAGACATTTTGAAGCACCATATACACCCCCATGCAAATGATGATCCCCTCACATTTGCCGTAAATGCTGATGTTCTGCGCGGTGTGAATCTTCGCCCCGTGGTTAACATTGCCTAGGATCACTAGGCTGTAAGGGCTGTCGATCTCTTCTCCGCTGCGGATGTGCCGTTCGTAGATTTGCACTTGGGGACTTTGGGGGGTTTCTGGGACTTTGGGGGGGGCTCTGACTCTTTTTCTAGTGCCCCATACAGCACAACTTGATCGCCCGTCTTGCCCCTGAGCTCTTTGGCACTGAAACTGTAAGCAAGCTCGTGTTTTTGCAAACTCTGTTGCACCTCTGGGGGGATGGGATTTTTAAACAAGAGCAAATAATTTTTAAGCAGGGGGGCGTTTTTGTCAATGAAATTTAAATACTCCTGACTATCTGCCTCGCCTAACTCAAAACAACGAATCTGCTTTTGTTTTGTCCTTAGCATCGCCTCACTTCTCCCGGATTTTGTATTGTGCCTCTTGGATGGTGTCGTTCAGGTTGTTGATGAAACGGGCATCCATCCACTCATTGGGGTAAACTGGCACCCCTTGGATCAAAAGATTGAAGTGCACATGGTCGTATTTGCTTGTTTTATTCTTGCCGCTATAACCCAACACGCTATCTGGCTCTAAAGCGTCTCCCTTCTTGGCTAAAAACTCCGACAAGCTCCCATACATCGCATACACCCCCAAACCATACGACACCAACGCACTTTTGCCATAGCTTTCGATCTCCTCTTCTAAGATCACCCGCCCCGGGTTGCTCGCCACAATTTTAGAATGCCTGCCAAAGAAATCCACGCCATAGTGCGTGAACTCGCCGATCTTTTCCTTGCCAAAGGTGTAGGTTCTGTGTGCACCAAAAAGGGCTAAGATGCGGGGTCTGTTGCCTAAAGGTTTAAAGGGTTTAAAGAGGGTGGACTCATAGACAAAATCCTTTTTTAAATCCTCTTGAATGGTTTGCAAAATCCCCAATCTTGCATTTAAGCGATCTAGCCCGGGTAAGTGTTTTAGGCTTTCTAAGGCGGCTTGTTTGTCTTTATGATCCTTGCTTAAATCTGTGGTGTATTCGCGGATGGTGCGTTTGGTATTTTTGATGAGTTTTAGGGGCAAGCTGGTGAAATTATAGGCCTTATCTCTAGCAAAAATCCTCCCATCAAAGGTGCGGTGGCGCAAGGACCAGGGGAAGATCACAATGTAGTAGCCGTCTTTCATAAAAGAAAACACCTTAAAATCCTCAAAGCCATTGTTAAACCACACCCGATCCAACGCGTCTTCTTGTACTTTAAAGATCGCCAAAGCACTCCCGCCATAGGTGATGCGGTGCGATTGGGCGATCATTTGGATTTTGGGGGGGGTGGCATCCAGCATCAAATCAAAAGACTTGGTGCTGACATTGCCATTGAAGAAATTGGCGTAACTCCAATCCACCACTTTAATCTCATAGCGTAAATGGGTTTGGTCGTTTAATTGGATTGTGGGCTTAGGCAACTCAAAGCTTAAACTCGTAGGCTCGTCCAAGACGATTTGGTCTTTTTCATACACGACCAAGTGGTCGCTGGTGGTGGTTTTGATGTGGTAAGAGCGGATCTTGGCTGGCGTGGTTAAATTCACTTGGATGTTGGATTTTAAATTCCAATGCGTGGGGTTTTCTATGACACTGGGCTGCGGAGCGGCCACGTGCATGGTGAGAGAAATATGCGCGGTGTCTTTCTTGGTGATCACGTAGTTGTAGCTCAAATACCCCCCCGCCACCAACAAAGCCGTTACACTTGCACGCCACAACATCAAACCCCCTTAAAACGCATATAAAACATTCATCACAAGCAAGCTGCTGCGCTTAAAGCCTGTGTCCTCGCTGATGAGCTGCTGACTATTGCTTTTGCTGGTGTAAGTGGCGGGGGTTTCAAAACCCAACCGCAAGTAAGTGAGCGGGATTTTTGTCCCCACTTCAAAGCGCAAGTGGCGGTTGTAGGTGAATGCCACGCCTAAGTTGATCGTGTAGTCCACCTGCACTAGCGTGTGCCATAGGGTGTCGGGGCTGCTAAAACCGGCCTGCACCACTTGACTAAAAGCGTTGTAGCGCTTGTCTTTTAAGACCATAAGCCCCACGCCAAAGCCCGCATATATTCCTAAAAAGTGCTTTTTTTGCCTTTCAAGGGGCGCATCAAAGAGCATGTCCATGTTTAAAGAACCTAGGCCATAAAAGAACCCCCCAAAGCCATTAGCTGTGGTGCTGCCATTGAGCGTGGCGTATTTGCCAAATCCGGGGATGAAGAGCAAGTCTCCGTAAATACGAGTCCCAAAATAGGGGTTGAAATACTGCTGGTAACCCAACTCTACATTCATCATGTTCGCTGCCCCGCTTAAAGTTGGCAAGGTGCTAAAAATCATTTGCTGCTCTGGAATGCCTAGCGCCACGCTTTTGGCCTGTTGGCTGTTGTAAGATTCGGTGATGAGCCCCCAACCATAGCCCCCGCCTAAGAAAAACCCGCTCTTTTCTTTGGCGATTTTATAGTTGGCTGCCTTCTTGGCGCGCACGCCCTTTTTAGCGTGTTTAAAGTGCTTGTCTAAATAGTCTTTGGCGTATTCAAACTTGGTTTCAGGTTTGCCGCCCAAATCTGTGATTTTCTTTTTTAGAGTTTTTATTTGCCTGTCTAGGTCGTCTAAGTGCTCCGTATCTTCGGCATCGGTGTTCTCGGGCACTTTGGAAGGTGTAACATGCAAATTATCTTCTGTGGCCTGTGTAGGTTTACTTGAGGGGGCGGATTTTCTAGGGACAATCACAGGGACAGCTTTAGGGTTTTGTGTGGCATGGGAGGATTGCCGGGATTGCTGCTGGGATTGTTTGGGTTGCTGGGTTTTTTGAGGTTGTGGCTCGGATTGTTGCAACTCACCTTCTGGGAATAAATAGGGTTGTAAATTGTATTCTGGGCCGCCCATGTGTGGGTCTTCTTCAAGCATGTCGGAAACGGCCATTAAAGCGGGCAAAGGTTGGGCTTGCACCCAAGCCCACACAAGACCCATTGCCAAAAAAGTTCTCATCAAATCCCTTAGAGTAGAAAGTTATAGCTGATGTAGTAGATGTTCCCGCCTGCAAACGAATACGAAAAGGCGTGGCTGTATTTGATCGGCGGGATTTTCAGCGCCAGCTCGATTCTGTGGCGGGTGTTTAAGGTGAGTGCCACGCCCAAGTTGATGACGAGGCCAAAGCCATTGGGGTTGTTCTTGGCACTTGCGTAGTCCTTATACCCACTCCAACCCAAGCCCAGCCCGCCAAAGACCCCCACCGCGTATTTTTTATATTTGTCTACGGGCTTGTCCATCACGAGGTCTAAGTCCATTGTGGCGATTTGGTAGGTGCTGGTTTGTCCTTGTTGCAGCACACTTTGTGCCACTCCGCCCAAATACTCGCCATACAGGCGCAGCCCCGCCACTTCGCTACGGCCTAAATACTTTTGATACCCCACACGCACGCCATAGATCAAGGGAAAGCCCTTGTTGGTGATTCCATTGACCTTTAAATTCGTCTCCGCCAGCACAAAGCCCAAAAATACACCGCTCTTTTTCTTTGCCATTTTTTGATCCAACTTGGCTTGTTTGGCTTCATAGAGCTGCCCCTTGAGCATGTAGATCGTGAATTGTTTTTCTTGCGTAGCCGACCTAGCGCCAAGCATACACACCGCACAAGCGCATAAAACAAGAGGCTTAAAAAACATATTGGTACCCGACATGCACAATCCCCCCCCACCATGAAATGTCTTTATTGGCCAGCAATTTAAATTCTAATTCCACGCGGTTATGTCCAAAGAAGTTAAACGCCACCCCTGTATTTGCCATCATGCCAAAAAACGAGTTGGTGCTAAGCCCCTGTGCAATCACCCCCACACCCACGCCTAAAATAAAGCCCACAGACAAATACCGCCCCACATAGGGCAGCACAGGGTCGATCATCAAATCTGCGTTGAGCATCGCGCTTTGGTAAGCGATCCGTCCATAGCGTGATTGCTTAGGCACGCCCCCGATGTATTCAATGTAAATGCGTCGGCCCACCACATTGGGGCGGAAGGTTTTGGCAAACAAAGAAGGGCGGTAGGTTTGGTAGCCAAAGCGCACCCCGATTGCCCATAGGTAGTTGAGGTTATTGCCCGTGATGCTCGCGCTGCCCGTGCGCTCCCTGATTTGGTTGTTGTAAAAAAACCCGGTGCTAAGCCCAATCATGAGGCCTGTTTTTTTCTCAGCGTCCTGGATGTCGGTGATGAGTTGTTTCACCTGTTTATCGCTGTAGGCTTCGTAGAACTTAATGTATTTGTAATATTTGGGGTCTAAATGCTCGTAATCCACGCTCTCCGAACCCCATAAAAAAAGCGGTAAAAGCAAAAAGGGGGCAAAAGCCCCACAACTCATTTTCAAATCATCACTCCAAAACAGCTACAAAGCGTGCATGCATTTTTAGCCCTATCATAGCATTTTAAAGGTAAAATGTCCTAAAAACTAGGCTGTCTATGAAAAAAATCACCTTAAACGCCTTGCATGCCAAAAAACACCCCAAAGAGGGCAATCCAGCCAGCAAAATCAGCGCAATCACGGCTTACGATGCCCTTTTTGCTTCCATTTTTGATCCCATCATTGATTTTATTTTAGTGGGCGATAGTTTAAACATGAGTTTTAATGGTAAGCCCGACACCCTAAGTGCCAACATGGATTTAATGCTTTACCACACCAAAGCGGTGTGCAATGGGGCGAAGCGGGCATTTATCGTGGCAGACATGCCCTATGGCAGCTACACCACAACAAAACAAGCCGTGAAAAACGCCCTATGCTTTTATCAAGAGAGCCTAGCCGATGCCGTGAAATTAGAGGGGGGAGTCAAAAAGGCTCCCATCATTAAAGCCTTGGTTGATGAAGGCGTGGCAGTCATCGGGCATGTGGGGCTATTGCCCCAAAGTGTGCGGGGCGTGGGGGGCTATAAGATCGTGGGTAAAAACGCGCAAAGCGCACAAAAAGTGCTTGAGGACGCTTTAGCCGTGCAAGAGGCAGGGGCTAGCTTAGTCGTCTTAGAGGGCGTGGTGGCGCGCGTGGCACAAGAAATTAGTGCAAAATTAGAAATCCCCACCATCGGCATAGGCAGTGGGGCGGGTTGCGATGGGCAGATTTTGGTCTTTAGCGACATGCTAGGGCTATTTAGTGCTTTTAAGCCTAAGTTTGTACGCACCTATTTAGAGGGAGCAAATTTAATCCAAGAAGCCCTAACACGCTATGTTGCCGACATCCAAGAGGGCAACTTCCCTAGCCCTGAAGAGAGTTATTAAAATGGATCGGGTTGTCAATTTAGAAAAGTTGGAGTTTGAAGAGCAAGAGAACACGAACTTAAGACCGCATTTATGGCAGGAATACATCGGGCAAGAGCCTTTAAAAAAACTCTTACAGGTGTCCATCAACGCCACAAAAAAGCGTGGAGATACGCTAGATCACATCTTATTTTTTGGACCGCCCGGGCTTGGCAAGACCACTTTAAGCCACATCATCGCCCAAGAATTAAACACCCCCATTAAGGTCACAACCGCCCCTATGATTGAAAAAACCGGGGATTTAGCTGCCCTGCTTACTAACCTAAAACCCCAAGAAATTTTATTCATTGACGAAATCCATCGCCTAAGCCCAGCGATTGAAGAGGTGCTTTACCCGGCGATGGAGGATTTTAGGCTAGACATCATCATCGGTTCTAAGGCGGCGGCACAGACGATCAAGATCGATTTAGCCCCCTTCACACTCATCGGGGCGACCACAAGGGCGGGTATGCTAAGTAACCCGCTGAGAGATCGCTTTGGCATGCATTTTCGCATGGAGTTTTACAGCATTGAAGAATTGCAAGCCATCATCACGCAAGCCAGCTTGAAGCTCAAAAAACCCATTGAACCGCCCGCAAGTTTAGAAATCGCCAAACGCTGTCGGGGTACGCCTAGAATTGCCCTACGCCTTTTAAAGCGGGTGCGCGACTTCGCCGACAGCTTTAACGAAGCACAAATCAATTTAAAGACCACACAACACGCTTTGGAAGCCCTAGGCGTGGATGCACACGGACTAGACAGCTTAGATTTACGCTATTTAAACCTACTTGTGGGGACTAAGGGGCGGCCTTTGGGGCTAAACACACTTGCCGCGAGCATGCACGAGGATGAAAGCACGCTTGAAGAAGTCGTTGAGCCCTTTTTGTTGGCCAATGGCTATTTAGAGCGCACGGCTAAAGGGCGTATCGCCACACCTAAGACTTACGAAGTTTTGAAGTTAAAACCGATAAAACACTTTTTGTTTGATTGATGGAATGGTGGAGGATAGCGGGCTCGAACCGCTGGCCTCCTGCGTGCAAAGCAGGCGCTCTCCCAGCTGAGCTAATCCCCCAAAAGAGAGTCCAAAAGATGGTGGGCTTAAGAGGACTTGAACCTCTGACCTCACCCTTATCAGGGGTGCGCTCTAACCACCTGAGCTATAAGCCCTTTTAAGTCATTCAACCTAAAAACGGGCATTCTATCCTAGCTTTTCTAAAATTTAGCTGAAATGCACCCAATCCTGTGCTACAATGGCAACATTACTGATTTTAGAAAAATAAGGTTTCTTGTGCGTTTGTGGCTACCCTACGCTCTAGCGGTTTTATTTTTACACATTTTGGGGCTGGTGTTGCTGGTTTTGGCGCACAACCCCGTTTTTTACGGCGCGGCTCTCACGGCTTACTTTTTAGGCACAAAGCACGCCTTTGATGCCGACCACATCGCCTGCATCGACAACACCATCCGTAAACTCTCCCAACAAAAGCAAAACCCTATGGGGGTGGGCTTTTACTTCTCTATGGGGCACTCTAGCGTGGTGATTGTGATGACAATCGTTACGGCTTTGGCTTTGCATTGGGCGAAAGAGCACACGCCCATGCTCGCGCAGATCGGCGGGGTGGTGGGGACTTTGGTGTCTGGCTTATTCTTGCTGGTGGTGGGGGTGTTAAATGGCGTGATTTTAATTGACTTATTTAAAGTCTTTAAACATACTCGCCACAACGCCCACCACGACCAAGAAGCCCTAGAAAAACTCTTGCAAGAGCGCGGACTCTTAAACCGCTTTTTTAAGCCCCTCTTTGTCTTCATCTCCAAAAGCTGGCACATCTACCCCATTGGGCTGTTATTTGGGTTAGGTTTTGACACAGCAAGCGAAATTGCCCTGCTCGCCCTCTCTAGCAGCGCGATTAAAGTGAGTTTTTTAGGCATGCTCGCCCTGCCTATCTTGTTTGCGGCGGGCATGAGCTTGTTTGACACCTGCGATGGGGTCTTTATGGTGAAGGCTTACGACTGGGCGTTTAAAACCCCCTTGCGTAAGATTTACTACAACATCACGATCACAAGTTTAGGCGTGTTGGTGGCGTTGCTCATCGGGCTGATCGAGCTGTTTCAAGTGCTAAGCGAAAAATTGCACTGGGAGCTTAGCGGGGTTTTGGGTTTTATTCAGCATTTGGACTTTGGGGATTTGGGGTTTTACTTAGTGGGCTTGTTTGTGCTGGTGTGGGGGGTGTCCTTTGGCATTTGGCATTTGAGCGGGTTAGAAAAGCACCTAGCTTAGCCACAGGGCGTAGTGCAAGCCATACAGGCTAAAAGTTAAACCCACCGCTTCTAGGGCTAACTCAGTTTTATAACGCCCAAATGCGCCCAAAAAGTCCGCCTTTTTCGCGTCTAAATACGCCCTTGCGTGGCTATCATCAATGTAAAGTGGTTCGCCCACAAGGGGGTAACCCAGCGCACTTAAATGCAAGCGGATTTGATGTGTGCGTCCCGTTAGGGGGGTAACTTTTAAGTGGGTTTGGTCGGTCTTGGGGTCGTAGTTTTGGATTTCTATGGTGGTGGCACTGAATTTGCCTTGTTTGTCAATTTTGGAGCGCACGCCTAAATCCCCCCGTATGCTAGAAGGCTCTAAAATCGGCAACACCACGCTAAACGCCCCTTGGGCATACGCGCGTAAATCCCCCACCACGCTAGCGTGGTAGGTTTTTTGGATGCGCCTGGAACTAAACAGCTCCCTTAAAGGTTTTTCGTGTACCCTGTCTTGGCTGGCTAAAATCAATCCGCTGGTTTCATAATCTAGGCGGTGGATCAGGCGGGCGTGGGGGTTGTTGGCGTAAATGCTTTCATACAGGCTATGCGTGGTGTAGTTTTTAGGGTGGCTGTAAAGGTTTTTGGGCTTGTGGTAAAGGGCAAAATAGGGGTGGTGAAGATGGGAGCAAACTCGGGGTTTTGGGTGGGCTTAAAAAAGAGCAAGCGCACAGGTTCGTTTAAGATTTGCGCTTTTTTGAGTCTTTGTCCCTGCAAGGTGGTTAAACGCCCCCGATCGATGTAGCTTTGGGCTTGCTTTAAAGAGCAGGCTAGGCTTAAAGCGACAAACTTAGCTGCCTTAATGGGGGCTGTTGGGGTGAAAACCTCGGCAACAAAGGGCATTACATGCAGGCTTGCACGAACGCCTTAAAGAGCGGATTGGGGGCGATTAAACGGGAAGTGAACTCGGGGTGGTATTGCACGCCTATAAAGAAGGGGTAATCTTTGAGGGCCATCGCCTCCGTTAGGTTTTGGCTGTGGTCAAAGCTTTGTCCCACGACCTCTAAGCCGTGTTTGGCGTAGTCCTCTAAATAGGCGGGGTTGATGGTGTAGCGGTGGCGGTGGCGCTCATAGACTTCTAGGGCGTTGTAGGCTTTGGCGATGGGCGAGCCCTCTTTAAGTGTGATTTTATGTGCGCCAAGGCGCATGCTCGAGCCTTTGTGGGTGGTGTTGGCTTGGCTTTCTAGCAGGTCAATGACTTTATGGGGGGCATCTTGATCAAATTCGCTAGAGTGCGCCCCCCTTAAACCCAAAACATGGCGGGCAAATTCGATCACCATCATCTGTGCCCCCAAGCACACTCCAAAGAAGGGTTTTTTAGATTCTCTAGCGTAGGTGATGGCGTTGATCATCCCCTCAACACCCCTTGAGCCAAAGCCCCCGGGCACTAAGATACCATCCATGTCTTGTAAGCGATGCGCCACCCTAGCTTTAAGCTCTGTCTCGCTCTCATCCCCCTTAAGCTCAAGTTCCTCACTGTCGATCAGGATAGGTTCGATCTTGACTTTTAAATGCGCCCCCACGCAAACCATGCTCTCTAAAAAGCTCTTATACGACTCGCTCAAATGCACATATTTACCCACAAAGGCGATTCTTAGGGTTTTTTGGGGGGTTAAAATGTTATGCACCAACCCCGCCCACAAATCTAGTTGCCGTTTGTCTAGCGTGGCTTGGATGCCAAAATGTTCGAAAAGTGCATCGAGCAAGCCCTCTTGGAAGTAATTGGTGGGGCAGGCGTAGATGGTGGGTGCGTCTTTGGCTTGGATGACATTTTGCACGGGCACATCGCAACTGCTGGCAATTTTGGCTTTTAAATCCGCCCCCAAATCTTGGCTACAACGGGCTAAAATGATGTTCGCGCTCACACCCAAACGGCGCAATTCAATGATGGAGTGTTGTGTGGGCTTGGTTTTGAGCTCTTGACTGGTGGCAATGAAGGGGACTAAAGTTACGTGGATATTGGCGACTTGTTTAGAGCCCAAAGCACTTTTGAGCTCTCTTATGGCTTCTAAATAGACCATACCCTCAATGTCGCCCACGGTGCCGCCCACCTCCACAATTAAAAAGTCCTTACCCTGTCCTAGTTTTAAAATCCGCTCTTTGATTTCCTCCACAATGTGGGGGATCACTTGAATTGTCTTGCCTAGGTATTTGCCCTCACGCTCTTTTTCGATCACACTTAAATAAATCTGCCCGGTGGTGAAATTGTTTTCTTTAGAAAAGTCCTTATTCAAAAAGCGCTCGTAATGCCCAATGTCTAGGTCTGTTTCGCTCCCATCAGCCGTCACAAACACCTCGCCATGCTCAAAGGGGCTGAGCGTGCCCGGGTCTATGTTGATGTAGGGGTCGATTTTCAACATATCCACTTCAAAATGGCACAACTTCAGCAAATGCGCCAAAGAACTAGATGCCACACCCTTGCCTAGGGAACTAAGCACCCCCCCCGTAATAAAAACAAATTTAGTCGCGACAGACATTTGGTTAAATCCTTGTAAAAATTAGTGTAAAACGATCACTAAGTAGTTGTTTTTTTGCTCGATCTTGTATTGGTATTGCCCATCTAGCACAATAAAAAAGCGGTAAAAATTGTCGTGGGTTTCTATGGCAACGTTGTTGACATATTTTTCATCCACCTGCACTTTTTGCCTAAAGTCCTGCGCATCGCGGTCGGTGTCTAACACAATGCGGTAAGGCTCGGTCAGCACGAAGGAGCGTTGGATTTTATCGGCGGTGCGTAGGTAGAGTTTGTTCTCATATCTCCAAAAGTCAAACTTGCCCACCCGAAAAATCTTGTCCTCCTTGCCTAAAATGGCGGCTTGCTGGGTTACCTTGATGGGGTAGTGCCAATCGATTTGTTGGTTGATGTCCACGCTTTTAGAGTGCACAGACGCATCCACGCTCTTATAAGTTAGGGTAACTTTGGTCAACACCCGAGCGGTGCTGGGTAAATTAACATTGATATAGCGGAAGTAATCGGGGACTCCCTCGCCCACCCCCAAGTACTTGCCATTTTTAGACGGCTCAAAGGGGTCTTCTCTAGCGATCAAGGCCCCGAGCAATAAAAACACCCACCACTTAGACATCAAGACCGCCCATTTCTTGGGGGTTCTAACTCTTTGAGCTCAAAAAGCTGTTTTTGCAATTTGGCATTCTCGTACTGCAAGTTTTGCACCCTTTCGTATAATTTGGCTTGCTGGACCTTAAGATTTGTCAGCACCTCGTAAGAATTGTCCCCAAAGAGCAAACACCCCACATACACCCCCAATGCCACAACCAACCCGAAAACAATAAAAAGCCCCCGATAAGCGTAGAGCCACTGCCACACTTGCCACACTAAAACCCTTAATCCACTTCTTCTGGGCTGTTAGGGACACTAGGTTCAGCCAAAGCGGGGCGCTCAAAGAACTTGCCTCGGATCTTTTCGGCGATCTCATAGGCGAGTTCGGGCTCGTTTTTGAGCGTGAGCTTGGCCGCCTCTCTGCCCTGCCCGAGTTTTCTATCTTGATAACTAAACCACGCCCCCGCTTTTTCAACAAGATCTAACTTCACACCATAATCGATGAGTTCGCCCTCAAAGCTGATCCCGCTGCCGTACATCACATCAAATTCGGCCTCTTTAAAGGGCGGGGCGACTTTGTTTTTCACCACCTTCACCCGCACCCGATTGCCGATGGGTTGCTCGTTCTGTTTGAGCGTGGCGATGCGCCGAATGTCGATTCGCACACTCGCGTAGAATTTAAGCGCATTGCCTCCCGTGGTGGTTTCCGGGCTACCATAGCCCATCGTGCCGATTTTCATGCGGATTTGGTTGATGAAAATCAAGGTTGTGTTCATCTTGTGTAAAATGCCCGTGATCTTGCGTAGGGCTTGGCTCATCAAGCGGGCTTGCAAACCCACGTGCTGATCGCCCATATCCCCCTCAATCTCAGCGCGGGGGGTGAGAGCCGCCACAGAGTCGACCACGATCACATCCACCGCTCCCGTGCGTGCCAAAGTTTCTAAAATCTCTAGAGCTTCTTCGCCCGTGTCGGGTTGAGAAATGAGTAAGTTATCTGTATCCACTCCCAACTTTTTAGCATATTGCACATCTAAGGCGTGTTCGGCATCGATGAATGCGCATGCTCCTCCATTTTTCTGCGCTTGCGCCACGACATGCAGGGTTAAAGTCGTTTTCCCGCTCGATTCAGGCCCATAAATTTCCACAATCCTCCCCCTAGGCACGCCCCCAATGCCTAAAGCCACATCCAGCCCCAAAGACCCCGTAGAAATGCCCTCAATGTGCTCAACCTCGCGATCGCCAAGGCGCATTAAAGCCCCCTTGCCAAAGGCTTTATCGATTTGTTTAATGGCAGACTCGATCGCCTTTTGTTTTTGTTCATCCATCAACAACCCCTTCTAAAAATTTAGCCTGGATTCTAACAAAACAATGGCTAAAATCAACTTAGAATGGGGGCTGGCTTTAAACAAAGGTTTAACTTTCATGTGGCAGAATCAGGGCAGTTTTTTGTAAAATTTCAGGCGGATATGCGCGCTTACTTGAGCTTTATCTTTTTTGCATTGTATTTGTGTGGGTGTTTGCAACCCATGAAAGGTCCTGAAGCGGAGAAAGTGGATCGCCAGGTGCAGTGCGGTTTTGGCTCGAGTGGGTGTTAGGTAAGGATTGATTTGGCAGAACAGATAGGCATTAAGAAAGAAGGGGAGATTTACGATTTACAGAGTTTGGCAACACAAGAGGGTGAGGCGATCTACTTTGGCGACAACGATCCAGCCCTAGAGATCATCCGCCATTCTTGCGCCCACCTACTGGCGCAAGCCATTAAACAACTCTACCCCGATGCGCAGTTTTTTGTGGGTCCCGTGGTGCAGGAAGGCTTTTACTACGATTTTAAGACTTCCACGAAAATCAGTGAAGAGGATTTGGAGCGTATTGAAGAGCGCATGCGTGCCATTGCTAAAAATAAGCACCCCATCACTAAAAGCACCATGACCCGTAAAGAAGCTTTAGAGAAGTTTAAAGACGACCCTTTAAAGCACGCCGTCATGTCAAGGATTGAGGGGGATAGCTTTAGCGTCTATGCTCAGGGTGAATTTGAGGATTTGTGTCGGGGTCCGCACTTGCCCCACACGGGATTACTCCAGCACTTTAAACTCACCAAACTCGCCGGGGCGTATTTGGGGGGCGATGAGAATGCTGAAATGTTGCAAAGGATTTATGGCATCGCCTTTGCGAGCAAAGAAGCCTTAAAAGAATATTTGTTTCAATTAGAAGAGGCGAAAAAGAGGGATCACCGCAAATTAGGGCAGGAGTTGGGGCTGTTTTGCTTTGACGAAGATTTGGGGGCGGGGCTACCCATTTGGCTACCTAATGGCATGCGCTTGCGCCAAAGGATTGAAAATTTGCTAAGCAAAGCCCTTTTAAAATACGGCTACGAGCCTGTGCGTGGGCCCGAGATTTTAAAAAGCTCTTTGTGGCAAACCAGCGGACATTACCAAAACTACAAAGAAAATATGTACTTCACCACGATCGATGAAGTGGAGTATGGCATTAAACCCATGAACTGCGTGGGGCACATTAAAGTCTATGAACACGCCCTACGTTCTTATAAAGACTTGCCCTTGCGTTTTTATGAATACGGCGTGGTGCACCGCCACGAAAAAAGCGGGGTCTTGCACGGGCTTTTAAGGGTGCGCGAATTTACGCAAGACGATGCACATATCTTTTGCCGTTTTAGCCAAATCAAGACGGAAGTGCTGGCGATTTTAGAATTTACAAAAAAAGTCATGGAGGTCTTTGGTTTTAGCTATGAAATGGAGCTTTCGACCAAGCCAGAAAAGCACATCGGGGAGGCGCACATTTGGGAGCAAGCCACAAACGCCCTAAAAGAAGCCCTAGAAGAACAGAATATCCCCTTTGGCATCGATGAGGGCGGGGGCGTTTTACAGCCTTAAAATCGACATTAAAATCACCGATGCGATCAAGCGCAAATGGCAATGTGGCACCGTGCAGGTGGATATGAACTTGCCCGAGCGCTTTAACTTGAGTTATGCCAACGAGCAAGACCAAGAGGAAAGGCCCGTGATGATCCACCGCGCGATCTTGGGCTCTTTTGAGCGCTTTATCGCCATTTTAACTGAACACTACGGGGGCAATTACCCTTTCTTCATCGCCCCCGTGCAGATCGCCTTAGTGCCTGTATCGCCCGAACAAGTGGCGTATGCCAAGACCTTACAAGCCGAGTTGGTGGAAAAGGGCTTTTTCGTGCAGTTGGCGGATAAAAACGAAACTTTAAGCAAACGCATCCGCACCCTTGAAAAGCAGAAAGTCCCCTTCATTGTGGTGTTGGGACAACAAGAGGTGGCGCAAGAGAGCGTGGCGGTGCGCGATCGCGCTTTAGGGCAACAATACAGCCTAAGCAAGGCAGAATTTAAACAACAAATGGAGGCTAAAATGCAAGAGGTCAGTTTTTGAGTAAAGATGCGCTGTTAAACGAGGCGATCCACTTTAAAGAAGTGCGCTGTGTGGGCGATGGTGGCGAGCAATTTGGGATCATCTCTTCAGCGGAAGCTTTAAAAATCGCGCATAGCAGAGGGCTGGATTTGGTGCTGATCTCTGCGAGCGCAAAACCTCCCGTGTGTAAAGTCATGGACTATGGCAAGTTTTGCTACCAAAGCGAGAAGAAGCAAAAAGAGGCGAAAAAAAAGCAAAAGCAAATTGAAATTAAAGAGATCAAACTCTCCACACAGATCGCCCAAAACGACATCAATTACAAAGTCAAGCACGCTCGAGAGTTCATCGAGGCGGGCAAGCATGTGAAGTTTAAAGTCGTGCTTAGGGGGCGGGAGAACAACGACCCTAAAGCAGGGCTAGCCGTTTTGCAAAAAGTGGGCGAGATGATGAGCGACATCGCCAACGCCGACAAAGAGCCCAAAACGGAGGGGCGTTTTGTCATGTGGCTTTTTGTCCCCCAAAAGAAGTAAATTTTAAGAAAGGAGAAATATGCCAAAGATGAAAACCAACCGCGGAGCGGCTAAACGCTTCAAGGTGAAAAAAAATCTCATCAAGCGGGGCAGTGCGTTTAAAAGCCACATTTTGACCAAAAAAAGCCCACAGAGAAAAGCAAATTTAAACGCTCCCCACTACGTGCATCCGACAAATATGCATTCTGTGGCCGGGCTTTTGTGTAAGGCCTAAGTTTTCCCCCTTCAGCAAAAAGCAAAAAGGGCAAGTTTAACAAACACCTAAAAGGTAAAGGAAAGTTATGAGAGTTAAAACCGGTGTGGTGCGCCGCCGCCGCCACAAGAAAATTTTAAAATTAGCGCGGGGTTTTTACAGCGGACGCAGGAAGCACTTTAGAAAAGCTAAAGAGCAGTTAGAGCGCAGTTTATGCTACGCCTTTAGGGATCGCAAACAGAAAAAACGCGAATTTAGAAGTCTTTGGATTGTGCGTATCAACGCCGCTTGCCGCATGCACAACACAAGTTATTCGCGCTTCATGCATGCCCTAAAAAGCGCAAACATTGAGCTGGACCGCAAAATCTTAGCCGACATGGCGATGAACGACGCGCCCGCCTTTGATGCCTTGTTTGAACAGGTCAAAACCCATCTTTAGCAAACCCTAGCAATGGCGTTAAAGCCATTGCTATAAAAATTGTTTCTGTAATATTATTTTATTGCTTATTTTTTTGTATTTTTATGTTTTTTATTAACGCCATTGTGCTACAATGGTGAGTCTATAAATCCATTAAAATTGCAAGGAATCTCAATGAAAAGAACGATCGTGGCTATCCCTTTAGCGGCAACTTTGTTAAGTGCAGCGGACGAGCCCAAACCGGCGCAAAACCCAACGCCCACCCCCAGCCAAGCGGTGCAAACACAAAAGTCCTCCGCCCCTGCAGCAACACAGAGTCCAACGCCCGCGCCTAGCCAAACAACACAGGTGCAAAAACCCCTCACCCCCACGGCACAAAAAGCCGTCCCCGCTAGGGTGCGCATAGGTGCAGCGCCACGTGGGGAAAGAAATGCCTTTTTTGTAGGGGCGGATTACCAACTGGGCATGATGACCTCCAACGAACAGGCTTGTGCGCTTGGTTCACATTGTTATTCGGGGACTGGGGCCGGCACCAGCGACTGGGGCAACATGGGTAGCCACGACTTTATGGGCACTTTAAACAGCCGCTCCCATGTCACCAATGGGTTTGGCATCATGGTTGGGTACAAGCACTTCTTTAAAAAATTGCCCGAAGTTGGCTTGCGCTACTACGGGTTTTTTGACTATGCGGGCACGGATTACCGCTACTTTAAAAATTTAAATTCCAATGGTGATTGGGCGCAAAGCATTTACAAACCCACGAATATTTTCGCTTATGGGGTCGGCACGGATTTTCTCTTTAACCCCAAGAGATTCAATAAAGAGAACTTCCACTTTGGCTTTTTTGCGGGTGTGGCGATTGGGGGGACTTCTTGGGGACCTATGAACCGCTATTACCAAAGCTTAATGGAAAACTACGGCGGACATATTAGGGTGTCTAGCTTTAACTTCTTTTTTAATGGCGGGATTCGTTTTGGCACGAAACACAATGGCTTTGAGATTGGGATTAAAGTCCCCACAATCCCCACGAACTACTACACTCTAAATTACCACTCTTCCGTTCAAGCTGGCATACCTTACAGAGCCAATTTGCAACGTAACTTTGTCTTCTACTGGCGCTATTTGGTGAGCTTTTAGTTTGTTTAACCCCCTTTTTGTAAAAGGAAGCCTAAGCTTCCTTTGGTGCTTACTTCCCTTGAACAGAAAAAAAGGGGGGCAAGTGGAGAGCGTGCAACACTGGTGTGTGCCTTGGGCTTCAAACCCACAGAGCGTTTAGGTGTTCTAAGCGCTGCAAAGTTCGATTCTTTGGCTCTCTCGCCACAATAAAGGTCATCTATGCGAGAAATTTTTTTATGTTCCATCTCTAATGTCAGCAGTGGGGATTGCCCCGAAGATTGTGCCTATTGCACGCAAAGTTCTCACCACCAAGGCAAAATCCGCCGCTATAAATACAAAAAGCCCGAGGATGTCCTAGAAGAAGCCAAGTATTTGCACTCTCTGGGGGCTTTGGGCTTTTGTCTAGTAACCTCTGGGCGGGGTTTAGACGATAAAAAATGCGAATACATCGCTAACCTAGCCCAAAGCATTAAAAAGGAAGTGCCCCACTTGCACTTGATCGCTTGCTGTGGACGTGCAGATATTGAGAGTCTCAAGCACCTAAAAAAGCACGGTGTGGATAGCTACAACCACAATCTAGAAACCTCCCAAAACTTCTTCCCCAACATCTGCACCACCCACCCGTGGGAGGAACGCTTTGAAACTTGTGAGAATGCCCTAAGAGCGGGCTTGCTCTTGTGCTCAGGCGGGATTTTTGGGCTAGGCGAGAGTTTTAACGATCGTGTTGAACTGCTACGCACTTTGCAGTCTTTAACGCCCGCCACCACGCCCATTAACTTTTTCATCCCAAGCCCTAGCCTCCCCATTAAAGAAAGCGTGATGGGCGCCCAAGAAGCCCTAGAGTGTCTAACCCTTGCTAAAGAGTTTTTACCCAAGACGAAACTCATGGTGGCTGGGGGTAGGGAAGTGGTCTTTGGCGCAAATCAGAGAGAAATCTTTGATTGTGGGGTGGATGCGATTGTGCTGGGCGACTACTTGACCGCTAAAGGGGATGCGCCCAAGAAAGATTTAGACATGCTTGCCAACTACGGCTTTGCCATCGCCACAAGTTGCGATGGGTAAAAGGCTTTTAGAGTTTTTTACACAAATATGGGCGGGGATTTTGGGTTTTGGCTACGCATGTAGTCACCTCGTAAGTCCACGCCTGAAATGCCGTTTTGAAGAAATAGCGATCGTCTTTTACTACGCCTCTTCTTTAAGCTTTTACACGATTTTATCCCTCTCGCCCATTTTATTGTTCATCGCTCTTGCTTTTGTCGACCCCTTTGCCAAAGCCTTCCCTGTCGAACGATTCTTTTTGCCCGATAGCCCTGACTTCATGAAAATGGCGCGTTCATTATTCAAGTCTTTCACCCAAAATGACAGCGCGCTCGGAGTTGTGGAAATCGCCTCCATCGCCATCGCTTTTTTTCTATTTTGTGAAAACTACCGCTACATCGCCTCTAAGATTTTTAACGCCGAACCTAGGGATTACTTCAACTTTAGGGGAAGGCAGATTTTTGTCTTTTGGGGGTTTGGCACGGGCATTGTCTTTATTTTGGTGCTGCCCTTGATTTTATTTTACGACCTAGAGATGCAAAGCCTAGTGCAGGGCTGGTTACTCTCATTGTTGCACTGGCTAGGTGCTTATCTTTTCTTTTATTTACTCTTCATCATCCCCACAAATAAAACCTTTAAACGCCCCATCACCCCCCTCTTTTGGAGCTTTGTTACAAGCATTTGCTGGAGCTTAATGAAATGGGGCTTTGTCTACTATGTCCTGTTTAGCGACACTTACCACGAATTGTACGGCTCGGTGTCGATTCTGTGGTTTTTAATGTCTTATGTTTATATTTCGTGGTTGCTCTTGCTCTTTGGCATGTATGCCTGCACCATCAGCGACTCTTAGCGAGTCTTAGCGACTTGCCTTTACCAAATGGTCTAACACGGCATTGACTAATTTTGGGGCGTTGTCCTCCCCATAGACTTTGGCAAGCTCAATGGCCTCATTGATCACCACCGCAGGTTTGGTTGGGGTGTGTAAAATCTCATACGCCCCTAGGCGCAAAATGGCGCGCTCCATGCGCCCGATGCGCTTTAAATCCCAATCCTTTAAAAGCGGTTGCAAGGCAGCGTCTAAGGCATGCATTTGCTCTAACACCCCACCCAAAAGCCCTAGGGCAAAGCGTTGTTGGGCGTTTCTAATTTTCTTTTCTTCTAAGAGCGTGGGGGCGGCTTTGAATATCTCTGTATTGCCGCTATCAAAGGCATAGAGCAAGCCCGCCACCGCTTCCCTTGCTTGGCTGCGAGTCGCCATTAAAAAGCACTATACAAGTTGAGAAGTTCGATGAGAGTGTCCATCGCCGCTGCCCCTTTATTGCCCGCCTTCGTGCCGGCCCTCTCTAGGGCCTGTTCGATGTTGTCTGTGGTGAGCAGTCCAAAGCTCACAGGCAAGCCGTATTTTAAAGTCGTGTTGGCAATGCCCTTAGTCGCCTCTGCGCTCACATAATCAAAATGCGGCGTGCTGCCTCGAATCACCGCCCCCAGCACACAGACTCCATCGTATTTGCGTGAGTCTAAGAGTTTGTCTAGCACAAAGGGCAACTCATAAGCCCCGGGGACTTTCACTAGGGTGAGATTTTTTAAATCCCCTCCATGCCGCCTAAAACTATCCATGCCACCCTCCACGAGGCGATCTGTGATTAAGTGGTTAAAGCGTGCGGCCAAAATGGCCACCTTTTCGCCCCCCTTTAAGACAAGTTGCCCTTCTAAGACTTGATGCATTGATGATCCTTTATGCGTTGTTTAATGAAGCGTTGATTTCTTGCAACACCAATAAATCCTGCACTAAGGGCAAGAGAGAAGAGATAGGGATCATGTTGGGCCCATCGCTTAGCGCCCCCTCAGGGTTAATGTGCGTTTCCATAAAAAACCCGTCCACGCCCACGACCGCACTTGCTTTGGCTAAATAAGACACAAAGCCCCGCTCTCCCCCGCTCTTGCCCCCTGCAGCTCCGGGCATTTGCACGCTGTGCGTCGCGTCAAAAATCACGGGCGCAAAGGCGCGCATCACAACCAAAGATCGCATGTCCACAACTAAATTGCTGTAACCAAAACTCGCCCCCCTCTCACACAAATAAATCCCATGTTCTAAGCACGCTTGGTAAGTGGCTTTCTCGTGTTTGTTTTTAGCCCGCGTGTTTAGGGCTTTTAGGGCACTGTATTGCATGTCCTTTGGGTGCATGAATTGTCCCTTTTTGATATTGATCGCGCTTTTGGTCTTGGCAGCCGCCACGATTAAATCCGTTTGGCGGCACAAAAAAGCGGGGATTTGCAAGACATTGGCAACTTCAGCCACTGGGGCGGCTTGTGCGCTCTCGTGTATGTCGGTGAGGATTTTATAGCCAAATTTGGATTTAATGCCCGCCAACATCTCCAAGCCCTTAGCAAGCCCGGGGCCCCTATAACTCTCTAGGCTCGTGCGGTTCGCCTTGTCAAAGCTGGCTTTAAAATAAAAATCCACTTTAGGGTCTAGGGCGATGGGGCGCAGTTTCAAGGCGATTTCTTCTAAGACTTCCATGCTCTCAATCACGCACGGACCGGCAATTAAAACGCTTTTTTGCAAATAGTATCCTTGTTTGGAGTGTGTTATAATAGCGTTTTGTCTTAATATTTGGCTGAAGGGGTGCTATGCAACTTTGTTTGGCTTTGGACTTGGGCTCCAAGCGGGCGTGTTTAGATTTGTTAGAAAGCTTAAGGGGCTTAAAGTTGCTCGTCAAAGTGGGTTTGAGGGCGTTTGTGCGCGAAGGCCCTAGTTTTATTAAAGAAATCCAAAACATGGGCTTTAAAATTTTCTTGGATTTAAAATTGCACGACATCCCCAACACGATGGCGGGTGCCGTCTTAGAGTGCGCCCATTTGGGCGTGGAGTTGCTGACCTTGCACGCAAGCAGTGGCAGTTCTGCCCTTTTAGCGGTCATGGAGCAAGTACAGGGCTTAACACAACGCCCCAAAATCTTAGGCGTTACCTTGCTAACAAGCCTAGATGAAGCCCAAAGCCAAAGTTTGTATAACGCCCCCTTAGAGCAACACGCCCTGCACCTAGCCAAGTTGTGTTTTAACAGTGGGTTGGATGGCGTGGTGTGTTCGGTTTTTGAAAGCCTAGCCATTAAAAAAGCCACAAGCCCACAATTCTTAACCTTGACCCCGGGCATACGCCCCAACTTGCAAGACGTGCAGGATCAAAAGCGCGTGGGTACTCTACAAGACGCAAAAAACGCTGGGGCGGATTTTATTGTCATCGGCAGGCCCATTTACCAAGCTAAAGACCCCGCTGCCACCACCATCCAAATCTTAGAGAGCCTAGAACATGCAAATTTGTGAAAGTCCAGCAGATTTACAAGCCCTAAAAGCACAAAATGTCGGCTTTGTGCCGACTATGGGCGCATTACACGCCGGGCATTTAAGCCTCATAGAGCGCGCCAAAGCAGAAAACGCTTTTGTGGTTGTGTCTATCTTTGTCAACCCCACACAATTTGGCGCAAATGAAGACTTCAGCCAATACCCCCGCCCCATAGAAAAGGACTTAGAGCTGTGTGCTAAGGTGGGGGTTGATGCCCTCTTCACCCCAAAGGCGGACACGCTCTACCCCTTTAAAGAAGCCGTTAGTCTAACCCCCCCTAAGGATTTACTAGGCTTTGAGGCAGATATACGTCCCGGGCATTTTGGCGGCGTGTTGCAAGTGGTGTTGAAGCTCTTTAACCTTGTGCGCCCGACAAAAGCCTACTTTGGACAAAAGGACGCACAGCAACTTTTAATCATCCAACGCGCGGTGGCTGATTTATTCTTGCCCGTGGAGGTTGTCGCTTGTCCCACCTTAAGAGATAGCGATGGTTTGGCTTTAAGTTCAAGAAATGCCTATTTAAGCCCTAAAGAGCGTCAACTTGCCCTAAAAATCCCCAAAGCCCTAACCACCATCAAAGAAGCCTATGAAGCGGGCATCACGCAGAGGGCGAGCCTTTTAACTCTAGGGCAGGAAGTGTTAAGCCCCCTTGAAGTGCAGTATTTAGCTCTAGTCAATCGGCAACTGTTGCCCTTAGAGCGCATTGAGCCCAACAACAGCCTCATTTTAACCGCTGTCAAAGTCGGCACTACAAGACTTTTAGACAATTTATGGCTGTGAAGTGAAACAAGCAGAGATAGACATTGTCCTAGAAGTGTTTAAGGCGATCCAAACCCATCAGCCCCAATCGCCTTTACGACAAAGCGCAGGAGCTCTGCCAAGCGGGCAAAATCTCTAGGGCATTTGCCTAACAAGATGTGGCAAGGATGTGGCGTTAGTCCAAAGCTCGATCACCAACGATGACACTGAGATGATCACCGATGAACTCTTGAGGATTTCCAACAAGGGTAAGGAGAGTAACGCCCGGGGATTTCCCCCTCCTTAAATATCTGCAGTAAGTGCTGGATGTGGGCTAATTGTTCGTGGCAGGTTTTAAGGTCTTTGAGACTCTTGGGATCTTTGTAGCGTTCTTTGATGATTTTGACTTCTTGGGGCTTTTGCTCAAGGTACTTCTTGCTGTCAAGCTCTAAGGCTTGGATGTGCTGGTTTTGTTCTTGTAAGTGGGCTTGGCTTAACTCTAGCTTTTCTTTGAGCGCGCCATTGGCCTTGAGTAAGTGGGCTAGCCCGCCAAGTGCGCCCATTAGGCCTAGACTCAAGGCCACCACCACGATAAGGATATAGGGCATTCACTTTCTTAAGCTAAGGATTTTTTGCACGACTTCAATGGTGCGGTCGATGCCAAAGTAGCCCACACTGGCCGACAGCCCCACTTTGGCCATGTAGGGTAGGTTGGTGGAACTGAGCATGGCAAACACACACATGCAAATAAAGCCGCTGGTGCACACCACCACCCCTGCCTTAAGCTTGTCTTTTCTCGTCATTCTCTTGCGTCCACAATGGTTAAACTAAAGTTCTGGGCGCGGTGGGTTTCGACTAGGTCGTAGAACTCGCTCACGGCTTTGGTGGAGTGTTGGATGATGCCTAGCTTGTCGTTGTAGCTTTTGCCTAGCAGAATGCAGCCCAGCGTGTCGATGGCATCATTGCCGACGTGTATCATGATGCGGCGTTTGGCAAAGTTGGGGTTGTTGGGGTCTTTCAGCCAAATGCCTACGGGCTTATCCCATGGGTTTTTATTGCGCCACTCTGGGGGCACACATACGCTGGTGCAGTCCCAGTGGAGGGTATATGTGCCGGGCATGATAGGTTTGTCTTTGCCACTTTCATGCGTGGGTTCGCCGGCATTTTCCATCGTGTGGCATCTAAAGACTTCCTTGCCTGCTTCATCGATAACCACTAGATCACATTATTGTTGCTTAAAAGAGCGAATTAACCTTTTTATTTTCTGTGTAATGATGGATCTTTTTACCCAATTCTGCCTTATCAATTCTGCCCTCAGCGGCAAACACCACAAGGTCCTCAAAGTCTTTTTCAAAATTTGTGGTATCCACCCCGTTAGCTTCTAAAAAATGCACGGCAAGGTAGATGGCAGAGCGTTTATTGCCATCGGCAAAGGGGTGGAACTTAATGCATGCAAACATCAAATGGGCGCATTTATCCTCAAGCGTGGGGTAGTAGGTGTCGTTTTGGATATTCTCTAGTGTGCTCTCTAGGTAACCAACACGCTCAGGGCTGTAGCCTTTCCTTTTAGCCCAATGTGTCTTAATAGAAGAGTCGATCTTTAGGGAGTCTACATATTTGCCTAGTTTGCGTCCACAAGAGATTCTTGGGGCTTCTAAAGAAAATATGCTACAATACGCTTTAGCATCGGGTGTTTTTGCAAAATAGAAACAACGTTAGAGCACAGCAGAGGTGGTCTCAGCTCCGCCTTTCAGTTTACGGTTGCGCGTAGATAGGGATTGGGTGTAGATTTTGTGAGATCAAGGAAAAGGTGTAAGTCTGGAGGAATGATTTGAAAAAGATTATTGTCAATGCATCTTATACTTTGGGTAAAGTAACAGGAATTGGCGTGTATAGTCTTGCTCTGATCCATGCCTTAGACAAGCATTTTCAAGGCACAGATATAAAGTTGGTCTATTATGCTAATGGCAAGCTCTTTAATGATTTACCTAGTTTGGAAAAATTCCAATCACTTGCCACACCCAATAGTTTTCTCAAATCGTCTAAAGACACTTTAAAAAAATGGTTACCCAAATGGCTTTTTTTGTTGGCATGTTATTTTTCTTATAATGTGCTTCACAAAATCATGAATGGAAGATTGTTCCAAGAAACCTACGACCTGTGTATCGAACCGGGCGTTTTGGGTATTTTAGGCATCAATGGCAAAGTTAAAAAAACTTTGGGCTGTATCCACGATCTACCCCTATGCGATAAAGAAGCATGGCGCAATGAACCAGAATATGAGATTCTTTGGAAATTTTTTGTCTATCCACAAATCCGCACCTATGATCAAGCCATCTGTTTTACGGAAACTGTCAAAAAAGATATTTTAAAGACCTTTGGATTTTCTGAAACTAAAGTGCATGTGATTTACCATGGAGTCAGAGTCTATAGACAAGCCTCGGAAGATCTACCACCAAATTTAGGGGAATTCATTTTGGTGGTGGGCAAAGCACGGCGTAAAAACATTAAAAATCTCATCAAAGCCTTTGAATTGTTGCCCATCACCCTTAGACAACGTTTTAAGATCGTGATCACGGGGGTGAATAATGGACAAGTGGACAAAGAAGAAGACGATGTCATCGCTTCTAGCGATTTTGTGATCGACCTAGGCTATGTTTCTGACTCTTTGCTCTCTACCCTTTATGCCCATGCTAGATTGTTGTGGTGGGGCTCTCTCGCTGAGGGTTTTGGTTTACCTATGTTAGAAGCGATGCACGCGGGTTGTGTGGTGCTTTCTAGTGATGTGTCTTGCATGCCAGAAATTCTAGGCGATGCAGGGATTTATTGCAACCCCTATAACGCGCAAGATATAGCCAAACAACTAGAAAAAGCCTTGATGGATGAAGCGTTAAGAACTGAATGCATTGCCAAAGGCTTTGAAAGAGTGAAACGTTTTGATTTTGAAGAAAGTATGCGCAAGCATATTGAGATCGTGGAAAAGATGTTGGATTGATCTGAAAGCTAGGATTAGATTGGCCACACGGAAAAATCAAAAACCTTAAAATGGATTTTTTCTATAAATGCGTCAATAGTCTAGCCAAACAATACAACCATGGATAAAGATTTGGACGTAAGTATAAATATACGCAGAGAGCGGGCTCTACTCTAAAGAACAGGGGGTGCTAAGACCCACTTAAGACGGGCGAGCCTTGTTGAAACCCTCCATCCCTAGTTTTAGCGATGGGGGATGTCAATTGGGGTGCTAGGGATTTTTGGAAAGATCTGTGTGCCCACCAGTGCTAAAAAGACTTTTTATTTTCTTTTTGATCTTGTAGAGTAGTTCGATCAAGAGTTTTTGTTAAACAAGAATTGCAGCACGCGCCCACCATTCTGTTTATTCCCTTTCTAGTTGTTTTAGTGATGTCTTGGACATCTATTTTTCTTAGTTTCGGTTAGTTTCCATCTTTGATGAATTCAGGGTTAATTGTCGCCATTTTATCAGCCACCATTTGGGCGAATTGGGGATGGGGGATTTGCAAATTGCAAATTGGGCACCCCGCGTTTGTAAATTTCTAGACAACGCCCGAAACCATGGGGGGATTGTAAGAGTGCCTCAATTTTAGGATGGTAGACAACGTGGTAATTGGCATCCATGTGCTTAGGATAGGGAACAAAGCGCCCAAAAGTGTTGCCATTGCTGATCACAAAAATGGGTCCTAGACCTAGAGCTACGCAAAAATGGGGGATCGCTGTTTCATTAGAAACAATAAAATGTGCTTTGGAGAGCACATGCAAGAGTTCAACAAAAGTGGTCTTACCCACTAGATTGAGTGCTTGGGGTATCTCCGCTATGATTTGCATGGCATCTGGAATTTCTTTCTTAGACCCGCATAACACGATTTGGATCTGAGGAGAAATCTTTTGGGCTAGAGCCACCCACGAGACTAGAGCCCATTGTCTCTTCCGATCACTAGCACCTAAAAAAAAGACCCCATAATTTTTAGCAGGAAACAAGAGAGAGGAATTGGCTGGCAAAGGAGGGAGGCAGAGATGGTATTTAACTTCTGTTAGGGGTCGTTGCAATAATTGGCTAAAAAATTCTCGATTACGCTCAAATGCAAACAAAACTTCAAAGGTGGCGTCTAACAATGTGGTGTATACTCTGTCATGGGGTTTTAGGCTGGTCGTGTTCATGTGCCATTGCTCAACTAGCTCAAACCCCTGACTGCCGATCTTGTGCTGGGCATTGATGAACCTAACTAAAAAGTCGTCTCTTCTAGAAAACCGATGGAACACAGGACTAATGACGACTTCGTAAGTTTGTTGATTCAACAAATATAATATTTTAGAACGATAAAAACAGCGTTGGAAAGAGAACCACTTGTGCGCATCCGACCATTTGCGTGTGTCTAAGGGTATGACATGATCTACATACGATCTATCGCAAGCATGCAAAATCTCTAAGAAGTCCATATTGCATAAAAATGTGATTTCATAATCGGCATAAGCTTCTCTTAAGGGTTGTAAGAAATTTCTAAACAACACATAGTCGCCCAGTGTATCAAGTTTCATCAGCAATAAGGTCTTTGGACGGATGCTTTGTTTTTTGACTTTGCGCAAACCATATACCACGATGAGCGCGATAAAGTAAGCCATCATTTCTATCAATCGAGTTACACAACGTTGCAACAGCGCTTGTGCCCGCACTTAAAACTCCACTAAAAAAGATACAACCCTTTGGACCATAAATTGCCCAGTGATACAAAGCATTAAACCTACGAATGTTGCAGAATTTCCCTTGAAAAACACTGAAAACGCGATTCTTCTGCTTGTTTTAGCGCATATAGCACCAAATTTCTGGCTAAACCATTTCCATATATCATTCCCAAGTTGTGATAAATGCCAGCATTCCCCAATTCAGCCACTTTTTAGCAGTTCTTTACAGCTTGAGAATAAGGATGGAGGCTTTTTGCTACACCTAGTGAGCATAAAGTTTGTGCACACATCGGCGTAGAACACAAGTGGCTCCACCCTACTTAGTGGATAAATGGGGAGATTTAAACTTTGAATAAATCTCCAAAATCTTCTTTTCATCTACCATGTCATAAGGGATCTTGTTGCCCAGCAACTTCTTGTGGTATTCCTTAAAATCAGCCAAGGGCACCAACTTGAGAGTTTCAGCTTCAGCAGCTCGCCTGAGTTTGACATAAGGAAAATGCCAGTTTGCTAACTCTAGATCGTTAATAACTTTTGCAGGGCGATTGTAATATATTTCCTCTATCCAATCATGTTCCCAGTGCTCCGCAAACCAACAACCTTGATTGTAGAAAAAATGTCCTCCTCCAGAATTTATAAACCCAAAGTCATCTTCGCCAGGAACATTTACATGCCACACAAAGACCCGCCCATCCTTTATTAGAAAATGGACTCTAGCGTGAGTTAAAGTTTCATAAGTATTGCGCACTGTATAAAAACTTTTGTAAAGTTTCTTGGCATCGAAGATGTGATCCACATCGATCTTCACCACCCATTGATTCTTGGGGATAAAGGAAAAGACATAACTGGTGTAGTGATAGAATGTGTTGTACAGATGTTTGGCTTCCTGACCAAAATGAGCTACTTTATAGGGATAGGCAATGGGTACAAAACTAGGAAATTTTTGGCAAAAGTCTAAAATCACCTCTGCGCTTCCATCGTCGCAGTCATTATAGCCAATCACTCCCCGTTGGATTGCTGGGAGCATTGAGTGTAGACATTCTTCTAGGGTGCAAATCTCATTGCACACCCGAATAAAAGCCCATGGATTAAGAGGACTTGTGGGGTCTTTGCTCTCTTCATCATATTCGAAATAACCATGGTGGGTTGGTTTGTCGCTAAAGGGATTACCTACCCCCCCCCCCCCCCCCCGTAGCGATCGCTCTGTTGGCATCGATAAATTTTTCATTGCTTAAACTTTCGATCCGTCTAAACACCCGAGATTTTTGGGGATGGGAAATTTTAAGAGGTCCTAGAACTCGATCTCCTCCTGGTTGCCCAATACAACGATATACATTCCTTAAGACTGCCTGCAATCTAGGAAAACTCTGTGTGTAATGCCGAACTAAATGCACAAAACCCATACCACAGCCAACCTATATAAAATTTAAAATACTTCTAAAGACCTACACTTTGTAAGACTGCCACAAGGTAGCTAGACACAAAAAGCCCTTTGTTCAAATAAACAACAAACCGAGCCGATTGTATCGCAGCTGATTTTAAATAACACTGAACTCGATGTGCAGGCGAAAAGTCTAAAAATACTCCCACAATGCCTTACAACCGCTTTTAACCCAAAACACAGCTTGAACTCCTAGCCCCCTAATCTTATTTTAGCTTTAAAAAGTTGGTCTAACGGCGTGCACCGAAGTGCCAGGTGCATTTCTCGTGCAACCACTTCCAAGCCACCGGACTAAAAGCCCCTAAACACCTCCGACACACCCACCCACAACCCCCTCCCTACCTAGAACCAAAAAGGTGTCTTACCTCTGTCTAGGAATTTTCCTCATATATTTTTGGCAGTGAAGACACCTCTTTAACATACAAAGCTTCATGCCACCACATTGAAAGCAATGGGAATTGCTGACAATGACTCTACCAAACCATTTTCTTTGGCGTGCCAAACCTTTTTTGATTTTGTTTAACTCGCGAATAGTTCTCAATTCGATAGCAACAGCCCTCTCTGCTGCGATTTTGGGACTTGTTGCCATCTCTGCTAGACTTGTCTCATTCTCTTGGACAATTTTTTTGATAAAAGGATGTCGATTAGGAAACTTATTTGCCATCTTCACTCCTTCTCTAGCAATTTGATCAAGCTCCATTATTGTACACAAGTTAGCTCAATTTACCCTTTTCTCGTCTTTTCTCGATTCTTTTCTTGTGGCCTTGTTCGTGTAACTTTTATTTTAATTGTGAATTAAACAGCACGCGGTTCCTCGTTACTATCCCTATCTAAACCCTCCTATCTAAACCCTATATTTAAAGAGTGGCTACGGTAATGCTTAATCTTGATTTAGTACGGGTGTTTTTAATCTCAAGATAAGAATGCACTGTTGTGTTAAAACAGAAGAGACTCTTTTAGAAAATACATAGATTTTTTTAGATAAAATACCCTTGCCTAGTTGAAATCTAGGTAATATTTCAATTGCAAAGGATACGCAATGACACATGCTGACAAATGTTGCCACAATCACGAAGGGCATGCACAACACGAAGAAAACCATCACCACCATTGTTGTGGAGACCATCACCACCATCATGGAGATGAACACCATCATCACCATGGGCATGAGGGACACCAAGGTTAGTTTCTATACCCCCGGCTGTGCCGGGACATTCCAATCTTTAGCCATTTGTGATCGCTTGGAGTGGTTTCGCCAAGCCAGGGGTTCTACTTGCTTAACGCACTGTTAAGCCATAAACTAGACACTAGGGAGGCGTTTGTGGGTAGGTTTGGTTTGTGTTAAGATAAGCCCCATAGGGCAGACCGCCACGTAGTTTACGTAGGGTGGCGTGCGTTTTCTTTATTATTTACACTCCATACTCTTGTTGATCTTGCACTCCATCACACTCTACTAGCTTTAATTAAGGGGTTAAAAACGCCACAGAAAGACTTAACAAAACTTATAAATGGTGTGTCACAGTTGGATTGACTTTTACAGATAAAACACAGACAAGTAAGGTTATAAAATAGATTTTAAACAAGATAGATTTTAAGACAGGATATAATCTTATTTTGGTATTATCCTCCATACTTTAATTTATTTTTGCACCTAGTTTTTGCCTTTAGATTGGCAAGAGTTTTGCAAGGTGGATCGGAGGATTTTATGATGGTATCTAAACAAAAACCCAATATCCTATTTTCACTTAGAACTCTTGTTCTAGGGATTGGGGCTTTTTGTGCCCCACTAGACGCAGAGAAAAGCGGCGTGTTCATCGGAGGTGGATTTCAGTATTCGTATGCTTCTGGGAGTTTTGGGCAATTCTCATCAATGTCATACACGATCCCGGGGATGCCTAGCATCACAACCAACACCACTAATCTCTATCGAGGCAATCTCTATGGGGGAAATGTCCAAGCGGGGTTCAAAATGTTTTTTGGGCAAGCAAAGCGTTTTGGATTGCGCTTTTATGGGTTCTTTAGTGGGCAAGGAGGGCATGCCAATTCTATCAGTAGCCGTAATGCCGATCCCCGTTTTGTTGTGGATGATTTAAATGTCCGTAATTTCTTTTATGGAGGGGGGATAGATATGCTCTACAACTTCTATGACAATGATGAGAGTTCGTTTGGGATCTTTGTGGGCGCGATGGTTGGAGGAAGTTCTTGGTCGATGGGCAAGGATAGAAATTGTCGTTGGGCTGGTATCTATCAACACGGGGAACCTAGTGGATGTGTAACACTGAATCAATTTTTTGACAAGCAAGCAAATATCAACAACAAATACTACCCCGGTCTCACATCCTCCTTTTCACCCAACTTCGTGCAAGTCATCGTTAATTTGGGTTTTAGATTTAATGTTAACAAACATCAAGGCATTGAAATGGGGGTGCGTATCCCCATTATCAATGATCCCTACTACACCAACAAGGGGACTTATGCAGTGGGGCGATTTCTCAAAGTCGACGAGAAAGACGCCATTGTTTTTAGACGCAATGTAGCGGCGTTCATTAATTATGTGGTCAGCTTCTAAACAATGTGTCCTAATACAATGTAAGACGATTTTAGGATTTTTTCACTGGTCGCTGGGATTTTCAAAAAATAGCTTGAAGTTTAGGGCAAGATTTAGAGGTTTTTACGGGGTTTAAGTTTAAAGTTCGAGACGAGATTTGGTCTGAATCTCGGGCGACTTTAGAGGGTAATATAGTGCAAAGAATAAGGTGTGGTCAGGTACAAAGAGAAAGGGGCGGACTAGATTAGGTTTGTAAGGTCTTGAAACGTCGATTTTGACAAATTCACGCCAAAGTTTACATGTGCGTGGTCTTTTGGGGTTTTATTGTCTAACAATTTACCTTCTTGATTCTTTCTTCAGCTACAATACAATTTGTATTTCTTTTTTTCAAGGAGAGGCAATGCAAGGGTTATCGAAAAAAGCAAGTCAAGTGGTGCTAGCAATGTTGTTGTGCCTGAATTGGGCTTATGCAAATGAAAAAAAGTAGATCAGTATCTTAAGGCTGGTTTAGAAGCGCGCAAGAACAACAACCACTTAAAGGCTCTACAAAACTTTCAAGAGGCAGCAAAGCTAGGGGATGCTAGGGGTTATTACAACTTAGCGATGATGTACAAAAATGGGATTTATGGCACCGGAGTTGGGCAGGACAAAAAAATGGCGCAACACTTTTTCCAAAAAGCTTGCGATTTGAATCACCAATTTGGTTGTCAAGATGTTGAAGGCACAGAACCCTATCAAGATCGGAGTGTTGGAAACATTGAAACTGATCGACACACACCCTAAAATGCTTTGAGCTTTACATAGGAATCAAAAAACTAACCCCAAAGCTCTTTGCCTACGGTTGCATTTCTATACTTAAACGACTATCGTACAACCTTAATGGGTATACACCCGAGCAGTATGAAAAACTCTTAGATGACTTGTTAATAGCCAACGCCAAAACTTTGAGGGCTTAGAAACCTGGGATGTATCCCGTGTAAAAAACATGGCAGGCATGTTCTGTATGGCAATCCACTTCAACCACAATATCTCAAGTTGGGATGTGTCAAAAGTTACAAGCATGCGGGAGATGTTCTTTGGCTGTAAAAACTTCAATCAACCCCTAGAGAGTTGGGATGTATCAAGTGTTACAAAAATGGGCTTGATGTTTTATGCATGCAAGAACTTTAACCAACCTTTAGACAAATGGAATGTTTCTAAAGCAGAGGAAATGATTCAGATGTTTTGGGGCTGTAGCAGTTTTAACCAACCTTTAGAGAGTTGGGATGCAGCGCATATAGATTGGATGGAGGGCATCTTTTCTGGTTGTGATTCACTGAAAGAATGGCCTCAGTGGTATGACAAAGAATGGTGGGAAGACTAAAAAGTTGGTAATAAGGGCATTAGCGTGCATTTGTATGCTACGCTCCCTTGAAGTAGAGGCAAGCACCCATGCACTACACCCTCAAAAACAAAGACCGCAATGTTTTAGAATTTGAAGTTTTTAACGATGGGAAGAACCTACACTTTAAAGTGCTAAGTGAGACTCTATTGCCTCACTATATCCGCCTTAATGGCATAGATGAAAAACATATTTTAAAATGGCTCATAGAGCGCAAAATCCCTAAAAATCGTTGTTATGTTGAAGAAATTTTAGATGCTTTGGAGGGGGGACTTGTAGCAGATTTACAAAATCCCCTAGCTTATTTAAATACAACGCTAGCCCTGTCTTTAAAGGACAGCTTTTGGGTTGTGCCTACAGACAAGGCGCACCTTTATGCGTGGGCTCATGTCAATCTTTTTGAAAATGCGTTTAACCCCATTTTGCAAGAAGTGGCTTTTAATGGGGGTAGGGGGCAGACACAAGGACAAATCCTAAGCCCCGAGCCCACCACAGATGGAATGCTTAAAAAGTATTGGCGCAAGACTTCTAAGGGCATTGAGTTAGTCAAAGGGGCGGACGAAGTGGATGCAATCAGCTTATTACGGGGCAAAGAGCCTTTATGTGAATACTATATGCCCCAAGTCACACAAGCTATGGGTTTAGATTGTGTGGTTTATGGCTTAGAGCACACAGATGATGAAAGGTTTAGCACTTGCCCGCTTTTTACCAGTCAAGAAGTGGGGTTTTTAGCCATTTGGGAGTGTTTGCCTAAAAGTGTTTTTGAAGGCAATTTTGACTATGAGAAAGCTATGGAAGCGATAGAGATTGTGAAGCGATAGAGATTGTCATGGGCAAGCGGGCCTTGAGTGATTTAGTGTTATTCAAACTTTTAAGAAATTAGGCACATACCCCGTACCCCCTCCAATGTTGTCGCAGGGATTCTAAAAAGAGTGGTCTTTTCTATCCCAAAGCGCACATGTTTAGGGTATTTAGGCTTGGAGTGTAGCCCTTGTGGGTTCCCTCGCTTTAGAGTTTCTCTTTGCCTTGGAGCAACGCACCAGCACACAGAGTCTTATCACCTCCTAGCGATGGGCTGCTTTTTGGACACAACCATTATCTTAGAGCGTTACCCTTTTGTGTGTTTATAAGAAGTATTTTGACTCTATGTGCTTTTAGGGCTTTGCTTGACTCTTCAAAGGCGCAATTTAAGGGGTCTGCTCTCTAAACCTGTTTTTGCATCGTTTTAGGCTAATGTGCCAGCCACCATGCAATGCCCTACGCGCCGTTATACACCCACCTCGCTCCACTCCCCCCTTTTATCCAAAAACTCCCTAGCTAAAGTTTGTGCCCCCTCTAAAGAGTGGCTCGCCGCCCAGCCGCATTGCACTTCGTTGCAAGCAGGGACTTCTTTAGCCTGCAGGACATCGTGCATGGTTTTTTCCAACAAGTCCAAAATCTCATCATAGTTGTCGTGGTTTAGCACCATGAGATAAAACCCCGTTTGGCAACCCATCGGCGAGAAGTCTAAAACATAATCCGCATGGTTTCTGATCAACTCCGCCACTAAATGCTCCAAAGAGTGCAAACTGGGCATCTGCATATGCGCTTTGTTGGGCTGTTTAAGACGGACATCGTATTTTACGATGACATCGCCTTTTGTGCCCACTTTGCGCCCCGCCACCCGCACATAAGGGGCTTTGACTTTTCTATGGTCCAAATTAAAGCTCTCAACATTCATTTTCATGATTACCCTTTTAACGCTTGATCTAAATCTTCTATTAAGTCATCGGCATCTTCAATCCCCACAGACAGGCGCACCAGCCCATCGGCAACCCCTGCCTTGAGGCGCTGCTCTTTAGGGATACACGCATGTGTCATGAGGGCGGGCACACTCACTAGGCTTTCCACCCCGCCCAAACTCTCGCCCAAAATAAACAATTTGAGTCGTTCTATAAAAGGGATGGCCAGGCTCTCGTCTTTGAGTGTGAAAGAGAGCATCCCGCCAAACCCGCGCATTTGCGCTTTGGCTAGGGCGTGGTTTGCGTGGCTTTCTAGCCCGGGGTAATAGACTTTTGCAACTTTAGGGTGCTCTTGTAAAAACTTAGCCACACTTAGGGCATTTTTCTCATGCGCTTGCATACGCACCGCTAAAGTCTTGATGCCCCTTTGGACCAGCCAACTATCTTGTGGACCCAACACCCCCCCAATTGCGTTTTGGAAAAAGCCGATTTCTTGGGCTAATTTTGGGCTGTTTGTGGCAACCAAACCTGCCACAACATCGCTGTGCCCGCCTAAATACTTCGTCGCGCTGTGCACCACAATGTCCGCCCCTAAACTTAAGGGGTTTTGCAAATAGGGGGTTGCAAAGGTGTTGTCTACAATCGTGGTTAAGCCGTGTTCTTTGGCGAGGTGGGCACATTTTGCGATGTCTGTGATCTTTAAAAGCGGGTTGCTTGGGGTTTCTAAGTAAAGGGCTTTGGTGGCAGGTGTGATCGCCTTTTTAATTTGGCTAGGATCGCTTGTGTCTATTAAAGTGTAAGCAAGTCCACTTTTAGCCAAGACTTGGTTAAAGAGCCGGAAAGTTCCCCCATAAACATCATCGCCTAGCAAGATGTGATCCCCCGCTTTAAAGAGTGCAAAAACAGCGTGGATGCCCGCTAGCCCCGAAGCAAAGGCAAAGCCCTTCACCCCCCCTCAATTTCAGCGATCAACTCTTCTAAGGCGTGGCGCGTGGGGTTGCCCGAGCGCGAGTACTCATAGCCCTTGTGTTGCCCGATTTTTTCTTGGCGGTAGGTGGAAGTTTGGTAAATAGGCACACTCACCGCCCCCGTTAGAGCGTCCTCGCTGACCCCCCCGTGGATCAATTTTGTTTGTAAGCGCATAGTTCTCCTTTAAGCGTTGTAAATCCCCTTAGACAGGTAGCGATCTGCCATGTCCGGGAAAATCGTTAAAATGTGGCTATTTTCAGGCAATCGTTGTGCCTCCCTTAAAGCCGCTACAAAGGCTGCCCCACTAGAGCTGCCTACTAAAAGCCCGTGTTTTTTGGCTAACTCTCTGGTGCAGGCAAAGCCCTCTTTGTCGCTGATGGTCTCAAAGCCATCGATGCTTAAACCCTCAAAAAATGGGGGGATAAACTCCACGCCGATGCCCTCGATCTCGTGGGGGTGTTCTTGACCCCCGTTTAAAATAGAGCCTTCGGGCTCTACGCCCACTAAGCGGACACTAGGGATTTTCTCTTTAAGATACATAGCCACGCCCGCAAAAGTCCCCCCACTGCCAACTCCGGCCACAAAGCTCGTGATCTTTGTGCCCAACTCGTTAAAAATCTCAGGAGCTAGGCTGTGGGTGTAGGCTTTGGGGTTGGCGGGGTTTTCAAATTGTAGGGGCAAGTAGCTGTGTTCGATGCTTGCGGCTAACTCTTTAGCTTTGGCGATCGCCCCTTTAATGCCCTGCTCGCTGGGGGTGTTGATGACAGCTGCCCCCAAAGCTTTCATCAGTTGCTGTTTTTCTAAACTGAATTTTTCAGGCACGACAAAGATGGTCTTAAGCCGATGCTCTAATGCCACAAGGGCTAAGGCGATCCCTGTATTGCCCGCTGTGGGCTCAATGATGGTCGTTTTCTCTGTGATGGCACCCGTCTTGAAACCTTCGCTGATGAGATACTTAGCTAGGCGGTCTTTGACACTCCCACCCGGGTTTAAATGCTCTAACTTGGCGTAAATGCAAGAGTTTTTAGGCAAGGGATGGTCTTTATGCGTGAATTTAAAAATAGGGGTAGAGCCGATGATGGCACCCATGGATTGGATCAGCATAACACTTCCTTAAAAATTGGCAATAGCGTTTATTATAGTCTACCAACCTAATTTTAAGCAAAATCCCTTTTTGTTGAATCTATCTGCTACAATACCATTAGCGGACTAGCCGCAATAAATCTTTTGGAGGATCTGATGAAAAAACATGTAGTGTTTTTTGAGGCTGTGGGTGGCACGGACAAGGGTAGAGACGGGCATAGACGCGACACCATGCCCATGATGGACTACCTCAAAAAAATGGGTTGGCACGCTGAGGTGGTGCAACTCACCGATGCCCTTTTAAAAGATAGTGAAAAAACTAAAGGGATTTATGAATATGTGCAAAAGGCCGCCGATGCCTATGTCTCCCGCGTCAATCCGGGTAACTTGAAGGAAGAAAAACTCTATTTTGATCTCTTGCGCAAACTCTGTGATCATGGCGTGATTGGCATGCCTCACCCCGATGCCATGATCGGCTATGGAGCTAAGGACGCGCTCACGAAACTCGCTGATACAGAATTAGTCCCCGATGACACCTACGCCTACTACGACCCTGCTGAAGCTAAACGCATCGGGGTAACTTGGGACGATACGCACGATTTGAAAAAGACCTTCCCCAAAACTCTAGCCAAAGGTGAGCGGGTGTTGAAACAAAACCGCGGCTCCACCGGCGAGGGCATTTGGCATGTGCAATTGGAAGAACCTTTGCCTGCGGGAACTAGCGAAGTGCCTTTAAACGCTAAAATTAAGTGCATTGAAGCGGTGGATAACCATGTGGAGCATAGACACCTAGGCGAATTTATGGATTTTTGTGAAAAATACTTAGTTGGGGACAATGGCATGCTGGTGGACATGACCTTTTTGCCCCGCATTAAAGAGGGCGAGATTCGCATTTTAATGCTCTACAAGCACCCCATTTATGTGGTGCATAAAAAGCCGGCTGAAGGGGCAGATGCCTTTAGTGCCACTCTCTTTAGTGGGGCGAAATACCGCTACGACAAACCCGAGCAATGGGACGACTTGGTGCATTACTTCTTAAGGCAACTGCCCCATATCCAAACAAAGCTAGGCAATTACGACCTGCCCCTCATTTGGACGGCGGATTTTATCCTAGACACCGATGAAGAGGGCAAGGACAAATACATTTTAGGCGAAATCAACTGCTCTTGCGTGGGTTTCACCACTCCCATTGAGTTTTTAGATAAAACCGCACGCAAAGTCGCCAACACCATCATTGACATTGTAGAGGATAAGCTAAGCTAAGAAGGATTGCCATGTTGCCGCTCATCTTTGGTTTGCCCGCTGCCTTGAATCTTGCCGAATCTTTCGTGGACAATGTTTTGAGGGACAAGGTTACTCCTAAACTAGGGAGCATTTTATACTGCCGCCTTGTGGGTCCCACCACCCACACGGGAATTTATGTGGGCGACCAACAGATTGTAGAGCTGCTAGGCTCGGGCGAGGTCAAGCTCTCTAGCCCTAAAGAGTTCATCAGTGGGACGCAAGCGGTGAGCATTTATGTGTCTTGTAAGGGGAGTGAGGCTGTGGGCTTTGCCAAAGCCGCCGAGCGTGCCCGGGCTCTTGTGGGCAAAACCCTAGACTACCCCACAATGGGCATCCCCACAGAAAAGTATGAACACAACTGCCATTGTTTCGTCTATGAGTGCCTCACGGGTGCACATGACAGCCAAAAATGGACTTTATTAGACATTGAAGCCGAGTTTCGGGGCACTTACTTTGACAACTGGCGTGTGTGGAATTTAAAGAGCGAGGAGCTGTTCTAAACCCACAAGATTCCTCAAAAGAGTTACGAGGGTATAGCTGAGCAAAAAAGATAACCCCATTCACCTATCCATGCTACAATCCCCTTTTATTCCAAACAAAAGGACAAGCATGCAACAGGCATACAATCACCTAAGCCAAGAGTTAAAAGCCACGAAACGCGCCCATAGATTGTTTTTATCGGTGTTGGAGGATATGGGGGGGGGGGTGATTTAACCCCTTTCAAAGAAGAGTTAGAGGGTTTAAGCGCAAAATTCACCCAGCTTTTAGAAACTCTAGGCAGTTTCAGCAAAGCTTTAGAAAATGCCTACAATCAAAGCACAGAGGACGACACAGAATTAGAAACTTCTTTTTTGGCACAATTTAAAAAATGCAAGGTGAAAACAGCCACCCACTTAAACGCTCTCATAAACGCCACAGCAAGCCCCCAAGCTTTAGAGCAAGCTAACAACCTCGCCAAATCCCTAGAGGATTTAGAAGTCTTGTTAACTGCCTTGCAAGAGAGCCACACAGATTTATTACAAGGGGCAAACTCTAGCCAAAACCCCACACAAGCCACAAATGCGGACGCGTTGCGTCCTTCCCCAAACACAACAGCCCCTGAAGTTAAGCCCCTATGGCAATATGGGGCGAACACCTTACAAGCCTTTAAAGATTACATGCAAGCCAAAGATACGGGCAGTGCTGGGGCTTGGCTAGAGCTGGGTAAAATGGCGTATGAGGGGATTGTGTTATACCCAGATAACAACACAGCCATGCGTTGTTTTGAAAAAGCCATAGAATTAGGCTCCGTGCAAGCGATGGTGGAGCTGGGTAAGGTGTATATGGAGAATGGGGACATACAAGTTACAGAGTATGGGAGTGGGGAGGTGATTAGCGGGCAAGAGGTGCTAAATGCCTTAAACCCTTTAAAAGATGACCTAGAGAGCGAGGATTATTTAACAATTTTCAAACATTGCCAAGTCTTTAAAGATAAAACGCTCACAAATTGCCAAGAAAAAGCCAAAGAGCTTTTTGAAAAAGCGGTGGGCTTAGGGGAGGGGAGGGGGTATGTGGGGTTAGCTGAGATGTTTCTGTATTATAAGGATGATGATGAAATGGCAAAAACCTATTACACCCAAGCCATGCAGTCTTTAAAATCTCAAGCCGAAAAAGGCGATGGGGAGGCTTACGCTCTGTGGGGCGAGGCTTTAAAAGAGGTTAGTGGTTATCGTGGCAAGCAAGAAGCCATGCAACTTTTCCAAAAAGCCATTGATTTGGGCTATGTAGATGCTTACGACCATTTGGCAAATTTGGACTATAAACGAGCAGATGATTACCGCAAACAAGGGGCTAGGTTAGGCAGTGGCAAATGTGCTGAATTTTTACGCCCTTCAACCGACAATCTACCCTATGAAGGCAGAGATGATTTAGACAATTTTAAGCTAGCAGCCCAGCAAGCCGTAGAGTTCATGGATAGACTCATGGAGTGTCTTAAAATCCAAAAAAATTTGTCGCTTTGCACTGCCGACACCACAGAGTGTTTTTAAGACTATTGGAAAACCTCAGTTTAGCAGAGGCAATCAATGAGCGTATCGGCTTATACAATGTTAAGCGTTATCGACCCTTGTTAAAGCTTGAAATTGATGATATTGTTGATGCCTTATCTTATCCCAATGCATGGTTTGCAAAAAGTTTAGGGCGAAACCAATGGCGTTTTGACGCTTTTGCGTATTACACAAGTCTTAGAGTGTTTGCAAAACCCTATGATAGGGGTTATACAAGAATAAATGCTGAAGGGGAAGTTGAATCGGGTTTAAGAGCCGAAGACTTATAACGCTAACCCCCAACGCCCCCACAAATAGGGCTCGTCTTTGCCCAGCGTTGATCGCCCCCTAAAACCGCCCCCCCAAAGCCAAAAATGGGGGCAATCTCTCCCCCACAATCCTAACCTTAAAAAATGGGGGGTATGAGAAAGGGGGGATATAAGGGGATACCCAAAAGTGGGGCTATCCCCAAGTGTATAGGGGCAACTCTTTAAAAGCCTATTTATTGGGCGTAGAGCGTCCATGCCCTTTAACACGCATGTGATTTAGTGCCCTTAAGCCTTGCCCTTGCACCGCCGCTCTATCTGTCAAAGATATTTAACAAGGGCGTTAGATTTGCCTAAATTGAAGCCTTGCTGTGGGTTTTGCTTCGCTTTAAGTTTTGCCTCGCTTTAAGTTTTGCCTCGCAAAACTTCCCATATTCTGCTAACATGTTTATTTTCAAATGCAAGATTTAAGACAAGGAAAAATATGAAAATCGAATCGGTGAAGGCTTATGAGGTGCTGGATAGTCGGGGCAACCCCACGCTCAAGGCGCAAGTGGCTTTAAGTGGGGGGGTTTTGGGCTCAGCGATTGTGCCAAGCGGCGCAAGCACGGGCAAAAAAGAAGCCCTAGAGTTGCGCGATAAAGAGCCGGGGCGTTTCTTAGGCAAGGGGGTAACAAAGGCGTGTGGCTTTGTCAATGGGGCGATTCAAGAAGCCTTGATCGGGCAAGACCCCTATAATCAAAGCAAAATAGATAAACTCTTACAAAGTTTAGACAACACCCCAAATTACAGCCACTTAGGGGCTAATGCCGTGCTGGGCGTGTCTATGGCTCTAGCGCGTGCGGCGGCGCGCTCTTTAAACCTGCCCCTTTATGCCTATTTGGGCGGACTCAACGCCAATGTCTTGCCCGCTCCCATGCTAAATATCATCAATGGCGGGGTGCACGCCAACAACCGCCTAGACTTCCAAGAGTACATGATCATGCCCTTAGGTTTTGAGAGCTTTAAAGAGGCGCTAAGGGCAAGTGTGGAGGTTTACCACACCCTAAAGACGATGCTCGCTGATGCCAAGCACCCCACAAGCGTGGGCGATGAGGGCGGGTTTGCGCCCGATTTTAAGGACAACGCCGAGCCGCTAGAGTGGATTTTAAAAGCCATTGAAAAAGCGGGCTACAAGCCCAGGGAGCAGATCGCCCTAGCCTTAGACATCGCCAGCAGCGAGCTCATCAACATAGCGGGGCATTATGTGCTGGCAGGGGAGAACAAAGAGCTAGAGGCAGGCGAGCTGATTGACTATTACGCAGGATTGATGGAGAAATACCCCATTGTATCCATTGAAGACGCTTTGGGCGAAGAGGATTACAGCGGGTGGGCCCAGATCACCCAAAAACTAGGCGACAAAGTGCAGTTAGTGGGCGATGATTTGTTCGTAACCAACGAGTCGTTGCTAAAAGAGGGCATAGAGAAAAACCTAGCCAATGCCATTTTGATTAAGCCCAATCAAATCGGTAGTTTGAGTCAAACCATGCAAACCGTGCGTTTGGCGCAAAGAGCGGGCTATGCGTGTGTGATGAGCCACAGAAGTGGGGAGAGTGAGGACAGCTTCATCGCCGATTTTAGCGTGGCGCTCAACACCGGACAGATCAAAACAGGCGCGCCCACAAGGGGGGAACGCACCGCCAAATACAACCGCTTGCTAGAGATCGAAATGGCAAGCCATGCCCCCTATGCCGGCCCCACTCTCTTTAAATAAAATAAATAAAATTTGGCTCATTGGGTTTATGGGCTGTGGGAAAAGCACTTTGGGGGCTGTGCTTGCTGAGGCGTTGGGCTACCACTTCTTAGACACGGATTTACAAATCGCCGCTGAGGCGGGCCTAAGCATTGAGCGCATTTTTCAAGAAAAGGGGGAGGGACATTTTAGGGGTTTAGAAGGGGATTTAGTGGCTCAATTAGAGCAAGTGCCTAGCCCCTTAGTCATCGCCACAGGGGGGGGCTTGCCCCTTTATACTCCACTCAAGGGCACAATTGTTTATCTGTCTTTGGACTTTGAAAGTTTGCACGCTAGGCTACTTAACGACCCTAACCCCCGCCCCCTCTTTAAAGACAAAGAGAGCTTATACGCCCTTTATCAACAGCGTGCCCCCCTTTATGCAAAAATGGCAACCTTAAGCTTAGACGCTAGGGGTGCGCCTAAAGATTTGGCATTACAGCTCATCACACTTTTACGGCCACACTCTCCCCACAACTAAGCTTGTTAATGTGTGTGGGTTATAATATCTCTTTTACTAAAGGAGTTGCATGGCAAAAGGTATTTTGGTTTTAGCCCCCAGCGAGTTGGAGCAAGAGGCGTTGGAGTTTTTACAAGCCCTTTGTAAGCATTATGGTAAAAGTGTGTGCGTGTTTGCACCCACAAAGGATTTAAAACATGGGGTGTGTGAGCTGTTGTTCACCAACAAAGAGGCGTTTTTTACGCATATTTTAAATCTTTATGCCCCCTTGCGTGCGGCCCACGATTATGTGTTGATGGGGGCATGCCCCTTCAAGGATCGCCTAAAACACTTCACAGAATCGCAAAAACTCTACTCGAATCTTGAAGAGGATTTGGCAAGACACTTAAATTTAGTTGTGGTGCAGGTGTTAGAGAATGGAGGAGCACAAATAAATTTTGCCAACTTGTATTGGCAACAAGCCGGGATTTTAAGCCCCCTATTTCTCACCAAAGACAAGACAAGCACAGCCACAACCCTAGATTTAAGCACCCCCCCAGAGCAGGCCAAAGAAGCTTTTGATACCCTTGAGGGTGCAAAGCCCACTTGCTTAAGCCCACTTGCCTTCCAGCAACAAATTTTAGAGCGGGCCAAGAGCAGTTTAAAAACCATTGTGTTGCCCGAAAGCGGCGATGTGCGGATTTTAAAAGCGGCGCATGCCATTTTGCAATTACAAGCAGCAAAGTTGGTCTTGCTCGGCGACAAGGACAAGGTGCACAAGGACGCGAAGGATTTGGGGCTAGATTTACAAAACACCTTGATTTTAAACCCCGAAACTTCTGCCTATTTGGACGAGTTTGCCAACACTTTATACGCATTGCGTAAAAGCAAGGGACTAAGCTTAGAAGAGGCGCAAAAGCTGGTGAAAACCCCGACCTACTTTGGCACGATGTTGGTGCACTTAGGGCATGCCGATGGGATGGTCTCAGGGGCCACCCACACCACCGCCGACACCGTGCGCCCCGCTTTACAAATCATAAAACTTGCCCCGGGCAATAATTTAGTCTCCAGTGTGTTTTTCATGTGTCTGGAAACAAAGGTCTATGTCTTTGGCGATTGTGCGATCAACCCCAACCCCAACAGTGCTGAGCTCGCCCAAATCGCCCTAGCCTCCGCAAAAACCGCCAAAGCCTTTGGCTTTGACCCTAAAGTGTCCCTACTCTCTTACTCCACGGGCACTTCAGGCAAGGGTCCAGATGTGGATCAAGTGGCTAAAGCCGTGCAGATCGCCAAAGAGATGGATGGCACACTTGCCCTAGATGGCCCTCTGCAATTTGATGCCAGCGTGGACATGGCCACGGGGTCTAAGAAAATGCCGGGTAGCCCAGTGGCCGGACACGCCAATGTCTTCATCTTCCCTGATTTGGACGCGGGCAACATCGCCTATAAAGCCGTGCAACGCTGTGCCAACACTCTAGCCATAGGCCCCGTGTTGCAAGGGCTTAAAAAGCCGGTCAATGACCTGAGCCGGGGCTGTTTAGTGGAGGATGTCATCAACACGATCCTCATCACCGCCATCCAGGCGCAGGGGCTGTAAATGCGTGTGCTCGTTTTAAATTTAGGCAGCTCGTCCATTAAGTTCCAGTTATTCAACATGGACAAACACATGGTTTTGGCTAAGGGCCTTGTGGAGCAGATAGGCGAGCCTGAAGGCAAAATCAGCATCAGCACCAGTACCAAAGCCTCGCAGAGTGAAACCCTAAAAATCACCGATCACGCCCATGGGTTGTTAAAAATGCAAGAAAAATTGCAAGTGATGGGGGTTTTAAAAAGTTTAGAGCACATCGATGGCGTGGGGCATCGAGTCGTGCAGGGGGGGATTTATTCATCAAGCCCACTTTAATCACGCCGGAGGTGATCGGGCATTTAGAAGACTTATGCCCTTTGGCCCCTTTGCATAACCCCGCCCACTTAGCCGGGATCAAGGCCATGCAAGCGCAAGTGCCAAACCTCCCCCAGGTCGCCGTGTTTGACACCGCCTACCACCAAACCATCCCCCCCCACGCCTTTATATACGCTTTGCCCTATGGGCTTTATGAGACTCATAAACTCCGCCGTTATGGCTTCCACGGCACCTCCCACGACTTCGTGGCGCAGGAAGCCGCCCGCTTTTTACACATCCCTTATCGTAACTTCAACGCTATATCCTTGCACCTTGGCAATGGGGCGAGTGTGTGCGCCATTAAAGACGGCAAGAGTGTAGAAACCTCGATGGGGCTCACTCCCCTAGAGGGGCTAGTGATGGGCACGCGCTCTGGCGATTTAGACCCGGCGTTGCTTGGCTATATCGGGCAGCTCACCCACAAGGACACCGCCGGTGTGGTGCACATGCTCAACCACGAGAGCGGTCTAAAGGGGCTTTGTGGGGACAACGACATGCGCTCCATTGAAAAGCGCATGGCAGACAAAGATGAGAAAGCCAAACTCGCCTTTGACATCTACGCCCACCGGATTAAAAAATATGTCGGGGCTTACGCCTTTGTGCTCGGGGCTTTAGATGCGATCATTTTCACGGGCGGCGTGGGAGAGAACAGTGCCAAATTGCGCCAAGCCGTGTGTCGTGGGCTGGAAAACTTTGGGATTTTCTTAGATGAAAAAGTGAACGCCAACCCACGCCCGGGCATTGCGCTTTTAAGCCAAGCGCGCAAACTCCCCATTTTAAGAGTGCCCACCAACGAAGAGCTGGCGATCGCTAAAGCGACCGTGCAAGTGGTTAAGGGGCTTTAAGCTACCACTCCCAGCCCCCGCCTATGCGCATGGCAAGGTAATTGGGGATTTTAAGATGAGAAAGGCTGCCTAGCAGTCCTTGTGCTCCTGCGCCCCCTAAAGCCACCATTTGTAGGCTCGATTGCACAGAAATGTCGATCACCTTGAATAGGCGTATCCCCCCCGTTAAAATCACGCCTTGGTGCAAGCCCTCTTTAGCCACATTGCCCATAGTACCCCAGTTTTAAGCCAAACCACTTCCAATTAAACATCACCCCCACCAATCATTTGGCTGCGTTTATCCAACATCAGCATTTTATTGGAAGTCAAGTCAAAATCCATCGCCAAATTGAGCCATTTCCAGCGATAGCCCAGCCCTAGCCGCACCTGCGGATCGATTCGCATGCTGGGTAGATAAGCGTAGCGGATTTTGGGGGCGTTTAAGTATTTGCCCACAAGCCCCACCGTAAAGCCCTTGATGCGGTAAGCCCCGCCCAAATCCAGCCCAAAGTGGCTTTGGCGCACCATGTCTTGCATGCTAAAAGAGAAATTGTCCACCAATTGTTCGGCTCTGTGTAAAAAAGCACTCCCACCCCCATTCACCCCAAAGCCATAACTCAAGGTGTATAGATACCTAAAGGTTACGCCCACAGAGATTCGCCCCGCCTTTTTTAAGTCAAAGCCCTTAGCGTAGCCGATCGGCACACTGCCTATACCAAGAGCCTGCACCCTTAAAGCGTTGTTGGCGTTGGGAGAAAGTAAAGAAGAATTTAAATACGCGCCTTGGGTGCTTTGTTGGAAGGTGATGCTGTTGGGGTTGATTTGTGCGCCTGCGTAAATATTGTACCCACCTACAGAAATGGGTAAAATGATTTGGTTGTAGCGTGGGTCAGCCACCCCACTTGCCCCCGCAAAAAGACTGCCAAAAATCCCCACCCCAAACGACCCAATCCAGCCCTTAACCTTTTTAACTTTGGGGCTAAATTGCACCACGATGCCATTTTGAGAATTGAGATGCAAGCCGTTTAAACCCAAAAAGTCTTTTAAGGCGTTGCCCGCATCGACAAGTGTCCTAGCTTCTGGACTTTGGTTGGCATCCACGCTGATGCTCCCCCCGCTTAAAAACTTTTGCATGTCCGATAGAGAAAGTTGGCTTGCCATTTGGCTGACATCATCTAGACTAAAGCCCTGCAAAGCACTGGAGGCTAAAGGCAAGATATTTTTATCGCGCACGCCCATGCCAAAGCTGTAGCCCAATTTAGTGCGATCGTCCATGTCTAGCAAGGCGGGGTTGTAATACAGCCCCCAAGCGGAGTTTTCAAAGTACGCCCGCCCCCCATGCCAAAGCTGGTGTTCCCCATTTCGCCAAACTCTAGCCCCTCCACGCCACTGCACGCTAGGGCACACCAAACTAAGGTTTTCTTCACCGCCATTTCTCCTTCATAAAAAATAAAGGGATATTTTAACATGTTTTCTTTTTGTTTACAAAGCTATTTTAAAATTTTCAATTCCCGCTTTGTGGATTTTTAAGAAGTTGCCACAACTCTAGCATACGATCTGGCAAGTAGCTTTTATTCCAGTTCTTAGGGTTAAATAAATCTAGATGTTTTTCTTGCACTTGCATCTTAAAACCCTCAAAATCTGCCACTTCTAGACTCTCCAATGGCTCAAATGTCAAGCCTGCAAAGCCCTCGTAAAGTTGGTTAAAATCGGCATTCTCTAGCCCCAAAAATGCGCCGATGTCTAGCAGGGCTTCCTTTTCCTCAGCCCCCAACACCCCATCGCTGTAGGCGAGCACGAACAAGAGCTCTACCCACTTCACCCGCTTTTTATACTCCCCATGCGCGAGACTTGATAGCTCGTTACAGAGCTCTTCAAGCGGGCGGTCCGCTTCTTTGTAAATGTCGGTGAGCGGTTCTATATCCTTGTTAAACACTTGGCTTAAGTCTTGTAAAAACACTTGGCTTAAAGCAAGGCTCAAGGGAGTTTCTTTGATGTGTTTACTAAACACCCCCATTAGAGCCGCAAACAACCCCGCCTCGCTATTTTTGAGTGTGTCTAGAGGCGTGGGTAGGGCGTGGGGTTCAGGCGGGCTAAACTCTTGCTTTTTGGGCTCGGGAGGGCTTTTAAGCGGATTTTTCAAATACTCTTGCAAGGTGTAGTATAAATAGATCAACACCACCGCCACCCCCACAATCAACACCATTTCCAACATTAAAGCAAACTCGTGTTGCTGTCGCGTTTTTTAAAGTCCCGCTCGTTGACAGTTTGGCTCAAACGCCGCTTCTCTTCTCTCTCTTTCTTCCGTAAATCCATTTTGCGCTCGTAGCTCCTTTTGAGTTGTTGTATGTAGTCTTCCCGTTTTTCGGGGGGTTGAAAGGATATGGGCTTGATGAGTAATAAAAAGGCCACAAAAAAGAAAATCATCAGGGCTAAATCTCCCGAAGTTTCGCCATTGACAATGTACCATGCTAAACCCAGCGCTATGGCGAAGAGAAGTTTTAGCCCCGTTTTCATCAAACCCCTTTATAAGAAGTTAAAGGCGTTTTTGTGGCTGTCTAACCCTAACGCCTTCATGTCCCTCTCACCCAATGCCAAAAGCACCACTTGGGGCAGAAACAGCGCGCTCGTGCTATCGTGGTCGCGTTGGTAGGCGCTTGAGCCTTGCGCGGCTAGGGTGTCAAACATATGGAACTGGCTGAGCGCATCCACCATTAAAAAATCCACGCCTAGGTCAATGCCCGCATAGCGGATGCGCGCCGACTCCTTGAGTGCCATTTCGCGGTCAATGTCTAGCAAGTGGGCGTAAGACTCTTTGCTAAAAAGGGGGCTGTGCGTGTGCAGATTTAGCCACCTTAAGAGAGCGGGGTGTTCTTGTGCGCTCTCTTTAAACCACACGGCACTAAAGCCCTTAAAGGGGGTGATGGGCTCAAGCTGCAAGACTTCTTTTGCCAACAAGTCGTTTAAAAAGACCACCTGCGCTTTGGGGCTGTAACTTAAGTCATAGGCGGCAAGGCTGTTATTGACGCTCTCTAATAGGCTAGGCTCGCTACCCAGCAGGGCTTTGGTGTAGGTGGCGTTTTGGTAAACGTCCTCCTCAGCACACAGCAAGACCCCTCCAACTTTATGCGCCAAAGCAAGGTTATAGGCGTTGGCACTTAAAAACTTTTCTAAATCCGCCAAACGCCCCCAATGCCCGCCATCAAAAACACAGGGCAACTCCACAAAGTGCAGGTTCAACTTCTGCAGCAAGAGGCGTGTGCTCATAAGCAGGGGGGCGAAGTTATAGGTTTGGGGGTAGGCGGTGTAGAGCAAGTAGGGGGCTTGTTTGCTCGCATCGGGCTTAGGGAAATTGTAGACAATGTTGCCAAGTTTGGCCCACGGGTTATTGGCAAGCGGGCATTTAGAGTCATTGAGCAGCATTTGTTGCAGGCCATAAATCTCAAGATCGAGGGCATCACTTTCGGGGTAAATGCGGTGCTTGAGCGGCACAAAGTGCATCACGCCATGCTGTTTGTCGGCAATGCTGCTTAAAATCTCGGGGCTTCTGTGCGGATAACGCCCCATCAGCCACTTGGCGTACAAGAAAAACCCATCCCCAAAGTAGCCCGCATGCTCTTTGGGTGTTAGGGTGTTGATGTTCGTGTATTTGGCAAGCTCTGCCCTCTCTTCCTTGGTTAAAAAAGGCGCACTTTTAAAAAAGTTGGCATAAGGCTCTAACAATGCCTCCTCATTTAAAAGCAAATCTTGCTTAGCATAAGCAATGGCTAAAGGCTCCAGCACCCACTCTTTGCCAAAACGGGCAATGAGCGCGCTGAGTTCTAAATTCTCAAACACCGCGATTTGGTTGATCTTGAGCCCCAAATGCGTGAATCGTAGGCAAGGTCGGGAATGCTCTCTAACACTTCCTTTAAACACCCATCGGGTCTATACTCCACGTTGTAAAGCACATAGGCGGGGTTGTAATCCAGCTTGGGGTTGAATTTAAAGACGCGGATTTTTAAGGTGAGTAGACTCATTTAAGGTTCTTTCTGTAAAGTGGCGATGGTTTCTTGATTTCTAGGGTCGGATAAAATTGCGTCCTTCGAGCTTTGCAGGGCCTCAGCGGTGCTGTCGGCAAAAATGCTGTGCGGATCGCAGCGGTTAAAGAGCACCACATTGGAGTCGTTTCTGTCCTTAACGATGATTTGCACGACCCCTTCAAGCGCGATTCTCACGGTGGTTTCAAAGTTGTCCCCTAGCCCCGCCTCAAAGCTAATATGGGGGGGGTCTTTGGCAATTTTCAAGCTTTCAAAGGTGTAGCCCGCCAGCACAAAGAGCACAAAAGAGCCAAAGTCGGCAATTTGTTCCTCGGGGATGGGGGGATCGAAGCGCACATGCTCTAGGGCACAGAAGACACTAAAATGGGTGTGGGTTTGGTGCAAGAAAGACAGGCAATCCAAACAATGTTGGTTTGTCATTGCCTTGTATCTTTGCAAAATATCCATTAAAGCAAGTCCTCAAATTCCTTGAGCATCTTTTCCACTTCCTGCATGCCGATTTTCCAAAATTCTTTATCGGCAATGTTTAAACCAAACATGCCCACCAACTCTTCAGGGCTTTGGCTACCCCCCTTGCTTAGAAAGGTCGTGTAGGTGTCGACAAATTCTTGTTTCTCTTTTTGCGTCTTTTTAGAGCGGTAAAGCCCAAAGAGTGCCAAAACCAACAACTGCCCGTAGCTGTAAGAGTAGCAGTAAAAGGGTGAGTGGATGAAGTGGGGAATATAACTCCACCAGCGGGCGTAATTCTTGCTAAGCTTCAAACTCTTGCCAAACATCTTTTCATTTTCCTCTTGCCAAATCTTGTCAAAGTCCTTGGTCTTCAACTCCTCAAAATGCTCCCCACATTGGTGGATACGCCTTTCAAAGTTCGTCATCACCACCTGCCTAAACATGGTCGAAAAAATGTCTTCTAACTTGCCCGCATAAATCCCCTTAAGTTCCTTCTTATCTAGGTCTTTTTTAAGGTTTTCAAACAAAAGCATTTCCCCAAAGACAGAGGCGGTTTCGCTCGTGGTTAGGGGGGTGTTGGTGTTTAAATAGCCTACTTGACGGCTTAGGCTTTGGTGGATCATGTGCCCAAACTCGTGGGCGATGGTGAAGGCGGAGCGGCGGTTGCCCGTGAAGTTTAAGAGCACAAAGGGGTGTGCGCTGGGCACCGTGCTGTCGCTAAACGCCCCGCCCCTTTTGTCGGCTCTAGGGTGCGAATCGACCCACCCTCCATCAATGCCTTGTTGCACGATCTCATAGAACTTGGGTGAAAACTCCTTATACGCCTTGCACACCAAATCTAGGGCTTCTTTGTAGCTTAACGGGGCTTCTTTGGATTCAATGGGGGCGTAGCGGTCGTGGTCTTTGAGCTTGTAGCCCAGGATTTTTGCCTTGCTTTTGTAGTAGCGGTGCACGAGGGGGTAGTGCTCCTGCACAATCTCGATCATGCTGTCCACGCTGGCTTGCGGGATTTGGTTTGATAAATGCCTAAAGGTTTCGGGCTTTTCGTAATTCCTTAATTTGGTGTCAATGTGTAAGTCTTTGCGCACCATGTTTAACACATAGGTCAGCACCAACTCCTGTTTTTTTAACGACTTCGTCAAGGCCTTTTGTGCCTGTTTGCGTAGTTTCCTATCAGGGTTGTGCAGCTCAGATAAAATCTCCTCTTCGCTCAGCATTTTATTTTGGAAGGGCATTTTTAAGGAAGTGATGACCTGATCGAACAAATTCGAAAACGCCTCCACGCCCACGCCACAAGTGGCTAAGAGCACCTTTTCCTCGGGCAAGCTCAACATATGGGGCTTTTGGCGCAAAAGCAGGCGCATGTAATAGGCGTATTTGGGTGTGGCGGCGATCAACGCTTCTTGCTTTTCACTATCTAGGGCACAAAACTCGTTTTCCACAAAGAGCAAATGCTTGCCCATGTCGGCGCACAAGAGTTGGTATTTGGCGTAAAGGTCGCTCCTTTTGGCATCCACAGAGAAAATCAAAAAGACATAACTCATCGCGCGCGAAATGCCCTCACTCAAGGTTTCATACTCTGCCAAAATGTCCCCAAACTTTTCAGGCTCTATGTTGGCAAAACTGCCCGCATGCTTTTTCTCAAAGCTTGCGACCTTTTTATCCCAAGCGGCCAAGTGCTTGTCTAAGGCTTCTTGGTCTTTAAAAAGCGCGCTCAAATCCCATCGGTGTTCTAAATCTTTCGCTTCTTTACTTCCCATAAAAACTCCTTTGAAAAATAAACCCTATTCTAGCATGTTTTATTCTGTGCTATAATGCCTATTTATTTTAAAGTCAAGGGGCTATTTTGTCAAAGAAAGCGATTTTAGCGGGGATGCTGTGTGGGTCTGTGTTTTTGGGTTGCAGTGTGTACCAAAGCGCGGACCCCGACACCACCCCTCCACCACAAAAAAAGAAAAACCCAGTAAACAAGCCAAAGAGCAAGCCAAAGAGACTCGCGCCCTAGAGCAACAAATTGAGCAGCTTAAAAACGCCGTAGCCACAAACGAGCGCAAAATGAACGCTTTGGATAACAAGCTAAACACACCACCCCCAAAACCCCAAGAAAAACCAAAACCCCAAGAAAAACCAAAATCCCAGGAAAAACCAAAATCCCAGGAAAAACCAGAACCAAAACCCCAGCCTAAACCGGAAGCAAAATCCCAAGCCCACCAACCCCAGCCACAACCACACACACAATCCCAACACCCCCACCCAGCCCCTAAACCCAAGAGTGCCGCCATACACACAAGCGGGCATTTTTTGGTGGGCTATGGGGTGAGCGACATCGGTGCAAAAACCCCCGAAGATGCTAGAGAGAGCGCCTACTTCAACGCTAGACGCCAACTCACCTTCGCCCTTTACAACCGCCTAAGCCAAGCCTTGAGCGCACACCACTTAAAATCCGAGCACCTGCGCAATGTCCTGCTGTTTACCATCGACAAGGCCATAGACAGCCCCCAAGTTTACAAAGAAAAAACCCTAGTCTCCCTCGCCCGCTACAACAAAACTTTAGTGGTGTTGCTTGTGGATAGTGCAGTGATCGAACAAATCCGCCAACTCATGCACACGCAATACCGCTTCTCCACCCAGCACTGGCACTTATTTGACCACCTGCTCTATGGCGTGCAAACGGAGTTATTGCACTAAGATTAACCAGGGGGGGTGCTGCCTCGACCTCCTTTTTTAAACTTTAAAAATCTATTTTTAGCATTTACATAAGTTCCACCCAAAAACCACCCAACCGTCCCTTGTCCCCTTTTCCCAAACTACTTTTCCAAACTACGCTACAATACCCCTTGATTGTTCTAACCCCAACCGAAAGCGTAAACTATGTCCGACCTAGAAGACCAACGACATCCAAAAACCCCCACCTTCGCCACCAACACCCTTTACACCCCCCAGACTTTAAGAGAATTTGCCCGCATTTACGCCTTTGACAGCCACAAACAAGAAATGCAAGAAGCCCTAGCAAAAATTAAAGCCCTAAGCCCCAAATTAGAGCAAGCCAAGCAAAGCGACAACGAGCACCAATTAGAGGACAACTTCATCTCAAAAGTCCTAGAAATTCTAGGCTGGCAATTTTTACGCCAAGAAGAAAAGGTTTTTCAAGGCAAGAGCCTAAAACCAGACTTCTTGTTATTTGCTAGCCCTAGTGAGCTAGAAAGCTACCAAGCCCTAGACAAAGCCCAACGCCACGAAAATCTAGGCTTTAGCGTCATCGCCGAGAGCAAAAAGCCCAGCCAAGAGCTAGACACCCGCAAGGTGCAAGACAACCCCCACCACCAAATCCTAAACTACCTAAACACCCTAGACAAAAAGCACGGCTTTTTAACCAATGGCAAGCTGTGGAGATTTTATGACACCCACAAACGCACCAAAGACAAGGCGTATTTAGAATTTGACCTAGAGGGCATGCTAAACCCCCAACTTTTTAGCCAACAAGCCCAGCAAGCCTTCGAGCTCTTTTACCACCTTTTCAACGCCAAGAACTTCGCTGAAAACACCCAAGAAATCAAAGACACCGAAGAAAAAGCCATCACCGCCAAGAGGGAGGACTTAGAGCGGGTGATTTTCGCCCGCACAGACACCGCTCCCATTTTTGAGCAAATCGGCGTGGCGTTATACCAAAGAAACCCCACAGCCACCCCCCAAGAAATCTTTGAAAACACCCTTTACTTCATCTTTAGATTGCTCTTCATCGGCTACTTTGAGGACAAATACGAAACCATGCTCAAAGCCAAACGTAAGGACTTTAAAAAATATTTGAGCTTGGAACGCATTTTACAACTCAGTGCCGACCAAGACCCCGAGAGTTTTAGCGGCATGGGAGCTCTAGAAGACCTGTTTAAAATTTACAACGAGGGCAACCGCAATTACAAAATGCCCGTGTTTAACGGCGGGCTGTTTGACCCCAGCAAAACCGCCCTTTTTGAAGTCGGGCAAATCTTAAGCGACCAAGAATTGCATCAAATCTTAGCCCAGTTGCTCTACTTTGGCGACACCAAACGCGACTACACCAACTTAGGCGTGCCTCAACTCGGGCGGGTGTATGAAAATCTCTTAGAATTTAAATTCATCATCGCCCCCCAAGAACTCTATTTAAGCACCGAGCAAAACGCCACCTTCACCCCCACCAAGCCGACAAAAGGCAACTTCACCACCTACCACAAAGGCGACCTTTGCTTTAAAAACAACAACAACTCCAGAAAAGCCAGCGGGAGCTACTACACCCCCCAAGAAATCACCCAACACCTAGTCCAACTTGCCCTAAAAGACCTAACCCCCGAAAATCTCAATGGCTTTAAAATCCTAGACAACGCTTGCGGGAGTGGGGCGTTCTTAGTGGAGGGTTTGCACCAAGTGAGCCAAAAGGCATTAGGCTTTTTACGAGCTCTTAAAAAGAAAAAGGGCGACTCTAAAGAGGAGGACATCGAGAACATCGTCCTAAGCCCCGAAGCTGAAAAACAACTTGAGGCATTTGAGACAGACTTTGAGGTAGAAAGAGAGAATATCACAAAGGAAATCCAAAAATACCTAAAAGACCACACCCCAGACGAATACGAGGTGTTACGCCGTTTTCTCTTAAAGAAAATGATTTACGGCGTGGATAAAAACCCCTTTAGCGTGGAGTTAGCCAAGTTATCCCTATGGATCGACAGCTTCATCTTTGGCACGCCTTTAAGCTTTTTAGAGCACCACATCAAATGCGGAGACGCTTTAATGGGAGCGAGCCTAAAAGAGTTCGAGGCGTGGTATAAACAACAAGCACAAGGGCTACTTTTCACGCAAAATTTACAAGGCGATTTAGAGGACTTGCAAAAAAGCTTTAGCACCCTTGCCAACACCCCTGATACCACCGCCCCCGACATAGAAAAATCCAAACACCTTTACTACCACCAAATCACGCCCAAACTAGAGAGGCTCAAACTCTTTTTAGACTACTACACCGCCGACAATTTCATCAAGTCCAGTGCCTTTAAAGACCCCCAAGTCCCCAAAGACCCCAAAGCCTTGCAAGAGTGGCGTGAAACCAAGCAGGGCTTAGAGAGCCTAGATTGCAACGAGTGGCGTGAAACGGGCGAGGGTTTAGCCAGTCTAGATTTAGAAATGTTGCTAGCCCCAAGTGAGCGCACCAAGCCCGAGCTACAAAAACAAGGCGACCCCTACGCTAAAGTCCGCCACAAAGTCCAAGCCCTAGCCCACGAATTTAGATTTTTCCACTACGATTTAGAATTTGCCGATTGCACCGACACTGAGGGCAATTTTCAAGGCTTTTGTGCCATCACCACCAACCCCCCATGGGAGAAAACCAAATTTGACGAAGCCCAGTTTTTCGCCCCCTTGATAGACAACTACTGCCGCCTAAGCCCCCAAGAAAAACGCCTAGCCCAAGAAAACGCCAAAGCTAAGGACAAGAGCCTACAAGCCCAGCTAGAAAAAGAGCAAGCCCACGCCAAAACCCTAACCGAGCACTACAAAGCCCGCTACCCCCTAAACAAGGGAGCGGGGGATAGCAATCTCTTCCGCTTTTTTGTGGAGCGCAATTTGGGCTTGCTTAGCGGGCGTTTGTGCCTTGTCGTGCCCAGTGCCTTAATGTTTGAAGAGGGCTCTTTAGCCTTGAGAGAACACCTTTTAACCCAGCACAGCCTAGAGAGCTTTGAGAGTTTTGAAAACCGCCAAAAGATTTTTAAAGGCGTGCATAGCTGTTTTAAATTCGCCCTAGTGTGTATCCACGCTAAGCCAAACCACTACCCCACCATAGAGGGCACAAAAGACCAGCCCTGTATCCACGCCCGCTTTTACGCTACCAGCCTAGAGGACTTAAAGCCCCCCGCCTTGCAAGTCCCCCTAGCCAGCGTCTTAAACAGCCCCAAAAAGTCCCTAAAAGAAATCCGCACCGCCCTAGATTTAGAAATCCTAGACATCCTAGAAAACTTGAGCTACCCTAGACTAAATAAGAACTGGCTGGACTTTAGAGCTGAGCTACACATGACCGCTGATAGCGACCTATTCACGCCCATCGGGCAAAAGTGGGCGACCCACCCGCACACGGGTATACCCACGAAAGCGAAGCTTTCGCAAACGCCCAAAAAAGGCAAAAAAGCATCGCAAACGCCCCCGCCCGAGCCCAAGCCCGAAACTTTTTTACTCTTGGAGGGCAAACACATACACCAGTTTAACGCTGAGTTTGCCCCCCCCCGCTACGAGGTGCTAAAGGTTGCCCTAGAAGAGCGTTTAGCGAGCAAAGAATTAAGCCGAGCCCAAAAGGCGGGCTACACAGGCGAGATCACCCACGAGCACAGGTATTTTAGGCTAGGGTATCGTGGCATTGCCAGCGACACCAACGAGCGGAGCTTAATCATGTCGCTATTGCCCCCACATTGCACCGCCGGGTATAGTATGTATTTGAGCGTCCCCTACAACTACACCGCTAAGGGCATAGAGCCTATCCCCCTTTTAAGGGTGCTATTCGCTTTAGGGCTGTTGAACTCTTTAGTGATTGACTACTACCTACGCCACTTAACCCAAATCAACATGTCTAAAATCTACCTTATGCAACTCCCTATGCCCCAGCCCACCACCCAAGAAATCCTAACCACCCCAAGTTATCTACAAGTGGCTAAACTTGCCCTAGAGTGCCAACTTTTCCACGACACTCAAGCCCACTTCACCGACCTACTGCGCGCCACTAAAAAACCCCAAGGCAGCATTTACGAAGGCTTACACGCTTTAGCCCCTTTAAGTGTGCCCAAAACCCCCGAGCAACTCGTCCAAAAAAGAGCCCAGTTAGACATTCTCATTGCCACAAAGATTTACCCCCTAACCTCCGAGCAATTTAGGCACATCCTCAGCACCTTTAGCGTGCTAGGCAAAAAGAATGAGGGCTTTGTGCGGGCGTTAGAGGAGGAGCTAAGGGGGGTTAAAAATCTAGGGGTTAAAGATTTAGATTGATTAATGGGGCTAGCCTGTCTTGATTAAGGGAGCAAATGCGTAGCATTTGCAAAAATCTTAAGTCTAACGCTTTTGATAAAATTAGCGTTTTAGGTTTACAAGTGAGCCTTAAGCGCAAAAGCTCGGGTGATTGCCCCTGCTTTAAGGGTAAAACTGAGCGTAAAGCAACTAACCCTAACGGTGTTTGACTCCTAGTTTGAAAGCTAGGGGAAGCAAACGCTGCGCGTTTGCCCTTGACTTAGGCAATACACTAAAAACTTTATCAAAGTTTAAAGGGGTTTAAACACCCCTACCCACTCTTAAAATCGAAAATTTAAAATTTATAAGTTTTGTAAGCTAACTATTAAGGCAACTATGGCACAATAATCCCGGCGGAGGGAGGCGAACAACCTCCCCCGGGGTCATCCCCGGATCACTAAAGGTTTAGTGTAGTGGCTGGCTCAGGGCCACTATAACCGCTAGAATTAGCAATAATCGCATGGTGTGCCTCCTTTCCGGAGTGCACCCGTTTCTCCTATTCCCAAAACGCAGCTGAAACTACGCTTTTTCCCACGATCTAGAAAACTCTAGCCGTTTGCCAAGAGCCCAAAAGAGGCAACCACTCATGCCATAGAAGTGGTGATTATAACGCAAGTTGTCTTCAAACCGCCCAAACTAAACCCAACATTCACCGAGCCATTTTGCATTTATACTCTTGTTTGGCAAAAGCCCATGATCTTAATATATTTTAGTCATAGTAGTAGGGCATGTGAATTTGTGCCAAAAGCCTTGCTAACCCCGCTGTGAGCGGGCTTGCTGGCTCGGGAAAAAAATCACTTTCAGGCACATAGCGGCACAAAAAAATGAAAAAAGGGGGCGAAAACACGCCTAAAAAACAGGTTTTTGGGGCGTTTTAGGCACATTTTCACATCACTTTAAGCACATGGGCACAAAACATGTGCCTAAACTTTTCACATGCATGTGCCTAAAGCTCTAAAAACCCTTGACAAACCCCGTGTACATGGGCATTCGCGCATGTGCCAAACATGTGAATAACACGTGAATAAAGCGTGAATAAGAGGGGAAATTAGCAAGATTTGGGCACATTAAAAAAAGATTGTGATTTAAGCACTCCCCCCTCTTTTTTACAACCCCCTAGACTTAAGCCCCCATCGCTTTCTTGAGGGCTTTGGCGTTTTGGGTGATGTCGCCTAGCCATAAGCTAGAGATCACCGCGATTAAATCAAGGGGGGGCAGAGTGGGGATATTGCTAGGGGTGAGCCCGCCGATAGCACAAAGGGGCAGGTTTAAACACGCCCTCGCTTGGGTAAAAACTTCTTTGGCAATGGTGGGGGCTTTGGGCTTGGTAGGCGAGGCAAAGCACGCCCCAAAGGCGACATAATCCGCCCCCAAGTTTTGGGCCTCTTTGGCTCTGTCTAAATCGCCATAGCAAGACACCCCGATCACCCCCTTAAAATGCGTGCGGGCTTCTTTTAAAGGGGTGTCTTCACGCCCTAAGTGCAAGCCGTAAGCCTGACACTCTAGGGCAAGCTCTAGGCGGTCGTTGATGATAAAACCTATCTCGTGTTTCGTGCATATTTGGGCTAAGTCTTTGGCCAGGGGGAGCAAGTCGCCATCGCTATGCGTTTTATCTCTTAGCTGGAAGAGCCTAACCCCCCCTTGTATGGCGCACTCTAACATGCTGGGCAATTGATCATAGGGGGTTAAAACCTCATCGCTCAAGGCATAGACCCCCTTTAAGGCTATTCCCACTCAATCGTCCCCGGGGGCTTAGAAGTGATGTCATACACGACCCGGTTGATCCCCTTGACCTCATTGATGATTTGATTGGCCACACTCTCTAAGAAGTCAAAGGGCAGGGGCGCAAAGTGCGCGCTCATGCCATCGCTGGCACACACCGCCCTTAAGGCTAGCGTGTTGTCATAGGTGCGGTTATCGCCCATCACCCCCACAGAATGCACATTTAAAAGCACGCAAAAGGCTTGCCACACCGAGTCGTAGAGTTTTGCCTCGTGCAAGGCTTGGATAAAAATATGATCGGCTTGGCGGACTAACTCTAGGCTGTCATAACCCACAGCCCCTAAAATGCGAATCGCCAAACCTGGGCCGGGGAAGGGGTGGCGTTTGAGCATCTTCTCAGGCAGGCCTAGCTGTGCGCCAAGTGCGCGCACCTCGTCTTTAAACAACTCCCTTAAAGGCTCTAAGAGCACAAAGTCCATTCTTTCTGGCAGTCCGCCCACATTGTGATGCGACTTAATCACCTTAGAAGGGCCCTTCACGCTCACCGACTCGATCACATCGGGGTAAAGCGTGCCTTGCGCCAAATACTTGATCTTACCCCCTTGTTCTAATTCTTTTGCCTTTTTTTCAAAGACCTCGATAAAAGTCCAGCCAATGATTTTGCGTTTTTCTTCAGGCGCGCTCACCCCCCTTAGCCTCTCTAAGAACAAATCAGAGGCATCGACCACATGCAGGGGGATTTTTAAATCCGCAAACATTTGGACCACTTGCTCTTTTTCGCCTAAACGCAAAAGCCCGTGATCCACGAACACCACTTCCGTTTGCGCCCCCACCGCCTTGTAGCACAAGCTGGCGACCACGCTCGAATCCACACCCCCACTCACGGCACATAAAATTCTATCCTTGCCGACCTGCTCTTTGATTTTGGCGATCTCTTGTGTGGCAAAAGCGTGCATGTTCCACGACGGGCTACACCCACAAATCTTCAACGCAAAGTTCTTTAAGATTTGCGCCCCTTGTGTGCTGTGCACCACTTCGGGGTGGAATTGTAAGCCAAAAAGGGGCTTGGTGCTGTGCGCGATGGCGCAAAAGGGGGCGTTCGCGCTCTTGGCTAGGGTTTTAAAATCAGGGGGCAAACTCTCCACTTTATCGGCGTGGCTCATCCACACCACGCTTGCATTTTCCACGCCCTCTAATAAAGGGTGTGGCTCTAAGAGCTCTAAATGCGCCTTGCCAAATTCTTGGGCTTTGGCAGGCACAACCGCCCCGCCAAAGGTATCCACTAAAAGTTGCATGCCATAGCAAATGCCGAGCATGGGTAAATCCGTGTCAAACAACTCGGGGGCACAGCGGTAAGCGTCTTTGGCATACACGCTTGCCGGACCCCCGCTTAAAATAAGACCCTTGGGGTTCTTGGCTAAAATGTCCTTAGCGGGGGTAAAGTAGGGGTAAATCTCGGTATAAACGCCCACTTCACGCAACCGCCGTGCGACAAGCTGGGTGTATTGACTCCCAAAGTCTAAAACAATCAATTCAATCATGCGCTCCGTCCTCTAGGGGGGTGAAAATGTTTTGGTAGTTGATGCGAAAATCTGTAAAAATCTCTTTATGGGTTTGTAGCCATTTTAAGATAGGTTGTGCGTCCTTTTTGTGGCAAGGGTTGAGCCAAAAATAGTGCATGTTTAGGGGCTTGTAAAGCACGCTTAGGGTTTGTGCCTTTTGTAAATACAGCCTCTCGCTCATTAAGACTAAGTCCGTGTTTTTGTAGGGAGTTAAATGTGTGCGGATAATTTTTAGGTGTTTGGCTAGGGCAGGGCGGGCAAGTTCTAAGAGCACCGCTTTAGGGCTTTTGTCTTTAAAGAGCGGGGCAAGTTCAGAGTCGCCTAAAAGCACAAAGTTTTCTTTAAAAAGGGGGATGGCTTTCTTGTTTTTAAAAAAATGCCTCGTGCCCAGCGCACTTTTAGAAACCAAATAGGCAGACACCCCACAAAGGCGTTTGGTGTCCCTTAAAGGTTGCCAAAGGATTTTAAGCCCCGTGTCTTGTGCGATGGCAAAGCCCAAAAAGTCTAAGAACCCCTCTTGATTGCCGACATCGCTAGCAACGCTCAAGGACTTAGCGCACAAGGGCAAGCACAAGAGCAAGGGGGCAAGGCGCATTAAAAGGCGCGTAAAATCGTGGCGCTGAGCCGGTCGTTAAAAGCTTTGGCGTTTTTCAAGGCCCCGTTTTCTAAGAGTTTTGCGCTGTCAAAGAGCAGGTGCGCCACATCGGCTAAAAGGGCGTTGTCCTCCACGCCTTTGAGTTTTTGGATGATGGCATGCCCGATGTTGAGCTCTAGGGTTTTAGGCTGTTCTTGCACGCTTTGGCCCATTTGGCGCATTAAATTGGCCATCATGGCGTTTTGCTCATCGCCCACAAGAGCCACCGCCGAATTTAAATCTTTAGACAGCGCAACCTCCTTGACCTCATCTTTCAACGCCTCTTTAAACGCCTCTAAAACGCCCTTAAATTCCTCTTTCTCCGCTGCGCTGATTTCTGCTAGCCCCAACTCTTTCAAGGTTTCGCTGCTGCTCGCGTCCTTAAAGGGGGTTTTGTCGTACTCACTCACCCCGGGCATCACAAAGGCATCCACCTCATCGCCCATCAAGAGCACATCAAAGCCCTTTTGGGCGTATTTCTCTAAAATGGGAGAGGCTTTAAGCAGGTCTAAACTCTCGCCGACCATGTAGTAAATGCTCTTTTGTGCGGCGGGCATGCTGGCTTTATACTCCTTGAGCGACAGGGGTTTTTCGCTTTTAGAGCTGGTAAAGCGCAACAAGTCTAAAATTTTATCTTTATTTTCAAAGTCGCTGTGCAAGCCCTCTTTTAAGACCCGCCCAAATTGGCTATAAAACTTCTCATAAGTTTTGCTATTTTGGCTCAGTTTCTCAATCTCGGCTAGGATCTTTTTGGTGGATGCGCTTTTGATGTTGGCTAAGATTTTATTTTGTTGCAAAATCTCACGGCTTACATTTAGGGGCAAGTCTTCGCTGTCAATGATCCCCCGCACAAAACGCAAATATTGGGGCAAGAGTTCTTTATCGTTGTCGGTGATGAACACCCGCTTGACATAGAGTTTCACGCCTGATTGGTAATCCACCCGAAACATGTCAAAAGGGGCGACACTGGGGATGTAAAAAAGCGTGTTGTACTCGAGCACCCCCTCAGCCCTATTGTGTATCCACGCTAAAGGGGCGTTGTTGTCGTGCGCCAAACTTTGATAAAACTCTTTGTAGTCCTCGTCTTTGAGCGCAGTTTTAGGCATGCGCCAAAGGGCTTTGGCGCTGTTGATTTGGGTGCATTTGTCCTCTGTAACTTCCTTTTTTGCCTCGCCCTCGCCCTCGCTTTTAGTTTCGGTGTAGCTTAAGAAAATGGGGAAGGGGATGTGCTCGGAGTATTTTTTCACGATGTGCTCGATCTCCCAGCGGTTGGCAAATTGCGCCTCTTCGTCTTTGAGAAACAGCGTGATCTCTGTGCCAAAGCTTTCTTTCACGCAGGGGCTGATCTCATAAGAACCCTTGCCATCGCTCACCCACGCAAAAGCCTCTTCGCTCAAAGCCTTTTTGCTCTGCACCACGACTTTGCTTGCGACCATAAAGCTTGAGTAAAAGCCCACGCCAAACTGCCCGATGAGCGCGCTGTCTTTCTTTTGATCGCCACTCAAGTTGGCTAAGAAGCTCTTCGTGCCGGACTTGGCGATCGTGCCTAGATTGGAGATGAGCTCTTCCTCGCTCATGCCAATGCCATTGTCAGCGATCGTGAGACTCTTGGCTTTTTCGTTAAAGCTCAAGCTGATTTGGGGACGAAATTCTAGGGATTTATAAGCCTCATCGCTGATCACCATATAGTTGAGCTTGTCTAGGGCATCGGAGGCGTTAGAGATGAGCTCTCTTAAAAAAATCTCTTTATTGGAATAAAGGGAGTGGATCATCAAATCCAAAAGTTGGTTGATCTCCGTTTGGAAAGTGTGTTTTTGGGACATTAAAACTCCAGTTGCAAGATAAACCCCTAGTATAGCAAAATGGGGGCTTTTGCCCCCTTAAGAAAACATGCTAACATGCCCGGCATGCACTCTTTACACTTAGGCATTTTATTTAGCGGCGTGGGCTCTAATTTGCAAAACCTCGTGGAGACATTGCACCAACGAGTCTATTGGCAACAAGACACGCCTGTCAAATTAGAAGTCGTGTTGTGCGCCACAAACAACCCCAAAGCAGGAGGATTAAAGCGTTGCCAAAAACTCAACATGCCCTGCATCGTAGGCACAGAAGAGGATTTTATCTGTGCTTTTAAGGGCTGTGCTTTAATTTTATGTGCCGGCTACAATAAAATTTTAAGCCCAAAGTTTCTAGCCCACTTTAAAGCCCTAAACATCCACCCCTCTTTTTTGCCAAGGCACAAGGGGGCAAGAGCCCTAGAAAGGAGTTTTCAAAGCCAAAGCGGGCTAGGCGTGAGCGTGCATTGGGTGAGTGAGGAGCTAGATAGTGGGGAGCTGATTTTGCAAGAGCGTTTAAACCTAGAGCCTTTGGAGAGCTTAGCAGGCTACACCCAAAGGGTGCATGCCCTAGAGCATCGGCTTTACCCGCAGGCCGTGCTTAGAGCACTGGGGCTGACCTAATGCACGATTTGTTTATTTTGGTCGCCATCACGCCCTTGATCGTTTTAGCCCCCTATGCGAGTCGGTTGTTGAAAATGCCCGTGGCGGTGCTGGAGATCATTTTAGGCACTTTGGGGGTTTACTTCGGGCTGTTAAAACCCAATGAGGGCTTTAGCGCGCTGGCTGAAGTGGGGTTTTTGTTTTTGATGTTTTTGTGTGGCATGGAGGTGGATTTGTATGTCTTTAAACAAATGGATCGCCCCCTGCTGCAAAAAATCCTAAGCTACTTTGGGATTCTCTATGCCCTATCTAGCACGATCACCCTAAGCGCACACCTGCCCGCCCTCTACATCATCGCTTTGCCTATTGTGAGCTTGGGGATGATCATGACACTCGTGCGCGACTATGGCAAGGACAAGGCTTGGCTGGCTCTTGTGCTCAAAGTGGGGGTGCTCGGTGAGCTTACCAGCATCATTTTGCTCGTGGTCGTGGATGGGATTTACTTGCACGGACTGGGGGCGGATTTAGCGAAGGTTTTGGGGATTTTGTTCGCCTTTTTACTCATCATGGCGCGCTTGGTACGCACCTTTAGGGTCTTGTTTTGGTGGTTTCCTAGACTTAAAGCCTTCATCATGCCAAGCAATGAGGCAAATCAAGACATGCGTTTTGCGCTCATGCTCTTTTTTCTCTTGGTGGGGATTGTGGCGTGGCTGAAGTTAGAACTCGTTTTGGGGGCATTTTTAGCCGGCACGCTCATTTCGACCTTTTTCCCCCACAAGCACGAACTCTTCGACAAGCTCAATGACATCGGCTTTGGTTTCTTTGTCCCCCTATTTTTTATCCATGTCGGCTCGACTTTGGATTTGCACTTGATCTTAAGCCATCCTAGGTTTCTCACCCACGCCGCCTTAGTTATGGCGTGCATGGCAAGTTTGCACCTTTTTAGTAGTTTTGCTGTGTTTAAGGGGGAGTTAAAAAGCGTGAAAAACACGGCCATGTTTGCCATGAGCGCGTCCATGCCCTTAACTTTCTTAGTAACCACCGCCAGCGTGGGGCTAAGGGTGGGGGCGATCAATGAAGAAACTTACTATGCGTTTTTGCTAGCGGCGGTCTTTGAGGGGGTGCTTTTCACCACGCTCATTAAAATTTTACAAAGACCCCCTAAGCTAGCCTAGAAAGTGTAGAGATAGCGCACATACACGGAGTAGTCGCGCTTCAAGCTGTAATAATACCCTGCTGTGTTCGTACTTTTGGAGGGGAAGAAGGGATTGACGAGCATGGGGATTTTAATGCCAAGCTCTAAACCATTGTGTTTGTAAAGATTGGTCCTAAAGCCGAAGTTCAACCACACATTGAAATTGCCGTGGTGGGGCAGACCTGAGAGGTTAGAATTAGAGGCTTGGGCTAAAATGGCGGCTTTCCACGCGTTTAAAGTGGCGGCATTGACCTGCCACGCGTTCCCCCCGATGGCAAAGCCCGCAAACACACCCACGCTCGCATTCTTGCGGTCGATGAAGTTGCCCATGATGTCCGCCCCGATCCCATAGGCGACCATGCTCAAGCGGACATTTTGGTCATAGCCCACCTTGCTGTATTGCGGTCCCAAGTCGCTAAAGCCATAGTCTAAAAAGCCGTAGTAGCGCACGCCCAGCCATTTGGTTTTGGCATGGGGGATTTTAAAGAAGAATTTTTGCCCAATTAAAATCCCAAAGCCATTCATCGCCCCATTGGCGTATTTAGCATGCCAACTAACATTGGTGCCTTGCCAGTTTTTGTAATCAGGACCCGTGCCGGGAGGGTAGTCGCCCTTTACATTATATAGGTTCGTATTCATCCTGCCCTGTCCGATTTGATAATCCGCCCCAATAAAAACCCCGTTTTCTTCGGCCGCTAAACTCCCCATAACCCCGAAGGCTAGGGGCACACCTAGTAAAAACTTTCTCATCGCAATCCTTTAAAGTTCATCATAAAAAGTGAAATTAGAGCACAATCATAGCATGTTTAAACTCATAAAACAAGAATTTTATCTTTTTTTATTGCACGCCCCCCCAAGAATTTAAGTATAATAGCCCGCTATCTTACCAAAAAAGAGTTGCATTTGCCAAACAGCATTAAAATCCACGGCGCTAAAGAAAATAATTTAAAGAACATTGACCTGGAAATCCCCAAAAACCAATTCATCGTCTTTACGGGGCTTAGCGGTTCGGGCAAATCCACGCTCGCTTTTGACACTTTATACGCTGAAGGGCAGCGCCGCTATTTAGAATCGCTTTCTAGTTACGCCAGACAATTTTTAGACAAGGTAGGTAAACCCGCCGTAGACAAAATTGAGGGGCTCATCCCCGCCATCGCCATTGATCAAAAAACCACTTCTAAAAACCCCGCTCCACGGTGGGCACCACTACAGAGATTTACGATTATTTACGCCTACTCTTTGCGAGAGTCGGGCGGCAACACTGCCACTTGTGTGGCACGCCGGTCGCGTCCATGCAAGCTAGCGACATCATCGCCCAAGTCTTGCAAGAGTGTGCGGGGCGCAAGGTTTTAATTCTAGCCCCCCTTGTAGACAACAAAAAAGGGCATTTTAACGACATTTTACAAGGGCTACGCCAAAAGGGCTTTGTGCGGGCGCAAATTGACGGGGTGTTAACCCGCCTAGATGAGCCCTTAGAACTGGCAAAGAATAAAAAGCACAGCATTAAAGCCGTGGCCGATCGCCTTGAAGTGAGTGCAGGCAACCAGGCAAGACTCTCCAGTGCCTTAGAGCGGGCACTGGCTGAAGGCTATGGGCGGGTGGAGGTGTTGGACTTAGACACGAATAAAACCCGCCATTACAGCGAGCATTTAGCCTGCTTTGCTTGCAAAGTGAGTTTTGAGCCCTTAGAACCCGTGAGCTTTTCGTTTAATTCGCCTAGGGGGGCTTGTGATGAGTGTGCGGGGCTTGGGGCGAAGGTGAGTTTAGATCTGCAAAAACTCTTAGACTTTCATTTGCCCATCGCAGACATGAAAAGAGTTTTTTACAACAGTGCCTATTACAGCGCTTTGTTCGAGGGTTTTTGCGCCACAAATGGGCTAGACTTAAACAGCCCTTTTGAAAGTCTAGACAAGCACCAACAAGAGGCTTTGCTCTATGGCAATGGCAAGGAAGTCGACTTCATTTATAGACAACAGCCCATCAGCCGCCCGTGGATGGGGCTGATTCAAATCGTCTACGACTTGTTTAAAGATAAAAAGGACTTGTGTCAGTATATGGGCGAAAAGCTTTGCCCCAGTTGCAAGGGTCAGCGCCTAAACCCCAAAGCCTTAGCCGTGCGGGTGGCAAACTTAGGCATTGCTGAGATCTTAAACATGCCTATAAACGCGGTGCACGCCTTTTTTCAAGACTCTAAACACTTTGCTTATTTTAGCCCCCAAGAGCAGCGCATTGCCGCCCCGATTTTAAAAGAGATTTGCGAAAGGGTGTTTTTTTTAGTGGATGTGGGACTGGGCTATCTCACTTTGGGGCGAGACGCGCGCACCTTAAGCGGGGGTGAAAGTCAGCGCATCCGAATCGCCAGCCAAATTGGCAGCGGTTTAACCGGGGTTTTGTATGTGCTTGATGAGCCTAGCATAGGCTTGCACGAGCGCGACACCGCCAAACTTGTACGGACCCTAAAGAACTTGCAACAAAAGGGCAACACTTTAATTGTGGTGGAACACGACAAGGAAACGATCCGGCAAGCAGATTTTATTGTGGATATTGGCCCTAAAGCGGGCAAGCACGGGGGGCAGGTGGTCTTTAGCGGGAGTGTTCAAAAGCTCTTGCAAAGCAAGCACCCCACGGCCTTATACCTGCAAGGGCTAAAAAACATCACAAGGGCGAAACGCGCCTTGCCTAAAAACCCGCCTTATTTGCAATTAAAGGGCGTTTCTATCCACAACATCCAAAACCTGCAGGTGAAAATCCCGCTTAGGCAGTTTGTGTGTGTGACGGGGGTGAGTGGGAGCGGTAAAAGCTCTCTCATTTTACAAACCTTGCTGCCCATCGCCCAAGAGAAGTTGAACCACGCCAAAAAGGGCGGGGGGAGTGGGGGTTGTGCAAGGTTTGGAGCATTTAGATAAAGTGATTTACCTAGATCAAGCCCCCATAGGCAAGACCCCAAGGAGCAACCTTACCACTTATACGGGGGTGATGGACGACATTCGAGAGCTCTTTGCCCAAAGCAAGGACGCAAAAATGCTCGGATACAGCGCGAGTCGTTTTAGCTTCAATGTGCGGGGGGGCGGTGTGAGAAGTGCCACGGGGAGGGGGAAATTAAAATTGAAATGCACTTTTTGCCCGATGTGCTGGTGCAGTGTGGCAGTTGTAAGGGGAGCAAGTACAACGAGCAGACCCTAGCCGTAAAAATCAAGGGCAAGTCCATTGCCGATGTGTTGCACATGAGCGTGGAGGAGGCTTTGGAGTTTTTCTCTAAAATCCCCAAAATCGCCGCCAAATTGCAGACTTTAAACGCCGTGGGGCTGGGCTACATCACGCTGGGCCAAAACGCCACGACTTTAAGCGGGGGGGAGGCGCAACGCATTAAACTTGCCAAAGAATTGAGCCGCAAGGACACGGGCAAGACTTTATATATCTTAGACGAGCCGACCACGGGGCTACACTTTGAAGACATACAATTGCTCTTAAATGTCTTGCACTCGTTGGTGGCGTTGGGCAATTCTATGATCGTGATCGAGCACAATTTAGACATCATCAAAAATGCAGATTATGTCATCGACATGGGACCTGAGGGGGGCAGTGGCGGAGGGCAGGTGGTGGCGGTAGGCAGCCCCGCCACTTTAGCCAAAAACCACGCCAAAACGGGGAGTTTCACGGGCAAGTACCTGGCTCTAGAATTGGGGCTTTAACAAACACCACTGGGTAAATCAGTAACCCATTAGACTTCGAAGTCCTTATTCAATGGACTTAAAGCATTTGCCAAGGAACTTTAAGCCCATTAGGTGATCGCATCAAAAAACTTTCGTTTACCAAAGTAAACAAGAGTTTTGGTATAGTCTGCGGTATGAAAACCAAGGATTAGGCGAGAGCTTGATCTAGAGGGTTTTCAAATTTTTGGAAGGAGAATGTTATGAGCAACAGCAGCAACAGCAGCAACAGCAGGAACAGCAACAATAGCAATAACAGCAGCAGCAGCAACCGCAATAACAGCAATAACAGCAACAACAGCAATAACAGCAACAACCAAGACTAAGTTGTGCTTGCCCCTCTCCCCCTTGTGGGGGGAGGGAGTTCCTTGGATCCCTTGAGAATTTTCCTAGCCCATTTTAAGAACCCCTTGTGAAACTGGAGCCTGAAAGCCCTAAGAGCGATTTTAACGCCGTACTGAGTTTAAAATCTAACCGCCTGCATAGCCTAAGCCCACCTTGTAGCTCAGGTGCAAAACCGCTAAATTGTGCCAAGTCTAACAACCAAACCCAAAACCCAAGAAATCCAAGAGCAGACTTAACGCCCACATTTTTGGCACAAACGCAAACCATGCTAAACATTTTATGCTCCAAAAAACCTAAAACCTAAAAATACAGCCCACATGCCCGCATCTGTGCTTAAAGCATGGCTGCATTTTTACAAGCGCAATTTAAAAGCCCGCAATTTGGGCGGTTAAAAGCCGAGCAAGCCGAGCACCGCTTGTTTGTAGGTCTGTGCGCTCTCTTGATCTTTGCCTTCAAAGCGCGTTACTAGGTGGGGGTGGTGTTGCTCGCCCGCACCAGCGCAAAGCCGTCTTGAAACACCACTCTAACCCCGTCAATGTCGATCAAATCCACAATGGGGGGGAAGTTTTGGGGCAGTCGCCCTTTTAAACTTTCTTTGAGCTTGTCAATGATTTGAAACTTCTCCTCTTCTTCGACAGAAATTTTTTCTTCAGGGGTTTTATACGAGTAAGGCAGGGTTTTTAAGCTCTCTTCTAGGGCAGTGGGGCTTTGTTCTAAAAACAACTCCAAGAGGCGCAAACAGGCGTAAAGCGCATCGTCATAGCCAAAATAGCGGTCGTTGAAGAATAAATGCCCGCTCATTTCAGCGGCAAAGTGGGCGTTGGTTTCTTTGAGCTTGACCTTTAAATTGCTGTGCCCCGTTTTATACATGATTGCTCGCCCCATGGCGTTGATGGCGTTGTACATGACTTGCGAACATTTGACTTCACCAATCACTAAAGGTTTAATGCCCTTTTTGGAGAGACTTTTAGCAAATAAAATCGCCAACTCATCGCCCGCATAGATGTGATTAGGTGTGAGTAAGGCTACCCGATCCGCATCCCCGTCAAAGGCGATGCCTATGGGGATTTGGTGCGTTTGCATGTGCGCTTGCAAGTCTTTTAAATTTTTAGACTCGCTAGGGTCGGGGTGGTGGTGGGGGAAAGTCCCATCGGGGGCGGCATAAAGGCTGTCAAACTTGACATTGAGCGCCCTTAGCACGGGCTCTAAGCCGATCGCCCCCACCCCATTGCCAAAATCTAACGCGATTTTATAGGGGAAGTCTTTTAAATGCGAAAAGGCGTTGATTAAATAAGCGTGGTAGGCTTCTTTGGCGTGGAGTTTGTGGGCGGGCGTGGGCTTGGGGGTGTAGGGCGTGGGGGTTTTTAAGATTTTGTCTTTGAGCTCTTGGATGGGCCTGCCCGTAAAAGGGCTTTTGGTCTAGGGTGATTTTAAAGCCATTGTATTGGGGGGGTTGTGCGAGCCGGTGATCATGATAGAGTGGGGGGTGTGGGTGTTGTCAATGGGATTGAAGGTGGCAAAGTAAGCCACAGGCGTGGGGACAAGCCCCATATCATAAACTTCTACAAAGTTTTCAAGCCCGCTTTTAAGCCACTCAAATAAGATGGGCGAGTGAGTCCTAGCGTCATAGCCTAAAGCCACTTTGGGGCAGGTTTGTGCCATGATTTTGCCTAACTCTAGCCCGATTTGGCGCACACAAGGCTCGTTTAAATTCTTGTTGAAAATCCCCCTAATGTCGTATTCTCTAAAAATGCTTGGGTCTAATTGCATCAAAGTCCTTTACTGGTTTACTGGTAAATATAGGCGTTTGTCAAGGGGATGGTGTTGTCTACACTGTTGGTTAAAAGCAGTTGGTAGAGGTCCACGCTACCTACCCTAAAGGCGGAGGCGCAGCTGTTTAAGTAGAGCGACCACATACGGATGAAGCGGGCATCATACATTTGGGAGATTTGCTCTTGTTTGTCGCAAAAGTTTTTATACCAAAGGTCCAGGGTTTTGGCGTAGTGTAAGCGCAAACTCTCGGCTAAGACTAAGTGAAAATCGCTTTCACTGGCAACAGAAATCACTTCACGCAAAGAGGGCAGATACCCGCCGGGAAAAATGTATTTATCGATCCATGCGTTGGTGGTGCCCTCAAAGCAACATAAAATGGAGTGCAGTAAGAACATGCCCCCCACTTTCAGCACTTCCTTGACTTTTTTAAAGTAAAAGGGCAGATTCGCCTTGCCGACATGCTCGAACATCCCCACGCTCACGACCTTATCAAAGCGGTAATGCAAGCCGTCCAAATCTTGGTAATTTAACAGCTTGATCGTAACCCGATCGGACAATCCTAAATCCTTCACCCGTTGGCTCGCCTGCTTAAATTGCTCTTCAGAGATGGTGATTCCCATCACTTCCACATTGTATTCTTGCGCTGCCCGAATGGAGAGATAACCCCAACCACAGCCAATGTCTAAAAGTTTTTCGCCCTGCTTGAGGTCTAATTTTTTTAAGGTGTGATCTAACTTTTGCAATTGGGCTTGGTACAAAGTGTCGCTTTCTTTTTTAAAGTAAGCGCAAGAGTAGCTAAGGGTTTCATCTAGCCACAAGGCGTAAAAGTCATTGCCTAAATCGTAGTGGCTTTTGATGTTGGACTTTTCTTTGTCGGCGGGCTGGATGGGTGTGGCGTTGTCGTGCTTGTGTAAGTGGTCGTAATTGGTTTGTAAATACAACACCCGCATCACAGCGTCCATCGAGCCCTCAATGTCGATCAGCCCGTCCATGTAGGCTTCGGCAATGGTTAAGGACATGTCCTTTTTAATGTCGCTCATTTTTAAGGGGCGGTTGATTTTTATGGTGAATTGTGGGGTTTTGGTGCCGTTTTGGTAGACTTCCTTGTCCCAAAACACCACGCGGTAATCCCCATTTTTCCACTTTTTAAACATGGATTTTAGAAAAATTTTAGAGAGCATTTTTAAGACCTTCATTTATACTTAAAAATCCGCAAGTGCGCTAAGGCGTGTAAAGCCGCCATTGTAAACTAATTTCATTTAAAAATCCTTAGCGTTGCGCGGCCAAAAGTTTGCGTTAACCATTTTTAGGCTAAAATGGGCAGCTAGTTTTTTAAGACTAGTGAGCAAAAAACTATAAAAAAGGGAGTTTATGAAAACAAAGACACTTGATCTACTGAGACAACTTCAAGCCGACAGCATCGTTTTGTTCATGAAGTTACACAATTTCCATTGGAATGTGAAAGGGCATGACTTCCACGCCGTACATAAATTCACGCAAGCCGTGTACGAAGAGTTTGCCGACATGTTTGACGATTTGGCCGAAAGGGTGGCGCAACTAGGGCATGTCCCCGTGGTAACCCTTGCCGAGGCGTTGAAAGTCGCCCACATTAAAGAGGAGAGCAAGCACAGTTTCCACTCTAAAGAAGTGTTTGAAGCCGTTTTGCACGACTACGAGCATTTAGAAAAACACTTTACCCAACTCTCGGAATTTGCCGATGAAGCGGGCGATAAGGTTACCGCCGCCTACGCTGACGAACAGCTTGCCAAATTGCAAAAATCTGTGTGGATGCTCAAGGCTAGCCTAGCCTAATGCGACAAGATTTAGAGGTCTTGGAGGGCGACCCCCTCGAAAAATGGGGGGAAATCCTACTGCACGCTAGTCCCAAGCGTTCTTTGGAAGAACTGGAGCGGTTTTTGGAGTGGCGGGCTTTAGGCACACTGTTTTTAGAGCAAGAGGGCTTAGAGGACAAATTTGAGACATTGTTAAAACAGCTCAAATTTGACCCTGCCTTGCAAGAAAGAGTGCACGCCAAAAAGGTGGATTTAGCCATACAATCCATGGCGCATGTCCTTAGCGGGCATGAGTAGGCTTTGGCTCGTGTTGCTGCTCGCCTCTATCTTATCTACTAAGCCTTTGGATCGCACGCTCACGCTTAAAAAAGACGAAGTTTTTAGCGGGGAGTTGCGCCTAGGCAAAATTAAAAAGCCCTTGAGTTTGCGTTGGACTTTGTTTAAAGACCACGGGTTGGTGGTGCATTTGAACTTAAACCACTTCCCCTATCAGTTCATTTTATATAAAGATTTTCAGCGCAACACCTTTAGGGCGGACATTTTCAAAGAAACCACCCCTCCCCAAGAGGTTGCAAACAATGAGGGTGCAAACAATTTAGAACGCCCCTATTTTTTGGTAACGTTCAAAAACTTTGACATGCAAAGGGGTGTGGCGGCCTTAAAAGTCAAAGCGTCCCCACAACTTAAATGGATCGAGCCCTAATGTTAGAGCGCATACAAGAAAAAATCGGGGCATTTTTAAAGGAAGTGCAAAGCCCCCAAGCCCTGCATATGGCACAAAACTTAGGCGTGGGTAAAATGCTAAGAAGCCGCCTTATCCTAACCATTTGCGCCAAACATCCTAAGCTCGTGGACTTTTGCGCCATCATAGAAATGATCCAAACCGCATCCTTGCTCCACGATGATGTCATCGACAACGCCGCCACAAGGCGCGGACACGAATCGCTAAACTACACTTTTGGCAACACAAACGCCATCATGCTCGGCGACATTTTTTACTCCAAAGCCTTTTGCGCCTTAGCCGACTTTGCTAAACCCGTGATAGAAGTGGTCGCCCAAAGTGTGGTGGCTCTCTCAAGGGGCGAAATCAAAGACACCCAAATGGCTGAAGCCTTTAACCCCAATCAAGATTTTTACATAGACATGGTTGCCGACAAGAGCGCAGCCCTGATTGTGGCGAGCAGCGGGGGGGCGGCTCTGTTGGCAGGCTTAGACTTTGAGAAATACGCTGCCTTTGGGCGCAACTTTGGCATTGCCTTCCAAATCATTGACGACTTGCTAGACATCACCCAACCCAAAGAGGTGCTAGGCAAGCCCGCCTTTAGCGACTTTAAAGAGGGCAAAAGCACCCTACCCTACATTCTCTTGCACCAACGCCTAAACCCCGCAGAGCAGGGCATTTTGAAGGGGCATTTTAAAAGCCCCAAAGAGGAGGCAAAGCTGTGGTGCAGCGAAAAATTTCAAGAACACAACATCGTCCAAGCCACTTTGCAAGAGGCCAAAGCTTACACCTACAAAGCCCTAGAAGCGATCAGGGGCGAGAACAACCAAGCCCTGGAGGCGATGGCCTTGCGGGTTTTAGAAAGACAATTTTAGGGGGCTAGAGTGGATTCGTATTACAGTGTCCTTAGTTTCACATATAAACGCCTACCCATTGAGTTGCGCGAGCAGTTGGCTTTTAAGGACAACGCCGCCCTGTTGCACTTCTTGCAAGACTTGAAGCACCAACAGCCCAGCCTTAAGGAAATCATCGGGCTTTGCACTTGCAATCGGGTGGAATTTTACTGCTATGGGGCGGTGGATTTTGGCATGGTGTTGGAGGCACTCGCCCACGCCAAGAGCTTGCCCCTAGCCCTTTTGCAAGAAAAAAGCACGCAATACACCCACACGGAGGCGGTTTATCACAGCTTTAGCGTGGCAAGCAGCCTTGATAGTTTAGTCGTGGGCGAAACCCAAATCACGGGGCAGCTCAAAGAGGCGTATAAAGCGTGTTTTGAGGCAAAGCTTTGCGGCAAGCATTTAAGCCGCTTGACGCATTTTGCCTTTAAATGTGCGGGGCGGGTAAGGAGTGTTACCGCCATTTCTTCGCAAGTTGTATCCATTGCGTCCATGGCAGTCAAGCAAGCCCTAGAGGTGCTAGAAAGCGAAAACTTGCCTAAAAAGGCGGTGGTGGTGGGTGTGGGGCAAATGGGGCAACTTGTGTGTAAACACCTGCTTGCTAAGGGCTTTGAAGTGCTTTTGTGTAACCGCAGCCTAGAAAACGCCCAAAATTTCATGGACACCCTCAATGAACCCCACATGCGCATTGATGGCCTAGAGAATTTAAAAACACACATCAACACCCACCCCTTTTGTTTCAGCGCCACCCACTCCCCAAACCCCCTCATCACGCCCGACATGCTAGAGCCCACCCCCTTTAGGCGCTTTTGGTTTGATTTGGCCGTGCCAAGAGACATCCAAGACCCCAAAGACTCTAGCGTGTGGCTTTACAGCGTGGATGATTTAAAAGGAGTCGTCTCCGACAATTTAGAAAAACGCCAAAAAGACACCGCCAAAGCGCATGCCATCATCGCCGAGGACACGGCGCAATTCTTTGCATGGCTGCAGACTTTAGAGCTAGACCCACTCATCAAGGGGCTTAGAGACCTTGCCAAACAAGCCGCCCTTAAAGAGCTCAATAAAGCGGTGAAAAAGGGCTACATCCCCCCCGAGTTGCAAGACAATGTCGCCAAAATCCTACACAACGCTTTCAACACCTTTTTACACCAACCCACCGCCACCCTAAAGAAAAACGCCCACAAAGAGGAGGGCGACATGCTAGGCGAGGCGCTAAAAACCCTTTTTAGTCTAGGAAGCGACCCGTTGTTTTTAAACGCTTACCGCTGCGAACATTCTAAAGGACTTTAATGCGTTACTCCAAACTCTTTGCCCCCACTTTAAAAGAACCCCCCAAAGACGCGGTGCTCAAAAGCCACCAATTTTTGGTGCAAGCGGGCTACATCCAACAAATTGGCAGTGGGGTGTATAGCTTTTTGCCCCTGGGACAGAGGGTGCTTAAAAAAATCATCAGCATCATAGATGAGGTCATGCAAGCGCATGGGGCGCAAAGCTGCTTGTTTAACTTTGTTACGCCCGCTAGTTTATGGCAAGAGAGCGGGCGTTTTGACAAGTATGGCAAGGAACTTTTAGTCTTTAAAGACCGCAAAGACAACGATTTTGTGCTAGGCCCCACCCACGAGGAAGTGGCGACAGCGATCGCCAAAGCCCACATTAAAAGCTACAAGCAGCTCCCCATCAATCTCTACCAAATCCACACCAAATTTAGGGACGAAATTCGTCCCCGCTTTGGGCTCATGCGTGCTAGAGAATTTATCATGAAGGACGCTTACAGCTTCCACGCCGACACCACCGACCTAGATAGAGAATTTGAGAACATGCATCAAGCCTACCATGAAATCTTTACACGGCTAGGGCTTAAAGTGCGTGCGATTGAAGCCGACAGCGGGGCGATTGGGGGCAGCAAGAGCAAAGAGTTTGTGCTCTTAGCCCCCTGTGGGGAGGACACTTTGGTGGCCTGTGCCAGTTGCGCCTATGTGGCAAATATAGAGGTCGCCAAGAGAGCCAAGAGAGCAGAGCCGGACAATGTCCCTAAAGCCGCCTTTGCCAAATTCCCCACCCCCAACACCCCCAGCATTGAGGCGGTGAGTGCCTACTTAAAGGTGGAGCCCTTTTTTATCTTAAAAGCGGTTGTAAAAAAAGTGCTTTTAGACAATGCAGAAAGCCAACTGGCGGTATTCTTTGTGCGGGGTGATGACAGCTTAGAGGAAACCAAAGCTTTAAACGCTTGCAAAAGCCAGGTGCCCGCTTTAAGTTTAGAAGACATAGAGGGCGCAGAGCTAAGAAAATATGGGCTCTTTGCCGGCTACATCGGGCCTTATGGCTTGCAGCACCTTGTGCCAAATGCTTTAGTTTTCTTTGACACGGATTTACAAGAAGCCGACAGCCTAATTTGTGGGGCGAATGAAGAGGGGATGCATTTTGTGGGCGTGGATTTAGCCACCTTTAGCGGGCTAAATTACCAAGACATCGCCACTGCTGGGGCAGGGCAGGCGTGCGCTCTGTGTGGAGGGGTGCTAGAACACCACAAGAGCATAGAGGTGGGGCACATTTTCAAACTCGGGGACAAATACTCTAAGAGTCTGGGGGCGCAGTTTTTAGACAAAGAGGGGCGGGCGTGTTGCTTTGAAATGGGCTGCTATGGGATCGGGGTGAGTCGTCTGCTTGCCGCCATTTTGGAGCAAAATGCCGATGAAAAGGGCTGTGTGTGGAGTGGTAGCACCGCTCCCTTCAAGGTGGTGCTGATTGTGGCAAACACTAAAGATCACGCGCTCGATGACTTAGGCGAGTCTCTTTACACGGAGCTTTTAAACGCTAAAGTGGAGGTGCTTTTAGACGACAGAGCCGAACGTTTTGGGGCAAAAATGGCGGATTTTGAGCTGATGGGCTGCTCTTATGCGCTCATTGTAGGCAACAAGGCCAAAGAGGGGGTGTTTGAGATCATCAAACGCCACGGCTTAAGCAAACAAGAGATGAGCCAACAAGAGGTCCTAGACTTCCTTAAGGGTGTGTAATGCCCTTTGTGTTCTTGCTTGGACTTGGCTACTTGGCCTTTGAAATTTATTTAGTGGTGCAGGTGGTGAATCGCTTCGGGGTTTTTTCCTTTTTGCTTGAGGTGGCGGCGAGCGCGTTTTTAGGGGGCGTGGTGCTGTTAAGAGGCCCCTTTCACAACCTAACCGAGCTTGTCAATGAGCGGCTAAACCCCTTGTCGTGGGCTGAAGGGCTGTTTTTGCGCTCGGTGGGCGGGGTGTTGTTGCTCTTGCCCGGAGTGCTGTGCGACATTTTCGGCTTGCTCTTGCTCTTGGTGGCTAGTGTGCGTAAGAAAGAGCCCACAACAGACCCCAATGGGCCCGAAATCATTGATGTGGAAGTGAGCGATAAGAAAAAATGAGGGAATTGGTGATCGGGAGTCGGGGCAGCCAGTTAGCCCTGTGGCAAGCCCGCTACATACAAACGCAATTAGAAACTTTGGGCTTAAAAAGCCGCATTGAGGTCGTCAAAACCAGGGGGGATAAAATCCTAGATGTCCCTTTGGCTAAAATCGGGGGCAAGGGGCTTTTCACCAAAGAGCTCGAAGAGCTTTTGCTCGTGGGGGCGTTAGACTTAGCCGTGCATTCGCTTAAAGATGTCCCTGTGGATTTGCCCCCCCCCTTAAGCCTAGCCTGTGTCAGCAAAAGGGCGGATTCTAGAGATTGCTTTTTGAGCGTGCATTACCCCTTTTTAGAGGATTTGCCCCCAGGCGCAAAAGTGGGCACCACTTCCCTGCGCCGCTGCATGCAGCTAAAGAGACTGCGCCCCGATTTAGACACTTTGAGCCTTAGGGGCAATGTCCAAACCCGCTTGCAACGCCTAAAAGAGGGGGCGTTTGATGCGATCATTTTAGCCTATGCGGGGGTGGAGCGGCTGCAAATACGCATGCCTTATTGCGTGCCTTTGAGCTTCAAGCAAATGCTCCCGTGCATGGGGCAGGGGGCACTGGGCGTGGAAATGGCAAGCGACCACCCGCTCTTTGCCACCATCACACAGCTAAACGATCCAAGAAGCGCGTTTTTATGTGGGCTAGAGCGGACTTTTATCGCTAAACTCAATGGGGGCTGTCAAGTGCCTCTAGGCGTGCATGCGTCCTTGAAGGGGGAGGTGCTAGACATGCGCGCTGTTGTGGGGTTGGTGGATGCAAGCCAAGTGGTGGAGGAGCGGGTGAGTGGGCATGTGCAAGAGGCGGATGAACTTTTGCAGCTGCTCTTAGAGCGCTTTATAGAAAAAGGGGCGTTGGAGATTTTAGAGCAAATCAGCCTTTAGGCTTGTTGGCTAAAAGGACATCCACTTCCTTAGCTGCCCCGATTAAAAGCAAAATGTCCCCCTCGGCTAGGAGTGTGCCCATAGGGACTTGGTAATCCCACTGCGCCCCGTGCTTGAGCGCCACGACCTCTAAATCCGCTTTAGAAATGTCTAAGAAATCCTGCAACGTCCTTTGGGCGTGTTCGGGGGTGATGAGTAGGCGCACAAGGCGCATGTGCGTGGTGATCTCTATGATGTCTAAATGGGGATTCAGGCTAAGCCCTCTAACAAGGCGTTTAGCTGCGTCCCTTTCGGGGTAAATCACCCGGTCCGTGCCGATTTTGGCGAGAATTTTACCATGGATAAGTGTAGAGGCCTTGGCGATCACTTCCTTAACCCCGCTCTCTTTGAGTGCCATCACGGTTAAAATGGAGGCTTCCACGCTTTGGCCTATGCTCACAATCGCAATGTCGGCTTCGTTGATGCCCGTTTCCTTGAGGGCTACGCTGTCGGTCGTGTCTAAAATAAACAAATTATCGCACACGCTTTTAAAGAGCTTCACCCGCTCTTCATTGACATCGGCAGCGATGATTTGCTCCCCATTTTCAATGAGACCCCTAGCGACATGCCCGCCAAATTTGCCTAAACCCAAAACCGCATAAGTTTTCATAAAACCACCTCTTCTTCAGGGTAGTGGACATGGTGCGTTTTGCTCTTACCCACCAACGCCATGCTAAAGACCAACACGCCCACCCGCCCCATAAACATCAAGAGCATTAGATACAACTTCCCAAAACTGTTAAACTGCGCCACCAATGAGAGATCGCCCCCATTGCCCGTACTCACCCCCACTGTGCCAAACGCCGAACAAATCTCAAAGAACAAATGTAAGAAGAATTTGTTTTGGCGGTCTTCAGTTGCGCTTAAAATCATGGCAGAAACGACAATGTAAAACAGGGCGACAATGAAAATCAAAAAGGATTTTTTCACCGCACTTTGGGGGATGGTGCGCTTAAACAGCACGACTTCTTGCCCTTTTAGAGCATGGTAGGCGTAGGCTAGAAGGATTGTTAGTGTGGTGATTTTAATCCCCCCCGCTGTGCTGGCTGGTGCTGCCCCTATCACCATCAGCAGTGAGGAAAAGAATAGACTCTCATCGTGCAAACTTGCTATGTCTATGCTGTTAAAGCCCGCTGTGCGTAAATTCACCGAGAGAAAAAACGCTGCCATCACTTTCGCCCATGTACTCAAACTCCCTATGCTCTTAGGGTTGTCCCACTCAAAGAGCAAGACCACCGCCACGCCAAGCAAAAGAAAACCCAAAGTCGCCCACAGCACAATGCGCGTGTGTACGCTTAGGCGGGCTTTTTTGCGGTAGTTATAACACTCGCTTAAGACCAAAAAGCCCAAACCGCCCAAGATGATGAGGGCGCAAATGATGAGGTTGATCGGGACATTTGTTTGATATTCCACCAAATTAGAGGCAAAAATGCTAAAGCCGGCGTTGTTGAAGGCAGAAATGGCATGAAACAGCCCCGCCCAGAGGGCTTGCTTAAGGGGTAAATGCAGTGCAAAGCACACGCTCAAAAGCAGGGCCCCCACGCCCTCAATTGCCAAAGTGAAAAGCAGGATTTTTTTAAGATACAAGATCACGCCCTGCATGTTGGGGTAATCTAGCGACTCTTTAAGCATTAAACGCCCTTTAAAGCCCATTTTCTTCCCCAAGAGCAAGAACAAAAACCCCGCCAGCCCCATGTAGCCAAAGCCCCCTGCCTGTATCAACCCCAAGAGCACCGCCTGCCCATAGACGCTAAAATCTGTCGCGGGGTTTGTGGTGATGAGACCTGTTAGGCACACTGCAGAAGTGGCAGTGAAAAACAAGTCTAAAAAGGCGACGGGTTTAGTGTGCATGGGGGCCAAATCAAGCACAAGGGCCCCCACAAGGGCTAAAAGTACATAGCTGCCCACGATCATGCCAAAGACTTTACGCAAGCGATCACCGCCCTAGCCTAAATTAAATTAAATTAAAGGGGAGTCATTATAGCACAGCGCGGCGGAGTTTGTTGATATAAGTTTATTAAAGCATGACTTTTAGTTAAAAGTATAAATTAATTTTTTGTGCTAAGACAGAAAAAATAGACGGCATGGCGTTGAGAGCTTGGCCACTTGTCCTTATTGCGGTGTTTTTTAACTAGGTGTTTTTTAACTACGTCTATAGTTTTTAGCCCCTTTAGAGTCCTTTAGCTTTCTTGTATTGGGGTGTGTTGGGGGCTGGTGTTACCTCTATACCCCTTTTTTAACTTTTTAACCCTATGTTTTAAAATCCCCTTGACTCTCTCTCTCTCTCGTTAAAATGCTTTTGTCTTTTTTAATTTTTTATAGAAAGGAAACGATGGCTGATACGGAATTGATCTATGAAACATTGAAAGGTGAGTATTGTAAAGTAAAGCACATTAGTGGGACTAGCGACTATATACCAAATCCTGAGGCTAGAACTTGGATTGAGTTTTACAAAACCTATTCGGGCGACTCCAACCCCATTTGTTGCAACGCGGAATGTAATGAAAGTGCGAGCATAGGCGCACATGTTAAAGTGGATCGCATTGGCAATAAATACTATATCGTGCCTGTGTGTTCTAGCCATAACCCCCCTAGAGCCAAAGACCCCTCTTGGGTTGTAAAAAGCGGGACGAGAGCCGTGCCACAAAATTTAGAGAAATCGCCCCAAAAAGGGTTTTGGGAATCCATTTTTGGGTAGGTCTGTATGTTTTGCAAAGTCAATTTAAAAAAGGACAAACATGGCTAAAGCGGTTTTTCTGTATGGATCGCCGGGAGTGGGTAAAACGGAATTAGGCAATGTGTTGGTTGAGGAAAAATTTAAGGGGGGTTACAAACAGACAACACAAGCTAAGGCGCGTGAGAAGAAGAGATGGTGGGGTGAAAATTTTGTCGTTGTGGATTGCACGGGAGAGAACCACAGCCTAAACGAAGCCACAATCGCCGAAGTGAAAAAGCAATATAGTCTAGACGACTCGGATTGTAAAAGCGTGTATGTCTTTGATGCAAACAAGCCCAGCACTTGCGATCGCTACGATTTAGACAGCCACAAAAGGCATGCAAACGAGTTTTATTGTTTGGGTACGCATTTAGACGAAATTAGCCAAGAGGAGTTCAACAGGTGGATTAAGGACTTGCAATCCGTGTGTGCTGTCAATATCTTTGATCTCACAAAAGCTCCTTATAGCGACATTTGTAGCTTTTTAAAGCTATAAGGCATGTGATGAGCGTTTATGCCCAAATGCAAAGCCTTAGCAACGATGCGCTCTTGGTGGTACAAGACACGTACTTGCTAGAGGGTGCGTCAGCCGATCAAGCTTTGCAAATCCTCAACAAAACGCTCTTGGGCTTCAAGGGCGATCTTGACAAAGAGGGCATTTATGTTGTGAGGGGCATGCACCTAGCCTATCTCAAGCACCCTAAGCAAGACAATATCGGGCGGGCGTGCTTTGCGGTCTTTGTCTATGACAAAAACGAGAGTTTGGAGGCGGTGGGGGCAAGTGCATTGGTGCTTGGGTTTGGAGGGGATATTTTAGAACGCCTAAAAGCCCTAGACCAACACGCCAAAAAGGGGCTAAAGATTAAAAAGGTTTCTCTTTTAGCGGCGTTGATGGGAGGACTTGGGGCTTTGGTGGCTTTTGCCACACACACATTGACACATAAAGGATAAACATGCAAAAGTATCTATTGTTGGGCGAGAACAAACTAAGAGAATTTAAAAAAGATCAGGAACTTGGCAAGTCTTTTGGTTTTGGTAAAATCACCTATGGCGGTGGATCTTTGGTTACAAAATTTGGCGAAAGACTGAGCCCCTCTAGCGATGAAAGTTTTTTACTGCTCGAGTCAGACATTTTCCCGGGGCGTTACTACAAATTGGAAACTTATCAGCAAGACTATTGGCTCGATGTGGCGGATTTCTTAGACATGCTCTTTTCTAAAATGGGGAAAGAAAAATTTTATATCCACATGAGCAAAACAAGCAGTGCCTATAGTGAAAGCAAAAAATCCCTAGGCGTGGGTCTTGGCGATTTTAAAGTGGGCACACAGGCACGCAATTATGCCGAAAACCACAACAACACATCTCTTACGCGTGGATCAGGCAATTATGGCTATAAAGAGTCTGCATCGGGGTTAGACAGTTGGCTTAGTCAGCAACAAGTTACAGACACCGATTTAGGCAATTTGGGCGTACGGGCTGTGGTGGATGCCTTTAAGCGTAATGGGGGCAGTATCCAAAGTGGAGCGGAGTTTGTGAGTTGCTTTGAAATGGAAAAAACCCTTAAAGAATCCACGGAAATCCAATGCGAGATCAGTGCTGGTATAAGCGAGGGGGCTAAACATTATGTCAAGAGTTTTGCCAATAAGGCAAGCAGTTCTAAAAAAGGGGGCATTTTTAGCAGTTCTAGCAACGATGGCGAAACTTACGAAAAATACACGCTGTTTTATTACGCTAAATTTTAGGGCAAGCTAGGTTTAGGCAAAGGGGGCTTAGCCCCCTTATCCTAATGCGTGTTAAAAAACTCTTGAATGACCTCGGGGTTTGTGGTTTTAAGTAGGGCTAATTGCAATAAGACCCTTGCTTTTTGGGGGTTTAAATCCCCGGCACGCACAAAGCGATAACGGACATCGTCCACTTCGCCAAGTAAAACGCACCCACTGCCCACACGGCTCGAGCGCACCACGACCACACCCTGCTTAACCGCCTGTGCCATCGCTTCTAAGAGGGTTTGGCTCACATTGCCATTGCCTAGCCCTGCCACCACCACGCCTTGCACGCCCGCTTGTAGAGCGGCTTTCAATAGAAAATCCCCACAATCTACATGGGTGTAAACCACCGCCACTTTAGGTAGGGGTGCTGCTGTGTCCTTTAAGACTAGTTGGCTTTGCAGGGTGTGCTTTTTGGTGGGCTTGGCGTGAAAGGACACATGACCATAGTAGACATGTCCGATGGACCCCACATTTGGGGCTTTGAAGGCACCTAAATGGCTAGTGTGGGTCTTGCTGACATCACGTGCGCTATAAATACTCTCATCCATGGCCACCAAAACCCCAAGCCCCACACTTCCAGGGTGGGCACACACAGCTAGAGCGTTGTAAAGGTTTAGCGGCCCATCGGGACTTAGGCTCGTGGAGTTGCGCATCGCCCCTGTGAGCACCACGGGTTTACAAGATTGCGCATTCAAGTGCAAGAAGTAAGCCGTCTCTTCCATTGTATCCGTGCCATGCGTGATGACAAAACCTTGTATATCCTCTTGTGCGCTTAGGGTGTGGATTTTTTCTAAGAGTTGCAGCCAAATGCCGCTGTGCATGTCTTGTGAACCGACATTAGAAATTTGCATGCTCTCGATTTCTATGCCCTTTGGCACAACCCCTTTAAGCAAATCCCCCACACCGACCTGCCCACTCGTATAAGCCCCACCCTCTCCTGTACCCGCGATTGTCCCCCCTGTCGCTAAAACCATAACTTTATCCACTTAAAACCCCTTTTTTAGGGCATTGTAACGCTTTAAGTTTAATGCTGTTTAACGTCTACGAGACTTCTAAGAATTTTTGGGCAGCTTTGAGTTGGCGCATTTGCGCGCCTAAAGTGCGTTGTTCTACTTGTAGACGCTCAATGGTAGTGGCAATGAGAGTTCTTGCGCTTTGCAAGGTTTCTAAATCAGTGCAAGGGCTACTTAGAAAGGGGCAAGTTTCGACCAAAAAAGAAGCACGCTCTAGGTTGTTTTCCAAAAGCGCAACTTTAAGCTCATCGACCCAGTTCATGAGGGTGTATCTCTCTCCACGCTTCTAAAAGCCCCCGCGCCACACGCATCACCAAATCGATTTTTTCGCTGTCATTCTCAACATTGGCTTGGGTGAGTAGTTTGATTTGGTGGGTGTAGAGCCCAGTGAGATACACAGCGACCTCTCCACCCCGCTCATAGTCTAAGATATTCAGCAACTCTGTAAAAATATCTGTAACTTTGTTAATGTAGACGATCTTCCTTTCAATGTCCCCAGCTTCCATATGGCGTTTGGCTTGGGCAGCAAACTTTAAAATCCCCTCGTAGAGCATTTCAATGAGCTTGGCAGGCGACTCCACGGTAACCGCATTCTGCTGATACATGTTGTAGGCGTTGGCTTTAAACATTCTCTCCCTTTCTTAGTTCTTTTTAGCGGCTGCCTGATCGATCATCATCTGCACCGCATCAAAGGATTTATTCGCTTTTGAAATGCGCTCATCGTAAGCGGCGAAGCGCTCTGCCATCGTGTCATAGCGAGTCTTGAGCATTTCCATCGCACTATCCTTGTCTTTTTTAAGGTCTTTGGCATCTTGTTCTAGCGAATCTTCGTATAATTTCAAACGCGCATTTCCACCATCGACCAAACCCGCCAAAACTTTATCTAAGCGGATAAAAATCCCGTCTTGGTGGATTTCTTTACCTCCCATGCCCTTGACATCGCTGCCATAAAAGAAGTCTTGAGCGGCTTGGGGGTCGGTTTCGATCGCATTTGTGAGCCTAGCCTCATCTAGACTCATTTTGCCATGCTCATCTAGGCTAATGCCGTATTTCATTAAGCTATCCACCCCCTTCGCGCTTGTAATGCTAAAGGCGATGGCGTTGTTGATGGAGGAGCGAATTGTGCGGATGTCGCTCACCCCATTGAATACCCCGGCGATGTGGGTGTCTGGGTCGTAGCGGGTGGTTTCGTCTAATTTGGGCATCAATTCATTGTAGGCTTTGACAAAGGCTTTGATGTTGTCTACGATCGCCTTGCTATCCCTGGTGATGCTCACAATGGCGGGCTTGCCCGGATCGGTTTTGGCGAGCAAAGTTAAAGACACCCCATTGATCACATCGTTGACCTCATTGGTGGGGCGGGTGATGGTCGCGCCGTTGTAGGTAAATTTCGCATCCGAAGCACGCTGCAGATTTTTAAACCCAAAGAGATCGTGCATTTTGGCGTAGGACTGGCTCAAGCCCTCACTTAAGCCCAAGCTAGACACCGCCGCCTTGCCCGCTGCCCCCACGCCCGAAATACGCAGCTCTCCGCTGTCGCTGTTTAAGACTAACTTCCCATCTGCGCCCAAAGAGGCGTGCAAGCCGCTGATGGCATTGATGGCTTTAACGATCGCCTTGCCATTGTCATCGCTGGAGTTGGCTAAAAAAGTGATTTTAGAAAGGTCAATGGCATGTCCATTGAAGTTCACCACCCCTTTAATTTGCCCGGAGGGGATACCTGTTTTACCCTTAACAAGGTCGTCTGTGCTAGAAGTGGTTTTCACAAAACCGAGCTCTGCTGCCTTAGCCCCGCCCACTTCTACGCCAAACCCCCTTTTGTCATTGAGGATCAAAGACTTACCATCGTTGATGAGCCCCACGTTGAGCTGTCCGTTCTCTAGAAGGGATTTGGTTTGAGGGTTAGCCTCTAATGCCTTTTTGATCGCCTCTTGCAAGGCCTGATTTTTGTTCTGTACAGGGGTTTTGGTGCCGATGGTTAGGGTGATGGGGATTTTTACCTCTTGCCCCTGTGCATCCTTCACCTTAATGAAAAAATCATCCTCGGTGGTTTTACCCGTGGTGGGGTCTTTGCTGCCCGCCACCAAAGTGATGGGCGCATCGCTGCTCAAATGGGAGATCACGCTCGTGCCGAAGTAAATGCGGCTATTTGCCCCAGGGTTTTTGCTGTTGAGCATGAGCTGGTAGGGCTTGTCTCCCCCCGTTTTCATCACAATGCCTAAAACATTGCCATCGGTCGCATCTGTGATCGCCTGCGCCACATCGCCTAGGCTCATCCCGGCTTTAATGTCGATGGTGTAGTTCTTGCCATTGGTGTAAAAGTGCAATTTGGTGTTGGCTTCGCTAAAGGCATCGTCTCGGTCCCTAAAGTGAGTGGTTACCTCATTGATGTCGCCCTGGGCTAGGTCTTCTACTTCGACCTTAATATTTTGCATCGGAATGCCCGGGCTCACTGTAGCTTTAACGGCACTTCCACTCACACTGCTGTTGCGGCTCGTGTAAGTGGAGTAGTCGGTAAGAGCACTTACAGGGGCTTTGAGATTGGAGATGAGACTTTTGATTTCAATGAGGGCTTTTTGTTTTTCAACATTCGCCTCCATTTTTTTTTCAATGGGGGCAACCATCATTTGTTCATCGGCTTTTTTGAGTTTGTCGATCACATCGTAGTTTAAAACCTTACTGCCAATTCCTAACGAACTAAGTTTTCCAATTCCCATGTGTTGCTCCGGTGCGCTCTAGCCCTTTTTGTCGAAGATGATCCCCAAAATATCGCGCATTTTCTCGGTGAGCTTAATCACCTCCTGCGAGGGGATTTCACGGATGATCCGATCCCCATTGCTGTCCTTAATTGTTACAACAAGGCTATGCAAAACCTCGTTGTAACTAAAGGTCAATTTCGACTCAATACGCTTCATCTTCTCGTTGAGCTCTTTCGTCAGCTTCTGCAAATCCTGTTCCCCTAAAGGGGTTTCTTCGTCCTTTTTGCTGTGCTCTAACTTGCTTTCGTTGACAGAAGACACCTCTGGGTTTTTTAGATTGGGTGTATGGGCAGTGCGGGGTGCATCTAACTGTGTAGTGTTTTGTGTAGTGTTGAATTGTGTAGTGTTGACATGCGGGGTGACGCTTGCAATCTCTGTAGACATAGACACTCCTTTACCCCTAAATCGGCATAGCTCTGTTTTTCTTTATGTTTTAGGGGTCATTGGGTGCGGGCAATGATCTCCAAAGGGTTGATGTGTTTGTCTTTTAGAGTCACTTCAAAGCTTAGGCGTTGGTCGATGCGCCCGATCACATAGCCCTTTTGCACCCGCAAGCCATGCCTAATTGTGGGGGCAATTTTGTCTAGCTGGGAGTAAATGGTGTGCATGCCATCCTTATGCTCAATGATGATGACCTTTTTTAAAATCGGCACTTCTTTAGCATACACCACCCGCCCATCAAAAATGCTACGCACCACGGCGTTGGGCTTGGTGGATACCAAAGTTACCGACTCGTTGAAAACCTTGAGCTTATACACGGGGTCAAAATAAGGTCCAAATTTTTGTGCGATTCTATAGCTGGCTAAAGGGGCGATGGTCTTTGGTCCATTGTAGGCGACAGTCGTGATGTCCCTATAAGAGCTTGCCACTTGGCGCACCTCTAAGGGGGCTTGTAAGCCTGTGGTGGTGTGAGTTTCCTCTCTTTGAGGATGTCTTTGACGCTCTAGTTCCTTTTGCTTGACAATGTTTAGAGACGCTAAAAGTTGGTCTAACCCCTTGCGTTCCTTGTCTAAATTTTCTAGCTTTTTATTGTAAAGGGCGAGTTCCTCTTGCATTTTGGCGATCAACTTCTGTTGGGTGGCGACCATGTTTTGCAAATTGCGCTTGCGGTCTTTTTGGGCGGTGATGGTCGCGCCCATCTGATCAATGTTTTTTGTGATTTGGGCAATGCGGGCGTTGATCTGTTCCTCTTGAGCGTTTAAGTTGGCAAGGCGTGCGCGCGAGTTGTGATTTAAATACTTAAAGGCAGTTTGGAGCATGATGTCCTCAGTCGTGGCTAAATCCTGTTTGTCTAGGATCATCACAAACAAGATGTCCTTTAAGAGAATGCTCGTTACCGAGTCTTGGATTCTACTGCGACTCTTTTGCAGATTCTCCAAAAATAGGCGGTTTTCCTCTAGAGATTTTTCTTGGGCAAGGTTTTGGGCTTGGTTCTTGTCAATGTCCCTTTGGATGCCCTGTATTTGTCTAGAGAGCTCTTGGCTTTGGCGGTACTTTTGGTTAATGGCGTTGCCCAAGAGATTTAAGTGGTTGCTGATTTTGCTCTTTTCTAGGGCTGTGGCCTTGAGCCTATCTTGGTTCAAACTAATATTTTTGTCAATATCTGCGACCGATTGGCTGTTTAACACCCCCAAAGCCAAACAACACCCTAAAAGCATTGCTCTTTTTTTCATGCCACTCTCCTTTGGATAACAACGATCCACACGCAGACCAAGGACACCACAACCGAAGTGAGTAAAAAGATCAAGGTGTCCTCTTGCCACACAAACAAGCGGCCATTGATCTCTAACACTTGGGCGATGGTTTGGAAGCGATCTTGCAAAGACAAATACAAACTCCCCACAAACACCGCTACACTGGCAATCACCGAGTCGATCAAGGCAAGCCTAAACAAAAAGCCATTTTTGATCCGCATGGGCGCGCCTAAAAGGTCCATGATTTCAATGCGTTTGGCGTATTGCAAATGCCACACACTGATTTGTTTAACAAGCAAGAGAATGGAGAGCACGCCCACAATAGACGCAAAAATGAGGGTATTCTTTTTCAGTAAGAGCAATAAGCGGTATTCCTGATCGTGGGTTTTGCTAAAGACCTCCACCTTCTCCACGCCCGGGATTTTTAAGAGCCTTTGGTTGATTTGGTGCAACTGTTCTAAAGTGGGGAATAAGGATAACTTGAGCGAATAGAAAAAGGGGAGATTTTTCTTAAGATTGGCGATGCTAGCCGCGCTCAAATTCTGCTTTAGCCGCTCTAAGAGCGCATCGGGGCTGATCAGGTTTAAGGATGCGCTGTTGGGGATGTTTTGGCGGATGAATTGTAAAGAGAGTTTTTGGTGGCTCACGATGGTGATGGCGTAATTCTTATACAGCTTTTCCTCACGGATATGCACCGCCCGCTGGATAAATAAAATGCTCTCTAGGCTAAACAAAAGGGCGATTAGGGGCAACAAAAAAGCTAAATGCTCCTTAAGTGTACTCATGCACCTCTCCATCCTTGATATAAAGCTTGCGATAAGGGATGTTGAAATTGCTAGGGATTCTGTGCGTCACGACCACGATGGTGATGTCTAATTGTTTGTTTGCCCCTTTTAGCAAACTCCAGATCATGTCGCTGGAGTAATCGTCCAAATTGCCCGTGGGCTCATCGGCTAAAATCAAAAAGGGTTTATGGGCGATCGCTCTAGCCATAGCCACCCGTTGCTGCTCACCCCCGCTCAACTCCAAAGGGTAGCGGTTAGATTTATAGAGCAAGTCCACATGGGCTAAGAGTTTTTCGGCCTGAATGTTGCACTCCTCTTTTTTGTAGCCATTGATGATCATGGGCAACTTGATATTTTGCTCCACCGTCCATTCTTCAATGAGTTTATAGTCCTGAAACACCACCCCGATGTTGCGCCTAAGCTCATTGATGAAACTCTTAGAAGCCCGATTGACACTGATGTTACACACCTCTAAATCCCCCCCCAAGATGGGTAAATCTCCATACAAAGAGCGCAAAAGCGTGCTTTTCCCACTCCCGCTCGCTCCCGAGATAAAAACAAAGTCTTTCTGCTCAATTTTAAAATGCGCCCCCTTAATCACCCACTCGTCTTTTTTGTAGCCCAAGGACAAATCCCGCGCAAAAATGATGCTACCCACCAAAGACCTCCTGTTGTAAAAGGGCGCACAACGCTTCGTGGGCGTGGCGTTGCGCTTTCGTGTTGAAGGGCGCACCCCCCACATACTCCAAGCCCCCACCCTTGCGATCCCAACTAAGGATTTTATTTAAGGGGGAGCGCACATCGCCCAAACTCACTGCGAGTAACCATAAGTCCTTATATTCTAACACATCTTGGATGTTTAAAAAATAATCCTCCCCCATTTTGGACTTTTCTTGCCATAAACTAGAAGCTTTGACTCCCTTGTACTTGATGTTTTGGGTGGTTGGCAGTAGTAGAGGTAACTTTGGGCGGTGGCTAGATGTGGCAGATTTTAGGCGCAAGTCGTAAATGTCTTTTGCTTGGCGCACCCAACGCGCCTCGTATTTACTGACGACTCCCTCTTGTGGAGCGTTCTTAGCGATTGTGGCTTGACAAGTGGATAGATTTAAGGCTAATTCTAGACTGTCCTTAAAATACTCTAAACTATCCGTTCTTAGCCAAATCTCTCCCTGTGAGCGCAATACAGAAAGCATGTTCTCTAAAGTTTGGGGGGTGAAAATGCGCCGATTGGGGTGCTTTGGCCATGGCACGGGAAAGTGGATGTCTAATCTCTCACAATTTGGGGGTAAAACCTCTAAAAGTGTGCGTGCATCGGCGTGGGCGATGTAAAGATTTTTTAGCCCTAAGAGCTCAATTTGGCGCAAGACTTGCTCTATGGAGGGGGTATGCACCTCCAAACCGATATAGAGATTCTTAGGGTTTGCCTGTGCCTTTTGGAGCAAAAACCGCCCCGAGCCAAAGCCAATTTCAAGATAAAAACTCTCAAAGTTAAAATGGTTAAAGGCCACCAAAAACGCCCTGCTGGGGCAATGGCTTAAGGCTAAATTGCCCTTGATTTCTTTGCCATAGTGGCTTAAAATCTCTAGGGCATGTTGCAAAATCCCCACAGGGATCGGGCGGGTGGACTTCTCCCCCTTGCATAAAATCCGCCCTTGTTGCTCTATTTTTAGCAAACAAAAATCGCTTAAATGGTGTTTCACCCGAATTAGGCTGACTTTTGAATCTCTTAGGCTCTGTGCCTCGTAGCAAAAGCTAAAGCCCTCTTGCTCAAAAGGCATGGGAGGTAGGTGCAACTCTTGGGCGTAAAAATGGGGCATTAGCGGTCTAGGCGCAGTTCTACTTCTTTGCTTGGGCGTGACTCTAGCCCTGCTGAGTCGATGCTCACGACTTGGTAGCGGTATTTTTGCCCATTTGCCATGTGCTTGTCGATGAATTGGGTGGTGGTTAAATTGCCAAAGCGCAGGGGGCTAGAATTAGAATTGCCATCAAAGCGGTAAACCGCATAAGATTTGACCCGCCCATCGCCTATGCCTTGCCACTCAATGATCGCTCGTCCATCCTCAATTGTGCCTTTAGTGATCACCGGCGTGGCGGGGCGAGGTAAGGTCATGCCCTTAGCCGCCTCGCTAGGCAAGACCCCCTCTAAACCGCTGCGATCCACTGCCACAACCTTATAAAATCGGCTCACCCCATCCATGTCCACCTCATCGGTGTAGTGGGGTTCTTTGGTTTCAGCGATGTTTTTAAAATGCCCGTCTATGCTGTTTGTGGCGTAGACTTTGTAACCCGCAATATCACTTTGGTTTGATGGTGTCCACGACAGCTCCACCTTGCGGGTTAAGTTCGTGCTGGCTTGCAAATTAATAAGGGGCAGGGGTAGAGGCTTGGTTTGCCCCTCCACCACAGCACTAGGCAGAGACTTTGCCCCATCAAAGTTCTCGGCAATCACGCGGTAGCGTTGTTTTGATCCATTGGGTAAATTCTTGTCAAAATACTCCACATACAAGCGGTTTTTCACCACCCCGATGTTAGAAAACTTGCCATCAGCGTTCTCCCTTTGCACGATGTAGCGGGCGATGCTGGGGTTGGGGTGTGGACTCCAAAAAATCTTGATCTCTTGGGGACTGGCTTGGCTGGCAAAGACCTTTTCAACGGGGTTAATGTAGGAAGTGTGTACGGGGATAGCCGCCGACATTTGTGAAATCCCGCCATTCTTGCCAATAGTGGCGATTTCGTAGGTGTAATCGGTTTGGGGAGTCAGCCCATCGTCGTAGTAGTGCGTGGCTAGGGGGTTTTTAATGGTAGCCACCCGCCGATAGGTTTGGTCTTTTTGCATGCGATAAATCGCAAAGCCATCGATAAGCCCCGGATTATCCACTGCTTGCCACTCAAAGCCTACAGACTCCACATCGTTGATCGTCCTAATGCCCTGCACTACGGGTAAACTCGCATTGATCGCTTCTTGTTGCTGGTTGAAAGACAGGGTGTCATTTTTTTGGGTGTGGGCGCAACTGCTAAAAATCAGCCCCGAACAAATCAAAAATATAACGTTCTTGTAAAAACCCATCCCACGAAACCTCTTGAAAATTAGTTTGTAAATATTCTAGCATATCAGGCAAAATTTGGGCTTTAAAAAACAAGCTTTGCCCCGTACTAGGGTGCGTGCAATAAAGCAAATAAGCGTGGAGTAAAATCCGTCCGCTGTAAGGCTCAATCTGCCGCCCATACAAGGGGTCGCCTAAAATGTGTTTTCCGACACTCTCCAAATGCGCCCGAATTTGGTGTGTGCGCCCGCTATAAAGCTTGACAGCAATGAGTTGTTGCCCTTTGGGATTGGTGGCTAGGGGCATAAATGCGCTTTTAGACCACTTGCCCCCCTTAACATCTTGGCGCAGAGCATTTAAGTTTGTCATCTTTAGGCGGTTGTTGGGGTGGCGGCCTAAGCGGCACTCCACTTTTGTGGGCGTATTTAAGGGGGTGCTTAAAATGGCTAGGTAGTAGCGTCCCATTTCTCGGTTCTTAAGTTGCTCGGCGAACTTAGCGTGAGCGTGGTTGGTTTTGGCAATGACGATCGCCCCGCTCGTGTCCTTGTCTAGGCGGTGCACGATCCCACAGCGCAACTCCCCGCTAAGGCTAGACAAGCGATAGCCCTTTGCCTTTAAGTGATCCAATAAGGTTAGCCCACACACGCCACTAGCCGGGTGCACCACCAAGTTGGGCGGTTTATTGAGCACCAACATGTCCGCATCTTCGTAAATCACCTCAAAATCTAAAGGCGCATAAGCGGGTAATTCTGCTGCCCTTAAAGGGGTAAAAACCACCAAATCCCCCGCCTTAAGCTTGACTCCCCCCTTGCCGCAAGGCCTAGAGTTCACCCGCACACACCCCGCCTTGATGCACTGCAAGGCTTGGTTGGTTGCCACACCTAAATACGTAGCCAAAAAGTGATCTAAACGCCCCGCCTCTGTTACGCTAAATCGCTGCTCCATAATGTCCTTTCGCTGAACCTCTAATTTTAGCAAAACTTTAGATACAATTTAGGTTTTCATTTTCACAGTCATTAAGGCAATCCATGCAAACAATCATTGTCGCCCTTGTGGGGCAACCCAATGTGGGTAAAAGTTCACTGATCAATGCCCTGAGCGGCGCGCATTTAAAGGTCGGTAATTTTGCGGGGGTTACCGTAGAAAAAACCCAAGTGCAAACCACTTACAAAGACGCTCAAATCACCATCATCGACCTACCTGGCATTTATGCCCTCAATGGCTTCACCCTAGAAGAAAAGCTCACAAGAGAGTTTTTAGACACCGAGCACTACGACCTCATCTTAAATGTCCTGGATTGCACGAATTTAGAGCGCAATTTGGCCCTAAGCACCCAACTACTCAAACTCCCCCATAAAACCCTGCTTGCCTTGAATATGTTTGACGAAGCCCAACAAGAAGGACTAGAGATAAACACCTACACCCTATCTAACAAACTAAACGCCCCCTGCATCCCCACCTCCGCCTACAAGCGCACCAACATCACCGCTCTGCTCGATGCCATCATTGACCTGCACAACGCCCCCTGCCCACCAAGAGTGCCAACCCCTCAAACCTAAAGCCCACCCAAGCCGACTTACAATTTTGTAGACAGCTTGCCAAAGAAGTGAGTAAACAAACCAAGCCCACCCCCACCCGCAAGCTCGACCGCCTCTTTTTGCACGAATACTATGGCTTGCCTATTTTCTTAGGCTTGATGTTTCTTGTCTTCACCCTAAGCTTTCTTGTGGGCGGGCTCGGGCAGGACTTAGTGGATAATTTCTTTGCCTTTTTAAGCCAAAGTTTAAAAGAGCACATTACTAACCCCCAAATCGCTTCCATGCTCAGCGATGGTGTGGTGGCGGGGGTGGGAGCAGTGCTCTCCTTCTTGCCCCTCATCGTCATTTTGTATCTAGGCATCGGGCTTTTGGAGGGCACGGGATACATGAGTCGTGTCGCCTTTTTGCTCGATGGGATTTTGCATAAGTTTGGCCTGCATGGCAAGAGTTTTATCCCCCTTGTTACGGGCTTTGGCTGCTCTGTGCCCGCTTACATGGCAACCCGCACTTTGCAAAACCAACACGAAAGGTTGATCACTTTATTTGTCATCGGCTTTATGAGTTGCAGCGCGAGACTACCCATTTATGTCCTCTTTGTCGGCTCCTTCTTCCCCCAAAAATACGCGAGCGTTGTGCTCTTTGCCATTTATATTTTGGGGGCTGTGGTGGCTCTACTAATGGCAAAACTCTTAAATTTGAGCGTCTTTAGGGGCAAGCAGGAGTCCTTTGTCATGGAAATGCCAAAATACCGCCTGCCAAGCCTAAAGGTGCTTTACTTTGGCATTTACACCAAAAGCCTCTCCTACATCAAAAAGGCGGGGACCTATATTTTAGGCGGATCGCTCTTAATTTGGTTTGCCTCGCAATACCCTAAGCCCGACCTAGCCCCTTATGCAACCCAAAGAGTGCAAATCCAAGCAAGCCATATCAGCCCTCAAGCCAAAGAGCAAGCCCTGCAAGCGTTGCAAGACAAGCTAGACAAGGAGAATTTGGAGTATAGCTTCGTGGGGCGCATTGGGCGGGGCATCGATGGGGTGTTTAAGCCTATGGATTTTGATTGGCGTTTAAGCGTGTCCTTGGTTGCAGGCTTTATGGCTAAGGAAGTGGTGGTTTCGACCTTAGCGGTGCTGTATGCAGGGGAGAAAGATCCCAAACTTGCCCTGAGGCAAAGTGTGAGTCTGCCCTCGGCTATCGCTTTCATCGTGTTTATCGTGTTTTACATCCCCTGTTTTGCAGCGACCATCACCTTTGGTAAGGAAGCGGGTGGCTTTAAATTCGTGGTGTATCTCTTTGTTTTCACCACAGCGGTGGCGTATGTGTTCTCGTTAATCGCCTATGGGCTCACTAGATTTATTATTTCTTAAAATACTATATATTTTGAGAAATTATGGGCTAAAAACCTTGACTTTATTTTCTCATTTAGGCTATAATAATGATACAAACTAACAAAAGGAGTTTTTATGTTGCCTCAAGAAACTGTAAAATTACTCAACGGACAAGTGATGGATGAGTTCTACTCAGCCAACCTTTACATGAGCATGAGCTCTTGGTGCTACACCCATGGCTTTGATGGCTCTGGCTTGTTCTTATTCGACCACGCCAGCGATGAGTATGCGCATGCCACAAAAATCATCACCTACTTGAACGAAAACGAAGTGGGTGTGCGCTTAAAGGAAGTTAAGGCCCCCGAACATGAGTTTAAAAGCTTGGTGGAAATCTTTGAGAAGGCCTACAAACACGAGCAACACATCACCCACTCCATCAACAACTTAGTGGATCACATGCTCGCCCACAAAGACTATGCCACTTTCAACTTCTTGCAATGGTATGTCGCCGAGCAACACGAAGAAGAGGTCTTGTTTAAGAACATTTTAGACAAAATTAAACTCATGGGTGAAAGTGGGCATGGCCTATACCTTGCCGACCAGTACATCCGCAACATCGCCAAGAAGTAACACCACTTGTAAAGGGAGGCACTGCCTCCCTTTACACTCCAATCCTCCCCTTTTTTACATTTACCCAGCGTTAAATATCCAGTCCTAGCATACCCCCGTGTTGCAAAACACAATAAAGTAACAACAGCAAAAGGAGCATTCATGGGAAGCATCGGTAGTATGGGTAAACCCATTGAAGGGTTTTTGGTCGCTGCCATCCAATTTCCAGTCCCCGTTGTCAACAGCCGCAAGGACATTGACCACAACATTGAAAGCATTATTAAAACTTTACATGCTACGAAAGCGGGCTATCCGGGCGTAGAGCTCGTCATTTTCCCCGAATACAGCACGCAAGGGCTAAACACCGCTAAATGGCTCACTGAAGAATTTTTGCTCGATGTGCCGGGCAAAGAAACCGAGATGTATGCCAAAGCGTGCAAAGAAGCCAAAGTCTATGGGGTCTTCTCCATTATGGAGCGTAATCCTGATTCGAACAAAAACCCCTATAATACCGCTATCATCATCAATCCCCAGGGCGAAATCATCTTAAAATACCGCAAACTCTTCCCTTGGAATCCCATTGAGCCCTGGTATCCTGGAGATTTAGGCATGCCCGTGTGCGATGGTCCTGGTGGTTCTAAGCTTGCCGTGTGTATCTGCCACGATGGCATGATCCCTGAGCTCGCGAGAGAAGCCGCCTATAAAGGGTGCAATGTCTATATCCGCATCTCTGGCTACAGCACGCAGGTCAACGACCAATGGATTCTCACCAACCGCTCCAATGCATGGCACAACTTGATGTATACCGTGAGCGTGAATCTCGCCGGCTATGACAATGTCTTTTACTACTTCGGCGAAGGGCAAATCTGTAACTTTGATGGCACCACTCTCGTGCAAGGGCATCGCAACCCTTGGGAGATCGTTACCGGCGAAATCTATCCCAAAATGGCAGACAACGCCCGCCTAAGTTGGGGTCTAGAAAACAACATTTACAACCTCGGCCACCGCGGTTATGTGGCTAAACCCGGTGGTGAGAGCGATGCAGGACTCACCTACATCAAGGATCTAGCCGCAGGCAAATACAAATTGCCCTGGGAAGATCACATGAAAATCAAAGACGGCTCCATTTACGGCTATCCCACCACCGGCGGGCGGTTCGGTAAATAAAACCCTTGCAAGCACCCGCACAGGCTTTTTAAAAGCCCTAGGGTGTTTGTAGGTTGGATGTTTAAACCCACGCGCAATAGGGATCTCTTTACCGTGGGGGGGCGGATCGCTCCACAAATGAACCCCTCTTTTAATAGCTCCTCTTGAGTTGTTAACAGGTCTTTGATGTTGTCAAAGGGCAGGGTTAAAATACTGCTCTTGGTGTGCCAGCCAAAGCCCGCCACACAAGCACGCATTTGTGCCAGTAACTCCACAAAGGGGCTTGGGTCTTGATAAATCTCTTGAATGTTGATGAGGCTTAAAGCAGTGTCGAGCACGGACAAGCTTGTCGTGTAAATGATGCTTTTAGCGCGGTTGCATAAAAAATCGATGATTTCCCCACTTGCTCCGATGAACGCCCCATAACTCCCATAAGCTTTAGAAAAAGTGCCTAAAATGATGGTTTTGTCTGTGGGCTTTAGATTGTAATGATCTAAAACCCCCTTTAAATTTGCCCCGATACTGCCTAAGCTGTGGGCTTCGTCTAAAATTAAATAGGCGTTGTGCTCTCTAGCACATTCTAAAATCTCTAGAGGTGGGATAGTGCCATCCATTGAATAAACCCCCTCAATGGCGATGATCGCCCGCCCTTTGGGTTGATGCTGTTCTAATTTGGCTTGTAAGTCTTGGCCATCGTTGTGGTTAAAGAAAATCGTGTTGGGGGATTTTTTGGCGATGAATTGTCCGCTGGCATGGTAGTGCGTATCTATAAACAGCAGGTCGTTTTTACGCACCAGTGCCTCGATCAAAGCCACATTGCCCAAAAACCCACTCCCCACTAAAACGCATGCCTCAAAATCCAGCAAGGCGCATAAATCATTTTCCAGCGCGCGGTGCAAAGAGTGATAACCATTGACAAGCATGGATGCTTTAGGGGCGTGGGTGGGCTGGGTTTGCAGCATCTCAAAGGCTTTTTGCAATAAGTCTTTACGTCTCCCTAAGCCTAAATAGTCATTCGAGGCAAAGTCGGCTAGATCTGCGGGGTAAAGGCGGCGCTCTCTGTATAAACGCGCCTTTTTTAAGGCATTGAGTTCAAAAAAATAGCTAGGCAATTATTGCTGCTGCTGGCTTCTGATCTCATTAATATTTTTCTGCAACTCTTCTTGTTTTTCCTTTAACATTTTGTCAATGGTGTCGCAGACATTCTTAGAGTGTTGCTCTATAGAGTCGATGGATTTTTCAATCACTTCTTCTGTGATGCTGGTGCGGTCTTTAAGCATGTTAACTAGACTATTGGCCTCATCGTGTAGGCTGTTGTGGAAGGGTTCTAAAGAGCGGTAGCTGGGCGTGTTGCTGAAGTGTTCCTTACCATTGCCTTCATAATACCACTTACCTAGGCGACAATTATGCCCGTCCACGATTTTAAAGTTATGGGGCGCGTCAAAGATCACACCGTATAAATTCGCCTTATATGCGACATGGTCGGTTTTAGCCAAGCCACAGAACACAAGGTTATTGACATTTTCAATGGAGTATTCGGCTGCGTTGGCACCGATTAAGTTAGTTCGGGCGATGCTCTTAATGTCATCCACATCGTTTTTAATCACTTCAGCCGTGGTGTTGGTGTCGTGGGTGTTGGTTTGGATGTCGCTGGCCTCTTGTTGCATGGATTTGACCACCACGGCGATCTCTTTAGTCGCCTTTTGGGTTTTTTCGGCAAGTTTGCGCACTTCATCGGCCACCACGGCAAAGCCGCGCCCGTGTTCGCCCGCCCGTGCCGCCTCAATGGCCGCATTCAGGGCGAGTAAGTTGGTTTGCTCAGCAATGTCATCGATGAGAGAAATCACTTGCGTGATCTCACTGCTGCGCTGGTTGAGAGAATCGGCTAAAGAAGTGGCGTTTTGCATTTTTTCATACAAGCTGTTGATGTTGTTGCTGGTCTGTGTGAGTTTGTCGATCATCGTTTTGGCATGTTGGCCCCCAGTAGAAGCTGCCCTAAAGAGTTCATCGGTCCCCTTAAAAATGTCTTGCATGTTAGATTGCAAGCTCTCTAGCCCTTCACGCATGCCCGTGTAATAAAGACTAAAAATAGGGTTCTTGCCGCACTCTGCGAGCAAGTCTATGGTCTCTGTGATGGAATGGTAGAGAGTGTCATCGATGCGTTTACTTTTGGTTTTATACAGGCGGTTATTCAGGCTAAAATCCTGGTTAGGGTTACTCAAATCGCTGGTTTTAGTGTCGATCCCCGTCAGGTCCACAACATCGCCGTTTTTAAACACAATCTTGTGATCTTTCACCCCGATGAAGCCCATATGGCTACACAAATCCACGAGTTGCTGGTAAAAATCCAACTTCTTTTCTAAGGTTTTGATCTCCGCGTCTTTAAGTTCCAATTTCTTTGCCAAGTCCTTATTGCCAAAAAACACACCACATCCTTTCAAACAAGAATTTTTGATTATACCCTAATTTTAATCTTATGCGCCATGCGTGTGTTTCATATACCCCATTTAGTGTATAATAGCACCTTTGGCTCTCTTTTTATAAGGGGGTGATTTTATAAGGAGTTGGCATGAACCGACTAGAAACTTTAGAATCCATTTTAGAGCGTTTGCGCTTGGCGATTCGCAAAAATGGGCTGAAAAACTCTAAACAACGCGAGGAGGTGGTGAGCGTGCTTTACAAGAGCGGGACGCATTTAAGCCCTGAAGAGATCACGCAAAGTATCCGCCAAAACGACAAGAACACCAGCATTTCTTCCGTTTACCGCATTTTAAATTTCTTGGAAAAAGAAAACTTTATTTACACACTAGAAACAAACAAAAATGGAAGACGCTATGAAATCGCGGCTAAAGAGCACCACGACCACATCATTTGTTTGCATTGTGGAGAGATCATTGAGTTTGTGGATCCTGAGATTGAAGAGCGGCAAAGCCAAGTCGCCAAAAAGCACCAGGCCAAATTAGTCAGCCACGACATGAAATTATTTGTGGTTTGCCCCAAATGCCTAGCTTTGGGGGCCGAGTAAATCCTGCCAGCTTAAAGGGTGCCCCACTTTTAAATCTCCAGCCGCCCTTTGGCCTAAGACTTTATCTAGGTATTTGGGGGCGAGCCCTGCATTTGGGCGCAAGGCTTTGATGTGCTCTCTTGTGAGCGTTTCGCCCTTTTTAAGGGGCTTTACCACAAAAAGTGAGCGGGCAAATTGCGCCCCTTTGATCTCTTTTGCGTGAGGGGTTGGGCTGCCTAGGGCTTCTTTGGTTTCACGCACAGCCTGCATAAGCGCGCCAAACTCTTTCGTGTCTAAGCTAAAGGCACTATCGGGGGTCTTTAAACTTTTATCGAGCATGAAATGCTTTTCAATCACGCTAGCGCCCAACGAGGTGGCGATGATCGCGCTTAAATGCCCCAGGGTGTGATCGCTTAAGCCATAAGGGGTGTGGTAAAGCTCTTTGAGTTGGGGCATGGCAAGCAAGTTTGCCTCTTTGAGAGGGGCGGGGTAGGCGCTGGTGCATTTTAACAGCGTGATGTCGGTGTTGCCCGCTTTGTGGCACACTTCGAGCGCGTCTAAGATGTTCTCATGTGTGGCGATGCCCGTAGAGAGGATCAAGGGCTTTTTGGTGCTGGCGACCAAGCGCAACAATTCTAAATCCGTGATCTCAAAGCTGGCGATTTTATAAAGGGGGCAATCTAGGCTCTCTAACAGCTCTAAACCCTTGAAACTAAACACCGAGCTAAAGAGGCATAAATCCAAACTTTTGGCAAGCCCAAAGAGGGGCTTGTGCCACTCTAGGGGCATGGCGGCTTCTTGGTAAAGCGCATACAGGCTTTGTTTGTCCCAAAGTGTGCCTTCGATGACGAAGGGGGGCTTGTTAAGGGACAAGGTCAGGCAATCTGGGGTGTAAGTTTGCAGTTTTGCCGCTCCTACGCCCATGTTTTTAAGCACGATTAAAGATTTTTTAGCGGTGTCTAGGGAGTGGGCGTGGTTGGCGCTCAATTCTGCAACAATGAGAGGAGTCATTTTAAGCCTTTGTCTAGGGGGGAGATTTTGGAGAAAAGCCACACATCGTAGTAGTTGTCTTGACGTTGCACGAAGTCGCGCAAAAAACCGCCCTTGCGGTAAGCATGCCGCTCGTAAAAACCTATCGCGCGGGCGTTGGTCGCCATCACTTCTAGGTGCAGGGCGTGCAAGCCAAACTTAAAAAAAGCGATGAACTCTAGCCCGTCTAAGATCAAGGCCCCCACACGCTCTAAGCTAGGGTTTTTGTAGATGCCTAAAAAAGCGTGGCTGTGGGCAAAATCTATGCGGGTGAGCGAGCCCACACCGAGCAGCTCTTGCCCTTGTTTAAAAAGGTAGTAAGCGGAGTTTTGGCTAAATTGCAGTTGCTCAATGAAGTGCAAATGTGCTTCTTTAGAAATGTGCTGGGTATACATCCAAGCGGTGGTGGAGGGGTGGTTGCGGAAGGCCAAAATTTGCATTTTTTCGGCTTTGGTGGCGTGGCAGAAGTGGCAGGCGTGCAGGGGTTGGCTGTCTTTAAAATCTTGACTGGGGATTTCAAAGCTTTGGTTTAAGAGATTAAGCATGGGCTAAAATCTTTTGCAAGGCGGGCAAGAGTTTGCCCCCGAGTTTTAACCCCCTTTGGGCGGCCTGCATGCGCTCTCGATCCTTTAAATCTAAAAGGCTTTGTAGGGCGTTTAACAAGTTGTCTAAACTGGCACACAGCAGCGCCCCTTCTGTTGCCAACGCCTGCACTTGGGGGAGTTGGTTAGAGGCAATGGGTAAACTCACTAGGGGGGTTTGGCTTAAGATCGCTTCATAGACCATTTGTCCCCCACTAAAAAGGGCAAGGTCGGCTTGCTTTAAACGCTTGGCAAGTTCTATGGGGCTTACCAGCGGCTCAAAGGAAAAGTTGGGGGCTGTTGACAAGTGGGGTAGTAAGGGCTTGGGGGCGATGGTGTGGATTTGTAGGGTGGTGGGTTTTAACAGCTCTAGGGCACGCTTTAGCGGTGTCAAGACCAAATCGCTGCCCCCCAAGCATAGCAAAATCTTTTGAGGTGTGGGTTGTAGGGGTTTGTGGGCACAAAATACGGGGTCAATGGGGTGATACCCGCTGCCTAGAAAATAATGCGGGTGGGTTTGCAACTCTTTAGGGTAGGCGGTGTGGGCGTGGTGGGCGGGGTTAACGATGTAAATGGGGCAACAAGCGTTGCTTTTTGCTGTGGGGACAAGGCGCTCTTTGGCAAATAAATCTTCAAAGATGATTAAAGGCGTTTGGATTTGGGCGTAATCGGTGGGCTGGGCTAGGTAGCTGTCTATGATCGTTAAATGGGCCCCTGAGATTTTGCTCTTAAGCCACTCTATGGGGATGTCGGCTAAGGGGTGTGGGGCAAAGAGGCGCACCTGTGCCATGGGCTCTAGCAAGGCTTTTAATTTTTGCATGCGCCTTAAATGCCCGAGCCCGCTTTGCGGGTGTGCGTCAGCAAAGAGGTGAATCGTCTTCATGCAAGGCGGTGTATTTCAAGGCGGCGAGGGTCAAATCTTCAAAGCTATCTATATCTTGCACGCACACTTGGGGCAAGATAAGGGGCCAAGAGTGGGGGGCAAGCAGGGGTTCTTTGGCAAGAAAGTGCTTGACTTGGCCTAGGTAGAAAAGCCCTGCATCGTGATAAAGGGGGGGCAAATCCTGCGAGCGTTTTTGCATGTTGTCGTTAAAAAGTGGGGTGGGGGTGTTGTCTTGAATGTGAAAGCTGCGGTAAGGCGAGGAGCTATAAATGCTGCAGGCAAAGGCGTATTTTTTCAGAGGATTTGTTTGCAAAGCCTGCAGGGCTTCTTTAAGATACTCTGCTTTTAAAAGCACACTTGTGGCGTAAAGCACGCAAAGATCAGTGTTTGCTTCCAGTTTAAGCGTCGAGGCGGCATTAGCGGCGACTTCTAGGGTCGTGCTAAAATCCCCCGCTAGGTGGGCGGGGCGCTCTAGCACACTTGCCCCATTTTCTTGGGCCACTTTGGCGATTTCGGGGTGGTCGGTGCTTACAAAGACTTGGCTAAAAAGCTGGCTGGCATGCGCGGTTTGCACGACATGGCTTAAAAGGGGCTTGCCTAAAAAGGGGGCGATATTTTTAAGCGGGACACGCTTAGACCCCCCGCGGGCTAGGATAAGGGCGATCATCAGTAAGGAAAACTTGAATCGAGCACATCCCCGCCCACTTTTTTCTTGTTGCTGCTGCTAAGTGCCCCTAGGTTTGTGTAAGAAATCTTGGCATCGGCGATGTATTTGGATTGAATCGTGTTGTCGCGCGCGATGTCAAAGGGGCGCACCACTCCGCTGATTTTAATGACTTGTTTCTCCCCATCCACCAAGACTTCGCGGCTGCCATAAATGAAGTAGTTGCCATTTTCTAGGACTTTGACAATGCGGGCGGTGAGGGTGAGTTTTAGATCCTCGCTTTTCTTTTGCGAACCCCCACCTTTAAAGGTGTTGTTGGTTGTTGATTGCGTGAGGCTATAGTTGGTGTTGTCGTTTAAGAACTGGGTTTGGTTACGCTTGTTGAGGTTCGTGCCATTGTAGGTGAGGCGCGGGGCTGTGGCGGTGCCATTAGAGGTGCTGGCGTAGTTTTTGGCGGTGTTGTAATTGGCACTGGAGTTCTCGACCACAATCACAGTGATAAGATCATTGGGTTTCATCGCCCGCCTGTCGGCAAATAGGGGGCGCTCGCCCTGCCCGAACAAGCTACCCGGCTTTGCGATTTGGGGGATAAACTCTTTAGAGGGCATGTCTTCTACATAGTCGGGGGGATCGAACTTCATCCCCGGCTCGACCGCCCACAAAAATCCCCCCGCCAAAAACACACCCCAAATTTTTAAAATCCCTTGCAAAGCCATGAAACATCCTTATAAAATTGGCACATTTTAGATGTAAATTATACTATAATAGCGGTTTATTTTAAGCCTATCAGGTCTTTTTTAATTTTAGGAGTCAAGATGAAAAAATGGAAAGCGTGGGTGCTTGGGGGATTTGTAGTTGGGGGCTTTGGGGGCGCAGAGCAGCGATCAATTCAGGCATCACGATTCTTGGACCGATGGGCTCTTTGTGGGCGCAAGCTACCAAACAGGTACCGTTACGATCCTAACCAGCAATTCCACAGCAATGAGTACCCACCGCTCCGGGCGCGATGACATGAATGTGGGGGCAAATGGGCTAGGCTTTAATGTAGGTTACACGGGCTATTTTAGAAAAGATCAAATGTTCGGGGCACGCTACTACGCCTTTTTAGATTGGCAAGGCTTTGGGGCACGCTACCCAAAAACCCCCTATGGCGGAGGGCAGTACTACGGGGGCAATGATTTACTCACCTATGGTGCAGCCGCCGACTTTTTCTATAACTTTTTTCAGGGGGCGTTTTACCGCAACGACATTTCTTTAGATTTGGGCGTTTATGTGGGGGTCGCCATTGCTGGGACTTCGTGGCTTGTGGGCGCGAGTGGACAAAAAGCAATGGGTCTACCCAGTTACGCCAACCCCAGTACAAGTGCGTTCCAATTCCTCTTTAACATCGGGGTTAGAGCTTTGGTGGTGGGCCAACACGGGATCGATGTTGGTTTTAAAATCCCCACCATTAACCATATTTACTACAGCGGGGGCGATTGCAGTGTTACTTTCCGCAGAACCTTTGCCTTTTACATTGGCTACAATTACCACTTTTAGCGGCACTCACTCCACATTTTTTTGTAATAACTTTGGGCTTTTTGGATCATGGAGGGGTCGTTGTCTTTGACCAGCAATTCGTAATTGTTCTCAAAGGCGTTTTTGCTCCAGTTAGCCGAGCCTAAAAAGATCGTGTTGTTGTCGATGATGGCGAGCTTTTGGTGCATGATCCCCCTATGTTCTTTGCCTTTGCCAAAATAGCGGGCTTCTTTGCCGCTAAGCATACAAGTGGAAATCCCCCGGTATTTAGCCAGGTAACCCATTGTGGAGTATTTGCCATGCGCACCACCGGTGTCGTAAATGATGTTCACCTTCACGCCCCGGCTAGCCGCGTCTTTCAGGGCTTTGGCGATGTCTTTGTGTGTGAAGCTGTAAATGGAGATGTTGATTTGGCTTTTAGCGGCGTTGATCCCACTAATGAGGCTCTTTAGAGCCTCGTGTTGCTCGTAGGGGAGCATGTATAAAGTGGGGGCGGCGTGCATTGTGGCAGCGAGCAAACAGAGGGATAAAAGAGATTTGAACGAGCGCATCTTTAAAGTCCTTTAAAATTATTGTTAATCCAAAACATAGGGAACTTATATTATAATCCACGGCTTAGTTAGCCCAGCTTAAGGAGTGTCCTTGAAAATTCTGTTAGTGAACCAAAATAAAATGGTGGGCAAACTTTTTGAGAACATCGCCAAAAAGCTAGATTTGGAGCTTGTGGCTGAAGAACATGTGGAAAAGATTTTACCCACCCTTGAGGAAAGCAAGGAATGCTTTTTCTTCGCTGACGACACGGCGGTGGATGGCGAGGAATACGAGCATTTAAAATCGCATCTAGAGGGGGTACAGCTCAGCGGGCTGTTGTTGCGTAAAGGCATTGAGGAGTTTGGGGAGTTCACCCACTACATCAAAAAGCCCTTTCTACCCACAGACATTTTGCATATCTTGCAAAGAAGCATGGGTCCTGCCATGCCGCAAAGCTCTCCCTCGCTCCCAAAAGACATCGAGGCGGTGTCGGCCGAGTCGGATGCGGATTTTTTTAAAGACATCGACTCGAGCTTGAACCAGCTAGAGGGGTTGTTAGACCCCATCGCCCTCACCTCCCAAGAGCCCCCCAAAGAAGAGAGCAAGGAAGAACCCCCAACACCACCACAAGAAACCGCCATCACAGAGCCCACAGAACAGCCCCAAAACACAGCAGAGGAATCCAAGGCAGCACAGACCACAGAAACAGCAAAAGAAGAAACAGTAAAAGAAGCCCTAAAAGAGGACACACCACCACAAGAGGCGCATGACCCCTTAGCTTTGAATTTAGACGATTTGTTGCCTGTGGACGACAGCGAGGACGAAACCCATGCCGGATTAGAACACGATGAAATGTTAGAGGATTTGGTGCAAGAGGACTCCCCCAAAGCACAGGATTTGATGGATAACATGCAAGCCATGGGCGATCTCATGCAGTCTGCCAAGCACGAGATTGAGGAGACAACAGAGTCTGATTTGCAAACCTTTCAAGAATCCCCCGCATCCAAAGAGAGTGGTTTAGACCAAGATCCCATAGAGGTGCTAGAATCAGATGCAAAAAAAGGCGCGGAATCCACAGAAGAACCCAAAGCTGAACCTGTAGAACCCGATTCACAACCCACAGAAAATCCACAAGTTTCCGAGTTAAAGGACTCGGAAGATCTAGACAATTTAGAGCTAGAACCACCCGCGGCCACACCACAGCCCGAATCCATAGCTCAAGAATCCGCCCAAGAAGCCCCCACAGAACCCGAGTTAGAACAAGCATCCATAGAATTAGAAACAAAAACCCCACAAGGGACAGAGCCCACAGAGCAAGAACCTCAAGCGCAAGAAAGCACACAAATCCCCGAGCTAGAAACCAGGCCTCAAGCGCAAGAAAGCGTAGAACAACTAGAATTGGAGCTTGATGAAGCCCCTGAGTTGGAGACACAAAACCTAGAAACAGAAAATCCACAAGGCAGTCCAGAGCTAGAGCTAGAACCCCAAGAGATCGACCCCCCCCGACCCCCCAAGCAGAGCTAGAAACCGTCCCCACAAAAAAGGATACACAAGAATCCCAAGTGGAATTAGAAAAAGACCCACAAGAGTACGAACACATTGAAGACATCCCCGAACCGGTGATGTCTAGTGTGGTGGATGGCTCGTATGAAGCCCCCCAAACCCCAAGCCCCAAAGCCCCACGAGCAGACATAGAGCAAATCCCCACAGAGTTAGAAGACCTGGCGGCAGAAGAGCCCCTTGTAGAAGGCGAAAGCCCAAAACCTGAAATCACAAAAGACCCTGAAGAAGCCCCCAAAGAGAGCCTAAAGCAAGCCCCCCAAGAGCAAGAAACCCCCAAGAGAGCGCACCCACAGTAGGAGGAGGGGCAACACCCTTGCATTTGAGTTTTGATTTAAAAGACTTGTTGAAAGATTTGCCCATTGACCCTAAACTTTTAGAGGGCAAAACTCTGAATATACGAGTCAATTTAGCAGACAAAGATGCCTAACCACGCTTACCGCATGTTGGTGTTGGCAGGACCTAGTGGTTCTGGTAAGAGCACTTTAATCAGCCACCTACTCAAGCATTGCCCCGATATTTATTTCTCTATCTCCACCACCACCCGCCCCAAAAGAGCGGGTGAAGTGGAGGGGCAACATTATTATTTTGTGAGCCAAGAGGCGTTTTTAAAGGGCATAGATAACAAGCAATTTTTAGAGTGGGCGAAGGTGCACGGGCATTACTACGGCACTTCTATCACCCCCATTGAACAGGCTCTAAAGGTGGGCAAGTTGATCTTGTTTGACATCGATGTGCAGGGGCATCGCAGTGTCAAGGAAGTTTATAAAAAGGCGACTTCTATTTTTATCACCACAAAGAATATCCACACCTTAAAAGAACGCCTAGAGCAAAGACGCACAGATAGCCACGAGGTGATCGAGCGGCGTTTACAAACCGCCTTGCAGGAGATTCAAGAGGTCGAGTTGTTTGACTATGTGTTGGTTAATGAGGATTTGGAATTGTCTAAAAAAATGGTGTTAGAGGTCGCCCACACCTTGGGTTACAAACAGCAAATGTTTCCCAAAGAGGAGTTTTGCGAGGCGTGGGGGGCGAGTCATTAAAAAGAAGGATGTAAATGGGTACTTTTAGTGTTTGGCATTGGTTGATTGTTTTGGCGGTGATTTTGCTTTTGTTTGGGGCGAAGAAAATCCCCGAGCTGGCAAAGGGACTAGGCAGTGGGATTAAAAACTTCAAAAAGGCGGTTAAAGAGGATGAGGAGGAGGAGGGTAAAAAGCCTGAGAGTGTAACGATGCAAAGCCCACAGCAATCCACACAGCCCACGCACACCACTCCACAGAAAGAACAACAAAGTTAGCCATGCACCGCAGAGTCAAGGAGTTATTAGAACGGGTGTTACAAACTGAAGTGGTGCTAGAGCACCCCAAAGATCGCTCTTTAGGGCATTACGCCAGCGTGGTGGCCTTCCCCCTAGCCAAGGTGCGTAAAAAAGCCCCTAAACTCATTGCTGAGGAATTGGTGCAGACTTTAAGCACACACCCCGAGTGTCAAGAAGTGTTTAGCCAAATCGCCCCGCTCAATGGGTATATCAATTTCACACTCAAGGAAGGGTTTTTAAACAGCCTTTGCAACGAGGCTTTGTCTTTGGGGGCGGACTTTGGCAGACAGGCAGACAAAGAGGAGAGTTATTATGTGGAGTTTGTGAGTGCAAATCCCACGGGACCTTTACATATCGGGCATGCGAGGGGGGCGATTTTTGGCGACAGCTTTTGTAAACTTGCCCGCTTTTTGGGCTACAAGGTGCATAGCGAGTATTACATCAATGACTTAGGTGCGCAGATCAAAACTTTAGGGCTATCTGTGTTCTTGCGTTTGAAGGAAAAGTTTGGCGACAAGGTGGATTACCCCGATGCGTGCTACAAAGGCGACTATGTCTATGAGCTCGCCCAAATGGCTAAAGAGCATTTTAACCTAGAGAGTTTGGAAGGGGTGGATGAAGAGGCGTTGGTGGTGCAATTTGGCAACTTTGCTAAGGGTTTAATGCTAGCAGAGATCCAAGAAACTTTGGCAAATGTCGGCATTCACATGGATGGCTATGTCAGCGAAAAGGCGGTGTTTGCGCACAGCGCTAAAGTGTTTCAACGTCTAGAAGCAAGCGGGGGGGTGTATGAAGAAGAGGGCAAGCTGTGGCTCAAATCTAGCGTCTTTGGCGATGAAAAAGATCGTGTGGTGCGTAAAGCCGATGGGGATTTCACCTACCTAGCCCCCGACATTGTTTACCACGACTATAAGTTTCAACAAGGCTACGACCACTACATTAATATCTTTGGGGCAGACCACCACGGCTATGTCCCCCGCATTAAAGCGTCCTTGCAATTTTTGGGTTACGATGCGTCTAAGTTAAAGGTCTTGTTGGTGCAGATGGTGGCTTTGGTAAAGGGGGGGCAACCTTATAAAATGAGTAAAAGGGCGGGTAATTTCGTGCTATTGCAGGATGTCTTGCAAGACATGGGTAAGGACGCTTTGCGTTTTATTTTCTTGTCTAAAAAACTAGACACGCATTTAGACTTTGATGTGGCGAGCTTGCAAAACACAGACAGCACCAACCCCATTTTTTACATACACTACGCCAACGCCCGTATCCACACCATGCTTGACAAATTCGCCCAAAAGGGGGGAAGTTTAGAAGAAGTGCGCCAAAGTGCCTTATTAGACTTGCCCCCTGCAGGGCAGAACTTGCTTTTTAATGCTCTCAACTTGCCTAAAGTCTTGCAAGGGACATTTAACGATCAGGAACTGCAAAAAATTTGCGACTACTTAAAAGCCCTGGCAGCGGATTTACACAGCTTTTACAATGCCTATAGGATTTTAGACACACCCCAAGAGCTGCCCTATTTGAAATTATGCCTTATGGTGAGTTCGAGTTTGACAATCGGGTTAAAATTGCTAGGAATCGAAGCCAAAAAGAAAATGTAGACAAGGGTGGGCGGGGATAAGGAGGGGGAGGTTACCCCGCCCGTGCCCGGTTGGAAAACCAACCAAAACGCATTATACCTAAAAAACTTGTATCTTTCTCTTAAACTTTACAAGAGCTTAAAAACTTATGTTATAATTCTTTAAGTTTAAGTTTTAGGTAAAGGATTGAAATGCGTATCTTGTTAGTAGAAAACGATGGGGACTTGAGTAAAGAGATCAGCACCTTTCTCAACGAAAAGGGTTTTCAAGTTGATGTCGCCGAAAATCTTGAGGATGGGGAATATTATATCAGTATCCGCAACTATGATTTGGTGCTGATTGGGTTTGAACTCAAAGATGGCAATGGTTTAAGCCTCGTGCCTTACGCCAAAGCCAAACACCCCTCCATTGTCAGCATCATTTTGGCCGAGCATGACTCGAGCGAGCAAGAGATCAAGGCGTTTAAAGAGGGCGTGGACGACTTTATCGCCAAACCCTTTGACATGGGGGTTTTGGTGGCAAGGATTGAGGCGCGTTTGCGTTTTTGGGGCTCTAGTATCATTGAGATTGAGGATTTAATCATTAATCCCGATGAAGAAAAGATCGTGTATAAGGGCAAGGAAATTGAAGTGAAGGGTAAACCCTTTGAAGTATTGACACACCTTGCTAGACATAGGGATCAAATTGTGTCAAAAGAGCAGCTTTTAGATGCGATTTGGGAAGAACCCGAACTTGTGACACCTAATGTGATCGAAGTGGCGATTAACCAAATCCGCCAAAAAATGGATAAGCCTTTAGGCATCTCCACGGTGGAAACCGTGCGCCGTAGGGGTTATCGCTTTTGCTACCCTAAGGGCAGCGCAGATAACTAAGTCTTTAGGCCTTTTTGAGCGATGAGCTCCAAGAGTCTTAAGAAGACAAGGCTCAGTTTCTCAAGTTGGGCGATCTCTAAGTGTTCATCGATGGCGTGTATGCGCTCATTGGTGAGTCCAAACTCCACCACCTCCACCCCGAAAGCGTGTAAAAACCGTGCGTCGCTTGTCCCTCCGTTTGTGTTGAGTGTGGGTGTGGTGTTTAAAACTTCACCAATGGCTTGATCTAAACACCCCACCAACAGCGAGTTCTTAGACGAGAGAAAGGGTATGGAGTTTTGTTTTAGGCTCAAGTCGTAGGGGACTTTAGCAAGGACAATTTCTAAGAAGTTTTCAAGATCTTTTAGGGTTGTGCTGGGCGAGTTACGGACATTAAAGGTGATGTCTAAGGTCTTTGGGGTAACATTTTCTGCACTCGAGTCGGTTTTCATAGAAGTGATGACAAGGCGGGAGGGCTCAAAGGACGCATCGCCCTCGTCTAAGAACGCCCCCGCAATCAAACTCAGCTTGTCGGCGACAATGTCTATGGGATTTAAACAAGTCTTAGGGTAGGCAACATGCCCGGGCACGCCGTAAATGGTGAGCCTGCCCGCAATTGAGCCACGCCGTCCGATTTTCACACTATCGCCCAAATACTTGACGCAAGTGGGTTCTGCCACAAGCGCAAAATCGGGCAGTAGGTCTTTCTCTTGCAACACCTCTAGCATGTATTTTGTGCCAAACTCCGCCGGGCCTTCTTCATCGCTTGTGAGTAAAACAGAGAGCCTTAAGGGCGTATCGGGGGCAACTTTGGCGCAAAATTCTTGCAAGGCGCATACAAACGCCGCCACCCCCCCCTTCATATCCTGCGCCCCTCGCCCATACAAAAACTCCTCTAAAATCTCCCCACCAAAGGGGTCAAAACGCCACCCCTGCCCCACAGGCACGACATCTACATGCCCCACAAAGCAAAAGTGCAAGGGATCAGCCCCCCCAAAGTCCTTTGTCAAAAAGAGATTTTTCACCCCATTTTTATCCGCCCTTAAGGGTGTGAAATCAGGCAATAAAGATTGTATGTACTTATAAATCCCCTCCTCTTTGGGAGTGATGGTTTTGTAGCTTATAAGTTTTTGGGCGATTTTAGCGGGATTCATGGGGGTTTTCTTGAGTTTTTGGTGTAGGTGTAGGTAAAGTTGCAGGACTTCTAAATTTGCAGGGGTGATCCCACTGATTTGTGAAGCTTCAAAAAGGCTTTTGGGGCGGAATTTCTCTAGCTTTTCGCACGCTTCTAACCCCAAACCCGTGATGCTTTGGTAGTTAAAATCTAGCGGTATGGGGGTGTTTAGCATTTGCGCCATTTTGGCAATGGACGCGCTTTGTTTGGCAATGTAGTCGTGGTATTTGCATTCAATTTTAACCTGCTCCAAAATAAAAGGTGCAAGCTCCATCAAAAAGCCTAAAAACTCAGGCAACACATTGGGACTAAAGCCCTCCCTCCCCATTAAAAACACCCCATCGCATTTATCATTAAGGGGGGCTTGGCCTGCGTCTTTCAAGCATTTTAGCACTTCCTTAGTGGGCGTGATCGCAGTGTTTTTTAGCCGCTCTAATGCACTTTGGATTTGCTCTTTTTGAGCGCGAAGCTCTGCATACTCGGCATCGCCCATAAGTCCAAGTCCGTGGGCGTATCCGCCAAGCCTTAAGCGGGCATTGTCTTCTCTAAGCAAAAGGCGGTACTCTGCCCTTGAAGTGAACATTCTGTAAGGCTCTTGTGTGCCCTTACTCACAAGGTCGTCAATCATCACCCCGATATAGGCCTCATCACGGCGCAACACCAGCTCGGGTTTATTTTGTAGGCTTAAACACGCATTGATGCCCGCCATGAGTCCCTGCGCTGCTGCCTCTTCATAGCCCGTGGTGCCATTGATCTGCCCGGCTAAATAAAGATTAGAAATCCACCTTGTTTCTAGGGTGTGTTTGAGCTGTGTAGGAGGGACAAAGTCATATTCAATGGCATAACCATAGCGGGTGATTTGGGCGTGCTCTAGCCCCTTAATGGAGTGGATGACCTGCTCTTGCACCTCAAAGGGCAAGGAAGTGCTTAAGCCATTGACATAATACTCGCTACAGCTACGGGTTTGCGGCTCTAAAAAGAGCTGGTGGCGTTCCTTCTCGTGGAAGCGATAGACCTTGTCCTCAATACTCGGGCAGTAGCGTGGCCCCACGCTCTCAATCTGCCCGCTAAACATGGGGGCCAAGTGGAAGTTTTGGCGGATGATCGCATGCGTGTTTGTGTTCGTATAGGTGATAAAACACGGCAGCTGTTGGGGGTTAAAACCCTTGGTGTGATGGCTAAACTTAGGGGGCAACAAATCGCCACCATGTGCCTCTAGTTGGCTAAAGTCAATGCTAGCACCCGCTAGTCTAGGGCAAGTGCCCGTTTTTAGCCGCCCCATTTCAAAGCCCAAATCTGCCAAATTTAAAGATAGAGCCACCGCTGCGCTCTCGCCAAAACGCCCATTTTGGCTTTGGTGCGTGCCAATATGCACCAAACCTTGTAAAAAAGTCCCCGTGGTTAAGATGACTTTTTGTGCTCGATACTCCTTGCCTAGCGCGCTTTTCACGCCCACTACAGCCCTATCTTCTACTAAAAGCCCTTCCACCATTTCTTGCGACACGCTCAAATTTGGGGTGTTTAGCACCAAATTGCGGGCGTTGATGCGGTAAGCGTCCATGTCAATTTGCGCCCGACTTCCTCGAACGGCCGGGCCCTTAGACGCGTTTAGGGTGCGAAATTGCAACCCGCTCATATCGGTGAGCACCCCCATAACCCCACCTAGCGCGTCCACTTCTTTGACTAAGTGCCCCTTGCCAAGCCCGCCTATGGCGGGGTTACAGCTGGCTAGCCCGATATTTTCCACTAAAAGCGTGAGTAAATGCACCTTCGCACCCATTTTCGCTGCAACAATGGATGCCTCGATGCCGGCGTGTCCGCCACCCACCACGACTATATCAAAATGACTCAACATGCCTCTATTCTATTGTGAAACATTTTAACACTGACTTAACCCAAAAGGGCTTTATGCTAGAATTGTAACCATGTTAAACCCCATTAGTGCGTTGCAACAACTCGGCTTGCTCCAAGAGCTCTTAAAAGACCACCCACAAGCGCAAAACTTCAACGGGACGCTGCCCCTGCTCTTAAAGGTTTTAGAAAAAAAGGGGGCGGATCAATACCTGTTGCAACTAGGCAACCAAGTGCTCGAGAGCAAGAGCCAAAAGAACCTTGTTTTAGGCAAAACCTATTGGGCGTTGGTGCATAAAAGCTCAGTGGGCGCGACCATGCTCTCTAATTTAATCCCCCAACCGCCCATCCTAGCAGAGCTCAAAAACGCCCCCCTAAAACTAGACTTGCAAGAATTACACAAGCTTTTAAGCCACGAGAGCAAGGAAGTCTTTAAAGACTACCACGAGCAGATTTTACAGCACTTCACCCACGCCTCCACCCGTCAAGACTTTTTATTCTTTGGCAATCTCTTACTCTCTTTACAGCACGAAGTGGCAAGCTTTGTTGTTACGGACGGGCATAAAGAGTCTCTAGTGCAGTTTAAAAAGGGCGGCAAGCAAGAACGGCTGGAATTTTACGCCCTTTATCCGCATTTAGGCCCCTTGCAGGGCGTGCTTTACAAGCAAGATGGGGGGGTTTGTCTGTCCTTAGGTGTGGCGTATGAAAGTGTGGCAACCCTTTTAAGGGGGCAAACCGAAAACCTTAAGGGCTTTAGCCACATAGAGATTTACACCGCCAAGCCCCTACCCGAACCGCTCTTTAGCTTTGAAGAGAATTTACTAGATACAAGGGGCTAACCACCCCCATTTGGCTTTATGACCCCCGGCCTATGCCCGCCCTAAACACCCAAGGGTTAGTTAGGAAAACCATAGGCATTTAAAGGGGTGTAGGGTTTAAGGGGCGCGCCAAAAGACGCGCCTGCGCTTTTAGCCAAAATCCCCGCCTGCATGGCCATCGTTTCGTTTAAAAAGGCTAAATGCCGTGTGAGCTCTAAAAGCAATTTGAGTTCTAAGCCCTGCGCTTGTTGGTTATAGGCGGCGTAAGCTAATGCCCTTGTGTTGGGGTCTTTGGCTTGTTTTAAGTGGGCGGCCAGTTGTTCGTTGAGGGTTTTGATTTGCTGCTCTAGGGGGCTTTTAGAAAACCTAGTTTGTAGCTCTTCTAGGCGTTTTTCTAGGGCGTGTGTGGGGGGCTTTGGGGCACTCTCTTGAAAATTTGAGAGCTCTTGAAAGTCCCTAGTCTGCAGCTCTTCATAGTGGATAAAATCCCCCCTAAGCAGGGCTTCTTGCATGCTTTTTAGCCGCTCTTGGTGTTGTTCTTGGGCTTTTTAGCCTGCACCTTTTGACAAACAAGCGCACTTAAGGGTTTGGGGGCTAGGGGGGGTTTTGGGCTTTAAGTTTGTTTAAAATCTCTTGGGCGTTGTCGTTGGGCTCTTTAAGCGTGGCGGTGTCAAAGTCTAGCCACGGGCAAGCGTGTTGTAGGCGCGCTGTTTGGGCCATTTGGGCTTGTTTGTAGGCGTTTAAACGCGCTTGTAACTCTTGCTCTTGTGCTTTGGCATGTTGCAGCTCTTGCTCCAAATAGGCACGCATGGGCTCTAAGGGGGCGATCTTGGCTTGCGCTAGGGCGTGGCTTTGCTCTAAGGTGTGGCGCATGCTCTCTAAGGTAGTAGCCTGCGCTCTAGCTCTTTCTAGCAGTTGTGTAAAAAGGTGTAAATGCTCTTGCATTTTGGCGATCATCGTGCCTTCGTTAGCGTTAGAAGTGGCAAGCCTAGCGTTGGCTTGCAGGTCTAAGGTGATCACTGCCGCCGCTTGCAAAGACAGCAAGCCAAAAAGGCACAGGCATAAAAACTTCAGGCAAACTCCCCAAACAACGCCCCCAAATGCACCCCTTGCAAACAAATATCTTGGTATTTGTCCTGGATGTTCTTAGCTCCGCTCTCTAAAACACCGCTTGTAACGCCATGCTTTATAGAGATTTTGGCTTCCAAAAAGGCACTCAGTTGGTCGCAAAACTTCAACAACCGCCCGCAAACTCCCTTGTAGCTGTCGTGATTGTAGCGCTGCCAAAGCGTGCTTGGGTCGGCAAACTCTAGGGTTTCTTGGGTTTTAGGGTCAATGCAGCGGTCGGCAAACTCGTTTTCCGTGAAGTAGCGCAAATCCTCTTGCAGCTTGGCATCAACATAGCGCAAAATGTGCTCTTGCATGGCGCGCTTTTCTAGCCGCTTTAAATAGGCATCTAGTCCTGCCACGCCGTGCTTGATGGGGGAGATGATGTCTCTAGTCAGCACTTCGGGCAGGTCGTGAAACAGCCCGCCTAAGAAGTGGTTTAGGCGCATGGCAGCACACGCCTTTAAATCAAAGCTAAGCAAGAAAGCACAAAAGGCAACAAAGAGCGCATGCCCTAGCACGCTTGTGGGCGGCACTCTTGGGGTTTGACTCCATCGTTTTTGGAAGCGCAACTGCCCGAACATGGAGGTGAGTAATTTTAAATGCTCTACCTTCTTTAACAGCGACTCGTGCTGTATTAAAGACTTGTCTAAGCTGTCTTTAATGTCTTGCACCCCATAGCCCTCGGGGTAAAAGCGGTAGATAAAGCCAAACTCCCACGCCGACACATAGTCGTGGGCAGCCTTAAGCAATTGGCTTTCTAAATCTTTAGGGGGGTTACAAAAGTAATCCTGAAAGGTGTCAAAGAGAGCATAGCCTTGCACTTCCGGCTCAAACACGCCCCACACATAGGCAGCTAGGGCACTGCGGTGCTGCTCTAGCAGCTCGTAATAAATGGGGGGCTTGATGTCGGTCAGCACCACACGGCTTAAAAACTCAAAGCAAAAGTAAGAGAGCAACTTGTCCCAATCCACGCCCACATGGTGTTTAGCCAACAAGACAACCACCATCGCCTTGTGGGCTTGTTTGTCTAACTCGCTAAACTCAATGGGGCAAGCCTGGTCGTTCCAGCGACGGATCGACGCGGCCACAAAGAGCCGCTCTAAGAGGGCTTTGCTTAAGTGGGGGGGAGTCATAGATACCTAGGCACAGACTTTAAAAGCAAGTCTTCAAGCTTAGAGTCGGCGGTGGGTTCACCAATCGCACTAAATTTCCACTCCCCATTGTGTAGGTAGAGCTTGCCTAAAATCATGGCTTCCTTGCCAGCAAAGGCAGCATCGTTTGCCACATTGTAGGTCGCAAAAATAGACTTCACTTGGCTAGGCGTGCCCTCATACAGGCGGATGCTGGCAAAGGGGATGGCATCAAATTTTATGTGGGTGTAGGAACTGAGCACAAAGACCAACTGCGTGATTTCCGGCTGCAGGCTATCTAGGGCAATGCTGATGACCTCATTGTCTAGCCCATCATCACCGCTGACATCGCCCGTGCGGTCATCTCCGCTGTGTTTAATCCCACTCGCCGCTTGTTTGCCATAATACACACAATCCACAAACTTTTGCTCGGTAAATAGCCCCACACTCAAATCCAAATCCACCGCCTCGCTCTTGGTGTTGCCAAACCACCCCTTTTTGCTAATCGCTCCCCAATTCGCCCCCACACAAAAGGCACTAAGCTTCTCTCCGCTCTCTTTCTTCAGCGAGATTTTCTGCCCCTTAACTAGACTAACCGCCATCACCCCCCCTTAAACATTGACCCCAAATTGCTTACAAAAGCCCGCCAAGCCCTCTTTAAAGCCAGTGCCCACAGCGGCAAATTTCCAATCCGCTCCATCCCGATACAACCTCCCAAACATCAAGGCGGTTTCTACCGAAAAGTCCTCTTCTAGGTCGTAGCGCAAGATTTCTTGGTTGTCGCTTTCATCCACAATCCGCACGAAAGCGTGGCGCACCATGCCGAAGTTTTGTTTACGGGTGTCGGCTTCGTGGATCGTAACAACAATGTGGATTTCTTGCACCCCGCTATCTACATGGGCTAAATCCACTTTGATTTGCTCGTCATCGCCCTCGCCCGCTCCCGTGCGGTTGTCGCCCGTATGCACCACTGCGCCGTCCTTGCTTTTAGGGTTGTTGTAAAACACAAAGTTTGCGTCATCGCTCACCTTGCCATTGCCCGCGGTCAAAAACACCGAAGCGTCTAGGTCAAAATCCGCACCCGTGTCCGTGTTATTCACATCCCAGCCCAAGCCCACAACGATTTTAGACAAGCCGGGTTTTTCCTTACTCAAAGACACCCGTCCCCCTTTGACTAAACTGACAGACATAAGCACTCCTTTATGAAAATAAAAGGCATTCTAGCAGATTTCAGCTAATGGGCGAGATACTCTAAGACTTGTTGGAGGATTTTAGGCGCGATCTCTAGCCTTAAATCCAAAAGGCTTAAGGGCAAGGGACAATTTGTGAGCTTGACTGCGTCTTTAGCGGTCACCAATAAGGAAGTGGCGGCATGCTTTTTATAGGCACACTCTAGGGCTTTCATATCAAAAGTGGCGTGGTCTTTGAAGTAGAGTCGTCCCACCACGGGGGGCAAAAAGGGCTCTAGGCGGCTAGGGCTTGCGATCGCGGTGACTAAGAGCATACGCTCTGTGGGGTTTAGCACTTTGGTGTGTCTTGTGTAATCTAGCCCCTCTTGCAGCACTAAATCCGCTAGGGCGTAGCACTTGGGGCTTTCTCTATAAACGCCGCTAGGCAAACAAAAGTCAAAATAGGGTTTGAGTTGTGGCTTTAACAAAATGTTGAGCTTTTTAAAGTTAAAGCGGAATCCATCGTCTAGGAGCACCACCTGTGCGCCCATTTGCTTAGCCTTAAGCACCCCCATTTTGCGCTCCTCACTCACCACCACGCCACAAGTGGGCAATTTGCTCGCTAGCAAAAACGCCTCATCGCCCGCCATTTCTTGTTTGACTAAAATCTCCCCCCACGCCCGCACCACTACAAGCCCTCTAGAAGTGCGCCCATAGCCCCGGCTGACAACCACCACCTGATAAAGCGGGGCGAGCACCTGCGCCAAAGCCAAAATAAACGGGGTTTTGCCGCTGCCCCCCGCCACTAAATTCCCCACGCTGACAATGGGGATTTTGAAGTCCTCAAAGGGCGCGCTTTGGCGTTTGAGCGTGGCGATTGTTTCATACACGAGAGATAGGGGGCGTAGGGCGTAGGCTAGGGCTTTTTGGCAGAGTGTGGGGGCGTAAAAATAACGCTCAAGCCAAGTCATAGAACACAAATTGCCGGCATTTCTAGCTTGAAAGCGTTTTTGGCCATGCGCTCTTGCACGCTTGCAACTAGGGCGGGTGCAAAGCCTAGGGCTACAAGGGCGTTTTTGTCTAAATGCGGGTTTTGCTCTATGGCAAAAAGCAGGGGATCAATTTCAGCGTAGCTAAAACCTAGCTCGGCCTCATCGCTTTGCCCGGCGTAAAAGTCGGCACTCGGGGGTTTGTCTAAAATGTTTTGGGGGACTTGTAAAAGCCGTGCTAAAGCGTAAATTTGGCTTTTGTAGAGATCGCCTATGGGGTTGATCGCACATGCCAAATCTCCAAAGATGGTGCCATAGCCTAAAAGCCGCTCACTTTTATTGCTGGTGCCGACCACGAGGGCCTGGTGTTCTAGGGCGTAGTCATATAAAGTTGCCATGCGTAAGCGCGCACAGAAATTGCCCTGCCTCATCAAGCTCGCGTCTTTATGGTTGTCTTTAAAAAGGGCATGGTGGGGGGCTATGGAGTGGTGGCTAAAGGAGATGTGGAAGCGTTTACAAAGTTCTGTGGCGTGTGTGAGCGCGCTTGGGGGGGTGCTTAAGGATGGCATTAACAAGGCGTGGGCGTTGTTTCCAAACGCCCTTTGGCATAAAAGGGCCACCACTGCGCTATCTAACCCCCCACTTAGGCCATAGACCACCCGCTTAAAGCCCCTTCGGGCGGCTTGGGTTCTTAAAAAGTCAGTGAGGGTGTCTGCAGTGGCCGGGGCTAGCCCCACTGCGGGGGTGCTTTGGGGTTTAGTCCTCAATTTTGTTGGTTTTGAGGCGTTTAGCGTAGATTTTTCTAAGCTTTCTGATATCTTGCTGCACTTCAAAGACCCCATGCCAGTGTGAGTAGTCAGGTGCAGCCATGATGCCGCCCTGACGCATGCGCCGTCCCTCGTGATGCCACATATGATACATGGTGTTTTGGAAGTCATCGCTCCACATGTCTTTGCCAAGCAGATGTTTTTTGGCAAGTTCGTCTTTCATTTGCACCGCTTCCTTCCAGTACTCGTTGTAGAGCATGATGTTTTTATCAGCCATGATGAAGAAGTTGTCGATGTGCTGTTTGTTGTGGCAGTCCACACAACCCGCTTTCATTTCTGCGCGGGCGGCTTCAGGGCCTTTGGGGTTGCCCGCTAATGGATTGCCTTTGGTGATCTTATTTTCATATTTGAAGTCATCGCTGGCGGTTTCATACCCTCCCGTACGCAGTTTGCTAACAGGCATGAAGAGATTCCATTTTAAGCGGCGGCTCACATTGTGTGTAACCGCACTTTTGACATTCCCGCTCATGTGGCATGTGGCACAAGTGGGGGCTCTAAAGTCAGGGACTTTCCACGTACCGGGAGCCGCATTAAAGTTCCATTTTGCCCCTCAGCGTTGAAGATGTGCCCGTGCATGGAGTTGTTGTAAATCTCAATGTCGGGATGATCGGGTCCTAGGTGGCAGCTCGCGCACGCAGCGGGTTTTCTTGCCTCTTCTAGACTGAATTTATGCGCGCTGTGGCAGCTGGCACAATTACCCACAGAGCCATCGGGAAAGGCGGTGCCGATGCCATAGGTGGGCCAAGTTTCAGGAGTGGGGCGGTGGTTTTTATTCAATTGGATGATGGAGCCGTGGCATTGTTGGCAACCCGTAGCTGCGGGGGCGTGTTTTAAATCGGGGTGGTTTCTGCCCTCCACCATCATCATTAAATCGCGCATGTTTGCTTTAGCCCACATCTGCACCGCACCTCTCACATGCCCGCTGTGGCGAAACTCGGTCACTTCCTTTTCGTGGCATTTGGCGCAGGTGTTGGTGGACACCAGCACAGAGATGGGCACCTTAGAGCCTTCATGCCCATCCATGGTGAGCATGGGGCTGTCTTTGGTAACGCCGTGGCAATCGATACAGCTCACCCCTGCGTGGGCGTGCTGACTCATTTTCCAGTCGGCCACGATCCCCGGATTTTTCTTGGCGTGGCACTCAATACAGCCCTTCGCCTCTGCTTTCATTCCCCTAAAAGTCTTTAAAGGCAGTTGTGTGTCCATCGCATTGTCTATGCTCGTCCCCCCCTTGGGCGGGTGTGCGCTAAGCCACCCTAAACAGAACACAAAGGCCAAGAATCCAGCCAAGCTAGCACGCATGCTTCTCTCCTTTAGGTAAAATCAACATTTTCACTCCTTTATTTTTGGCCCGTGCCAATCAAGGCACGCACACTTGGTTTATAGTCATCTTTTAAGAACTTCCTTAGGTGTATGCCTAAGTTTTGATGTCCCACCTCATCCAAGTGGCATTCCACGCAATGCTTTTTGGTGAGTTTGGCGAAGTAATCCCTGTGGGGTAAAAAGGCTTTCATGTTAGATTGTGTGGCATCTTTTAGGTTGGTGTGGCAACGCAAACAGCCCGAGTCAAAGACATAATTCTTAGCCTCGCGGCGATTCATCTCCCAGTCAAATTTGCGGGGATTTTTCATCGTATTGCCATAGACATCTTCAATGCCAAGTAAGGTTTTTTCTACGAAGTAATGCACGATGTTGTCGTGGGGCAGGTGGCAATCCACGCATTCGGCCTTCATCCCCACATGGTTATGGCCTCCATGCTTGTCTAAGTGGTAAGAATCCACTTCAGGGGTCATGATATGGCACATGCCACAGAACTTGTCATCCCCCGTCCACTCCACCGCCTGCACGGTAAATACTGTCAACACCACGCCCAGCACACACCCTCCGCAAAAAAGCCAAAACAAAAAGAAACGCTTCTCTTGCAACGCACGCAAAAAACCCATCGCGACCTGCTTAAATTAATCTGCTTTCAAATCTGCCTTTTTGTAGAATGACACAAAAAAGTTAACAAATCCCACCTCCTAAGATAATGTTAAATATTAAAGGTGTGTAACACACCTACAACGCGCCCTAAAATTGTGAGCTCATCTAGGTTATCCACCACAATGGGTTTATATACAGGGTTGTCGCTGATTAAATAGACTTCGGGGCGTTTGCTTAAGCGGCGGATGTAATACTCCCCGCCCAAGTTCACCACATACACCGCCCCTTCATAGCGCGTCCCATCGCTTTGGAAAAGCAACAGGTCGTTCTCTTTAATGCGTGGCTCCATAGAGTTACCCACTGCCTGCACGAAACCCAAATGCTCGGTAGAAGACAGCCCAAAACGCCGAATCAAGAACGACTTACTTTGGGGTAAGAAGGTCATGGTTTCGGCGTTGTGGGTGTCTCTATTCACGCTCACTTTAATGTCCTTAAGATAAGGCACCATGATGATGTCCTCCATCTCGTGATGGGTGGAAGTGAAAAAGTGCAAGTCGGTGTTTAATGCACTGGCAAGCTTCTCTAGGGTGTCTAAAGTGATGTTGCTCTTTTGCTCACTCTCGTAGCGCTTGATGCTCTGTAAACTCACACCGCACTTGAGCGCAAGTTCTTCTTGCGTGAGATTGTTGGCGTTTCTTAGCTGTTTTAGTTTTTCTTTTAGCATCCAAGCTCCTTTTTTTGGATTTTAAATCCCATAAATGCACTTTTGCGGGGGGATTATATACCACAATCTAGGTAAGATATGGCTAAAACAGCTATTTAGAGCTTTTATAGGGCACTAGAGTCTTTTTGGCGCACCTTGACAATTAACATAGTTTTGGCTAAAATACCCGTTTTTATGAAGTAGCGGGGCGTAGCGCAGCCTGGTTAGCGCACTTGGTTTGGGACCAAGGGGTCGAAGGTTCGAATCCTTTCGCCCCGACCAGCGAAAGTTTTTTATGGTGGGTGTAGCTCAGTTGGTTAGAGCACCAGATTGTGGTCCTGGGGGTCGTGGGTTCAAGCCCCATCACCCACCCCATTTCCCCATTACTTTTTTACACTAGGATTTAAGCGCTTGTAGCTCAATTGGATAGAGCACCAGACTTCGGATCTGGGGGTTAGGGGTTCGACTCCCTTCAAGCGCACCACGCGCTTGTAGCTCAGCTGGATAGAGCAACGGCCTTCTAAGCCGTAGGCCACAGGTTCAAGTCCTGTCAAGCGCACCACGTTCTCGTAAAAAACATGCCCCTTGCCACGCTTTGTTTGCATTCTTTAGCGCACTTCTTATTTTATTAACTTTATTGCTCTATACTGCGGGCTTATTTTAAGTTTTTTATAGAAAGGGGACTTGTATGCCAGTCCAACCCGATAAGGAAGTGATCCACTCCAGCCTAACTTTGGCCCGCACCCTACAAAGCAAAATCAGCGACCACCTAAGCTTAGAAGAGCGTTCTTTCCACAATAAAATGCAAAAGCTCCTAGCCAATCCTGAGAATAAGGTCATGTTGATCGAGCTTTTAGATCGCTCTTTCCGCTGCCAGGACAACAGCGCGCGCTTTAACTTGATCGAACACACCCTAAAAAAATACGGCATTGCCGACTTTTTCAGCGGGTTTGAGAAGTTTTTACTCTTTGGCTTTTTGAGCGTAGGTAAGCTTGCCCCTTCTATGAGTGTGCCTTTCTTTGTGCACAAAATCCGCCAAGACACCCAAGGTTTGGTGTTAGATGAGAGCAGCGATAACTTAAAAGACAAAATTGAAAAACGCCAACAAGCCCAAATCACACTCAACATCAATCTCATCGGGGAGGAAGTGCTGGGCGAGGCTGAAGCGTCCTATCGCATGCATAAATACGAGGAGGCGATCAAGTCTGACTACATTGAATACATCTCGATCAAGATCACCACGATTTTTTCCCAAATCAATATCCTAGACTTCGAGCAGTCCAAGGCAGAGGTGGTGAAAAGATTAGACAAACTCTATGGCCTTGCGCTGGAGGAACAAGAAAAACAAGGCATGGATAAATTCATTAACCTAGACATGGAGGAGTATAAGGATTTAGAGCTCACGGTGGCGGCGTTTAAAGAGTCTATCTCTAAATTCCCCTTAAAAGCGGGCATTGTGTTGCAAGCCTACATCCCCGAGTCTTACGAGTATCTCAAAGACTTGGTGGCGTTCTCTAAAGAGAGAGTGCTTAGCAACCTGCCCCCCATTAAAATCCGCTTTGTCAAGGGTGCAAACATGGAGAGCGAAGAGACGATCGCCTCCATGCGTGGGTGGGCGTTGCCGACCTTTAAACGCAAACAAGACACCGACTCCAACTACAACAAAATGTTAGAGTATGTGCTCAGCGAGGAAAATTACAAATACATCCACATTGGGATCGCTTCGCACAATCTCTTTGAGATCGCCTACGCCTACACAAGGATACACACCCTAAACGACCCCATCGCTTTAGACCACTTCACCTTTGAAATGTTAGAGGGCATGAGCTTGCAAGCCAGTTTTGAACTCAAAGAAATGCATAAACTCATCTTGTATGCCCCCGTGTGCGATGAAAAGCACTTCAACAACGCCATTGCCTACCTCGTGCGCCGCCTCGATGAAAACACCGCCGCGGATAACTTCATGAAAGCCTTTTTTAACCTAAAAGTGGACTCGCCTGCGTGGAAGGACCAAGAAGACCGCTTTTTAAAGAGCATTGCGGGCATTGAGGATTTAGACAACAACCCTAGACGTACCCAGGATCGCAACACCCACCAGCCCGCGCAAAGCACCTACCCCAACCACCCCTTTAAAAACGAGAGCGACACAGATTTTGTTTTAAGAGCAAACCGCATCTGGGCGGATCAAATCGTCGACAAGACAAAGAACGCCGCCATTGTGGAGCTCTTCCCCGTGATTGGGCGCGATTACGACAAAGAGGGCTGTAAAACTTTGCAAGTCTTTGGTAAGATTGCGCACCAAAAAATTGCCACCATCGCCCAAGCCAACGAAGCGGTGATGCAACAAGCCCTAGAGTCCGCCAAAGCCAGCACTTTCGGGCACCAAAGCTTTAGTCAAATCCACGCCATTTTAAGCAAAGTGGCGCAAAATTTTAGAGACAGGCGGGGGGATTTGATCGGACTTAGCGCGCTTGAAGTGGGCAAGACCTTTGTGGAGAGCGATGCTGAAGTGAGCGAGGCGATCGACTTTTTGGAGTTCTACCCCCACAGCTTGCAAAAACTTTTAGAGCAACACCCTGAAGTGCGCTTTAAGCCTAAGGGCGTGGGCGTGGTGATCGCCCCGTGGAACTTCCCCATTGGCATTTCAGTGGGCACCATCGCCGCCCCTTTGGCCACAGGCAACACCGTGATTTACAAGCCCTCCAGCCTTAGCGCAGTGGTGGGTTACCGCTTGTGTGAGTGCTTTTGGGATGCGGGCGTGCCAAGGGATGCCTTAATTTACTTGCCCTGCAAAGGTGAGGATGTGAGTAAATTCCTTTTAAAAAGCCCCGACATTAAGTTTTCTGTCCTAACGGGCTCGGAGGACACCGCACAGCGCATGCTAGAGGCTAGCCCCACTTTGGCACTCAGTGCCGAAACAGGGGGCAAAAACGCCACCATCGTTACCAAAATGGCAGACAGGGACCAGGCGATTCGCAATGTAGTGCACTCTGCCTTTAGCAATTCGGGGCAAAAATGCTCCGCCACTTCTCTCTTGATTTTAGAAGAAGAGGTCTACAACGACTCTGACTTTAAGCGCACTCTCGTGGACGCGACTCAATCCATGAGCGTGGGCGATCCTTTGGCGTTGTGGAATAAAATTGGAGCTTTAGCCGACACGCCTAGCCCTAAAGTGCAAAAGGCGTTAAACAACATCGAAGCCCACGAGGAATGGGCCATCAAGCCCGAGTTTTTGAACGAAAATGCCTATTTAATGAAGCCTTGCATCAAGTACGGGACTAAAAAGGGCGACTACACGCACATGACCGAGTTGTTTGTGCCTTATTTGTCTGTGATGAAAGCCAAAGACTTAAAGGAGGCCGTAGAGATCGCTAATGCTACGGGCTATGGTCTCACGGGAGCTTTGGAGTCTTTAGATGAGCGCGAGTGGGAGTATTACATCAACAACATTGAAGTGGGCAATCTCTACATCAACAAACCCACCACAGGGGCGATTGTGTTGCGCCAGCCCTTTGGTGGGATCAAAAAATCGGCGGTGGGGCTAGGGCGCAAGGTGGGGATTTACAACTACATCACACAATTCGTCCACATTGAGGAAATCCCCGCAGAGAACACCCACAGCGGGAACACGCCCTTCATCCAAGCTCTAGAGTCCTTCAACCAACACCACAGCGACACGCTCAAAGAGATCGTGCAAATGGCGCGCAACTACGCCCACTACCACGCCGCCGAGTTCAGCCAAAAGCAAGACTATGTGCAAATCCGCGGCGAGGAAAATTGGTTCACCTACACCAAGGTGTCTAGCATTGGCTACCGCATGCGTGCTGAGGATAGTTTGATCGATGTCTTTAGCGTGCTGATGGCAGCGGCCGTGTGTCAAATCCCGCTCACCATTAGCTTAGCGAGCAAGACCGATAACCCCCACGCTGCGCTTTTATTAGAGTGCGTGGACTATCTAAAACACCACTTCAACCCCACCATTATTTACGAGAGTTTGGAGGAGTTTAGCCAAAAACTTGGCAGTTTTGGGCGGGTGCGCTACTTTAGCCAAGAGTTGGATGCGCTTTATGAAGCCAGCGGGGCTTTAGGGATTGTGGTGGCAAATGCTAAGGCTCTGTGCTGTGGGCGCTTTGAGCTCTTAAACTACCACCTAGAAAAGTCTATCAGCATTTCCTACCACCGCTACGGCAATTTAGGCGCAAGGGGGCTTAAAGCCAAAGCACACGCAGGATAAAGCCATGATTTGGGGGGGGGGGGTTGGCGGTTGTGATTTTGACTTTTTTTACTTTTATGGTAGTTTGGTGCAGGGACTTAAAAAATCAAGGAGATCCATGCAAATTAGTTACCAGGCTGTGATTGTTTTCGTTCTTTACTCGTTATTGATGCTCGCCATTGGGTTTTATTTTTATAGGAATAATGAAACTACAGAGGATTATTTTTTAGGGGATCGCTCTATGGGGCCTGTGGTGAGTGCTTTAAGCGCGGGGGCAAGCGACATGAGTGGATGGCTTTTAATGGGTTTGCCCGGGGCCTTGTATGTGGGTGGGCTCATCAACACCCACATCGCCATCGGGCTCACCATCGGAGCCACGATCAACTGGATTTTAGTGGCTAAACGCTTGCGGGTCTACACCAGCGTGATCGACAATTCGATCACCATCCCCGATTACTTTGAAACCCGCTTCAGTGATGACAAACACATTTTGCGCCTGATCTCGGCAGTGGTGATCTTGATTTTCTTCACTTTTTATGTGTCCTCAGGGCTCGTGAGTGGGGCGAAACTCTTTGAGGCGACTTTTGGAGTGAAGTACAATCACGCCCTCATTACGGGGACTCTCATCATCGTAACCTACACTTTTTTGGGCGGCTACAAGGCGGTGTGTTGGACGGATTTGATCCAAGGGCTCTTGATGATGGGGGCTTTGGTGGCGGTGCCTTGCATGATGCTTTATCATTTGGGTGGGCTACAAGAAAGTTTTAATATCATCGCCCATGTTAAACCCGGTAACCTGACTTTTCTTGAGGGCAGCTCTTTAGTGGCGGTGATCTCTAGTTTGGCGTGGGGGCTTGGCTACTTCGGGCAACCGCACATTTTGGTGCGCTTCATGTCTATCCGCTCCATTAAAGAGATTCCGCAGGCCACAACCGTGGGTATTTCGTGGATGGGGATCAGCTTAATCGGGTCTTGCTTAATCGGGCTGCTTGGCGTGGCGTATGTGGCGAAGTTTCATTTAAGTCTAGCTGACCCTGAAAAAATCTTCATCCACATGAGCGAGACTCTCTTCAATCCGTGGATCAGCGGGGTTCTTTTAAGCGCCATTTTGGCCGCTGTGATGAGCACTGCTAGCTCGCAGCTTCTCGTCAGCTCTTCTACCATTGCTGAGGACTTTTACTCTAAGATTTTTAATAAAGAGGCCCCGGTGAAGACGGTGATGATGGTGAGTCGGGCTTCGGTGTTGGCGGTGGCGACCATCGCCTTTTTCATCTCCACCGATCGCAACGCCAGCGTGCTTAAAATCGTGTCCTATGCGTGGGCGGGCTTTGGGGCAAGTTTTGGCACGGTGATTTTATTCTCTCTCTTTTGGGCGCGCATGACAAGGCTTGGGGCGATCGCAGGGATGATCTTTGGTGCTAGCACGGTGATTTTATACGACAAATTTGGCAAAAGTTTTTTAGACATTTATGAGATTGTGCCCGGCTTTTTAGCCAGCTCTGTGGTGATTGTGGTTTTTAGTCTTTTAAGTTCCGTGCGCCCGGGGACAAAGGATGCCTTTGACTTGGTGATGCAAGAAGTCAAAAAAGGGGGCTAAAGCTCTAACTTGTGCACCCGGCCACTTCTTGGCGTGCTTTGCGTGATGACGCATTAAACCCTGCTAAGTCCTCCAAATCAAAACGCAGGGGCATTAAAATCTCGTGCAATTTTTGATCTAACCCACTCATGCCGATGTCTTCATTTAAAGCACTCTCCACCGACGCCTGTTTGGCGTTTTGGCTAAACTCTAGGGTACTCCCGTGCGCGATAAACTCCTTTTGAAAAGGTTTTAAACGGCGATCTAAAAGCTCTTTGACACACTCCCCCTAGCTAAAGCTAGGGGGAGTGTGGAATCATCAAGGTTTGCCCACTAGGCATGTTTTACAGCCTTGACTCCAAGAGCAAGCCCGCTCTCTATGAACATCAATGCTTACATTGAAGTCTCTATCCAAAGAAAAGCCACAAGAGAGATAATTTTGGCGGGCACCATAGGCCCGCTCTCTATCTTTTAGGCTCAAATCCTCTTTAAGTGCTCCACAGCTAGAACAAGTTTTAGAGCTGGGAACAAAAGCAACGCTTTTGATGAGACCTATAACCACTTGGGTTTTTCTCTCTAGAGGATAGCCCTTGCATTATAACAGTCCTCGCAGTTTGGCATTAGACGCGCAACCCTTCGGCTTGCGCACCCCCAAAGTTTAACCATACCCTTCAAGTTCAAGTCTTCAATGAAAATAGTGGCGTATTGTCTGGCTAGACTATTGGCAAGCTTGTAGAAAAAGTCTGTTCTCAGGTTTTTGATTTTTCTGTGCAATCTAGCAAGCCTTCATCTAGCTTTCAAGCGGTGATTCGAGCCTCTTTTCTTTTTAGAGATTTAGAACAAGATTTCATCAAAGGCCAATATTTAGAGAAAAATAAAGGTAAGGGGATTTGTGCGCCATGAGAGCAGGTGAGAAATGTTTTTAACCCAGCAAGCCCCACGCTGTTAGTGCCTGCAGGTTTAGGGGAAAACGCTTGGCGTTTTTCTCCACACACCAGGCACAAGAAAACATCGCCTAGATTATCTCTTTTAATGGTTAAGGTCTTAGGTTTGCCATTGAACTCGTAGGTTTTAACAAACTTAAAGCAACAACCACTAAAAGAAATAATATTGTCTTGGATTTTATAACCCGTTTTCCCTTTAAAAGTGAAAGATTGATATAGAGCCACTCTTTTAAATCTAGGAGGTCTGCCTTGTTTTTAAAAAAATCTTTGATAAGCCTTGTCTATCCTCTCTACTAACTCCTGCAAGGTTTGAGAACCCAAAGTTTTAAAAAAGCAAAGTGTGTTGTTTTCATTGAGTTTGGTGATGTGCTTTGCAGAGTGTAGAGATTTAAGTGTTTCTTGTAGAGCCTTCATATCTCTTATGCCAAGCCATACCATGGTTGTAGCAAATGCCATAAAAGCGTAGAAGCTTGCTGATGTGCTTGTGCTTGCTTGCATGGTAGAGTTTCTGCTTGTAGGCGATTAACATAGTCTTTCCACTGCTAAGGTCGTTGAACCACAAGTAAAGTTTTAACATGACTTGGGTAGTATTGCACTTTCAAAGTGTTTTGTATTAGGGAGAAAAATGATGTCTGAGATGTTTCATCGATTACTCAAAGGAATAAGAAGACAAGCTGGGCGCGTGTTGGATAGATACCTAGAGCCAAGATTGGCGACTTTAGCTGCTTCACTTAAGAAAGAGATTTCAAGGATAAGAGTAGAACAACTAAGACAATCCAAAGACAAGATTTTTACATTTAATAAAGATGTCCTTAATCACAAATATCCAGGTGTTAGGGAAATTGCTATGTACCTACCCAGTGTCTCAGTTGATATTATTCAAAATTATATAGTAATGGACGACAATTTTTACGATATTTGTACCATACAGCAAGCAGATAAATATTTCAAAGATGGGGCTAATGTTTTAGATATAGGCTCAAATATCTGCAATAACGCTCTTTATTATGCTCTTGTGCGCAATGCAAAAAAAGTCTATGCTTTTGAACCATTAAAGGAAAATTATGAAATTTTATGCAAAAACATTGAACTTAATTCCCTGCAAGATGTGATCATCCCACACAATGTCGCATTGGGAGAGCAGGTAGGTAGAGCAAGTATAGAGAGTTTTTCTGCTTGCAATACGGGTGGGACTCATTTAAAAAATGATGAACATGGGAATTTACCCATCATAAGTTTAGATGAATTGCAAAAAGAAGGTAAATTTGCAGACAAGATTGATTTTGTAAAAATTGATGTCGAGACTTTTGAAAGCCATGTTTTGCGGGGGGGGGGTTCTTAGAGCAGCATAGCCCTGCTATACAAATAGAAATTTTTGTTGAGAAATATAGTGAAGTGAGCGATATTCTGCGCTCTTATGGCTATAAAATGGTTGAAAAGATAGGCTATGCAGATTATATATTTTTGAGAAATTGAACATTTGGGTGGTTTCTTTCATCAGTAATTTGTTTGGATCTGGGGACTCACTCTGCATTAATTCTTGACATTATTCTTAAGAAAGGGTGTTGTGATGGAAAACATATGAGAATGCGATGATAAGTGGCAAGGTGGGAGCTCAAGATGGGGTAAGTCTAAGCGTTCTACATGCTCTCTTGAAGTGAAAGGAGTTGATTGGGATTGCAAAGGGTATTCTGACCCAAAAGATAAAAACACACTAGAGAAAATCACCGATGATCTTTTGGATTTGCTTAAGCAGATTAATAAGCACTCTCCAAATGGTCCTCAGCAATCAAGCAAAGAAAATTCTAACAACCATCGATTTTTACGATTCGTCAATAAGCACGCCCTAAAAACCCAAAACTATGTGGGTTTGATTCAAGTACAGAGTTATTTATATAGAAATTTTACACGAGATTTTAAGGCGAGTGAGCCATTTAGTGCGGATGGCATCCAACTCACATTAAAATATTTTCCATTGAGCCTTTGATCTATGAGTCCATCAATCCCAAACCCATTTAAAACAAAGCCAAAAGGTGTTGTATTTGGGGCAACACATGTGTTATAAGATTCTAAGAGCACTGAAATTAAACAGTTTATCCTCTCTGCAACAAGAGCAACTTTTAGCAAACCTGTAGGTTGCACTCGCACACCACAGCAACGTCCTAGAAGGGTTGCCTTTGTCTTTAGAGCAAACCACATGCGAGGCGTGGGGGCGCATTCTATTCTTGGCAAGCGTGCCACATGTCCGCCTCTCTCTTAGATGCTCAACTCAGCTGTATCATAACATTAAGAAAGCCAAAGCCCACCCTAAATTAACCCTTCTAGTGTTATAATGTTCCCATTTTTTAAAGGGGTTTGTATGTGGCGTTGGTTGTTTTTAGCGGGGTTATTTTTAGGGTGTAACAATGTGTTCTCGCCCTTTAGCCTGAATTTAAGCTATCCGCTCACCCCAAGCAAGCTCAACCCCGCCTTAAAGCCCCTATTCTTAAACCCCCCCGATGTGGTTTTCAACGCTGAGTTTGTGCCTAGATACGATCAAGCCCAATTTGCTAAAGCCCTGCAGAAAGCGACTTTAGGGCTATTACAGCACTTAGGCTACCCTCTAAGCCCGCAGGGCTATAACACCAACTTACAAGCCCAAATCAGCCTAGATTTCAAAAACACCCCCAAAGACCTAAAAGAGATCGCCAAGATGCTCAAAGCAAGCCACAACAACTCGCTAGACCCATCTAGAGTATTGCAAATGCTAGAGGCTAGGGCGGATCTTAGTTTGCGTCTATGTGCTAAAGACAGCCCCAAGTGCCTAAGCCATGTCAGCGTGCAGATACAACAACCGATTTTGCGCGCCAACCCGCTAGATAGCGACCCCAATGAGCGCAGCGGGCCCAATGCCAATTACAACCACGCCCTGAATTTAGCCCTAAATAAAATCTTTAAAAAGAGCATGCAGGCGTTGCAAAACGATTTAAGGGGGGGGCAAACCTTTATCCTAAACCCATAAAATCCTAGGAGAGTGCCGTGCTATCTAAAGATGTGACCGAATACGCCAAAGTCAAGAGCGAGCTTTACGCCTATGTGTCCTATCTGCTGACCCAAAACATTAAAAACTACCTGAAAGAACCGACTCTAAAATATATACAGCTGGCAATGGAGCGCATCAAACAAGAGGTCCGCATTAAAGAGGACATTTTTATCCTAGATGTCAATGGCAACTTGATCGATGGGGAGGGCAATGTCAAAAACTCTTTTGCGCAAAATTCTTTGGAGCGGAGCTACTTTTATGAGGCCATCGCTGAGCGCCGCTGCATCCTCACCAACCCCTACCCCACCCGCAGCAATCGGGGGCTTGTGGTTACAGCCGCCTACCCCATTTACAACGACCAAGAAGAGTTGTTTTATGTGGTGTGTATGCACATCCCTTTAAGGGTTGCTGTGGCTTTAAGCTCGTCCTCTAAGCATTACAGTGCCTTTGCTGAGGGCAGTGTGGTGATGTATTTTGGTATTTCCATCACGCTTGCCCTTGTATCTTTATTGCTATTCGTTAAAAGTTTATCCAGCTTATACCGCGCTTTAACCCACTTTAGCAGTTTTGATGTTAAAGAGGTGTTCCACCCCATTGTGTTGTTGACTTTGGCCTTAGCCACCGTGGATCTAGTCAAGGCGATTTTTGAAGAGGAAGTGCTGGGCAAGAACAGCGGGGATAGCCACCATGCCATCCACCGCACGATGATCCGCTTCTTAGGCTCGATCATCATCGCCTTAGCCATTGAGGCGTTGATGTTGGTCTTTAAATTCAGCATCAGCGCACCCAATAAAATCATTTACGCCGTGTATTTGGCCGGTGCGGTTTCAGCCCTGCTTGTCAGCCTAGCCATTTATGTCAAATTCGCCTACGGGGCGGCTAACGAGTCGGGGGGCAAGAATTAAACCCTTCAGCTTGTTTTTACCATAATGTGTTAGAATGCACCTTTTATTTTTTGTAGAAAGGACAACTATGTCTCCAACCTTGTGCGCCCTGTGCGGGGGGGGTAACACTCTCTAATTCTTTCACCTCTTCTTCTTTCGCTTCTTTAGCCCTTTGTTTAGAGGGGCTCTTATGAAACTCTTAAAATCATGTCCGTTTGTCCTTAGTGGGTGCTTGTTGGCTTCTTTGCTTGGTGGGTGCGGTGAAGCGCTGACACAGGCATTAAACTCAGAAACGCCCCAAGACAACCTATAAAAAATAACGCAAGAGATACGCCAAAGGCAATAAGCTGCAGAAACTCAAAAAAAGGAGCAGATAAAAAAAACCAAAGAAGAACAAGAGGCCAAGCACAATTCACCAGAGAGCCTTTTCCAACAAGGCCTTATTCAAGATAAAAACGAACGCGATCCTCTGCATTTAGAAGATGCCGAATAATCATTCACGGAAGCTGCTGCAAAGGGCAGTGCAGAGGTCTACCGGTATTTAGGCATCATGACCCTCAATGGAGAGCTTTCAGGACAACGATATTCAGGAAGCGATTATCAAAAAGCGATGGAATATTTCCAAGATGCTGTGGAGAGTGGGAGTGCCGATGCCCTTGCTGATATAGGCTCGTTGTATTTGTACGGGCAAGGTGTTTTTAAAGACTACACTAAAGCGATGAAGTACTACCAAAAGGCAGCGGATAAGGGGAGCGCGCATGGTTATTTTGACGCGGGCGCGATGTATAAAAATGGCCAAGGTGTACCTAAAGATGATAAGAAAGCCTACGAGTACATTAACAAAGCGGCTGAAAAGGGATGGCCCGCAGCCCTCCGCTTTATGGGTGCCATGTATGCCACTAGCAAGGGTGCATCTAGAGACTTTGTCAAAGCTAAAGAGTACTACGAAAAGGCTGCTGCTGATGGATCTAGTGATGCTTATGCTTATTTTAGAGAAATGTATTTCGCTGGATTAGGTGTAGCTAAAGACTATAACAAAGTCAAAGAGTATTTTGAAAATGGCATCAAAAGGAAAAATGCGATGACTTATTATGATTTAGGAATCATGTATCACAACGGGGCGGGCGTGTTGGTGGATAAAAACCAAGTCGCAGAATATGTCAAAAAAGCCTGCGACTTAGGCTCTGAACAAGCTTGCGCCGCTTTAATCAAATAAACAAAGGTAGAAAATATGAAAACAAGAATAAAAGTTGTGCTCTGCGCATTGGGGGTGGGGGTAGGTGTTTTAGGAGCAGAACAATTTGATCCACGCGTGTGTGCTACTGAAGTGCCCGGTGTGGGTTATGTGGCTTATGGAATAATGCGCAATGCCGTATCTGCGGGGTTAAGCCGCGTTGGAACGAGCGCAGAAGATGCAATCGCGTGTTTTAAAGCGGCTACGCAAGCAGGAATGAACACCGCCTATATGGATTTAGGAAATTTGTACCAAGAAACCAAACAATACAAAAAAGCCCTAGAAGCCTACCAGAAAAGCGCAGACAAGGGGGATGGTGACGCGATGGTGCAATTAGGGATTATATGTGTAGATGGATTGGGGTTGCCAAAGACCACCACAGAGCATTTAAATACTTTGAAAAAGCTACGCTGAAGGGGAATGCCTTAGGGTTTTTGGAATTAGGGGCCATGTATCAAAATGGGTGGGGAGTCAAGAAGGACTACGCGAAGGCAATGAAGTATTACCAAAAGAGTAAAAAAGATAAAGATGGCAGACTTTCACTAGCGGTATACTTGAACATAGGAAACATGTATGCTAATGGCTTGTGGGTTAAAAAGGACTATGTCCAGGCTGTGCAATATTTAGAGACAATAAGTGGTGGTAGCAATATGATAAGCGGAGTGGCAGACTATATGTTGGGCACCATTTATAAAAAGTTCTTGTGGCTATGCAGAGCTTGGCAACATGTATAAAGACGGGCAAGGGGTGGCACAAGACTATACAGAGGCGATCAATGACTATAAATTAATGATTTCAAAACATTACTTATCCATATTTAACCCAATCACAAACATTATTCATTTGATTAATCAAAATTTTAAACATTTTTTAATGGATTAAATCTTACACTAATTGAATATCATGCTAATTCAAGATTTCGCATTCTACACTAATCTAGTCAGTGATGTCAGCAATGTCAGCAGTGTGTCTATGCCCATCAACCCACAGCACCAAAAACCAACCAAAAACCAAAAACAAAGGTTCTCATGATTTTCTCCATTATCAACAAAAAAGGTGGGGTGGGTAAGACCGCCTTTAGTTTCTCCATTGCTAAAGATTTAGATTTGTTCTTGCAAAGCAACGACTCTTCCATCATTGAGAGCATTTACCCTGATAAAGCTAAAATCAGCACCCGCCTTTCTTTAATCAACAATTGTGTCTATGACTTTGGAGGCTTTATCCAAAGTGGGGTTTTAGAGATTGCTAAAGCCAGTCAAGCCATCCTCATCCCCTGCACTCCCCTTTACAACTCCCTACTAAAGACCATTGAAACCATCCAAGAGTTACAAGTTTTAAAAGTGCCCTTAATGGTGCTCGTCACCGATTATCAAAGCCTAGAAGAGCAAGAACAAACAAGTTCTACCTTACAATCTAACTTCACAGATTTAAACTTTTTCTTTTTTAAACACTCTAAGATTATAGAAAACTCTATGCGTAAGGGATTGAGCTTTAAAGAGTTGTCTTTGCAAACCCCACTCTCTGGAATCCAATACAAGACTTTCATGACAGAATACCAACGCCTTTTAGACACTTTAACAAAAGGAGTAAACAATGAATGAAAACAAAAACACCCCCAAATCTATCCAAGATGCTTTGAAAAACACCCACAACCCCAAGCAAACACTTTCAGTGCTAAAGACAAAGCCAAACCAGGTAGAAAACCTTTGCCCGCTCATTTAAAACAAAACCACATCGTTACCTTTTACTTATCCCAAGAGGAATACAACACCCTAAAAGCTCTAGCTGACAAGGAGGCTGATAGTGTGGGCTTCTTTGTCAAACGCTATGTGTTAAAGAATTTGGTGAGGGGGTAGTAATAAGCTAGGGTATTGCTTGTGTGTAGATGAGCTTTGACAACTTTTCTTCTTAAAACTTCTGTCTTTTTGGCATATTTGGCATATCTTAGATTTTGAGAGAGCGGCGACCCATAAAAAATGGACACGGTGCCTTCTACGGAGCACCAAAGAGTACCAACCTTGTCATACCGTGTTTTCATTAACAAAGTAGGGGCCATTTAGATGTAGCAAAAGCACAACCTAACTTCTTTGGAACAACCCCAAAAAAGATAGCGAAGTCTTGTAACCCGTACCCCAACAACTCCTAGTTTCTCAACCGTAAAAACATTTTATTGCATGCTACAACAGCTATCTAACAGCATTTTTATCTTGTTTACTCCGTTGGCGATCTTTTTCAATTTCTTTATCGAGCCAATAAATGGGGTAGACCATACAAAACAATCCAAATAGGGCAAGAAGAAAAGACATAAACGACATCATTGCACACCCCTTTCAATCTTGTTAAGGTCAGCAATTGTGTTCTTAATGCAAAAGAACACAATCCTTAGCAAAGTACCAAATCCTATGAGAGATGCACTCCATTGAAACAAATCCATTTTGCTGTAATGGATCACAATGAACCCAAAAATACTGAAGATGGCAGTCAATGTCGTGATTAACACTGTTTTAAAAATGTCAATCTCCGCTTTCGCTCTCTCCCTTATGCCCGTTATTTCTGAGTTTTCAACTGACTTTTTCTCGACCTTTCTTTGAAGGATTACACACTTCCATAATTCTAGCAACAGTATATCCAAGTGAAGGACAATCACTGAACAAGTTTTCTAGTGTCTTTTTTAACAAAAGGTAGTTGTTTCTATAAGCCCTCACAACCGCTTCCAACCCCAAAACCATTGTTGGGGGAACTCCCAACACATAACCTTGCGCTCTATGACCCCTTAAAAGCGCTTAAAATACTAAGTTTGATTTATTACTTTACTTCATCTTGCTTTTCAAAGACATGATTGCTCTATTTGGTCGTTTTTTTACTCTCTCCTCAAAGACATGATTACCCTACAGTCTGCAGATGTTTCAAGACCAAAAATCTAATTCTCACTTTAAAGCCTTCTCTTGGGGGTTTGGGGGCTTGCCCCCAAGAGCAATATAGATGCCAAGCGTCAGCTTGGCTTACCGATTTATCACAAGCACACTCCACAAACAAGCTTCATTAATGGGTTTTATTGCATCCATCAACTTCAAGCCCACGAAGTTGAGTATCCAAGAAAAACACAACGACCGCTCAGTTAAACCTAGTTATGTGCTAAAAAGTGGAGGATTAGGGATAGAATGTAATAGAGATGCCAAGGAAGCAAGGGCTTTAAGAGATAGCCTTATAGAGCAAGCTAAAATTAATTACAAGCAGTATTGTAACCAACCTTTTAAAGCAAAGGCGAGTCGTTATTTGTGGAGTGCTGTCGTGAATCTCAAAGACACAACCACCATGCAAGAGCTAGAAACCCTAGCCGACAATTTTAAAACTAAATACCATTTTCAATGCTACCAAATTGCCATCCATAGAGATGAAGGGCATATAGATGAATCTGGCAACACACAGATCAATCACCACGCCCACTTAGAGTTTGTAACACTTGATGAGAATACAGGCAAGAGCATGTTTAGAAAAGCGTTGATTACAAATGCGGTGTTAGGACAAATACAACAAGAAGTGGCTGATATCTTAAACATGCAAAGGGGTGTAAAAAAACGCATCAGTGGAGCTAAACGCATTGAGCCTAGAGCCTACGCACAGCTCATGGAGCAAGAAAAAGCCAAGCGGATTGAGTTAGAGAACAACAATGCAACACTACAAAATGGCAACAACTCACTTACTAAAGAAGTTTCAACCTACCAAGAACAAATCAAAGACTTACAAGCTAGTGTCAAGAACACCCAAGCAGAGTTAAACACACTTAAACAAGAAAAGACTGAACTAGAGCAAGCCAACACCACATTGCAACAAGACAACACCACTTTAGCCCAAGAGAAGCAAACACTAACACAAGAGAACCAAGAGCTCCAAGCTCATAGAATAGAGCTAGAAACCACACTCATAGACCTAGCAAGTCTTGTTGCTCCACAAGACAAACAGAACAAGAAGCTCACACTCAAAGAAGCTAAACCCTTGCTTGAAATTGTGAGAAAGCAAATGATTGCCATTAATCAAGGGCTTGGTGATTTAAAGCTCTTCACACAAGAAGATTACAAAGCTTTGCGAGCCTTGAAAGATGATGGCTTGAGTATTGCTGATCTAAAGGAGCGCATTACACAGATAGAACAAGAAGCGAGAGAACGCTATGAAGCCTTGCAAGGGCAATACAAGGACCACTTAAGCCCCGAGCAGGTGGCAAACAAGATAAGCATTGCTGAAGCCAAATACAAGGACTATCTAAGCCCTAATGCCGTGCAAGAGCTCAAACAAGAACACGCACAAGAGCTTGTGATGAAAGAGCAAAACCATGCTAAGGCTTTAGAAACCAAAGACACAGAACACACTAAAACCTTACAAGAAAAACAAAAAGAGATAGATGCCCTTAAGAACGAGAACACCCAAAAAGATGAAAACATTAATGGTTTAGAGGGACAGATTACTCAATACACCCAAGAGCTTGATAAGGTGAAACCCGAGCTTGCCACACTCAAAACCACGAACCAACAACTCCAACAAGAGAATCTAAAGCTCAAGCCCGTGTATCTCACAAAAGCACAGATCAGAGCAAGGCGTTTAGCAGAGAGACAAGAACTTATGGGTAAAGGCTGTCCTAAAGAAGCTTTTAGAGAGTTGAGTGCCTTAGATGATGAGAAATTGACCCAAGCACAATTAGATGAGCGTATTTTAGATATTTGGCTTAAGTATGCCCCCAGCTATATTGAAAGCTTAGAGAACACCAATGCTAACCTAGAACAAGAAACCCAAGCCCTTAAAGATGAGTTAAAGACAGCCAAAGCAGAAGCCAAGAGTCAAGCACACATCAAGACTTTTGAAAAAGAAGCCGTTAATCTTATTAGAAAGTATGTAGCCCCCGTTACCACAGGTGTAGTGGCACACATCCAAGCCAGTGGTGAAAAGATCACAGAAATCCACAAACAATGCCAAGAAGAGATGATCCAACAGGCGAGCGTGTGCGTGGTGTTGGGTGAAGAGTTGAAGGCGGGTAAGTTTAAAGCTTTTAACAATGTGAAAAAACTTTTTGGCAAGGGGGTTAAAGACCCCGTACCTTACGAGTATGTCAAGCAAGGCGGAATACATTACAGAGAGTTTAACAGGCGAGAGCGAGATATTAAGGAGAAGTTAGCAGACACTCTTACAAAACACAGCCAAGCAGTGCAAGCCATCAACAATCAAGCCTGCACTATTATCTTAGGAGCTGTGGAAAGTGTCAAAAATGGGATTAGCAAGCTTGCCACAGAGTTTAAGGGCAGTGCAGAGTATGGGGCAGAACTCAATCAGGCTAAAAGGCAGATAGACAGTCTAGAAAGAGATAAAGAGCGTTTGCAAGGTAAAGTGAGTGCCTTAGAAAAAGAACAAGAAAACACTAGGCAAGAGTTGCGAGAAGCCCAAGCAAATAAAGAAGCCCTTAAACAGAAAGGGATTGAGAATACAGAGCTTAAAAATGACTTAAAGAGTGCAAAGGTAGTGCTACAGACCACGAAAACCACGCTACAGACCACACAGAAAGATTTTGAGACCACAAAGGCAGAGCTAGAGGCGACAAAGGCGAAGTTAGAGAGCGAACAAAGCGATTTGGGGCTTTGGAGATACTAGAGGGTATTGTGTATGCAAAGATTGCTGAAATAGGCAAGACTAGCCCAGAAGTGGCTCAGGCATTAGAAATTAAAGCAAGCAATGTATTAAATGACCTTGCTAGTCTCAAAGAAGATTTGCCTAGAATCTTGGCGCAAGTAAAAGCAATCCAAGATCAAGAGCAAGAGCAAAAGGGGGATGGGGGTTATCATAAATAGGTTTCTATATGTATTTTTAATGTCAATTTTTAATTAAATTATTTGCAAAAATTATGCAAATAATTTTATATAATTTTGAAATTATCGCTCAAATTTTGGCAAAATTTTAATCAAAATCTAATCTAATTTTGCATATTTTTAGGGAGCAAATTCATAAAATTAACGCACAGAAAAACTTCAATAAATACCTTGAAAAACAAACACAAAATGCCTATTTTGTTGGACTTTATGGCAATAATTGAAACAATTTTAATTTAGTATTTTTATTGTTTTATTTAATTATAATAATTTAATAATTTATTAATATTTAATATTAATTTAATTAAATAATTTTATAAATTAATTTAATATGTTACTTAACAGAGCTTTATATAACACCCACACGCTAACCACGCCTGCCAAACCAACCCCATAAAGTCGCTCGCGTGATGGCGTGGTTAGCCCCACGAAGCGTAGCGAAGTGGTAGTCCACATGAACACACACGATCTAACACGCCTTTTGGCTTGTGTCTTGCCCATAATGAGAAAAAGCCTTCATTTCACCTAACTAAAAAGTCGTTGGTGAGAACCAAACGGAGAGGTAATTTATATCAACCACCAAACAAATCACTATGACTTCCCAGACGGACTAACTCTAAGACATCTCCGTGATAACGATAGATTAAGATTTGGCCAAGATCAAAATTGCCTCTAGAAGCCTTGTATCCAACCCCACATTTTAAGATCCTTGTAAAATTGCCTGGAAGTTTTAATGGGCAAAGACATGTGTTTCCTCTAGGTATTGCTTAAACTCCTCAAAAGAACTAAAAGTACACCCTTGGTCCCTTTCTAGTTCTAACATTGCCTCAATTGTTTCTTGGTTAGGGGTGTGCTCACACTGGTACACAAACTCCTCCAAAGCTTCTTGCAAATTCTTAGCACCCAGGGCAGCTTGCAACCTTTGAGCAAGCAAATCAGAAATTTCAACTAGCATAGTCACTCCTTCTTCAATTTTACAAAATACTATGAAAAGGCTGAAAGTAGTGGCAACGCTGGGGAACTTCTTTCTGCTCAAGGCTTTTTGGGCGTTGATACGGCTTTGTTGCGCCACAACACTGGAAAAACTTAAACCTCCTTTGCTTGAGATGGTATTTGATTTTCTTATCTAAGGCACTAGGGCTTAACCATTGTCCTTGTTATAAGTTTAGGCAGATTTTTTACTATGTGCCCCATAGTGTCTTGTATTACTATGTCTACAAGGCTAAGAATACACCCTTTAAAGATTCCTTAGAAGAGATGTTCTTACAAACCCCACAAGCTGTTAGTTTGCGGCTTTTGAATTACCCTAATGTCGAACTCCATGATTTAAGGACAATGCCTATGGTAAGTAATCTCAATGCCTATAACGATCCTACACATTTTGATTTTGGTTATAGCGATGTTGTCCTAGAGGCCATAGCTAGTAAAAAATATCAACTTAACTTCTCTAATGTGTCAATCTATACAGACGCATTACGACAGTTGGTACTAAATTATAAAATCCCTAGAATCCCCAAATATCATAATTTATAGAGATTATAATAGGGTCTTAGATATATCTAAGCTCAAATTAAATATATCTCCCTTGTGGGTCCTAGCCAAAGTATTACAGTGGACACTAACAGGAGGGCTTTGTGTTTAATGTCACAAATCATCCACTGCATCAAACGGCAAACATGGTGAACGGCAAACATGGTGAACATGGTGGTTTGTACATGGCTAAATTAGCTAAGTACTACATCTCCGCCTAAAAGACTGAGTTTTTCGCACAATCTAGGTGAATATACACTAAGAACATTGCATTAAAGGCTTAATCTGTTAACGCTTAAATGCATTTAAGCGGATGTATAACTTATGAGGTGAGTTAATTTACAAAAATCTGCATTATAAAACTCGTTAGACAGCTCCGTTCACTCCTCAAAAGTGCTTTAACTCTCAAAGATAGAGACTTTTCTAGGTTTGAAAACTCCAAGATTGCCAAACAAAGTTTTAATTGGAATAACCAAGGCTACTCTATCAAGGACAAAAACACACGCTTTAAGATTTTAAGACTCATGCGCCAAGACTTTAAGGTGCGCTAGTCTAGGGATTTGCCCAAAGATTGCACCATTAAACAAATCACTTTTTCTTGTTTGAATGGACGCTATTTTGTGAGCTTTGGTGTGGAATACCATAAGGACATCACACCTTTAAAGACTTTAAACCAACAAGACAAAGCCATAGGTTTAGATTTGAATATCCATGACATTGCTTTAAGTGATGGGACTCTCATCCCCACATACTCTAAGACATTTAACTTAGCCAAATACGATTTAGCCTTTAAAGACTACAAAGAAAACAGAGCCGTAGGGTTTAAAGTCCAAACAGACCAAAACAAAACTAGGAAGGAATTTTTACAAATGCCAAAATTCTTTGAATGCCATTTTTACTAAATCCAAATCTCAAAAAAGAGGATAGGTATCACAAAATCACAAGCGGACTTTCTGACAAGTTTGAATTGGCAGTCGTTGAGGACTTGCAAGTCAAGAATATGACAAAGCGAGCTAAACTCAAAAATGTGAAACAAAAGGGTGGCTTGAATAGGTCTATCCTCAATGCCTCATTCTACCAAATCACTAAATTCTTAGAATACAAACAACAGCACAATGGCAAACCTTTTGTGAAAGTCCCTCCGCAATACACGAGTAAAACTTGTCATCATTGCGGAAATATCAACCACCAACTTAAGCTAAGTCATCGAGAGTATTGCTGCCTTGTATGTGGATACACAGAGCATAGAGACATCAATGCCGCCAAGAATATCTTAAGAGCGGGGTTAAAGTCTTTTACTAAAGAAGCTGTCGCTTTGGGTTAGGAACTAGCCTTGCAGACTCTAAAATACAAAGCCTTTCGAGCTTAAGAAACGCTGGTTTCTGTTAGTTAGGAAGCTCCTCCCTTTAGGGAGGGGTGGTTCATGTTGCTGTGTCAAACCCTTGATGGACTCCACTAGGTTGTTCCTTTTATTTTGAGGGGGGAGAAAATAGTACCCAGTTGATGACAGTGACACCGCGAAAAATCAATCCAACATCTTTTCCACGATCTCAATATGCTTGCGCATACTTTCTTCAAAATCAAAGCGTTTCACTCTTTCAAAGCCTTTGGCAATGCATTCAGTTCTTAACGCTTCATCCATCAAGGCTTTTTCTAGTTGTTTGGCTATATCTTGCGCGTTATAGGGGTTGCAATAAATCCCTGCATCGCCTAGAATTTCTGGCATGCAAGACACATCACTAGAAAGCACCACACAACCCGCGTGCATCGCTTCTAACATAGGTAAACCAAAACCCTCAGCGAGAGAGCCCCACCACAACAATCTAGCATGGGCATAAAGGGTAGAGAGCAAAGAGTCAGAAACATAGCCTAGATTAACTACAAAATTTTTAGAACTAATAACGGCATCTTCTTTTCTGTCTATGCGACTATTGTATAGTCCTGTAATTACAATTTTAAAACGCCGTTGCAAAATTGTAGGCAACAATTCAAAGGCCTGAATCAAGCGTCGGATGTTTTTGCGCCGTGCCTTGCCTACCACTAAAATGAACTCCCCTAAATTTGGTGGTAGATCTTCTGAAGTCTGTCTATAAGCTCTCATGCCATGGTATATCACATGCACTTTAGTTTCAGACCATCCAAATGTTTTTAAAATGTCTTTTTTGACAGTTTCCGTAAAACAAATAGCTTGATCACAATGGGAGATTTTTTGAAGATGGTAATGTTGCCACACGGATCGTTCCTCTTCTGTCATGCACCATGTCGCTTCATCACACAACGGCATGTCATGGATGCATCCTAACAGCTTCTTGGCTTCCATGGGAATACAAGCACCACCTGGCTCGATGTAAAGATCGGGCACTTCCCATGAGAAATTTTTACAAGCTCTCTTATGTGCTATGTCCATAAGAAAACGGTATTGCAGGAAATAATAAAATTTTTCTGGTAAGAGTATTTTGACTAGAGGTGAATAAAAAAACCTTAATATCCCTAACAAGCGATGTTTTGTATACGTAATAAACTTTCTAGGCGTGAGAGACCTAAAGCGTTCAAAGAAAGACCTACTTGGTGGCGAGGACAACGACTCAACCCGTGGTGGTATAACATCTGAAAAATTGACAATGTTGCGATTTTGGAAGTCCTCAAGACTATCAAAAAGTCTATATCGCACAAAAAGTTTCAATTCCACATCATCTCTATCTTTAAAATGCCTTTCTAGTGCTTGTACTAAGGTCAAAGTATAGACACCAATACCACTGAGATTATCTAACAACGAAGTCACACCGATTACTACGCGTTTCATAAGCCCACCCGATTTCCATAAAAACTGCCACCACCTCCAAAGTACAACCTCCCAATCATCCTACTTTGAGGTATCCTCCCTTTGTTAGTCGAGCGGTCACTCAAACGGCGACCCATATACCTATATACCCAAAGAAACCTACGCATCCTTAAAAACTGCAAAACACCCGAACAGCAACCCACTTTCACCCCAACACCCTCCATTCACTCTTTAAATCTTTATTCGTTACTCAAATATTCACTTAAATTACCTAAAACTTTTAAAATTCCATACGCAACACTAGAAAATTCCTAAATCGTCTTCTAAGTCTAACATGTTTTCCGTAACCGAAAATTAAAAAGTTCCACATTACCGAGGTCCGTCAACTAATGGTTTTGTTTTCTTTCGTATCATGTTATACTTCACGCTTCGATTTTAATTTTTAAAATCTATTTTTAAAATCTTTCTTGAGGCTCCTATGCGCATTCTTTTTTGCACTAATCAATATTATCCCTTGCAATTAGGATTAGCAGTTGCTGATCATAATTTAAGCTTAGCCCTTGCTAGGGCTGAACATAGAGTTTTTGTATGCACTTGTGATGTTTTTAATTTGCAAACCCTCCAATGGCAAGGTCAAAAACACACCATCACTAGTGGGAGTACCACCAAAGAGGCCGTAGAAATCGCTCCTAATCTCCTTGTCATCGGATTTCACATTTATACGGAAGGTTGCTTGACAAAAGGTGAGGTTGTGGCCTATAAGGATTTTGTAGCGTATTTTGAGTGCGATCTGTTACTCTGCTCTGGGATCACAGGAGTTTATGGAGGAGTTTGTTGGGCGTGTAATCTGCTCTATGATTTGCTCCCTACTATGAAAGTTAAAAAGGTTTTGAACGTCCACGAAGCATTTGACATACGACAGAATCACTCGTGGAAAAGCCGAATCAAATCAAAATTTACTAAAATCAAATCAAAATTTAACAAAGAAACTAGGTATTTTGAGTGGCTCAAACACACACTGAGAACTCATTTAAAAGACTTTGATTATGTATTCTTTTTAAACGAAAACACATATGCTTACAGTGTCCTTACACATTTTTGCTCTAAGATAGGTATCTTGCCCCGTGGGATTTTTGAGATCTATCCGCCTAAAACACTGCAAACACCCTTAGACACACTCCTAGAAAAAACCAATGATAATGATTTAGAAACCCTCATGCAAGGTCCCTATTTGCTCAGTGTTTCCAATTATTACCACCCCGTTAAGAACCACGACCAGATTTTGCAAGCCTATTATTTAAGCCAAACAAAAATTCCCTTAGTCTTTGTAGGCTCCTTAAATACCGGGCATGCCCTAGGCTACCTCAAAACACTCAAGCAAGAATTAGACAACAAACATGGTTTCAAACCCGTATTGTTTCTCCACTCACTAGAGCGCCCACAAGTCTTGGCACTCTTTACTCATGCCACTTTGTTTTTGCACTCTGCTCCCCATCCGTGTTATCCTATGGTGATTTTGGAGAGCATGCAGTACGGGCTACCTTTCGTATGCATGGATGTAGGTTGTGTCAAGCAACTCTGCGCTAGTTTAGTAGTGCAAACCCCTCAGGAAATGGCGCATAAAATGGACTTCTTGCTAAACAATCCGAATCACTACAACCAAGTGGCCCAGACTCTACATGCCACTATTCAAGACTACACTTACGACCAAATCATCCCACAATTTTTAGAGGTTCTTAACGTAAATGGGCATAGCGTCTGAGAAAAAGGCGATAATAATAGTAACGGCGGACTACAAAGAAAGTAGAATTAGCAAGGCGTGTAAACAGGCGTTTGGAACGGAATTTCTGAGCACTTTCCCGTAAATTAGTCGGATCATCCGTGGAAATAGTAGAAAAAAGTTGGTTTTTGTTAAACCCAACACTCATGGGAATATAGGTCAAATTTGGAATTTTATGCGTATGTACTAGAGTGAGCAAATTATCCGCTGGCTCAGTAAAGTGTAGACTTGCGCTCACAAAGGCTTTCGCTGCCTTTGGAGTGAGGTAATAAGCAGCAGCAGCAAAGACTTCTAAACATGAGAGATAGAAATGCTCCTTTAAAATGATTTCTATTCTGGGATCTGTGGGCAATACCTGTAATCCGCCAGTATGAGCGATGACTGATTTTTTAGTTTTGATCTCCCAAAAGGTGGCAAATAAACGCACAAAATCAAAGGGGCTTTGCACGCAGTGCACCAAGCTTTCATAAAAATTGGATTTGAGCATTACATCATCTTCCAAGATAACTATAGGACAATTTAACTCAATGCACTTAAGCCATAACATGTAGTGGCTCGCATAACAACCCAATTCTTCAGGCAACAACTCCCTCCCATGCATGCCCCTGAACCATTCACTCTCTTTAAGCCACTCTAGGGAATAAGAATTTTCAATCAAACCGCTGTAGCCCAAATCCTTTCTGAAGTAATGGCTGCGCTTGTCGATCGCATTAAAAAGATGGAATTCAAGTTTAAGATCGCCTTCTTGAACAGGTGGGTTATCAATGATGGCTTGGCAATGCTTACGCCTAGGGTGATCTTTGAGAGAAATGAAATAAATAGGCAACACCATAGAAATCCTTGTTAAACTGACAAAAACTTTTAGAGTTGGTAAACCCACGATATTATACCATAGCTCGAAAACACCCCTGCAATCGGCGAGGGCGTGTCTTTGCTTAAAAAATCCTAAAAACAATTTACAATTTTTGTTTCCAAATAGGGCGCACTGCCCTCAGCGAGCGCACATGAAGAAATAAATAACACATCCTCTGTCTTTTTTGTAATTTTTGCACGCTATTGTAGCCATTTTGTATAAGTCTGAACACCTAGCACAACCTCCCAATCTTTGGAATCAATTTTGAAAAACTAAGAAGCTGAAAGACACTCTATTTTTTGCATCCGCATGATTTTTACGATAATTTTTAGTCCATTTTGTTCATTTTGTTCAAATTAGATTTTATTGTATTTACAAGGTTGCACACGAGTGCAATCAAACATGTAAACTTTCACTTCCAAGCCAATAAAACCGCGCCATGCTATAAGAATTCAGTTTGAGTTCAGCTTTTTTAGTTATTTATACTAGAATTGCGAGTTTTCCTAGAGGGTTATAGGGTTTTTTTGAAAGAGATTGTTTTTAATGCATCGGTTATCAAGGGGGATTTAACAGGCTTAGGTGTGTATGCTCTAACCTTTATTGAAACTTTGGAAAAGCATTTCGAGGGCAAAAAAGATGTCAATGTCACGATTTATGGTGATGGCAAATTTTATCCAAACCTACAAGCATGGTTAAGTGAACAGGGCTCTTCTTACGCACGACCAAAAAAGAAATTTATTCGTAAATTTATTCATTTAATTAAACTATCTTTAATCAAACCATCTAAAGTTATTTTAAATCAAAAGCTCTATTTATCTTTAAAGTATTGTTTTTTGAACTTTTTAAAAAAACAAAGAGCTAAACGCAATAGAAAAAGGTTTTTTGATCTCTACATAGAACCCTCGTATGAAGGGGTTTCTTTCAATGCCCAAAAAACTTTGGGCTGTATCCACGATTTACCTTTATGCGATGAAAAAGCATGGCTCATTAGCCAAGAGATGAAAATATTCTGGAGGGAAGCTGTCCTCCCCATCATGCGCACCTACACAGAGGCGATTTGTTTTAGCGAGTGTGTGAGAGCAGATATTTTAAAAACATTTGGCTTTCCTAAAGAAAAGGTGCATGTGATCTACCATGGCTCAAGAGAATATAGAGAACAGCATTTAGAACCACTGCCACCGCATTTAGGAGAATTTATCTTGGTGGTGGGAGCCAAAGCCAAACGGCGTAATGTACGTGGTCTCATCGATGCCTTTAGACTCTTGTCGCAGGAATTGCAAAGTCGTTTTAAAATTGTCCTCACAGGCGCACCCAACGACATAGATGAATATGATAAGCAATATTTTAGTCAAGACTTCATCATCAATTTAAACTATGTTTCTGATGGTTTATTGCAAACCCTATACGCCAATGCCCGCTTGCTGTGGTGGGGGAGTTTTGCTGAGGGTTTTGGCTTGCCTATGGTGGAGGCGATGCGCGCCTCTTGTGTGGTCTTAGCTAGCGATGTTTCTTGCATGCCCGAGATTTTAGGCGATGCCGGAGTTTATTGCAATCCATATAGTGTCGCAGACATCGCTAGACAATTAGAGATTGCCCTAACAGATGAATTTCTACGCCAAGAATGCATTAAAAAAGGTCTAGAGAGGGCTAAACTCTTTGATTTTAAAGAGAGCATGCAAAAGCATGTAGAGATCGTGGAGAGGATGTTAGGGGATTAGTACCACCCAAGAAATTTTTTATTCGGTCATAATTGCTCTCATAAAATTGGGGGATGATCTCCACTTTTTGGTATAACGGTTACCTAAGTTTATTCATCTTTCGTAGTGCAGGGGTTTGGTATGCTTGAGCGACTGTATGGCGGGGTGTCTAGTTTTTACAAAAAGTGTTGTAGGTTGTACGATTTTGTCGTGAACAATCAGGATGAGATGAGGTTAATTTTTATACTTCACCGTGTTGTACACGGCATGGTGCATGAAAGAAGTCAAGACCAACTTCCAGATAATCTAGTCATCTCAACAATATTTTTAGATTCGTTTATTAATTTTCTTAAGAATAAAGGGTTTAGTTTTGTGAACATAGATGAAATTTGCGATTTTTACATAAAATAAAGAATAGACATATTCATGTTTACGTTGAACATGTTGGAATCGACCTGAAAATCCCGTGCAATGTCATGTCCATAGTAGGTTAAAGTAAAATCTCCACCTACTTTTGAGGTATCGCCAAATAATGCTTGATAAGTCGCTCCCCAACGCATCGCTTTACCGCTTTTGTTGTAATCCGGGCGTTCATTTTGGAAACGATCTTGTTCATAATCTTGCTCACTCAAAGAACCCGGATCTGTGAGAAAAAACTTGTAATACTGGTAATAAGCCGTGATCTTGTTGTTGTCGTTGATTTGGTAAAGCAAATCCAACATGTAGTTTTGGATATTGGTTGGACTATCATACCTAAAGCCTTGTCCATTCATCCAATTAGCCTGTGCTTGCACTCCAAAGTATTTGTTAATCATCCCACCGCTACGGACATAGGTGTTATAAAGGATGTTGTTTCCTATCGTCTTACTCTCATCACTTTTGGGTTCATTGTTTGGCACTGGACCTACAAATCCCCCATTTGAACGCCCCCAAAAGGTCATTCTTTCAGCGGCTTGGTTCTCCCATTTCTGTGGAATTTGTTTGGTAATGATGTTAATCACTCCACCAAAGGCATTGGGTCCATACTGCACACTCTCCCCGCCTTTAGTGACTGTGATGTGATCTACAGATTGGAAAGTCACGGGGAAGATGGACATACCAATGTTAACATATGGAGCGACATAGATGGGGACACCATTGACTAAAATTAGGGCGGTACTACTGTTGCCCATAAACCCACTCCCCCCAAAACCTCTCACCTGAATGCTAGGCATAGCTCCAATCCCTGTAGCGTTTCTAATGTGGATACCAGGCACATTTTGTAAAGCTTCCTCAATGCTTTGGTTGGCTTGCTGAGTAAGTGCTTTGTGCGAGATAACCGTGCGGCTACCTATGTAGTTTTTTACTCCGGAACTGCGCCAACTTTCCGGGGCTTCTTCGCTGACAAATGTTCCTTTAGTTTCTATTCTTTGTAAGCGATGTGTTTTGATATTGCTTTTAGCAGCATACAAACTATTTACAGCCAAACAGCTTCCACAGAAGAGAAGTGCAATTTTATTCATTCCGTTTCCTTTGGAACTACTAAGTAAGCAAATAGACGATAAAAAATCCGTTCTTAATAATACTTAAATAAAACTAATAATAACTTAAAAATAAATACTCAGCGGTAATTATTAATCTATCAGAGATTGCTAAAGCTAAAATGGATGAAGTTGATGAAACTAAATCGAAAATAGAACTAGATTAGAAAAAAGAGGGTTGTTTTGTGTTGACAATCTTCAAAAACTTTTGTCAATCACCCTTCAAAGGGTCAAAATTGTCTTTAATAAACCTAGATATTCTCACTCACCAGCTATGAAAGACAACACAAACATAGAAGTCTATTACACACAAGTGCAAGCTTTCAAAAGAGATGTGAGAAATCTCATATCCTTATGTCAGTTTAGAATTCAATGCTAGGCTCACTCCCAAGATTGCTCAAGCAGAAATTTGTCTAAGAAACATTGTGGGTTTTTGCATGCAGTTAGTCGTTGGCAGTGCAGCTTGGTTATGAACGAACCTTACCTAAGCAAAGAGATAGAGAAGATCAGCAAACGTGTGGGCTGGGCTGGACTTATTCAAGGGCATGTGGCTTATACACAAAGAACCGATGCAAAAGCTTACAACTCTTACTTGCTGTCTAATTTGACAGGAAATACAGATTGGATTTTAGAGACTTCTGTATGTTTAACAAGAAAATCAAGCAAATAGATTTAAAACTACCTAACTACCATAAGGTCAACATTGTCTCGGATTGTTTTCTAATCTTAGGAACGCTTGTTTTTACTGGGAGAATCTAGGAAAGACAAGAAGGATCAAAGAAGGCATCGTCTATCCTAGGCTTTCTGCTTGCGCGCTAAGTAGTGGCACAAATCATCCTGAACAGATTGTAAGTCTTGCACACGAGAGAGGATTGAATACTTTCTAGAGTTTCTGTTACAACACTTAGGAAGGACTCAGAGCATCGATTTTTAAGTCAGTCAAGTCAAACAAGTACCAAGGAACCGAAAAGACTGAGAAAGGGGACCTTCAAAGAGAGTCGGGGGAGCCCCCCGATTTAACTTCGCACACAATATCACATGAATTCGTAAAAAACACCTTGATGTTGATATAAGTCTTTGTTCTCGTACATCATGCTAATCTTTTTTACCTATAAGCCTCTGTAACCGTTTTTAACCCTAAAACCATAGTTTGATACTTCCAACCCCTAAACTCTCGCTCTACGAGTCTTTAAAAGCCCTTTAAACGCTATGTTTGTTTGATGGCTTCTCTCTATCTTGTCCTCCAAAGATATAATTGTTCTAAATCAATCAGTTTTCACTCTCTCCAAAGAGACATGATTGCCCCATAGTCATAGATACTTCAAGACCAAAACTCAAATTCTCACTTCAAAACCCTCTCTTGGGGGTTTGGTGGATTTAAGCCGTGTTGCGTTTTTGCATCTCATCCAAAGACTGCAATCCAAAACCCAATTTCTTTAAAACTCTTGCAAACTCAAGAGCATCCCCCTCAAAAGGAGGTAAGTCAATGCCTTTAGACTCAGCAATAACCGCTAGAGTATCTTTGATCTCTGCCATGTCGCCATCCTCTAAAACGGCGTTAAGATAGCTTAAGCGCACTTCCTCTGTATCTAAAAATTCAGCTAGTCTAAAAGGTTTAAAAGTTACGGACATGGATAATCCTTTAAGATTTTTTGTGCCTTGATTATATCCTTTTGTTGCGTGCTTTTATCGCCTTAAGCGCGCCACTGCACGGCGCGCCACAGCAAAACCACCAACACCTCGCCCCGTTTAGCCACATACAGCCGATAGCCTGCACCCGTGTGGATACGCATTTCAAAGATTTGACCCGTGATGTGCTTGTGATCGCCAAAATGTCCGTTTGTGCCCAACATGTCTAATCTCTTAGTGATGACAGATAAAGGGGTCATACAATGCGACTTTGACAAAAGAGCCCACCATTACCCACACCACAAAATCGATTATTGTCTAAACACACCAACTAGCTTACAAAGTATGTCCTAAGAGAGCTTTCGAATGCCGCGGGGAGCGAGTCTGCGGAGTTCATACTCGTTTTAGTTTTACTAGCAAGCCACGTCGCCGTACAGGTTAGAAACTAATCACATAATTAGCAAAGGCGACTATCGTGCGTTTAAAATTGATGGTGTATTTGTCTTTGCCTTGCATTAAAGTGTCCCTTTCCGTATAGTAGGGATCAGTAAAAATGGGGATGCGTACACCCGCTTCTATCCCTTGATGCTCTGTAAAATTTAATCTAAATCCTACATTCACGATACATTGCACAAAAGTAGGAATAAAGTTAGCCTTGTTGCCTAGTTTTCGTGTATATGCTTGTTCTTGTAGATAAGACTCATTATAGGTAACGCACTGACCATTATTGTTGGTAGAATTAGGGCTACAAATATGCGTTCCCTGCATATAAACCTTACCAATCAGCCAAGAACTGCCTCCAGCCATAACTCCCCCAAAGATACCAAAAGTGTGATTGGAGTTGTCGTAGAAGTTGTAAAACACATCGATGCCCGCTCCATAAAACAAATTTGTAGCAGGCCCTTCCCGTTTAGATGCCCCACAAGCATAAGGGCAATTTTTATAAGGAGTGGCAGCTTCTATAGAAAAGACCACATTTCCTGTTTGTCCGCTAAAAAATCCATAGTAACGCAATCCAAAGCGTTTATTTTGTCCAAAGAACTGTTTATAGCCAAACTGAAAATCCCCACCGTAAAGATTACCCAATGCCTTACCAGGCTGGCTAAAATTGTATTGATCAAACACACTGCCATTATGTATAAAACGAAGCTTTGGCTGGCTATAGTTATTCACTCCCACCATGCGTGAATACTGAAAACCACCTTCTACAAACCCGCCACTTCCTTCTGCTTTCAGGAAGTATAGAGGAAAGAGCATAAGCACACCGGCTAAGATACTGATTTGTCTAGATACCCAAGACCTACCATCACCTACCATAGCCCAGACCTTTTTTATGATCCCATGTACAATAACAGTGACTATTGTAGCACAAAGATCAGTTGTAATTCGTAGAATTTTCACTTGTCATAATACTCTTTGGGGGTTGCTGTCCATGCATCATTCTGGAAAGCTTGCCTCACCCTTTCTTGCTACCTACCGCTTGTCTCCGTAGTAAAACAGAGGATATGTCGGAGTTAGCCATTGCTACCGTAGTAATAGTAGCAGTTAGTTAGACTGAGTAGTTTTATACTCCTACAATCTCCTACAATCTCCTACAACCCCAAAACCATAGTTAGAAACCCCCAACCCCTAACCTTGCACTCTACGACCCTTTAAAATGCTTTAAACACTATCTTGCTCCATCACCTTCACATTACTCCAAAATAATTTACAACACCATTAAATCCAATTTCTAATAATATTCAATGTATTAAATACAATTTCAAATATTGTTTATTCATATTTATTAAAATATATAATATTGTTTATTTGTATTAAACACAATATAGAATATTATCTATTTATATTTAACACTATTTCAAAACATTACTTATCCATATTTAACCCAATCACAAACATTATTCATTTGATTAATCAAAATTTTAAACATTTTTTAATGGATTAAATCTTACACTAATTGAATATCATGCTAATTCAAGATTTCGCATTCTACACTAATCTAGTCAGTGATGTCAGCAATGTCAAGCAGTGTGTCTATGCCCATCAACCCACAGCACCAAAAACCAACCAAAAACCAAAAACAAAGGTTCTCTATGATTTTCTCCATTATCAACAAAAAAGGTGGGGTGGGTAAGACCGCCTTTAGTTTCTCCATTGCTAAAGATTTAGATTTGTTCTTGCAAAGCAACGACTCTTCCATCATTGAGAGCATTTACCCTGATAAAGCTAAAATCAGCACCCGCCTTTCTTTAATCAACAATTGTGTCTATGACTTTGGAGGCTTTATCCAAAGTGGGGTTTTAGAGATTGCTAAAGCCAGTCAAGCCATCCTCATCCCCTGCACTCCCCTTTACAACTCCCTACTAAAGACCATTGAAACCATCCAAGAGTTACAAGTTTTAAAAGTGCCCTTAATGGTGCTCGTCACCGATTATCAAAGCCTAGAAGAGCAAGAACAAACAAGTTCTACCTTACAATCTAACTTCACAGATTTAAACTTTTTCTTTTTAAACACTCTAAGATTATAGAAAACTCTATGCGTAAGGGATTGAGCTTTAAAGAGTTGTCTTTGCAAACCCCACTCTCTAGAATCCAATACAAGACTTTCATGACAGAATACCAACGCCTTTTAGACACTTTAACAAAAGGAGTAAACAATGAATGAAAACAAAAACACCCCCAAATCTATCCAAGATGCTTTGAAAAACACCCACAACCCCCAAGCAAACACTTTCAGTGCTAAAGACAAAGCCAAACCAGGTAGAAAACCTTTGCCCGCTCATTTAAAACAAAACCACATCGTTACATTTTACTTATCCCAAGAGGAATACAACACCCTAAAAGCTCTAGCTGACAAGGAGGCTGATAGTGTGGGCTTCTTTGTCAAACGCTATGTGTTAAAGAATTTGGTGAGGGGGTAGGGGGAAAGTGGGGTAGTGCTGTGTTTTTAAAGTATTAGAGTTATCTTTTAGACACTCATTCTACTCCAAAATCTTGATCTTCTGCCTAAAACAGGCTAAACACTCAATTGCCAACATAAGATAACAAAGGATACTATCATAGAACGAACAATCCAAAATCTTCTGTCTGCAGAACGCTTAAAGTCTTATACAAGCACCGAGGAGCATTTTAGAAACTTACAACTCATTGCTCAAATCACTCCACATCTAGTAACTATTAAGATTTGTCTGAGAAATATCCTAGACATTGAGATGAAAAAGAAAAATCTAGATTGGATTGTAAATCCACTCAATGAGAGCGAGGAAGAAAAAAGAGTAACTGTGATAATAGAACACGCAAGGCTTGAGATAGAAAAGAGAGAAAAAGGTAAAAAAGATGTTAATCAAGGATTGAAACACTCCCAATATCTTTCGCGCTTTTCACTAGGCACTATTATCCGCATCATCAAAGAGAGCAAACTGCAGAATACAATACTCGATTTGAGCAGTATAGACTTTAGCAAATACGACAAGAGCAATGCAAGCAACGCGTATTTGGAGCGCAAAAAGGTTGAAAATGTGAATGCTTACAAAGTGGATGCGATGTTAAACTTGTTGCAGATTCTACGCAACAGATGCTACCATTGGGAAAATATCTTGAAGGTCAGATACGGAAAGAGAAAAGGCGTGTTTCCACACATTACAACAGAACTCAAAGGCATTAAAACAGGTTTGAATCCTATCAAGATAAAGGTATTTTTAGAGGATTTATTGGAGACAATCCATCCAGAGCTGGAGATAGAGATCAAGGACAGTAAAGAGAACAATTAAGAGAACGAACGGAGAGGGACCTCCGGGCAGACCCGAGAGGTGAGTGGAAATCCACACCGAATTCGCTTGGATTCTATTGCAAAGAATATTAGTTTTCACTTAAATTTTTTAGGATGGTTGCCTGATTTGCTGTGTCTAGTACTGTTTGCAGGTATTTTTGAAATCTTTATAACCACTCTATCATCCGTCATCTGTACGAGGATGTTTGGTAACTCAAAGTTATTGTCAGCTATTCTTGTCTTTGAGTTTTTTCAAGCTATTGTTTTTTAAAGCTTCTACAAGCCCCCACAAACCACTTTCAACCCCCCCCAAACCATAGTTAAATACTCCAAACCCCTAATCTTTCGCTCTACGACCCTTTAAAAGCTCTTAAAACGCTATCTTTGATTTACCGCTTTGCTTTGTTTTACCTTCCAAAGGCATGATTGCTCTGTTTAGTTATTTTTTTTACTCTCTCTCCAAGGACATGATTGCTCCACAATCGTAGATACTTCAAGACCAAAATCAAATTCTCATTTCTAAAACCCTCTCTTGGGGGTTTGGGGGCTTGCCCCCAAGAGCAATATAGATGCCAAGCGTCAGCTTGGCTTACCGAATCACTTCAAGTCCTTACAAGAACAATACAGCCATGCCATCACACAAAGAGATGCTGCCCTCATCTCTGCAAAAAAAGAACACGAGGAGGCCCTCACAACTCAAGCAGAAGTATACGAGGCCATTCTTCAAGATGTCATCGCCGGGAAATACTCTACTTTAGGAGGGATAGTCAAATTAGGTAAAAGCTTGTTAGGCAGTAAAGTTAAATGGACCGATGCCCCTTCCACATGACATGGCAAAACATTTGAGTGTATCCAAGCGAAGGTCAGCAGAGCTCAATCATAAGGTAGCCAATGTATTTACCCCTGCATTACAGAAGATTGAAAAAAGCAGAGAAGAAGCACTTGAGAGCTTCTCATCTATCTATGAGGGAACAAAAAAAGCCCTAGAGGGACTCACAACAGAGTTTAAGAACTCTGATACCTATGGCCAAAAGCTCACAGAGAGTGAGAAGGACAATGATCTACTCAGATATGAGAACAAACAACTCAAAAACAAGGTAAAAATCCAAGAGGAGACCCTTGAGAAAAATAAGAAGCGTATTGCAGACCTGGAAGGTGAGGTTTTTAGATTAAAGACCTCACTTAAAAACACACAAGAAACTCTATCTAAAACTCCACTAGATTACACACCACGCACAGAAGCTAAAGACTTAGAATCTAAAAAACTGGCAGAAACTAAGGATGCAAGTGTTGAGTTGGCGGGATCAGCAGAAGAAAAAATATCAGAAAAAACACCGGGGATGGCACCACAAAATGGCAAAAATATGCCTAAACCATAGGAGTTTGGCAGTGTTGATGGAGTTGTGGGAATATGTAGTGTATCCTTATAAAATCCTTATTAAATTTATTACATAATAAATAGCTTCTCTAAATAATGATAGTTTGCTTGGAGGTATATTAACGGTAACTAGGAAAATAATTTTTGGAGGTCAAATAAATGGATGTCGTACGTTTACTAGCATTGGCACTTGTGTGTATGTCCCTTTCAGCAAGTCCTACTCAACAAGATTTGCAGAATAAGCTAGACGTTATCCAAAAACAGTTGCAAGACAACAGTAACATTTGGCTTAAAAAACTTAACCAACACAAATTTCCAACACATCAAAATAACAAATGTCAAATTACGATTTTAAATCATACTTCGCAAACGCCCAAACAACAGGGAAAGGTTTTAAAATCTGAAGAAAGCGGTTTATTTGGAAATCTTGTGCAAAAACCTCCTACACCAGATCTCCAAAGTACCATTTGTTTTATGCCTTACATTTCTAAGGTGTGTTCCTTTTCTGATTCCAAAGCTAAGCTTACTGCCATGCAAGCAAATCAAAAATCTTTAGAGGAAGCATTAAACCTTTTAAAAGAAGAACTAGAAATACTTGAGAAGCTGCAATCTTTAGATCACAAATATTCTGAAGAAATCCACCGAGAACGAATTAAACAAGCAACACTCCGAGACGCACAGAATCTTTTAAAAAAAAATATAGAGACTTATGAAGAAGAGATAGGACAAACCGCCCAGAGTTTTTTATCTCGGTTTAATGAACGGGCATGGAAGTTTGCACTTTGGATGTTCATTATTGCAGCATGGATTTTTATGGGCATGCTTGCTCCTTTAATAGTCGCATTACTCATTCAATCGTTCGCAGAATGGGTTGCCAAAAAGTGTGGGTGGAACTACTCGTATAAAATTCGTAAGGGGCTTGGTATTGCTTTAAATATACTATTCATCACTATCTCAATAATGTTTTTTTTATTCTTCTATGATTCTGTATCCATTTTATTTAAAGGAGTTTCCGCCAGTGCTGGACTCTTTATAATCAAAACTCTTATCAAATTCTTACTATGGCTAGCTATGCAATTTATCATAGGGATCAATATAGGCGATCACCTACAAGTTTTTAACAAAGATGGGAGCACAAGCATGGGTTATGTGGTTGATATCTGCACACTTCATTTCGTGCTGTATGAGGATATCACACTAGATACTTATCTTAAAAATGATGGCAAAGCCGGTCGTTTTTTTAATGTGCCTATCTATCGCATTTTTACAAGTTCAATTGCGATATACGATTGCCGACATGGTAAAATTACTTGGGATAGTCTAGACTTTTTGCTCACCTTTGATTCGAATTGTAGAAAAGCTATGAATATCGCTGAGAGCATCGCTAAATCGTACTCAACACCTTACAGAGAAACTGCAGAACAACAATACCAAGAATCACGTGCCTATGCTATGCAATACATGAATCCAGACCCAAAAGTATTTATCAAATCAGAAAAAGAAGGGGTGCGCCTTTGTATATCCTATATCACTGATATTACTAATCCTGACAAGACTTTAGAATTACGGTCTAAAATTTTTATTGCTGTTATGGAAGCATTTTCAAAAGCCTCGGACATTTTAGTTGTTAATGCTTCAGAGAAAGAATCGTGATGGTTAACCATTCACCTCTGTTTGTTTGATTGACGGCTACTGAAGTGGAGAAAACAAAAAATGATAGTTGATATTCTTCTTGCTATTCTTGTTGTCCTTTTAATATGCTTCTTAGTATGCATGTTTAGCAGAACAAAGCAAAAACAACTAACTCACAAAAACGAGAGAGAGCAGTTATATCTTGATATAGCCAAAAAGGCTTGCGATGATGGGGATAATCTTAAGGCTATTGAATACTACAGAAAAATTGGTGATATGGGATATGCTGAAGCTTATGTGAAATTAGGTTTTATGTGCCGTAACGGCCAGTGTGTTCCGCAAGATTGTTTAAAGGCTGTGAAATATTATGAGAAGGCGTGCAACATGGGACATGCTAAGGCTTTTTTTGAGCTTGGCTCCATGTATGCCAACGGTGAATGTGTTTCTCAGAATTATTTTAAGGCTATTGAGTATTACCATGAGGCTGCTGAAAGAGGAGTTAGTGAAGCTTATTACAAGTTGGGAGTTATGTACAATGATGGTCGAGGTATCCTCAAAGACTACTCTAAAGCCCTAGAATGCTACAAAAAAGCTGCAGAAATGGAGAATGCCGCAGCTTATAATAACTTGGGTGAGATGTATAGAAAAGGTCAGGGTGTTTCTAGGAACTACTCCAAAGCCAAAGAATATTTCCAAAAAGCTATAAAAATGGGAAATTTAGATGCTTACGATGGCCTAGGAAACATACCGTAGCGAATATAGTACGCCTCAAGACCTATGCTAAAACCTAAATACTTCCAAAAACTACAAATGTGAGAAATGTTCAAACTCTTATCACTTGAAATATAGAAAAAAGGTCAAGACCTTCCCAGAGATCAAAAAACATCACAATACTGTAAAAAAGATTCGAGTATTGGCAAAGCATGTTTTTTGATTATCTCTCCTTAAACCAACTGCTTAATAGCTAGAGTGTATCCAAATTTAATGGCTACATTGCCTTCAACTAATCTAGACAAAGTGGAAGGCACTATAGTGGTGACTCCAAAAAACACAGAGCCCTCTAACGATACTTTTGATTACAAAAAACGTAAAAAATCACCAACAGACCGTAGATAAGTCAAAGGTACTCTATCCCTTCACAATCTCTGTAAAAGCACTAAAATCTTCTACCTTGAAAGCACGAATATCTCGCACACTCTTTTTAAACCAATCAATGCTAGAGAGTTTGGCAATAGCTTTACAAACCACAGCCAGGGCATTTTTATCAGGACTAAGATATAAGCTCCCCTGTGTCCACTTAAATCCCAAGACTTCTAGTTCTTGGCGCACATCATCGTAGGCCTTGTTATAAGGTGTATCATACTCTTGTTTGAGCAATTCAATTTTTTGAGCAATTCAATTTTAAGATCAAAGGCCAAAGCATACATTCTTACTCCTTATTGGAGGTATTTTACAAGTTTTTTACAAAAACTGGGTTTAGATACTAAGACTCTCTTGAGCTCGTTGTCACCATTTTACTTTAATGTATACTATAGAAACAATTAGAGGATTAGATTTTGTGTCTTTTGGGGCTTGTAAGTCCGCTATTTTTGGGGTTTTCTGTGGGGTTTTGTTGATTTTTTGTTAATATCAAACTCGGGATAGTGAATCTTAATATAGTCCTTGATACTGTGATAGTTGTCATTTTCTGTTTCTGTTCTGATGGTGTTCTCAAAAATTTCAATGAATTCTTTTAAGTTGTCTTTGCAAAGTTTTTGTTCTACAAATCCATCAATAATATATTTGCAACATGTATTCATTGTTATGAGGAAGTATGCTTGTGTATCCTTTCTATGTTTTTCTGAGAAACAATTGTGGTTGGCATTTATGTATTCTTTGTAAGCGTTTAGGAGGAGAGATTCAACTTGTATAGCTGCATTTTTTTTGGAGTTAATTCTTGCATAATTAGCAAATAAGGCAGACATAAGTGCCGCTAAATTACTAACAAAAGCAAAAAAGACGGTAATGTTGATAAAGAGTGTTTTATCGGGGTTTTTTAAAAAAATAGCGACTATAATTGTTTCTATAATAAAAAGTAGTATCGTTCCCCAAAACGGGTTTGTCCAGTCGGCTTTTTTGGCAAGTTTTTGAAGTTTTTCTTTTATTTTTGAAAAACAGCATTTAGTGATCTGATTTGGTATTTTGTTCTCCTGTGTATTTGTTTGGAATTAAGACTTGTATTTTACATTTAAAATCGTATATAAGAGTGCTTATTTTGGAACTTTGTTAACTTAACTTGGCTTGGTTTGTGCTTGCAAGTTAAAGCCCAAATACTTCACTAGCTCCAAAAGGCTATCTCTCTTGGGAAGCTCCACCCCCTTAGATTTGGCAATCACCTCTAAAGCATCTTGCAATTCCACTAAGTCCCCATCCTCTAAAACTGCATTGAGATAAGACAAACGCTTTTCATCGCTATTCAAAAATTCCACCACGCTAAAGGGGCTAAAAGTTACTTCCATGGAAACTCCTTTAAAATCTCTTGGGCTTTTTCAATATCCCTTTTTTGCGTGCTTTTGTCGCCTCCACAGAGCAAAATCACCAAAGTGTCGCCTTGCTTGGAACAATAGAGGCGATAGCCCGGTCCCACATGGACACGCAACTCAAAGATAGACTTTGTGGTATGCTTGCAATCGCCAAAATGCCCCTGCTCCAAAGCCCGCAAGCGGCGCAAAATCACACCATGTGCTTTCACATCCTTGAGGTCATGCAACCACCGCTGGAATATACTAGATTTTTTAATAACCATACGGCTCATATGGCTATTTTAACACAAAAACAATGTTTGAATCCCCGCCCTCTATGTGTTGCTCTATGATCCCTCAAAACCGCTCAAATTGCTATATCTGTCTTTTGGCAACTCCCCACAGACTCTCGCCTTATCCTAGGCTCTTTGATTCCCAATCAGCACAACAATCTCTCACTTCAAAACCCTCTCTTGGGGGTTTGGGGGCTTTTGGGTGTCACAACCCACTCAATGCCTACGCAATTTGTCGTTATAAAGGGCTAACCCCCCTACCACATAGTACTTGCGGAGTTTGGGATTTGTAGGTTTCAAGCAGTGTGGCATTTTGGCATCTCTAAAGTTTGTAGAGTAAAACCCAATTTTTTTAAAACTCTTGCAAATTCAAGAGCATCCCCCTCAAAAGGAGGTAAGTCGATGTTTTTAGACTCAGCAATATATGCAAGGGCACGCTTAAGCTCTGCCATGTCGCCATCCTCTAGAACGGCACTCAGGTACGCCAAACGCCGCCCTTCTGTGTTTAAAGTTTTAGGTATGCTAAAAGGTTTAAAAGCCATGCTAAAACTCCTGCTCTAAGATTTTTTGTGCCTTGATTATATCCTTTTGCTGTGTGCTTTTATCGCCTCCACAGAGCAAAATCACCAACACCTTACCCCGTTTAGCCACATATAGGCGGTAGCCTGCACCCATATGGATACGCATTTCAAAGATTTGACCCGTGATGTGCTTATGATCGCCAAAGTGCCCACTTTCTCTTAAAGTATCAATGCGCCGTGTGATTGCCACATAACCCTTGTCATCTTTGAGCTTTTCTAACCACTTTTCAAATTCGCTCGATGTCTGTATCTCCATACTCCATTTTAGCGCAAAAACACCTACTACAGGGTGCTATAAGGGGATTAAGCGTGATGTTTGAGAGCAGCTAAACAGAGCTGTGGGCGGTGTTACAATATGGGCGGACATTAACAACACCACTGAAGTACCCCAATCCAAGTATTGATTTTAAATACCAAGCTAATGCGTTGCCAATGTATTTTGTGGTTTTTTGTATCGTATTTGCGTAAATACCCTTTCTAGCCCCCTAGAAGCCCCTACAACTAAAACTAACACAATGCCCTTGACCCATAGCTTGACACTCTTTAAACACTCTCAATGCTCTAGGGGCGTTTAAACACAAAAGACACACATTCTAGGTTTTCTTTGGTTTTTGAAACGAGAATTTGAAACTAGAAACTAACTTGAAGCTTTTCTGTGTGGCATAAAGTGTTTTGTGCTTTTACCTATTTGCACTAATAGCGTTTTTAGAGCCATAGAGTGGTCTACAACCATCACAACACCTCTAACCCATACCAACACCCCTTAACCCCAGAAAGCGTTCTATGAGCCTTTAAACGCTGATTCTCATTTTAAAACTTCTCAAGCCATTTTATTGTAGGGGCGTTTTTGGTGTTTTAAAACCGAAAGCCCTTTTTACTGCAATGACATCATAAACCCATAAAACAAACTCATCTCTCACTTCAAAACCCTCTCTTGGGGATTTGGGGGCTTGCCCCCAAGAGCAATATAGATGCCAAGCGTCAGCTTGGCTTACCTTTTATGTCTCTTACGTTTGTTTTTTGCAAACTTAGTTTAACCGAAATTTTCTCGTGCGTGCGTAAGAACTTTGTTAACCACTTTGTAAATCATTTGTACGGCGGTCTTGTGGGCTTTGCGAACTGCGTTGCACACGGGGGTTCTAGTGCTTAAATTAACCTTAATAAGGGGTAAATTCGGCATATTTAAGGGGTAAATTACATAAAATCCTTACTTTATGCTACAATCACACAGTGAGCTCGGCAAAAAAGAGGTGTAGAAAATGGTTATTCAGGATCAAAAACAAGTTTTGAGTAATGAGATCGTAAAACTCCAAGTTCTAATAGATGTTGAAACAAATCAAGCACTTAAAGATATTTTAAAACAGGAAAAAACTGAATGCGTAAAAAAACTTTTAGCCTTAACACCAACGCAAAGCCCCCAATTCCCCCAAGAAAACCAAGAACAAAGGCCAGTCAAAGAAGGCTTACCCCAAACACCTACAAATGCACCACAAGCTCAAGTGCAACAAACTCTCAAACAAGAGCAAGTTATCCCACAAGTTGAAAACTCACAGCTAGCCACACCTTTAAACCAAGACACAAAGCAGAATCAACAAGAAAACACAGCACAAGCTCCCCAAAATGTGTCTAAAAATGCTATGCTTGCTAAAGACATACGCATAGCCGATTCAACTAGAGTAACCTTGCATAATGATATTTACAAGGTTAATTTAGGCAAGTTAGGGGCATGGGAAAGTAACTTGCTCTTTGCTTTATTCAACCGCCTCAAAGATCAGGGTGACACTTGTATACGCTTTGAATCCCACGAAGTCAAAGAGATGATCGGCACACCCAAAATCGATGGAGACAATTTATTAAGGGTGGTTCGCACACTTTGGAAAAATATAAGAATGGCTAACTTTTGGAAAATCATGCGTTTTGTGGAAAACGGAGAAGAATTGACTGAAGAAACAAACTACTTTCTGTTCAAGCATTTCACAATCGTTTCAGACAAAACCCCCAAGCTTCGCTACATAGAAGTCGGTATCAATACCCCCTACTTCACCCATTTACTCAATAACCTCAGTGCAAATTTTACTTCTTTGCAATTAAAGATTTTTATATCTTTAAGAAGTAAATACGCTAAAGCTCTTTATAGGCTGCTGGTGCGCTTTGAAGATGTGAAAAAGCATTGCATGTGTGAGGTGCTTACTTATAAGAGTGACTTTGAGGGGTTTAAAGAGTTTATGGGGATACCTAGGAGTTTGTCAATTAAGGACACAGATACGATACTAAAACCCGCCTGCAGAGAGCTAGGTGTGCCCATTGATGAAGGCTACAACCCTGAAAACCCCGATCGCTCTTTACCCTATGAAACCATCTTTTATACAAAAATCAAAAAAGGCAAGGGCAATAAAGTTGTGGGCATCACCTTTCACTTTATGCCTCACCCCCACCTTGATATGCAAAAAGCTATTCTCAAACGCCACACACAAAACCGCTTTAAAGACACCATGGCACAAATCCAAAAAGAAGAGAAAGAGAAACAAGAAAAGAAAGCTAGAGAAGAGGTAAGAAGTAAGAGAGATCATTACAACAAACAAGAGTTAAAAACCCTTAATAGTTTTATAGGGCTTAGTGGTCCTTTGTTTGCCAAAGACTTTGAATACCACTTTAAAAGTGTTAAGCTCTTGATGGTCGCTTCTTTTGGAGGTGATAATGCTAAGCTGATGGGTGTCTTTAAGATCAACACAACCGATCACACGGACCGTAGCTATGCCGAGCGTCTGCGCTCTTTAAACCAGGTCTATCTAAAATTTATCCCTAAAGGATTTTCTGATTGCTTTATCTATTTCTTTGAAGATCACGAGAGCTTGCTTAGGGAGTTTGTGAAAGGGGCGAAGTGAAAACAAAGCAATGCCAGAATTAGATAAAAAGAAAGCAGAACTTGATGATTAAAAACTTGGCGCAGCTATACCGTTACTTCTCTAATTGCCCTGATTACTTTTGTTTTTACTCGATATAATCAAAGCAATATAGTCATAGTTATCATCAGCTGTCTAAGCATCATCCTACTTGGGATTGCAATTATAGTTTTGCAATTTAAAATCAAAAAATTAATCAAAGAAATAGGAGAGCTATAATGGAAATCTTAGTCATCTTTTCTATAGTGTTTGGGCTTGTTTGCTTTTTTATTCATTCTCAATAGAATAAAGAAACTTTCTTAACAACTATGGCAAAGAGAGGTTACCAAATCGTGGATTTGCAAGCACAGCAACAGCCATAACAAACCAAACAAACACAACAGCCCAAAGAGATAAGGTAAAAAAGGCACAATCCACACTTTCAACACCGCAGAGTTAATCACTTACATCAAAAGCCCTAACACTAAAAGAGTGGGTGCCTTGTTTAAACTCATTGAGCCTAGCCCACAAGACTTAGAAAACGCCAAACTCTACCAAGAAAAAAGTTACATAGACTACTTTAAAAAATCTGTACCCAAATGTGATGCTCCTGATTATTTTGTCCATGTATTTGAGAGCATGCAAGACTTGCATCAGTGGATAGAAAAATACAGCCAAAAAGCCATCGGCTAAAATCGCTTATAACCGCAATCTAACTCGAAACCAACACTCTAGCACCACCTTAACAATCCTAGAACATTTTAAACTCAGCATAAACCAACTAAATACAAGAGAAAAAGTAGATTTACTCACTCACTTTAACAGTGAGTAGTTTGTGTTCTATGCGCTCACACACATAACCACATCGATAGATTAATTCACTTTTTCTATGTAGCAATAGCGATAAAAATTACAAACACACGCTAGGTAAAACCACACCTCACACTCAATAAAACTAAAAGAACATCAACTTAACATAAGTCTATCTTTCTATAATGCCTTTAAGCCCCCACGGCGTTTGAGTGGCAAATTACTAAGTGAGCTTGCAAGCGTCCTTTTTTTAAGGGGTGGTAATTTGCGCGCACCACACCCCCTAATTATCTTTTACCCAAAGAGCGACAAATCGGCTTTGAGTGTAATAGAAGTGGGATAGAGGCAAGGGCTTTAAGAAAACAAATCGTGGATAAGGCCATCGCTGTCTATGTGGCAAGGATAGGACAGAAGTTTCAAGCCAAGAGCTATTTGCAAAGTGCCGTTGTCAACATCAAAGACACAACCACCATGCAAGAGCTAGAAACCCTAGCCGACAATTTTAAAACTAAATACCATTTTCAATGCTACCAAATTGCCATCCATAGAGATGAAGGGCATATAGATGAATCTGGCAACACACAGATCAATCACCACGCCCACTTAGAGTTTGTAACACTTGATGAGAATACAGGCAAGAGCATGTTTAGAAAAGCGTTGATTACAAATGCGGTGTTAGGACAAATACAACAAGAAGTGGCTGATATCTTAAACATGCAAAGGGGTGTAAAAAAACGCATCAGTGGAGCTAAACGCATTGAGCCTAGAGCCTACGCACAGCTCATGGAGCAAGAAAAAGCCAAGCGGATTGAGTTAGAGAACAACAATGCAACACTACAAAATGGCAACAACTCACTTACTAAAGAAGTTTCAACCTACCAAGAACAAATCAAAGACTTACAAGCTAGTGTCAAGAACACCCAAGCAGAGTTAAACACACTTAAACAAGAAAAGACTGAACTAGAGCAAGCCAACACCACATTGCAACAAGACAACACCACTTTAGCCCAAGAGAAGCAAACACTAACACAAGAGAACCAAGAGCTCCAAGCTCATAGAATAGAGCTAGAAACCACACTCATAGACCTAGCAAGTCTTGTTGCTCCACAAGACAAACAGAACAAGAAGCTCACACTCAAAGAAGCTAAACCCTTGCTTGAAATTGTGAGAAAGCAAATGATTGCCATTAATCAAGGGTTTGGTGATTTAAAGCTCTTCACACAAGAAGATTACAAAGCTTTATGAGCCTTGAAAGATGATGGCTTGAGTATTGCTGATTCAAAGGAGCGCATTACACAGATAGAACAAGAAGCGAGAGAACGCTATGAAGCCTTGCAAGGGCAATACAAGGACCACTTAAGCCCCGAGCAGGTGGCAAACAAGATAAGCATTGCTGAAGCCAAATACAAGGACTATCTAAGCCCTAATGCCGTGCAAGAGCTCAAACAAGAACACGCACAAGAGCTTGTGATGAAAGAGCAAAACCATGCTAAGGCTTTAGAAACCAAAGACACAGAACACACTAAAACCTTACAAGAAAAACAAAAAGAGATAGATGCCCTTAAGAACGAGAACACCCAAAAAGATGAAAACATTAATGGTTTAGAGGGACAGATTACTCAATACACCCAAGAGCTTGATAAGGTGAAACCCGAGCTTGCCACACTCAAAACCACGAACCAACAACTCCAACAAGAGAATCTAAAGCTCAAGCCCAGTGTATCTCACAAAAGCACAGATCAGAGCAAGGCGTTTAGCAGAGAGACAAGAACTTATGGGTAAAGGCTGTCCTAAAGAAGCTTTTAGAGAGTTGAGTGCCTTAGATGATGAGAAATTGACCCAAGCACAATTAGATGAGCGTATTTTAGATATTTGGCTTAAGTATGCCCCCAGCTATATTGAAAGCTTAGAGAACACCAATGCTAACCTAGAACAAGAAACCCAAGCCCTTAAAGATGAGTTAAAGACAGCCAAAGCAGAAGCCAAGAGTCAAGCACACATCAAGACTTTTGAAAAAGAAGCCGTTAATCTTATTAGAAAGTATGTAGCCCCCGTTACCACAGGTGTAGTGGCACACATCCAAGCCAGTGGTGAAAAGATCACAGAAATCCACAAACAATGCCAAGAAGAGATGATCCAACAGGCGAGCGTGTGCGTGGTGTTGGGTGAAGAGTTGAAGGCGGGTAAGTTTAAAGCTTTTAACAATGTGAAAAAACTTTTTGGCAAGGGGGTTAAAGACCCCGTACCTTACGAGTATGTCAAGCAAGGCGGAATACATTACAGAGAGTTTAACAGGCGAGAGCGAGATATTAAGGAGAAGTTAGCAGACACTCTTACAAAACACAGCCAAGCAGTGCAAGCCATCAACAATCAAGCCTGCACTATTATCTTAGGAGCTGTGGAAAGTGTCAAAAATGGGATTAGCAAGCTTGCCACAGAGTTTAAGGGCAGTGCAGAGTATGGGGCAGAACTCAATCAGGCTAAAAGGCAGATAGACAGTCTAGAAAGAGATAAAGAGCGTTTGCAAGGTAAAGTGAGTGCCTTAGAAAAAGAACAAGAAAACACTAGGCAAGAGTTGCGAGAAGCCCAAGCAAATAAAGAAGCCCTTAAACAGAAAGGGATTGAGAATACAGAGCTTAAAAATGACTTAAAGAGTGCAAAGGTAGTGCTACAGACCACGAAAACCACGCTACAGACCACACAGAAAGATTTTGAGACCACAAAGGCAGAGCTAGAGGCGACAAAAAGAGAACTAGAATCTACACGAAGCGCACTAGAAGTTTTACAGCAACAAGGCATAGAGTCTCAATAAGATTTAGAGATGGATTTGTCAAAATCAAGGATTTGAACTTTTGGAGAAAATGATGACAGAAGACACACAGAAAAAATTATTTTCAGCCCAGCGTTTAAAAGGTTATGCGAGCCTTAAAGAACATGAGGCCAATTTTACCCTCATCGCTAGCATCAGCCATTAAGATAGGGATTTTAGAAGTTGCGATTCGCAATAAAATAGACTCTGTGCTTTTAGAAAAGAGGGGTGATTGGTGGCAACACTTACCCCCCAATATTCACACCACGGGTGATCCCACATACAAAGAAAGTTTAGTCTCCAAACAGAGTATGGGTTTTTGGCTAAAAGTGGTGGAGTGTTTTAAAATCTATGACAAACTCTTTGATCTAGATTTTTTAGACCGCTTAAATTTCAAGAGATATTGTCTTAAAAACAAAAACCGCTTTGGCAATAGAACATCTTTAAAGCCCCGCAAAAAAGCACATTTAAAGCGCTATGAAAAAGCAGATTTGATTTTACAACTCTTACACGCCCTTAGAAACCGCGCTTTCATTTTGAAAATCTCTATAAATACACTCCCAAGGGCTACCCTAGACTGAGTGTTAAGATCACAGACGATAAACACCACAACAAGAACCAAGCACCACAATTAGAAAAACCACAAGAGCTGTATGTGACCTTGCAACCTGATAAAACCCAGTTATTTTTAGATGACCTTCTAGAAAGTTTTAATCCTGAACTTGTTAATTACGCAGAATAAAAGATATGAAAAGTGGCGGAAAAGACCCGCCTAGAAATGGTCGCCATTATAACACAAATTGCCATAAAGCCCAAGCCCACTAGAATCAAAACTTTCAAGGATACTTAAAACTGCCTCCAGCTGTACTCACAGAACACGGCATTAGATGAAAGTCTATTTTATTCATAACATTTTGTTTTAAGAAAAACTTTAGACGTTATTTTTTAATAATATTCAATATGTTTAATAGTGTTTAAAACATTGATTATTTGTATTTAATATACTTGTTTAAGTATGATAAGCATTGACAGACACAAGCACACAAAATACAAATGTTCCTAATACATTAACGACTCATTGTTACTTGTATAACTTGTTGCGCACCGGTTTAATTTGAATATAATTTTTGTAAAAATCTTGGCATGGCTTTTAAAAACATAAAACCTTACCAGCAAGAACAAGATGAAGGTTTAGGCGGGGCATTTAACACTAGCACTTTAACCAAAGTTGAGAATACACAGGGCGATTGGGGGCTTTGGAGACACTAGGGTGTTGTGTATGCAAAGATTGCTGAAATAAGCAAGACAAGCCCAGAAGTGGCTCAGGCATTAGAAATTAAAGCAAGTAATCTAGAGTCTTGGCGCAAGTGAAAGTAATCCAAGAGCAACAGCAAAAGGGGGTGGGGGTTATCATAAGTAGGCTTGGACACTAAAGACACACCCACAATAAACTAAACCAAGCAAAAGATGCTAAAGATTGAGAAAAGGATTAGAGCAATGGGGTTAGCAAGATGATAGATATAGAAACTTTGTTATCCAAGAGGCGTTTAGATTCTTATGATGGAGACCTACAAACACATCTAGAGAATCTAAAGCTCATAGGCAAATACACGCATAAAATTGCATTGATAGAGATTGCCCTACGCAATTCTTTAGACTATTTGCTCAGTGCCAAAGATGCAGATTGGATCAACAATTCTACAGACTCCCGTGTGATCCAAGTAAGAGAAAAGGCTCTTGAAAGTAGTGGAGAAACAACTCTTAGTAACGATAGCTACCTCTCTAAAATGACTCTAGGTACGGTCATCCACATCATTAAACGAGAAGGGTTGTTTGCACGCGTTTTTAATGCAGAAAGATTCAGTTTGAACGCTATGATTCAAGCTATCAACAAAAAAGGATTTTCATCAAAGGTAAGAAAGGTTACTTGGGCCACTATAACAAGACTGAAGTGGCTCTGAACTTATTTCACACACTACGTAACCGCTGTTACCACTGGGAGAATAACACAAAGACAAGACAGACAAAAGAGAGGAGACTCTATCCAAGGATAACAACGAAAATCTTCAACATTTACATAGGTATATATCCAGATAGAACAGAAAGATTCCTAGATGACCTAATGAAAGCTTTTAGCGAAGATCTACTGAAATACTCCAACCGCTTGTAAGACAAGCAGTTGGTTGGCGAAATTCCGCCCTACGAATTGGGGGTCATTATGGCAAAACACATATAAAGGCTTGTTGAACTGAAAGAAACAAATGAGGATGAGAATTTAACAGTCAAAGTCTACATTAACATCACTAGACAGGTTTGATACAGCTTTTGTTTTAAAGAACACTATAACAATAGTGAAACTACCAAAACACAATCCTTTTAATAAAACTTTTAAACCCCTATCAAACGGTCTTTTTATGCGTCTCCCACCTTTTGCTACTGGTTACCATCCTATGCGTTTTAATGGGTATTGGTGGGAATAGGATTTATGGATACTCATGGGAGTAGGACTAACAGGAGTTTTTAGATCAATACGTTCTAACTAAGACTTACATGACTACCCTAGTAGGGATTATTTTACCGATAAGCTACACCAATTTATTTTGGGGTGTGATTTTTGGAACTATGCTAGGAGATCCGTGATTAGGATTTTGGGGATGTATAGGCATGGTGCTCATTGTCATCTCAGGGATGCTAGTTACAAATCCTATACGCAAAAATTAAAAGGTAATTACAAATTTTTTATAATATTTAAATAATTTAATTTTTAACACTTAATTAGACTACAATCAGCCAACTAACTTTCAGTAAAGACAGAAAATGACAGAACTACTGAGAAAAAATAAATAAAGAACGGCAAAAGACATTTTCTAATGGAGAGTAATAGGCGCTGACTATTTTAATCAATGCCCCCATAACACCCAAACTAAGGGCACTTAAAGCCATAAAGAACAAGCCTAGTTTGATGTTAATTGTGTGACCACTCTAAACCACTCTAAAGAGAATGATAAGCGTTAAATGAAAGCATAGGTCTCCATATTTTTATAAAGAATAATTAATTACAAAAACTGGTTAAATCCTAAAGATTTTTGAAAATCTACACTTAAAATCAAACAAAAATTCTAGCTTTTAGGAATAGAAACGGGGGTTTTTGAGGTAAAAAATACTTCTATATACTTCTATAGTTATAAGTCATAAGTTATAAGTCATAGCAATACACTTGCAAAGAAACTTTTTAATAAAACAACAAATATTCACATACACTCATTTTTAATCTATATAAACAAAATCCTATTGTAAAATAGTGCGTTTTTTAATCCTTACAAAACCATACACCAATACGGAGGTAGAGATGCCCCAGAAAGCCCTAGAAGACATCACTAAAGACATCATTGAAAGAAGCCACGCGACTAGACAAGCCTATCTACAACGCATTGCTAAAGCCCGAGGTAAAATCCAACGCAAGGATTTAAGTTGTATCAGCTTGGCCCATAGCTACGCAAGCTTGCCCGATCATATCAAGACTAAGATTAAAGATAACGACAAGCCCAACTACGCCATCATTTCTGCCTACAACGATGTCGTTTCTGCCCACCAGCCCTTAAAGCATTATCCTGATTGGATTAAGGAAACTTTATTCAAACACAATGCCTTTGCCCAATTTGCTGGTGGTGTGCCCGCTATGTGCGATGGGATCATACAGGGCTATGAGGGGATGGAGCTTAATCTTTTCTCCCGTGATGTGATTGCTATGAGCACAAGCATTGCCCTCTCACACAATATCTTTGATGGGGCATTTTACTTAGGAGTGTGTGATAAGATTGTCCCTGGACTGCTAATTGGGGCACTGAGTTTTGGACACTTGCCTGCTATCTTTGTGCCCTCTGGTCCTATGACTAGTGGTCTAGCTAACGCACAAAAGGCTGAAACGCGCGAGCTCTTTGCCCAAGGTAAGGTTTCTAGGGAGATTTTATTAGAGAGTGAAATGAAATTCCACCACTCTCCAGGTACTTGTACTTTCTATGGCACAGCCAATTCTAACCAAGTGATGGTTGAGTTGATGGGTTTACACTTACCCAATTCCGCCTTTATTAACCCCAACACCTCTCTTAGAAAAGCCTTAGTCCATGAAGCCGCCACTTTGATGGCCACCAAGACACCCAAACCCATTGGAGAGATCGTTAGTGAAAAAAGTATTGTCAATGCGATGGTAGGCCTGATGGCTACAGGGGGTTCTACCAACCTAACCATCCATCTCATTGCCATTGCCAGAGCCGCTGGGATTATCATTAACTGGGATGACTTTAATGCCATCTCCAACATCACTCCTCTTTTAACAAAAATGTATCCCAATGGTGAGGCAGATGTGAATCAGTTTGAAGCCGCAGGGGGATTAGCCCTTGTGGTGCGTGAATTGCTCAATGCTGGACTTTTGCATGAAGATTGCGACACTATTATGGGTCCAGGGTTACAAGCTTATACAAAAAACCCCTTCTTGATCGATGGCAAAGTGGTTTATCAAGAGGGAGTGCAGGTCAGTCAAGATACAGAGATTATTAGGGGAGTGGATCACCCATTTGCACCCAACGGAGGGCTTAAAATTCTAACAGGCAATATCGGGCGTTCAGTGATGAAGGTTTCAGCCCTTAAAGAAGAACACCTAGTTGTCCAAGCCCCTGCAATCATCTTTGAATCCCAACAAGACTTGATCGATCGTTTCAACAACAAAGAGCTCCAAAGGGACTTTATTGCGGTTCTACCCTACCAAAGCCCTAGAGCTAATGGGATGCCAGAACTGCACCAATTCACCCCTATTTTAAGTTCTCTGCAAAACCAAGGGTTTAAAGTGGCTTTAATTACTGATGGGCGTGTACCTGGAGGTGCTGGTAGAGTCCCCTCTGCTATCCATGTCACTCCTGAAGCCTTACTTGGGGGAGGGATTGCTAAAATTAGAGACGGAGACATGCTCCTCTTAGATGCTAAAAAGGGGATTTTGCAAGCTTTAGTGGATGAAAAAGAGTGGGAAACGCGCGCGCCTTCAGAACCTTTAATGCGCGAAGTGTTTGGGAGTGGGCGCGAGCTCTTCTGTGGTTTTAGACTCTTAGCAAGCAGCACAGAAACTGGAGCGGGTAGCTTTGGAGTGTAAGGCTAGGTTTATTTAGCTAAGGATGCGTGTGCTGTGTGCGCTACCTTAGTTAAAAACACATAAAAACCACGGATTAAAAAATCGCGGGTAGAAAGTTGGAATGCCCAGGCATAGCAGGAGATGAAAGCTAGGCTTGGTGTTCCTCGTGCTCATGGTGATGATGATGCTCAGTCCCATGGTGATGGTGATGATGGTGGTGATGACCTCCATAGTAATGATGGTGGTGATGATGATGGTGGTGTTCCCCGTGTTCTGCATGCCCGTCGTGTTCGTGGCAACATTCATCAGTATGATGTGACATTGTGCATCCTTTGCGATTAAAATATCCCTAGGCTACAACTAGGTGATACCATTTTATCCAAAAATTTTGTATTTTTGTTTTAATTATACAAGAGTATATTCTTTTTTTTAAAAAGTATCAGAAAGTGTGCAACTCCATGAAAGCTACACGGATAAGCCTACAAGCCCAGCAAGCTTGTTCTTTTTTACTTACAACAAATACAACAATGAACTAATAATGTACAAGTTTAGCCAGTCCCCACCCCAAAGCCACGCACAGCAGACCCAAAATATTGCTCCCCAAGATATAGACCAGGGCTTCTGTGATCGCTTGTTTTTGGAGAAGTTTTAGAGTGTCTAGTCCAAAAGAGGAAAAAGTGGTGAATCCGCCTAAAACCCCTGTGATGAAAAACACACTCATCTTGTCTCCTAGCATAGACTTGACAACTAAATGCCCTGCAAATCCGATCACGAAACATCCGATTAAATTCACACTAAAAGTGCCTAAAGGAAAGCTCTCCCACATTAAAAAGCGTGAGGGAGTGATTTTACTTACAAAATAGCGCAAAGTGGCTCCAAACGCCCCACCAAGAGCGGCTAATAAAAACACCCAATGCATGGCTAATCCTTTAAGTTTTTTAAAATCCTAGCACATTTTGAAGAGTTTTCTTAGTTTTTTTGTTGAATTCCAAGTTTTTTAATAAATTTTATTGTAGAATTGTTCGTTTTCATCTCATCAGTTTATTTTTTTAGGAAGTTCTATGCGAAAAGTAGCAAAAGGTTTTTTATGGGCAGGAGTAAGTGTAGCGTTTGTCATCTCAGGTTGTGCCATAAGTGGGGTGTCACAAGCTAACTCCTCTAGCAATAGTAGTAGTGATAGCAATAAGATAAAAAAGCATGTGTTGCCTAAGAAGGGAGAGGGGCTCACTCCCCTTGACTTCAACTACCCCATTAGTGCCCAACAAGAACCTTCTAATGGCCGCACCATCGCTCTCTTAGATCCTCACATACAAGTGAGTGGTAATCTCCAGCCTTATCTTGATCAATTCCAAGATGCCTTAGCCAAGCAAATTCAAGACATTTTTCAAAGAATGGGTTACCAGGTTGTGCATGCTACAAATGCTAAAGCTCTTACACCCGAACAAAAGCACAAAATATGGTCTGTTCTAGATATTGGGGGTTGGGTAGGCATCTTAGAAGACATCAAAATGAACACCGACAATCCAAAGAGCACCAACATGGATGTGATGGTGGATCAAAGCTCGGGATCGGTGTGGTTTAAGCTCTACGAACCAGAAACAGGGCGCGTTGTCCACAACTTTGGAGTAGAAGTGGGGACGGAACAGGCCATCACCAAAACCTACACCTACCAAACCACAGACTCGGGCGGTTTTCTAGGAAACGAGAGAACAAGCCACGATGAGCTAGACAAAAATAACGATGATGCAGTCCGCAGAATCGCTAACAGCATGTACAAGATCGTAATGAAAAAATTGGTTTCTGAACTCACGGATGATAAGCTTAACCAATTCAAAGATGCGATTGAACAGATCAAGAAAGCAGGCCACTGAGATTTATATGGAGAATGGGCTCTAAGCTCTATTCTCTGGAGTTCATTTAGGACTCCAGAGAATATTCTTTCTCCTCTAGCTTTTCCCAAGGAGCTCACTTGACTCCAAAGTGTTTTACTTTTAAAGTTTTGATTGTATGTCTAACTACAATGCACCTGCAAGCCCTAGATTACAAAATCTCAGGGCGTGTCGGCTCATTCTCGCGCATCGGCTTTAACAATGCTCCCATCAATACAGACAAAGGACTTTACCCCACAGGCAGCTATGTAACCACCATCGGGGCACTAGAAGTGAATGCCAATTTATTGCCAAAATCTGTGGAGAATCAAAAACTAGAAGTGGGGCTTGGGGGGGAGATCGGCGGGCTGGCTTACGACTCCACTAGGGGTCTTAGAGATCAAAACGGAGTGCTTCAGCCAGCCAACTGGTATTACATGGGGCGTTGGGAGGGCTATTTAATGAACGCTCCTTGGCGGCATGTGCGTGAAGAAGACGAATCGCATGCTAAAAACTACATTTTATACAACGCCTATCTAAGCTACACCTACAAAGACATATTTGGGATCAAGGCGGGACGTTACTTAAGCCCCGAAGCTTTGTTTTTGCGTGGATACAATCAAGGCTTTACCCTCTTTTTGCATTTAGGCCAATTCAAGCTTAGATGGTTTAGCACCTATGGGCGGGGTTTAGCCAACATCCAGTTTATCCGCGACTTCTACGCCCCCGTGAGCTATGCGTTTAGCGATGGCAGACGGGTGAATTATGGCATGCACGCTATAAGTCTAGCCTACACTACCAAGCACTACACCCTCATGCCTTTCTTTTGGTTTTACCCTAAGAACTTCAACGCCCCGGGCATCCAAGCGAGCGCTGTATTTGAGCGGGGGCAGTATAAACTCCAAAGCGATGTCTATGCGTGGTTTCCCATTTATAGCCACGCTCTAGCCAAGACTTATTACAGGGGCAATTTGATCGGCACAGCCACCGCCACGTTGCTCGTGCGCCAAAGGTTGTATTACAAAAATTATTACGCTGGCTGGGGGGTGTATAAGAATTTTGGCAACTCTAATGCCCAGTTAGGCTGGAATGGCTCGCCTGTATCCTTTGACACCACGGATGACACCCCTTATGAGGACGCTTACACCAACCTTTATGATGCCAATGCCTTAACCGTGCACGCCAGAGTGGGGGGCAAGTTTCGTAACTTCTCGTGGTATCTGCTCGGCAAACTCACCTTTGCACCTAGAGCCAACGCCCAAAGTCTAGGGATCACTTGCGAATACAACCTAGGCAAGCACATCCACTTAATGTTGCGTCTCAATGGCTACGAAGTGATGATGCATCGAGGTTATAAAGTCGCTTACTTTGGTGCACCCAATCCTAAATTTGCCCCCACGACACAGGATCGTAGTTATGTGATGACTTCGGTGAGTTACGATTTGGAGATTTAGAAATGCTTGTAAGGTAATTGTTCCTGCAAACCCCTACAATCGCTTTTAATTAAGGGCTAAGAGTAAGGTTAACTATGTATTGCTAAGTATTGCTAAAATCGGATTGCCTTTTATAAAATACATACAAGGAGCTTTCATGGATTCACGAAATAGGTGTGATAGGGAAGATAGGCGAGAAAGAAGGGAAGAAGATAGGCAGGATATGAGAGAAAGAGAAGACAGACGAGAGACGCGTGAAGATTCACGAGAAAGGTCTCGCTCTTAGTCTCTAAAGTTTGCATTTTCCCTTTCTTTGTTTGAGGGAGGGGTTAGGGTTTCTTTCCTTTTTTACTGGGTGGTTTTCTGTAGTCAGTCTTTTCGTTACTACAAAAACATAACAAGAACACAAGAGCTCGATGGAGATTGGTAGAGCTTGCTGATTGGGGTTGCAATCTTGGAGAATCGGCCATTTGACTTCTGTGCTTTCATAAGCCCTGCGACCGCTCTAACTGATTAGTTTAAGATTTCATTACACAAATTTATTTTTAATTTTCGACTTTGCATTATCTCATAATCACACCATTTCTTGCAATAATTCCATGCTTACTTGTTCTGCATGGGCTCTATCAAAAATCATAGGAGGGATTTTGGGGCGACTAGAAACCACAATCACTGCCATAGGTTTTAAAATAGCGTTGATATGAGGGAGTGTTTGTTGTGCCTTTGCACGAATCGCTCGAAAAAAGGCCTCCTGTCCATGCCGTTCAATCGTAATATCAATCATGGTCTTGAATGCTTGCATCTCCCTTTCATTCATGCGAAACAAAAGGGCTAAATACTGGATATACCAGAAAAAAAGGCGATAAACTTTCACAAGATCATCTTCTATGAATTTATCCATGAAGCTCTTGCCAAGCTTTGTACCTACTAGCCCCCCAGTAATTCCACCCACAAACGCCCCTACACCAGTACCAATCCCGGGCATCAACATAGTTCCCAAGGTGGCCCCCGTCATAGCACCACTCATGCCCCCTGTTACCCCCACTGCATTGGTTGCAATGTTTTTCATGCACTGCATGCCTGAAATTTTACCTCGTGCCATCTGTGTGACTTCAATCCCGCTTGTTACAAGCATAGTTGCCCCCGCCACAATAACGTTGCTTCGAATAACAGAGTTGGCACTTGAATTGATCACATTCTTGGAGGCAGCCCCTGCTCCCCTTCTGCCCAACTCTGCCAAACCTCGCCCGATGAAATTTCCATGGAAGTTAAAGTTGATTGTGCGCTCTAAAAAGCTCTTAAGAACAGTTCTTTGGGCTTGCATGGCGATCATAGACACTAAAAAGGCCTTACCTGCACTAGCCGTACTCGCAAAAAGTGCACTTTTAAGGGATTCTTGAATACTTTTGCCCCTAAAGAGTAAAAAGGCACTGTTGCACACGAAAGACACCCCAAAGGCACTAATCGCCACCACAGCCCCTCGTTGTGCATCAAACTTGAGACTTTCTTTAGTGCAAAACTTCGTGGCGTGTTTGGCTTCTTGAAGGGTTACATTGCCGGCTCTTAGTTTTTTTGTAATAAATTCCTCTCTTGTCATTCTAAGTTTTGCTAGCCTTTCATCATACGCTCCCTCTCTAATAAGCTCTACAGCATTGTTGTACTGATCTTTAGGGACTTCTAAGCACATGGGCTTACCATCTCTATCTAAATACATGACATGATTGCCCTGCCTATCTTCGTTGTAAAAATAGGCATCAAGGCTATTCTTTGGTGTGTTGTAATACTTGCTTTGAACTTCTACTCCATTTATAAGGCGGTCCGCTCCACCTTTAAGGCGATCATCCTCAACAATCCTCGCATTCTTACCCGCACTTAAATCTGCGTAGTTATTCAGGATTTTGGCCATGTCATCATGGCCTATCTCCACTTTAAAAAGGGGCTGTACATGAGAAAGTGACTTGTAAAGTTCTACCCAATTTTGTGCCACTACAATGTTGTTAATACTTACACCGCTTAAAAGCTCTGTAATACGCTGAAACCTAGCTTCTTGATCGTGTCTAAGCTTTTTATAAAAGGCCATGATGTCCTGGTTTTCAAGGTAGGGGTTGAGTATATTGCTAATTTGTGTGCATATTTGCTCTGTTTGTGCGCATTCTTGAGAGCAGAAGTATTCGTTCTTTGCAGTATTTCTTGGCATGAGCTTACCGCAAGAGCTACACATGCTGTAACTTTTTAATCTTTCAAAGTGAAGGTAGTAGCATTGATTTTCTATGGCATATTGCGCAAAACATAAATCCGGTATGCTTTGGGCTAGGATTTCCACGAAAGAATTGTGGTCTTCTTTATAAGCAGTGGTGTAGGTTCTTTTGAGGTGCTGCAGGGCTTCTTGAGAGGCTTGTTTTAAATACACATCTTTTGTGCGTTGCCATGCCACTTCTAAAAACGGTTCTTGACTAAAAGCTTTGAATATATCTTTTGCATTGCATTTGCCCTTTACGCGGATGATATTTTCTACGCTTTGAGCAAGTAAGCCTAATACACTACCATAGAACAATAATTCTTGGTTATTGGGGATTTTTAACACACTCAAATTTCTCAAATCCATCTGATATGCAAGCAAGTCTTTTTGCAATTGATGGGCTAGGGTGGTGTATTTGTCTTTTTTGACTTGGAGTTTGAGATGCACACTGGAGACTAAAAACAGAGTCAAGGCGCGATCAAGGGTCTCAAAGGCCATTAAAAAAGGTGCAATATCAACACGCACCCTTACAGATGGACTAAAGTATAGGCGCAGGAGCATAAAGAGGGCAAAATAGCCCCAGAGAACTTCTGCATGCCAATGGATTGTGGGGGGTAGTCTGTTGAATTTGAGCCAACAAAGCCCAAATAAGAGAACTGTAGAAACGGTAAAAGAGGCCATATACTTCGCTTCTGTGCGTACAATGTCTTGGTAACTCTTGCTGGATTTAAAAACAATTTTTCTGATTTGATTAGCCAAGCGTTGTGTAAAGAGCAACTTCAAAGAAATTAAGAGGTTGAAAAATACCAATACACCTAGTAAAATCTGTACGGGTGTGAAATGCAGGGTTTCGTGCCACATCGTAGACAGATAATTTTCTATGCGTTCCCACGCTTGATTGAGAGCGAGAACATTTTGCACTAAAAGCGTGATCGCTTGTCCTAAAGAATACCAATGTGTTGAAAATGACGCAATAGCTAGCAGTGTGAGTGCGACTAACAACAATTCTATGCATAGGCGTATGCTTGTCCCCACGAACATGAGAGGTTTAAAAGAGTTTTGAGAAAAACACTCATAAGCGTAATAGAAAAACACCCATAAACCCAAACAGTAAACTCCCCATTTAGCTGCATCAGCGATGGTTTCTTCCATAATTCTCCATTTGCAGATTTAAACCTAGAGCTGTCCGGTGCAACACTAAACCCACCTGCTGTAACCTACCACATTATATTAAGTTAGTTTTTAATATTAAGTTAGTTTTTACTTTTTAAAAAGCGTGTAGAGTGATTGAAGATGGAGCTTAGAAGTAAATATACACGAGATTTTTAGGATTATATTTTCACCTTTCACTCTCTCTTACTTATGTTTACCTCGCCTGTAGATGACCACTCTAAAACCAAAAGCATAAGGACGTGGCAAACTGCTTTGCAAGCGCAGCATGAGAGGTAGCCCACAATGAGCGTATCTAGCTAAAAAATGTGTGTAAGCTCTCAAAAATTGCCAGCAAAAAAGAAGAGGCAACACAATGAACTTTAAATCAAAGGCTGAGGAATCCAAAACATCCTAAAGCCACCAAATAGCCCAAAAATCAAAAGCGCAGCGAGGGATGCCTGTAGCTAATAAATTAGAGGCTACAATCTGTGGCTTGAGTTAAAATTGCTTAAAAATACTTAAAGGATATTTAAAGTGTTGATATTTTACTTAAAAAAATTATTTATTACGGTTATTTATTATGGTTGATAAGAGTCATAAGAATTGCCAAAATGAGTTTGATTAGTTTGTTTTGAAGAGCTAGAAGATTGGCATGTGTCTTAAGAAACATGGCTTCGCATTTTAAACATGGCTGCAATAGCGCAGGTTAGCTAGGATTACAGCAAAGCTAGAGAGTGCTACACAAAGACTGAGAAAGATGAATACGCTAGGAAATACCGCAAATTGGGTCTGATGTACGTTGAGGGTGATAAAGGTATCCAGGACAAAGTCAGAGTTTTTGACTGTTTCCTAAAAAAGCTGCGCAGCTATAGAGAGATTAGAGTTTCTATTATTTTTTTGAATGGTGTTTCGTAACAAGATGATTTCCTCAAGCCAAAGGCTAAGGAAGGATAAAACAAAATCCAACCAACACAACCTATAAAATTAATAGCGTTTTTAGAACTATAAACTGGCCATACAGCGCGACTTTTGCAAAAAGAGTCAACCCATTACAAAGCCCACAAAATCGATTTTAGAGCGTTTTAGAGCGTTCTATGGCTATCTTACCAACTTGTCTAGCTCGCCCCTTCCCTCTATTCCCCTTTCTTTACGCCTTTCTTCACGCCATGTCACGTCTACAACCATCACTTTACCCCTAACCCATCAAAACCCTTTAACCCAAGAAAGCGTCCTATGACCTTTTAAACGCTCATTCTCGTTTTAAACCAAAGGCTCCCTTTACTGCAATGGCATCATAAAGCCAAGAAAACAAACTCATCTCTCACTTCAAAACCCTCTCTTGGGGGTTTGGGGGCTTGCCCCCAAGAGCAATATAGATGCCAAGCGTCAGCTTGGCTTACATTGAGACGACTTAGATATTGTTATAGTTTTAGAGATTCAAAACAGCAATAATCCAGCTAGACTAGCTGAGTTATTTGAAGAAAAGAGGGTAATTCTTAAAGAAATAGTCCAAATAATCTTCGCTAACGAGTGGGATAGCAACAACACAAGCGGCATCAACACATCACAGGATGCAATCAAGCACCTAAAACACCTCACGGAGTCAATATCTAGTTTACAAGATAAGTTGGACAACACGATCCGTCCTATTTTACAAAAGAACATAGAAGACAGCATCAAAGACTGCATTGAACACATACAAACCATCTTAACTACATGGACAGAGCGGGTAGACACAGAGGAGATGGTGTCCTTTAACCACACCACACAGATTGCAACAGAAGTTGTAGAAGTTGCTACAACTCGAATAGATAGTCCACAAGTAGCACTCCAAACACAATCTTTACAATCTGAGTCTAAAGAAACTCCACAAGAAGTGTCTAAAACGCCTCCACAGCAAGAGCCACACAGAGCTTTAGCTTTTACAACACAAGAACCCCAAAAGGCTTCCGTTTTATACGAAAATATCCGAGTCCATAACCCCGGGCAAGTGGCACTTCACAACGACATGTATAAAGTTAAGCTAGGCAACTTAGGGGCACTAGAAAGCAATTTGCTCTTTTCAATCTTCAATATCATTAAAGAACAAGGGGATACTATAGTCCATTTTAACCCTAAAGAGCTCAAGGCTATCATTGGCTATCCAAATATCAAAAATAGTGAATTGATTAAGATTGTTAAAGGGGTGTGGAAAAAGATCGGAGGAGCTAACTTTTGGATATTGCTCCCAAGGCGCGATGAGAACCATATACTTTTTAGAACCTTTGCCATCAACTACTATGATGATGCAAAAACCAAAGTCAAAGATATAGAGATACAAGTAAATCACCCCCACTTCACCTACTTGTTAAACGCCCTAAAAGGCAACTTCACGGCCTTTCAGCTCAAAAAATTTTTAAGCATTAAAGGCAAATACGCTAAAGGTCTTTTTCGTCTCATTGAGCGTTTTAAAGACAAAGTGGTCAATGGTTACATCACTATTAACACTTATAAAAACGACTTTAAAGGCTTTTGCGAATATATGGGTATACCTAAAAACTACGAAATGCGTGCTATCAACATTATGTACTTACCCCCGCTTGCAAAGAACTCGCCTACACCCAAGATGAGATCAAAGAACACGCTGAAAAAATGCAGTTGCTAGACCAGCGCATTTACAGTGCCATTCACTACAGAAAAATTAGAACAGGACGAGGGGGTAAAGTTACAGGGATCATCTTTGAAGTCGCCCCTAATCCCAAAACCATTGCCGAGCAAGAGACACGCCAAAATGTCCTAAAGGCTAGAAACACTAAAAGCGCAGTGTTAGATGCCCTTATACAAGACCATAAAGAGAATAAAGCCTATCATCGCCACTTTAGCAGAGAGGATGTTAAGACCTTGAAGGGCTTAATCAACACACAGGGAAAACTTCGTGTAGACCATCCAGAACACTTATTTAAGGCAGTGCGACTCATAGACATCTACCCAGCCAAAACCAGAGAATGGATAGCGGGGCAATTTGAAGTTTTAGGCAGTGATAAAAGGGTTTAAGCATGGCAGGGCATGTGGTGTTACAAGGCAATGATAAATGGCAGTATTTTAAAGCCATAAAAGAGATACAAACGGACTTTAAGGGGGAAAAGACTACATGGTTTTGCCAAAAGCCTTAGTCTAAGCCCTTTTTCTTAAAACTGCCCTTCAAGTCCAAAATACTAAATTCTAGGGCATCATCGCCACAGACCTCAATGCAGCGTCCGCAACGGGTGCACTCCCCCGAATTGACCGACACGCTCTTAAGCCCCACCATCCACAGCACTTGCCGTTCTGGGCAAATCTCAAAACACAGATCGCACTTGGTGCAACGCATGGCATCGTGCTTGATTTTTAAAAGCGCATAGCGGCTTGTTAAAGCGTAAAACGCTCCCAAGGGACAAAGCTTAGAACAAACGATCTTCTCGCCCAAAAACGCGTCCACGCAAAAGAGCAAGAACGCCACAAAAAACCAAGAAGCCGTGCCTAAAATGACCCCTCTTTGAATCACCCCGATAAAAGACACGCTCTCAAACGCAGGCGTGGCAAGCACAAAGGAGAGGATTAAACTTAGGACTAAGAGAATGTAGCGCAAGTTCTTAGGTAAACCTAAGTGCACGCCCTTAAACTGGAACTTGCGTCTAACCCACGCCGCAAAATCCACAACCATGTTCACCGGACACACCCACGCACAAAATGCCCGCCCCAAAAACAAACCATAAACGGTAAGCACAAGCAGTGCCCCTAAAAGGGCGGTGATTTCTATATGCAAACTGGCTAAAAACACCTGCAAGACTGCAAAGGGGTCGCTTAAGGGGATGGTGTTAAACAACTTAGACGCGCTTAAATTGCCCTTTAAGACAAAAGTGTTGGCAGCAAACAGGGCTAAAATGCCCACCTGTACGAGCCGTCTTAGCACCAAATAGCGCATTAAAGCCCTTTGTTAAGATAATCTAGAGGGTTGTCTGTTTTGGGATTTAGGGTGTTGGGCTTGGCATTTTTCACCCGCTCTTGATCTTTAGGGTCCCAACCTTTGACATAGTGATTCCCCACCTCCCCGCTCACAAACGCCACGGGCAAAACCCGAATGGCCGGCTCTTTGGTGATGCAAGCCCGCTCACACAGCCCACAGCCCACGCACACATCGTTTTCGACAACGGGCAGCATGTAGGCGTGCTTGCCTGTGCGTGTGTTGTGTTTCATCTCTAGCTTGATCGCCCGATCGATGAGCGGGCAAACCCGGTAGCACACATCGCAGCGAATCCCCCAAAACGCCACACAAGAGATGGGATCAACCACCGCCACGCCCATTTTGAGCGAACCCACCCCTTGATTTTTCTCTAAATGCTTTTTATTAAGCGCGTCTGTAGGGCAAGCCTTGATACAGGGAATGTCAGGGCAAAGATAACACGGGACTTTACGGGCTTCAAAAAAAGGCGTGCCCACCCTAGCGTGATCTAGTAGAGTGGCGAGCTTCAACGTGTTGTAGGGGCAATCTTTCACGCACAGCCCACAGCGGATACACAAGCTTAAAAAGCGGTCTTCATTTTCCGCTCCCGGGGGTCTCAAGCTGTAACGATCTTGCTTTTTGGCTTTCAGCATTGCCCCCAAAAACGCCCCCCGCCAGCACACAGACAAGCCCCCTTAAGGGCTGTTTGTAAAAACACCCGTCTTTGCATCTATGCCTTGGTGATTCGCACCGCACATTTTTTATAATCCGTTTGCTTAGAAATGGGGCAAGTCGCGTCCAAACAAACCTTGTTGATGAACACATTTTCATCAAACCAAGGCACATAAACCAGCCCTGCCGGCGGTTTGTTGCGTCCGCGCATGTCCACCCGCGCTTTCACGCTGCCCCGACGCGATTCGATCCACACGGCATCGCCCTGATTTAGACCTAGCTTTTTACCATCTTCCTCGTGCATGTAACACAAAGCCTCAGGCACGGCTCTAAAGAGTTCGGGCACGCGCATGGTCATCGTGCCGCTGTGCCAATGCTCCAACACCCGTCCAGTTGCCAGCCAAAAGGGATACTCTTTGCTGGGGCGCTCAGGGGCTTTCATGAAAGGTCTAAAGAAAATCTTAGCCTTGTTGGCTAGGCTTTTGGCCTCTGTGCCCTGTGGGCCTCTTAAATCCCCACTCACCAGCTTTTTACCCGCCTTGCCATAGAAGGCAAAGTCGCCATTGGGGGCGGCTTTTTTGGCGTAAGGATCGTATTTGGTGTTGAAACGCCAAAGGGTTTCTTTGCCATTGACCACCGGCCATCTTAAGCCCCGTGCTCTGTGGTAGTCATCAAAGTAGGCCAAATCATGCCCGTGCCCCTTGCCGAATTTGCGGTACTCCTCCCATAAATATTTTTGGATGAAGAAGCCATAGCCTTTAAAGGGCTTGCCATCGCTGCCAATGACATGGCGTCTGTCCCCAAATACCTCAGAGTTAGGTGCACCCCTACCGATAGGGTCGCTGGCTAAAAACTTACGGCTGAAGCGGTTGTCAAAGAGCACATGGTAGAGCGTGTCGTTGTCCTTGTAGCCCATTTTGCGTGCCTCAGCCAAGACATTAGGCAAGGTGAGCTTGTCGTCAATTTTATGCTCACCCCACACTTCTTTGAGTTTAAAGCGTTTGGCAAACTCTAAAATCTGCCAAGTGTCGCTCATGGCAGATCCCACGGGCGTAACCTGTTGTTTCCAATGTTGGGTGCGCCGTTCGGCGTTGCCATAAGCCCCCATTTTTCATAAATCATCGCCGTGGGCAAGATCAAATCCGCCACTTTCGCGCTGATCCCGGGGTAGCAATCGCTCACCACGATGAAATTATCCATTTCTCTAGCCGCCTTGATCCAGTGGTTGGCATTCGCGGTGTTTTGCCAAGGGTTATTCACCTGCACCCAAATGAATTTCACCTTGCCATCTTCAAGGGCACGCATCATCGCTAAAAAGTGGTAGCCGGGTTTGGGGTTGATCGTGCCTTTGGGCAAATGCCAAAGCTTTTCGGCGATTTTGACATGCTCGGGGTTATTCACCACCATATCTGCGGGCAGGCGGTGGCTAAATGTCCCCACCTCTCTAGCCGTGCCACATGCGCTGGGCTGGCCGGTGAGTGAGAACGCCCCACAGCCGGGCTTGGCTTGTTTGCCGAGCAAGAAATGCACCATGTAGGCTTGTTCATTCACCCAAGAACCCCTTGTGTGTTGGTTAAAGCCCATCGTCCAAAAGCTCACCACCTTGCGGTCTTTCTCGATGTAAAGTTTAGCCAAGTGCTGTAATTTATGCTTAAAGCTCTCCATCGACTCGTTGCTATCACCTTTAGCCACCTGAGCGACATAGTCCAAAGTGTAGGGCTCTAAGGCTTCTTTAAATTGCGCAAAAGTGATTTGCCAGTGCTTGCCAGCCTCTTTTTGGTGCTCCATTTTGAACACCTCGCCCGCTTTCACGCCCAAGTGTTTGAGGGCAATCGCCTCATCTTCATCCAAGGTGATGGCGTTTTGTTTGGCGACGGTGTCCTTTTCGCTCGCTTTAAAGCCGTGGTGGTTGGGATCGGAGCGCATGCCATAGCCAATGTCGGCGTATCCGGTGGCAAAGACAATGTGATCGTCTAAGAATTTTTGATCGATCGCCTCGGGGTGGTTATAGACAATCTCTCTGGCAATGTAATTCCAAATGGCTAAGTCCGTGTTGGGCGTGAAGATGATCTCTACATCTGCCACGCTAGAAGTGCGGTTAGAAAAGGTTGTTAAGTTGATGACCTTGACCTTGTCGGGGCTGTTAAGCTTTCGATCGCTCACCCTTGACCATAAAATGGGGTGCATTTCTGCCATGTTTGCCCCCCAAGTGATGATGGTGTCCGTGGCTTCGATGTCGTCATAGCACCCGCTGGGCTCATCGATCCCAAAGGTTTGCATAAACCCGGCAGCCGCGCTTGCCATGCAGTGGCGAGCGTTGGGGTCGATGTTGTTGCCCCTAAAGCCGGCTTTCATCAATTTAAGGGCGGCATAACCCTCTAGGATCGTGTATTGCCCGCTGCCAAAGATCCCCACGCCAGTGGGGCCCATTTCTTTATAATATTTTTTAAACTGCTTCTCCATTTCATCAAAAGCGCGTTTCCAAGAAACTTGCTGGAATTTGCCTTTTTTGTCAAACTCGCCCTTTTCATTCACCCTTAAAAGGGGCTCTACGAGGCGATCCGCCCCGTACATGATTTTGGCGTTGAAGTAGCCTTTAATGCAGTTCAAGCCACGATTGACCGGAGCCAAAGGGTCGCCCTTGGTGGCGACAATTTTGTCGTCTTTGGTGGCGACCATGATCCCACAGCCTGTGCCACAAAAACGGCACACGGCCTTATCCCACTTCCAGCCTTCTTGGGCATGTTCGGCCTTGGCTTGCAAAGCGGGAGGGGTTAAGAGCCCTGCACTGCCCATCGCAGAGGCTAAGGCGGCTGATTTTAAAAACTCTCGGCGGCTCTCATTTTGGGGGGTTACATCTTCTGAGGGATTTGTTGTCATGGACTGTCCTTTGTACTTTTGTAGAGACATTATAGTGGAATTTATGCGTTTTTAGGGCAAATGTTGGGTAAATGGCCGGGGCTTATGGCTATTTTTTATCAATTTTTAGTTATCATTGCCCTTTATAACTAGGGTATGGAGATACTACATGGCAACTCCCTATGGAGGGTTAATGGACGCAAAAAATGGGCAAAACTCAGCGGTCAAGTTATTGTGGATGTTAGGAGCGTTCTTTTTTGTGCTGCTAGGACTAGATGCACTTGGGGTCGTCCAAAAGCAAGAGTGGGTGCAAGGTTTAGATGCCTTTTTTATTGACCTGATCCGCAATCCTGCCCCCACTCAAGGAATTTGGTTAAAATTTGTGCTTGTGAGCACTTGGTTTGCCCAATCTAAACTCACCACGCCTATAGCTCTACTCATCGCCGCTTGGTGGGTGTTTCAAAAGCGCACCGCTCTAGGGGTTTGGTTTTTTAGCACCGTGTTTGTGGGGGAGGTGGCGCTTAAGGGGCTAAAGCAGCTCGTGGCACGCCCACGCCCAGCCACTAATGGAGAGCTGTATTTGGCGCATGGCTTTAGCTTCCCCAGTGGTCACGCCCTAGCGGCCGCGCTTTTTTATGGCTTGTTGGCTCTTTTGCTCTGCTTTTCTAAAGCCAGCGTAAACGTGAAAGCAGGGGGTTTTGTATTTTTATTTTTGTGGATTTTTCTGATGATGTACGATCGAGTGTATTTGGGGGTGCACTACCCCACGGATGTGCTTGGGGGGTTTTGCATGGGGTTGGGCTTTGTGTGTTGCTCTATGGGATTTTACCTTGGATGTTTAAAACGACCTTATATTGATGGCTTTTAGGATGGCTCGTGGATTTTAAGGGCTTACTACAACAAATTATCCGCCTTTTTTCAAGACTCAATAGGGCACAAAAGATCACCATCGTAGTGGCAATGTCCTTGATTGTGGCCTTTTTGGTCTTTTTGTTGCTCTACCCCACCAAAGATCGGGGGGATTTGAGTGGATATGGGGTGCTCTTTGAGGGCATGGATGCGAGCGACAACGCGCTGATTTTACAGCACCTACAACAAAAACACATCCCCTATAAAATCCCCAAAGACGACACCATTTTGATCCCCAAAGAAAAGGTCTATGAAGAGCGCATCACTTTGGCTTCTCAAGGCATTCCAAAGACTAGCAAGGTGGGCTATGAAATCTTTGATGTGAAAGACTTTGGGGCGACCGACTTTGATCAAAACATCAAGTACATCCGCGCCATTGAGGGGGAACTTAGCCGCACCATTGAAAGCCTAACCCCCATTGAAAAAGCCGATGTGCACATCGCCATCCCCAAAGACAGTGTGTTTGTGAGTCGTGAAATCCCCCCCACGGCTTCGGTGATGCTTAAAATCAAGCCCAACATGCGTCTGTTGCCTAAGCAAATTCTAGGCATTAAGAATTTGATCGCCGCCTCTGTGCCCAAGCTCACGGTGGAAAATGTCAAGCTGGTCAATGAGAACGGCGAGCCTTTGGGAGAAAACGATGAGCTAGACACCACCAGAGAGTTGGCCCAAGCCCAGTTGCACTATAAACAAAACTTTGAAAATATCTTAGAAAGCAAAATCGCTAACATTTTAGCCCCCATTGTGGGCGGGCATGACAAGGTCGTGGCTAAAGTGAGTGCGGAGTTTGACTTTAGCCAAAAGAAGAGCACCAAAGAAACCTTTGATCCCAACAATGTCGTGCGCAGCGAGCAGACAATGGAAGAGAAAAAGGAAGGCCTACCCAAAAAGCAAGTGGGCGGCGTGCCCGGGGTGGTGAGCAACATTGGCCCTGTACAAGGTTTAAACAGCGCGGAAAAAGAGAAATACGAGAAGTCCACCAACACCACAAACTACGAAGTGGGTAAGACCGTGAGCGAAATCAAGGGTGAGTTTGGAGTGTTGACTCGCCTCAATGCTGCGGTGGTGGTGGATGGCAAGTACCAAAAAGTCAATAAAAATGGCAAAGAGAGCATCGAGTATGTGGCCTTAAGTGCCGATGAAATGGAGAAGATCAACGCTTTAGTGAAACAAGCCATCGGCTATAACCAAGCTAGGGGCGATGCCGTCACTGTGAGCAACTTTGAGTTTAATGGCAAGTCGGCTAAATATGTGCCCATGAGCGCGTATGAGAAAGTCGTGGCAACTACGGAAAAAATCCTAGGACCCTTCTCATCTTTGCTGAAATATTTGATTGTGGGCTTGGTGCTCTATGTCTTTTACAAAAGGGTCATCACGCCTTTCAGCCAGCGCATGCTTGAGATTCATCCTGACGAGGAAGAAAAAGTACAATCCCTCTTTGCAGTTGATGAAGACGATGATGAAGAGGTCGATCGCTTCGGCGAAATACGCAAAAAAGTGGAGGATCAGTTGGGCCTTAGTGCGAGCTTTAATGAAGAGGATGTCAAGTATGATATTATGCTTGAAAGGGTGAGCAACTCCATTAAGGAGAAACCCGAGGAGATCGCCTCCTTGTTTAAACTTTTGATTAAGGATGAGGTGGCGACCAGCATGACCAGCACAAAAGGAAAGTAGATGGCAAAATTAACCCCTAGGCAAAAGACACAACTCGATGAATTTACGATGTCTGAAAAGATCGCCATTTTGCTCATCCAAGTGGGTGAGGAAGCGACCGCCGGGATTTTACGCCATTTAGATGTGGACTCCATTACAGAGATCAGCAAGCAGATCGTCCAGCTCAACGGGACGGACAAGGCCATTGGGGCGGCGGTTTTAGAAGAATTTTTTGCCATTTTACAATCCAACCAGTACATCAACAGCGGGGGGTTGGAGTACGCTAGGGAGCTTTTGATCAAGGCTTTGGGTCCCGAGCAGGCCAAGGTCATATTAGAGAAACTCAGCCGTAGTCTACAAACCCAAAAAAACTTTTCTTATCTAGGGCGCATCAAACCCCAGCAACTCGCCGACTTCATCATCAACGAACATCCCCAAACCATCGCCTTAATTTTGGCGCATATGGAGTCAGCCAACGCCGCTGAGACTCTAAGCTTTTTCCCCGATGACATGAAGGCGGAAGTGAGTATTAGGATGGCAAGTTTAGGCGACATCTCCCCACAAGTGGTCAAAAGGGTTTCCACCGTGCTTGAGAATAAATTAGAAGCCTTGACGAGCTATAAAGTCGAAGTGGGCGGCACGCGTGCGGTGGCTGAAATCTTTAACCGCTTAGGCCAAAAAGCGGCCAAAACCACTCTAGCGCGCATTGAAAACATCGATGCAAAACTCGCCAACGACATTAAAGAGATGATGTTCACCTTTGAAGACATCAGCACCCTCGACAACTTCGCCATTCGTGAAATCCTTAAAGTGGCGGATAAAAAAGACCTCACTTTGGCGCTCAAGACTTCTACAGAAGAGTTAAAAACAAAATTCCTAAGCAACATGAGTAGCCGGGCGAGCGACCAGTTCATCGAAGAGATGGCCTATTTGGGAGCGGTGAAAATCAAAGATGTCGAATCGGCGCAAAGAAAAATCATTGAGATCGTCCAATCTCTAGCAGAAAAAGGCGTGATCCAAATGGGCGGAGAGGAAGACGTCGTTGAATAATTTTAGCGATGAAAATTTAATCCCCAAAGAAGACCTTGACAAACATACAATCAAACGCTACACCTTTAAATCTTTCGCTGAAATTGCCGCCGAACAGCCTGAAGAGAAAAAGCCCAAAAAGAGCAACCCGAGCCCCCCAAGAAGATGAACACCTTGAGCGATCCATCCAATTAGAAAACGATCTCATTGAGTGTTTGTTAAAAAAAACCGATGAGCTCTCTAGCCAGCTTGCCAAACTCCAAATGCAGTTTGAAAAGAGCCAAGAGGAAAACCAAACTCTCTTGCAGCAAACTAGAGAGGACAATTACAAAATAGGTTTTAAAGAGGGTGAGCAAAAGGCTAAAGAGGAGTTAAGTGCCAGCGTAGATGAGGAAAAGACCCATTTATTGCAATCACTCACCGCCATCGACCAAAAAATGCAACAATCCCAAAGCCACCTAGAAGCCCTAGAAAAGGAACTCAGCGCGATCGCCGTAGAGATCGCCAAAGAGGTGATCGTCAAAGAAGTGGAGGAAAAGAGTCAAGAAGTCGCTTTAGCCCTAGCCAAAGAATTGTTGAAAAATATCATGGATGCGACAGACATTTGCGTGAAAGTCAACACCCTAGACTACCCCTATCTCTCCCAAAATCTCAAGGATTTGCCCAAAATCAAGCTAGAACCCAGCGATGCGATCGCTAAGGGGGGGGTTTTGATCACCAGTTCACAAGGCAACATCGATGGCAACTTAATGGCGCGCTATAAAAACCTCAAAGAGAGCGTGTTAGACAATCTAAAGGCATAACAACAGAGCATGGATTTAGAAGTTTATGAGCGAGATTTGCCCCATTTAGAGCAGGTGTGTGCCCAGCTTAGAGGGCGGATTTTAGAAGTGGTGAGTGCGCACGGGGGGCATTTGAGCTCTTCTTTGGGCGCGATTGAGCTCATTGTGGGCTTGCACAGTGTCTTTGATAAGGATAAGCACCCCTTTATCTTCGACACCAGCCACCAAGCCTATGCCCATAAACTTTTAACAGGACGATTCGAAGCCTTTGATACCTTGCGTCAAATGGGCGGACTTAGCGGATTTGTGCGCCCTAGCGAGTCGCCCTATGACTACTTCATCGCCGGGCACAGCTCCACGGCTTTATCTGTGGGTGTGGGTGTGGCTAAAGCTTATGCACTGGCAGGTAAAACAGAAGTGCCGGTTGTGATGATCGGCGATGGAAGCCTTAGCGCAGGATTGGCTTATGAAGCCTTAGATGAACTAGGCGATCGCAAATACCCTTTAGTCATTCTGCTCAATGACAATGAAATGAGCATCGCCAAACCCATAGGGGCGATCAGCAACGCTTTGTCCCACTTGATGGCACGCCCGCTTTACCAGTCTTTGCGGGACAAAATCAAGGGCGTTTTAAAGTCCATGCCCGAAGGCGTGAATTATCTCGCGAATCGTTTTGAAGAGTCTTTAAAACTCATCACTCCGGGGATTTTCTTTGAAGAGCTAGGCATCAGCTACTTAGGACCCATTGATGGGCACGACTTAGAGGCAATCACGCAAGCGTTGAAACTAGCTAAAGACACCAAAACCCCCCTACTCATCCACGCCCAAACCACCAAGGGTAAGGGCTATAAAATGGCGGAGGGCAAGTATGAAAAGTGGCATGGCGTGGGGCCTTTTGATTTAAAAACCGGACAAAGCCTCAAAAGCGCGCCCAAAGTCGCCAACCCCACACAAATCTACTCAGACACGCTCTTTGAGTTGGCTAGTCTTGATGATAAAATCGTGGGGGTTACAGCGGCCATGCCCGGGGGTACGGGGCTTGGCAAACTCATAGACAGCTATCCTAGGCGCTTTTGGGATGTGGGCATTGCCGAGCAGCACGCCGTAACCTCTATGGCTGCCCTAGCCAAAGAGGGCTTTAAACCCTTTGTGAGCATTTATTCCACCTTCTTACAAAGAGCGTTCGATCAGATCGTGCATGATGTAGGCATCATGTCCTTGCCCGTGAAGTTTGCCATCGATCGGGCGGGGATTGTGGGTGAGGATGGCGAAACACACCAAGGGCTACTAGACATCGCCTATTTGCGCCCTATCCCTAACATGACCTTGCTCGCTCCTAGAGACAACGCCACACTCCAAAGGGCAATACACTTTGCCAAAGAGCACACCCAAGGACCTTGTGCTTTCCGCTACCCTAGGGGAGCGTTTTTATTAGAAGAAGGGGTTTTTGCGCCTAAAGAGTATGTCTACGGCAAATGTGAGCTGTTGAAAGCAGAGGGGGATATTTTATTTGTGGGCTATGGCAATGGCGTGGGGCGGGCGTATGAAACTTTAAAGTTAGTCGAAGCACAGGGTCTAAAGGTGGCTCTCTTGGATTTGTGTTTTTTAAAACCTTTAGATGGCGCGCTTAAAGAAATTCTGCCCCGCTACTCTAAAATCTATGTCTTCAGCGATTCGTACCAAATGGGGGGCGTGGCTAGTGCCTTGTTGGAGTTTGTGGGGGTGGGTGTGTGTCGAGAGTTTTGAAATCGCTGACTTATACCCTGCACATGGCAACACTACCCTAGTGGAACAATCTTTACAGATCGATCCTACTAGTTTGGCTAAGAGAATACCAGGCATGGCGTGATATATTAAGTTTACCCAAACACCCTTCTTTGAAGAGAAGAGATTAACTCAATTCAATGAGTGTCTTTAGAAGGCAATATCCAGTTCAGCGGTACCGATGTTGTGGCTTAAGGGTTGCTCCTCAAATCCCTTGCTTAAGTTAGTGGCAATAAAAGAGAGGCGAAATCCTCGATAAAGCAGAGCAAATCCACCCTCAACAGCGTAGAGTGCATCGGGTAGGTGGGTGATTCCTCTAGTTTGCGGGCTATTACCTTGGATAAAAATATCGACAGGTTGGTAACTGCCACTGGCCCCTATAAAAAAGTAAAAAGAAAAGTGGTTGCTAAAAGGCTGCCCTCCGCTAAAAAGAGTGCCAATTTTATTGGGTCCAAAATCTGCGCTTAAGTTATACCCAAATCTAAGGAGCGAACCCAAGCGTACATGGGTGATGGCATTGCCCAGGGCAAGATCCACACCGGGCAAAATATCCATGCTAAAAAAGCGCGTTTTGAGGATATAGACTTGATACAACCACTGGTAATTGAATTGGAAGATGAATTCATTGCGCAATTGGTTATGCCAACCTTGAAAGGTTTTATCGCCCTATAGCCCATGCAACCAATTTTGGGTTTGTCCTGCCATCGAATCGGGACCGACCGTGCCTAGAGAAATGAAGATTTTCTCGAGAGCATGCGGGGCGCGTTGGAAGAGGGCAAAATTGGCTCTCAACCAGCCCGCATAGAGGTGATCGCCCATCACAATCGCTTTGCTCGTATGGCTATCTAAGTGCGGTGTGTACATGGTCTGAGTCATGCTCACACTAAAGCGAGTCATTTTAGGGGAGTGGATCATCAAGGTTAAATAACGACTCCAAGCCATCCAAGAGTGCGCGTAAGCCGCACCCCAAAAATTATACTCTTTGCTCGTGTAGCTGAGACGATTTCCCGCGCTGTAATAGCGATCGGCTGGATAGACATAGGCATCGTTTTCAGAGAGCAGGTTAATGTATTGCTTTTTATACGGAACTAAAGGCGAGGGGACATCCAGCAAAGAGGGATGCGAAGGGCTTGCTGCGATTGGAAGGCAACAGATGAGTAAAATTCCTAAGACATAAAACATGCAAATCACACAAAATCAAGCGACCCCTATGCTCTAGCGCAGAGGGACAAAACAAAACCAAGAAAGCACCCCTTCCTTTCTAAAACCCTAGCGCTTCAAGCTATTGACCGTCTGCAACATGTTATCTGCGGTCTGGATCGTCTTAGAATTGGCTTCGTAAGCGCGTTGGGCGGTGATGAGATCGGTCATCTCTTCGACCAGGCGCACATTGCTAAGCTCTAAAAAACCTTGGCGCAACTGCCCGTAACCATCGGCGTTAGGATTACCCACAATCGCTGGACCGCTGGCGGAGGTTACAGCCAAAAGATTATCACCCAAAGCGTGCAAGCCCGCAGGGTTGATGAAATTAGCTAAAGTGATCTGTCCGATCACATTAGAAGTTGTGGCATTGCCCTGGGTGATGCTCACCGTGCCATCCACGCCGATGCTGATTTGTGTGGTGTCTTGGGGGAAGGTGATTTGGGGGATGATGGGGTAGCCCTCGGTGGTCACCATATTGCCCTGATCGTCAATTTTAAAATTGCCCGCGCGGGTGTAAGCCGTAGAGCCATCGGGCATTTGCACTTGGAAAAACCCCTTGCCTGTGATGGCTAAATCTAGATTGTTCTCCGTTTCTTTAGGGCTGCCCTGAGAGAACATTTTTGTCACGCTAGAAGTCCGCACACCTAGGCCCACTTCAATGCCATTGGGCGATTTGGTGGTGTCCGAGGTGGAAGTGCCGGCGTATTGCAAAGCCTGATAGAAGAGATCGTTGAAGTCTGCCCGTTGGCGTTTAAAGCCCACGGTGTTGACATTGGCAATGTTGTTAGAAGTGGTGTCGATGTGGGTTTGTTGCCCGAGCATTCCTGTGGTCGCACTGTAAAGAGATCGCAACATGGCTAGCCTTTATTCAAAATTAAAACCACATTATAGCCTAAATCACCCAATCTAAAGTTTAGAAAGTGTAACTCAAATACGCCGTAACCGAGCGCCCGGGGCCGGGTTGCAAACCTGCTGGGCTAGAACCGATGCCGGTGAAGTAATACTTCATGTTGAAAATATTATTCACCTGTAAGCTGCCCACGATTTTATGCCGCCCACTCTCCCAAAAGACTTGACTCACTTGGATATTCCATACCCAATACCAGGGCAACATCCCCTCGTGTTGGGTCATACACCACGCCGCACATTGTCCGCCATTGGCATTTGGACCAGAATTAGTGTAACGCTGGGTTCCATAGTAGCCCCCCGCTGCGCTGTTGCTGATTCCGCTGTAAGCGCGGCTGTAAAAGTAGCTAGACAAACCAAAGGTGGTTTTTTTATAGGTGTAGCGCGCGTCTAAGATGAATTGGTAAGGGCTCACAAAGGGGAAGTGCTTGTTGTAGCTGGTCCCGGGCAAAACACCGCCATTTAAATCTGTTAATTGCTCGTGGCTGGTAACACGCGTGTCAATGTAGTTAAAGGCGGCGTGGAGCTGTAAACCCTGAATGGGTCTATAGTATGCCTCTAACTCTACACCCTGAGAATAGCCATTGACGGGGCGCACATTGCCCTTCATAGGTCCGCTTGTGTAGATAGAATATTGCCCGGTCGCAAAATCCCGCGCCCAAATGCGGAAAAAGTCGGCATTGAAGCTAACCTTACTCTTATAGGTGTAGCGCGCCCCAACTTCTACGGTGTCAAAATGTTGGGTGAAGTATTCCGCCCCGCCATAGCTCAAAACATCCAATTGTGGCGGGACATAGGAGCGTTGGTAGTTGAAGTAGGTGAGCAGCGTGTGATCACCCTGTACGGGGATAAAGCCTATGTTAGTCGAGGGCATCCAGTTGTTCATATTTTTGATCTTTTCTAGATCTTTTTTGGGGATGGAGGCCCAGTTAGCGGCGTTTTCATTGTTGTATTGCACCAAAGCGTAGCGCAGTCCGGGCACCACAAAAAAGCGCCCATTCCAAGTCTCAATGCGATCGCTCAAATACACGGCGGTGTAGTCGTTGCGCCAGTCGTTCCAGTTCTTATACAAACCATGCTTGATGTGGGGTTGCCAGCCACTCATCACATTTGCGCCCTCACATAAAAAGCCTGCCCCCTCTCCGCTCGTTTTAGTGGCACACTCGTTGGTGTTCATGTATTGGCGTTGTAAAAAGGTGGTGGTCATGTAGCGCAAGCCCATGATAAAAGTTTGTTTGACCTTGCCACTATTCACCACTAAATTCACCTTAGGCTCGAAGGCGTTGTTGATGGAGCGCACGGGGTTTTCCACTTCGCCCCAGCCATTGTAGTTTGTGGCGTAGTAGGGCACGGCCAAATTGTAGCCATTAAGACCCTGGGCTGCACAGGAGGCTGCACTGTAGCAGGTAACCATGTTAGCACTGTTATAACTAGAGCTCACTTGAAAGTCACGCGTCATGAACTGCCCATAGTAGGTGAAGCTAAAAGTACCGCCCACCTTTTCTAGATCGCCAAAGCGGTTTTCATACACGATGCCAAAGCGCTGGGATCGCCCGCCTTTGGAGTTCAAAGGACGCATGTTGGCAAAGCGGTTTTCTTGGTACTGCTCTGCGCTTAGGCTCCCGGGCTGGGCGATGTTGAATTTATAGTATTGGTAGTAGGCCTTGATGCCGTTTTTCTCGTTGATGTCATAGACTCCATCGAGCCAGTAGTTTTGGATATTGGTCGGGCTGTTGTCCCTAAAGCCCTGCCCATCGACCCAGTTAGCCTGCGCCTGCACGCCAACATGTTTGTTGATCATCCCTCCACTGCGCACATAGGTGTTGTAAAGGATGTCATTGCCCAAAGATTTTAAGAAAGAGGGATTACCGGTTTTGCCAGGAGGCGCAGCAAATCCTGCATTGCGCGCCTTAGCCCAAAAGGTGGTTCTCTCCGCCACTTGGTTTTCCCAATGTTTGGGGATGGGCTTGGTGATGATATTGACGATCCCGCCATAGGTGTTAGGTCCGTATTGCACGCTCCCCCCGCCTTTAATCACATCGATGCGATCGATTGCTTGGAAAGTTACGGGGAAGATGTCCAGCTCAATGTGCGAGTAAGGTGCCATATAAACGGGGATGCCATTGACCAGCATCAAGGTGGCATCGCTGTGCCCTGAGCCGCCCGCGCCAAAGCCGCGGATTTGGATACTGGGCATCGCCCCCACGCCAGTGGCGTTTCTCACCTGTAAGCCCGGGACATTTTGCAAGGCCTCTTCGATGCTTTGGTTAGCCTGTTGGCTGAGTGCTTTATGCGAGATCACTGTGCGGCTACCCGTGTATTTTTTCACCTCTTCATCTTGCCAGCTTTTAGGAGCGGTGATTCCGCTATAGCCCAAATTGACATGTCCGGAGTAGTCGGTTTTATCTCTTTGTCCGGCGGTAGACACCTTGCCTAAAGTGTAGGTTTTATCCTTAGCCACAAGAGATGCCTGCCAAGCTAGACTCGCCGTCAAGGCCCACAACAATTTCTTACGCAATGAAAACTCCTTGCTCTAAACTTTAAAAACAGATGAGTGGGTAGAATCTAAAAGACTCCACTGGTATAACTGCCTGTATTTTGGTAATAAAAATTAAAATTTTTTAATAAATATGGCGTATTGTATTCTAATAAACTTAAGATTTTCTAAAAAATTCAGCTCAATTAACTTTTTGTTTATCTTCTTCTTCTAGTAAATAATCCTCGCTTTTGACACAAAGGATTCGGGTGTTGTGGATGCTCGGGCGCACCTTTTTATTTTTAATCAATTCTTCCACTTGGTATTCTTTGCAAGTGCCCTGATTTGGGCGGATATACTTATCTTGCCACTCCAAATATTCCTTAGAGTGCGCCACTTGGCTGTCCAAATACTCTTTTTCATACACCTCCACAAACTCCAAAAACTTAGGGCTTAAGTGCAAGTCGTTCTTCTTGATGTCGGTTTTTCTCTCGGCTTTGACCTCATCGGTGGTGGTGCTGAACTCTGTGGGGGTGGTTTGTCCCACTTGGGGGGCGTTGGTAGGTCCTAATGGTCCTTGTGGTGGTGGTGGAGTAAGTGCTGGTCCATTCTGTGGTGGTGTTGGGTTCAATGTGTAAGCACTGGCGGGTTTTAGCCTTGTAACACAGCTTTTCGCTGTAATTGGCCTTGCTCAAGATAAAGGTATGCGTGGTTGTGGTGGGGCCTAGCACCTCCACCCTAGGGGGCAACTCTGTATAGGGCAGGGTGATCCCCGCCCCCTTGCCACTGCTCTTATCGGCGTTAAAATCACAAGGCCCTAGTCTTAAAAGTTGCCCGCTGGCTTTATCCAACACATGCATCACGCTCGGCCGTTTGGCCTGCAATTTTTCATCATCATAGCTCCACACTCCGCAAGCCTCCTCTTGCACCCCACCCATGCCTAAATTTGCCGGCACTTCTAGCCTGGCTTGGGGTTTTAATTCTAGATTTTTCCCCTCAATTGCACCTTCTTTGGTAGCTTCTTTGTCTGTGGGGGGTTCTTGGCTTGGCTTAGTTGGTTGCTCCTTCTTACCTTCTGTGGATTCTAGTACCGCCTTCTTTTCTGTGGGTTCTGTGGGTTTATCTTGACTCTCTGTGGGTTTGGTGGTTTCTTTGGAAATTTCCATAAGAGTGCTTGTCGGGGTTTGGGAGGTTGGAGTAGGTTGCAAGGCTTTAGGCGTGGTGGAGGTGCTTGGGGTTTGGCTTGTGGGGCTTGGCATGGGGGAGGTGCTGGTTTGTGGATAGTTTAGAGGCAGGGGCATGTAACTTGGACTATAGGTGGGGCTTGGATTGTAAGTGGGTGCACTTGTACTTGAAGGATAGTGTTGGCTTGGGGGATTATAGCTTGGACCATAGGGGTTATCATGTTGGGGCTGTGTGCTTTGGGCTTGGTTGTAAGGTTGGTTAAAGTTTTGGTTTTGGCTATACTCTTGTGTGCTGGCTGTGCGCCTTGTGCTGTGTGTGCGCCTTGTGCTGCGGCTTCTACTCCTTGTACTGGAGCTTGCGGTACGTCTGGAACTTGTAGAGCTTCTTATGCTGCGCTCCCTTGTGGTGGTGGGGTTAGCAGCGTTAGGGTTAGCAGTGCTGCGTGTACTGCGTGCACTTGTACCTCTAGTCCTTGAGCTTGTACTTCTTGTGCTCCTTAGTGAGCTTGCAGCACTTCTAGAACGGCTTCTTGCTCTCGTGCTTCTTGTACGCCTTGAACTTGTACTGCGGGTGCGGGTGCTGTAGGTTTTGGGCGTGGTGGCATAGCTTCTTGGGTTGGTTTTGCTTTCTCTATCTTGGAGGGTTTGTTCTCTCTCTTCTCTTGCTTGTAAAGACATGCTTTGAGGGGCAATGGGGTTTAAAAAAGCACTCTTTTCTTGGGGTGAAAAACGGATATAGTCTTGGTACTCTATCCCTAATATTTGCGCCATTTTGGCGGGGCTAGGATCTTTAAAATAAATGCGGGTGTGTTTGTGGATTTTATCGGGCAAAATCGCCCCTAAATCCTGGGTGGCTTTTAGATCCTTTAGGGGGGTGGTGGATTTGGCTTTGGTTTGCGTACTCTTTTTGGATTTTTTTAGAGGCAACTTTTTAAGCCATAGGGCCTGCAAAGTGATCTGATTACCCTTAAGTTGGTAGGTCCCCTCTATGATGAGTTGCTTTTGAGCGGTGTTTTTATAAACAACAGCCCCGCTAAAGTCCCCACCCTTTTGTTTTAAGGGCAAATCTTCTAGGGTTTGGATGGTGAGGGCTTGTAGACACAGCGCACACAGAAACCATAAAAACCAAAACATACACACCCCCTAGCCTGTATTGCGTAACCCTTGAGCGATGCCGATAAGCGTACTTTGGATGGCGAGTTTCACTTGGTCTTTGGGGTCTTGTTTGAAGGCCTTGATGAGCTCAATTTGTAAGCAGCTGAGCGCATTGATGTAGGGCGTTCTAAACAAAATCCCCTGCCTAACAATTGCGTCTTTTTCCAGCAGGGCGTTTTCTTGGCGGATGGCTAAAATGCACTCTAGGCTTGTGGCAAATTCGTTTTCAATCTGCGTCCAAATCTTTGCCGCATTTGGCACACTGCGAGCAAAGGCGTGGTATTGCCTAGCGATGCCTAAATCCACTTTTAAAAGCACCTGCGCGATGTTATCAAGCACCACCTTAAAAAACCCGCCCTCAAGATAGCAGGCTTGTAAGTCTTTTAAATCCACGCTTTTAAGCGCACTGCCCACCCCAAACCACGCAGGCAAAATGCTGCGGTTTTGCGTCCAAGCAAACACCCACGGAATCGCCCTTAAATCTTCTAGCTTTGTGCTTTCCTTGCGCTTGGCGGGGCGTGAGCCTAAATTCAGCTCTTGGATGAAGGCAATGGGGGTGGCCTGTTTGAAGTACTCTAAAAAGCCGGGCATGGTGTAGAGTTGGCGGTAGGTGGTATAAGAGATTTGCGAGAGTGCTTGCATGAGCTCCTTAGTAGCGGGGTTGATGGGGTTTTTAGACAGACCTTGTTTGTCATAGAGCGACTTTTTCAGCAACGCCCCCACAATGTTAGACAGGTTATTGAGCGCACTCGTGTTGTTTAAATACCTTGAGCTGATCGTCTCCCCCTGTTCGGTGAGCTTCAAGGTGTCTTGCACGCTAAAAAGCGGGGCGCTTAGGAGCGCGTCCTCTAAACTCCCCCCGCCCCGGCTCACACTCCCTCCCCGCCCGTGGAACAAAATAAACTCCATGCCTAATTCTTGCCCTAAAGCAACTAATTGGCAAATCGCCATGTGTAGATTGTAGTTGCTGGCAAAAATCCCCCCATCCTTGCTTGAATCTGAGTAACCCACCATGATTTCTTGGGTGTTTTGCATGCCCTGTAAATAAGCTTGGTAGTGGGGGTTGGCGTGCAGAGCTTTTAAAATCGCGGGGGCGTGGTTTAAATCTTCAATGGTCTCAAACAGCGGGGTGATGTAAAGGTCTTTTTCTAGCCCCACTTGTTTTGCCAACCACAGCACGGCGAGCAAGTCGCTCGCCTGTGTTGTCATGGAGATCACCACACTTGAAAAGGTTTCTTTGGCGATCTTGGTCTGTGCCCAAAGCATGGTTAAAAAGGCTTCAAGCAATCGTTTACATTCTAAGCTCACTTGGGGCAATAAAGGCCAAAAAGAGATGGGCTCTAGCTCTAGGGCGTGGTTTAGGGCTTCTAGCTTTTGCTCTTCAGGCAGGGCGTAAAAATCGGTGGCAAGAGAAAGCAGGGAAAAGACCTCGCTAAGGGCATTGACAAACACTGCCCTATGTTCTCTAAAATCCAAACTGAGTAAATGAAACCCCGTAAGTAAGACGAGATTTTTAAAACGCAACATAGAGCCCTGCAAACTTGGCTCTAAATTTTCTAAGAGCAAATCTATGTCGGCGGCAAGTTCGTTGGCATTTTGGTAGCTAAAGTCGATGGGGGTGGGCGAATTTAGGGCGATGAGGCGGTTTTTTAACTTAGTTTGCATTAAAAGCAATTTCGCTCTAAAGGGCTCTTTAGGGTGCAATCTCGCGCTGGTGGGGTCTAGTTTGTGGTAAGATTCTTTTAAATCCTCTTGCAGGGCAACAGAGATGGGGCAAAAATCCACAGAGATGGAGAGTTCGCGGCGCAATTTGTCTAGCTCTTTGAGGTAGAGGTCGATGACAAAGTGGTGTTGGATCGCGATGACTTCACGCATGAGAGCGTTGGTAACCATGGGGTTGCCATCTCTATCTCCGCCGATCCAACTGCCCAGTTTTAAGGGGAGGGGGTGGGGGGGTTTTAAATGCGGCTTGGATTTGTTGGCATAAATCTAAACAGCTAGGTAAAAAAGAGTTTTCTAAAATATACAGCAAATTGTCTAGCTCAAAGAGCACTTCTAGTTTTTCTTGGCGCACAAGGTGGCTTTTATACAGTAGGCGCAGGCGGTAGGCCAGTCTCTCTTTGGCCTTTTTCATGGCAGCTGGGTCGCAGGGGCGGTCAAAAATCGTGGCAAGGTCGCTAAACATTTCTTGGATGGCTTCTAAAAAGGTGCGGCGCATGGACTGCGTGGGGTGGGCGGTGAAGACGGGGTAAAAGTGGATGTGTTGCAGTTTATCGGCAAGTTCTTTTGGGCTAAAGCCCGCATGGCTTAGATCGTTGTGGGTTTTATCTAGCCCCATTGTGGAGGGTTGCTTGTTCTTATAGTGTTCTTCTACAAGATTTGCCAAAATATGGCAGAGCGAAAAGGCTTTAATCACGTCTAAAATTTGGTCGGATTCGATCGTGGCTTGCAATTCGTGGGCTAATTGTGTGGGGGGGGCGTAGCTCTTAAATAAATGTTTTAGGGTGCTGAAATAGCCCGTGCTTTTAGGGCTAAACTCTTGCAAAATCTCTAGCAGCAAGTCTTGCAAAAAATCCAACTCAACCTGTATGTTTTGTGGCATGCGCTCTCCTAAAAACAAAACTTAAGTTGTTTTCGTCTACAATAAAGGCTTATCATAAACAGAAGGGTAATTTATGGGCGATTTACCCATTTACACCGATCAAGATGGCAATTTAGAAACGCTTTTGAGCCAAAAGGTCGCTATTTTGGGCTACGGGGCGCATGGACGGGCTCACGCACTTAATCTAAGAGACAGCGGGGTGGCGGTGCAAATCGGGTTATATGATGGCAGCCCGAGCATTGCCATTGCTAAGAAAGACGGCTTTGAGGTCTACACCTTAAAAAAATGCGTGCAAGAGTGCGCCATTTTGGCCTTACTTCTGCCCGATGAAATCCATGGCGACATTTACAAGCAAGAAATCGCGCCCCATATCAAACCCGGACAAACTCTCATCTTCGCCCATGGCTTTAGCGTGTGCTTTGGGCAAGTGGCCGCCCCTGAGGGGGTGGGTTTGGTCCTTGTTTCCCCTAAGGGTACGGGCTATGCCTTGCGGGAGAATTACAAAGAAGGGCGGGGAGTCTTTGCGCTCATGGGCGTGCAACAGGACAACACCGCCCACAACGCTAAAGACATTGCCCTAAGTTACGCCTGCGCGTTGGGCTGTGGACGGGCGGGGATTTTGGAAACCACTTTTAAAGACGAAACCCATTGCGATCTTTTTGGCGAGCAGGTGGTGCTGTGCGGAGGGGTGGAGCACCTATTGCTCAACGCTTTCAACACCTTAGTGGAGGCAGGCTACCCTAAAGAAGTCGCCTATTTTGAGTGTGTGCAAGAACTCAAGGTGATTGCCGACTTGATTTATGCTAAGGGGCTGGTGCGCATGCAAGAGCACATCTCCAACACCGCCGAGTATGGGGGGCTTGAGAGTGGGGGTAAGGTCATTGAGCCCACCATTAAAGAGCGTATGCAAAAGGTGCTGGATAAAATCCAAGACGGCTCGTTTGCTAAAAGTTTCTTAGAAGAGAAAGAACAGGGCTACCCTAAAATCCACAGCAATAGAAAGGCTCTAAAGAGTGAGCTTTTAGAGCAAACAGGGGCGCATTTGCGTCAATATTTGTTTAAATAGGGGCATTTGTGGTTATCACGATCACTTCAGGCAAGGGCGGGGTGGGTAAAAGCACTTCTACGGCGAATTTAGCCATTGGGCTCGCCCGACAGGGCAAGAGAGTCGTGGCGATCGACTTTGACATAGGGCTACGCAATTTAGACATGATTTTAGGCTTAGAAAACCGCATCGTGTATGATGTGGTGGATGTGATGGAGGGCAACTGCAAACTGCCCCAAGCCTTGATTAGCGACAAGAAGAATAAAGACCTTTTCTTTTTGCCCGCGTCTCAGAGCAAGGATAAAAATATCCTAGAAAAGGCCAAAGTGCAAGCTCTGATTGCAGATTTAAGAGGGCAGTTTGATTATGTGCTGATCGACTCGCCCGCTGGGATTGAAAGCGGGTTTGAACACGCCATGCTCTTTGCTGATCAGGCAATTGTGGTGGTAACACCTGAAGTGAGTAGTGTGAGAGACAGCGATCGCGTGATCGGCATCATGGATGCTAAAAGCCAAAAAGTCAAGGAAGGGCAAGAGATGGTCAAACACATTTTAATCAACCGCATCAAGCCTGAGCTTGTGGAGAAACAAGAAATGCTCTCTAATGAGGATGTGCTAAAAATCCTCGCCCTGCCTTTGATCGGGCTTGTGCCCGAAGACCCTAAGATCATCTCTGCCACAAACACGGGTGAACCCATCATTTACACCCAAAGCCCGAGCGCTTTGGCGTTTCAGCGCATCACCAAGCGCATTTTGGGTGAAGACGTCCCCTTTGCGGAGTTTAAAGCCAAACGGGGCTTAATGGGGGCTTTAAGGGGCTTGTTTGCATGACCTTACTCACCAAATGGTTTAAGGGCGCAAACAGCGCACACATTGCCAAAGACCGCCTAAGATTTGTGCTTGCCTATGAGCGCAGTGTCCGCCTACCCTACATGGAAGAGATGAAAAAAGAGATTTTAGCCGTGGTGCAAAAATACACCCAAACAAGCAAAATCGATGTTAGGGCAAACTCCAACCACGACATAGACACCCTAGAAGTGGAAATTGTGTTGGAAAAACAAACCCCCACTTCTTAAATGTTAAGCCCTTTCACACCAAGCCCTCTAGACTTTCTACCCTTAAGCTTTAAAGCCCTGAAAAAGCCCCCCAAACTCTTACACTATGTGGGCGATCTCAAGCACCTGCAAGCCCCTTTGAAAGTCGCCATTGTCGGCACAAGAAAGCCCACCACCTACACCCAGCAAATCACCGCCACACTCGCCAAAGAGCTAGCTAAAATCGGGGCGGTGGTGGTGAGTGGGGGGGCATTGGGCGTAGACATCATCGCCCAAAAAAACGCCCTACCCCTAACCATCATGTTTGCCCCCTGCTCTTTAAAACGCATTTATCCGCCCAGCAACGCTGAAGTTATCCAGCAAATTGCTAAAGTGGGGCTGATTTTGAGCGAATATGCTGAAGATTTTCAGCCCTACCGCTCCACATTCTTAGAGAGAAACCGCCTAGTCATTGCCTTGAGCGATCTTGTCATTATCCCAGAGGCACAGGAAACCAGCGGTTCAATGGCAAGTGCAAGGCTCGCACTGGAGTTAAAAAAGCCCCTATTTGTCCTGCCCCAAAGGCTGTTTGAGAGTCCGGGTACCAACGCTCTACTCGCCCAAAATAAAGCCACAGCGATTTACGACATTGCCGCCTTTGTGGGGGATTTGGCGCGCAAGTTTGGCTTAAGTGCCCCCACCACGCCCCCCACAGCCCCAGTCCCAAACGACTTTTTGGCGTTTTGCCAAAAGTCCCCGAGTTTTGAAGAGGCTTACGCGGTGTTTGGGGATTTGCTGCTCGAGCAAGAGCTCTTAGGCGTGGTGAAAAGAGAGCATGGACGGGTGGTGTTGCTGTGATTGTGGCGTGCGACATTGGATTAAAACGCATTGGTTTAGCCATGTGCGTGCAAGACATTATTTTACCCCTAGAGCCGATTTTGCGTATCAATCGCAAACAAGCCAGCCAAGAGTTGCAAGCCCTGCTAGAGAGTAAAAATCCTAGCACCCTTGTAGTGGGCTTGCCCCCCGAAAACTACGCTGACACCCGCAAACGCATTTTGCACTTTGTGGGGCTATTAAACTTTGCGCCCCTTGTGTTTGTCAATGAGTGCAACACAAGCCTAGATGCCCTAGAAAACACCCACCACCTAAAAGTGCAAAAACGCCAAAACGCCCGCAAAGACGGCAAGCTAGACAGCCTGGCCGCCTGTGAAATTTTAAAACGCTATCAAGAGATGTTGGTGTAAAGGGCGATCACATCGTCGTCCTCTTCAATCTTATCTAGGAGTTTCTCGCTCTCGGCTAGGGCTTGCTCGCTTAAGCTAATGGGGGCATTGGCGATGCGCTGCAAACTTGCCTTTTGCACGGGGATTTTTAGGGTTTCAAAACCCTCATTTAGCTGTTTGAAGTCTTGGTAATCGCCGATGGCAAAAAAGCTCTCCCCCTCCACTTCTAGGCTCTCTAGCCCATAGTCGATTAAACTTAACTCCAAATCCTCTAAAGATAGATTTAAAGGCTTTAAATCCTCCAAATGTCCTTCTAAGACGCTTTTTCTAGAAAACATGAACTCCAAAGAGCCGTTATTGACAATGCTCGCCCCCGGGGTTTTGTTGAAGTAGCTTTTTAAATTAGCGATGGTGCGCGTGGGGTTGTCTGTCATGCACTCAATGAAGAGCAACACGCCGTGGTTAGCCTTGCCCTCGTAGCTCACCTCCACCAACTGCCCCTCTTTGCTGCTCGCCCGCTTAATCGCCGCGTCTATGTTGTCTTTAGGCATATTTTGCGCCTTGGCGTTTAAAATGGCGGTGCGTAATTTGGCGTTGCTGGCTGGATCGCCTCCGCCCTCTTTGGCTGCCAAAGTGATGGCTTTGGCAAGTTTAGGAAACACCTTACTCATTTTATCCCAGCGCTTTTCTTTGGCTGCCCGTCTATATTCAAAAGCCCGTCCCATTAAAATCCTTTCTGTAGTAGCTGAGCCACTTCTTTGGCGTGGTAACTGATGATGATGTCCGCTCCCGCCCTTTTAAAGGCGGTCATGGTTTCTAAAAGTAAATTGTCGTAGTCTATAAGATTGTGTGCTTGCGCCAGCTTAAACATGGAATACTCCCCGCTCACATTGTAAAGGGCTAGGGGCAAGAGGGTGCGCTCTTTAATGTCGCGCACCATGTCTAAATATGCGAGGGCAGGTTTTACCATGAGGATGTCCGCCCCCTGAATTTCGTCCTCTAAACTCTCTAAAATCGCCTCCCTGCGGTTGGAAAAATCCATTTGGTAGCTTTTGCGATCGCCAAAGCTAGGGGCGGAGTTAGCCGCCTCTCTAAAGGGCCCGTAGTAACTGCTGGCAAACTTTGTAGAGTAGCTCATAATGGGTAGGTGGCTAAAGCCCTTAGCGTCTAAAGCTTGGCGTAAAGCGATCACCATGCCATCTAACATGGTGCTGGGTGCTAGGATATCCACGCCACTTTGGGCTAAAAGGATCGCTTGCTTAGCTAGGATTTCTAAGGTTGCATCGTTGTCTAGTATCCCGTTTTTGAGAATCCCGCAATGCCCGTGATCGGTGTATTCGCAAAAGCACAAATCCGCCACGACGCACAAATCGGGAAAGTTTTCTTTAATGGCTCTTGTGGCTGTGGCTACGGGGTGGCTTTCACACAGCGCACTCGAACCTGTCGCGTCTTTGTGTGCGGGCAGCCCAAAAAGCAAGAGTGCTTTAATGCCTAATTCCTGCAATAGGGCGCATTCTTTGAGTAAGTCCTCTAAGTCCATTTGCAACACCCCGGGCATGGACGCGATGGGCGCACTCTTGCCCTCTTGGCGCACAAAGAGCGGAGCGATGAAGTCGGCAACACTCAAGCGGGTTTCACGCACTAAGTTACGCAAAGTGGGGGTGGCTCTAAGACGGCGCAATCGTTTAAACATGGCAATCCTTATGTGTTGGGATGAAACAATTTTGGCAAAAGGGGGCGTGGATGACGGCCTTTAGAGCGTTTAGGGACAAAAAGCCCACGCTAGCTGCCCCAATAGCCTCCGCCTCACCCCCCTGCACGCTTAAAAGTTCGTTTTCTGCAGGGATGTCAATGCCCCAAAAACAAGGGGCAAGGATGGGCGGGGCACTCAACAATAAATGGATACGCCTTGCCCCCGCTTCTTTTAGCATTTGCACCACAACCTTACTTGTCGTTCCCCTAACTAAAGAGTCGTCTATTAAAATAATGTCCTTGCCTTTAATGGGCTCGGCCACTAGGCTAAATTTTTGGCGGGCTTTGCGCTCCCTGCTTTCTTGGGTGCTTTCTATGAAAGAGCGCCCCACATAGGGATTAAGGCTCAAAAGCGGGGCAAAGTCTAGGTTCAGTTCTTTGGCATAAGCCAGAGCGGCTAAAGTGCCGCTGCTTGGGATGGGCACAACCATGTCCGCCTTTAAGGGGTGTTCTTTGGCTAGGGCTTGGCCTAATTTGGCACGCAGGGCATAGACGCTTTGGTTAAACATAAAACTGCCAGGTTGGCTAAAATAAATGGCTTCAAACACACAAGGGCTAGGCGTGGGTGGGGCTAGGAGAGTTGTGCCTGCTTTGGTGTAAAGCGTGGCTGGGGGGACTTCTTGGATATTTTGCGCCTCCAACGCTTGCAAGACACTGCTTTCACTGGCTAGGGCATAACCGCCTTTTAAATCCCCCACAAATAGAGGGCGATAGCCAAAGGGGTCGCGCATGGCGATTAAATTATCGGGGGTTAAAAGCAAAAACGCATAAGCCCCCTTAAGCGTGGGGATCACCTCTTTTAATTTGGATTCTAAATTTGGGGATTTGGCTTGCTCTAGGGCTTTGGCAATGGATTTAGCAGGGGTTTTAGTGTTGTGTGAATTGCCACAAAAGGCGATGGCTAGGTTAGAATCGGCGTAAAAGTCGTGGTGGGTGCCTAAGACTTGCCCTAAAGCATGGGGGGCTTTGGGGAAAAAATCGGGGGGGGTGCTGCTGAGTAAGCCCCTTGATTGTTTAAATTCTATGTGTGTGTTGGCGGTGGCAAGGGCGATGCCCTCTTGGGCGCGGTGTTGCAAAGAGAGCAGGGCTTGGTGGGCTAGGGCGGGGGTGGCGCAGGCAAACAGGCCGAACATTAGACCTTTGCCCCCCGTTTAGGCACTTTAGAAAAGAGCGGCCCAAATTCTTGCAAAATGCATCCGTGTATCGTAAAAATGTTGCGCTCATCTTTATAGGCGTAGCTTAAACGCAGTTCTAAAGTGTCTAGTGCACTTTTGATGATATACATGCCCAGCCCAAAACCATGCGCTTCGCTGGGGTTTTCGTGGTGGAAGTAGGGCTTGAAGTAGTGCATTAGGTCTTCTTTTAAAGGTTCACCCCGATTGGAAATCGACAAGTCCTTACCGCTCACCTCAAGTTTCACCTGCCGATCGGGGCTGTATTTTAAGGCATTATCTAGCAAGTTTTTAATCACAAGGCTAAAAAGCTCAAAGTCGGTTTCAAAGGTGTAGTTTGGCAAGCTTGCCACAATGCAGGTACTCCCATGCTCTAAGAGCAACATGTTTTTGACATGCTCTAACAAGCGGTCCATTAAAAACATTTCTTTGGTGATTTTGTAGTTCTTGGAGGAAAGTTGCTCGATGCGGGCAAACTGCTCGATGAGGGCGTTCAGGCGTTTGAAGGTCGTGATGAGGCGTTCTTTTTGCACGCTATTGTCCACCATTTCAGCGACAATCATGCCCTTAGCAATGGGGGTTCTAAGCTCGTGCATGATGGCTCTTAAAAACAAAATGCGCGACTCGTTCATGCCCTTGATTTTTTTAATGGCGTTGTCAAAGGCGAGGGCCAAATCCCCGATCTCGTCTTGTTGTTCTAGTTTGCACTCAATGTCCATTTCGCCATTAGAAAACAAATGCACCTTTTTACGCAACTCATTGATGGGGACAAAGCCTTGCAACATGAAAATAAAAATCATGGTGATCAAAAACGCCCCCACAGAGATGGCAAAGTAATAGTTACGATAAGATGTCTTTTGAATCTCTTTATACAATACCGTGTCGCCCTGACTTTTGAGCGAAATGAAGATTTTATTGCCGACCTTGATGATGTGGGCTAGGGGGTTTTCATCGTTTTCAATTCTACTGCCCTGTTGTTTGGAGAGGATTTCACGCAACTCTTGTTGGGTGATTTCTTGAAACCCTAGCTCGTGTAAATAAACCTCAGCGGAGTAGCGGTTGCTCTTGTCGGCCAAAACTTGGTTAATCGTGGTGATGAATTGCTGGTGGCGGATTTGGGTTTGGAAATTCTCATGATCGATTTGCGAGCGGATGAAGTAGTAAGAAAACGCCGCAAAACTCGTGATTGAAATCACAAATAAAAAAACAATCTTGCTAAAGATAGAAAAGGGCAATCTAAAACTCTAGCTTGTAGCCAACTCCCCGCACAGAGATGATGTGCTTAGGTTTCTTGGGGTCTTGCTCAATTTTAGAGCGCAAACGCCCGATGATGACATCGATGCTCTTATTGGAGCTTTCAGGGTTGATGGACTCGGACTCGATGGCAATGGACTCCCTGGAGAAAACATAACCCTTTTTGCTGATTAAAAGCGTGAGGATTTCATACTCCGCTCTTGTGAGCTCAAGTTTTCTATTTTGCATGTAGACTTCTCTAGCGTCATGGTCAATTCTAAAAAGGTTGCTCTTGCTTGACAAACCCCCTTCTTGGGCGGGTTTTTTATTGTAGCGGCGCAAGAGAGATTGGATGCGCGCGAGAAGTTCTTTGGGGTCGTAGGGTTTGGGGATGTAGTCGTCTGCCCCGCACTCCAAGGCTTCCACTTTGTCGTTCAAGTCGTTTCTTGCCGAAGAAATGATGATGGGGATGTCTTTTTGTTTAGAAATGCGCTTACACACCTCTAGCCCGTCTAAGTTAGGCAAGGTCAAGTCTAAGAGCAGTAGGTCGTATTGCTGGGTGGTGGCGGCACTGATGCCGGTGTAGGGCTCATCGCAATTGACTACTTCTATGCCGTGTTGGCTTAAAAATTCGCTCAATATCTCAGCCAACTCCACATCATCTTCTATCATGAGTATCTTGATCATAAGCACCTCAACAGAAAGTTAACGAAAACCAAATATTAACACAAAATCAATGAAAACAACCTCAATCTTTGAACGATTTTAAGCGTTCTTGAACCATGTAAAGTTGGTATTGTAGGTAGTTCACCACTAAATCCAACTTCATGGGCAAATTCTTGGTCTGGGGGGATTTTAAGCCCTCAAAGAGCAAGAGCGTTTTTTGCTCCAAATCCTTTAAGAATTGTTGTTCTTCTTGCAAGACCTTGGGGCTTTGGCGGGGGCGGGGTTTTACTGACCGCTTTGGGCTTTTGCTCCACTTGTTCGATCTCGTCTAGGGCTTGGGAGATGATGTTTTTAATTCCATTTGAGTAACCATTGTTCGATTGTTGCAAGTTCAGCCGTGGTGGCAGCCTGGCTAAATAAAGTCTGCATGTTTTGGATCTGAAAGCGCTGCAGGGGGGCGTATTGGCTCAAATTTGCCTCCGATTTGGGCTTGGCAGAAATGGGCTTTTGGGGGGCTTTTGGCCCGAGCGCACTGAGGCGTTTGTGGCTTTGTAGGGCCTGCTTGTGGTGCGGATCATCTTTTAAAATAGTTTTATAAATCTGCAAAGCCTCCAACACACGCCCTTGTAATTCATACACGCCCGCTAACGCAATCGCTTGTTCCACGCAAAAACCTCATATTGTTTATTCAACTTATTATATAATAGCCCCTTTTAATAATTGCTTTTAGTGGCTTTTAAATTCAGTTGGAAAGGGTGGATAAGAGCGCGAAATGGAAGCGCATGCGCTGTATGTGGTTGTTGCAGGATTGGGGCTGAGTGTGGTGAGCGGTCTATTGCTAAAGAAAATAGAAATGCCCGTCATCATCGGATACATCTTAACCGGACTTGTCATCGCCGCCCTTTTTCATATTCAAGACTTCGAATCGCTTTCAGAAATCGCAGACTTTGGGATCGTGTTTCTCATGTTTATGATCGGGCTGGAGTTTAACTTTGACAAGTTAAAGACCATGAAGCAAGAAGTCCTGCTCTTTGGGGGACTGCAAGTGGTCTTAACCTCGGCTTTGCTGTTGCTCTTTGGCTACTTTGTGATGGGCTCGTCTTGGGGCTTTTCTCTAGTTGTAGCGATGGGCTTTTCGCTCTCGTCTACGGCGATTGTGCTGAAGTTCTTTGAAGAGAGCAAACAACTAAACACCTCTGTGGGCAAGATCGTGGTCGGGATTTTGATCTTTCAAGACATCGCTGCGATCCCCATGCTCTTGATTTTAATGCTCATGGGTGGGGGGAGCAACCACTTTTTAGGTTTGGTGATCAAAACCATTGTGTCGGCAGCGATCATTTTAACCCTGCTGCTCTTGCCGGGTAAACTTGCTGCCACAAGGATTTTAGGCCTAGCTGCTGAGAGCCGCCTGCCTGAGATTTTCATGGGCACGATTCTTTTAATTGTCTTCGGGGCGGCGAGCCTTAGCCACTTCTTTGGTTTCTCCATGTCGCTTGGGGCATTTGTGGCAGGCATGGCGATCTCTAAATCGCGTTACCGCATCCGTGTGCAAGAAGAGTTTGCCCCGCTTAAAAACATCTTTTTGGGGCTTTTCTTTGTTACAGTGGGCATGCAAATCCACTTAGGCTTTTTGTTTGAAAACCTCTTTGCGGTGATTTTCTTGCTCGTTGTGGCCATGTTCTTAAAAACAGGGTTTTTATTTGGGATTTTAAGAATCTTTAGGGACAGCAAGAGCTCCTTAAAGGCCGCCCTATCTTTAGCACAAATTGGGGAATTTGCCCTAGTGGTGTTTTTAAGCGCGAGCAAGCACAAACTCTTGACCTTGCAAAAACATGAGGGCATTTTGGCTTTCTTGCGCGACCACGACATTATCCATGTCGGGGTAAACGACATCCAACAATTCTTAGTGTTGATGATCATCTTTTCCATGCTCATCACCCCCTTTATTTTGAAATACCTAGATACGCTTGTGGATTTTTTAACCAGTAAATTTAGCAAAAACAAGGCTTAGTTGAAATCATGTTGCAAATTGGGATTGTGGGCTTGGGCTGTGTGGGCTTAAGCGTGGTGGAGATTTTAAACAAGCATGCTGATCTGTTGGTGCAAAGGTGTGGACATCAGCTCATGATAAAAAAGGGGGTGGTTAAGGATTTATCCAAAAAACGCCCCGTGGACTTTGCTTTAAGCACGGATATAAACACCCTTTTAGACGACCCGGACATCAATCTCATCGTGGAGTTGAGCGGACAAGTGGAGCTGGCCTACAAACTCGCCACAAAAGCTCTTAAGCGGGGCAAGGGCTTCATCACCGCAAATAAAGCCATGCTCGCTCAGCACCAAGAGCTCATCCACAGCCCGATCGGGTTTGAGGCAAGCGTGGGGGGGGGCATCCCCCTCATCAAAGCCCTTAAAGAGGGGCTAGCGTCCAATGCCATTCTTGGCATACAGGGCGTGATCAATGGGACTTGTAATTTCATTTTAGAGCAAATGGACTTAGGACAGAGTTTTGAAAATGCGCTAAAAAAAGCCCAAGATTTGGGCTACGCCGAGGCAAACGCCCATCTAGACACCAGCGGGCAAGACAGCGCGCATAAACTATTGATTCTCTCTTCCCTAGCCTTTGGGGGACAGATTGCGTTTGAAGGTGTGGCGGTACAGGGCATTGAGGGGATCAGCAACACCGACTTAATGCATGCCAAACGTCTAGGTTACCGCCTAAAACTCCTCGCCCAAGCGCATAAGAGTGCAGAGGGGTTGACTTTAAGCGTGGGTCCCGTCTTGCTGCCACAAGAGCACATGCTTGCCCAAGTGCAAGGCGTGATGAATGGGGCGGTTTTTGTGGGCGATAGTGTGGGGGAAACTTTTTACTATGGCGCGGGGGCGGGCGGCCTTGCCACAGCCAGTGCAGTGGTGAGCGACATTTTAGACTTTTGCAGACAAAAACACGCCTTAAAGCTAAAAACCTTGCCAACAATCGCCCTAGCGAAAAAAGCCCCAAAACCCCACTATGTCCGCCTAGGGCGGCCCATGCCTAAAAATATCCCCGCGACTTTACACTTTTGCGCAGGGCAAGAGCACATTTACACCACACAGCCAACGCACACGCAAGAATTGCAAGCAAGCCTAGCACACTTAGGGGCGCAGGTGCAGATTTACCCCCTTTTGGCATGAACACAAGAGGGCAACTTGCCGAGGATTTGGCGTGTGTCTATTTGCAAAAGCAGGGGTGCAAGATTCTTTGCCGTAACTTTTACAGCTCTTTTGGTGAGATCGACATTGTTGCCACCAAAGATGGGGTGTTGCACTTTGTAGAGGTCAAATGCCGCCGTAAAGACGTGCCCATTTATGCCATCACGCCCAAGAAACTAGAGAAAATCCAAAAGACCATCGCCGTGTATTTACAAGAGAACCCGAGCGACCTGCCCTTTTGCATAGACGCGCTCACACTGCAGGGAGAGTTACCAAACTGCCACATTGAATGGCTACAAAACATTGGATTTTGAGTTTAAAGGCAAGCGCAACAATCCATGTTATAATACAGGCCCAACTTAAAAATTTAGGAGAATTGATGTCTGGTTACATTGAATTAACAAACGAAAATTTTGATATAGAAACCAAAGAGGGGGCGGTGATCGTAGACTTTTGGGCACCTTGGTGCGGCCCTTGTAAAATGCTCTCGCCCATCATCGACGAGCTTACTGGGGAGTATGCCGGCCGGGCGAAAGTTTGTAAAGTAAATACAGACGAACAAGAGGAATTGGCCGCAAGACATGGCATCCGCAGCATCCCCACCATTTTATACATGAAAGATGGCGAAGTCGTGAATCAAACCGTGGGGGCGCTCTCTAAACAATCTTTAAAGGACCACATTGACAAGCTCCTCTAACACACTGCTAGATCTAGCGATCATCGGTGGGGGTCCTGCGGGGCTAAGTGCCGGGCTTTACGCCACGAGGGGGGGGCTTAAGGAGGTGGTGTTGTTTGAAAAGGGCGCACCTGGAGGGCAGATCACTTTTAGCAGTGAGATTGAAAACTACCCCGGGGTGCGTGAAGTGGTGAGTGGTTTGGACTTCATGCAGCCTTGGCAAGAGCAGTGTTTCCGCTTTGGACTGAAACACGAAATGGCTTTGGTTACACAAATCAAACCACATGGGGCGCATTTTGCGATTCACACCGATGAAAATAAAGTTTTTCACACCAAAAGCGTGATTGTGGCCACGGGTGGTAGGCCTAAAAAGGCGGGCGTGAAGGGCGAGGACACATTTTGGGGCAATGGGGTGAGCACTTGTGCGACCTGCGATGGCTTTTTTTACAAAAATAAAGAGGTGGCAGTTTTGGGCGGGGGCGACACCGCCCTAGAGGAAGCCTTGTATCTAACCAAACTCTGTGCCAAGGTCTATCTCATCCACCGCCGCGACACCTTCCGCGCCGCCCCCATCACCCTAGAAAAAGCCAAAAAACACCCTAAGATTGAGTTTTTGACCCCAGCTGTCATTGAAGAAATCAAGGGCAGCTCAGGTGGAGTCAGTGCCGTTGTGTTTAAAAACACCCACACGGGCGTGGTGAAGGAACTTGCCGTGTCTGGAGTTTTTATCTTTGTGGGCTATGAGATCAACAACGAAGTGTTGAAACAAGACGACCAAGACATGCTGTGTGCATGCGATCCTTATGGGGCCATTGAAGTGGATTTAGCGATGAAAACAAGCGTGAAGGGGTTGTTTGCCGCCGGAGATGTACGCACACAAGCGGCCAAACAAGTGGTCTGTGCGGCTGGGGACGGTGCCACTGCTGCGCTCTCGGCCCTTGCTTATTTGGAGGAGCATTCTTAGTGCAACAATTACAAGTAGGGATTTTTGGGGCGAGTGGAAAAGTCGGGGGCTTGCTCGCCAAAGAGATACACAAACACCCCCACCTGGCCCTATCCAGCGTCTTTTTGCGTCAAAACTTGAGCCTGCAACTCGCTCAAGTCTTGCCGCAAGAAACTTTTGTAACAAACAATGCCGAACAATTTCTCGAGCATTGCCAGCTTGTCATAGACTTCTCTTCGCCCAAAGCCTTAGACATGCTTTTATCTGCCTTGCTGGTAAACCCATTGCCCCTTGTGTGCGGCACAACGGGACTGCAAGAGCAATGGCAAGTTTTAGCAGAACTGAGCCAAAAAGTCCCCGTTTTATACGCATCTAACATGTCGCTGGGCGTGGCGGTTTTAAACGAAGTGGTTGGGGCGGTGGCTAAGAATTTAGAGCACGCCGACATTGAAATCACAGAGATCCACCACCGTTATAAGAAAGATGCGCCCAGTGGAACGGCCCTTACTTTGGGGCAAACCTGCGCCCACGCTAGGGGTGTGGACTTTAAAGAAGTGTGCCAAGAACATAGAGAGGGCTCAAGAAAAGAGAGCGAAATCGGCTTCGCAAGCCTACGTGCGGGCGATGTCGTGGGCAGGCACACCGTAGGCTTTTACTTGGATGGGGAGTATTTGGAGCTCAGCCACACCGCCACAGACCGCAACATCTTTGCTAAGGGCGCACTAGAAGCGGCCAAGTGGCTTTCCGTCCAAAAACCTGGGCTTTATAACATCCAAGACATTTACCGCTCTTAAGGGACGTGCACTCATCACATAGAGTGCTGCAACAGAAGACTAGAGGCGCAAACTTGCGCTTGGGCTGAATTTATACGTTTGCTTTGGGTGCTGGTGCTGCAAGGCAAAAATCTTAAACACCACAAACCCGCCCGTTCTCTTGCTAAAGAAACCCACAACCAAAGCATAAAAGCGGTTTTTAAGTATTTTGTCTTTTGTTTAATGCATCCTATAGCACTAATTCTCAATATATCTGTTTCATTAAGTAAAACGCTCTCTTTTTATTGCCAATAAAAAAATGACCTCTAAAACTTCCCATGGGTATCGCCCATTTTGAGGCTATGGATAAAAAATATATTGAAATCAAATCCGTTTAGATTTTGGACTCTCATAAGACTGTAGATTTGGCTTATAAGCACGCCAATTTGCCACAGCACTGAGACTCAAAAGAATCAGCGTAATTTTACACAAATGTTTGTTAATTTTTCACACTAAACCCCATAAGGAAATTGATATGAAAAAAAATAGTACCATTTGGTTAAACATACTGGTCGCTTTTGCTCTAACACCCTATGCCAATGCCCAACCATTAAAATTTGCCGTATCACTCACACACAGCACATTTTTTAAGCCCGGGCAGCTCAGAATTGTTTCTGAGAACAATTTTCCCGTGATCATCACAAACATCATACTCAACGGGGGCAGTTCTTGCAAATTACCCAACGATTTTGAGGCTTTAGGCGAAGAAATAAAGGGGGCAAGAAAAGACATCGACGCAAACACAGAGGCACAAGACACAGAGGAGGATTACCACAGATTTAGAGGACTTATTGATCTCTACCAACAAGGTGTTCTCGAGCACCAACAACACCTCTTGCGCCTACAGCAGACCTACCAAGCACTGCAGACAAATCATGCGCAAAACAACCGCATCCAATTTTGGCGCCCCCTAAAAACATGGCAAGCCTTTGAGACACCCAACCCCTGTAAACCCACACAACTCAGGAGCATCACGATCGAAACGCTCAAAAACGGCGCAACCACCTATGATCTAAATTTTAGATGATCTTCACTACAAATGCACCATCCTAGCATAGGGTTTGGGGATTTCGATCTCTTGGCCCAAGCTCAGGGCCGCATTAAAGCACCAAAAGGGGTTTTTCAACAAAGCCCGCGCTAAATAGATGGCATCCACGACCTGACTACCCACTAATCTTTGCGCCATTTTGGGCTCTTCAAGAGCACCACCTCCGATGGTGGGCTTGCCTAAAGCGTCTCTTAAATAACCAGCACCAGAAATTTGGTAGCCCGGATACACTTTAATAGGCGCTTCCACCACGCCTCCACTGCTGACATTGAGGGCATCGTAAAGAGAGTCTAAAGGTTCTAAAAGTTGGGCTATTTTTTCAGGGGTGTTGCCCTGTTTATGGTAGTCTGTGGCAGACACGCGCACAGTGAGGGGTAGGTCTATGGTCTCTCTTAGGCTCTCTAGGATTTCTTGTAAAATCAATGCCCGATTTTTGCCATAGGCATCATTTCTATGGTTGCTTAAGGGGGATAAAAAGCTGCTGAGTAAATAGCCGTGTGCGGCGTGGACTTCTAACGCGTCAAAGCCCGCTTGCTTTGCCCTTAAACCCGCTTGTTTAAAGTCCAAGATCACTTGCCTTATGTCGCTTGTATCCATTTCTTTAGGTGTGGCGTAAGATTCGTTAAAACGCAAAGCAGACGGGGCTAAAAGGGGTGTGTCTTTAAGAGTGCCTTTTCTGCCCGCATGCCCGATTTGCAAAGCCACTTTAGAGCCGTATTTGTGGCACTCTTTGACAATCTTAGCTAAACCTTCTATGTGCTTGTCTTCATAAATGCCTAAATCTTCGCTAGAAATGCGCCCATTGGCACTCACCGCCGCCACTTCAAAGATGATTAAGCCCACTTGTCCGATCGCCCGGCTCACATAATGGTAAGTGTGCCAGTCATTAACATGCCCATCGCGCGCGCTGTACTGATCCATAGGTGCCATCACCACGCGGTTTTTTAACTCTAAATCCTTGATTTTCCAAGGGCTAAACAATAAAGTTTTATCCATTTTCTTCTCCTAGTTGGTTTAAAAAGGCGTGTAAATGCTTATACTCTTTCGCATTTAAATAGCGGGTCTTGCCTACGGGCAAGGCGTTTAAAGACACAAAGCCAAAGCTCACCCGCTTTAAGTCCAAAACCTCTCGTTTAAAATGCCCGAAAAAACGGCGCAACTCTCTATTACGCCCCTCTTGCAAGGTGAGCTTGAGCTTGGAGTAATTGCGGCCACTTTTAAGCACGCTGGCTTGCATGGGGGCAATGTGGATGGTTTCTACACGACTCTTTTGGTGTGCGCCCTCTTTGCTGGTGGTTTCTAAGCCCTCTTCAAAGGCATCACACATGGCTTGTGTTATGCTCCCATTGATTTTCACCAAATAGGTACGCTCTAAGTGGCTATGCATCAAAGCATCCACGACCTTTTTACTGTCGCTCAAAAGCAACAGCCCCATAGACGCGTAATCTAGCCGTCCTATGGGGGTGAAGTGCTGAAACTTGCCCTCTAGGCTGTCAAAAATGACCTTGCGCCCCCGATCGTCTATGCGGCTCACCAGCTCGCCTTTAGGCTTGTGATAGACGATTACGGTGTAATGCTCTTGCTTTTTGATCTTTAGCAACTTGTCATCTACAAAGATTTTATCGTGGGGGTGAAAGGGTGTGGTGAAAGTGGCTTTGGTGTGTTTGACTTTCACCCGCCCCTGGGCGATCAAAGCATCGGCAACACGGCGCGAACAGGGGATGTTGTGGGCTAAGAATTGGTTTAAACGCATTAATTATCCAGCCATTGGTAGGTTTTAAAATTCTCTTTGATCGTGGTGTTGACTTTAAAGGCGGTGTTGAAGCGTAGGCGTTTGTTTTGCTCGTAGAAAACCACGGACAGCGCACGGTTGCCCTTGTGGCTTGTGGCCGCTTCTTTGAGCCTAGAAAACAAGTCTAAAGACACGCTGGTGTCGAGCACAATGGATAGGGGGATGTGCTGTTCGTCTTGGTGTCCGATCACGCAAGAACTCGGGTTATCGCTAAAGTCCTTGACGATGTCTACGGGCTGTGTGTCCTCTGTGTCCTCTTTTTGGGCTTTGTAGCGCACTTTGGGGATTTTGACCTGTTTGATGTTCTCAAAGGTGTCGATCTCTAAAAGACGCAAGCGGGCAACTTCCTCTTGCTCCTCAATCTTACACTTAAAAGCGAGGGGCAATTCCATGTCTAGCTGGTCTAGGGCGTTTAGTTGTTTTTCAAACAACATCAACTCAAAACGCCCCGAGAAATCCACGATCGCCGCCTCGCCATAGGGCTTGCCGCTGTTTTTGCCTATTTTGCGTTTGACATCTAAGACCTTGCCGATAAACACCGCTGACGAGCCGATCTCCATGCGGGCAATATCCACGCTCTTAGCCACATTTTTCAGGCTCTTGATCGCATCTTTAAACGCGTCTAAAGGGTGCCCTGAAAAATAAAGCCCCATGCACTCGTATTCGTGGTTTAAAAGCGTGTTGGCATCAAATTCCTCATAAATCTTTAAATCCAAATGCGCCTTTTCTAATTCTTCGCTAGACATGTTAGCAAACAGCCCCACACTCATTTGGGCGTTGCTCTTGTCTTTCCTACGTCCTTCATCACAAATCGCGTCTAAATTCTCCAGCATGGTGCGGCGGTTGTAGCCCAGCCCGTCTAAACTCCCCGATTTGACTAAGGGCTCTAAAATGCGCTTGCTGAACTTAGAAAAATCAATTTTGCTAATCAAATCCTCTAGGCTACTAAAATTGCCGTGTTTTTCACGGATTTCCACCAAAGTGCCTAGCGGTCCCTCGCCCGCCCCCTTGATCGCCTCCAGCCCAAAAACAATGACCTTTTCGCCCTTTGCATCCTCCACCTTAAACTGCACATCGGAGGTATTGACATGGGGGCGTTCCACCTTGATCCCCATAGAGCTTGCCTCTTCTACATAGTAAGCCACCGACTCAATGTGGCGGCACTCGCTGCTGAGCATCGCCGCCATGAACTCGTGCTTGTAGTGGGTTTTTAAATAGGCGGTTTGAAAAGTCAGCATCGCATAGGCGGCGGAGTGGGACTTGTTGAAGCCATAGCCAGCAAATTTCACGATTAAGTCAAACAACTCGCCCGCCTTTTGGCTGTCAAAATTATTTTTGATCGCCCCTTGCACGAATTTGGCTTTATTGTCCGCCATGATCTGTGCGTCCTTTTTGCCCATCGCACGGCGGATCAAATCCGCCTCCCCCAAAGAAAAGCCCGCAATGGTTTGCACGATTTGCATGACTTGCTCTTGATACACGATCGTGCCGTAAGTGGGGCGTAAAATGGGCTCTAGTGCGTCAAACATGTAGGTGATCGGGGCACTGCCATGTTTGCGATTGACAAAGTCATCGACCATGCCAGACTCCATAGGGCCGGGGCGACCCAGCGCAATGATCGCAATGATGTCCTCAAAACTAGAAGGGCGTAGCCGTTTGTTTAAGGTTTGGAACATGCCAGACTCGATTTGGAAGATCCCCACCGTGTTGCCCTCTTGGATCGTGGCATAGACTTTTGGGTCGTCCATATCCACACTCAAAAAGTCGATCTTTTTGTGGCTGTATTTTTCAATGATCTTTAGAGCATCGTGGATCACCGTGAGCGTTTTTAACCCCAAAAAGTCAAACTTGATGAGATCAATGGCTTCTAGGTATTTCATGGAGTATTGCGTGACAATGCCCCCCGTGCGCTCACTCGTGTAAAGGGGGGATTTATACCAAAGTTCCCTTTCGCTATCCACCACCAAAGCGGCGGCGTGCTTACCTGCCGAGCGATTCAAATTTTCTAGACGCAAGGAAAAATCCCAAACTTGTTTAGCTAGCTGATCCCTCTCAATCAAGGCTTGGATTTTAGGCTCTAGCTCGAAGGCTTCTTGCAAGGTGATCCCTAGCCGATTGGGGATCAATTTTGCCATCTCATCGGCTTGTTTGTAGGGCATGTCCAGCACCCGTGCGACATCTCTAATCACGCCCTTAGCCAGCATTTTGTTGAAGGTGATCACTTGGGCGACATTGTATTTGCCGTATTTGGCGATCATATAATCGAGCATTTCGCCCCGCCGCCTTTGGCAAAAGTCGGTGTCAATATCGGGCATGCTCACCCGCTCGGGATTTAAGAAGCGCTCAAAGAGTAGATCGTATTTGAGCGGATCGATGTCCGTGATTTGCAAACAAAAGGCGACCAAACTGCCCGCCGCACTGCCCCGCCCGGGACCTACGGGGATATTGCTCTCTCTGGCGTGGCGGATAAAATCCCACACAATCAGCATGTAGCCCGCAAATTTCATGTCGCTGATGATTTTAATTTCGTATTCTAGCCGTTCGGTGTATTTGGCGTGTTGGCTGGGCTCAACGATCTCTAGGCGTTTTTTAAGCCCCTCTCTAGCTTTGTGGGCAAAGTAGGCTTTATCGTCCTCAAAGTCCAGCCCTTCATTTTGGGCGTATTCTTTGGTGAATTTAAAACGGGGGGGGTGGGGGGGGTTGGTGTCGTTTTTGAGATCGATCTCTAAATGGCATTTGTCGGCGATCTCTTGGGTGTGCTCTAGGGCTTCGGGGATGTCGGCAAAGAGCCTTGCCATCTCTTGGGGAGTCTTGATATAAAACTCATGTACAGAGTGTTTGAGCCGTTCGGCGTCATTAAGGGTCTTGCCCATCGCCACACACATGGCGACTTCTTGGGCGCTCGCGTCCTCTTTGTTGGTGTAGTGGGTGTCATTTGTGGCGATGAGCTTAATGCCCGTTTCTTTGGAGAGTCTAATCACCTGTTCGTCAATGGCGAGTTGGTCGGCAATGCCATGGCGCATGATCTCCATATAAAAATCGTCCCCGAAAATGTCTTGGTATTCTAGGGCAATGCGTTTAGCCTCCTCATAGCCCTTTGCGCCGAATTTCTTATTACGGGGGTTTTGGTCGTTTAAATGCCAGTTGATCTCGCCTTGTAGGCATGCGCTCGAGCAGATGAGCCCCCTAGCGCGCTCTCTCAAAATCTTTTTATTGATACGGGGATAGTAATAAAACCCCTCTAAAAAGGCTTGGGAGCTCAAATACATGAGATTTTGGTAGCCCTCTTGGTCTTTGGCGTATAAACACAAATGGAAGCGTTGTCTGGATTGTTTGTCATTTAAAATTTCGGCGTTGTGTAGATAGGTTTCAATGCCGATGATGGGCTTGATCCCCTCTTTTTTCATGCAAGTGTAAAAGTCAATCGCGCCAAACATATTGCCATGGTCGGTCATGCTCACACTGGTCATGCCCAGCTCTTTGATCTTCTTGGCTAGGATTTTGATCTTGTTTGCGCCATCGAGCAAAGAATACTCGGTGTGTAGGTGTAAATGGGTGTAGTTTTGCATGGGAATCCTTTAGCCCATACTATTACTATACAAGGGCTTAAAAATCAAAGGGCTAGGTTATGATGTTTGTAGCACAAGTTTTGGGATTTGAGTTTTTCTAAAAAACACGATTTTTTAAGTTAGTACAAAGCGTGCCACCTAAGTGAATTGCCCCCCTCCAAGCCCCCTCCAAAAAAAGGCAAAAAGCAAAGGCGAGGGCTACATCATACCGCCCATGCCTCCCATACCGCCCATGCCTCCCATATCAGGCATAGCGGGGGCGGGTTTGTCTTCTTTCACTTCATGCACGGTGGCTTCTGTGGTTAAGAGCAAGCTAGACACGGATACGGCGTTTTGCAAGGCGATGCGCGCCACTTTAAGGGGGTCAATGATCCCTGCCTTAAACATGTCCACATATTCGCCATTGCTCGCGTTGAAACCAAAATGGGCTTCTTTGTGTTTTTCCACTTCATTCACCACCACGCCACGATCGTAGCCTGCATTGCCGCAATTTGTGCTAGGGGCGCTTTGATGGCGCGCATGATGATCTCATAACCCACTTTTTCATCGCCCTCTAGGTTTAAATGCACTTTTTGGGCGGCGCGAATCAAAGCCGCACCCCCACCGATCACAATGCCCTCTTCTACGGCGGCTTTGGTAGCAGACAAAGCGTCATCTACGCGGTCTTTTTTCTCTTTCATTTCCACTTCAGAAGCCGCCCCGACTTTAATCACCGCCACGCCGCCGCTCAGTTTGGCAAGGCGTTCTTGGAGTTTTTCTTTGTCGTAATCGCTAGTGGTGGCTTCGATTTGGGTTTTGATTTGTGCGATGCGATCTTTCACATCATGGGCCTTGCCCTTGCCATCTACGATCGTGGTGTTGTCTTTATCGATGACAATACGCACAGCCACACCCAGATCGCTCACATCAGCATTTTCTAGGGTTTTGCCAAGTTCCTCAGAGATCACTTGTCCGCCTGTTAAAATCGCAATGTCTTTTAACATTTCCTTACGGCGATCGCCAAAACCGGGAGCCTTCACGGCAGCGACATTCAACACGCCCCTTAGTTTATTCACCACTAGAGTTGTGAGCGCTTCGCCCTCAATATCCTCAGCGATGATTAAAAGGGGTTTGCCCTCTTTCATGGTGCGCTCAAGCAGGGGCAAAATGTCCTTCATGCTAGAGATTTTCTTATCGGTGAGCAAAATGTAAGCGTTTTCTAGCTGGGTGGTCATTTTTTCAGCATTGGTGACAAAGTAGGGGGAGAGATAGCCGCGATCAAATTGCATGCCCTCAACCACATCTAATTCATCCTCGATTCCTTTGGCTTCTTCCACGGTGATCACGCCGTCTTTACCCACTTTTTCCATCGCATCGGCGATCAATTTCCCGATTTTTTCATCGGAGTTGGCGGAGATGGTGGCGACTTGGGTGATTTCCTCTTTCCCACCCACTTTTTTGCTCGCTTTTTTGAGTTCTGCAATGATCGCCTCGCTGGCCTTATCCATGCCCCTTTTGATTTCAATGGGGTTGGCTCCTGCAGTGATGTTACGTAAGCCCTCTTTAAAAATGCTGTAAGCGAGCACAGTCGCGGTGGTGGTGCCATCGCCGGCGGCATCAGCGGTTTTGCTCGCCACTTCTTTCACGAGTTGTGCACCCATGTTTGCCACAGGGCAAGAAAGCTCGATTTCCTTAGCCACGCTCACGCCGTCTTTGGTGATGCTAGGCGCGCCGTAGCTTTTTTGGATCAACACATTGCGCCCTCTAGGGCCCATAGTAACTTTCACGGTGTCGTGGAGTTGTTTCACGCCTTCAAAGAGCTTGTTGCGCGCAGTGTCTGAAAACTTAATTTCTTTAGTTGCCATTGTCTAATCCTTTTAAAATTTTATAATAGTGGTTGGCGCGCCTTAGGCGCGCTGTCTTTTAGTGGTTGTGGCAGCAGTTGCCTTCGTGCTTGTGATCGCCCTTTTTATGTCCATGCTCATGCCCGTGGCAGCAAGAATCCACCACGCCCAGCACATCTTCCAGCTCTAAAACTATAAATTCCTTGCCCTCGAGCACGATTTCAGTCCCTTTGTATTTACCAAAAGCCACGACATCGCCTTCTTTAAGGCATTTACAATCCTCACCGATCTTGTGACTCACGGCTTTCACTACACCCATTTGGGGTTTTTCTTTCGCGTTGTCGGGGATGATGATCCCTGAAGCAGTTTTCTTTTCTTCCTCTAGTCTTTCAACCAGCACTCTTTCACCTAATGGTTTAAACATAGGGTCTCCTCAAGTTACGAAAATTAGCACTTAAAAAATTTAAGTGCCACGATTCTAGCAAAAATTTGTGAGCAAGTCAAGACTTAAGGCAATACTAAAATATTTTACTTAAAAAACTTTATAGTAAAAGACTAAAGTTAATTATGAGTAAAGCTATAAAGTTCTGGGTTTAATTGCTCTGCGTGCACCTTTAGGCAAAATCAAACTTACCTATGCTAAATTCCTACGCATGATCACGCAAGAATCCTTAGAGCAACTCAAGCAGGTCGCCGACATCGTGGAGGTGGTACAAGGCTATATCACGCTTAAAAAAGTGGGGAGCAACTACCAGGCCATTTGTCCTTTCCACGATGAAAAAACCCCTAGTTTTGTCGTCACCCCGCAGCGCAATTCCTTCCGCTGCTATGGTTGTTCTAAGTCGGGCAACGCTTTTACCTTTGTCATGGAATATGAAAAGGTGGACTTCCCCACGGCGGCGCAAAAACTCGCCAGCATGTTTAATGTCCCCTTACAATTCACCCACAACAAAGAGCCCACGGCCAGCGTAGACCTTTTAGAGAAAATCGCCCAGGGTTACCAAGCCCAGCTTGCCAAAACCCCCCATGCCCTTGAATACCTGCGCCAAAGGGGGGTGCGCCCTGAAAGCTTCAAAGATTTTTCTTTGGGTTTTTGCAGCCCTTCAAGCGTGCTAGGCTATATCCAAGCCCACAAGCTAGACATCAAAACCCTTTTAGACTTAGGGGTTTTAGGTCAAGACGGCCACCAAAAAACCTTTGTGCGCTTTGCTAACCGCCTCATGTTTGCCATCCACAACCCCAATGGCAAGGTGGTGGGCTTTGGGGGGCGGACATTGCAAGAAAACGCACAAGTGGCAAAGTACATCAACTCTCCTCAAAGCGCGTTGTTCAACAAGTCTAAACTGCTCTATGGCTACTTCCAAGCCCGCCAACATATCTTAAAAACCAAGCAACTCATTTTGACTGAAGGCTATTTAGATGTGATTTTGTTGCACCAAGCGGGCTTTAATACAGCGGTAGCTACCCTAGGCACAGCCCTAACCCCCGAGCATTTGCCCGCTTTAAGTCGGGGCGAGCCTTCCATCATTTTACTCTACGATGGCGACAAGGCAGGTAGGGCGGCGGCATTTAAGGCCAGCCAACTATTAGCCAAAGAGCTGAAAAGTGGGGGCGTGGTGCTTTTAACCCCCCCGCTTGACCCAGCCGACATGGTAACACAAGGACACATAGACAGCCTAAAAGCCCTCCTAGCCCGTCCCATCCCCTTCATCGAGTTTGTCTTGCAAGGGATTGTTAAAGAGTGCAACCTCAACGACCCCTTACAAAAAAAGCAAGCTTTCGAGCAAGTCCAAGCCTTTTTACACGAGCTGCCCCCTATAGTGCAAGAAGATTATAAACCGATGGCAGCAAGCTTACTGCAAACCTCTTTACGCTTTTTTAGCCCCCAAAAACCTAGACACCACCCCCCACAGCCTCTAGCCCAGCGCCCCATCAGCGACCCTCTAGAAGAGTTGTTGATTAAATACATGGTGTTGTATCCTGAGTTACTAGAGCGGGCAAAAACCTACATCAGCACCCCTCAAGTTTTTAGGCATTGTGCCCACGCCTTTACACTTTTATGCAACGCCCAACCCGAAGACGCACAAATTGCCGCCATTAAGCTAGACGACAGATTGCCGACAGCCACGCCTCCTAACAAAGATTTTGACGCACATTTGGCCTTATTTATCAAACGCCACTGCGCGACACAAATAGAGCAAATCAACCACCTTTATCCCCACTTAGAGATCAGCCAAAGGCTGGAAATGCTGTCTTTATGGCGGGCAAAATTATACCAATCCAACCAAGGAGAATTAGTCAAAGTATGAGAGCCTTAGCGTTGTTTAGCGGGGGGTTAGATAGCTTGCTGTCCATGCAACTTGTTGCCTCACAAGGGGTTGAAGTCATTGCCTTGCATTTTAACATCGGCTTTGGGGGCAATAAGGACAAGAGAGAATATTTAGAGAAGGCCAGCGCGCAAGTGGGGGCAAAGTTGCTTTTATGCGACATCCAAGAGCAATTTTTTAACGAAGTGTTATTTAGTCCCCAGTATGGCTATGGCAAGTATTTTAATCCTTGCATTGATTGCCACGCCAATATGTTCCGCCAAGCCTTTTACAAACTTTTAGAGTTGAAGGCGGATTTTGTCATCAGCGGAGAGGTGCTAGGCCAGCGCCCCAAGAGCCAAAGACGCGAAGCGATGGACCAAGTGAAAAAGCTCGTGCGTGCATTCGGACAGGAAAGTTGCTTTGATGGCTTGCTAGATAGAAAGGGCGACGACCCTAGTAAGCCCAAAACTTTAGATGAGCTGTTGTTGCGCCCCATGAGCGCGCAGCTCTTAGAGCCTAGCTTTGCAGAAAAACAGGGGTGGGTGGATCGGGCGAAACTCTTAAGTGTGCAGGGGCGGGGGCGTACCACTCAATTAGAAAAGGTCAAAGAGCTAGGGTTAGAACACTATGAAAACCCCAGCGGAGGGTGCTTGCTGACAGACTTAAGTGTGAGCCGCAAGCTTAAAGACTTGCAAGTGCACCGCCAAAAGACACAACAAGATTTAGTGGTGCAAGATAATGTTTTGGTAAAAGTCGGACGGTATATGGTGGTCGGCAACACCCGTTTAATCGTAGGGCGCAATGAGTTAGAAAACGCCAAACTAGAAGCCCCCCACCCCTTAATGGAGCAAATCACCCTGCTCGATTGCAAGGGGCCCTTGGGGCTTGTAGAGAAGAGTGCTAGCCTAGATGAGAAAAAGTTAGCCGCCCAAATTGTGCTGAGTTATGCCAAAAGCGAGAGTGGTCGGGATTATGGCGTGCAAGTGGGCGAGAAGACCTTTAACCTTAGCCCCCTTGAGAGAGCAAAGGCGCAAAGCTATTTGTTTTTAACTTAAACCAAAGGAGAGTAAATGCAGGACTTTATCGGCTTAGGGGTTGTGGGTAACTTCGCAAAGCATTTAGAACAGGCGGGCGAGGCACACAGCTTTATCAATATGAAGCACATTGAAAAGGACGCACCCAAAGGGCTTTTTCCTTTTTATTTACCCAACGATCCGAGCTATTTAGGGCGTGATTGTATGGATAATGAAGTCATGGTTTTGCCCGATGATTTGAGTTTGCGCGCACAAGCCGAACCAGAGATCGCCCTAGAATGCGAAGTGGTCTATAACGACAAGCAGCTAGTGGAGCGCATCACACCTCACTATTTTATGGCGTTCAACGATGGCTCTATCCGCAACCTGCCCGTTAAAAGACTCTCAGCTAAAAAGAATTTTTCTAGGGCTTCTAAGGGCATGGGGGCAAAGCTGCCCATCGACCGCTTTGTCTATGGCGGGGTGTGTAATGACTTTTCCATCGCCTCATTTCTAACTAGAGAAGGACAGACCCATGTCTATGGCGAGAACTCTAAACTCGTCAAATATGAATATTTTTACGACAAACTCATGGACTGGATCGTGGAAATGTTAAACACCCAGCAAGACACAGGAACTTTAGAAAACCTCCAAGAAATTCTAAAGACTTACAACTACCCCTCTAAGCTCCTAATCGCCATTGGAGCCACACCCTACATGCCCTTTGCCCAAGAGCATTTTTTGCAACAGGGCGACACCATCACCATCATTGCCTACAACCACCGCCGTTACAGTTTTGACAAGATTTTAGAGATGACGGCTTCCAACACCTTGTTACAAGATTCTTTGGCCGACACCTCCATTGTCCAACAAAAAGTGCTGTTGGAGAGCATTCACTGATTTTTTGCGGCTTTTTTGTCAGAAAAGACTCCACGTTGAAGTCTTTAAAAAATTGTTAAGCAATTTGAGCTTAGAATTAGAGCCAACTTTATTAACAAAGGGTAAACTTGAAACAAAAACAAAACAATCTCGATCCAAGCCACGAATTTAACCAGCTGAAGCAGGAGTATGTGCGTCAAGAAGTGGCTTACGCCACTTACTTAAGAGAAAGTAAGAAACAGCTCTATGGGTGCAAAGATATTTTAGAGCGGCATGCTTTCTTTGTGAATCGTTGCAAAGCTTATAAACCTTTAAGCGATGTTTACATGCGCTTGCGCTCCTTGTCTAAACAATGCAAAATCGGCATGCAGTCCATCCGTGAATCTTTTGAGAAGTTTAGGCGCACACACAACAACACCCTCACCTCTATCAAACGCTACGAAAGCAAATTACAGCGAATCAAAGAAGGTAAAGCCCCCTCCGACTGGGAATAACCTAAAGCAGGGCGATCTTGCGCCCCCCGGGCACACACCGCCCGATCATCTCCGCCTTGATCCCCTCATCTTGTAATCTTCGCACACACTCCACCCCCTCTTTTGCCTCCACTGCCGCCAACAAGCCCCCGAAGTTTGCGCATCATAAAAGAGAATATCGGGTAAGCTTGCTTGGCTTAACACCCGCGCTTGTAAGGCTTTTTTGTTTGCTACACTCCCCCCTGGATACACCCCCTCTTTGGCAAGCTCCAACGCCCCCTTTAAAAGGGGGATCTGCGCAGTATTTATCTCAAAAGAGATGTGAGGATTTAGCATTTCTACCAAATGCCCCACAAGCCCAAAGCCGGTTACATCCGTGCAAGCATGCACGCTAAAATCTTGCAAAACCTGCATGGCTTTTAAATTCAAGCTTGCCATGCTCTCTAGGGCCTCATTAGCTTCTTTTAAAACCTTGCGCTTTAGGGCGGTGGTGAGTATCCCACTGCCTAGGGGCTTGGTTAAGATCAACACATCGCCCACACCAGCTCCCCTCTTAGGCCATAAAGATTTTTCTACAAGCCCGGTAACACTTAGGCCAAATTTTTGCTCTACATCGCTTAGACTATGTCCACCTAAAAGCGCACAAGAACACTCATTGAGCTTGTCTAGCGCACCCTGCATGATCGCTTGTATGCTCTCAGCGCTCACATGCTCTTGATCCCACGCAAGGACACTAAGTGCACTGAGTGCCCTAGCCCCCTTTGCAAAGACATCGCTTAAGGCATTGGCCGTGGCAATCTGCCCGTAGATGTAGGGGTCATCGACCACCGGGGGGATCACATCCACACTTTGCACGAGTAAAGACCCCCCCACTTCGATCGCCCCGCAATCATCGCCATCGCTAAAATCTAAGAGCACGCCCTTTAAGCGAGGTTGTTTGAGCTTAGCTGTGATTTGTTTGAGGTCCTCCAGACCCACCTTAGCCGCTCAACCCGCACAGCGCACAAACTGCGTCAATTCTTCAGCCATAACCTCCCTTAAGAATAGTTTTAGCCTTGGTGCCCACAGCAGTAGAGCCACTAGGCAAGTCGCCCACCACTACGGCATTTGCCCCGATCTTGACATCATCGCCAATCGTGATCGCCCCTAAGACCTTTGCCCCAGCCCCCACGACCACGCGATCGCCCAAAGTGGGGTGGCGCTTACCCTTGAGTTTACCCGTCCCTCCCAATGTAACGCCGTGATAAATCGTTACATCATCGCCAATTTGCGTGGTTTCTCCAATCACCACCCCCATGCCATGGTCGATGAAAAGTCCGCGCCCAATCTTAGCTCCTGGATGGATTTCTATCCCAGTTAAAAAACGGGCAAATTGTGAGAGTGCCCGGGCAAGAAAATAAAAGCCCTTTTGGTGCAGGGCGTGGGATAGGCGGTGTAAAATCAGGGCATGCACGCCTGGATAAAGCAACAACACTTCCCACTTGTTGCGTGCGGCCGGGTCTTGTTGCAGTGCCCGCTCTAGACTATAGGCAAGATCAATCATCGTAAAGCCCGGTGGAGATGTATTTTTCCCCCCCATCGGGAGCAAGAGTCAAAACAGATTTGTCCTTGCCTAGTTTACGCGCCACTTGCATGCCAGCAAAGATCGCCGCACCCGAGGAAATCCCCACTAAAATCCCCTCCTTTTGCCCAAAAAGTCTAGCCGTGCGGATCGCATCCTTTTCATCCACAGCGATCACCTCATCGACCACGCTTTTATCGTAATTGCCCGGGATAAAGCCCACACCGATCCCTTGGATTTTATGGGGGCTGTGCCGCCCTCCGCTTAAGACCGGCGATTGTGCCGGCTCTACGGCAATGACCCGCGCCTTGTGCCCGCTCTCTTTAAACTTGCGCCCCACACCCGCGATCGTCCCCCCCGTGCCTACACCTAGCACTAGTGCATCTGCATCGGGTAAATCCCGTAAAATCTCTTCAGCAGTCGTGCTGTAGTGCTTGCTCGGGTTAGCTGGGTTTTCAAACTGTTGGGGGATGAAGTACCCGGGAGCGGCACCAATCTCTAAGGCTTTATCAATCGCCCCCTTGGTGCCTAAAGACCCAGGGGTCAGGACTAACTCAGCCCCATACGCCTTGATCAACTCCCGGCGCTCAACACTCATGGTGTCTGGCATCACAATGATCACCCGATAACCTTTAAGCAAACCGATTAAGGCTAGAGCAATGCCCGTATTCCCACTTGTAGGCTCGACTATGGTTGTGCCCGGGGCGAGCCAGCCATTTTTCTCTGCCTGCTCGATCATCCCCAAAGCCGCGCGATCTTTCACACTCCCCCGGGGTTAAATTTCTCCAATTTGACATATAAATCCGCCGCCCCCTCTTCTAAAAGCTTACTGGTCTTTAAAATGGGGGTGTTGCCAATCAGGTCTAAAGTGCTGTTGTAAATCATGCATGTCCTTTCTTATGCGTTGAAGGGGATGGTCCTTAAATATTCTAGTCCACTAGGTTCTCTGTGGTCAAAAAACACGCTTTGGCGTGTGTCCATGGTGGCGATTTTAGCAAAGTCCTCGCTGTCTAATTGGAAATCAAAAATCTGCCCGTTCTCCACGATGCGATCGATTTTAGCGGATTTAAACACCACAGAAATGCCCCGCTGGGTGATCCAGCGCAAGATCACCTGGGCGGGGCTTTTATGGTGTTTATGGGCGATCTTTTGCAACACAGGGTGGTTAAAAATGTCCTTTAACCCCTCAGCAAAGGGCGACCACGCTTGCAGTTGCACTTGGTGTTGTTGCATGAACTCTTGATCGTGTTGCCTTTGGAAAAAGGGGTGCAGTTCAATTTGATTGAGCGCGGGGGCAATTTCGTTAAAAGCCGCTATGTCGGCTAGGCGGCCCGGATAAAAGTTACTCACCCCAATGGCGCGGATTTTACCCTCCTTATGCAGTGCCTCTAAGGCGCGGTAAGTGCCGTAGTAGTCGTTAAAGGGTTGGTGCACTAAGACTAAATCCAAATAATCTAAGCCCATTTTTTGCAAGGACTTTTCAACTGAAATCTTTGCCTTTTGCTCGCCGGCGTTGCTAAACCAAACTTTTGTGGTGATGAACAGATCCTCGCGGGGGACACTGGTTTTATGGACAGCTCGCCCCACGCCCGCCTCATTGCCATACATTTGGGCGGTGTCGAACAAGCGGTAACCTTTCTCGATCGCCTCCAACACGACTTTTTCACATTCATGATCGGGGATTTGAAACACCCCTAAGCCCAAAATAGGCATTTTAATCTGGTTATTCAAAGTAACAAATTCCATAAACTTTCCTTAAAATCAAATGGGCTCTCACCTTAACATAAAAAGTTTAACTCCGCTCTAAGAAGAGATCCTTCTCGCTAATTTGTGTCCCCTCGCTTAGTATCGCCGCGCGTTCCACGACAGAGAGCAATTCGCGGACATTGCCATGCCATGTGTAACTTAGCATGCACTCCTTAGCTTGATCGCTAAAACTCTTTGCTCCCAAATCATAGGCGCATAAAACTTCTTGCAACTTCCACTCCGCTAAGGGTAAAATCTCTTCCTTGCGTTCTTTCAAGGGGGGGATTTTAAGGGGGATGGTGTGTAACCTAAAAAACAAATCCTCCCTAAACTCTTTGGCTTGGATTTTCTCTTGGATATTCGTATTGGTCGCCGAGATAAAACGGACATCGATCTTAATGGGCTTGTGGCTGCCTAGCCGCACAATCTCTTTTTCTTGGATCGCTCTTAGGAGCTTGCTTTGCAACTTCGGGGGCATTTCGCTGATTTCATCTAAAAACACACTCCCCTTGTTGGCGCTCTCAAACAGCCCCGCCTTTGCACTCGTGGCGTCTGTAAAAGCCCCCTTTTCAAACCCAAAGAGCTCAGACTCCAATAAATGCTCGGGGATGGCTGCCATGTTGATCGCCACAAAGGGCGCGCCCTTGCGCTTAGAGTTTTCGTGGATGAAGTGGGCGAAAACCTCCTTACCCACCCCACTAGGGCCTTGTAAAAACACGCTCGCATCTGTGGCTGCCGCCTTGAGAGCCTGTTTTTGCACCGCCTCTAGGGCCTTTGAAGTGGCGATGAAAAACTCTTTTTTGCAAGATTTATTCACGGGGTGTATCTTGTGAAACTCTAGGACTTTTTTACTGCGATAAATCGATTCTAAAAGCAATTCGGGCTTAAAGGGCTTTTGGAAAAAGTCTTTCACCCCTAAGCGGATCGACTCGATGGCTTTATTCAGCGTGGCGTTGCCCGTGATGACAATCGCCTCAAAACGCCCCTCTAATTTGCGTAAAAACTCCAGTCCGTCCATTTGGGGCATGTTGATGTCGGTGATGATGAGCTCAAAGCTGTCATCGATGCCTTTGAGCGCGTCTTTAGGGCTTTTGTAAGCCACCACTTCCAAGTCCTCATGGTCGCTAAAAAAGAGCTCTAAACTCTTACGCATGTTGATGTCGTCTTCCACAATGGCGATTTTCATTTTTCTCCCTTCTCATAAATTTCTAGCACCAACAACCCCCCCTCCAAATGCACGCTGGCCGGGGCGTGTATGTCTAGGCTGGCTTGGTTTTGGTTTTGTAGTTTACTGTTAAAACCGCTGGCTTGCACCAACACCTCGCCCTTATACAGACAATCCACGACCGCATTTTGGTAACTTTTTAGCAAGATGTCGAGTAAATAGGGCTTTTGTAGGGGGCTTAATTTGGGCTCACTCACGGGAATATCACAAGTGTAGCTAGAATCGTGGGGGTGTTTCTTGAGCGCACGGCTTAAGCCAAACGCCTCGTTTGTGGCGATCCCATTATGTGTTTGCACCCGGTAACTGAGTACAAACTCCTTAGCCACACACAGCCCCACACCAAGAAATAGGGTAAAAAAAACCCTATTCCACTTCATTTTCTTTCGGGCAAGTGTTCGCATAAACCACGCCATCGCCCTCCACGCTCACAAGTTTCACCCCGCTGGCATTGCGCCCCGTTTCGCGGATGCTATCCATAGGCATGCGAATCATCTTACCGCTCTTGGTCAAAAGCATTAAATCTTGGCTCTCATCCACGCTCACAATACCGACCAAGTCGCCCGTTTTTTGGGTAATTTTCATGGTAATGACCCCCATACCGCCCCGCCCTTGTAAGCGGTAAGCCCCCGCTAAAGTCTGCTTGCCCATGCCCTTAGAGCTGACACTTAAGAGTCTTTCTTGCTCGCTAGAGATCACGCCCCCCCGATCACCTCATCGCCGGCTCTTAGGCGCATGCCAATCACCCCTCTAGCCACCCGTCCGATCTCTCTAACCCCCTCTATGCTAAAGCGGATACACATGCCTTGTGAACTTGCCATAAACAACTCTTGTGTGCCTGAGCTTAGGATTTGTGCGGTCACGAGCGCATCGTCCTCATCGAGCACAATCGCACGCACACCGCCCCTAACACGCCCAAATGCGCTTAAATTCGTGCGCTTAATCAAGCCCTTTTTGGTGAAAAAGACCAAAGATTTATCGGGGCTAAAGTCGGCGGTGGATAAAGTCGCCTTGATCCGCTCGCCAGGCTGCAAGTCTATGAGATTAACTAAGGCTTTGCCGATCGCACTGCGTCCCATTTCAGGGATACGATAGACTTTAAGCCAATAGAGTTGCCCCATGTTGGTAACAAATAAAATCGTGTCGTGGGTGTTGGCGCTGAAGAAAAACTCAATGAAGTCGTCCTCATGCGTGTTGCCCGAGATTTTGCCCTTACCACCCCGCTTTTGTTGCTCATAGACTTTTAAGGGCATGCGTTTGACATAGCCTCTGTGGCTCACCGTCACGACCATGTCCTCGTGGGCGATCAAATCCTCGGCACTTAGTCCCTCATAGTCCTCTTCAATTTGGGTTTTTCGTGGGGTGCTAAATTTCTCTTTCACCTCTAAAAGCTCCTCTTTAATGAGGGCGTTTAATTTGTCGGCATGCTCTAAAATGCCTTGCAAATAGGCGATCTGTGCTTGCAACTCTGTATGTTCTTGCTGGATTTTCTCTTGCTCTAGCCCCGTGAGCCGTTGCAAACGCATTTCTAAAATCGCCTTGCTCTGCTCTTCGCTCAAATGATGCGCTTTAGCTAACGCCTCTTTAGCCCCCAAAGTGTCAGCACTGCCCTTAATCAAGGCGATCACCGCCTCGCTGTTTTGCAAGGCGATTAATAAGCCCTCTAAGATATGCACCCTTGCCCTTGCCTTTTCTAGCTCAAAAATGGTGCGTCTAATCACGATGGTTTTTCTATGGAGCAAAAAGAGTCTTAAGAGCTCCAAAAGATTAAAGATTCTAGGCTCTTTGTTGTAAATGGCAAGCATGATCATGCTGAAGGTGGTTTCCATGTTGCTGGACTTATACAAGTGGTTCAGCACAATCTGCGCCACTGCGTCCTTTTTTAAATCGATCACCACCCTAACCCCCTCGCGATCGGATTCATCGCGCACCTCAGCGATTCCCTCCACGATCTTATCCTTGGCTAATTCGCTGATTTGCTCCACTAATTTAGCCTTGTTTTGTTGGTAGGGGATTTCCTCTATGATGATGCTTTCTCGGCTGCCCGTTTTTTCAAAGCGGGTTTTGGCACGCACTTTAATGCGCCCCCGCCCACTGCTGTACGCCTCTAAAATCCCCGCCCTGCCATAAATCACGCCTCCTGTGGGGAAGTCTGGACCTTGCACGATGTCTAAAATGTCTAAGAGCTCCACTTGGGGGTTTTCTAACACACAAATTAGAGCGTCTATGATCTCATCGGGGCGGTGTGGGGGGATGGAAGTTGCCATGCCTACGGCGATCCCACTAGAGCCATTGATGAGCAAATTAGGCAGGCGGCTAGGCAAAATGTCGGGTTCTTTAAGTGTGCTGTCGTAGTTGTCGCTAAAATCCACGGTCTGTTTTTCAATGTCTCTTAGCAATTCCTCGCTTGCACTTGCCATGCGTGCTTCTGTGTAGCGCATGGCGGCGGCGTTGTCGCCATCGATTGAGCCAAAATTGCCCTGCCCATCGACTAAGGGCAAGCGCATAGAAAAGTCTTGTGCCATACGCACCAAAGCCTCATACACGGCACTATCGCCATGGGGGTGGTATTTACCGATCACATCGCCCACAATGCGTGCACTCTTTTTATAAGGCACTTTCGCCCCCAAGCCCAAATCATGCATGGCGTATAAAATGCGCCGATGTACGGGTTTTAGCCCGTCTCTGGCATCGGGCAAGGCACGCCCGACGATCACGCTCATAGAGTAGTCTAAATAACTCTCTTGTAAAGACTCCTCGATTTTGACATCTTTAACTTCCATTCACTCTCCTAAAAGACAAAATAACCCCCCCACACAAGGATAAAAAACACTAAAGCCACAAACTGCGCCGCGCTGCCCATGTCTTTTGCCTTTTTGGCTAGGGGGTGTTTGTGGGTGCCGGTAAAATCCACCGCATTTTCAATCGCACTGTTTAAAAGCTCTACAATTACACAAAGCACACCGGGCAAGATGAGTAAGACAAAATGGCTGAAGCTATGCGCCACAAAGCACGCGCCTACAAAACCCAAAAGTGCGAGTAACACAACTTGCTTAAACGCCGGCTCATCTGCAAACGCCGCTTTCAAGCCCTCTTTGGAATAAAGCCACGCTTGTAAAAGGCGTTTCATGGCAAGACCTTTAGCGAAAAGTGGGGCAAGAGTGCCCATAATTCTTTGGGCTGCCTCAAATCTTGCCAGCGTTTAAACGGGGCATTTTTATTGACAAGCTCAAAGCCCACAGACTCCCGCTTGTTGTTGGCAAAGTCTAAAAACTTTTGCGACAAATCCTGTGCTTTCGCCACTTCATCTTGCAAGCCCGCCACCAATAGCCCGACTAAAATCGTGCCTTTGAACGAGCGGGCGATTTCTTTTAATGCCTTATTGTAGGCTTGTGCGTCAAAACGGGGGTTTTTAATGTCCCCGCTTTTTTGCAAAATGGGGTAGAGTAAAGAGCGCATATCTTTGGAAGAGACTTTAACCCCCACTTGATCGACCAAGACTTCTAGGTCTTTTGTGGGAGACTCTTTGCCTAAGAGATTTTTAAGACTCACGGGCTTGTTGCCCTCTTTAAAGCGGGCGTTTAAAGAGAGTTGGTAGGCGGCTTTAGAATTTAAAAGTTGGCATGAGTTTTGGCCGATTAAGGTGTCTTTTAAACTCAAGTCTAAAAGGCAATGTGCCTGGGTGGGTTGCCACGCCTCTTTGGTGTGGATGTTGGGGACATCGAGTTTAAAACGCAAAGCGTTTGCCTTGACTTCCTCTAGGGCGACTCTAATCAGCCCGGTTTGGTTAGGAATGCCCGCACTTTGGCACTCAATATTTTTAAAGCCATGGCATTTAAAGGGCTTGGCGTGGATGTTTTTAGCCAGTCTGTCTAAACTCTGTTCTAATTTGTGTTTGACATCTGCACTTAATTTCAAGCCCACGCCCAAAAGCACTGCACACAAAAGCCCACCCATACCTAAAGCGATGAAGACTAATTTTTTACGCATGTTAAAAAGCTATATCCAGTTCTATGCTGCCAATGTTGTGGTTTTGGCGTTGATCTTTAAAGGTTTTGCTAAGGTCAATGGCGCTAAAGGCAAAACGCCAGCCCTTGTAAAGAATCGCCACCCCCACTTGGGCATCGTAGAGAAAATAGGGCAGCTGGGTGATGCCATGCGTCTGTGGGTCATTGCCCTGCACGAAAATGTCTAAAGGCTGAAACGAGCCCATCGCCCCGGCAAAGACATAAAAAGAAAAGCGGTTGCTGTAAGGCTCACCGCCGGCAAAATTGCTGTGGATTTGGTTAGGCCCAAAATCGGCATCTAAATTATAGCCCACCCTTAAAGTCGTGCCTAAGTTGAAGTTTGTCAAGGCGTTGCCTAGACTGAAACTTGCCGCTGGGAGCATGTCTATGCTGAAAAAACGGCTTTTATAAAAGTCAAGCTTTTGTATCCAAGTGTAGTTCAGCTCAAAGATAAATTCGTTTTTAATTTGGCTATTCCACCCTAGAAACTTTGGGTCATGCCCCCATGTGTGGATGAGATTTTGCGTTTGCGCGGCCAAAGACGCAGGGCCGACCATCCCAAAGGACACACTCGTGTGCTCTAAAGAGTGTGCGCTTCTTTGAAAAATGCCAAAGTTTAGGCGCAACCAGCCCCCATAGAGGTGCTCACCTTTAAGGGGCATAGGCAGTTTGCGGTTGGCTAGAGTGGGGGTGTACATGTCTTGCGTGAGGTAGATATTAAAGCGGGTTTCGCGCTCTTTTTTGCCCTGCAAACTCACAAAGCGCGCCCACGACATGGGCGATTTCTTTTGAAAATCGTACTCTTTGCTGACCCAGCCGATGCGTGTGCCGGCAGTGTAATAGCGGTCAATGTAGGGGTTGATGTAGCCATCGTCTTCTGTAACCAGCTGTATGTATTGCTTATGATAAGGCGTGAGGGCCTTTAAGGAGCAAAAGAGGACACAAAAAAGAGGCAAGCGCGATTTCATTTGTCTATTATAGCCAAAAAACCCTAGCAGGGGCTTATAGGGTGATGTAGTCCATTTCCATGGGGCGTTGGTGTTGCAAAATAAAGGACTTGGATTTTTCCACACCCTCTGAAGTGCCTATCATGAGCAGTTTGGACTCGCTGGCGATGATCGCCTCCCCATCGGGCATGGGGATGTAGCGTCCGTCCTTTTGGATGATGCCGATGATGAAAACCTTGGTGATTTCCCTAAAATGTGCCTCTTTAAGCTTGCGTTGCACCAGCCAACTCTCTTTAGGCACAATCACCTCTTCTAGGTCTAGTAAAGTGTCCTTTTTGTAAATGAATTTCTCTAGGATATTTTCCATATCGGGGCGAATCGCCATCGCGCTCACCCGTTGCGCCATGAGCTTTGTGGGCGACACTACACTATCAGCCCCGAGTTTCTTTAACTTCTCCAAGCCCTCATCGGTGTGTGCACTGGCGATCACATAGTAGGGCTTGCGCTTCAATTCTTTCTCAAAGAGTCTCACGCTCACAATCAGTGCCACATTGACGGGTAAAATCTCTGAGAAAGTAACAACCCCCTTAGCGCTGCTTAAATGGGTTTTTAACATAGCTAAATTCGTGTGTGGGTCGCCCACAATGTAGTGGGGGTATTTGTGCTTGATCGCCTCTTCTTCAAAGCCCTCTTTGTTATCCACCACCACAAAGGGGATTTGTGCACTTCTAAATTGTTTGCTCAGTTCTATCGTATATTCATTGTGGTAGCAAATGACATAGTGGTTTTTGAGTCTTGCGATTTTATAAATCATTTTCTTCTCCCGAATGAGTCTAGATAAAACGCCCTTGTTGATGACACTGATCAAAACGGCGACACTAAAGGTTACAACCCCCGTGCCACAGAACATGATAATGGAAGTGAAAAAGACGCTGATGGTGCCAAAGTGGCTTTCATTGAGCGCGCCAAAACCCGTAGAAGTGAAGGTGTAAGTGGTCTGAAAAAAGGCCTGGATAAGGGTGTAATCCTCTAAGGCCAAATAGCCCAAAGTCCCCACCAACACAAAACATTGGATCAAAACTAAGGGGAGACGGAAAGCCTCGAATTGTTCGTAAATCTCAGCGTTTAGGTTGTAGTCTGCCTTGACCTTCTTTTTCTTAACAGCAGAGAGAAATACCTTGACTTTTTGTAACATCGGAGGGCGGCTTAAAGCCCACCTATTTGCTCTTGCGCATGGTCCTTAGAGTCGAAGTGGCGACTTTAATTTTTTGTTTCGTGCCATCCTCTAGGGTAATGCGGATGGTGTGTAAATTAGGCAACAAACGCCTTTTGTTTTTGTTGTTGGCGTGGCTCACGCGGTTACCCACCATTGGTCCCTTGTGGCTTAGCATGCATCTTCTTGCCATCGATTCTCCTTTTGCAAAATAAAGCGAGCATTATACCCCAGTTGCGCTTAAATTAGTGCGTGGGTTGTTTAGCGGGTTTGACATCGCCCTCCATAATGCCCTCTGGTTTGGGCGTGCTTGCACTCATCACAGGCAAATCCGGGTAAATGATCGTGGGCTTTTTACCGGTCAAGGCGTTGAAGAAGGTGGCGATTTTTGTTGCCTCCTCGTCATTGATAGTGGTGCCTAGCTGAATCGCACCCATCTCTTTGATCGCATCTTTGATGTTCCAGTATTGTCCATTGTGGAAGTAGGGCATGGTTTCTAAAATGTTGCGCAAAGTGGGGACTTTTACCATGCCATTTTTATCTCCCTTGAAGTCGCCCACATTGGCGAATTTATAGGGAGCAGCCACTTGGAAGGGTTGCATCATCCCGCCTAAATTAATGCCATTGTGGCAACCCACACAGCCCTTATCTAGGAAAACCTTTAAACCTTCTTGTTCTTGCCGGCTTATCGCCTTGACATTGCCCCTTAAGAAGTCGTCATAACGGCTTGGGGTGACTAAAGTCGCCTCAAACATAGCGATGGTGTCGGTGATGAGATTGAGATCGATTTTAATGTTATTGCCATAGGCGCGCTTAAAGGCCTGACATAGCCGGGCATGGAGTTGATTTTTTCCTCCACAACTTTAGGGTTTGCATTCATCTCCACGGGGTTACTGATGGGACCCTTAGCCTGCTCATCTAAGTGCGCCACCCGCCCATCCCAAAACTGCACGGCATTAAAAACAGAGTTATACACCGTGGGGGAATTTAAAAAATGCGGATTAGGTTTCCAGCCCTCGCCCACCGCCCTAGACACCAAATCCACCCCAGCTAAACCCAAATTATGGCAAGTGTTGCAAGAGATCAAGTAAGAAGTGGAGATGCGCGGATCTAAGTAGAGCTTTTTACCCAGCTCGATTTGCGCCTTTGTCATCACCGCTCCTTGATACTTCAAACCCAGTTCTTTCACCCTTTGGATTAAATATTTCTCCAAATCCTTGCCTGTGGGCATGGGGACTAAATTCGCTTCTAGGGCTTTTTTAATGAGCCCCATGCTATCCATTTTCTTATGCGCGCTCAAGGGCGCGCTTAGGGCAAGCAAGGTACAGAGAGAAAGCTTAAAAACGTTTGGCATAAAAATCCTTTTTCCTTTTGTTTATCTTGTTGCAAGGCAGATCGATATTTTAACACAAAACCCCCGCTATATAACAAAAAATGTTAGAATACCCGCTATGAAAACGCTTTTTTTGCTAGAAGATGATTTTTTATTGCATAAGGCCCTAGCGGAGTTTTTAGAGCATGCAGGCTTTGCAGTGGTGGGGGCGTATAACCAAGCCCAAGCCCTAGAGATTTTGAGCCAACAGAGCTTTGATCTCTTGCTTTTAGATGTCCAGCTGCCCGAGGGCGATAGTTTTGGGCTGTTAGAAACTTTGCGGGATTTAAGCATCAACACCCCCGCGATTTTCATCAGTGTGCGTAGCGACATCCACGCTTTACGCAAGGCTTTTGCTGTGGGGGCGAGCGACTACCTCAAAAAGCCCTTTGAACTAGAAGAATTGCGCCTGCGTATGGAGCGCTTGCTCACTCCCCCCAAGCTGCAGATCAACCCCGAGTGCTTTTATGAAAACGGGGTCTTGCACACCGACAAACCCCACTTCTTAAGCCCCAAAGAAAAACGCTTGTTGGAGTTTTTTATCCACCATAAAAACCAAGTTTTGGCCAGCGAGCAAATCATCGCCAATGTCTGGGACTATGAGGGCGTGGACAGCTCAACTCTGCGTAGCCACATTAAGAATTTACGCAAACTCTTAGGCAAAGAGTGTTTACAAAACATCAAGGGGTTAGGCTATTGTTTAAAAATTCCATGAAACTCAACACCTATGAAAAGCAGTCCTTGCGCCGTTTTGTGGGGCTGTATTTGGGCTCGTCTTTTGTGCTCATTGTGTTCATCGCCCTATTGTTCCTCCACAACGCCAAGAGCATTTTTTTAGAGAGCACTGAGGCCCGCCTACAAAGCCAAAGCAACCAGCTCACCCAAGACATCATCCAAGCGCACATGCACCACTTGGACGAGCCCTTTAAGACCCTAGCACATAAATACAGCCATGTGCACTTCGTGCTTTTAGATGCGGCTAAACATGTGCTTTACAACCACGACTTTGGCGACGCCACAAGTTTGGCTTTCTTTGGCAAGGACGGGCCCTTTCCCGTGTTTTTAGACCAAGACAACGCCTTTTACTTAGTGGACAACAAGACCTTTGGGCATTTGGGCGTGGATTTGGTGATCTTAGAAGAGCAGCACCCCACGCATTTGTTCGCCGCCCTTTACCGCCGCGTGTTTTTGGTGTTTTTGGGGGTGTTTGCCTGTGTGGGAATCCTTTCTTTCTTTTTAGCCCGCCTGTTTTTACAGCCTTTAGCCAGTGAGCGCAGCCGCATCAACACCTTTAGCCAAAACATCGCTCACGAGCTCAACACCCCCATTACCGCCCTTTTAATCGCCGCTAAGGCGTTGTATAAACAAACAAATGACCCCAAAATCTTAGGGATTTTAGCTAGCGCTAAACGAATTTCTCACCTTTATGGGCGCCTAGCCTATCTCTACTTTCAAGAATTGCGTCAAGAAGAGCCTAGATTACTGGACCTAAAAAGCCTAGTGGCACAACAAATCACCGCCTTAGAGCAAATGGCGCATTTTTACCATGTGCGCTTAAGCAGTCAGCTAGAATCCAAGACCTTTAAAGCGTGTGAAGAAGACATCGCCACTTTAGTGAGTAATCTTTTAATGAACGCTCTCAAATACAACCAGCCCGGGGGCTTCGTGGAAGTGGTCTTGGATGATTGTTTGCAAGTGAGCAATAGCGGGGCAGCCATTCCAGAGTCCAAAATCAAGGCTTTAACTGAGCGTTACAGCCGCCTAGATTATGATCAAAAGGGCTATGGGATTGGGTTAGACTTGGTGCAACAAATTTGTATGCGCTACAATCTTGGATTAGAGATCATAAGCCAGCCCACTGATGATCCCCACCAATTTTGCAATGTCTTTAAGGTGTATTTTAATTCCTAGAGAGCAGAGACGCTAAGGTTTGGCGCGCTTGTACGTTTCCCATTTTTTGCGCCCGTCTAAAGCACTCCATCGCCTTTTCTAAGTCTTGCACCCCCCCGTGCTCGCCCTGGTAGTAAATCACACCCATGTTATACATCGCATCTGAACTGCCTAAATTCGCCGCCTTGTCAAAATATTCTAGGGCTTGCCGTATGTCCTTTTGGACCCCCTCGCCCTTGCTATACATCACACCCAAATTGTAGCAGTCTTTCACAGAGCCTAGCCTAGCCGCTTCACAAAAACACTCAAAGGCCTTTTGAGGGTCTTTAGGCACGACCTTGCCCACATGGTAGAGCACGCCTAAGTGGTGCATCGCCGCCGCATTGCCAAGTGTTCCGGCCTGCTCATAATACCTAATGGCTTGAGAAACACTCTTTTCCACCCCCCTTGCGTATTCACACATCAGCCCCAAACTATAATAAGCCTTGTTTTCGCCCAGCTTTGCAGCTTCTTGAAAGTATTCAAAGGCTTGTTGATAGTCTTTCTTAACCCCAAGCCCCCCGCTGTAAATCACGCCTAAGTTGTAGTAAGCCTTGGCGTAACCCAAGTTTGCGGATTTTAAAAAGTATTCTAGAGCTTTCTTTTCGTCCTTTGGCATGCCATCTCCGCTGGCATAGACCACGCCCAAATTATAGAGAGTTTGTGCCTTTTGTGCGATCGTCTGATCTTCCATCGCGTTTAAATTGCCCATCGCCTTAGCATCGCCCAAATCCGCCGCTTGCTGGTAGTAGGCAAGGGCTTTAAATTTGTTCTGCTCCACCCCCTTACCCGTGCGATAGAGCGTGGCCAAACTGCAAAGCGCCTCAGAGTCGCCCATGCTGCCCGCCTCTTGATAGAGTTTGATCGCCTCTTTCATGTTTTGATCCACCCCATCCCCGCTCTCATACATTGTGGCTAGGGTATAGGTGGCTTTAGCAAAGCCTAATTTCGCCGCCTCTTTTAAAAACTCTTTAGATTTTGCGCTGTCTTTGGTAACCCCCTCCCCACTTTCACACATGATGGCTAAGTTGTAAAACGCTTTGGCATCGCCTAATTTTGCCGCCTCTTTGAAATAGTCTAGGGCTTTAGCACTGTTTTTAGCCATCCCCTGCCCCTCGTAATACATCGTGCCTAAGCTCACCAACGCCTTGATGCTGCCTAATTTTGCTGCCTTTTCGTAACACTCAATGGATTTTTGATAATCCACTCCCACGCCTCCTCTACCCGTGCGAAACATTAAGGCGATGTGGTTAAGGGCGTGGGTGTCCTCTAAATCCGCCCCCTTTTGGAAGTAGTGAAGGGCTTTTTTGGAGTCTTTTTTGACCCCCCGCCCTAGGTCATACATCACACCTAGATTCACATACCCCTGACTATCGCCTAGTTCGGCGGCTTTTTGGAAATAGTGTAAGGCTTTATTATCATTGGCCTCTACGCCCTTACCCCCTGCATAAATCACGCCTAAGCCCACTAAAGCCCGTGCGCTGCCTAAATTCGCAGCGTAGGTAAAGTTCTCTAAGGCTGTGGAATAGTCTCGCTCTTTGTAAGCTTGGCTTGCCTTGTTTAAATATTCTTGATAACTCTCTTTTTCTTGGATTTGGCAGTCTAGCTCTTCTCCTAGGGTTTCCTCTTCATTGCGATCGTCTTCAAAAGCCTTTGGCATGTCATTCCTTTAGTGGCTTGATTTGCTCTAAAAGCTGGCTAATGGCTTTTAACGCCACACTTTGCAAGGCCTGAATCTGAGACAACTCTTCTTGCCCGGTTTGCTGTCGTTGGATGATGCGTCCGTGCTTGCTCTTTGTGCCCTCGTTTAAGGCGTAATCTAGCACAATCTCGGCCTTGTTATCTAAGAGCGCAAAGGTCAAGATGTTGAGCTGGAGCGTGGCTGAGGTCTCAGCATAAGGGGTGAGCGAAACCGACACGCAATGTTTAGGGGCTTGCAACAAGAGCATGTTTTTAAGCATTTTGGTCGGCAAGTCGGCAAATCTTTGCCCCTTGCTGTAAATGATTTGCCCCCCAGCTGTGCGCCGCACAATGGATTTGGTGTTGTATAAATCCGCACTCAACACTTCTAATAGACCCACACTAAAATTGTCCTTACACACCTGTGCCTCTATCGCTCCCACGCTCAAGTCGTAGTCCTTGACAACGGGCAAGACCTGCTTAAGGTTAAGGTTCAAGCACCCCGTAAAGAGCAGGGGCAGCCCAAAAAGTCCAAATTTTGCCTTCATTTGCGATCCCCAAAGATGGTTTTATAGGGGTTGGCATCGAATTTATCTATCAAACTAGAACCCTTTTGCACGAAGTTATCGATGTGGCGCAAACTCAGTTGCATTTGCATGATGAGAGGAGAGAGCATGGTTTTAAAGTCGTATTGTTTGTCGCGCACTTTGGCATCGATGTCTTGGATGAGCTGGTCGGTGTGTTTCACCAGCACATCCCCATTATCCACGAGAGTGTCGCCTTTTTTAAGGGTGTTGCTGACATTTCTTAGCACGGTGTCTAAAGCAAGACGGGTGGCATCTAGCCCTTGTGTCGCCTTTTGGATAGACGCGATGGTTTTGCTGACATTTTCAATGTTTTGGGGGTTTAGGATTTTGTCGATGGCACGGATAATGTAGAGCACTTCGTTAGAGATGTGCCCCGCATTGCCCGCAAGTTGTTCTAAAAAGCTTTGCTGGTAGTTTAGGGGGCGTTCACTGTCATTTTCGGTGTAAAACTCTTTAGAGTCGCTTTGAATCAAACTTAAATACTTCATCCCCACCAAGCCCTGTGATTCGACCTTGACCGAAGAGTTCTTGCGCACAGGCACACGCCCCAAAATGCGTAAAGTGATCTTCACCACCCCTAAATGCGCTTTGTCAAAGCCCACCTGCCGCACAGAGCCCACTTGGATGCCCTTATAGTTGACAGGGGTGTTTGTGTTGATCCCGCCCAAGTTCTTATCGGTATAGACCACATAGTCTAAGTAGTTTTTATCCTCTAAATTGACATGGCCTAGCCATAAAATGAAAAACACCATACACACCACAAAGGCCAAAAAAAGCCCCCCGATGAGTGTGTAATTCACATGCCTTTCCAAAATTTCTCTCCTCGTGTAGAATTAAATAAATTGCCCTCTTCAAGGGGGCGTGTTCGGGCGCGCGCCACAAAATCTTGCAAAGTGCCGTCAAAGTCGATGAGACCGTCTTTGAGCATGATAAAACGATCCACCGTGTTTTTCACCGAGTCTAAATCATGGGTGATCATCACCACGGTCAGTTGCAAAGATTCTTTGAGTGAATGGATCAGATCGTCGAATTTGTCCGCCGAGTAGGGGTCTAGTCCGCTCGTGGGCTCGTCTAAGAATAAAATGTCCGGGTTGGTTGCCATCGCCCGCGCCAGCCCCACGCGCTTTTTCATCCCCCCGCTGAGTTCATAGGGGTAAAGGTAGTAAGTGTTTTTATTTAAGCCCACGCGCTCCAGCCACATTTTGGCGATCTCGATGACATTGTGCTGTGGGTAATGGCTGTACTCCTCCAACATCGCCCCAACATTTTCTAAGACCGTGAGCGAGCTGTAAAGCGCGCCGAACTGAAACAACACCCCGATTCGCTGAAAAATCTTGTTGCGCTCCCTTTCTTTGAGCTTCCAAATGTCTGTATTAAAAAGTTTGATCGTGCCTTTGATGGGCTTGTTTAATAAAATCATGCTCCTTAAAAGCGTGCTTTTGCCACTCCCACTCCCCCCAAAATCGCCATCACCTCCCCCTTGTCCACGCTAAAGCTCACCCCTCTATGGATCACCCGATCCCCGTAGGCAGTGTGGATGTTTTCGACCGAAATTAAAGGGCTAGACATTGAGTTTGCTAAAAATCACCGAAAAGACGGCATCCAAGAAAATGATCCAAAACAACGCATTCACCACACTGATCGTGGTGAGCTTGCCCACGGACTCGGTGTCGCCCTTCACCTCAAAGCCCCGCATACACCCCACTAAGGCGATCGCAAAACCCCAAAAGGGGGCTTTGATCAGCCCCACAAAAAAGTGCGACACCCCGACATTGTCGTGTAAGCGGGCGACATAGTGACCAAAACCCACGCCTAATTGGTACCTAATGGCGATCATCGCCCCCAAAAGCGCAAAGACATCGGCCAAAAAGACCATCAAGGGCATGGCGATCATCAAGGCCAGCACTCGGGGTAAAACCAGGAAAGCAAAGGGATTAAGCCCCATGGTTTTCATCGCGTCCAACTCTTCGGTGATCTTCATCACCCCGATTTGGGCGGTAAAACTGGATGCGCTGCGCCCTGCCACCACCAGAGCTAAAATAAAAGGTCCCATTTCTCTAAGGGCCAATTTGGCTGTCATTTCAATACTCATTAAAGGGAAGCCCATTTGTTGTAGTTGCATCGCTCCCTGCAGTGCGATCGCAAAGCCCACCACAAAGACCGTTAAAATGCTGACCGGCAAGACCTTAAACCCACTCTCGTTGATGTGGTAGAAGAGCGGAGTCCAACAAATGGACGTGGGGCGGATAAAGCCCAACCCCACAAAATAAATCACCATGCCACAGAAGTTAAAAGTGTTTAAAAGAGTGTTGTAAAAGGTCGCCACACCCCGCCCCAGCTTCTCTAGGGGGTTTTTAAACACCCGCGAAACATGCTCTTCTTGTAAGATACTAGGATTAGCCCTAACCCAGCTCTCCACCACTTCCAACACCCGGGCGTTGTAGGCACTGGGGTTGATGAATCTAGGTTTACGCCGTCCTAGCAAGTCGTAGAGCAACATTAAAAACACGAAGTCCAAACTCCCCACCCCTTGAAAGTCAATGGCCTCGATGGGGGGCGTGTCTTTTAAAATGCTCTTCAAGTGGGAGAGCGCACGCGCTGAAGTTTTAAAATCCCAATCGCCTTGTAAAACTAAGGTTTGGGCTTGGATGTAGGCTGTACTTTGGTTTAGCAAAAAACCCCCTTGTGCGCTAAGAACCCGAGCATTTTAACCACCATTTTATGTTATGATAGGCGATTATACACTATTCGGGGTAAATATCAGTTCGTATGCGTTCTTTGGGGTTGTTGGTGTGTTTGGGTGTTGTTTGGCTAGCCTCTCCCCTGCAAGCACAAACAGACACTAAAAAATTTTTAAAATCCTTACAAAAAGAAGTGCGGCTATACGAGCGCCTGCAAAACAAGCAAAAACAGCATAAAGCAAAAGATGGCGGGTTTTTTGGCATGGGCTTTGGCATGATCGACATCAAAAAAGACAGCAAACAGGGCAAGAGTCAGACCTTCCCCATTGTGTTGAGCTTTAAGGGGGGGTATCAAAGCTACTTTTCAAGTTTCATCGGGCTCAAGGTGTTTGCGGCTTTGGACTTAGCCACTTCTGTGGTCAACTGGGATTTTAACAAACCTCCCAGCAATTCTTTTTACGGCGTGGCCTCGGCAGGCTTAGAAATCCCCATTGAGTTTAGTCTCACCCCCTCTTACCAGCACTTTTTGGGCTTTTATGCGGGCGTGGGTGGAGGGGCAGTGATCTATATGGACAACGACCAATTCCAAATGCGCAACAAACAAGAGATCAAGACCTTTGGGGTCATCATCCAAGCGGGCGCGGCTTTGACCCTCTTTTCTAAACACCGCATTGAAGTGGGTTTTAAAATCTTGCCGACTAATAAAACCCTTTTAGCCTCCCAACGCTTTGAAACTTCCCAAATGTTTAATGTGGTGTATCTATATAGGTTTTAAGGCAAGAGATGTTAGAATAGCTAAATCCCATTTTGGAGCTATTTTGAGAAAATTAGCTTTTCTGTGTTGTAGCACAGCTCTCATGCTACATGCCATCCCCACAAAACGGCTACAAAGAGTCCAAACCACACAGACCATGCGTCATGAAGAAGCCCCCCTAAGCTGGCAAAGCCCGGGGGTGAAGAATTATCTAGGCAGCCGCACGGTGATCTCACACAAGCAGCTCACACAGCAGGCAAATCAGAGCATTGAAGAAGCCTTACAAAATGTCCCTGGCGTGCATATCCGTAACTTCACCGGAACAGGAGCGATGCCTAGCTTTTCGATCCGTGGCTTTGGAGGGGGCAGCCCGGGGCATAGCAACACCGGATTAGTCTTGGTCAATGGCATCCCTGTTTATGTTGCCCCCTATGCACTCATCGGCATTTCTATTTTCCCCGTAACTTTCCAATCTGTGGATCGAATCAGTGTTACAAAGGGGGGGGAGAGTGTGCGCTATGGACCTAATGCCTTTGGGGGGTCATCAACATCATCACCAAGCCCATCCCCACAAAATGGAGCAACCAAATCGCTGAGCGCACCACCTTTTGGGGGCGCTCTAACGGGGGCTTCATCACTTCTAGCAGCGGCCCGGCAAATAAAAGCATAGGCAACAACTTTTTATACAACACCTACCTAAAAACGGGGGGCATGTTTAACAAATACGTGGGCATCCAAGCGCAGGCGAATTACATCACGGGGCAGGGTTTCCGTTACAACAGCCCCACAACCATCCAAAACTACATGCTTGACGGGCTTTACCAAATCAATGAGAACAACAAAATCACGACTTACTACCAATACTATAAATTTTTCCTAACCGACCCCGGGTCCTTAGCCCCCAGTGCCTACGACACCAATCGCTTCCAAAACAACCGCCCCCACAACACCAAGAGCGGGGACGCAAACCGCTGGGGCGTGGTGTATAAAAACTTCTTCGGCGATGAGTCTAAACTAGGCGGAGATTTCACCCTCACCTACTACGGCCATGCCATGAGTCGCGATTTCCAATTTGACTCCAACTACCTTAATGTCAACACCAACCCCACTAGGGGGCTTGTCTACACCAACGACAACTACCCCGGCTTTTTCATCGTCAACCACGCCCGCCACTTTTTCTTAAACGCCATCGAACCCAATGTCAATTTACACATCGCCACCAAGCACTTAACCCAACATTTAAACTTCGGTTTGCGTTTCATGACCAACGACATTGTCATGGCCCCCATGCAATCTACTTGTAAAACTTTAGTTAGTGGCAAATGCCAAATGCCCCCCGCCACACCCCTTTTAAAATCTAGCCAAGACATGGACAATAACTACACCGCTTTGTATTTGAGCGACAAATTAGAGTTTTTCAAGGGCAAGTTTGTCATCACACCGGGCCTGCGCTACACCTTTTTAAACTATGAGCGCAAAGTGCCCCTTAAGCCCGATTACACAAGCATGCAAACCATCAAAACCCACCAAAGCGAGTGGAGTCCGGCCTTAAACATCGGTTACAAGCCTATGGATGATTGGCTCTTTTATGGCAACTACCGCCGCAGTTTTATCCCTCCGCAAAATCGCATGATTGCGCTGTATTCGAGCAATTACAACCAACTTTTTGACGAAATGGAGTTTGGCAGCCGCTACAGCTATAAAGATAAGCTCAGTTTTAACGCCAATTACTTCTTAATTTTTGCCAAAAATTATTACTCAGGCGGCTACAGCCCCGGACCCGTGGATGCTAGAAGTCAGGGCGTGGAGCTAGAGGCTTACTACTCCCCCATAAGGGGGCTAAACTTGCATGTGGCCTACACCTACATTAATGCGGTGGTTACCAACAACGCCCTAGATGAAACCAAGTGGTTTGAGGGCATCGTCAATCACCCCTTCAACATCAAGGGCAAGCAACTGCCCTATGTGAGCCCCCATCAATTCATTTTAGGGGCGACCTACACCTATAAATACACCACCATCGGGCTGTCTAGCTACTTTTATAGCCGTGCCTATTCGTCTATGCTCAACCAAGCCCACGCGCAGACGGCGTGCTTTCCCTTAAGTGGGGCTAAAACGGGGGGCGTGAGCTATGGCTGTAACAGCGTGGGGCTCTTGCCTTGGTATTGGGTGTGGAACATCCAAATCAGCCAAGTGTTTTGGAAAAGCGGACGGCACAAGATTGTGGGCAGCTTGCAAGTGAATAATATTTTTGACATGAAATACTACTTTAGGGGCATTGGCACCAGCCCCACAGGCGACCAGCCAGCACCTGGCCGCTCAGTTACGGCGTATTTGAGCTACGAGTTTTAAAGCGCAAGAATAGCGCAAAATCAGCTATAATAAACAAAAATTCTAAAGGTTTTGTGTGTCTAATGTGTTTGAAAAAATCGTGGCTGGAGAAATCCCCTGCCAAAAAGTCCTAGAAAACGCCCAATTTTTGGCGTTTCACGACATCAACCCAGTAGCCCCCGTGCATGTGCTGGTGATTCCCAAGGTTTGCGTAAAGGATTTTAACGCCGCTAGCCCCGAGCTCTTGGCCCAAATGAGCGGCTTTATTTTAGAGGTCGTAGAAAAACTAGGGATCAAAGAGAGCGGGTATCGGCTCATCACCAATGTTGGCAGCGATGGGGGACAAGAAGTCCCCCACTTGCATTTTCACATTTTAGGGGGCGCAAAGCTTGCATGGCCAAAACTCTTTTAGACAAAGCCCAAGATAGGTTTTTAAACAGCATTTTTGCCCCCCTTCTACCTGAAGGGAGCAAACAAGAACAACTGGAGCACATCCGCCAAAGCGTGGTGCTTAAAAGTGGGGCGCGCTACTTTGACTGGACGGCTTCGGGCTTAGCTTCTACTTTAGTGGAAAAACGGGTGGCTAAGCTCTTGCCCTACTATGCCAACGCCCACTCTGGCATGTCTAAACACGCCCATTTAATGGACTTGGTCTATTTACACTGCAAGGAAAACATCCGTAAATTCTTAGGGTTTGATGAGGACTTTTTGGTGCTGAGTGCCGGCTTTGGGGCAAGTTACGCCATTAAACGCCTGCAAGAGATTTTAGGCATCTACTTGCCCCCCAAGAGCCGCCAAAGATTAGGCGATTTGCAGGGGCTAGACCTGCCAAAGGTCATTGTGGGACCTTATGAACACCACTCTAATGAAGTGAGTTGGAGAGAGGGGCTGTGCGAAGTGGTGCGTGTGGGACTGGATGAAAGGGGGCTATTTTCGATCGAGCACTTCGGCAGGCTTTTAGAACAACACTCTAAGAAACACCGCCTCATCGTGTCTGTGGGGGCAGCTTCTAATGTTACGGGGCTGGTTGTGCCTTGTGTAGAGATTGCCAAGCTTTGCAAAAAACACAATGCCCTACTAGCCTTTGACTTGGCCGCCTTTGCCCCGCATGACAATTTAAGCTCCGTGCCTTTAGACGCTTGTTTTATCGCGGCGCATAAATTTTGGGGGGGTGGGTAGCTGTGGGCTGTTGGCACTCAAAAAATCGCTCATCGACACCACTTTACCCCCCAGCTTTAGCGGTGGGGGCGTGGTGTCTTATGTAAGCCGCAGCACCCACGAGTATATCCTAGACCCCCACATGCGCGAAGAAGTCGGCACTTATGCGCTCATCCCCCTTTTAAGAGCAGCTTTAGCTTTGCAGCTAAGAAACGAGCTAGGCACAAGCTACATCAGCCGCAGAGAGAGCATGCTGACTAAAGTCTTCTTACAAGGCTTGCAAAACATCCCCGCCTTAAACATTTACGGGTCTTTGCAGGCTAAGAGGGTGGGCAATGTGGCGTTTAACGCAAGCGGGGTGAGTTGCTACGATTTAGCCCCCCTGCTTAGTCATCACTACGGCATTGAAACACGGGCGGGCTGCTCGTGCGCAGGGCCCTACGGACACGATTTATTAGGGTTACAAGACAGCCGCTTTTGCACGCTTAAAGCCAAGGGGCAAACCCCGGGCTGGTTGCGTGTGAGCCTGCACTACACCCACAGCCTTGAAGACATAGACCATCTCTTAGACAGACTCCAAAAGGCGATTAAAACTTTGCGTGGAGGTTAAAGATGGACGAACAACCCGAGAAAACTTGGATTGAGCTAGACGAATTTGTCGCCGTGTCTAAACTGCCTAAAGAGCGGGTGTTGGCACTCATACAAGACAAGAGCATAGACAGCAAGCATGACGCCCAGAAAATTTGGGTGGATTTACACAGCGCGGCGCAAATTTTAGCCAAAAGGGGGAGCAGCAAAAGCCTCGTGGCGGCTAAGGCAGGTTATCCTACCCTGCTAGAAAACACCCCCACAGACCCCGCCTATGTGGAAAAAACCATCAACACCATTTTAAATTTGCACGATAAGGTCGTGGGGGCTAAAGATGAAACCATCGCCGCCTATAAAAACGAAAACACCCTACTCAAAGAAGCCCTAATCTCCATGCAAGAAATTTATGATGAAGACAAAAAGACCATCGCCTTGCTGCAAGAGGAATTAGACCGCGTGCGTGAGGAAGTGGAGTTTATGAAACGCAAATACCGCCTCATGTGGGGCAAGGTGACGGACATGGGGAGCTTGAAGTGATTAAGGGATTTTAGCGAGCAGTTGCCCGAGTTTGGCGTTCAAGTCGGCGATTTCTTGGATTTTGTTTAGATGGAGTTTAAAAAGCTCAATGGGGGTGATTTCTTTATTGTGGAAACTCTCTTTAATTTGGGCCTTTGTTTGGGCGTTGAAACGTTCGTTTAGGGTGATTTTATAGCGTCTACCCCCAATGCTCACTTCAATCAGCTCAACAGAATTCATCTTTCCTCAAAGGCTTTGATCATCGTGTCGTAAATGTCTTGTATGCGCTTGTCTTTGGCAGCAATGTCTTCATAGAGGCTGGCGATTTGGCGGTCGCGCTCTTCGTTTTGCGTGGCGATCGTGGCGTTCTCCAGCCGTAGGTTTTTGTTCTCTTCTTCTAAAAGCGTGAGCCTGAGGAGCAACTCTTCTACTTTTTCTTGCAGTTTGTCTAAAATCTCAGCCCCCATGCGTGTCCTTTAAACAAAATTAAGCGTCTATTATAGCAAAGTTTAAATGTCTTGCGGGTCAATGTCAATTTTAAACACCCCCTTAGCCTGTGCTTGCAAAGCGTTTAAAACTTGGTGCAAATCTTTGGTGGAAGCCGCGCTCAGTAAGATTTGCAAGCGGTGTTGTCCGGCAATTTTTGCCACCCTAGCCACCCCCGCACCTAAAATCTCCACGCCCTGATATTGCTCTAAAAGGGGTTTTAAGATGTCTAACCCCCCTTGCATGTGCGCTGCAGCACTTTCTAAATCCTTGCCCCTAAACTCAATATGTGCCAAACGCCTTAAGGGGGGAAAGCACGGCGTTCTCATTTGCAACTCGGCTTTTAAAAAGTCTTCAAAATCGGCGGTGTATTGCTGTAAAAAAGGGGCATTCAAGCTTTGGATCAACACCCGCCCGCTCTCTTTACGCCCGCTGCGCCCCGCAATTTGGTGCATTAAGGCGACTCCCTCTTCATAACTGCGGTAACTCCCATTGTTAAGCACCTCATCCAAGCCCAAAACCACCGCCAAGCCCACCCTGTGGTAGTCATGCCCTTTGGCGAGCATTTGCGTGCCGATTAAAATATCTATTTGGTGGGTGTTGAAGTCGTCTAAAATGCGCTGTATTTGCTTATTTGTGTGGGTGTGGTCCTTGTCTAAAACCCCGATGCGCGCACTGGGCAAGAGTTGCTCTAGCTCGCTTTTTAACTGCTGTGTGCCGATGCGCTTGCCCGCTAGGCTGTCTTGCTTACAAACGGGGCAGATTTTGGGGATTTGCTCTTCATGCTGGCAGTAGTGGCAGCGCATGCGCTTGTCCTTAAGGTGTAAACTCATATTTACACTGCAAAAGGGGCAACGCACGCCCCCCCCACAGCTAAGGCAAATGAGCTTTTTAAACGAAGCTCTTGTGGGTAAAAATATAATGCTTTGTTGTTGTGCTTGCAAACTTTGGGCTAAATGGTTTAATAAAAGCGGAGTGAGGGCGGTTTTGCTTTCTTCAAAGATGATTTCTTGGGGGCTTTCAAAGTAACGCCCCCTTAGCCGCACAAGGCTGTGGTTTTCTTTGGCTCTATAATACGAGCGTAAATGTGGGGTCGCCGAGCCTAAAATGACTTGAATGGGCAGTTTGCTGGCTAAATACAAGGCACAATCTCTGGCGTTGTAATAAGGGGCAAGGCTAGCCTTATAAGCCTGATCGTGCTCTTCATCCACGAGCACTAGCCCCAAATTGGGCATGGGTAAAAACAAGGCACTTCTTGTGCCGACTATGATTTTAGTTTGTCCGCTAGCAATGTGTGCTAGGGTTTGCTTTCTCTCTAGGGGGCTTAATTTGCTGTGCCACAGCCCCACTTGTGTGCCAAAATTTTTAAGCAAAAGGCGTTGTGTTTGGGGGGTAAGCCCAATCTCAGGCACAAGCACCACCACGCTTTGATTCTCTTGCAATGTCTCTAAAATCAAATGGCTGTAAATGTGGGTTTTGCCGCTGCCCGTGTCGCCAAAGAGCAGGGCACTTTTTAAGGGCTTTAAGGCGTTTAGGGCTTCTTGTTGGGCTGGGCTTAGGGGCTTAGATTGGGGCTGGGCTTAAGAGGGGCTAGGGGCTTTTGGCTCTTGCTAAAGGGGGTAAAAAGCGTGGCAGCCAAAGAGGGTGTGGAGCAGTAATAAGCAGCAATGAACTCTAAAAGCAGCATTTGGGGGGCATTAAGATAAAAGTTAGTGGGGCTTGCCTCTTTGCACTCAAAGCTAGGTTCCTCACATGCGCTTAACACCACGCCCTTGCAAGATCGCTCATTTAAGGGAACTTGCACGATGTCGCCCACTTGCAAGGGGCTTTGGCTTTGGTAAGTCAAAGGCTTTAGATTGTGTTTTAGCACGGCTACGCTGTAATACTTTGGCATAAAAATCCTTCTCTTTTTTAGCTATGATAGAGCCTTGATTTTAACAAAAGCGAGCAAAATGGACTTTATCCTACAAGCCCCCTACCAACCAAGCTTGGAGCAAGAAAAAGCGGTGTCACAGCTTTTACAAGGCGTTAAGCAAGGGGCCACTTACCAAACCTTGCTGGGTGTTACAGGCAGCGGCAAGACCTTTAGCATGGCGCAACTCATCGCCAAATTGCAAATGCCGACCTTAGTCATGTCGCACAACAAAACCCTTTGTGCCCAGCTTTACAGCGAGTTTAAAGGCTTTTTCCCCAAAAACCATGTGGAGTATTTTATCTCTTACTTTGACTACTACCAGCCCGAGTCCTATATCCCAAGACGCGATTTATTCATTGAAAAGGACAGCGCGATCAATGAAGATTTAGAACGCTTGCGTCTGAGCGCCATCACTTCGCTACTAGGCTATGACGATGTCATTGTCGTGGCAAGCGTTTCAGCAAATTACGGCTTTGGCGACCCTATGGAGTATTTAAGCATGCTCACAAAGTTAGAGGTCGGGCAAAGCGTGGCTTATACAGAGTTTTTAAGAAAACTCATAGACATGGGCTATGAACGCCACGACATATTAGAGAGGGGTAAGTTTCGGGTGGTGGGCGAGAGTGTGGATATTTTCCCCGCTTACAACGACACAAATTTTATCCGTGTGGAGTTTTTTGGCGATGAGATCGAGCGCCTTTACAGCTTTGATGCTTTGGAGAACAAACCCCTTAAATCCCTAGAAAGCTACATTCTCTACGCCGCAAACGCTTTCATTGTGAGTCAAAGCCGCCTTAAAAGTGCTCTAGATAGCATTGAAGCCGAGTTAGCCGAGCGGCTTAAATTCTTTAAGGAACACAACAAGCCCCTAGAATATGAGAGGCTAAAAACGCGCACAGAATTTGACTTAGAGATGATGGCAGCCACGGGTATATGCAAGGGGATTGAAAACTACTCAAGGCATTTTACCGACAAACAAGCGGGCGACACCCCCTACACCTTGCTAGACTATTTCGCCCAAAAGAAACGCCCCTTTTTGGTGATTGTCGATGAGTCGCATGTCAGCTTGCCCCAATTTAAGGGCATGTATGCCGGGGATCACAGCCGCAAGCAGGTTCTCGTGGATTATGGCTTTAGGTTGCCCTCCGCCCTAGACAACCGCCCCCTAAAGTATGAAGAATTTATCAGCAAGCCCCCCCATTTTCTCTTTGTCTCCGCCACGCCAAACCCCCTAGAGTTGGAGCTCTCAAGAGGGCACATTGCCGAACAAATCGTACGCCCCACAGGACTACTAGACCCCGAGTATGAAGTCCGCCCCACTAAGCACCAAGTGCAAGACCTATACGACACGATTAAACAAGTGGTGGCACGCAAAGAGCGGGTGTTGGTCACGACTCTGACTAAAAAAATGGCTGAAGAGCTGTGTAAGCACTACTTAGAGGGGGGCTTAAAGGTGCAATACCTACACAGCGACATCGATGCGATTGAGCGCAACCACTTAATCCGCTCATTCCGCTTAGGTGAATTTGACATTTTGATTGGCATTAATCTGCTGAGAGAGGGGCTAGACTTGCCCGAAGTGTCCTTAGTGGCGATTTTGGATGCAGATAAGGAGGGGTTTTTACGCAGCACCACCGCCCTAATTCAAACGATGGGGCGGGTGGCGCGCCACATCCATGGCAAAGTGATTTTCTACGCCGATAAAATCACCGCGAGCATGCAAGAGGCAATGACAACCACTGACAACAGGCGTGCGATTCAAATCGCCTTCAACCAAGCCCACAACATCACGCCTAAAAGCACAAGTCGCCCCCTTGAAGATGAGCTGAAAGACTACACTCCCCAAAAACCCAAAGCCACAGACAAAATGCCTAAAAAAGAAAAAGAGCAGTTGATTAAAAAATTACGGCAGCAAATGCAAGAGAGGGCGCGGGTGCTCGACTTTGAGGCGGCGGCAAAATTACGCGATGAAATCGCCAAACTTAGGGGGCTTTAGTGGAGTTTCACAGCTTTGCGCCCTTCATGCACGAGTGGCTGTATGGTGCAAATGGCTACTACCGCCACGCTTGCATAGGCACAAAAGGGGACTTTTACACTTCTGTGAGCGCGAGCGGCTTTTTAGGGGGGACTCTTGCCTTTTATCTTTTGGGGCTTTTAGAAAAGGGGGTGCTGGACTTGCCCTTAAGCGTGGTGGAGATTGGGGCGGGATCGGGGCAGTTAATGGCGGATTTGGGGCGTTTTTTAAGGGATTTAAGCGTTGGGGAGGTGTTAAAGGGTGTGCGTTTTGTGTGTGTCGAGCCTTTATGTGAGCTAGCCGCCCTACAAAAAAGACGCTTAGAAAAAGAGGGCGTACATTTAGCACATGTGGCAAGTGTTGAGGGCTTAAAGGGGCTAAAAAATGCCTTTATCTACAGCAATGAACTTTGGGACAGCTTTGCGTGCGAGCTGGTGCAAGCCGGGCAGATTTTAAGCGTCCAAGATTTTAAACCCATTTGGCGGGCTTTAGAGGACAGCGAGCTAAAACGCCTTGAGGGCTTTTACCCTTTGGGGGTGTGTGCCTTTTGCTTGGGAGGGGTTTATCACTAAATTATGCCAAAATTTAAGGGGGGCTAGGTGGGTGTTTGCCAGCTTTGATTACGGGCAATATGGCTTTGAGCCCATGAGTCTTAGAGGCTACAAGGCACACCAAGTTTTAGGACTAGAGGACATTTTAAGCGATCTTAGGGGGCTTTATCAACAAATCGATTTGACCTATGACATAGATTTTAAATTGCTAGAGGGTTTATTTAAGGCACAGGGGGCATGCTTGGTATTTTATGGTACGCAGTGTGCCACGCTTTTAGAAATGGGTTTTGCTAAACTTTTAGACTTATTCGCCCAAAATGTCCCTTACGCCACTTACCAAAGAGAGGCCTTTAAAGCCCACGCCTTGATTAGCCCCGAGGGCTTGGGCGAACGCTTTAAGGGGCTGATTGTGGCAAGCTCTTAGGGATTTAGGGGCACGCCCTTAAACTCTATCTACCCATTAGGGCTTTTTAAATAAAATCAATTCATAAGAGGTCTTAGTGATTTGCTTGGTTTCGGGTTTGTTTTGGGCGTTTTGTTGCATGTGGGCTTGTAACTGCTCGTTGAGGCGGTCTAGCTCATCAAGCCGTTCTTTGAGACGCAAGATAATATCCACGCCGGCTAAATTCACGCCCATATCCCTAGTGAGGCGTAAAATGGTTTTGATTTTGTCTAAATCCCTTTGCGAGTATAGGCGCATCTTACCCCCCGTGCGCTTGGGCTCTACGAGCCCTTCTTTTTCGTATTGGCGTAGGGTTTGCGGGTGCACGCCTAGGATTTTTGCCACCACGCTGATTAAATAAAGGGGTGCATCGTAATCCACCATCACAACCCCCTTAAGGCAACTGCTCTTGCAGGGTTTGCTTAAAGGGTGTGCTGAGGGTGTCCGTGTGGGGCAAAATGACATTTGCCATTAAGTATAAATCCCCCATGCTCCCCGTTTTGCGGTTTTTCACCCCGAGCTCTCTTAGGCGAAACTTTTGGGCGTTCTTGGTGTTGGGCGGGATTTTTAGGGCGACTTCTTTATGGAGGGTCTCCACCTGCACCCGTCCGCCAAAGAGGGCGGTTTTTAAGGGCAAGTCAAAGTTTCTATACAAATCATCGCCCTTTTGAGTATAAACACCATCTTCAAGCACCCGCACTTTTAAGAGCACATCGCCCATCATCCCGCCTTGTCTGCGTCCCCGCCCTTTCGCTCTCAACACTTCGCCATCGCGCACACCGGCAGGGATTTTAATTTCAAAGCTGTCATGGCTTAATTGCACCCGCCTTTTGCCCCCCAAAACAGCTTCTTGCAAAGTGATTTGCAACTCCACTTGCAAATCCAAATCAGGGGCAAAGCCAAAGCCATTAAACCCGCCCATGCCCCCATGTTGGAATAAGCCCCCACCCATGAAGTCGCTCTTAAAGCCCCCCGCCCAAAGATCGAGGCCAAAATGTCGTCCAAGCTCCCCCGTCCTTGTGAACGGGCGAAGTCGCTAAAATTCTGCCCGCCAAACATATTGTCCCCGAATTGATCGTATTGCGCCCGTTTTTGCGGGTCGTTTAGGATTTCATAGGCGGCGTTGATTTCCTTAAACTTCTCCTCGGCTTCTTTGCCCTTGTTGAGGTCGGGGTGGTATTTGCGGGCAAGCCTGCGGTAAGATTTTTTAATCTCTTCTTGACTTGCCCCTTCGGCCACTTCTAAAGTGCTGTATAAACTCTTACTCATGCAAACTCCATTAAAAAATAAAGCCCATTATAGCATAAAACTTTAGTCTTTAACTATCAATTTTGTTTATAGTCTTTTAAAAATTCTTCATAGGCACTTTGGCGTAAGTGGCAAGAGGGGCACGCCCCACAGCCATAGCCATAGGCATGCCGCACCCCCCGCACGCCTTCATAGCATGTGTGCGTGTGCTCTAGGATCAACTCCAAAGCGCCTAAATCCTGTGCTAGGGCAAATTCTTGTGCCTTAGACATGTCCATGAAGGGGGCTAAAAAGCTAATGCCTTCTTGTATTCCAAACGCTCCCAAGTTTAAAGAAGTTTGCAAGCTGTCTAAAAATTCTTTACGGCAGTCAAAGTATCCGCTGTAATCTTGTTGCGACACCCCCACAAGCACAAAATTGGCCCCCAAATTAAAGGCGTAAGCGTGGGCGAGGGTGAAAAACAAGGCGTTTCTATCGGGCACGAACGAGGCGGGCAAGTTTGGGTTGGTGGGGTGGGGGGTGCTGGATTTTTGCGGATTGTTAGCAAAAAGGGCGGATAAAGTGATTTCTTGCAAAAAACTTAAATCTAGGACCTTTAAGGGCAAGCCTAGCAATTTGGCGATTTTTTGGGCTTGCTTAAGCTCTATGGCGTGCTTTTGGGCGTAGTTAAATGCCAGTAAATGGGTCTCTTTAAAGGCTTGTTTCGCCCATAGGGCTAGCGTGGTGCTATCTTGCCCCCCACTAAAGCAAAGCACACAAGAGGCGTTGTAGGTTTTTTCTAAAATCATCGGGCTTTCTTTTGCTAAAATACCGCCCATTATAGCAAAAGGCTTGGTGTGTTTTGGGACATACATTATCATTTTCACCTGCCTAGCCCCATTTTGCGGCTCATAGAAATCCTAGAGGCTCAAGGGTTTGAAGCGGTCGTGGTGGGGGGCTGTGTGCGTGATTATCTCTTAGGCCGCCCCCCTAAAGATTGCGATTTAGCCACAAACGCCACCCCCAAAGAGTTGATCCCCCTTTTAAAAGCGCATAAAATCCCCACCATCCCCCTAGGGCTTGCCTTTGGCACGCTGGGTGCACGCTTTGACAAACAAGTTTTTGAAATCACCACTTATAGAGAAGAGAGCGGCTACACCGACCACCGCCACCCCCAAGTGCGCTTTAACGCCACGCTAGAGAGCGACCTCAAAAGGCGGGATTTTACCATCAACGCCCTAGCTTGCCACCCTAAAAAGGGGCTCTTAGACTTGCATGGGGGGTTGGCGGATTTAAGAACCCAGCGTTTAAGGTTTGTGGGCGTGGCAAGCGCGCGGGTGAGCGAGGACGCTTTGCGGATTTTACGGGCTTTGCGTTTTGCGAGCGTTTTAGGTTTTAAGCTAGAGCCCGTCAGTGCACAGGCCGTGCTAGAGCACGCCCCCCTACTCAAACACATCAGCAAAGAGCGCATTTTTGCCGAGCTGTGTCAAATTCTTATGGGCACAAATGCGGGGGCGGTGTGTGCCATTTATGTAAAAGTACTAGAATGCGTGCTAAACACCCCTCTAAACCCCCACATTCTAGCCCCCTAAGCCAAACCCCTTGAATTTAACCACCCGCTTTTTAGGCTTGTTTGCCGCGAGCAAAGACCCATTAAATGCTTTAGCGATGCTAAAGCCCCCGAAAAAACTCTCAAAGAATATAGAAAAACTGCTCCCCTACGCCCGCCAAAGCCCCCCCACTTCCAAGGTGTGGCTCAAAACACAAATGCAAAACCTGCACTTAAGCCAAGTTAGGGCATGGCTAGGCTGGCTTAAGGCCTATGAACCCTCTAAATGGGCGGTGTTAAGGGCGCATTTTAAGCAAATCGGGGCGCAAAAAGAGGTCTACACTTTGGGCTTTTTGGCGATCGATGGGCGCAGTTTAAAGGGCGTGGGGTTGAAAAAGGCAGAAATCGGGGCGTGTTTGCAAGCGTGTTTGCAAGAAGTCGTGCAAGAGAGGCTAGCCAACAACCCTAGCATTTTACTAAACTTTGCCAAGCTGTGGGCGAAAAACTTAAGAGAAAATGCGTTAAAATAAGGTTTATGGAAAAATTAGTTTTTGAGAAATTATTATTTTTAGCCCCCCTTGCGGGTTATACGGATTTGCCCTTTCGAAGCGTGGTGAAACGCTTTGGTGTGGATGTTACGGTGAGCGAAATGGTGAGTAGCCACGCCCTCGTGTATGCCTTTAACAAAACCGCCAAAATGCTAGAGAAATCGCCCGAGGAAAAGCCCTTTAGCGTGCAAATCGCCGGCTCTAAAGAGCAAATCGTGGCTGAGGCGGTGGAGAAAATCAACGCCCTTGAGGGCATTGACATTATAGACTTTAATTGCGGCTGCCCCGCCCCTAAAGTGGCTAACCATGGCAATGGCAGCGGGCTTTTAAAGGATTTAAACCACCTTGTTAAACTCTTGCGTCTCATTAAAGAAAAGAGCAACAAGCCTTACAGCAGTGTAAAAGTACGCCTAGGCTTTGAGAGCAAAATCCCGCTAGAAATCGCCCACGCCCTCAACGATGCCCCCGTGGATTTTGTGGTGGTGCATGCAAGGACTAGGGCGGATCGCTACAAAAAAGAGCGCATAGATTATGAAAGCGTGCGGTGCATGCGCCAAATTTTAAACAAGCCCCTGATCGCCAATGGCGAAATCGACAGCCCCAAAAAAGCGCAAGAGGTGCTGGCTTACACGGGGGCAAATGGGGTGATGATCGGGCGCTCAAGCCTCACCCAGCCGTGGATTTTTTGGCAGATTAAAAACAACACAGAGGAATTGCCCGCCGTGCTGAAAAAAGACCTAGTTTTAGAGCATTTTGACAAAATGGTCGCCTTTTATGGAGATCGGGGGGTGATCATGTTTCGCAAAAACCTACACGCCTACGCTAAGGGGCATGCCAACGCCAGTGTGTTTAAAACGGCGGTCAATAATATGAAAGAATCTAAGGAGGCACGGGCGCGAATTGAAGAGTTTTTCAGCACGCCCACACCCCTAAGCCCCCTGCCCCAACTTGTAACCCTAAACAATAAGAGCATTTAATGTTAAAGAAATTCCTTTTAGTGGGGCTAGCTATGCACCCCTTGTGGGCGGTAAAAAACCACATCTTCACGGGTGCACGCTTTGGTATGGTGCAAAACTTCAAAAGCACTTTTGCCAACCAGCTGAGCATGAATAACCCGAGCACCCTACCAGGCAACAACAGCGTCTATGCCTGTCCGGACAATTTGTGTAAAAACAACGAAATTGTGGGCTTTTATAGGCCTAGTGCCAGCAAGAGCGCCAATTTTGCCTTCACCTACACGCTGGGCGACGAGCTGTTTTTTGATAAATTTGGCATTAGCGGGATTCGTGTCTATGGGGACATTGAATACGCCAATGCCAACTTAGGCGAGCGTTACAAGGTGCAAAATAGGGGCGGACTCAACTACAATCCGCAAAACATCAAAGCCATCGATTCCAACACGGGACAAGTCATCCCCACCGCCACCACCAATCCTAACACCGGACAAGTCACCTACAGCACCCCACAAGGCTACAGCTCCCCTTGTGCCGCCCTAACGAATGCTAATCCCCTAGGACTATGCCCCACCCCCACCCCCAAGAGATCCTGCTCTCAAGCCCCGCCCACATGGTAACTTTGGGCTTAAATGTGGATTTTTTCTTAAACATCCCCATAGACATTTGGCTAAGAAAACACCACCCCAAGATGATTTTCTTTAAAATGGGAGTCTTTGTGGGCGGGGGCGTGGAGTATGCCATGCTTTGGAGCGATCGTTTCAACAACGAAGCTCTAAGTGCTCTAGGGGGCAACTCCCTTAGCAAGGGGCACATTGACAAGACCCGCTTTTTTGCCGCAGGCAATGGCTTTTATGTCAATGTGGGCTACCAACTCTACCTAGGTCAACACAACCGCTTTAACTTGGGGTGGAAGTTGCCCTACTACTCCATAACCGCCCACAACTGGTATAACTACGGCAACACCAACCCAGGCACCCAGCAAACCATCAAGCAATCCCTAAGCATCACCCGCCAAAGCCAATTTTATGTGAGTTACGCGTATTTGTTTTAGGTCTTGCTTGGGCTTTTGGGGTTTGTGGCGCGTTTGTGATTTTTAAGTTTGGCTGTGGCACAATAGCCCTAGCGTTAGCCCCCCGCCTCTTGGCGGGGCAAGCACTATGTGCTTGTTAGAGGCCTAAAGCAATCGTTCCGCTAAAACGATCACTAACGCTAGAACTATCATTAGTTTTCTCATTTTGGTTACCTCCTAACTGGGGGCAACCCACACCTACCCGACCCCTACACAAGCTAAAAACTTGCAGTGCTCCAAATAGCGGATTAGTGGATAACCAAAGTGCCAAGCCCCCATTCTATCCTAAGTCCCCTTAAGGTTACGTGCTGCGTTAGTCCTCTTGTCTCAAGTGAAAATGTAAAATTTCTGTGATGTGTGATTTTTAAGTTTGGCTGTGGCACAATAGCCCCAGCGTTAGCCCCCCGCCTTTTGGCGAGGCAAGCACTGTGTGCTTGTTGGTTGGCCTAATGTAGTTGTTCTGCGAAAACAACCACAAACGCTAGGATTATTAGCAACTTGTGCATCGGTTATCTCCTTTCTCGGGAGTAACCCGCTTTCTACCCGACCCCCGTACACAAACTAAAAATGAACTTCTAGCTTGCAGTGCGCCAAGTTCGCAGATCAAGAGATAACCAAAGTGCCAGGCCCGTATTCTATCCCAAATCCCCTTAAATCCCACACCCACCCCTGGCAACTTTCACATAACCAGCATTTTAAGACTTGAAGCACCCAATGCACCCTTGAAGCCACCCGAATTTTGCTTTAAAATCCCCTTGTGGTGCGCTTTCACCCCCCCCCCCTGTCAGTACCGCAAAAAATTTGCCCACTTTACCCTTTTTTGTGCTAGAATAGCTATGACAATTTTAGAGCCTTAAGGGATTGTTTCACTATCCCTTGGGTTTATCCCTTGGGTTTATCCCTTGGGTTTATCCCTTGGGTTTATCCCTTGGGTTTAGGGGGGCTTGCTAGCGGGCACAAGGCCCGCATAATCCCCCCTATCTGCATACATCTCCACTTAATCCTCTAACTTTGCTCCCATTTTTTGATGTAAGGAAAACCTATGCGTTTACGCCCCTTTGTTTGTGCCCTCAGTCTTTTGAGCGTGTCTGCCCTCTTTGCAGAAAACAGCGGAGCTTATGGAGAAGTCGGGTTTCAATACTCGAACATGACCAAAGCCACCCAGCAAAGCCAACAAGTCCCAGCCCAGCCCATACAGCCCCAAAACAACCCGCTCACAGCCGTGCAGCCCACTAATGGTGGCATCAGCCCCACCATCGGCAACAACACCATCCCCAACATGCCAAACAATCAATAAACCACAACTCTAAAGGACAAACTCATGAAAAAACCCAACTTTGTTAAAACGACCAAACCTGTTTTTAAAAAATGCTCCAAAGTCCCCCTAAATTTAGCCTTAGCAGGAGCGTTTTTTGCCCCGGGGTTAGCGGCCACAGAAGCTAGAAATGTGGATTTAGAGGAGATGGCTAAAGACAAGCAAGGCCCCTTACTTGCCAGCCACGCTTTAGAGTTAGAGCCCATGATTTTTAAAGCTTCTGTTGCGGATGTTAAGGGCACAAAAGATTTGCAGACTTCACAAGCTAAAGATCAAAATGCTAAAGGCGCAGATCAAAGCAATAAAAACCAACAAGCTGCTGGAGGAGAACAGGGGAAAAAACCACAGCAAGCTGGTGGAGATCAAGGAAATAAAAACCCACAGCAAGCCAGCGGGAATCAAGGAAATAAACAAGGACAAGCCGCAGGAAATGGCAATCCAAAAGACACGACCAGCTCAAACGGACAAGGGCAAAACACAAGTCCAAACGGTAACACTGGATCAAAAGGAAGTCAAAGCCAATCAGCGCAAGGCGGAGATCAGCAAGGCAATAAAAACCAACAAGCTGCTGGAGGAGAACAAGGAAAAGGCCAACAGCAAGCCAGCGGGGATCAAGGAAAAGGAGGGCAAACCACAAGTTCTGGCAACCAAAAAGACACGACCGGCTCAAACGGACAAGGGCAAAACGCAGGTTCTACTGACAAAGGCAGTTCTACAGGTTCTACCGGCAACACTGGTTCTACAGGAAGTACAGGAAGTACAGGAAGTACAGGTTCGACTGGCAGCACTGGCTCAACAGGCTCAACTGGAAGTACGGGCAGCACTAGCGACACCTGCCCCACTGCCGGCTGTGGTCTGCCTGGTGCAACCAGCGATAATCTAGGCACAGCCACCTACCAAAGCTTGCAATACCAAATCGGGCAGATGAATACGCATGTCAGCAATTTACAAAGCACTTTGCAAACTGCAAACAGCAAAACATCAAGTGCGATCAATAATCTTCTCAACATTGACAGCGATTTGGGGAGTAATGGAAATTATGGCACAGCCGTCGATACGCTAGTCACAACGCTTGGAAAGGCAGTAACTGCGTTAGGCACTAACGATGGTTCTGTTTCTAATCAGGACATTAATAATGCGATAGGTCTTCTCCAACAAGCCGAGTCGCAAATCAGCACAGCCAGCACAGGGATACAGGCGCAATTAACTACAGAATTGAGTTTACTGGGCACTGCTGGCAGTGATGGAAGTGGCGGCACGGGGGTGATCGGCAATTTAGGCACTGTCTATAACAGCTACACAACAGCGGCTAGCAGCATAGCTGGCTTTCTTAAAACCGCCCAAGGCATGCAAACCGCAATGAATAGTGCTGCAAAATATGATCCTAATTTAGGGAGCTCTAGCAGCTCAAGCAGCAGCAGCCCTAGTTCAAGTAGTCCTAGTTCAAGCAATCCAAGTAGCAGTAGCCCCAGTAGCAGTTCAAGCAGTTCAAGCTCCAGTTCGAGCAGCGGTGGTCCTAACAGCACAACATCCCCAACCAGCAAAAAAGACACGACCAGCTCAAACGGACAAGGGCAAAACACAAGTCCAGACGGTAACACTGGATCAAAAGGAGATCAATCTACCGGCGGAGAACAAGGAAAAGGAGATCAAACCGCAGGTTCAAACGGTAACACTGGATCAAAAGGAAATCAAAGCCAATCAGCGCAAGGCGGAGATCAGCAAGGCAATAAAAACCAACAAGCTGCTGGAGGAGAACAAGGAAAAGGCCAACAGCAAGCCAGCGGGAATCAAGGAAAAGAAGGGCAAACCACAAGTTCTAGCAACCAAAAAGACACGACCAGCTCAAACGGAGGACAAGCCGCCCCTACAAATCCCGATAAAAGCAAAACTGCAGACAGCAATCCAAGTGGCAGTGGCGATTCTCACTCAGCTTCTACAAACAAACCTAGCCAAAACACCGCACCTAAAACCGACCCAGAGCCTAAAACCGACTCCGCTAAGACTGAGTCCACCAAGACTGAATCGACAGCCAAGACTGAAACACAAAGCCCCACAGATGGCAAGAGTGTAAAAACACAAGATTCTAAAGCCTTCGCTATGAATGATGGGGTGTTGGCCAGCTTAGCTAAAGACTCCAAAGATTCACAGACTTCACAGACGGACAATAAAGATGTAAAAAACGGGAATCAAGGAAGCCAAAACAAACAAACTTCTAATGGCGGACAGAGTGATGGTCAGCAAACAGCCGGCAAAAGTCAAAAGGCTCAGGATCAACAGCAAGCCGGCGCGGATCAAGGAAAAGGAGATCAACAAACCAGCGGAGAACAAGGAAAAGAAGGACAAACCACAGGTTCTGGCAACCAAAAAGACACGACCGGCTCAAACGGACAAGGGCAAAACGCAGGTTCCGCTGACAAAGGCAGTTCCACAGGTTCTACCGGCAACACTGGAGACACTGGTTCAACTGGAGACACTGGCAAAACAAGCAGTACCACTGGTTCAACAGGCTCAACTGGAAGTACGGGCAGCATTGGCTCAACAGGCTCAACTGGTTCAACTGGAAACACCGGCTCCTCTAGCACCACAGCTTCAAGCCTCATCAACACCCTCATCAGCGATCTTAAGAGCTTCCAAACCAATGCAAGTTCTATGGCTTCAAGCGTGCAAACCATCGAGGGCCTTGCGCAAAGCACTGCCGGACTCTTAACAGATGCGCAAACGACTTACAAGAACATTGCTAGTGCGTTACAGACATCGATCAATAGCCTCCAACAATCTCTCAACAATCTTGTAAGCGCTAGAGAAGCCGTGCAAGCAGCGGCCACTCCAGCCGCACGCATGATGGCGATGCAACGCCTTGTGTTGGCCCAAAAGCAAGTCGCCGCCGATGAAATCAGTTTAAAAGATGCCCAAGCCGCTATTGCACCTGCGCGAACAAAAGTGCAAGCAGCACAGACGGCTTACAGCAAAGTAACTGCTGAAATCGCAAAAATTACAAGCGGTGTCAATGGCGACAGTGGGTTAAAGGCCAGTTTAACGCAATTAAGCACCTCCATGGATAGCGTCGCTTCTGCTCTTAGCAACTACAGCTCAAAAATCAACGCTCTAGCCCAAGCCGCTGGAGTGAGCGGCAGCAGTGGCAACAGTGGTAGCAGTGGTGGCATCCCCGACTGGATTCCAAATTCTAGTGGCAATGGCACACAAAGCGGGAACAACCAGCCCCAACAACAGCTCACCCCCGCACAGCAAATGCAACAAGACATCGCCACTTTGGGCAGCAGCACCGCCACAGCGCAAGCCAAAGAAAGTGCTTACACCAACTATGTGGATAGTCAAAACAGCTTTGCAAGCCAAATCGAGAGCAACTTACTGGGCCAAGTGGGCAATGGCAACAATGTAGACAGCCAAATGTTGGTGAACCTTGTTTATGGGATGAATAACTACTTCACAACTCCAGGGAACAACAACGCCTCCATCATGCAAGATTTGCAAAGTGGCGGCTATGTCAGCTCGAGCATTGCCAACAACTTCAATGCGGTGGTGTCTTCTCTTGACAGCCAACAAATCAACTTCTACCAAGTGCAACAAAACCTCAATGGGCTCATCACACAGGTGCAACAAGCCCGTGAAAATGCGCTCGCGCAGCTTAACCCCAACACCCCACTCACAAGCGTGGCAGCTGAATTTTCTAAAGCTGAGGCTTCGATACTCTTGGCAAAATTTGACTCGCCCAAAACCGACTTATCGGTGAACAACACCGCCACAGCCAATCAAATCAACGCGGCTGTGGGGCAATTAAACGCCTTGCTCGCCTACTTAAAAGCCACACAAACTAGCCTAGCCTCTTACATGAAGGACAATAAAGAGGTCACCACAGCTAGTGCACCTGCTAAGGGGGGCACTTACAACTTGCCCCCCCAAAGCCAAAACGGCAACATGTACGGCGTGGACGCACAAATCGGGTATAAGCAGTTCTTTGGCAAAAGCAAACGCTGGGGACTACGTTACTACGGCACCTTTAGCTACCAGCACGGCTTGTTCTACTTGAACGACACCGCCGCTGTGGATAACTTCGTCTATGGGGCGGGGGTGGATGCTCTTTACAACTTCTATGAGAGCAAAGATGGCAAATACACCACAGGGCTCTTTGCAGGGTTGATGTTCACCGGCTCGACTTGGTTAGCTAAGGGGGCAAGCCAAACCATAGCAATGATGCACGACTTTAACAACGCTGGGGGCAGCGCACACATGAACACCACCTACTTCCAAATCCCTTTAAACATTGGCTTTAGAACCAATGTCAGCAAACACCACGGGTTTGAGGTAGGTTTGCGTATCCCCCTTGCCACCAACTATTACTTTAAGGGCCATGTTGATGGCTACAGTGAAGCCATCACTTATAAACGCAATGTGGCGGTTTACATCAACTATGTTTACAATTTCTAGACAAAAGGGGCTTTAACAAGTTTTAGGCCCCTTGTTGGTTGGGGCTTGGAGTTGTTTGGGTGCAAGGGGTGGAGCAACTGTATGCGCGCAACGCCCCCACACGTTTTTAAAGTTTGGCAACATTGTTAACCCCACGAACTCCCCTTTTTTGCCCCTAATATTTTGCCATTTTAGGGGAGTTGTAGTATAATAGGGCTTTTTTGGAGAGGATATGGAGCATCGGGTTTTTACTTTTGCAGGTTTAATCAGCCATAACCACGATTTCATCATCGGGTTTTACGCTGTCTTTTGCGCCTTATTCACGCTTGTCATCAGCAAAATAGCGGTGAAAAAGTTGCAAATCGTGCCTATGGGTTTACAGAATGTCTATGAGGCTATTGTGGAGGGCATTTTGCATGTGGCAAAAGATGTCATCGGCGAGGAGCTCGCCCGTCAATATTTCCCCCTCACCGGCACCATTGCGCTCTTTGTCTTTTATTGCAACATGATAGGCATCATCCCGGGCTTTGAAGCTCCCACGGCAAATTGGAGCTTCACGCTGGTTTTGGCTTTGGTTGTCTTCATTTACTACCACTTTGAGGGCATCCGCAATCAAGGAGTCGTCCCCTACTTCAAGCATTTCTTAGGGCCCGTCAAATGGCTCATGCCCATCATGTTCCCCGTGGAGATCATCTCCCACTTCTCCCGCATCATTTCGCTCTCTTTCCGTCTCTTTGGCAACATCAAGGGCGATGACATGTTCTTGCTCATCATGCTCTTGCTCGTGCCTTGGGCGATCCCCGTTGCGCCTTTCATGGTGCTCTTTTTCATGGGGATTTTACAAGCCTTTGTCTTTATGATTTTAACCTATGTCTATTTGGCGGGGGCGGTTTTAGTGGATGAGAGCCACTAGCCCCTATGAAAAAGGACACCATCGCATCGCTCTTAGACTTCTTTGCAGGGCTGTTTGTCGGCATTGCCCTTGTCTGTGGGGGGTTGTGCTTCTTTCTCTTGAACGATTTAGGCTTGGTGGTGGCGGTGTTTTTTGCGCTCTTTGTCTTTGGGCTGTTTGTCTTTTTCGCCCTCATGGCAAAGTCCATGTCTGCCCTCATCCAAGAGAGCCCTAAAGAGCGCATTTAAAACCTATCTTAAAGCCTTTGGCTTAAAGAGCTCAAGCTTTCAGCTTTAAATCTTAATCCCTCCGGCTTACAAAAGCTTAAGCCTTTGGCTCTTAGAGCTTAAGCCTTTGGCTTAAGCACCCACAAACCCCCGCTCTACATGATCGCAAAGCAGATGGATTAAAAGGATGTGCATCTCTTGAATGCGGGGGGTGTTGGTGCTTGGCACGATTAAATTATGCGTGCATAAAGCGCGCATCGCCCCGCCCCCCCGTCCGCTAAGCCCGAGCGTGCTTAAGCCCAACTCTTGCGCCTTTTGTAGGGCGAGCAGGACATTTTGTGAATGGCCGCTTGTGGAAATCCCCACCAAACAATCCCCCGCCTGCCCTAAAGCCTCTACTTGGCGCTCAAATACCCGCTCATAGCCGTAGTCATTGGCAATAGCCGTTAAGGCGGAGGTGTCCGTGCTAAGGGCAATGGCAGGCAAGCCCCGTCTTTCTTGTTTGTAACGCCCTGTAAGTTCGGCCGCAAAATGCTGTGCATCGGCGGCACTGCCCCCATTGCCGCAAATCAAAATCTTATGGCCGTTTTTGAGCGTGTCTAGTAAAAAATCCCCGCTTTGCGCTAGGTTTGTGGCTAAATGTGCCAAAGTATCCTGTGTTACTTGGCTGTGTTCTAAAAACGCGGCTTGAATCAGTGCGTGCATCTTGCTTCCTTAATGTAAATTTTGGATTTTCTCTAGTGTGCTTGTGGTGGAGTAGCCCTTGACAAAGTCTATCAACACCACTTCCTTCACTAAACTGCTACCCACAACCTCTTTGCCCGCATAGTCTGCCCCCTTGACTAACACATGGGGCTTTAGGGCTTTAATCAACTCCAGGGGAGTGTCCTCCTCAAAGAGCACCACAAAATCCACACATTCTAGCCCTGCGAGCACAAACGCCCGCGCGTCTTGGCTGCAAATGGGGCGGCTCTTGCCTTTTAAACGGCGCACCGAAGAGTCGCTATTTAGCCCCACGACCAAGAGTCCCCCCAAAGCCTTCGCCTTTTGTAAATACTCTACATGCCCTCTGTGCAACAAATCAAAACAGCCATTGGTGAAGATGATCTTAGGTGGGTGCATGGCTTTTAGCAGGGCGCAGAGTGTCGTCTTGTCTAACACCTTTTGCCCCTTGTGGTAGTGCTTTTGCAAAAAGTTGAGCACTTCAGCGTAGCTTGCCTGAGCGCTGCCCACTTTTGCCACCACCACCGCCGCGGCCGCATTGGCAAAATGGCACGCTTGCTCTATGGGATAGCCTAGCCCTAAACAAAAGGCCAAAGCGGCGATCACCGTGTCGCCTGCCCCGCTCACATCATAGACCTCTTTGGCAATGGTGGGGATTTTGTGTAAATCTTGATCCAAAAACGCCATGCCCTGCTCGCTTAGGGTGATTAAAGGCGTGGCGATTTGCAAATTTTCTTTAAAGAAACTCAAGGCTTGGGCTAGGCTTGCATCATCGGCAATCTCCACCCCTGTCGCCATTTGGGCTTCTTTTTTATTGGGGGTGATTAAATCGGCGTGGGCGTATTTGGAGTAGTCCCTGCCCTTGGGGTCGCATAAAACGATCTTTTGCTGCGCTTTGGCGCGTTTAATCAGCTCTTGGCATAAATGCGTGTCTAAAACGCCCTTTAAATAATCGGACAACACCAACACATCGGCTTTTTCTAAGAGGCCACTCGCCTTTTCTAGCAGGGCGGCACATAAATCCTTGTCAATGGGGTCTTTGCGCTCGCGATCCACCCGCAACACTTGCTGTTTAGAAATCATCACCCGCGATTTTTGGCTCGTGGGGCGTTTGGCATCCACCAAAATCCCACTAGAACCCACGCCCAAAGATTGCAAGGTTTCAAACAACCAACTTTGCCCCCATCCCCCCCACCACCCCACACAAATCCACGCTTGCGCCCAGGGCAATTAAATTATCCGCCACATTGCCCGCCCCCCCAAGGCGGCGGCTCTCCTCTTTGACATCCACGACCTGCACGGGGGCTTCAGGAGAGAGCCGCTCGCTTTGCCCCCAAATGTAGTGGTCTATGATGATGTCGCCCACCACCAACACATGCGGGGGGTTTTTGGGCGGGGTTAAAAAAGCTTCTAACACCGGGCGAGCTCTCTAATCGTGGGGATATAGGCTGACACACCCCTTTCTAGGTCGTAGGCGGGGGCGTAGTTTAAATCGGCATGCGTGGGGGCAATGTCGGCACAAGTGTGCTCCTGGAAGAAGTCGTAGGGGTTTTTAATGTAGGTAACCTTGAAGTCGCCTAAATGTTCTTGCAACAAGCGCACAATGTCGTTGTAACTACGGCTCTTGCCATAGCCCACATTATACACGCCGCTGACAGACGCGCTCATCGCCTTCACGCAGGCTTGGATCACATCATCAATATAAACAAAGTCGCGTTTTTGCTCTCCAAATTCAAAGAGCTTGACTTCTTTGTGTTGCAGGGCTTGTAAGCCCAGTTGCAAGACCATGGAAGCGGTTTTGTGCTTGTAAAACTCTCCCGGGCCATAGACATTAAAATAACGCAAGCCCACAATGGGCATGAAACTCTCAAGGGCAAAATCTAGCGCGCTTTTGTCCATGCAGAGTTTAGAAAAGCCATAGACATTTTCGGGTCTTTGCCCAAAACCGACCTTGTTTGGGGCGGGGGTGTTGCCATAAACGCCCGCTGAAGAAGCGTAAATGACTCTTGCATCCTTTTTAAGGGCGATTTTTAAAAGCCTAATGAAGGCTTGGTGGTTGGTTTTCATCACCAACTCTTGATTTAAATTCGTGGTGTCGGAGATCGCCGCTTGGTGAAACAAATAGTCAAAGTCCAGTTTCTTCAACACGCCTAGATCTTTGGTGATGTCTGCGGTGATGATTTCGCCATGAAAGTCTAAGAGGTTTTTAAAATGCCCTAAGCTTGTAGTGGGAGGGGTTTGCTCTCTAAATTTGTCGATGACAACCACCCGCGCTTTGGGGTGATAGGTTTGAAAATACATGGCTAAATTGCTGCCGATAAAGCCCGCTCCACCGGTGATGACAATGGTTTTGTTCTCTAGGGTATTTGGGGTAAACAAAAGTGTCCTTTCTGTGGGGTTAAAAAGTCCAACACCTGCTCTAGGCGTGCAACGCGCGTCAGCAACGCTTGTGCTTTAACATCTTGCTCTTGCGGGGCGAAAAGTAAATTGATGCCAACCCCCCCTTTTAGCCCAAATTCCACATCGCTTGGCTTATCGCCCACAAGCACGCTTTGGGCTAAATCAAGGGGGAAATCTTGCAGGGCTTGCTCTAACATGCCCACTTTGGGTTTTCTACAAGCGCAATTTTGGTTAGGGGCGTGGGGGCAGAAGTAAATTTTATCTAGCCCAAAACCTAGTTTCTCTTGTAATTTGGCTTGCATGTAGGCGTTTAAGGCTTCAAAGTCCTTGAGGCTGTAGAAACCGCGCCCTATGCCCGATTGGTTAGTCACCAGCAAGAGCAAGTAGCCCAAATCTTTAGCCCCCCTTAAAAGCGTGAAAATGCCGGGCACAAATTCAAAATCTTTAGCTAAATAGACATAGCCCTTATCGACATTCACCACGCCATCCCTGTCTAAAAAGAGAGCCTTCATAGATGTCCTAACATTTTTACGCCCATATAAATGGTGTGGGCGGCAAAGCCTAAAAGCAGCACAAAGGCGGCTTTTTGAAACCATGCGCGCCATTTGGAGTTTAAAAAATTGCCAAAAAGCGCGCCAAAAACAAACATGGGCGCAAAAGTCGCTAGACCCAAAACCACCATCACTTCAAGCGCACCCATTAAATTCGGGCGCGCCAGGGCGTTTAACACAAACCAATAAACCATCCCACAGGGCAAGAGCCCATTTAAAAGCCCTAGGGCGTAAAAGCTAGGTAAGCTAGGCGTGCTAAAAAGGCTTTTAAAACCCCTAGCAAAGAGCCCCCCACTTAAAGCTAGGGGGTTTTTAAGGCGTAAGATAAAACCCAACGCAAACAGAGCCATCAACACCCCCACGCCCACCAGCACCGCTCCTTGCAAGTGCGCTCTAGGCAGATTCAAAGACTTTGCTAAAACCGCTAAAAGCCCATGAAAGCCCAAAAAGGCTAAGAAGCCCACAAAGACATACATGTTCACCCGCCCCAAGTTGTAGAGCGTGTGGGCGGCCAGTTGGGCTTTTAAGGGCATTTGGGGGGCAAATTTATTTTGGCAGTAGGCGAGCACCACCCCCCCGCACATCCCCACACAATGAGAGAGTGCCATTAAAGAGGCGCTGAAAAAGAGATAGACCAGCTCCATCAAGCCCCTAGAGTGGCTAGCATGCCATGAAAGACCAAAAGCCCATCGTAAATGCCTTGGCTAAAGAAGTTGGCTAAAAACTTGCCATCTCCGCCTGTAAAATACACCTTACGCTCCCCCACAAGGTGTTTAAGAGTTAAAAGCACGCTTTGCAAGGCCCCATAGCCTAGCGCGTCTGCGGTGGCGTTGGGTAAACTCTGCAAATCCACCCGCAAATTTAAAGGCAAGTCTAGAGCAGGCGAAATGTGTTGAAAGGCGTGGCGGTAGCTTTCAAAGCCGGGTAAAATCACGCCCCCCAAATGCACCCTACTCTCCATTACATCAATGGTGATCGCACTGCCCGCATCCACCACCACCCCGCTTTTGCCACAAAGCCCCAAACACGCCGCAATGCGATCCACCCCCAGCCCTTCATATTTGCTTTTTAGCTGCATTTTGGGGGCTAAATCTGTGGCACTGGGGCAAAGCTCTAATAGGGCGTTGGTGGATTCGGGGTTCACGCTGATATAGAAAACTTCGCCTTGTAGGGCTTCTTGGTGGGTTGCTAAATTTTGGGGCGTGCACGCCCACACCCGTCCTGCTTTGTAAAAATGTAAATGGGTGTTGCCGATGTCGCATAAAATCATGGGTGGTTGTGGCTCAAATCGAAGAAATAGCGGTCGTAATAAATCTTGTCGTCGGTGTAAAAGCTGGGCCGATCTAAATTCCCCATGAAACTTTTAGAAGCACTTTTAAGGGGATAAATGCGGTAGTCATCAAAGTGTTCCAAATCCACTTCCACTAGGTAGCCGCGCTTTTCTAGGGTGTAGAGCTTTTTATCCGTAACCACAATAGTGTTTAACATGGCAAAGGGTAACTTCACCACGCCCATGCTTTGGTCGTTTAAGGTTTGATCCATCTCTAAAATGCGCCCATCTAAAGTCAACACGTATAGGCGGTGGTGCTTATAAAGCACATCCACAATGTCCGCATCAAAGTTAAACTCTTGCCCTGAGATCACCGACACGAGCCTTTTGCCCGTGGCCGCAAACATGTTTTCATCATCCACTTTGAGATAAATCACATTGTTAAAAAACTTCTCGCTGTTGAGCACAATATTGCGCACGACCCTAGGCTCTTTAGATGCCACATCCACGACCAAGAGCCGCCCATCGAGCATGGGAAAGACCACCACCGTGTCTAAGAACACCGGCGCGGCGACTAAGGAGTTGATCGCCGGGCTAGATGAGCCCTTTTCATTAAAGAGCAGTTTTTTCGTTTTGATGTCGTAGATGTTGGCGGAGTTGTCGGCCATCACCACCGCTAATTGGTTGCCCTTAATGCTGGCACTCAAGGGGTAGGTGTCTAGGGGAATGGTGATGGAGGGGGCGGCACTTAGAGCGGTGCTGATGAGCTCTAATTTGTGGCAGTGATCGTGCAACTGCACATTTTGATCGGTCTCTTCAATGTTATCGATGATCGCCTCTTGGGCCTGCTTGTCTGTGAGGGTGGTGTGTTTCTTGTGTTTGACCTTGGGGCCATTGCGCTTGTGGGCGCGCCAGCAATCGTGCGCCAAAATGTAGTAATCTTGGCTTTGGTTCAAAAAGGAAGTTTCCTTGTCCTCCTTCTTCTCAATCTTTAGCTGTGTCAAGCCCTGTCTATCCAACACCCCGCCATTGGATAAAATTGCCCCGTAGCGGTTGGTGAAAATGATGGGGGCTTTGAGTTGCTCGTGGAAGGTGAGTTGACGCACGATCTTGGATCTAGGCGGTTTAAAGTTCTTGCGATCGCCACAGCCAAAACTAAAAAGCGCTAAGAGTGCCAACCCCAACAGCCATGCATGCCTCATTGTGCCGCCTTTTGCATGCCGGTGGCGGGGTAGTGTTTGAGTAAAGAGGCGATGGGGTAAATGCCTGAAGTGGGGGGGATGGTGGCGATCAAGGCCTTCATCTCGTTGGCCGCTTTGGGGTCATTATGCAACAAGTAGGCTTGTTGTAAATGGATCAAATCCTGCAAAGCGGGCAGGTCTAGGGCTTTTAGGGCCTTTAAATCACGATGATAAGACGCAGTGTAGTAGCCTGCTAGGGCCTTCACGATGGGGTTTTTGGCGTGGCTTAGGCTGTCTAGAGTTTTGATGTCCTTGTTCTTTAACGCTTGGGCGTAATTGTAAAGCTCGGCAAGCTGGGGGGCCTGCTCTTGTAATTTTTCTAATGGGGCGGTGTTGTTGGGGTTTGCCAACACTTCGTTGTAAAGGGCGGTGATCTCTTGTGTCCTTTTGTCCTTTTGCACCGCTTTAAACTTTGTGTAGCCCCACCACGCCAACGCCAAGACCACCAATGCCCACAGCACATATTTATACTTGTTGTAAAACTTCTCTAGCCGAAAGGCACTTTCTAAAAGCTTTTCATCGCTTTTAAACTCTTCTTTGACCTGTGTTAAATTCTCTTTAATTTCCATTAAACCCCACTGCTCCCAAAGCCCTTGGCACCCCTTTGCGTGGCTTCTAGTTCAGGGGCTAGGGCAAACTCCGCCTGAAACACGCGGCAGAGCACCCCTTGCGCAATCCGATCGCCCGCTTGTATGTGAAAGGGGCTGTTGCCTAAATTCATTAAAATCACTTGCAATTCGCCCCGATAGTCGCTATCAATCGTGCCCGGGGAGTTTAAGACCACAATTTGGTGCTTGAGGGCTAGCCCTGATCTTGAGCGCACTTGCACTTCATAGCCCTTTTCTAGCTCAAGGGCGATCCCGGTTTTTACCAAGCCCACACTCTTAGGGGCGATCTCTAAGTTCTCTAGAGCGCATAAATCAAACCCGCTCGCCCCTGCACTTTGGTAGGCAGGCATTCGGGCTTGTGGGTGGAGCTTTTGCAACCTAACTTTTCGCATAGTCAATGTCTTTGTAGTAAATGTCTAAAATTTCAAATTCGTTCTCGCCAGAGGGCAACACCACCGTAACTTCATCACCCTTGCTCTTGCCCATTAAACTTTTGGCAATGGGCGAGCCAAAGGAGATGAGCCCCCTAGTGGGGTCGCTTTCCATGCTCCCCACAATGGTGTAACAAAACTCCTTGTCGTTGTCTAGGTTTAAGATTTTCACGGTGCTGCCAAAGCTCACCTTTTGATGGCTTAAAGTGGAGGGGTCGATCACTTGTGCGTTGGCTAAAATACGGCTCAAATCGTTGATCCGTGCTTCGATAAACGCCTGCTTTTCTTTGGCAGCGTGGTATTCGGCGTTCTCTTTTAAATCTCCATGCTCTCTTGCCCGATCGATCTCTTTAACGATCTGTGGCCTTTCCACTTCTTTAAGTTTTTTCAATTCGGCACAAATCTTTTCATAACCATAGGCACTCATCGGCTCTTTCATTGCGACTCCTAAAATAAAGCTAGGATTATATAAAATGCATGGTTAAAACGCCCTAAATCCGCCAAATCCCCCCCCTATTAATTGCGTCCTAAGTTAAATGTTCTAATAATATGGACCTAAAGTTTGTTGTTTGGGTTTCACCCATGGGTTGTTGGCACTCTCTAAAGGCAAAACATCAAGACACTAGACAAGGACACAAAAGACGCATTCCGCACGGCTTGCAAGCGCATTTTATACGCCAAGCGGGGCTTTGACATCAAAGACCACAAACCAAATGCCCTATTGCAAAAATGGGTGCGCCCTAGGGCTGGGTTAAAGGTTTTGATCTATTGTCCCCTAGCCCACGAGGTAGATGTACGCCCCTTCATCAAGTGGGCTAGAAGGCATCAAATGCGCCTGTTTGCCCCCTTAATCCATCCGCCCTGTTGCACCTATGTGCCTTACCGCTTGCCTTTAGACACCCTTAAACACATCAAACAACCCAAACCGAGCTTTTTGAAAGCACCCTTAGACCTAGCCATAGTCCCCATTTTGGGGGTGGATTGTGGCCTTAGGCGGGTGGGTTTTGGGCTAGGGGCTTACGATCGACTTTTTGCCACCTTAGCTAAAAAGCCCTTCACGATTTTCATCGCCCGCCAAATTTTAAAATCCCCCCACACTCTAGGCGCGCCACACGACATCACAGCCCACGCCTGCCTAGAGCAAAACAACGATTTTACGCACCAAAGGACAATCAATGGAAGAGGCTTTAAGCATTTTAATTCCCTGCTTATTCACCGGTATCGGCGTGTTTTACTTCACCAAGAAAAATTACAGCGCCGCTAGCCAAAATCTCATCGCCCGAGCCAAAGCCCAAGCGGACATGCTCATCTACCAAGCCCAAGTGCTTTACAAGAGCAAAGAAGAAGAGTCTAAAACCCTAGCTTTGCAACTGCAGCAAGAACACGATGAGCGTCAAAAGACTCAAGAATCCGCCTACCAACACAAGCTAGATGAACTTAAAAATAGAGAAAAACAACAACAACAGCATTGGCACCACAAACATAAACAACTAGAACAGCATAAAAGCGAGTTAGACACACTAAGACGTGAACTAGAGCAGGGCAAGTACGCCCAAGATAAGCTTTGCCAAGAGTACCAAGAGCTCAAGGAACAAGCCATGCAAACCCTCATGGAGTGCTCGGGCTACACCAAAGAGGAAGCCCAAACCCTGCTCTTGCGCCTGCTTGAAGAAGAATTGATTTTACAAAAGGCGGCTTTGGTGCGCCGCTATGAGCGCCAAGCCAAGAAGGAAGCCAAAGAGCGCGCACATTTCATCTTAGCCGAGGCGACTTCACGCTTTGCAAGCTCTTTTGCCATGGAGAATTTAACCAGCGTGGTTTCTTTACCCAATGCCGAGTTTATCGGGCGCATCATCGGCAAAGAGGGCAAGAACATCGACACCTTTAAGCGCATCAGCGGGGTGGAGTTGATGATCGATGAGGAAACCAAGACCATCACTTTGAGTTGCTTTAATCTCTACCGGCGGCAAATCGCCACACAAACTTTGGAGTTGTTGATTCAAGATGGGCGCATCCAACCTTCGCGCATTGAAACCGTGTACCAACGGGTGGAAGCGAACATGGAAGAGAGCATTTTAAAAGAAGCCGAAGAAGTCATTTTAGACCTGCAATTAGATTCCATGGACGAGGAATTAAAACGGCTCTTGGGGCGCATGAAATACCGCACCAGCTACGGGCAAAATGCGCTCACCCACTCCATAGAGGTGGCGATTTTAGCCGGCATGATCGCCGAGCAACTGGGCGGCGATTCTAAACTAGCCCGCCGGGCGGGGATTTTGCACGACATCGGCAAGGCTCTCACACAAGAACATGGGGGCGATCACGTAGATCTGGGGGCTGAGGTGTGTGTGCGCTGCCACGAGCACCCTGTGGTGATCAATGCTATTTACGCCCACCATGACCGCCAAGAGATCAAGAGTGTAGAGTGCGCTGCCGTGTGCGCCGCTGATGCCTTGTCTGCTGCAAGACCCGGGGCACGCCGCAAGGAAAACGAAAACTTCCTAGTCCGCATGCACGATTTGGAGCGCATCGCCAGCCAACAAAGCGGGGTGGAAAAAGTCTTTGCCATGGATGCGGGGCGAGAGGTGCGCGTGATTGTCCGCCCTGAGCAAGTGAGCGATGCCAAAGTCCCCCTGCTTGCCCGCGACATCGCCAAAGACATCCAAGCCAATCTACAATACCCTGGCGAGGTCGTGGTGCATGTCATCCGCGAAAACCACGCCAAAGCCATCGCCCGCTAGAGCTCTTAGCCTTTTAAATTGCCCCGCTAGGGGGGCTCTTGCCCTTTAAGTCCTCAACACCAACGCTAAAGGTCCACACTGCCTAGATCACCCCTCTAAACCCGTTAGGGCTTTTCAAGCAACCCCCTAGTCTGCCACCCCCTAAATCCGCCCCGCCCCTAGGGCTTTTTGCCCTCTATCGACTTTTGAATGCCAAACCACCAAATGCTAGGGTTTTTCGCGTAGGCGTTTCATGTGTGCCCCTAGGGCGTTCATCTTATGTTCTAGGGCTTCATAGCCGCGGTCCAAGTGGTAAATGCGGTGCACCCGGCTCTTGCCCTTAGCCACGAGGGCAGCAAGCACCAACGCCGAAGAAGCCCGTAAATCTGTCGCCATCACATCCGCTCCGATGAGCTCACTTGTCCCCTGAATCTGCGCCATTGCCCCTTTAAGGCTGATCTGCGCTCCCATGCGCTGCAATTCGCCCACATGCATGAAGCGGTTTTCAAATAAACGTTCTTCAATGAGGCTTGAGCCCTCACATTGTGTCGCTAGTGCCATAAACTGCGCTTGCAAATCGGTGGGAAAGCCCGGGTATTCTGTGGTGGTGAGGCTAAAGGCTTTTTTGTGTGCGGCAGCGTGGATTTTAAGCGTGTGGGTGGTGGGGGTGTTTTCTATGGTGTCGATACTAAAGCCGATTTCTTGCAATTTGGCGAGCACCGCTTCTAAGTGGTGGGCGTTGGTGTGTGTGAGCGTTAAGGCAGAATTGGTGATCGCCGCGGCGCATAAATAAGTCCCGCACTCAATGCGATCGGGGATAATGCTGATTTCTTTAAAGTCTAAAGCCTGTCTGTCCGTGCCCTGCACTAAAAGCTCCCCGCTACCCACTCCGCTAATCTTAACGCCCCCTGCTTGCAAGAAAGCGCACAGCTGCACCACTTCGGGTTCTTTGGCGGCGTTGATGATCCTTGTCTGTCCCTTTGCCATGCTTGCGGCCATTAAAATATTCTCTGTGCCCGTTACCGTGATTTTGTCAAAGATGAGATCGCAGCCCTTTAGGCCCTTCTTAGCTTTGGCTACAATGTAGCCCTTATCGATGGTGATTTCAGCCCCCATTTTTTCCAGTGCGCTTAAATGCAAATCCACGGGCCTAGCCCCGATCGCGCACCCCCCGGGCAAACTCACCTGGCACTTGCCAAAACGCCCTAAAAGCGGGCCTAGCACCAAAATAGACGCGCGCATTTTACGCACAATCTCATAGGGAGCGGTGCAACTCATTTTCGTGCAATGTGTGGGGTTTGTGCTGATCTCAAGGCTATTTAGCGTGTGCCATGTGGTTTGTGCGCCTAAATGCTCCAAGAGCTCCACTAAGGCACGCACATCGGCGACATGGGGCACGTTGTCTAGGCACACAGAATTTTTGGCTAAAAGCGTGCTGGTTAAAAGGGGCAGGGCGGCGTTTTTTGCCCCAGAGATTTGCACCTCTCCACTTAAAGTCTGCTGCCCCTTGATCTCTAAGTAGTCCACATCAATCCTTCTTTTTGTGTTTAAGCGCGAGCCCCACGGTGTTGGCGATCGCCTTGCTGATCTTGGGATTTGCGTCTTCTAAACTCTGCCCAAAATTCACGGTCGAATCGATGTCTAACAACTCAGACTCGGCAAATTTTTTAATGGCGTTGAGCCAATCGCCTTCTTTAATGTGTTTGGGTAGACTGGTGTAGTGTTTGCCAAAGTCTTGAAAGAGGGCCTTGTATCCCTCTTGATCTTTTTCCTTGTCTACCTTGTCTAGCTGGATGACTAAGTCTCCTAAAAGGGGGATATTAGGGGGTGGGGGTGGGGGTTTTAAGTAGGTGTAAGTGAAGCCCACCAAAAGCATGGGGAAGGCAAAGAGAAAACCCGCCGTCCAGTAAATGCCATAAAACCACAAATCGTACATGGCTAGTGTTGCAGTTGATAAAAATCGTTCGTGGCTTGGATAAAGCCCTCCACACTCCCGCAATCGTAGCGCTTGCCTTGAAACTTATAGGCTAAGACTAACTTATCTCGCGCTTGCTGCAAAAGCGCGTCTGTGATTTGGATTTCATTATTCTTGCCCGGGGGCGTGTGTTTTAAGACCTCAAAAATATCAGGGGTTAAGATATAACGTCCGATCACGGCTAAGTTGCTCGGGGCTTCCTCTGCTTGGGGCTTTTCTACCATATCTTGCACTTGATACACCCCGCTTGCCATCTCTTGGCCTAAAATCACACCGTACTTATGCACCTCTTCCATCGCCACTTCTTCAATCGCCACAATGCAGCAGCGGTATTTGTGGTACAGCTCCACCATTTGGGTCAACACCCCCTTGCCCTGCGTGTTGATACACAGGTCATCGGCTAGAAGCACACAAAAAGGCTCGTTGCCAATCAAAGTTTGCGCGGTGTAAATGGCGTGCCCCAAACCTTTCATTTCGTGTTGCCTTGTGTAAGAGAAGCTACAATTTTGCATTAAAGCGCGGATGCCCTCTAATTGCTGTTCTTTGTTCGTGCCATTGATTTGGTGTTCTAGCTCATAGCTGATGTCAAAATGGTCTTCAATGGCGCGCTTGCCCCGCCCTGTAACAATCGCCATCCCCGTGCAACCCGCCTCCATCGCCTCTTCTACGCCGTATTGAATCAGCGGTTTATTGACAATGGGGAGCATTTCTTTTGGCATGGCCTTTGTGGCGGGTAAAAAGCGCGTGCCATAGCCGGCGGCGGGAAAAAGGCATTTGTTGATCATGGTCTGTCCTTTAAAATCGTGTTGAAAAAGCCCTGCATGTCAAAGTGAATTTTGTGGGGATGGTGTCTAAAAATGCTTTGGTAGATGATGTAGTTTGCCAAAACCTTTTGCCCGTAAAGGCGGGTTTCTTCATAGGGGATCAGCTCCATACTCAGCCACGGCTCAAACCTGCCTTTAGTGAAAAAGTGCCGCTCTTTTAAAAGCTTTCTAAAGAAGTTTGGCCCTGCGTTGTAACAATACGCCACAAAAAGGGGATTTTTAAATTCTTCTTTGAGCGTGTTTAAATAGTAATTACCAAAGGTTAGGGACAAGTGGGGGTTAAACATGTCGGTCAGTTGCACCTTGCTTAAGCCCAGTGCCTTAGCAAAGGGAGCGACATTAAAGGGCATGATTTGCATCAGCCCCAAAGCGTAAGAGGACGACACCAAAGCGGGCAGCGATAAACTTTCTTGCCTGGCAATGGCATAGGCCATTGCCTTTTCTTCTAGGCTTTTAAAGTGGGCGTTTCTGACATAAGGGGTTAAAAAGTAATGCCGATCATCGCTGTAATAACGCTCTAAAAAGTAGGCCAAATGCGCCATGCTCTGCTCAGTGCGTAGGGGTTTTAGGGCTTTTAAAAAAGCGTGTCGGTTGTCAATGGAGAGGATTTTCTCTCTTAAGGTTTGCCACGCAAAGGGGTCTTTGATGTCAAATTTTGGGGATTTGTGGCTCAACAAGCCCAGCGAAGTGACAATCTTGTATTTAGGCAGGCTCTTGCGTTTGAAGTTGGCATATAAGCTAAAGAGATTGGGGTTGGTGCTTTGGCTTAAAATGTCTAAATAAGTGCTGTTTTGGCTGAGCAGATACTTCCAAAACACCGCTTTATCGCGCATGAAAGCCTTGTTTGCCTGCTTTTGGGCGCGGTCAAAGTAAGTGAAAGCGGTGATTTCCTCTTGGTGCAAAAGGGCGTTGATGCCTAAAAGAAAAAAGGTTTTAGCATCGGAGTTGGTGATGCTTGCATGGCTTAGAGCTTTTTTAAACACGCCAAAGTGGCTGTCTAAAACCACCCGTCTTAAAATGTCGTTGAAGGCGGGGTTATTCTCGTTGGCAAGCGCAGCCAAAACTTCGGGGTCAAAGGGGCGATCAAAAAAGTCTTGCTTCTGCTCGTAACTTAGGGCATTGTAAAGGGCGGCGATCACCCCCGCCCCTGCCTGCAAAAAGATGCCTTGATCTGTGGGGTTTAGCACGATTTGTAGGGCGTTGTAGAGCTTGAAGTGGCTTTTAAGTTTAGGCTGCAGTGCACGCAAAATCGCTGCACTTCTAGGTTCTTGCGCCTTGGCAAAAATGCTAGAAAGACTGAGAGCTTTGGCAATGCACGCGCTGTCTTTATCACTCAAAACTTCTAGGGGCAAGCCTTGACAAGGGTGGGGGATTAAGTTTAACGCCCCCTTTTGCCTAGCCAATTCTATGAGTTTTGGGGTCTTGTGGGCGATGAGATTATAGGCAGCTTTGGCTTGCTTAGCCGTCGTGCCAGGCTCTTGCAAATAAAGCCAAATGAAAAAATCTCTAGGCGTGCCCCTAGGTTTGCTCTTTAGGTAGGCTAGGCTGATGTGCTGGGCGTTTAAAGACACACAGCAAAGGACAAGCAAGAGTAGCCGCAACAAAGTTAACCTTGTGCGTAATTAAACATGAGCTGCACGGCGGTCATGTCAAAGAATTTCAACACCAAAACCACCGCCAAAGGCGATAAATCAATGCCATTAAACACTAAAAAGGGGGCGAGTTGCTTGGCTTTGTTTAAAGTGGGTTCAGTGAGGCGGTAAAGGATTTGCACGATGGCGTTAGTGGGGTCGGGGCGCACAAAGCTTAAAAGCGCAGCGATGATGATGATCCAAATGTAGAGCGTGATGAGGCTGTGTAGGATGGTGGCGGTGGCGCTTAAAAGGGTGCTAGCAACCATGTTCTGTCTTTAAGACCAAAATCTGCTCTAAAAAGGGGGCAAGGTGGGGGTAAAGCAGGGCGAGCTCCACGCCGTGTGCCTGTCCTGTGAGTAAAATCCTCAAAGGTTTGAAAAAATCCTTGCCCTTCAGCTGGCTTTTTTGCATGGCTTCGTGCTTAAAGGCGTTGAAGTCTGCCACGACCTCCATACTTTTTAAGGCGGTGTAGAGTGTGTGGCATTTGTCGTAGAAGTTCTGTCCTTCATAGTCCTTAGCGATGTCTTTGGGGCTAAACATGGCATTTACTTTTTCTTGCAACTCATTTAGGGTGCTGCACTCTTCTAAGAAAAGTTGGGCTAGGGGGGCTTTAGCGGTTTCTATGTTTAAAAGTTTGGCAAGGCTGTTTAAATCTAAATTTTTTAAATGCTCGTGGTTCAAGTGGCGCAGGTAGGACAGACTAAAATGTGCGCTAGATGCGCTGACCCTCTCTAGCTCAAACCACTCCAAAGCCTCGCTTAGGCTAAAAATCTCTTTGGGGGCTTTGTAGCCCATTGTGGCTAAGTAATTGGCGATGCTAGCGGGTAAAAAGCCTTCCTTTAAGAGCCACTGCACGCTGGAGGCTTCATAGCGCTTACTCATTTTCTTGCCATCGTCTTCGTTTAAGATGATGGGTAAGTGGGCGTAAATCGTGGGGATTTCGGGGGTGTCTAGCACACGGCTTAGGGCTTGCTTAATGAGGATTTGCTTAGGCGTGTTGCTGACATGGTCTTCTCCGCGGATGATGTGGGTGATTTTGTAGTTAAAGTCGTCCACCGCACAGGCAAAGTTATAGGTAGGGACTTGGTTTGAGCGCACAATGACAAAGCTGTCTAGCTCGCTCGCTTTAAAATGGATCGTGCCTTTCACGAGGTCGTTGAACGCCATATCCTTTGCGCTCCCCCTTAAGCGCACCGCGGGGCTAGGGTTGCTCTCTTTCTCCAGCAATGCCCATGAGTCGTCATAGCGGAAAGGCCTTTTAGCTTGCACGGCCTCTTGCTTTTTTTTCTCTAAAAACTCGGGCGTGCAGTGGCAATAAAAGGCTTCGCCCTTGTCTAAGAGTTTTTGGGCGTAGTCTAAATGCGTGCCAAAATTTGCGCTTTGGTAGACGAGCTGATCCCAGGTTACCCCCATTTGCTTTAAAATCTTAAAAATCTCTGTATCTTTACCTGCAATGTTACGCTGTGTGTCAGTGTCTTCAATGCGTAACATTAAAGGGAGTTTGAGACGTTTAGCCACAATGAAGTTCAACAAGGCCACACGCAAATTCCCAATATGCATGCTACCTGTGGGGGAGGGGGCAAAGCGCAACATAGAAAGCCTTTTTGCCAAATTATAGCACAGGCGTTTTAAAATACGCCCTTTTCTTGTGGCAATTTATGCTCCCAGCAAGCCAAATTTGATAGGGGGCTTGAAGCCCCAACCCCTTTTTTTAGCACCCATGTCCACTTTGGCGCATAAACCCCCAACACCAACACCCCAACAAGACTCCAGCCACCAACCCCCTCAAAGTGGTTTGCCCCACAACTTTGGCAAGTAAAGTCTTTTACAAGTGAAGACTTCTACTTCAATTACGCAATAAAGTTTATATATATACTATCAACTTTATTAACACGAATTCTATATACGATGATGACTATCAACTTATCTAATATTTAAGCTATAATTAAGTTTTATGATTTTAAAATCAAGCGTTTTTGAAAAATCTAGTAAGGGAGCTTAAGATGGATAAGCAACATGCCTTAAATGTGTTGAACAGTAAAACAGCTACACAATGTGGTGAAGTTGTTTGAGAAATACGCCCAAGTGTTTGGAGCTACGGATATTTGCGTGAAAGACCTTGATTTGTCAGGGTTGCAAATCGGCTACAGCAAAGAGGGGAAAGAGAAAATCTTTAACCTTGCCTTCCCTAACCCCCTTGAAAATTTTGAGGGCATCCGCGATGCGCTCATTGCCCTTTTAGGTGAAGAAGCCGCAGCGCAAGAACAACCAAATCCCCAACAAAATCAACAACAGGGCTTTGGTCCACAAGCACAAGGTTTTAACCCGCACAATCCACAGGGTTTCAGTCAGCAAAGTGGTTTTAATCCCCAAGCGCAACACCCCTTTAGTGCTCATGCCCCCTTTGGCGCACAAAGTCCGCGAGGCGCAAACCCCCAACAAGGTTTTAACCCTCAAACACAGGGTTTTCAAGGCCTTGGGCCGCAGGCCATGCCCTTTGGCCCTATGGGTTTTCATGCCCACAACCCCCAATGGGGCTTTAACCCGCAGGGCTTTAATCCCCAAGCGCAACACCCCCAACCAGGCTTTGACCCCCAACATCCACAAGGGGGCTTTGGTCCGCAAAGTGATCTTGCTCCCCAAGCGCAAGGCTTTGACCCCCAAAACCAAAATCACCTCACAGAATCCGCACAACCCCCACACCCACAACCAACACAGTCTAAGGACTAGCGTTTTAGGGGGACACACCCGTCTTTGGCGGGGCCTTGCCCCACTTGCCTTGTTAAAAACCACAGCCCCGCAAGCAGCGACCCTTGTAAAAGCAGCCCGCCTTGAAAATCCAAGAGATTGACTTTAGCAAAGCTGACCCAAAGGGGGGCGTAAAAATCCCAGCTAAAGTACCAGCCCAGCCCCCACCACATTGCCCACTCCCACCAAAAAAGCCCCCAAATCCCCTTGCATAGAGCGGTACATCCAGCCACACTCACACCCTCCAGCCAGCACAATCCCCACCCCAAAGAGCAACCCGCCTAGCGCAATGCCCGGACTCGCCCACATGATCTTGGAGTGTGCGCCCAGTTGCAAGCACACAAAAATTCCCACGCTCCCCACCGCCATCGCCCACACCAAAGCCTGTGCCTGTGCGTTTTGTTTATGCACGAACAAATGCCTAAAGGCGGTGGTGAAACAAATTTGCCCCTTAGAGACGACAAAGCCAAAGAATGCCCCAAAACACAGGGCGTAAAAAAGCTTATGGTGCAAATGCCATGCCAGGCCCAAAAAGCCCACCACAGCACAAAGGACTAAGGTGTGGTTTAAAATTTTGGGGGGTTTTTGTGGGGTAGCTTTAGAACAACTTTGGGACAAAACCTTAAAAGCAAGCCCCATGCCAAGTAAGGTCGCAATGGTGAAAAACCACGCATGTAGGCTAAACTGCGGGATTCCCGTTAAAAAGCTGGCTAAATTACACCCCAGTCCCAAGCGCGCCCCCAGCCCCGCCAATAGCCCACCCAAGAGTGCCCGCCCCATTTGCGTTTTTGTAGGGACATTTAATCCCAAGCGCCCCGACAAACTAGACGCACAGAGCATGCCTAAAAACATGCCAAGAATCATCACTCCATCGATGCGCTCTAAGATATTGCCCTTCAGTCCAATGATTTGAAAATAGCCTAAGTGGACTGTATCCACACCCAGCCAGCCTAAAAGAGCCCCACTCCAGCGGGTGAATTCCCCCGTAACCGCCCAATAAGTGCCAACCACACCAAAGTAAAACACAGAAGCCACAGAGAGAGTTAAAACACAGGGCACAAACCCCCATCGCTGTGTGAAAAAAGTACGCACGAAAAACCCTAGAGAGAAAGAATACGCCGTAAATGTAAGCGTGCTAGCCGAACTGGCTATGTAGGCGTTGTTTAAACGCTGTTTTAACAAACGCTGAGCGGCATTTTAACACGCAGTGTCTTAAATTACTAAGACACTTAACGCAAAAACCTCTTTAGCACATTTAAAGTGCTAAAGGCAAGGAGCTACAAGAACCCCACGCGTATAAGTAGAGCATTAAAAAGCTAACCCCCCCCCCAAAGCCCTCATCAACGCGACACATTAATCCTTGCGGATTTATCCTTTTCTTTTTTCTACAATTTCTTTAGCGATGTTGGCGGGCACTTCGCCGTAGTGGTCGAACTCCATAGAGTAAGTCCCCCGCCCTTGTGTGGCGGAGCGCAGATCGGTGGAGTAGCCAAACATTTCTACCAGGGGCACAAACGCATTGACGATTTTAAGCCCCAGGCGATCGTCCATCGCATTGATCTGCCCTCTGCGGCGGTTTAAATCCCCGATCACATCGCCCATGTACTCCTCAGGCACTTCCACCTCCACTTTCATCATGGGCTCTAAAAGCACAGGATTAGCCGCACGGCACGCCTCTTTAAATGCCATAGAGCCGGCGATTTTAAACGCCATCTCTGAAGAGTCCACTTCGTGGTAACTGCCATCATATAGGGTAACTTTACAATCCACGACCGGATAGCCGGCGAGCACCCCGCTTTGCATCGCCTCTTGGATGCCCTTATCCACCGCCGGGATGTATTCTTTGGGGATCACGCCCCCGCTGATTTCATTGACAAACTCATAGCCCGTACCCGGATCTTTAGGCTCAAGCTTAATGAAGACATGCCCGTATTGCCCGCGTCCGCCAGATTGTTTGGCGTATTTATGCTCTTTTTGCACCGCACTGCGGATGGTTTCTCTAAAGGCAACTTGGGGTTGGCCCACTTCAGCTTCGACCTTAAACTCCCGTTTCAAGCGATCCACGATGATCTCTAGGTGCAATTCGCCCATCCCGCCGATCAAGGTCTGCCCGGTTTCTTCTTGAGTCATCACCCTAAAGCTGGGGTCTTCTTCGGCAAGTTTGCCTAAAGCCACGCCCATTTTTTCTTGGTCGGCTTTAGTTTTGGGTTCTACGGCAATGTGAATCACGGGCTCAGGAAATTCCATGCGCTCTAAGATCACGGGGTTTTTCTCGCTGCAAAGGGTGTCGCCGGTGAGCGTGTCTTTTAAGCCCACAAAGGCACAAATCTCGCCGGCATAGACTTCTTTAATGTCCTCTCGTTTATTGGAGTGCATTTTTAAGAGTCGTCCTACGCGCTCTTTTTTATCTTTCGTGGAGTTGTAAATGTAGCTACCGGATTCTAAATTGCCCCGATACACCCGCACAAAGGTGAGTTGCCCCACGAAAGGGTCGGTCATGATTTTAAAGGCAAGTCCGGCAAATTCGCCCTCATCGCTGCTTTGCACATGGATTTCTTCTTCACTCTTGGGGTCCACACCCTTGATGTCCGCCACTTCCGTAGGGGCGGGTAGGTAGTCGATCACGGCATCTAAGAGAGTTTGCACGCCTTTATTTTTAAAGGAAGAGCCACAGAGCATGGGGATTAAGGACATGTTCAAGCACCCGGTTTTAATGCCCTTTTTGATCTCTTCTTCGCTCAAAGCCTCACCAGCAAGGTATTTTTCCATAAGAGCTTCGTCTTGTTCGGCGACTGCTTCTAAGAGTTTGTCGCGGTATTCTTGGGCTTTGGCTTGCAAGTCGCTAGGAATCTCTTGGACTTCGTATTTTGCCCCCATCGCCTCGTTGTTCCAAACAATGGCTTTCATGGCGACTAGGTCGATCACGCCGATAAAGGTGTCCTCTGCCCCAATGGGGATATTGATGGGCACGGGGTTGGCTTTTAGGCGTTCTCTAATTTGGTTTTCGACATTGTAGAAGTTTGCCCCGATGCGGTCCATTTTATTGACAAACACAATGCGGGGCACGCCGTATTTATTCGCCTGCCGCCACACGGTTTCGCTTTGGGGTTGCACCCCGCCCACAGAGCAGAACACGCCCACAGCTCCGTCTAACACACGCATGGAGCGTTCCACTTCGATCGTAAAGTCCACGTGTCCGGGGGTGTCGATCAAATTGATTTGGTGATCTTTCCAAAAGCAGGTGGTCGCCGCGGAGGTGATGGTGATCCCTCTTTCTTTCTCTTGCTCCATCCAGTCCATCGTGGCTGCCCCGTCATGCACCTCGCCGATTTTATGGCTCACGCCCGTGTAAAATAAAATCCGCTCGGAGGTTGTGGTTTTACCCGCATCGATGTGGGCGGCGATGCCAATGTTTCTAATCTTGTCTAAAGGGGTTTTGCGTGCCATTGACAACTCCTACCAGCGGTAATGGGCGAAAGCTTTATTGGCTTCTGCCATTTTATGGATGTCTTCTTTCTTCTTAAACGCCGCCCCTTTGTCGCTGGATGCATCCATCAACTCGTTAGCCAACTTATCCACCATCATGCGCTCGTTGCGTTTTCTAGTCGCCTCTAAAATCCAGCGGATCGATAGGGATTGTTGCCTTGCGGGGCGCACCTCTACGGGAACTTGGTAAGTCGCCCCCCCTACACGCCGACTGCGCACTTCCACCAAAGGTTTGACATTTTCTAACGCCTTTTCAAAGACCTCAATGCCCTTTTCCCCGCTTTTTTCCTCGATTTTTTGCAAGGCAGCGTAAATGATCTTTTCTGCCACGCTGCGTTTGCCGTCATACATCATTTTATTGATGAATTTAGTGATGACCTTGCTGTTGTAGACCGGATCGCCTAGAACTTCTCTAATGGGTGCTCTTTTTCTTCTCATCTCTTCCCTTTACTTTTTCTTCTTTTCAGCCCCGGCTGCCCCGGCTTTAGCCTTTTTTGCCCCGTACTTACTGCGAGAAACCGTGCGTTTATTCACGCCCGCTGTGTCTAGCGCGCCACGCACAATGTGGTATTTCACCCCGGGTAAGTCTTTCACCCGTCCGCCACGCACCAACACAATGGAGTGTTCTTGCAAGTTATGCCCCTCGCCGGGGATGTAGCTGATCACTTCAAATTTGCTAGTCAGGCGCACTTTGGCGACTTTTCTTAGAGCGGAGTTAGGTTTTTTAGGGGTGGTGGTGTAAACCCGGGTGCAAACGCCCCTTCTTTGGGGGCACTCAACCAAGGCGGGAGACTTGGTTTTTTTAAGGATTTTTTTCCTTTCCTTTCTGATGAGCTGATTGATGGTTGGCACTCTTGTCCTTTATCTGTAATTTTTGCATGATAAAAGGGTTATTATAACATTAAAAATCTTTAATGCGACTTAGCTACAAAAGCATTTTACGTGAGGTTGAGCTTGTAGATCAGATCTTGATTGGCGTTGATGTGGGTTTTAACATCTTCAATCTGCCCTTGGATACGCTCCAAATCGCGCAAACTTTCTTGCGCCATTTGCTCCATTTCCTGCGATTGATCCTGCAACGCTGCCATGACCTTGCCAAGCGCGTCCAAACTTGTGTTGTTCTCATTGGCCGAGTCCAAAACCGCCTTAGACGAGCCATCGATCTTCTTCACCGCCTCGTTCATAGAAGTGAACGTCACCCCAATCTCTTCTAATCTCTGTTGCACCCCATTGGCTAAATTGCCGACTTCATCGGCCACCACCGCAAAGCCCCGTCCATGCTGGCCGGCCCGGGCTGCCTCAATGGCCGCATTGAGGGCTAGTAAATTTGTTTGGTAAGACACCCGATCGATTTTCTTTAATGCCTCGGACACCTCGTTGATGTTGCCATCGATGGTGCTCACGGTGAGAGATAGGGTGTTGGAAAGCTCTTTAAGCATTGCCATGGAGTTTTGCAATTTAAGAGCCTCTTCTTTCACGGCGTTGACATACTCGTTATTGGCCGTGGCTTTTGTGGCGATGTTCTTTAAGTAAATATTGTTCGCCCCCACAATTTGGTTATAGCCCTGGTATTGTTCCAGCAGAGCATTTTTAATAGCGATGGTCTTTTGCAGGCGGTTGGTTTTGATTTGCTCATAATAGGCTAGAGTGCCCCTAAAGTGGGTGAAAAACTCTTTAAAAGCCGTTGGTCTAGGCACACCCTCGAAGATACACAGTGCCGTGAGGGTTTGGTTTTGGTGCAAATTATTAGACACCTCCCCAAAGGTGGAGAATCCGCTGATAGGGCAGGTGTCAAAGGCACTAAATTGTGCCAAATCTTGTGGGTTGTTTGCCCGGCGCAAAATGCAGTCATTGGCTAAGATCGCCACTGCCTTACGCCCCTTAGAAAATTGCTCGTAGCCTTGCATGGTGTTCTTCATAAAATTTGTGGCCTTGACGAGATGCAAAGTTTCGCCAAAATACAGATCACAAAAAAATAAAATGCTTTTATCGGGATTGAAGGTCCCCACAGAACGGATATAAAGTTGCTTACCCACTTCTACGGCGAAGGTGTAACCCTCTAGGCTTTTGGGTAGATTCTCTGGGGTGCAGTGAAAATGTGCGCAAAGCGCATCTACGGCACTCACCAGCTGGCCATCTATGAGAAAAGACTTGACGATGCGTAGCTCAGGGCTGCACTCCCCGATGAAAAATGAAGTTTGGGTTTTTTCAAAATTATGTGTGGTGAAGATGTCGTAATGGTATCCCTGAGCCAGCTTGCAATATATCAACACCGCTTCTGTGGCACTCACCCTGCCATTGAAAGCCAACAACGATTCTTTGAAGTCCAGCTTACCCCCAGCACTCCCGCCCACTAAGTTGGTGAGGGGCACATCCGCGTTCACAAAGGCTTCTAAAAAGAAACTCTCGGAGGCAGTCAAACCCGGGAAGTAGCTTAAAATAAAAGTGTCTATGGGGCGGACGGGCATTTGGGGGCGCACCTGTCTTTCGATCAGCTCTTTAAGTTTTTGCTTACGGCTGGGTAGGTCCATAGAAATTTGCCCTTTTTGCAAGTCGCCACAAAGGGTGTCTAGCATAAAACCCTCTACACTCTCAAGCAAATCCGTGTCCAGCGTGTGTAGCAAAATACGCTCCTGGCTCTGCAGGTTGTAAAAATCCGTGTTTGAGCCCCCGACTTGCCCGGCGGTTTGGATCGCAAAGCGCACGGGGATGTGGCTAAATTGATTCTCAAGGGTGCGCACAATAGTGTTAAAGTCCAAAGTGGCGGGCACAAAGGCTAAGAGCAGGACACCTTCTAGCTTGGCTTTAGACAAATCTGTAGGGGCTAGGGTGAGTTGGGTGTTCTTGGGGCTTGCTTTTTGGGTTTTTTGGGCAGAAGTCCATTTAAAAAACATGAGCGGTTCTCCTAACAAATTGCCTATTCTACCATGAAAGCCTTCAAAGTGTTATATGCACCAGGGGTTCAAAAGCCCATTTTTAGCCACACTTTGCTAGACTGAGAAGATGCGTATTGATAAATTTTTGAATGCCACAAACATCACGAAAAGACGCGCTGTTGCGCTGGACATGCTAAATGAGGGCGTGGTTGCCCTAAATGGGCTCAAGGTCAAGCCGAGTAAAGAGGTCAAGGTGGGGGACATCATCGCCATCACCTATTTAGACAAAACCAAGCGTTACGAGGTCTTGGCGATCCCCACGCTAAAGACCATCCCCAAAGCCCAAAGCCACTTATACATCAAAAATTTGGATTAAACATGGACTACAAAGACACTTTGATTTTACCCACTACGACTTTCCCCATGCGGGCGAATTTGGGCCAAAACGCCCCAAAGGTTTATGCCAAATGGCAGGAGGAGGGCGTTTACGCACGCATGCAGGCCAATAGAAAAGGGCAAGAGAGTTTTAATCTGCACGATGGACCGCCTTATGCCAACGGGCATTTGCATATCGGGCATGCCCTGAATAAAATCTTAAAAGATGTCGTGGTGAAGCACCGCTATTTTGCAGGTTACGCTGTAGATTACACCCCCGGCTGGGATTGCCACGGCTTGCCCATTGAGCAACAAGTGGAGAAAGAGTTTAAGGACAAAAGCCAAGTGCTGGAGTTTCGCAACCGCTGCTACAACCACGCGAGAAAATTCATAGACATCCAAAGAAACGAGTTTTTGCAACTGGGCGTGGTGGGCGATTATGACCACCCTTATGAAACCTTAGACCACGCCTTTGAGGCGAGCATTTACGACATGCTTTGCATCGTGGCACAAAAGGGGCTACTTAAACAACGCTTTAAGCCCGTGTACTGGAGCTGGGCGTGCCAAAGTGCGCTGGCTGAGGCTGAGGTGGAGTATCAAGACAAGCAATCGGATTCTATTTTTGTGGCGTTTAACTTAGACCCTAAGAGTGCCGCCTTTTTAGCCCAAGAGGCGCATTTTAGCGTGGAGCAAACCCCGACAGATTTTGCCCTAGTGATTTGGACGACCACGCCCTGGACTTTGCCCGCCAATGCCGCCATCGCCCTAAAGCCTAAAACCACTTATGCGATCACTTCAGCGGGGCAAATCGCTGCTTTAGAGCTTGCCCCCAAACTCTTAGAAAAGGGGATTTTAAAGGGCGCAATTGTCGGCAGCTTTGAGAGCGATCTTTTAGAAAAACAAGAGGCAATCAACCCTTTAAATGGGCGCACTTCTTTAGTGGTGCTAGGTAGCCATGTGAGCTTAGAGGAGGGCAGCGGAGCGGTGCACACCGCCCCCGGGCACGGGCAAGAGGACTATTTTTTAGGGCTGGATTATGGCTTAGAGGTGTTGATGCCCGTAGACGATCGGGGCTGTTACGATCAAGAGATTTTGGATAAAAAGCTGTTGCCTAAAGAGTTCTTAGGTGCGCATGTGCTCAAAATACAGCCCAAAATTTTAGAGCTCTTAGGCGATCATCTCTTACACCACAGCGTCATCACGCACTCCTACCCGCATTGTTGGCGTAGCCACGAGCCCATTTTATTTCGAGCGACCACACAATGGTTTATTTTAATGGACGAGCCGTTTTTGCAACCCGATGGGAGCAAGAAAACTTTAAGAGAAGTTGCCCTAGAGGCGATTGAAAAGGTGCAATTTACCCCCCCACAGGGCAAAAACCGCCTCAAAGCGATGATCGAGCAACGCCCCGATTGGTGTGTCTCGCGCCAAAGAAGCTGGGGCGTGCCGATGGCATTCTTCATTGACAAAGAGAGCCAAGAGCCCCTACTTGAGCCCGCCGTTTTAGAGCATGTCAAAAATATCTTTGCTAAAAAGGGGTGCAATGCATGGTGGGAGGCAGACATTGCCGACTTATTGCCCGAAGACTCCAAGCACCTAGCCCCCAAATTAGAGAAAAACCCCCACATTTTAGATGTGTGGTTTGACAGCGGGAGCACCTTTAAGGCGGTGTGTGAAGAGAGGCTAAAATTATTCCCCAGCGACGTGGTGCTTGAGGGCAGCGACCAGCACAGAGGGTGGTTTCAAAGTTCCCTACTCTTAGGCTGTATTGCCCACTCTAAAGCCCCTTTTAAAGGTGTTTTGACACACGGCTTTACGGTCGATGAGAAGGGGCATAAGATGAGTAAGTCTAAGGGCAATGTGATCTCTTTAGAGCATATCCTAAACACCTATGGCAGCGACATTTTGCGCTTATGGGTGGTGCTCAACGACTACCAAAACGACCTAAGCGTGAGCGATGCCTTCTTTAAGCAAACCGCCGAGAGTTATAAAAAAATCCGCAATACCCTACGCTTTTTGCTGGCAAACATGGCGGATTTACAGAGTTTAAGCCCTTTAAGTCCCCTAGATCAATGGATTTTAGCCCAAAGTACGCAGGTTTTTAACCAAGTGCAAGAGCATTTTAGAGCCTACGACTTTGTCAAGGGCTTACAAAAACTCTTAGCCTTCATCGCCAATGAGCTCAGCGGGATTTATTTAGACATTTGCAAGGACAGCTTGTATTGCGATGACAAGGATAGCCCCAAAAGACGGGGGATACAAACCGCCATGTTACACCTAGCGCACCAATTAAGTTTCACCCTAGCTCCCATTTTGACCTACACCATTGAAGAAGTCTTTAGCCACGCTAGTCCCCTATTTAAAGAAGTGGCGTTGAGTGGGGATGGTGTTTTTGATTTGAAACAGCCCGCTTTGCACCCAAACGAGGCTTTGCTTGAAGAGTTTAAAACCCCCTTGCACCTACGCACCCTTTTTAGCGAAGCTTTAGACAGCCTTAAAAAAGACAAGCAGGTTAAAACTTCTTTAGAGTTAGAAATCCACTTAAAAGAGCCCGATGGCTTTAAGCATTACGCTGAGTGGCTGATGGTTTCTAGCGTGTGTGGGCCTAAAGAAAACGCCCTATTAGACACCCCCGCCTTTACACTCTATAAAGCCAGCCAGCATAAATGTTCCCGTTGCTGGCAATTTGCCAGCCACAGCGTGCAAGAGCCTTGTCAGCGTTGCGCGAAGGTGCTTGGCCATGCCTAGTTACGACTTGCACCACTTGGGGGCTAAAACCCCCTACATTGACAAATACGACCCCACGCTTTTAGAGGCTTTTGCCAACCCACACCCCAACCTAGACATTTTCACCCGTTTAGTGAGCGCCGAATTCACCAGTCTATGCCCGATCACCGCCCAGCCAGACTTTGCCACGATTTATATCAACTACATCGCCGGGGCTAAAATGGTCGAGAGCAAATCGCTCAAACTCTATCTTTTCAGTTTCCGCAATGAGGGGATGTTTGGGGAGGATTGCGTGGGTAAGATTTTAAACGACTTAATCGCCTTGCTTGAGCCCAAATACCTAGAAGTCTTAGCCAAATTCACCAAAAGAGGCAGTATCGCCATCGAGCCCTTTGCCAATTACGCCATACCGGGGTATGAGGATTTAAAAAAGCAGAGGTTGGGGAGATATTAGGGCGTGGCTGGGGAAAAAGCCACATAAAAAGGCGACACCTCTTAACAATGCTCCGCTTAAAATAGTTCCGCTATTTTTTCTAAAACCTCAAAGCTCACTTGGAGTTTATGCCCCTTGATTGTGGTGTGCTGGGTGTGGGGGGTTAGAAGGGTGATTTGGTTGGTGTCTTGCCCTAGCGTGCTTGTGTCATTTAAGCACACGAATTTGCAGCCCTTGCCCTGTGGGGGGAGCTCTAAGAGTTTTTGGGCGTTTGCTAGGGCGTGGGTAGGGTCGCTCTCGGCTTTAAAGCCCACTTTGTGAAATCCGCTGACAGACTGCAAAATGTCTGTATTTTGCACGCATTCTAAATCCCAAAATTGCCCCAAATCCTGCTTTTTGAGCTTGCCCTCATGGCGGTTTTTGGGTTTGTAGTCGCTGATGGCGGCGAGCATGAATAAAAAGGGGGGGTCGCTGGGGTTTTCATGCGTTTTTAAAGCCTCTAGGTAGTCGTTTGCGCTTTGCACCTTGACACGCTCAATGCCACTGGGCAGCTCTAAAGCGTTTTTGCTAGAGATCAACACCACTTGCGCCCCCTTAAGCCACAGAGCTAAGGCTAAAAAATGCGCCTGCAAGCCGCTAGAAAAATTAGAAATGCAGCGCACCGCATCGATCGCCTCGACGCTCCCCCCTGTAACCACCGCCTTTTTGCCCGCCCAAAAAGCATTAAAGAGAAGTTTGCGGGTGCAAAGGGCGGCAATCTCTGCAATCTCTGCCATCGCCCCCACGCCTGTGGAATTGCACGCCAAAAGTCCACTTTGGGGGGCGACAACCTCACAGCCTAATGCCCTTAAGCGTTTTAAATTGTGCTGGGTTTGCTTGGTTAAAAACATTTGCGTGTTCATGGCGGGGGCTAGGATTTTGGGGGCGTTGCTGGCTAAAAAGGTCGCGCTTAAGGCGTTGTCGGCAAGCCCGTGCGCTAATTTGGCTAAAGTGTTGGCACTGGCGGGGGCGACTAGGACTAGGTCGGCGCTTTGGGCGTAGCTAATGTGGTTGGCACAATCCCCCTCGCTCAACGCCCATTTTTCATTGGTGTCTGTCAGCACTTGAAAATGGCTCAAGGCTTCAAAGCTTAAGGGCTGCACGAATTGGCACGCCCCCTTACTCATCACCACCCTAACGCTTGCTCCCATTTTTTTAAAAAGGCGCACCAACTCTAGGGCTTTGTAGGCGGCGATTGAGCCACTCACCAAGAGCAAGATATTTTTACCCTCTAATAGGGGGATTTGGCTTAGGCTAGAGAGCATGCACCATCTTTAAGAGCTCTTGGGGGGTGAGCCTTTGGGGGTTGTCCTTGCTGTTGTAGCTAAAGCCCTCTGGCGTGGGCGTGCCACACTCGCCTAGCAAGGTTTGCGTGTAGTTGATCGGGGTTTGGAAGGTGATGGTGGGCTCTAAAATATAAAAATCCTCAAATTCTAGGGCTTTGTCATCAGCACTGATCATCACCTCGTGGAGTTTCTCGCCTGGGCGGATCCCGATCGTTTTTAGGGGGATATGCGGGGCTAGGGCTTTGGCTAAATCCACAATCTCCATGCTCGCGATCTTAGGCACAAAAATCTCGCCCCCGTGCATACGCTCCAAACTCTTTAGCACGAACCCCACGCCCTTTTCTAAGGTGATCCAAAAGCGGGTCATGCGCTTGTCGGTGATGGGGATGAAGGGCGCATTTTTGGCGGCTAGGTCTTTAAAGAAGGGCACGACACTGCCCCTAGAGCCCACCACATTGCCATAGCGCACCACGCTGAATTTTGTGTGCGCCTTGCCTTTCATATTGTTTGCACTCGTAAAGAGTTTATCGCTGCATAATTTGGTCGCCCCATAGAGATTGATCGGGTTGCTCGCCTTGTCGGTGCTAAGAGCAATGACATGGCTTACTTGCGCTTGCAAGCACGCTTCAATCACGGCACTTGCCCCTAGGATATTTGTTTTTATGCACTCTAGGGGGTTGTACTCGGCAGTGGGGACTTGTTTAAGGGCGGCGGCGTGGATACAAATATCCACCCCCTGCAAGGCACTAAAAAGCCGCTCTTTATCCCGCACATCGCCGATGAAATAACGCATACACGGGTTGTTGTAGGTCTGTGCCATCTCCCATTGCTTGAGCTCATCACGGCTATAAACGATGATTTTTTGGGGGCTATGCTCTCTTAGCAACACCTCCACGCATTTTTTGCCAAAACTGCCTGTCCCCCCGGTGATTAAAATGCTCTTGTTTGAAAGTTGCACGCTTGAAATCCTTTGCAAAATGCCTATTTTAGCAACTTTTAGCCCTCTTGCAACAAGACTTCCCGCCAAGTGTCTGGATGCGCTTGCATGAGAGCTTGCAAGCGTTTGACATGTGCGGCGTTGGAGTTAAAAATGCGTAAATGCGTGCCTAAGCCTTGCAAACCCACATGGATAATGTTAGAGCTGCCATCTGCCATGTTTTTCACCAACACTTGTTGGGAGGTTAGGGGGGTGTTTTCTAAAAAATGCGTCTCCATATAGCTAAGTTGTATGCCTAAATCTTGGCTCAGTTGCGTGCTGTCTATGTGCTTTTGGGGATAAAAAATCAAAGTTCCCATGTTTTTGACGAAGCTAGCGGCATTGGGGATACTGGCTAGCTGGTTAGTGTCTTGCAAGGCGAGCACCACGACTCCATTCGCCTTTCTAGCTTGGGTGATTAAGGTGTTGATGTGCGTGTTTAGGGTTTCGTTCGTGGCGTAACTTTTAAACTCATCCACAAAGAGTAAAAACCCTTCTTGTTTCTCTAAGGCGCGGTGCAAGATTTTATAGAAAATATAATATGCCAAAAGCCCTAAGTCTTTGGGGTTTGCGCTGATCGCGTCCATGTTGATCGCCGCTAAGGGGGTGTCAAACTCTAGGCTGTCTTCTAGGGAGTTAAATAAGGGGTTTTGTAAGTAGGGCTCTAGACTTAGGTGTAAAGTGGGGGCGTGGGTCAGGGCTTCTTTAAAGTCTTGCAGGCAAAAGCTTTTGGGGGCAAGGTGGCATAAAGGCTTTTTAGGGCTTTTAAAAGGGCGTGGCTGGCTTGTATATCAGTTGGAGTCTGTGGGTGGGTGGGTAGATGGCATAGGCTAGAGTAGAAGCTGTGTAAAAAGTCTTGGTTGCTAGGGGTGAGCTCTAAAGTGAGGGGGTTGATTTTAAAATCCTTGCCAAAGTTATACGCCCCGCCGAAGTAATGGATGCACGAAAACAGCCCATAGGCGCGATCTAAAGCTAAAATGTTGAGCTTGTCGTATTTGAGGGCATTTGCCATTAAAAAGCCCATTAAAGTCGTCTTACCCGCCCCCGTTGCCCCAATAATCATCGTGTGCCCGTTGGTGCGGGGGCTACTCGGGCTTGGCTGGCTCTCTTGGTTGTGGAAGTTGAAGAGATAGGGGGAGTGGTCTAGGTTTTTAAACACACTCAAAGGCTGGTTGCCCCATGGATTGCTTTTAAACCCTTGATTGGGTCTTTCAAAGAGCATTAAACAGGCTAGAGCCTGCGCGCTTTGGCAACGCAGGCGTGGGTTTAGATGCAGGCGGCCGGGAAACATTGAAAAATAAGCGGGTCTTAAGCCTAAAGTTTCTACCACGCCCACTAAGTGGGCGTTAGACAGCACGCTTAAAGCTTCTTTGGTGTGGGCGTTTAGACTCTCTAAATCGGGGGCTTTTAAAAAGACATTGAGAGCGACTTTTTGTAGGCTTAGTTGTTTGGCTTGGATTTTTTCATGGTAGCTTTGCAATTCTTGGCGCACAAGACGCACCAAACTTAGGCGGATTTTCTCTTGCACGAAGGCTAGGGCTTTTGGCGTGCTTAAAGGCTCAAGACTTAAAAACACTTCACACTCTAACTCTTGGTGCAAGAGAGAGAGCAAAGCGAGCGAGCTTAGGGTTTTGCTGGCATAGGCCTTCACGCCCAAAATGCGGTTGTAGGTGGTGTGGCTGGCGTGCTCTTGAATAAAATAGTCTTTTTTAAAATGGATGTTTGCAGCGATGTAGCTGTCTTCTAAAAAACCTAGTGTGGGGTTTAAGCTTGTGGGGTGTCCGTTGATGAAAGTGGCGTAAAAGTTTAGGGCTTCTTTGGCACTGAGGGGCGTGGGTTTGAAGGCGTGCAAGGCGTGTGCCACTTTAGCCATGTTTTCACCCAAAAGCAGGGCTAGATGCTGATGTGTTGCTTGGTCTGTGGTGAGTTCTAATTTCTTTTGCTCTAAAAAATCCTTTAGGGGGCTTTGGGTGGTTTCAAAAATCAAAGTGTAGGTGTTCTCGTATAGGTCTTTGGGTTGGGATAAGTCTAACAGGGCCTGCACTTGGGGGTTTGGCGGTTTTATGGGGGGTTCTAGTTTAATTTTAGCGCGCTTGGTGTGGATACGTAAGATCACACCTTCTAATTGCTCTAGGGCATTTTGTTTGCTGGCAAAGTGGGTTTGCAAATCCTCTTGAAGCAGGGCATTTGCACTTAGTCCCTCTACTTTTAACAGCCCTACAAGCTGTTCACTTTTGGTGCATAAAAACCGCTTATTGTAAAGGCCTAAAATGTTGTTTTCCTCAACCATGGAATGGACTTTTGGCAAAGCCCCGGCTAAGAAATTTAGAGCCTTCTGTTGCCAAAACTCTAAGCCAAATTTCAAACAAACCCCTAGAGCGTTGTTAAATCTACAGCCAAAGTTGCCCCTAAGGGGGGAAAGGTCAAGGTTAAATGCGTGCTGTGGCCCTTGATTTTTAGGCGCACTTTTTGGTTGGGATGGGCGAGTTTGTAATGCCCTTTTAAAACGATGCTCGTTTCTTGCAGAGTTTGTGTGGGGTCAGCCACGCTTAAAGCCAGTCCATTTGGGCGTTGCACCTGCAAGAGAGATAGGGGGTCTTTAAGTTTTAAGCCTTGCACCTTAGCCCACCCGGGGGCGTATTTATTGATAGCCAAGAGATGTTTAGAGGCCACAAACACAGCGTGCAGAGCGGGGGTTTGGGCTAGGATTTGTAAATCCTCTAGAGGGTAGCTTTGCACCTCTTTGGGGCTAAAATTTGGCAAAATCACATAGGCGTAGTGGGCTTTTAGGGGGTGCAAAATTTGCATTTCTAAGAAGTGCGCGGATAAGTTTTTATAACTCTTGCCCCCGATGGCTTTGTAATTGCCACTTCTAGCGACTTCTTGTAGCGTAGTGTTCTCGTCTTGCAAGAGTATGTAACCTATGTTGGTGCGGGCGTTGGGGTTGGTGAAGTTAATGAAGTCGCCCTTGTGGGTTAGCTGTGCTTGCTGGCTAAAGGGGGCGTTGTTGATGGAAACCTGCATATTGGGGCTTAGTTTGCGGTTGTCTAAAATAGTGGTCGTGGGTTTATCACCCACCACACTGCCTAAAGCCACCACCTCATCGCCCAAAAAGAGATAGGACTTTTGCGCTCTAAACTCCGGCTTTTGCAAATCAAAGCCCACAAAGCCAAAGTGCCCATCGCTTGCCCCCCCCCCGCAAAGTCGTTCAAGCCCAAAGACCCCCTACGCCACACCACCACCTCTTGATTCTGCACTTCTGTGGTGCCGGGGAGTTTAGTGGGGTTGACAAGCGGCCAAAAATCCACAAACGCCCTAGGATCGCCGTAAATATAAGTCATGCCATCGGAAGTGTCAAAGCCCTTTAAATTCTCCCCGTTCATGGTTTCGTAGTCCAAAATCCGGCTAGAGTGCATGGCAAGCACCACCTGTCCGCCATGTGCGCCCACCTGCGCGGCGCGATCCATCGCCCCAAAGACATGCACGGGGGCTAGGTTTAGGTTCTTGATATCCCCATTTAACAAAGGCTCTAAGGCGGGGTTAGCAAAAGCACGCAAAGCCTTTAATAGAGTCTTGCCACGGCTAAAATCACTCTCTTGATCCCGGCTGATGCTGCGCCCACACACAGAAGCGTTTAACCCACCTTGAATGAGTAAGTAGGGGTAACCCTGCAACACGCTGACATACAGCGCGGGGTCTATGAGATTTTGCGCTAAGGGGCCATCGCCTAAAGTCGCCTTAAATTGCGCCAAACCCTTTAAAAGCACCAAGCCATACGAGCCATTAGAGGGCACATGTTCGTGCTGGATAAACGAGCCGTCGGCATAAAATCCATTGCCACCTGTAACGATCTTAGACGCACTTTTGACCGCTTCTATGGCCTGCCACACTTCCTTTTCATTGTGTTTGATGATCCCTCGAGCCAAGCTAATGAACGCCGTATCCACCCGATTAGCCCCCTGACTCTCCCTAGCTTCTGGTTTGGTGCTCGCCCTTGCTCCCGCCCCTAACCCTGAGTATTTGGGGTTGGGTTGGTAGTATTCTTGCGCCTGTAACAGAGTGGTTTGTAGGTCTTCTGGCAAAAAGTGCGCTAGGGCTAAAATTGCATTGAGGGCTTTGGGGATGCCAATTTCATAGGGCCACCAATTCCCCCGCTCTAGTCCACCCACGCCATAATACTGGTTAAAGTCTTGCAGGGCGTTGATGATCTCTGCCTTGTTTAAGGGGGTGTTGTTTAAAGTGTGGGCTTTGAGCAACTCTAAAATACTTCTTAGTTGATACAATAAATCCTTGCCGCTGGGCTTAAAGGGCAGGGGTTGTAGGCGCACTGCCTTCGCTGCCTTCGTGGATGTGCTGTCTTCTAAGAGCGTTTGCGTGTAGTTTGCCCTCAACCTAGCAAAGTCTAGCGGCGCGGCTTGCAAAAGCGATAAACAAAGCAAAAAAGGGGCTAGTTTCATTATCATCCTTAACTATTTAGACTAGCATACAATGAAAACCCCACAATATGGCTACAATGGATTAAAATCCATCGATCCTGTCTAGCGACCCCTAGCCCAAACCCGCAAAAGAGCAGTAGAAGAGAATTTATGTAGAATAAAGGCAATATATCTAAAGGTTTTTTAGTGCTTAAAAAGTTCTTTCTAGCGACAAGTTCGGGGATTTTATGCTCTCGGGTAGCCGGGTTTGCACGCGATTTACTCAGTGCGTCCGTGCTGGGCAGTGGCCTTTACAGCGATATTTTCTTTGTGGCGTTCAAGTTCCCCAATCTCTTTCGGCGCATTTTTGCCGAAGGGGCGTTTAGCCAAAGCTTCTTGCCTGCCTTCATTTCTAGCCGCTACAAGGGAGCGTTTTTGTTTGGCATTTTTGGAGTGTTTAGCTTGTTCTTGTGCGCCCTTGTGCTGGTGGTGGCACATTTCCGCTTATTTTTTACGAAGTTGCTCGCCTATGGCTTTAGCCCACATGCCATAGACTTAGCCAAGGACATTGTGGCGATCAATTTTTACTACTTGCTCTTGATCTTTTGGGCGACCTTTTTTAGCGCGCTCTTGCAGTCTAAAAACCACTTTTGGGTGAGTGGCTACCACACGATTTTATTGAATTTAGCGATGATTGCCGCCCTTGTGTGGCATCAAGATGAAAATTTATTAGAAGTGGTGCGGGCTTTGAGCTATGGGGTGCTTTGTGGGGGGTGCGCTCAGGTGTGTTTGCACTTTTACCCCCTTTATAAGCTGGGCTTTTTGAGACTCTTTGCCATTGGGGCGCATAGCCTTTTAAAAGCCAAGCCTTGCCAAAAAGCCGTGATGCAACAAGAGAGAAAACGCTTTTTTAAGCAATTCTTCCCTAGCGTTTTGGGCAACTCCACCGCCCAAATCTCGGCGTTTATCGACACGCTTTTAGCGTCCTTTTTAGCCACAGGCAGCATTTCCTACCTTTACTATGCAAACCGCATTTTTCAACTGCCCTTAGCTCTCTTTGCGATCGCCACTTCTACGGCTCTGTTTCCCACCATTGCAAGGGCGATTAAAAACAACGACACACAAAAAGCAACCGCCCATTTACAACAAGCCTTTGATTTTTTAAGCACCATGCTCTTGGTTTGCACGCTGGGGGGAGTGGTTTTGTCTAAAGACATCATTGCGCTTTTGTTTGGAAGGGGGCAGTTTGGGGCGCAAGATGTGGCGCAGTGTTCTAAGGTCTTTTGTGCCTACTTAGTGGGGCTTACGCCCTTTGGGGTGGCAAAGATTTTTGCGCTGTGGCTATATGCCCACAAAGAGCAGGGCAAGGCGGCCAAAATTGCGCTCATTTCTTTGATCTTTGGCACGCTTTGCTCTCTAGCCTTGATGCCTTATTTGCACGCCAGTGGGTTAGCCCTCTCCAGCTCGCTCTCGGGATTTTTGCTCTGTGGGCTGTATCTTAGGGCTTTTGGTTTTAAGCGTTTTTTAGGCATGATTTCGCTTTCTAAATGCGTCTTTTTAGGTTTGCTTTTAGCCCTAGAAGCTGTGGTTCTCGCCTTGTTTGTGGGGGTGTTGCAAACCCTCAAGGCGTGGATTTTTTTACACCACTTATTTTAACACCCAAAGGTTTTCTATGGTTTATTTATTTGACAGCCACCGCAAACAAAAATGCCCCTTTAAGCCCCTAAAAGCCCCCGATGTGCTGATTTATGTCTGTGGCTCCACGGTCTATGACTACTCGCATTTAGGGCACGCCAGAAGTGCGATCACTTTTGATTTGCTCGCTAGAATGCTGACTTTGAGTGGGTATCGGGTGCATTTGGTGAAAAACTTCACCGACATTGACGACAAAATCATCGCCAAGGCCCTGCAAAAGAACACGGATATACACACGCTCACGGAGTATTTTATCAAGAGCTATTTGCAAGACATGCGGGCTTTGGGCGTACAAAGACCTAAGCTAGAGCCAAGGGCTAGCGTGCATTTGGGGGGGATCGTGCAGTTGGTGCAGGATTTAATGCAAAAGGGCTTTGCCTACCAAACCAAGAGTGGCGATGTTTATTTAGACACGAGCCTAGACAAGGCCTATGGTTCTTTGAGCGGACATTCTTTAGAGCTGGAGAGCTTGAGCCGCATTGAAGACAACCCGGAGAAAAAGCACCCCCAAGACTTCGCCCTGTGGAAAGCGTACAAGGGGGAGGGGGATTTGGGCTATGCCAGTAGTTTAGGCAAAGGCCGCCCCGGCTGGCACATCGAATGTTCGGCGATGGTAAGAGAGAGCGGGGCCTACACGGACACGCCCTTTCAAATCGACATACACGGGGGGGGAAGCGATTTATTCTTCCCCCATCACGAAAATGAAGCGAGCCAAACCCGTTGTGCCTTTAACCAAGAGTTGGCGCAATTTTGGATACACAATGGTTTTGTCAATATTTCAGGCGAAAAGATGAGTAAAAGTTTAGGCAACAGCTTTTACATTAAAGACGCTTTAAAGGTCTATGATGGCGAGGTCTTGCGTAATTATTTGCTGGGCGTGCATTATGGGGCGATTTTAAACTTCAGCGAAGAGGATTTAGCCAGCCAAAAAAAACGCCTAGACAAACTCTACCGGCTCAAAAAACGGGCCCTAGAACTCGCCTACGCCCCAAGCAGTGCCAACGCCACTTTCACCCACACGCTGCTAGAGAGCATGCAAGATGATTTAAACATTTCTAGGGCGCTAAGCGTGCTTGAAGAGCATTTGCATTTAAGCAATGAGAGATTAGACAACACCACAAACAAAGTGGATAAAAAGCACACGGCGGCTCAGATTCTCGCGGATTTGCTCTTTGTAGAGAGCTTGCTAGGGCTTGGGGGCAAAGACCCTAAAGCGTATTTTCAGCTAGGCGTGGATAGCGCGCTCAAAGAATACATAAACGCCCAAATCGCCCTGCGTCAAGAGGCCAAAAAGGCAAAGGACTTCGCCAGAGCAGATGCCATTAGACAAGCCTTAAGCGGGCATGGCATTGCGCTCATGGACACGCCAAATGGCACCATTTGGGAGAAAATCATTTAAGCCTTAAACTCTCTAGGAATTTAGGTGTGAGCGTGCTTAAGGGCAGGGGGTAGGTGTTGTGCGGGTCATTTGTGCTTTGGTTATAAAAGACCTGCCCGCCCTGAGCGTAGCGTTTGAGCTCCAAATCCCCCCCGAAACTCTCAAAGTCTAAAGCGATGGCTGGGGCGTTGGCGGGCCTAAAATGCAACTCCACATAAGGGGTGTGGGCACTAAAGTCTACAAACCCTGCCCCTTGTATGCAAAAACGCCCCCTTGTGCGCTGAAATTTCTGTATCTCTATGCATTGTTCTTTGGGGCTGTGGGTGGTGCTTATGGTGTAATCGCTTGCAAAAGCAACGCTTTTGCTTGGCTGCATGGCTTGGGCTTGTGGCTGTGCTGTTTGCGCCTGTGGCGCAAAAGCAACGCTTTTGCTTGGCTGTGCGCTTAATTTCGCTAAAAGCGTGTCATTAACCGCCCCCATAGCGTAGGTGGGGGCGGTGGTTTCATAAGTTTTAGGCTGATTGAGAGGAGCTAGGCTTGTTAAATAAAAAGTGCCTTGTTTGAGGGCAAAGCTGAGTGTGTAGCCCGTGTTCTTAGGGGCGGTGGTGGGCGTGGCGGGGGTGCTCTGCACCAACTCTAGGCGCAATTTGCCCTGCTCTTTAAAGAGTTTTAAGACATTAAACCCATGCACACAAAAGCCCTTGAAGAGTTGTCCGTTAAAGAGCACCCCCACACAAGCCCCCTTGTTGGCGTGTAGTTGTCCTAGAGCGGATATAAGGACATAGGGCGCAAATTCAAATTTATCGGCGTGGAAGCGTTGTAAGCTTTCGGGGCTTTTGGCGTTTAAAAACTCTTGTAGCCAGCTTTTAAGTGTGTTTGTGGGGCTGGCTTGTAAAAATAAAGCACAAGAAAAAAGCATAGAGAAAAAACGGCGCATAAACATCCTTTAAAAATCTGCATTATACAAAAAAACCCATTTACCCCCACTTTTTAGGTATAATGAGCCATTTTATGTTGGGATGGTGTATGCGCCGTTGTCTTTTGGGTTTGTCTTTTTTAATGTCCCCCTTATTGTCGACAGAGATACGGCTCGATCCCTTTGGGTATTTAGGGATGATTTACAGCCAAGGGTTAGAGCACAAGGGGCATGGGTATGTGGGCTTTGATGCCCGGGTGGGGACAAACTTTGCTTTCAACAATGGTTGGGCATTTGGGATTGGCGCAATAGGGGCATGGAATGTGTGGAGCAAAAACAAGAAGTTCCAACCCATTGTCAGTATCGGCAATGTCCTGGGCAGTGTAGGAGGCAGCATGCTTCCCTATCTTAGCATGGGCGACATTTCAGACGCGTATGTTAAATACGACACCAAAAGGCTCAAATTCGCTTTGGGGCGCTTTGACACCAACTTTGTGGACTTTGATTGGATACAGGGCAATATTCAAGGCGCGAGCTTGTATATGCACCGCTACGATTGGACCTATTGGGGCATTTTCATGGACTCCATGCTCTACAATGGCTATCAAGGCAATGACCTACAAGGCCCACGCATCGCCACGGGGATCAACGCTCTAGCGTCCTACGACCCTGTGTCTAAGAAAAAATATGTGGGTGGAGAGGTTGTGGCGTTTGGCACGAGCTACGAACACAAGGGTTTTAAAATCTCCCCCTTTTTCCTTGCCGACTCGCATTTGCCCATGACCCGCACACCCCTCATCCAAGTGGGCTTTAAGTTCCAGTACTTTGCACAGCTGCCTAAGGGCTTTAAGTCTTACACCATCGTGCATGGCATTTACCAGCATGGCAACACGGACGCGGTTAGGGGCAACAATGAAGCGGGTTTGGTGATGGTGGATCAAACCTTCATGTACAAAATCCTCAACTTTGGCCTGGGGGCTTATGGCGTGCCTGCCCCGAATAAAAAGGGTTTTTTTTGGTCCTTCAACGACAAGACGAAGTTCTATGGCCGTGGCATTAATGCGATGGGTGTGCCCGCCATTTATTTTGCCAACGCCACCGTCACGGGCTACATCTTTGGCGGACTAAAGACCAATCGGGTGCGGATGGATGCGATGGTCGCCTTTGGAGATTATCAAGAGTATTCGCTGATGACAAATTACAAGGTGTGGCAGTCTAAACAAATGATTTTAGATGCGGGGCTGGGTTATGTCTACTCTTACTCAAATAAAGTGAAAAACACGATCGGCAACTCATCTTTTGTGCTTTTCACAAAGTTTTCCTACTGATGTTAGTTGTTGAGAATTTGAGTAAAAACTATGGCTCTAAGATCGTGTTGCATGGCATAAATTTTAACCTTGAAAGTGGACAGATTGTCGGTTTGCTCGGGGCTAATGGGGCAGGCAAAAGCTCGCTGTTAAAGATTTTAGCAGGACTTTTGAGAGAACATGGTGGGTCTGTGAGCCTACATGGGCAGCCCATAGGGCTAGAGAGCAAGAAAATCACCGCCTATTGCCCCGATCGCCCCATTTACCCGCAAAGCCACACTGCCTTAAATCTCTTGCATTTATGCGCCGACTTCTTTAGCGATTTTGACAAGGACAAGGCACTAGGCTTGATGGAGCGCTTTAAATTGCCCCCAGATTCACCCTTTAAGTCCCTATCTAAAGGGCAAAAAGAACGCTTGCAACTCATCTTTACTTTGAGCCGTAGGGCACAACTCTTTTTACTTGATGAGCCACTAGGCGGGATTGACCCCCTCGGGCGGCAAGAGGTTTTGGATTTAATCACACAAGAAAAGGGGCAAGAGAGTGCCATACTCATTGCCACGCACCTAGTGCATGACATACAAGATTGCCTAGACAAGGCGTTGTTTTTACAAAATGGGGGGTTGATCGCCTTTGAAGATGCTGCCACACTTAAAAGTAGGCATGGAAGCGTGGAGCGGGCCTATAAGGATTTGATGCATGTTTAAAATCTTTAAGTACGACTTTTTAGAGAATTACACCCCCATTGTGGGGACTTTGGCGTTTCTCGTCCTTTGTTGGGTGTTTTTGAGTCAAAAAGAAGGCAATGTTTTGGTGTTTCTCATGGCAAACTTCTTGTTGTTCTTGGGTAGTGGGGTCTTGCTTGTGCTGATTTTTACCGCTGCGGTGCGCTCCACCCAACAAAAACTCTTTGGGGCTGAAGGTTACTTTACTTTTAGCCTGCCTTTAAGCATAGACGCGATTTTGGGGGCAAAAATTGCGGTCAACCTCACTTGGGTGCTCTTAAGCATAGTGGGCTTTTTTTTGGCATTGTTTTTGGCGTATTTATGCCACACCAAAGCCCCCTCTCTTAGCGATTTAAGCCCGCAGGGTTTGCCCTATGTCTTAAACGCTTTGGGGCTGTTCTTGCTCTTTTGGCTGCTCTTGTATTTAAAACTGCTCTTGGTGCTGACCTTGTTAAACATAGGGCATTTTAAACGCCTCCCTAAGCTCACGGGGTTGGTGTTCTTTGTGGGGATCAGCTTTGCGCTCTCTTTGCCCTCGCAAATCTTGCAAAAGTTACTTCTAAGCCCCAAAAATGCGATTTTGCAAGACAGCTACCTGGCCTTTTATGCGAATTTCTTTTTCCTAGATACCTCCACCACCGCTCTTTTCTTGGGGCTAGAGTTTTTCAAGGCAGGGTTGCTGTATGCCATCACCCGTTGGCTGTTGGTGCATAAACTTGCGTTAGAATAAGAGAAAGGCAACACATGCAAAGATTTTACATTTGGCTTTTTTTAGGCTTATTTAGTGTTTCACACGCCCAAAGTGGGTATTGTAGCTCCAATTGCGAAGGCACACCAAGCGAAAGGCTCGCCCCTATGGAGTTTCATTTTGACTTTGTGCGCTCGGTGGATCACTTCTTAAAGCACCCCAAAGCCCGCCTACGCACGCTGAGACACTGCCACGAAGCGTTCACTTCCACTGCTAGAATCAACACCATCACCAACTCATTTAGGGTGAATTGCAACCATGCCCTGGAGGCGCAAAAGTTAGTGCAACCCTAAGCTATCTATGCTACAATAGGCCCTTTTCACATAAAGGACATTGATGCAATTAACCATTGACAAGACATGTTTAGAAAGGGCATTGCAACATTTGGTGGCGTTCACGGACCGCAAAGACCTTGCCAACATCGCCTCCCACGTTTGCTTAGAAGCCAAAAATGGGGGACTGCGTTTAGAAGCCAACGACCTAGAAATGGGGCTTTGCCTACACCTAGAAGCCGCCATTGTTCAAGAAGGGAGCGCCACTTTTAACGCCAAGCACTTTTTAGACATTGCCTCTAAACTAGAAAATGGGGATTTGTGCTTAGAAGCGGACAGCGACTTTGTGCATGTGCGCTTTAAACGTTCTAAATTCAAACTCCCCTTGTTTGACCGCAACGACTTTCCGGCCTTTCCTAGCCACGAAAACCTGCCCTTTTTGCACTTTGGCGACAGTACTCTTAGCGAGTATTTTAAAAAGCTTGCCCCTGTGATTAAAACCAACGCCTCCAAATACGAATTTGGTGGGGTTTTAATGGTGCTGAAAGAAAATTTAGAGTTAGCTGCCACAGACACGAGACGTTTGTCCTTGGTGCACATGGATGCCGACAACATGCCCGCACAAGCTCTCATGACAGAGTACATTTTGCCTAAGCGGGCGATGCTAGAGATCAGTAAGCTCTTTGAAAGCGACTTTGACATGTTTTATGAGCCCAAAGACCCAAGCATGCTCTTCTTTAAAAATGACGAAATGGTGCTTTACTCTAAGCTCATTGGGGGCAAATACCCCAACTACGAGGCGATTTTCCCTAAAGAGTTCGCCCATAGCTTTGATTTAGAAACCCAAAGCTTTAAAGAAGCCATCCAAATCACAAGCGCGCTCAGCCCCACGACTAAAATTGTGTTTTACCCCGAGCGCATAGAATTTGAGTCGCTAGAAAACGAGAGCCCGAGCTTTTCTAGCACTTCCATAGAGGCCAAGACTCCCCTAGAGGGCTTTGAGTTACAAGCCCACGCCCGCCACTTATTAGACGCTTTAAACACCTCCACAAGCGCGAACTTCACGCTTTCACTCAACCAAAACACCGACCCTTTTTTGGTGGAAAAAGACGGTTTTAAGACCCTGATCATGCCCTTTGTGTCCTAAAGGGCAATGACTACACTAGAAAAATGTGTGTAGGTCACAAAGGCTTTATTGCCCCCCTTTTGGGCGAATTTGACATGCTTTTTTTGCGTGTAGTCGATCGCCACTTTTAGGGCTTGCTGGCTCTCGTTGGCGTAAGCGAGTTTGGCAAGCAAGTGGCAGGCCTTGTGAAGTAGGCTAGCTGAGGGGTGGTTAGGGTGGTTGAAAAGCAGCATGTGTGCGCTGGGCTTGTCCTTAATGTGCGCCCAAGTGTCCCCACTGCGCCCCGCCTTGAGCAAGGCGCGGTTTTCATTTTCATTGCGCCCAATCCCCACTCTGACCCCCTCAATCTCAAAACTCTCCCAACTGCTCGGCTTTTTGTGCTTGCTCTGTTTGCTGGGGGTAAGCACTTTTAAATCTTCTAAGTTGCTTTGGGGCAATAGGGCGATTTTGGCTTGCAAAAAGGCGATTTTGGACTCTAAATTCTCTTGTTGGGTGGCAATGTGGCGTGCCCTTTGTTGGCATTTTTTGGCTTCTTTAAAAAGTTTATTGGCGGCATCGCTCAAGCTTCTAGAGTTTTTAGGCAGGGGGATATTTTCATTTTCTAAACACAGCACGCCTTGATACAAGCTTTGAGGCTCTAGTGCGTGCAGGTGGCACAAGATTAAGGACGCTTGGCGTTGCTTGAGGTGGCTTAAAGTTTCTAGCTCTTTGGGGCTTGAGAGGGTGTTTAAAATGGCTTTTAAGCTTTCTTGTTTCTTAAGCCATGTGTTTTTGAGGCTCTTTCTTTGGCTCTCTAATTGTTTGTTTGTGGTTTGCGTGTGTAAGTCTTGCAAGGCTTGTAGCAACGCGGGGGTGTCTAGGGCTTCTTGGGGGGGCGCTTAAAGGGGCGTTTTTCAAGGGGGCTAAAAGGGTGTTTTTGAGCACAGGGCGCACACTTTGCTCTAGCGACACAAAATGCAAGGCCTCCAACACCACACCCTGGGGGCTTAGTAAAATGGCGTTGCTGTGCTTGCCCGTAAATTCTAAATGCAGCACGCTTTGGACTTTTTTATAGCTTGTGGCACACTCTAAGACAATCTTTAAAATGCGGTCTTCATTCTCTAAAAAGCAATCTAGGATTTTGGCATTGCTGGCATAACGCTCTAAAGCAAGGTTAAAAGGGGTCTTTGAGAGCTCTAAAGGCGTGGGGTCTAGGTAAATGTGGCTAGTGCCCTTTTGCATGCAGGCTTTAAAGGGGTGGTTTGGGGTGTCTAGGCTTAAAGTCTGTTGGGCGTGGCGGATGGTGATTTTGGGCTGCGCTTTTAGCAGGTTTGCAAAGGCAGATAACAAGGCATAAGAGATCATGGCCTTGGCTTTAACTTCATTTTAGCGTAAGCGATGGCCTCCTTACCCAGGTTGGCATCCACCATGCGGGCGATCTCTAGGGTCTGCTCCTCTTTATTGAGGGATTTTACGCAAGTCTGCTTGTTGTGAGGATAGACTAAAAAATGCTTGTCGGCCAAAGCGGGCAAATGGGGGGCGTGTGAGATGGCAATGATTTGGTAATTCTTGCTGAGCTCCTTTAAAATCTCCGCCACACATGCACTCTCTTGCCCGCTTAAATTCGTGTCTAGCTCGTCTACAAAAATCGTTTGCCCTCCTTTGGCTCTTTTGTGCGCCTTGAGGGCTAATAGGCTTAAACGCAAACGGTTGTACTCGCCCGCGCTGATATTTGCGCTCTTGGTGCTTGCAAGGCAGAGCTCTAGGCTTTCAAGTCCGCTTGCACTTAAGGGCGTGGCTTTGAGCTCTAAGGTGGGGGGTTTTAACAAGAGCTTGTTGGTGTAGCTTTGTAAATCCACTTGCATTTGGGCTAAATGCGCTTGGCGTTGCTCTTTAAGTTGCAGGGCTAAACGCAAACTCTCTTGTTCTAATTGGGCGCAATTTTGCTGGCTTTCTTGCAACAACTCTTGATGCCGGCTGTAATCCTTGCAACTTGCCCGAAGTTGCTCTAATCTCTCCCTAACCCTAGCCAAACTCCCATACTTTTTCACCACCCCCCCTAGACGGCTGATCTCATCTAATAGGGCTTCAATGTCTAGGGCCTCCAACTCTTCCAGGGCGTGCTGGGTGTCTAGCAAGAAGTCTTGCGCTTCACTTAAGAGTTGGTTTAGGGCGTTGGCTTGGCTTTCAGGCAATGCCTTAGAGATTTTGCTCGCCTGCTCTAGGGCTTCTAGGGCATCTCTGACCTCTATGCTCTGCTTTTCTTGCATTTGGTGCGCTTTTTTGCGCTCTAATAGCCTCTCATACGCCCCATCGCTCAAGTCCAACGACTGCAACTTAGACAGCTCAAAGCGGGCCAACTCGGCTTGCAGGTCTAGGTTCGCGCCCGCAGCTTGCAAGGTCTTTAGCTGTGCTTGGGCTTCTTGGTACTTAGCATACCCCTTTTGAAAGCTCTCTAATAAGTCGGGGGGGCTGTAGCTATCAAGCAGGCTTAAAAGAAAATGGGGTTGCAACTCTTGGGCTTGCTTGTAGCTGGAGATATGTAAAATCAGGGGGGTGAAACTCTCTTGTAATGCCTTTTTGGTGGTGGGTTTGTTATCTAGGGTGTAGAGACTCTTTTTGTCCTTGGTGGCGTGGATTTTGCCCTGCTTCCACTTGGCCTTAAGGCTCTTAGCCTGCAGGGGTCTAAGCCCCACACTAGCAAGAATGCCCCCCACCAGCACGCTTTTACCGCTCCCGCTCGCCCCGCTAATGACATTTAAATGCGGGCTAAACTCCAGTTTTGCCCTGGCAAAAACAAGCCCACCTAGGATTTCTAAACTCTCAATCACCGCCCCACTCCAAAGCCGATATTTTTCGTTGTGTCAAAATTGCCCCGCTTTTCTTTGACAATCTCGCCCACAAAATCCCCTAGGCTAAACTTGGGATCTTGGTAGGTGGCGACCTTGTAGGCGGTGTTTTTCACCACTAGGGCGATTTGTCCCCCGCTTAGGGCGTGTTTGGCGAGCTCTTTGGCTAGGCTCTTGGCATTTTCAGGCGGGGCGTAGGGGGCGTTCTTGGGTAGATACTTCTCCCATAGTTGCACGCGTTGCTCGAAGGTGGGGAGTCTAAACTCAATCTTGTGGTTAAAGCGGCGGGAGAAGGCGGTGTCTAGGGTTTCTAATAAATTCGTGGTGGCAATGAGCACCCCTTCAAACTTTTCAATTTGGTGCAAAAAGATATTTTGCATTTGGTTATGCATTTTGTCCGCCCCACTGCTGGCGGTGGTGCGGGTGCTTAAGAATTGGTCGGCTTCGTCTAAAAACAAAATAGGGGGGTTCTTGCACTGCTTGGCGATTTTTTGGTAGTCGTCAAAGATTTTACGCACATTTTTCTCCGACTCGCCCACATACATAGATAGGATTTTAGAACAATCAAAGCCCAACACTTCTTTTTTCAGGCTTTTGGCAAGGGCTAATGCGCTCATGGTCTTGCCCGTGCCCGGCGGTCCATAGAAAATGATTTTGGCATCAACGTCCTTATGGTTTTTCTTTTCAATCCCCCACTCTTTTAACCGTTGTTGCATTTGCGGGTCTATTTGCTTGCGTAAAATCTCTAGGGTTTCTTTAGTCTTCTGGCTTAAAACCACCGCGTCTAAGCCTTCTTTAGGCTCAAGGACCTCAAATATGTCGCTGTCTTTGAGGATATGTTTTAAAGTGGTGTTCGTGCGTGGGGGCGTGGGGGCGGTGATGGTCTCAAGCACGATGTCTTTTAAAAAAAATTGGCGCACGAGCCCATTTTCAAAGGGGTCTAAAAGCTCTTCATAGTCCATAATCTTTTTTTTAATCAGCGGGCTTAGTGGGCTTAGTAAATACGCACTCTCCACACTGCTACCCCCATTTGCGCTCAAAAGTTGCATGAGATTTTGGTGTTGGTTGAGGGTGTCCTCATCCTTAATAAAGTCTCTTGCATTGTAAGCATCCTTTAAGAGCGCAAAGAACAGCAAGGTTTCTTTAGGATTTAAATGGTGCTTGTTTAAAAACTTTTGCACGGCTAGGGGGCTTTGCGTGGCTTGGGTACGGGCGTTGATTTTATGCTCCAAAAGGCATAAATCTTCTTGGAGTTTGGATTGCCCCCTTAAGCCCACCTTTTGGATTTTTTGCAAAATCTCAATCTTTAAAAACCAATCGTTGAAGTAGTCTAAATGGTCGCTATAAGGCGTGATCTCTAAAAAGGCGTGCTTGGTGTGCCCGTTTTCAGCAAGCTTAAAAAAGTGGTGGCTCAAAGAGAGCGCGCTGTCAAACAACTCTAAGAGCAACACCTCTTGCCGTCTTGCCCGCTTCTCTTGCACCACCCACTCCAAATCTAAAAGATTTTTCACGCAAGACAAGTAGGGCAAGGCTTTGTCTTCTTTGGCCTTAAACAGGGTTTCTAGCAAGTCGGCAACTTCTATATCGCTCTGCCCTTTGAGATATTGCGTGGCTAAGTATTGCAAAATACGCCCTTCTTTAGGGCTACACTTGAGGGCGTAAAAAATACGGGCCTTGCAAATGTCCTTAGCGTGGATAAAGTCCAAAAAGTAGTTTGTATTCATGGGTTAATGGAGTCTTCCTTGCCCTTGGCAAGTAAAATAATGGGCGTGCCTAGAAAGCCAAATTTCGCCCGCAAGGTGTTGGCAAGGTAGCGTTTGTAGCTAAAATGCAGAGCTTTGGGGCGGTTCATGACAAGGGCGATTTGGGGCGGGCAAGAGGCAAATTGCGTGCTGTAGTAAATACGCACAATCTTGCCATGATCGCTAGGCAGAGGGTGTCTTTCTGTAGCTTCACTAATCACCTTATTGAGGGTGCTGGTGCTGATACGCATGGAAAAATAGCGGTGCACTTCTAGGATTTTGTCCTTGATTTGGGAAATATGGCGTTTAGAAATGGCACTTGCCGTGATGACGGGGGCGTGTTGCAAGAATTTAAACTTGTGCTTGAAGGTCTGTAAAATATTCTCAAAAGTGGCGTGGCGGACATCCCATTTATTCAGCACCACCACCACTCCTAGGCGAAACTCCTCGGCTAAAGACGCAATTTTTTCATCCAGGTCCACAAAAGGCGCGCTCACATCTAGGATTAAAAGCGCGATGTGCGCTTTTTCTAGCACTTTGCGGGTGCGATCGAGGGCGAACTTTTCTAGCCCTTCAATCTTGCCCCGTTGGCGCAGCCCCGCCGTGTCTACAAAGCAAATCTCTTGTCCTTGGTGCTCTATGCTCTCATCCACAGGGTCTATAGTCGTGCCCGCCACGCTGGAAACTAAAGATCGCTCTTTGGCGACTAGAGCGTTTAAAAGCGAACTCTTGCCGACATTGACCCGCCCGATGATGCCCACTTGGATCCTTTCGGGAGTTTCTTGCACTTGGGGGGCTTCTAGGGGCTTGAGCTTGAAGTGTTTTAATATGGCTTGGGTGAGCTTGTCAAGCCCCTTGTTGTGGCTGGCCGACACAAAGAATATATCTTGCACACCTAGGCTTACAAACTCATAGGCATTCAGGGCTTCGTTGTCGTTGTCTATTTTATTGATCAATAAAAAACAGGGGCAATTTTGCTTTTGGACACTTAAAATGTGTCGTTTGTCCGCGTCTTGGGGGGGGACTTTGCCATCCACGACATACAAGATTAAATCACAGTTTTGCACCGCCCCCATATTGAAAGAGGCGATCTTGTCCCCAAAGACATGGGCGGGGTCAAAGCCCCCTGTGTCCCACAGCTCTATGCCATGCCCGGCGAGCAAAAAGGTTTGCTTTTTAATGTCCCTAGTTGTTCCGGCAATGTTGGAAGTGATGGCACTGCGGCTTTTTAAAAAACAATTAAACAGCGAGCTTTTACCCACATTTGGCATGCCTAAAATGGCGATTTTAAGCATGTTGCCCCTTTTGATATTTGATAGACCCCAAAAGCTTTAAAACCTTTTCACCGCTTCTACTCCACCCTTTTACAATGCAAATTATGATAAAATGGCAGGTTGTTGCCGGTTGGGTTAAAAACCCACTAAATGGGGCGATATTAGTAGCATTTGACTTAAAGAACGCTTGCATCCCTATTCGAGGGGTTTGGCGCAATAAAAAGGGTTTTTATGGAGCGGATTTGGGCGCAAAGGGGGAACTGGTTGTTGGCGTGTTGCTTGGGGGTGTTTGTGGGATGCGGACAACCTCCAAATGGCGGTGCGCCCATCAACTACAACTTCAACTACAAAGAAGACATCACCAACACCGTCAACCACAACCATCTCCAAAGCACAAGGGCAAGCGCCCCCGCCCCAACCCAAACCCACACCACGCAGATCGTCAAATTGAAGACAAATGGGCCTAAAAAAGTGGTGTTCTCACAAGAAAACTACTACCCCTTAAATGGGCGCGAAGTCGGCATTGAAGAGTCGCATGGCAAGCTGTATTTAGACATTTTTTCCTACAAACTGCAAAAATTCATGCGCGGCGAAGACTTTTCAACTAAAAGACAAACCCAAATCTTTGCACTCAACAACAACTCCACCCAAATCACAAATATCGAAGGGCGTATAAAGACTTACGAATACACCCAAACCAAGCAAAAAGACCACAGCATCAACACCCCCTACCAACGCTATGTCTTGCGACAAAAGACCCCCACACGCTTTGAAATTGATATTGACAAAATCCCCTATGAGTTTGACACACAGGGTTGTAGGATTGTGGTGAGAAAACAACTCATCGACACGTTTGCCCACAGCAAGGAAGTCATGATCAATTTAGACTTTAAAAGGGAACTGCGCAACAAAGCGGGCTTTGATTTATTCTTAGAATGCCCCTGGTAGGCAGGCTTTAGGCACAGCATCTACAACTAAAATCCACAAAGGGTTTTTATTGGTGTTTTAAGGGCTGATAGGGGTGGCGACCCCTGAAAGATTTGAACTTCCGTTTCCACCTTGAAAGAGTGGTATCCTTGGCCACTAGATGAAGGGGTCTACTAAAGTTTAGGGGGTTTAAAATGAAGTGGCGGAACGGACGGGACTTGAACCCGCGACCCCCTGCGTGACAGGCAGGTATTCTAACCAGCTGAACTACCGCTCCGTGGTGGTCGCTATAAGACTCGAACTTATGACATCCACCTTGTAAGGGTGGCGCTCTACCAACTGAGCTAAGCGACCGGGTGGTGACTCCCTAGGGGATTTGAACCCCTGTAACCACCGTGAAAGGGTGGTATCCTAACCACTAGATGAAGGAGCCTGGTGACCCGTGCTGGATTCGAACCAGCGGCCCATTCCTTAAAAGGGAATTGCTCTACCTGCTGAGCTAACGGGTCATTCGCAAAAAGTGTAATGATACACTATTTTAAGGGCTTTGTCAAGCCCCCAAATTTTTAGAACAAAAGCGGCGTGTTGCCCTGACTTTGGCTAGGAAGTGCTGTGCCTTTAATGGTGTAGTAAGTTTCTCCATTGATGCGTTGGGCAACCACACCCTCGGGAATTTCAAAATGCCGTTTTAAATTTGGATCAAACTTCAAGGCCTTTTTCATAAAGTCGCCAAAGACAGGCGCGGCCACCATCCCCCCCGTCATCGCGTGTCCTATGCCCGTGTTGTCGTCCCTACCAAACCACACAATGGTCTGTAAGCTTGGGCTAAAGCCACAAAACCACGCGTCCACATTGTTGTTAGAAGTCCCCGTTTTGCCCGCAACCTCTAGCCCGGGCACCTGTGCCTTGCGCCCCGTGCCCCTCTCCACAACATTTTTGAGCACCGCTAAGGTCAAAAAGGCCTTAGAGGGGCCTAAAACGCTTTTGGGCGTGATGAGCTTTAAGGGTTTATCATGCCCGCTAGAATCTGTGATGCTCTCAATCAAGGCCGGCTCTACAATGTTGCCGTAGTTGGAGAAGAGCGAGTATTGCATGCTTGCCTCCAAGGGCGAAATGCTGAAACTGCCTAGCGCGATGGACATGTTTTTAGGCAAGTCCTCAAACCCAAAAGAGCTAAGATCCCGATAAATGGTGTCAAAGCCTACATAGTCCACAAGGTTGATGGTGGCGAGGTTAAGCGAGTGGGTGAGAGCGTCTTTTAGAGTCACCAGGCCGTTGACCTTACGGTTGTAGTTTCTAGGCTGCCAGTGGCGTTGTTTGGGGGTCGCACCATTGCGGTTATTGAAGCTGCGCGCCACATCGGGGATCAAAGATGCGCTAGAGAGTCCATTGTCAAAGGCGATTTGGTAAATGAAGGGCTTTACAGCACTGCCCAGTTGGCGCTTGGCCTGGGTGGCTCTGTTAAAGGCACTCTTGTTGTGATCCACGCCCCCCACGAGGGCTAAGATGTGCCCGCTTTTGACATCTGTTACGACCATCGCACCATTAAGGGTGCTGTCCTCTTGTTCGCGCAACTGCTTGAGCATGTTTTTGTAGCCCAATTTCAAGGATCACGGGCAAATTTTTGGTAATCCAAGTCTACATATAGTTTAATGGTGTAGCCCCCAGTCTTAAGGTCGGGCAAGAAACCCAATATCCGCACCACTTCATCGGCCACATAGGGGGCGACATTTTGCGTGGTGGTGGTGTGGTAGACCTTGGGCACTTCATTTAAAGCCGTGTCCATCTCTTCACCTCCGATCCAGCCTAGATCGTACATGCGCTTGATGATGCTATTAGCCCGTGCCAGCGAAAACTCTAGCCGCCTTGTGGGGTCGTAAAAGGAGGGGGCTCTAGGCAAAGACACAAGCATGGCGATCTCTTTGAGGCTCAAAAGGGCTAGGGGTTTTTTAAAGTAGCCTAAAGCCGCCGTTTTGATGCCATAAAAGCCATGCCCAAAAAAAGTTTGGTTAAAGTAGCGCTCTAAAATCTGCTCTTTGGTTAAAACCCGCTCCAATTTTAAAGCCAACACCATTTCTTTAAGTTTGCGATCCAAAGTTTTTGCCCGGGTTAAGAGCATGTTTTTTACAAGCTGTTGGGTTAAGGTGCTGCCCCCTTCGGCGTATTTTTGGTTGCGTAGGTTTTTGATGAAGGCGCGCATGATCGCGTCCAAATTCACGCCATTGTGCTCGAAAAACAAGGTGTCCTCAACGGCCAGCAAGGCTTCGACCATGCGCGGCGGGATTTCGTTAAAGTGGGCGTAAATGCGGAACTCTTTGTCGTAGATGTTGGCGATGAGTCGCCCCTTGGTGTCTAAAATCTTGGTGGTGAGATCTGGCTTGTAGTCCACCACCTTTTTAAGGTCGGTGTCTGCTTCCTGCCATAAGTAAAACACATACCCGCCCCCAAAGACCCCACCCAAAACCACGGGCAAAATGAACAAAACCCAAAGAACCTTTTTGAGAATCTGCATTAAAATTTCTTCTTGTTTGCATCCTCTAAGATGTCTTTAGAAATGCGATCGATGTTGTTGCCGACCTCTAAGGAAGTGGTGGCGACATCAAGGTTGTTTTGTGTGTCCTCTTTAAAGACTTGCAAAGAGGCGTTGATTCCCTCCACGCTTTGGCTCTGCGCCTTAATGGATTCTGCAGTGTCGGCAATGCTTTGCACCAACACATTGATGTTTGCCTCAATTTCACCCAAAGATTTTTGGGTGCGCTCGGCAAGTTTACGCACTTCATCGGCCACGACCGCAAAACCCCGCCCGTGTTGGCCTGCGCGGGCGGCCTCAATGGCAGCGTTTAGGGCTAACAAGTTGGTTTGATCGGCGATGTCTTTGATGATCTCTATAATATTTCTAATGTCCTGGCCTTGGGCGATCATCTCTTCGCTTTTTTGGCTAATGCCTGTAATGCTCTCTGTGATGCTCTCAATAGCTTGAGAGGTTTGGTGCAGACTTTTATTTTGTTGGTTGGCGCTGTTGGTGAGCTGATCCACACAAGTTTTTAAGCCCTGCGACTCCTTAGTTAAGGCACTGGCAAAGTCCAAAGAAGTGCGCAACATTTTGGTGATCTCAGCCCCTAAAGCATCGATGGACTTTTCCACATCGCCTGAAGGGTTGACGATGCCCTTGCTGAAGTCTAGGGCTTTGTAGCGTTCAAACGCCTCGTTGATGGTTTGCATGTGTGCACCGATGTGCTGTTGCAAATAGAGCACGACATCGTTAAAGAGTTCTTTTAGCTGCAAGAGATCGGGGTTGTTGGGCGTGGCGGTGATCTGTTGTGTGAAGTTGCCCCCCTTGATGTGGCGCACCACAGCAAGCATGTTCTCAATCGTGGCGCTATCCGTTTTCGTGCTTTCGTGAATTTTTAAGATGTTCTCGTTGATGGATTGCTGCATATACCCGATTTCATCGAGCATTCTAGGTTCGACAATGTGCACATCTTTATTGTTTTTAGGGTCGTTAAGCAGTCTAAAGAAACTGCTCAGGGTGTTAGAAACCACTCCGATACGATCGCCCACGAGGTAACGCACAAGAAAATAGACGATCACCACCAGCACCACCACCACAACTAACCCCATGACCAAAATCAATTTTTGCAAATAACTGGCTGCTGCAAAGATTTCTTTTTTACTTGCAAACCGCGCGACAGCCCAATTGAATTTAAAATCATCGGGACCAATTTTGCTAAATATGTCAAAGGATTTCACCACTAAAAAACTATCTTTATTGGTGCTGATGGCGTGGTAATCCATAGCCCCAGAGCGGTTTTCACGCACCATCGCCACTAAGTGTGCCGCCGTAGGATCACGATTGACATCGCTCAAGAGTTTGCCTTGAATACTTTTGTTGTATGTCAGCAATAAATAGCCGTTTTGTTGCATCACAAAGGTGTCGTTTTTGCTACGCATGACAATATCAGCAAAACCATCAATGCTGACAAAAGCGATCATCACCCCCACTAATTTAGTTTTGCCATGTTCATTCTTGTCAAGAGGCACCGCCAATTCAAAGCCGAAGATTCTTTGCCCACCAATCTCTCTAAAATAGGGTTTTGTTTTAAGAATCTTGCCATCTTGTAGCACTTGACGCGTGATTCCAGGATTGTAAAAATCCTTTTTAATGGAAGTTTCTAGGGTATCTCCCACTTTGCTCGTAATATAAGAACCGTTAGGATCACCCACAGCGGACACGCTAACCAGTTTCACACGTACGGTGCTATTTAAAAACTTTCGGATCAACTGCTGTCTTTCGCTTTCATTGTGGGTTAAATCAATGGAGGCGAGATTCTCCGCTAAAGTGCTCATGGATTCAAACATGCGATTCATCACCCTTTGCAGGCGGGCGGCGTTTTCATCGACATTTCTCTGCATGGTTTGAATGGTGGTGTTACGCGTAACAGTCCTCACCTGTTTGCTGATCACCACCCCCATGGTTGTAATACCCAACACCACCACCACGCACACACCCACAATGATCTTAGCGGCAATCCCTAATTTAGAAAACATGGCATCCCTTTCTCGAGCACAACTCCAAACATCGACCTAAAAATCCTTTTTGAGTATCTCTTCTACTTTAAGAATTGAAACCAATTTATCCTCCCTTTTGCCAATGCCAAAGATCAGTTGGTTGTTTTCTAACAGAGTTTCAGGCACGGGGTCGATGTCGGATTGTTTGATTCGAATCGCCTCGGTAAGCCTGTCGATGAAAAAGCCGGCGATTTGATCGTTGTGGCGCACCACCAAGTAGCGCATGTCCTTATTCATCTTTTCGGCGGGTAAGCCAAATTTCAAACGCAGGCTGATTAAAGGAAACACATTGCCTCTAAGGTTAAACACACCCAGCACATAATTAGGCGTTTCAGGCACGCGGGTGTAGCCGATGGGCTTGACGATTTCTAAAATATTCAAAATGGGGATCGCATACTCTTCATTGCCGATGATGAACCCGATGAATTGCAGGACCTCTTCATTGTCCTCGGGTTTTTCATCTTGCCCCCCCCTTTTCTGCTTCTCAAACAGCTCTTTTAAGGTCATTGTATCTTTTTGCATGCGCGCTCCTTAGTTCTCCAATTTGATGCTGCGTTTCACCACATTTGCCAAATACTCGGGGCTGTAGGGCTTGGTGATGTATTCGGTCATGCCGCTCTCCACGCCGCGGATGCGATCGGTCTTTGTAACCCTTGAGGTTACCGCAATGAGGGGCAAGTTCTTAAACTTATTGTATTTACGCACCTCAGCTGCGAAAGTGTAGCCGTCCATTTTGGGCATTTCAATGTCCACCAACACGGCATCGGGCATTTTGTCGGCGTTTTTGACCATTTCTAGGCCCTCCATGCCATTGGTCGCTTCTAGCACCGTAACGCCCAAAGGTTTTAAAGATTTACGCATCATGGCGCGATCCGTGCTGCTGTCATCGATCGCCAAGACGATGTAGTCGCTGGGGTTATTTTTGACGTTGGAGTTTTGCGCCTCATTGATCAAACTATTGACATTGACTTTGACATTTTTTGCCATCTCCATCATCGTGCCGACATCCACGATCAAGGTGATCTTGCCATCTCCGCGCACCGTGGCCCCCGCAATGCCCTTCGTGCTTTTGAGATAATAGCCTAAAGATTTAATCACCACCTCCTCTTGCCCGATGAGATAATCCACAATCAGCCCAATTTTTTGATCGGCCAACCCGATGATGACGACATACACTTCCTTAGAGCTCTCTAAAATCGCATCTACCTTAAAAATATCTGCTAAGCGCACAAGTGAAAGCACTTCATCGCGCAGGCGCAACACACTTTTACCATCCACGCTGTAAATCTCATCCTGGCTGATGCGCACGGTTTCTAACACCGAAGATAGGGGGATGGCGTAGTATTCTTCTTGCACACCCACCAACAAGGCCTGAATGATCGCCAAAGTGAGGGGGATTTTGAGCTTTTGTGTGGTGCGCACGCCCACTTCAGACTCCAACTCGATGATCCCATTGAGTTTTTCAATATTGGTTTTCACCACATCCATGCCCACACCCCGTCCAGACACATTGCTTAAGGTCTTGGCAGTGGAAAAGCCGGGCTTAAAGATGAGATTTAGGGCTTCTTTGTCCGTCATGGTGGCGGCTTCTCTCTCAGTGATCACGCCCTTTTCAATGGCCTTTGCTTTCAATTTTTCTGGGTCTAGCCCCACGCCGTCATCGCTGATCTTGATCACAATGTGGTTGCCCTCATTGTAGGCACTCAGCTCCACCCGTCCCGTTTCGGGCTTGCCTAGCATTTTGCGATCTTCGGGTTTTTCAATCCCGTGGTCGCAAGAGTTTCTAATGATGTGGATCAAAGGATCACCAATTTCTTCGACGATCGATTTGTCTAGCTCGGTTTCCTCCCCGTCAATCACCAAAGTGATGCTTTTACCCAGCTCGCGGCTCAAATCGCGCACCATGCGGGGGAATTTATTAAAGACCTTGCCAATGGGCTGCATCCTTGTTTTCATCACCGCCAGCTGCAGGTCTGTGGTTACAGCGGAGATCGAAGACACGACTTGGTTCAACTCTTCTAAGAATTTCTCTCCATCGTAACGTTCCTCCACATCGCCGTAAATGCGAATCAAGCGGTTTTTACCCAGCACCAACTCCCCGATCAAATTCATCAAGTGGTCTAAGCGCCCCACATCCACGCGCACCGTCTGCTCGACCCCGATGGCTACTGACTTTTCACCCTCTTTTTTAGGCGCGCCCGGCTTCGCGGCTGCTTGGGCGGGTTTTGCTGGTGCGGGTTTAGGCGCAGGGGCGCTTGGGGCGGCTTTTGGGGTAGGCGCGCTTTGGGGGTGTGCATTTTGTGCGGGGGCACTTGGGGCTGTGGTGCTTTGTGCTTCTTCTTTCTTTTTCTCTGCCCGGCGGGCTTTATCCGCCTCTTGGCGCAATTTTAAGAGTCGCTCGATCTCTTGCTCCACCTCTTGTGGGCTCATATTAGAGTAGTCAGGCTCGCCATCGTGGCCCGCCTCAACTTGCGTCTCTGTCTGATCCTCAGCCTTGGCCTCTTCTTTGGGTTGCTCTGCTGTGGGCTGTTCTGCTTTAGCTTGCTCTTGTGGAGCTGGCGCAGGGCTAGCTTCTTGTGTGGGAGCGGCTTGCTCGGGGTCTTGCACGATTGCCTGCAACTCTTTAGTGATCCCCTCAATGTCTAGGCCGGCATTAGCATCTGTACCTGTGTTGCGGATATTCACCAGTAAAGTTTTCATCATGTCCACCGAGCGCAAGACGACATCCATCACATCGGGGGTGATTTTTAATTCGTTCTTGCGCGCCCGGTTTAAGACATCTTCCATGTTGTGAGTCAAGTGGGTTAGGGTGTCTAGGTTAAGAAAAGAGCTTGAGCCCTTGATGGTGTGGGCGACCCTAAAAATGCGATTAAGCAAGTCCAAGTCTTCGGGGCTGTGTTCCAGCTCCACCAAATCTTGATCGAGCTGTTCGTTCATCTCAAAGGCTTCAACTAAAAAGTCTTCCATGATCTCTTTCATATCATCCATAAAACACCTCTTTCTTAAATTCTTTTATTATACTTAAGATTACCCTAAAATCTTAGCGACCTCGTCCATGAAACGATCGGCATCAAACTTCACCAAATACCCCTTCACCCCTAAATCCAAGGCCTTTTGCGCGCTGTAATCATCGCAGATCGAAGAGTTAAACAGCACGGGGATTTGGCAGAATCTAGGATCTGCTTGGATTTTAGAGAAAAAATGGTAACCATCCATTTTGGGCATCTCCACATCGGACACAATGAGCTTTAAATTTTGATCCAACTTGTCTTGATACTGCTCGTAAAGCATCTCTAATTTAGCCAGCCCATCCTTGCCATCCACCGCTTCCACGACTTTAAAACCCATTTTTAACAAAGTGTGCTTGATGATCGTGCGGGCGGACTTGCTGTCGTCCACAAACATCGCAATCCCCTCAAACTGCCTGACCTGCTTTTCTTTAGGCGGTTTGGAAGCTTTTGGGCTATGCAAGTCTAAGTCGTCTAAAATGCTCTCTAAGTCTAAAATCAACATCGTTTTATCGCCATCGATCTTGGTTGTGCCTGTGATCTTATCCTTGCTTAGCGTGCTTTGGTTGCTGAAAGCAGCGGGCTCCACATTGCTCCAGTCGATGCGCCGAATGCGTTTAGCCGCGTGCACCACAAAGCCCATTTTCACACCACTAAACTCCGTGATGACCACAACTTTTTCAACCACACGGCTTTCATCCTCGACAATGCCTAGCCATCGCGACAAATCGATCAAGGGAAGGATCGTAGAGCGCAGATCAAAAACGCCCAAAATATAATCCAAATTCGTGGGGCACTCAAAAACTTCAGGCATCATGATGATCTCTTGCACCTTAGACACATTGATTCCATAAATGCCCTCGAAGGGTTGATCGCCTTGCAAGCCGAAGATTCTAAAGTCCACCAGCTCGATCTCGCCTAAATTTAGGGCGGTGTTTAAATTTTGTTCTGTCAAGTGCATCCCCATTTCACAAAATTTAAAGGGCTTTAAATTTTAGCCTATTTTCTCTTAGTTTAGCGTGCATTGATGTATTTGGCTTAGGGCAGGGCAAATGATCCAGCCTCCATTGCTTAATCTGGTAACCTCTTTAGTGCAATAAAATGAGGGCAAAGACACATACAGCGGGCCTTTAGAGTCTTTGTCCATGCGCCCGATATGAAAATGCCCCTCAATCACACCGCTTAAGGTCTGTGGGCTTTGTTTGGCATAGCGTTCTAGGCGCGCTTGGGCAAAGTGGGTGAAATCTAGAGCACTTTGGGGGTAAGTTCTAATCCTTTTGGCATAAATGGGAGCACTGATGGCCGTGTAAAGGGGCTTGATGTGCGCCAAAAGCCCTAGGGTTTTTAGACTTAATGGGTTTGAAAGCAAACGGATATACAGGCCATAGCCAAAGCCCAAAAATAGATCCCCGTGCGCGAGGGCGTAAAGTTGATCCTTGTGGCTGAAAATGACCGGCTGTGCACTTCTGGGATAGATCGTCGTGTTTTTGAGCTGGGGCACACCACTTAAGCCCAAGTCATGATTGCCCTCAAAGTAAAACACGGGGATTTGTCGACTTAGGTGCTCTATTTGTTCCAAAATATGGGGGGTGTGGGTGTGTTTAATGCTGCCCACGAAAATTTGGAACATGTCGCCCATTAAAAAAAGTTGGCTGGGCGGGTGCGCCCTAAGCTGCTCTAAAAAATGGGCTAAATCGTGCATGCCCGTCTTGTGGTGAGCATCGGCAACAAACAGGGCGTTTTCTAAAATTGTGGGCCACATCAGCAACAATACAAGCGGCTAGCCTAAACCCCGCCAAAAAGGGCGCACAATTCCCCACAAAGGGCAAGCAAACCAAGCTCAAAGATAGGTTTAGCGACGGAGTTTAACGAGTACAAAGCTGGTTTTCAACACCATTGAAAGGGGGCGATAACAAGGCAATGCTCAACACGACACCTGACCCAAAAGGGGATGATTCCCCTAAGATAACCAACAACTCCTCCAAGGCAAGCGTCAATCAAGTTTTAGAGGCAGACAGCCATTAACCCTAAATTTCTAAAGGGCGACCAAATAAGCCAAGCTTAAGATAGCCGACACCATCACCAAACACAAGCAACAATAGAGAGGCCGACACCATCATGCCAAGGCGATCAATAACGCTAAACCAAGGGTTAAGGGGGCTTAACAATATCAACCGCCTCCCATAAACTGCAAACACTCTAGGCGGTCGTTTTCTTGTAGGGGGGTGCTGTGCCACTTCTCTTTTCTCACCACCGACTCGTTTAAAGCCACCGCACACACCTGCGCTTCAATGCCTAGCTCTTTAATGACAGAATCGATGCTTAGAGGTTTGTCAAACTCTTTGGCCTGTCCGTTGATGAAGACTTGCATATCCATCCTTTGGCTAAATAAGCCCCCATTATAACAAAAACCTATCAAAACTCATGCTATACTCGGCAAAACTTTAAGGTTACCCGTTTTTGCCCCGCTTTTAGATGCCTTATTGAGTCTAGCCGCTTGCCCCCACCCCCACCCACTAAAAGTCCTCTCACAATCGGGGTTTCTCTTTGGTTTGGCAAAAATGCTTTAGAAAACTTAAAAAATTTTAAGGCATGGTTTTTCTACCACATTTTAGCCACTCAATACGACATCACGCTCACCACAAAACCCGAAGACTCCTGTGCTGTGGTTTTTGGCACTTCTTTTAGAGAAGAGGGGTATCATTTTTTTAGAAGTATCTTGGACTTCCCCCAAAAGCGTATGGGGCACACAGGTGAAAACGAGCGCATTGACTTTAATGTCTACGACTTTGGCATGGGCTTTGATGAGCTAGAGTTTAACGATCGCTATTTACGCGTGCCCCTTTACTACCAAGCCATTTGTTGGTTGGCTAAACTAAGCAGCACTTGCACCGACTCCCCCTTTCAAAGCAAGCCCACCGCTTTTTAAGCAAACTTACACAAATTAAGGCCAAGTTCTCCCGCGCACAAGGCACTAGGTGAGGGCAAACAGAGCCACAGACTAGACTTAGGTGCAAGTCTTTAAGTGGCTCATTCAAGTCGCCCCATTCCTGCCTTAAAACTTCTTCTTATTGACATCATCAAAAATTTCCTTAGCGATGTCATTGACTTTTTGGGTGATCTGATCGGTGTCTTGGGCGATTTGGGCGTTTTTTTGCACCACAACTTCTAATTGCTCGACCGTTTCATTGACCGCTTCAATCCCACTGGCCTGCTCTTGGACATTGGCAACAATCTCATTGATGCTTTGGATCAATAAGTTGGCATTGGCCTCGATCTCGCCTAAAGATTTCCCGGTCCTCTCGGCTAATTTTCTCACTTCATCGGCCACCACCGCAAAACCCCTCCCGTGCTCGCCCGCTCTAGCGGCTTCAATGGCGGCATTTAAGGCCAAAAGATTGGTTTGATTGGCGATGTCTTGGATGATGCCAATGATGTTTTTGATCTCTTGAGCCTGCTTGGTGATCTCTGTGGTTTGGGTGCTGGTGTTTTGCATAAAAGCCGCGATTTGGGCAATTTGTTTGGCCGTCCCCTCTAGGGAGTTGGATTGCTCCACGCTGCTTTGCGAGAGAGCTTGCATGGATTCTCTTAAGATGGCACTTTGGGAGGACAATTCTTTGGCAAAAGCAAAAGAAGCACTCAGCATCTCGCGGATGTCTTGACCTAGCATATTCGTGGTGATCTCCACCGCGCCCTTAGCCTCTGGAATTTCAGCCGTGAAGTCAAATTTCTTGTAAGCTTCAAAAACGGCGTTGATGGTGTCCATGTTGCGCCCCACCTTGCGCTCTAGGGTGTCTAACATGGTGTTGAGTACATTTTTAAGTTCTTTAAGCTGGGGGTTAGCAGGGATTTGTGTGATTCTTGCGCTCAAATCGCCCGACTCGATGATCTTAGCCGTGCTGACTGATTGGGACACTGCCTGCTCGTCCTCTTGCAAAGATTTTTGGATGTTTTGGATATTGGCATTGATGACACTCACCATCTGCCCCAATTCGTCATTGCTTTGCGTCTTTAAGGGCTTCAGGGAGACTTTTTCGTGGTTTAAAAACCTAAAAAAAGTAACCAAGCCCTCCAACACGACAGAGAGGCGCGCAGAGATGATTTTATTGGCCAAAAACGCCACGCACACCCCCGCGGCAATGAGAGAACAAACAGCGGTCACGATGACGAGTCTTGCAAGCTCGTTTCTAGGCTTAAAAATGACCTTTTTCGTGGCGACAATAAAGACCGACCAAAACTGATCGATGCTACGCCACACCTTAAAATTCACCAATCCAATGAAGGATTCTTGGTGTCTAATATTGACATAAGGGAACACCCCTTCTTTGCGCTCTTTTGCGGCTTTTAAAATGGCCTCTGTCAAAGGGCCCGGATTGACTTCAATCAAGGGTTTGCCAATCATTTTGGTGTCTGGGAAAGCAGCGACTCTGCCCGTAGAGGAGAGCACTGCAATGATGTCGCCCCGATAAACCGAGCTGGTTTTGTCTAAGATGATCTCTTGGCGCATTCTCGCAAGATCGATGGCAATGCTGACAAACCCTATCGCTTGTTTTTGTTTATTTCTAATGAGGACGGTGGCGATGACGGTGGTTATCTCCTTGCCCGCAACGTTGATGTGCATCGGCTCGCTCACCGCGTCTTGATTCTTCTGCAACACTTCTTGGATGTGAGCGCTGTTAAAAAGACTGGCACTCTGTTGGGCAGAGAGGGAAATCACCCCTCCTGTGTGTGCCATATCGGTGTCCTCAAAAACCAAATAGAGACCTTTGGGATCAAGGTGTTTTGTGCCTTCTGACTGGGGGGGAATTTTAGCGTGATCTTGAAAGACCGCGCGCGGGAGGTAGAGGAATAAATAATTTGACCAATTGGCCTCGTCAAAGGCAGTGCGCGTAAAATTAGATAATTCATCTTTATATAAGGAATGATCGGCAATGGAGGTTTGAATCGTCTCTCTCAGGGTTTCTAGCAGGGTAAAACTTTGGCCAAAGGCGGGGATGATGCGATTGGCGTGCCTCTCAGCAACATTGTAGAGGGTTTTGTAAGCCTCTTCTTGTAAGGTTTTAGAAGACTTATGCGTGATCACTAAGGCTAGAATAACAAAGATGACCAGCAAAATCCCAATGATTAAACCAACGAGCTTTGTGCCAATCCTGACATTAGATAAATTCATAAGCCATGCCTTTCACTCCTGCTTTTTTAACTCTGCTCTACGCCTATGTTTAAATGGTAATTTTAAATGCAAAATTCTAATGCAAGGCAACCAATTGTGTAGGGTTACCCTACAATGAGTCGAGCCAGGCTTTCACAATTTTAAGCAAGCTCAAGGACATCAAGGCAAAATTCATAAATCCATCAAGAAAGTCCCCTAGGTCAAAAAATACAAACAGCCCGCACTCACCGCCCCCGCATAGACAAACGCCACAAGCAAATAGCCCACAATGTGGCGCACATCTAAGCTGGCAATGCCAAGCAGCGGAAGCGCAAAGAAGGGTTGGATCATATTCGTCCACGCATCCCCCCACGCGATTGCCATGCAAGTTACAGCGGGATCAACGCCCAAAGCCGCCCCGCTAGGGAGCAACACAGGTCCTTGCACGGCAAACTGCCCCCCACCGCTAGGGATAAAAATGTTTAAAAGCCCTGCGCTTAGATAGCTAAGCAGAGCGAAATTGTCGTGGGTGGCAATTTTTGAGAAGGCATCGGCTAGGACATTAGCAAAACTCACTCCATTTGCGCCTTTAAGCCCCATCACCCCGATGATGCCCGCATAAAAGGGAAACAGCAGCACAATGCCGGTCGTGCTTTTTAAGTCCTGCTCCATTGTGGCGTAGTATTGATGCGGGCTTGCGTGCGCGCATAGCCCTAAGAACAAGAACAGCAAAATCAAGGTGTTGAGGTTGAGTGCAAAGCCCTTATTCAAAAAGTAAATCCCCAAATACGCCACACCCAAGAGCCCTAAAAACGACCCCAACAAGGGGCTGTGCTCTAAGCGATGCGCAAAGCACTCAATGCGGGTGGGTTTAGGCGGCGTGTCCTTGAGGTTAGCGGGGTCCATTGGGGTGGGGATTTTGGGGTGCATGAGGGCATTGATGAGGGGCAGCCCTAGCAAGAGTAGTAGGACCATGGCAAGGTTGTAGCTAGAAAAAATCGTGTGGCTTAAGGGGATGGGTTGGCTTAAAACACCCCCACTAAGTTTGCCTAAATCCCCGTCATTTGTGGCGACTTTGAGCGGAATGCTCCCAGACAACCCGCCATGCCAAATTAAAAAGCCCGAGTAAGCACTCGCCACCAGTAAGGGGTAGTCCACGCCTTTAACCTTGCGTCCTAACACCCTAGAGAGCACCGCCCCCACGACCAGCCCAAAGCCCCAACTAAGCCAACAGCAACAGAGCGAAACAAAGCTGATGGTCCAAATTGCCATTTTAGGGGTATGGATTTTGTCTGCTATGGCATTAAAACACTTGTTGACAAGCGGGGCTCTGGCTAGGGCGATGCCCGTAGCCAGCAACAAGAGCATTTGCATGGAGAACTTTAAAAGCAAAAATAGACTCTCCCCCCACTTGCCAAGCACCACAAAAAACCCTAGACCCGTGCTTAAAAACGCGCCGATGATGGCAACCAAAGTCAAGGCAATGGCGAAAATGAAGGGCGAGAGGAAGTAATTTTGCAAGACTAGAAGCATCCATTTAAACACGGACAAATCCTTAAGGCAAGTTTTCAAGAGTTTAAAGCAAGAATCTTGCGGTGCAGTTTAAAATGGGTGTTTGGCAGATTAAAAGCGCGCTTAGGGTTTAAAATTGTAGCAACAGCTAGGACGAACTTTAGGCAAATTTTGCTAAAATGGAAAAATGTTTAAAATCAAAGTGCAGGCTTTTGGCAACACACAGACAAATTGTTATGTCTTGCAATTAGCACAGGGCGATTTGGTGATCGATCCGGGCGTGGGGGCGGGCGCGTGGGTGCAAGAGCAGGCCAAAAACCCCCTAGCGATTTTAATCACACACGGGCATTACGACCATGTTTGGGACGCAGCCGCTTTAAAAGAGCAGTGGACGGATGTGCCCTTGTATGCGCCTAAAGAGGACATTTTCATGCTCACCACGGATTGCTTCCATTTAGGACAACCCACTTGCAAAGAGGCAGACATCCAGCCCATTGAGGGGCATAAAAAGAGCCATTCTTTTGAGGTGGAGGGGGTTAAGATCACTTATTGGCACTTTCCCGGGCACACCCCGGGGTGTAGTGTCATCGAAGTGGGGGGTGTTTTTTAGCGGGGATTTTATCTTCCATAGGAGCATCGGCCGTTACGACTTCCCCTACTCTAACCCCAAAGACATGAAAGAGTCTTTAGAGCGTTTTTACGCACTAAAGAGGCCAGACTGCCCCATTTACCCCGGGCACGGGCGCGCTACGAGTCTTAAGGCCGAACAGCCCCATATGCCTGCGTGGATTGCACACATCACTTCTTAAGGAAAGCCATGACAGAGAGTCAAAAAGAACGCTATAAACGGCATTTGATGTTAGAAGATGTGGGCGAGGAGGGGCAGGAAAGGTTGTTGCGTGCGAGTGTGCTTGTGATCGGAGCGGGCGGGCTAGGCTCGCCCAATTGTTTTTATTTGGCGGCAGCAGGCATTGGGCGCATTGGGGTGTTGGACTTTGACATCATTGAGTTAAACAACCTGCAGCGCCAAATTTTACACACCACATCCGAGATTCACAGCGCCAAGGTCAAGTCTGCTGAGCGCAAAATGTTGGCACTAAACCCCGAAGTGCAAGTAGAAACCCACTTTGAGAGACTCACCGCCGCCAACGCTTTAGGGTTAATCCAAGAGTATGATTTTGTCATCGATGCCACCGATAATTTTGCCAGCAAGTTTTTGATCAACGATGCTTGTGTTTTAGCAAATAAACCTTTAAGCCACGCCGGGATTTTCAAACACCACGGACAAACGATCACGATCTTGCCTAAAAAGAGCGCGTGTTTTGCCTGTATTTTTGACAAGCCCCCGCATGTGGAGCTAAACAGCGTGTTTAAAGCGGGGTTATTTGGGGTGGTGCCTGGGATCGTGGGCTGCATTCAGGCCTCTGAGGCGATCAAATATTTTCTAGGTTTCCCCCTACTCACCAACCAGCTATTGCACGTGGACACCAAGAACATGGACTTTAGAAAAATCGCCGTCCAACGCCATGAAGAGTGCCGGGTGTGTGGCAAACATGGCATACAAACCTTAACGGATTATCCACAATAGCAAAAAAACAGAAAGGGTAGTTTCATGGATTTGTCATCACTTTTAGGGGTGCTTTTGGCGATCACATCCATTGCAGTGGGGGATATTTTGGAGGGGGGCAACCCCATCCACGTGATCCATGTGAGCTCTTTAATCATCATCATCCCCACGACCTTGTGCGCAGCAATGGTGAGCACCCACGCCCACCATGTCAAAGCGGCCTTTAAAGAGATCAAGATTGTGTTTTTAAACCCCAAGGTGAATTTACAAGACACGATCAAAAACATCGTGGAACTCTCCACCATGGCTAGAAAGGACGGGGTGCTCTCTTTAGAGTCGCGGGTGGCGCAGATTGAGGACGACTTCACCCGCAACGGCTTTTCTATGATTGTGGATGGCAAGGACATCAAATCCGTGCAAGAGAGCCTAGATGTGGCGATCGAAGAGTTAGAAGAGTATTACCACGGGGCGGCACACTATTGGATCACCGCCGGCGAGAGCGCGCCCACCTTTGGGCTGGTGGGGGCGGTGTTGGGGCTGATGTTGGCTTTGCAAAAACTAGACAACCCCCAAGAAATGGCGCTAGGGATCGCGGGGGCGTTCACGGCCACGGTTACGGGGATCATGTGCTCTTACGCCCTCTTTGGGCCCTTTGGCAATAAACTTAAAAACAAATCTAAGGACATCTTGAAAGAAAAAGTGGTGATCTTAGAGGGCATCATCGGGATCGCCAATGGAGACAACCCTAGGGATTTAGAAATGAAGTTACTCAACTACATCGCTCCTGGTGAGCCTAAAAAATCGCAGTTTGAATAATGGCAAAGAAAGCAAAAAAAGTAGAATGCCCCGCTGGGGAGCGCTGGGCGGTGCCCTATGCGGACTTTTTGTCCTTGTTGCTTGCGCTTTTCATCGCCCTTTATGCGATCTCAGTGATCAACAAGGCTAAAGTCAAAGCCCTTAAGAAAGAATTTATCAAGATTTTTGACTACGCCCCCGTGCCCGATGCCATGCAGCCTGTGATCCCAATCCCCCCGCCCCCGGTGAAACCCAAAACACGGTAGAGGCTCAAGAGAAGGAATCCAAAGAGCATTCCAGCCGCTCGCAAATCACGATCACCAAAGTGGGTGAGGGCTCGATTTTAGAGCAAACCGATCAAGGGGCGGTGTTGAAACTGCCCTCTAGCCTGCTCTTTGAAGAGCCCTACAGCGACAAGATCAACGCCACCATGCGCGAAAAGATCCGAAACTTTGCCAAAATCATCCAACGTTTGCCTGATCAAGTGGAGGTGAATGTGCGTGGCTACACCGACAACACCCCCCTACCTGCCTCCAGCGGCTTTAAGGACCACTACGCTTTAGCAGCAAGCCGCGCTTACAAGGTCATGCACGCCTTACTCAGGGATGGCATTAGCCCGCAAAAACTCTCCTTCACTTCCTATGGCCAAAACAACCCCATCATGCCTAATGACAGCGTAGAAGATCGCATGCACAACAACCGGGTAGAAATTTATTTTTACACCAATAAACAAAATGTGGAAAAAATCCACTCCATTTTAGACCACAATATCAGCGGAAACAACGATTGAAAGCCCTAGCCTTTAGCTTGCTTTTAAGCCCCCTTTTGGCTCTACCCACCGGCGAGCAACTCTTAAGAGAAGAGCAAGTGCAGTTGCCTAAAGTCCCCCTAAGCGCCACATTTTTTAGCCAAAAACAGCCCTACACCTCTTGGAGCAGGGATTATGGTGTGTGGCAGACCAAACACATTTTAGAGATCAAAGCCCTAAGCAGGCGGGTGCATATCAATAAAATCATCCTCAATCGGGGGCGCTGCGCCCTCTTGCCCATTCTGCCTAGCTTCGTGCTCACACAGGGCGAAAAGATGGATTATGAGGTCTTTTGCGAGGGGCGCTTAAGGGTGGAGATAGACACAGACTTTGGGGCGCAAATTTTCCATTTGCGCGAAGATTTTCCTAATGACCCTTTTTAAACTTGTCGACCAAATAGCGGTAATCCATGAGCTGGTCGGGGTCTAGAGCCTGGCTGATTTTATGCACCCCTTGCGCATAAATTTGCGTTAAAATTTGGTAAACATTGCTGTCAAAGCCCTCGCCACGGATGGGGGTCACGACACTTGTAGGCATATACCCCCCAGAAACGCCGCGCTCTTGACGCACGGTTACAGGGGTGCGCACTTGATAACCGGGCAGCTCTAAGCTTGTCATGTTTAAAGGCTTTTGGCTCTTAGGTTCGAGCACCTTTAAGGTCAAATAGCCCATGGATAAATTAGAGTTTTTGCCCTCCAACCCCCCATTTCTTAACCGATCCTCGCGTAGGCTAATGTCCTCCAACACCTTGACAAACCCGCTCACCTCCACTAACGCATAACCCCGCTCTTTTTCAGTGGGCGTTAGGGGCATCTTCACCTGTTGCACGCTAAAGCCGCGTTTTTCTAGGATTTCTTGGATTTGATCGCGCATCGAATCTTTAAAGCCCTGCTGCATGCTGGCGGGCACCGTCTTGCTAAAGGTGATCGTTAAGGGCGGGAGCAAGACCAAGAGGTGGTTTTTGGGCTGGGGTTTTTCATGCTCTTCATAATAAGAAAAGGGAAGGGGTCCCTGTTCGTGTTTGTCGACGACTTTAGGCGCACAGCCAAGTCCAAGCAAGCCCACTAACAATAAAAGTGAAGTTTTTTTCATGTTCTCCCTCAATGTTTTTTTAACAAATGCCAAAGGCTTTTGAGTAGGCGGATAACTGCCTTAAACTTTCTAAAATTATCGTAAAACGACCTGCCCCGCCTTTTATGCATCAGCAAGAGTAAGTGGTTTTAAACTCAAAGGGGTGGGGGCGGCTCTCCCAGGGGAACACTTCAGAGCGGAATTTAAAGCTTTGGTAGGCCTGGATAAACTCCTCGGTAAAGACATCCCCTTTTTTCAAATACTCCTTATGCACCAACATCTCTTCTAACGCACTTCTTAAGGTGTGGGGGAGTTGCTTGATCCCCTTGTCTCTAATCTCATCTAGGGTGAGTTGGAAGAGGTTGATGTCCATAGGTGCACCCGGATCCATCTCTTGCGCTAGTCCGTCCAAGCCTGCCATTAAAATGGCGGCAAAGGCCAAATAGGGATTAGACGAGTTGTCAGGAAAGCGAAACTCAAAGCGCGCCGCCTTGCCTTTCACCCCATAGGGGATCCGTACGCTCGCACTCCTATTTTGCGCCGAATAGGTCAAGATAGAAGGGGCTTCAAAGCCGGGGATCAAGCGTTTATATGAATTGCTAGACGCGTTGGTGAAGGCTGCTAAACTTCTCGCGTGGCGCAAAACCCCGCCCAAGAAATGCAGGGCCATTTGGCTTAGGTTTTTGTAAACATCGCCACTAAAGAGATTCTCCCCATTTTTCCACAAACTCACATGCGTGTGCATGCCGCTGCCATTGTCCCCGTGCAAGGGCTTTGGCATGAAGGTGGCGGTTTTGCCATTTAAGTGGGCGACCATTTTCACCACATATTTAAGCTTTTGGACATTGTCGGCGGCCTCCACCAACTCCCCAAAGCGCACACCGATCTCGCCCTGCGCTTGCGCCACCTCGTGGTGCACGACATAGGTTTCTAGCCCCACTTGGTTTAAAACCTTCACGATCTCTGCCCTAATATCCATCATCGTGTCCGTGGGGGGTGTGGGTAAATACCCGCCTTTATGCCCCGTGCGGTGCCCGAAATTCACCCCCCCCTCAAAACTGCGATCCCGATTCCACTCGCCCTCTTCGCTGTCGATCTCATAATATTGGCAATTTGCGCTGTTTTTGATTTTAATGGAGTCAAAGATAAAAAACTCATTTTCCGCCCCAAAGTAAGCCATGTCGGCGATGCCTAGATTTTGTAAATGCCTTAGTGCCCGCTTGGCGATGCTTCTAGGGCAGCGCTCATAATCTTGTTCCTTGTAAATGTCCCACACATCGCAAAAGACCACCACGGTGATGTCTGCGCTAAAGGGGTCAATGAAGTAGCGAATCAAGTCGGGCTTTAAGATCATATCCGAGCGGTCAATGCTCTGCCACGCCTTGATGGAGCTCGCATCAAAGGGGATTCCCTTTTGCAACAAGTCCTTATCCACACCCCCGATGTAATAGCCCATGTGATTCCATGTCCCCTTGACATCGGTGAATCTGAAATCCACAAACTCCACTTCCTTTTCTTTGCAGAAGGCAAAAAACTGCTCAATGTCTGAATCACTGTTATGAATGTCCATGCTATCCCTTAAATTTTTCGTTTATTTTAACATGCCTAGCATTAAGACACAGCCACAAACGCGCTTTCGGCTAAAGGCGGCTGTACCTGCCCCTTGTAGGCGTTGACGCAAATGCGCACACTTGCCCCCAACACCAAGAGCGCCACGAGCATGAAGAAAACGCAAAGCACGGCATCGATGCTGTGGTTAAAAATGGCTTGCTTGAACAGGCTTATTTGCTTAGGGTCTGTAGCGTGGGCGAGTTTTGCGCTTAAAATTTGGGCGGTCGCGACATGCGACACTTTGTTTAAAATAGGGTCTGTGCCTTTAGGCAACACCTTTAAAATCCCGCTGTAAAAAGTGATGGATAAAATGAAGGCGGCGGGCAAGGCGCTCACCAAAGCGTATTTAAAGCGCCCCATTTTAAATAAAATCGTGGTCCCAAGCAAGAGTGCCATGCCTGCAAGCATTTGGTTGCTCACGCCAAAGAGCGGCCATAAAGTGTAAATGCCCCCTTTAGGATCGATCGTGCCTTGGTACAAGAAATACCCCCAAAGCCCCACCGCTAGCAAGGTTGCCACAATGCCGGCTGTGTAAGAATTGGTGTCGCCTAAAGGTTTATAGACATGCCCTAGTATGTCTTGGATCATGAAACGGGCGGTGCGCGTGCCCGCGTCCACGGCGGTTAAAATAAATAAAGCTTCAAAGAGGATCGCAAAGTGGTACCAAAACGCCATCACGCTAGGGTGCCCCACGACCTTATACACGAGCAAACTAAGCCCGATGGCAAAAGTGGGCGCACCCCCCGTGCGGCTTAAAATGCTCTGCTCCCCGATGTGTTTCGTGATGTCCTCGATCTCTTGGGGCGTGATTTTAAAACCCCAAGAATTGATGGCCTGCACGGCTGTGGCGATGTCCGTGCCTAGCGCACTTTGGGGGGCGTTGATCGCAAAATACAGCCCGGGGTGCAAAATGCCTGCCATCAAGAGTGCCATTAAGGCGACCACGGACTCCATGAGCATCGAACCATAGCCCACTAAACGGGCATGGCTCTCTTTGGCGATGATCTTAGGCGTGGTGCCCGAGGAAATGAGGGCGTGAAAACCGCTGATCGTCCCACAGGCGATCGTGATGAATAAAAGGGGAAGAGCGCGCCCGCAAAAACAGGCCCGCTCCCATCGATAAAATGTGTCAGTCTAGGCAAGTGCAAAGGCGGAGCGACAAAGACAAGGGCTAAAGCCAAAACCAGCACCACCCCGATTTTTAAAAAGGTGCTTAAATAATCTCTGGGGGCAAGCAAGAACCACACGGGTAAAATGGAGGCGACAAAGCCGTAAGCGATGATGATCCACGCTAGAGAGCTGGCTTGAAGGGTGAAGTAAGAGGCCAAAGTGGGGTCATTAGCCACCACCTTGCCATAATAAATTGCTAAGAGCAAGAGCGCAAAGCCAATCAGCGAGCTTTCGAGCACTTGGGGGCGCAAAAAGCGCATGTAAAGCCCCATAAAAATAGCGATGGGGATCGTGCAGGCGATCGTAAAAAGCCCCCATGGCGAGTGGGCGAGGGCTTTGACCACCACCATCGCCAAAATGGCAATGATGATGACCATGATCCCCAAAGTCCCCAACATGGCAAACCAGCCCACAAAAGACCCCATTTCATCTTTAATCATTTCGCCCAAGGAACGCCCATTGCGGCGCATGGAGCAAAAGAGCACGATAAAATCGTGCACGCAGCCACCCAGCACACTGCCGATCAAAATCCACAAAATGGAGGGCAAATAACCCATTTGGGCGGCTAAAATAGGCCCTACCAAAGGCCCAGCCCCTGCAATGGCGGCGAAGTGGTGCCCAAAAGTGATCACCTTGTGTGTGGGGACAAAGTCGCGCCCATCGTTGATCACACATGCGGGCGTGGCGCGCTTGTCGTTGAGTCGCAACACCCGATAAGCCACAAAATGGCTGTAAAAGCGATACCCCAAACTATAAATACACACCGCCGCACACACCAGCCAAAGCGTGTTGATGCTCTCGCCCCTATGCAGGTACCAGCACCCCCACCGCCCCCGCCCCCACAACAGCCACTAAACCCCAAAGCAAAGCCTTTAGTTGTTGCATACTGCCCCTTTAGCAAAAGCTAAAGTCTAGCACAAGGGGGTAAATCTCAAAAAGTTTAGGTATTTTAGGCGTGTTTTTGCTCAAAAAGTGTAGAAATAATGCGCAAAAAGGGCGATCCCGCGCTTTAAAAAAATGCGGGCTTTGCCATTTTTGCCATAAATACCCCACTTGTTTTTGTCTTCCTCGGTGTAGTAGGTGTGCTCTAAAAAGGGAAAGCGCGCTCCCATTTCAAAGCTTTGGTGCTTAGAGAGTTACACCCTAAAGCCCCCTTGCACCGCCACTTGAAAACTGGGCATTTCATAGAACTTCGCATCATTGCCCATAGAGTTGGCGATCGCAGCGTTGTTTTTCCACACTGCATCCGCACCCACACAATCTCTAGGCTGGGTGGGGATTTGGGTTTGGCAGAGTTTGCCCACATACGCCTTGCCTAAAAGCCAGCTTTGCCCCCCGATCATTGCCCCCACAAACAGCCCCAAGCTGTGATCGCCCCTATTGTAAAAATTCGTCAATAAATCAATCCCCGCCCCATAGAAAAATGTAGCGGCGTTTTGCGTGGCTGTTGTCCTTTGGGCGTGGCGATCAAAGCCCAAATAATCATACCCCCCGCCCATGCCATTGGCAAAGGCAAAGTAGCGTAGCCCAAAGAGTTTGGGCTTGCCAAAGAATTGTTTGTAGCCCAGCACAATCTCCCCCCCATAGAGCGTGCCGCTGTGCTGCTGGCTGTGTGTGGCGCTCTCGTCGGCCACGGGCTCTAAGGTGTGCGTGCCGTCAATGGGGATGGTGAAGTTTAAAGTCCGGCTAAAGTAGTTGTAGACAAACCCCCCACCGATGAAAAATCCGTTCTTCTCCGCCCACAGAGACACAGACAATACGCAAACCAAGACCCACAACTTCACAGCAACACGCATATAAATCCTTTAAAAAGTCCATAAACCCTTAAGTATAGACACAAGACCCCTAGAAAGTCCATAACTTTAAGGGCTTTGACTTCACCCACAACATAGAAGCCCCAAGCTCTAGCCCCCAAGAGACCAAGCCCCCAGCACAAACAACCCAAACAGCCCTAGCACAGCCGATCGGCCAAGCAGAAGATACGCACGGGCACACACAGCCCCTCTAAGAGCCCCAAGAAGTGAAGCCCATAGCCCCCAATGAGGACACGAAGACCACAATGCAGGCACAGCAATTAGCCGACTTGAAGGCCATCCAAGCAGGCCAAGAGAAATTAAAGCCAGAACCCCCAAGATTGAGCCTACAAGAGCTGCAAGAGAAGACCCAAGAGTTCGACCACTTCAACGTGAACGAGCAAGGAATCCTAGACACAAATGCCAAAGCCTACAAGCTCCACACACTCAAGCTAGAAAATCTCTTACAAAAGGCCCTACACAGCCAAATCGCTTTTAAGGACTTGCCCGAGAATGTGAAGAAATACCTAAAGCGTAAATTCGTGGACGAAGAGAGATTATTATCCAGCTTATTCACAAACAACTACGCTCAGGCGCAATTTGCCAAAGAGCAAGAGCGTTTACAAGACTACCAAGAGCAAACACAAGAGCAAACAAGGGCTAAGACCATCACCAAAGAGCTGTAACACGACTACGCCCTCTTAAGCAACATTGCCCAAGCCAAGAACTTCTTTAACGCCTTTGCAGACAAAGACCCTAAGAAAGGATGATGCCCAACTTGTCGTTGTAGCTTTTGCCTAGCAGAATACAGCCCAGCGTGTCGATGGCATCACTGCCTATGTGTATCATAATGTGGCGTTTGGCAAAGCTGGGTTGTTGGGGTCTTTCAGCCAAATGCCTACGGGCTTATCCCATGGGTTTTTACTGCGCTACTCTGGGGGCACGCATACGCTGGTGCAGTCCCAATGGAGGGCGTATTGCCCGGGCATGATGGGCTAAAAATACTAAAGAAATACCACCGCTTGCCTATCCCTTATTTGCCAGAAACCCCCATGCCCTGGGCTACCCGGTCGCTGGCGGCTTTAATTTTTTCCATCAAATTTTGGGTTTCACAAGAAAGATCACAGGTCTTTTCTGCTTCATCTGCACCGCTGCTGATGTTCTCCACCACTTGTTGCGTGATCTCACGGATGGAGCTGATGATCGCTGCAATCTCGGTTACAGATTTACCGGTGCGCTCGGCTAATTTACGCACTTCATCGGCCACCACCGCAAAGCCCCGCCCATGCTCGCCCGCTCTAGCCGCTTCAATGGCGGCGTTTAAGGCCAACAAGTTGATTTGATCGGCAATGTCTTTAATAGTTTGGGTGATGGAAGAGATCGAGTCGGATTGTGTGCTTAGGGTATCCACTAATTGCACATTGTTTTTCATGGTGCTAGCCACATTTTGGATATTGCTTGTGGTTTCTTCAATCATGCGGTTACCATCGCTGGTGAGCTGCTGGTTTTCTTTGATCAACTCCAAAACCATGTGGATTTTCTCCTCCTTGTGGGTGGCATCTAAGGCAAACTTGATGAATTTGTAAATCTCGCCCTCGCTGTCAAAAACGGGGTTGTAAGTCGCCTCCAAATAGATCTCTTTACCCGCCTTGGTGATTCGTTTAAAAGTCCCTTTGGTGAATTCCCCCGATTTTAAGTGATCCCAAAACTCTGCGTATTGCGGGCTTTTGACAAACTCTGGATCGCAAAATATAGAGTGGTGTTTGCCTTTAATTTCCTCCAAGGTGTAGCCCATGAGATCTAAGAAATTTTTGTTTGCGTTGATCACATGGCCGTCCATGTCAAACTCAATGAGGGCCATAGAAGCAAAGTTGGCCTTATAAACAGCACGCAAATCGTTTAATTCTAAAACGCCTGCCGTGATGTCAATGGCGGTTTTGATGATTTTAACCACTTCACCCCGATCGTCCAAGACAGGGCTGTAAGCGGCTTTTAAATACACTTCTGAACCATCTTTCTTGATCCGTTTAAAAGTTCTCCTCTGAAATTGTCCAGCTCTGAGTTTATACCAAAAATTTTGGTAGTCATTTGAAGACACCAATTTGGGATCGCACAACATAGAGTGGTGTTTGCCCTTGATTTCCTCTAAGGTGTAGCCCATGATTTTGAGAAAATTGTCATTTGCATTGAGGATTGTGCCCTCCGTATCGAACTCAATGATGGCAAGAGAATGGTCGAGGGCATTGTAGACAGCGCGTAATTCTCGGTTTTTCTCAGTCAATGCATTGATTTTTTCTGTGCATTCTGCGTGTCTTTTGTTTTTAGGTGTTTGCTCAGGTGTTTGCTTGGTTGAGGGCAAAAAAAACATTTTTAATCCTTTTTTATGAAAAATTTACAGAAAGAGAATCGATAATCGAACAGCACAAGATTTAGAGAACTGACAGCTGGCAACCAAGAAACGGCAAGATAGCCAAGAACAACATGCTGGAGAGGCAAGAGAGAGAAGAGATGGGGGCAACACTGGCAAGTTACCCCCCCCCCCCCAGTCTGTGTCGGCTAGGTTGTGCATACAAGCTCCTATGAAAATGAATCCCCCCTCATTGTAGCATGTTTTTCATAAACATGCTACAATGGGTCTAAAATTTGGAGAAAACCTTGAACTTCTTTAGCCGTGAATGTTTTTTGACCTTGTTTTACGCGGGCAAATTTCCCAAAGGGCCGGGCACAGCGGGCAGTGTCGTGGCAGTGGTTTTAGGTTTACCCATCTTATATCTCTCAGCCAACACTTTATTTTTATGCGCCCTTTTGATCGGGCTCATTGCCATTAAACAAATTGACATTTACGAGGCCCAAACCAAGAGCCACGATGACAAACAAATTGTGATCGATGAGTTGGTGGGGATGTGGATGGCAATGGCGATTGCGGGCCTTAGTTGGCTGGGCGTGATCGCTAGTTTTGTGTTCTTCCGCCTTTTTGACATTTACAAACCCTCTTTGATTGGCAAGATCGATAGAGATGTGGGTGGGGGGCTTGGGGTGGTGGGCGATGATGCCCTAGCGGGGATTTGTGGCGGGTTTTGCGCCTTATTACTCACCCATTTATTTTAAGGGGGTTATGGTTTGTGAAGTGCTCGCTTGAAACGTGTACTTATTTGCCCTACAAGACTAAGAGCAGGTGCTCGCTTAAATCTTAAACACGCTCAAAAAGCTGTTTAAATCGTTGGTTTGTTGGTTGAGCTCGTTAGAAGACGTTTGCATAGAATCGTTGATTTTTAACAAATCCTGCACGCATGAGGCGATCTTGTCCCCATTTTCAAGGACGCTTGCCGTGTGCTTATTGATTTTATTGATGTTGTCTAGATTCGCCAAAGATTGATCCACAACATTAACGATCACACCTGCCAGCTGCTGGACATGGGTTTGCATGTCGCTTGATTGCTTGGTGAGGGCATGCATTAATTGGAGGCTATTTTTTCTCTCCCCATTGATCTTTTCAATAGACTCCAAGATATTTGTCACGATGGCTTCGCTCTCTGTCGTGCTGTTTTTGGTTCTCTCAGCCAAAGCCCGCACTTCATCCGCGACCACCGCAAAGCCACGCCCGTGCTCGCCCGCGCGCGCCGCTTCAATGGCCGCATTGAGGGCCAATAAGTTTGTCTGCTTGGCGATGTCTGTGATGGTGTCTAAAATGCTGCGTATGTTTTGTGCCTCTGCGGATAAAGCTTGCATTTGTGCCACGCCGTTTTCTTCATTAGCCATATTGTCTTGGACATGTTTGTTGATGGCCGCCACAGCCGTTTTAGTGTCGCTCACATTATCAAGAACTCCCTCTAAAAGCTCTTTAGTGGAGATAGACATCGCCAAGCTATCGTCTAAAGCCTGGCGGCTAGAGTGGCTTAAATCTGTGTTGTTTTGACTAATTTGTTCGATTTGTTTGGAATTGGAGTCTAGACCTATGGAAATGGTGTTTAGGGTCTTAGAAACAGCGGTGTTGCTCTGCACTTGCTGGAAGATTCGTTGTAAAATGTCGCGCATGTCTTCTATAAAAGTATTCACAGAGTGGGCCATAAACCCGATCTCATCGTTGGTGGCGATGCTAATTTTGTCTGTAAAAGTCTTGTTATCTACGATGTATTTTAATGTCTTGTTGACCTTTTGCAATCTCTTGGAGATATAGCGCATCATCAAGAAAGCCAGGATCGTTGTTACAAGGATGATCAGCGTTTCAGAGATCGCCAACAATTCAAAATAATGGGTTTCTTTGAGAATCTCCGTCTTATCAAGCTTTGTGATGTGCGCATTGACGCTATCCTCCACCTTCTTTAATAGATCAATTTTCTTGGTGATGGTGTTAAACCAAAGTGTGGGATTCACGCCAAATCCCCCCACTAAATATTTTTGCATAAGGATGTGGCGCATTTTCTCCACCTCTTTAAAGCTCGGGTCTGTGGAAATACGCTGAAAAAGCGCGATGCTCTGCGTGTCCCCAAAGGATAGAAAATATTTTTCAAAAACTTCTTGTTTGGCGACGAGGGCGATGAAATGTGCGTATTGCGGATCGGCAGGGTCGTTGGCAATAAAAATGCGGTTGGCTGTGGCGCGCTCCAGTCCCGACATCTCTTTGGCGTAAAGAAAACTGATATATACCATCGCCGCGTGAGAGATTTTAGGGTTGGAGATGGTTTTAATGGAATTGAGCACAGTGTCCAAAAACATGTCAATGCCCTTTGTAAAGTAGGCGATTGTGTCGTTGACAAGTGCCTTTTTGTCCTTAGTCTCCATCGCATCGCGCCTTTGGGGCAATTGATCTAAGAAATCAAGCCCTCTTTGCACAGCCTGCCTGTAATGCGCGCCTAGACTAGAAACCGTGCCTAGAAATTTTTTAAGTGCCTCTAACTTAACATTTGTGTTTTGCCTTTGCTCGGGCAACTTGTCGGCAAATTGCACTCCCCCGCTGGACAAGAACCCTGCACTCATCCCCCGCTCTTTTTGCATCTCGTGCACCAGTGCAAATATATATTTAGACACTTCTATTTGGCGTGCCAAATCCTTATTGAGGCTGAGCTCATTGTAAGTGCTGTGTAGTTGCCAACCCATGAAGAACAACAAGATAACCATAGGGATGGAGATGATCAATATAATCTTGCCCTGTAACTTTAAACGATTTAAGAATTGCAATGAAAACTCCTCATTGAAAACCACATGGCGCTCATTGTAATTAAAATTAGATAATCAAAGAATTGTTTGAATAAAAAAGTCCAAAAATGAGAAACCATGCTCGCGATTCTGCAAAATTGTTACGGTACAAGAAAAGTTTTAAATCGTTAAAAGAGTTTGGCACTGGCATGCGCGCAAATGCGGGGCAAGTGGAAAAACAATTCCGTGGGAACTGTATGCTTGTTAGGGTTTAGGGTTTATGGAGCTGTTGGTGCCACCCCTGAAACAACCAGGCTTAGTGATTCTCTTATAAATGCGAAAACTTATGCGTCCATAAACTTTTTAAGCCGCTCTAGCCCGGCTTTGATTTGTTCTAGCGAACAAGCATAGGACATGCGCACAAAGCCCTCAACTCCAAAGGCACTGCCCGGCACGAGTGCGATGCCCTGTTTTTCCAAGAGTGTTTGGCAAAACTGCATGGAGTTCTGTCCGGGGATTTGTATCCACAGATAAAACGCCCCCTGTGGCTTTAAGGCACTTAAGCCCTTGATTTCATTAAGCCCCGCGTAGGCGATGTCGCGGCGTTCTTTAAAAGCAAGGCGCATCTTTTCAATATCTTGATCTGCACAACCTTGTAGGGCGGCTAGGGCAGCCTTTTGGGCGATTGAGTTAATGTTAGAGGTGCTGTGGCTTTGCAAGGCAAGCATGTGTTTTAACAAGGTTTTATCCTTAGTGCCCAAATAACCCACGCGCCAGCCAGTCATGCTCACCGCCTTACTTAAGCCATTAATGGTGATGGTGCGCTCTAATTGCCCCTCTAGTGCGCCAAAAGAGCACATAGACCCCTCGTAGACCAGCTTTTCATAAATTTCATCGCTTAAAACCCAAACTTTGGTGTTTTCCAACACCTCTGCTAGGGCTTGCAGCTCGGCTTTGGTGTAAATCATGCCTGTGGGGTTTGAAGGGCTGGTTAGGACTAAAATTTTTGTCTTAGGGGTTAAAGCTTTTTGGAGTTGATCGGGGGTGATTTTAAATCCTGTGGCGGCATCGGTGGGTAAAAAGACATTTTTACCCCCGCTATAAGTAACCAACTCGGGGTAACTCACCCAATAGGGGGCGGGGATGATCACCTCATCGCCAGGATTGATGAGGGCCTGAAAAGCGTTGAATAAACATTGTTTCGCCCCATTGCTTGCCATGACTTCATCGGCCCCGTAGTTTAAGCCATTTTCATTTTGGAATTTTTTAGCGATGGCCTGCAATAATTCGGGGATGCCCTTCACAGGGGTGTATTTGCTAAAGCCCGCATCGATCGCTGCTTTGGCCGCCTCCTTCACGCAAGGGGGGGTGTCAAAGTCGGGTTCACCCGCACTGAAACTTAAAATATCCTTGCCTTGCGCCTTCAACTCCTGCGCCAGCGTGGTGATGGCGATGGTTTGTGAAGGAGCGATGCTTTTAATTTTATCCGCATACATCAGGATTCCTTTGGTTGGTTTTGGGTTTCTAAATACTTCGTGTGGATGGTATTGCGCCTAAAATCGGGGTTATCTAGCATGCTTAAATGAAAATCCTTAGTCGTCTTGATCCCCTTCACAAAAAACTCTTTGAGTGCCCGCTTCATTTTAGCGATGGCCTGCTCTCGATCGGGGGCGTGCACGACCAATTTACCGATCATCGAATCGTAATAAGGCGGGACATTGTAACCCGCATAAGCGTGGGTGTCAAAGCGCACCCCCATCCCCCCGGGAGCGATCCAAGAAGTGATTTTACCCGCGCTTGGGGTGAAGGTTTTAGGGTCTTCGGCTGTGATGCGGCACTCTATGGCGTGCCCCCTGCAGACAATCGATTCTTGAGGGGGGAGCGTTTCCCCTTGAGCGATTCTAACCATCCACTCCACTAAATCTAAGCCGCTCACCATTTCGCTCACTGTGTGCTCCACTTGTAGGCGCGTGTTCATCTCCATGAAGTAAAAATTCTGTCCATTGGCATCTAGCAAAAACTCAAAAGTCCCCGCCCCCACATAGCCAATGTGTTTGGCAGCGTTGATCGCTGTTGTTAAGAGTCGTTGACGCACTTCTTCTTGCAACACCAACGCTGGGGTTTCTTCAATGAGCTTTTGCTGGCGGCGTTGCGTGGAGCAATCGCGCTCGCCCACATGGATCACATTGCCATGCTTGTCGGCTAGGATTTGCACCTCGATGTGCTTGGGGTTTTTAATGAATTTTTCAATGTAAACACTCCCATCTCCAAAGGCACTTAGTGCCTCGGTTTCAGCGGCTAGGTAGAGATTTTTAAGCGCACTGGCTTTCTCCACCACACGCATGCCCCGCCCACCCCCACCATTGGCCGCCTTGATGATGATGGGAAAGCCGATGCGCTCAGCTACCTCTAGCGCTTCTTCATAGCTCTTTAAAATCCCATTAGAACCCTCAATCACGGGCACACCCACAGCTTGCATGCACGCTTTAGCTTTGGACTTGTCCCCCATTAAAGCCATCACCTCAGCACTGGGGCCAATGAACTCTAGCCCGTGGTGGGTACAAATCTCCACAAAGTTTTGATTCTCGCTTAAAAACCCATACCCGGGGAAAATCGCATCCGCCTCAAAGAGCTCGGCGGCACTAATGATCGCAGGAATATTAAGATAACTTTCTGCAGATTTAGGTCCGCCCACGCACACTTTAGCATCAGCGGTGTTGAGGTAGTGGGCATCTTTGTCAGCACTAGAATAAATGGCGATGGATTGTTTGCCCATTTGGGCGATGGTCCGCACCGCCCTTAGCACAATCTCCCCCCGATTGGCGATCAAAATGCGCTGAATCTCTTTCTCCATGCCACGCCTTAAAGTTTCTCAATTTTAATGAGCTGCGTGCCGTATTCTACGGCGGTCGCATCGTCCACTTCAATGGCTAGGATTCTGCAATCGCACTCGGATTCGATCTCGTTCATGATTTTCATCGCTTCCACAATGCCGATCACCTGCCCCTTTTTGATCGTGTCGCCCACTTGCACATAGGGGCTGGCGGTGGGGCTGGGGCGGTGGTAGAAAGTGCCGACCATGGGCGATAAAATGTAATCTTCTTTGCTTTTTTGCCCCACGCTGGCAGCCCCAGTTGTGGTGTTGATCGCGCAAGCACTGGCGGTGGGGGTTTGTAGGGGGACAACCGGGGTGCTTTCAACAGCGATCGCGGTGGCGTTTCTTTTGCCCGACTTGTCTAGCACCAATTCCACATTTTCCATTTTGAGCTTAAAATAACTGATTTGGCTCTTGTCAAAGACAGCCATGAGCTCTTGAATGTCGCTTACATGCATTTTAATAAATCCTTCAAAGTGAATTGGTTAGCTTTTGGGCTATGATAACATGATTTTGGTGTTAATATTAATTTTAAGTGGGTAGAATACCGCTTTATTTTTAAGCAAAGGAGAGTTTATGGCTACCAGAAGAGAGCACGACTTTATCGGCGAAATGGAAATTAATGATGAGCTGTACTATGGCATCCAAACCATACGAGCAGTGGAGAACTTCAGCATCACGCACGATCGCCTTTACAACTACCCCGTGTTTATCCGCTCTTTCGCGCAAGTGAAAAAGGCGGCGGCTTTGGCAAACGCCGAATTGGGCTTGATCGATGTAAAGATCAAAGACGCGATTTGCCACGCTTGCGATAAGATCATTGCCGGCGAATATTTAGATCAATTCGTGGTAGACATGATCCAAGGCGGAGCGGGCACCAGCACTAACATGAACGTCAACGAAGTGATCGCTAACCTCGCTTTAGAGTTCTTGGGGCATAAAAAAGGCGAGTACCAATACTGCCACCCCAACGACCATGTCAACCGCTCCCAATCCACCAACGACACCTACCCCTCAGCCCTAAAAATTGCCATTTATGAAAGGCTAGACAAACTCACTCAAACCCTTAAAGTCTTAAAAGACGCGTTTGCCGTGAAGGCCAAAGAGTTTTCCCATATCCTTAAAATGGGGCGCACACAGCTACAAGATGCCGTGCCCATGACTTTGGGCCAAGAGTTTGAAACCTTTATGTGCATGGTGGAAAAGGACATCCAGCACGTCCTAGATGCGCGTAACTGGACTAGGGTGCTTAATCTAGGCGGCACGGCCATTGGCACGGGCATCAACTCCCACCCCGACTATAAGGGCATTGTGGAAAAGAAAATTCAAGAGGTTACGGGCCGCCCTTTCACCATCGCCCAAAACCTCATTGAAGCCAGCCAAAGCACTGGGGCCTATGTGCAAGTGAGCGGGGCACTTAAAAGGGTGTCTATCAAGCTCTCTAAAATCTGCAATGACTTACGCTTGCTCAGTTCAGGTCCTAGAGCGGGCCTAAATGAAATCAACCTACCCAAAATGCAACCGGGCAGCTCCATCATGCCCGGCAAGGTCAATCCCGTGATCCCCGAGGTCGTCAACCAAGTGTGTTTCTCTGTGATTGGCAATGACCTCTCTGTGGCGATGGCGGCTGAGGGCGGACAATTACAGCTCAACGTCTTTGAGCCCGTGATCGCTTATAAACTTTTCCATTCTTTCTTAATGCTCGATCGGGCGATCCACACTTTGGTGGATAAATGTATTTTAGGCATCACCGCTAATGAAAAAATTTGTCAAGACTATGTGTTTAACAGCATCGGCATCGTGACAGCCCTTAACCCGCACATCGGGTATGAAAAATCCGCCTCCATTGCCAAAGAAGCCCTAGAAACCGGCAAATCCATCCACGAAATTGTGCTGGAGCGCAAATACCTCACCCAAGAACAGCTAGACGAGATTTTCCAACCCGCCAACATGCTAAGCCCCCATGTCTTTAAAAAGCACAAAGACTAGCCCCTTGGGCTTGCTCTTAAGCCTAGTTTTTCTAGGCACTTTGGGAGCTAAGGCGCGCCCTCGCCTGCCATCGCCCATCCCCCCGCCCGCCAAATCGTGGTGAGCTTAGAGGCGTGTAGCCCCGATTGTTTGTATAAACTCTATGCCAGCGGACAGATATTTTCGTTCATGGCGCACTACGCCGCAGACACAGAGGATGCACAGCTGCAAGACAATTACACCATCATAGACGACCTCTTAAACCCCACCTTGAGTGCACAAAACCCACAGGTGGAGGACGCGCAAAATGCCAGAGAGGTGTATAAAGTCGCGCTTTTAGTGCCTAAAAAAGTCATAGGGCGTTACGCCGACACTTCCACAAGCGCCCTTTTGGCTTACCTGTCTCTCAAAAATCACGACTTCACGCTCAAAGTCTTTGACAGCCAAAAAGAAGACCCTGAGAGCCTCAAAAAAACTTACCAAAATATTGCCAAAGAGGGGTTTCCCTTTGTCATCGCCCTTTTGACCCAAGAGGGGGTGCAAAATTTAGTGGCTAAAACGCCCCTAAACCTGCCGACCATTGTCCCCACGGTGAATAAACACCAGCTAGAAAAGCGCATGGACTTGCCCTCCACGCTCATTTTTGGGGGGATTGACTTTCCCAAACAAGTGGCGATGCTTTTAGAGTTTAGCCAGCACAGGCCCCTAGTTGTCTATAACGATGACAGCTTTCGGGGGGAGATGCTTAGCAAAAGCTTAAAAGACTTGGGGGCCAATGTGGTCTATGAAGACACCATCACTTTTAAAAAGGCGAGCACTTTTGGCAAGGATCTTGGGAAACAACGCCGCTATCTAAAAAATGGCGTGGTGCTTTTCAACACTTCCATTGTCAAAACAGGCATGCTCTTAAGCCAAATAGGCATGCTCTCTAGCCGTGAGCGCCCCCAAATGCTGCTCTCTTCGCAAATCAACTTCAATTTATCCATGTTCATGCTGACCCAGCCACAAGACCGCCAAAACCTTTACATCACCAACGCCCTAGCCGCATTGAACCCCTATTTGAGCCAAACCGCGGCTTTATTAAACAGCAATTTAAAATACGACTGGGTGGGCTACACAAGTGTAGATTGTTTAGAACACATGCTCACACGCTTTTACCCCCACTTGCAACGCTACTTTAAAGAACCCTTGCAAGACCAGCAGATCACCTACACCAACACCCTTTACACGCCTAAATATCTAGGCTTTAAACCACTCAACCAAAACTAAGGTATTTTATGCAAGTGCTTTTAAAACACGCCACGCCGCTATCTTGTTGCTACGAAGCCATCAGGACTTGTTACCAGAGTTTTGGTTATAGCGACAATGGGGGACGCAAGGATTTAGAACTCATCGACCGCGTGGCGAACAAATACCGCCACAACTCCACTTTGGAGCATTTATTTTATAACTTTGACATACAGGGCATTTCTCGGGGTTGCTTGCAAGAGTTAGCCCGCCATCGCATGGCTAGTTTCTCTGTCAAATCCAGCCGTTACACGCTAAGAGAACTCAAAAGCGAAGAGAGCTTTTTGCCCCTAGAGCCACAAAATTTAGAGCGGGCCAAAAAGTTTTTAGTCTTTACGGGAGTGGAGGCGGTGGATAGGGCGAGCGTGCAAGCCTTAGAAAATTTACGCCTCCTCATCGTGCAAAACATTAAAAACGATTACGCCAAATTTGCCATGCCAGAGAGTTATAAAACCAGCCTCGCCTTTAGCTTGAATGCCCGCAGTTTGCAAAACTTCTTAAACCTACGCACAGACAGCAAAGCCCTTTGGGAGATTCGCGCCCTAGCTTTAAAGATTTACGAAGCCCTGCCTGAAGAACACCGCTATTTATTCACCCATTGCCTAAAACATGAAAACCCTACACCTTGTTGACACTTTTAGTCTGCTCTTTAAATTTTACTACCCCTTAAAGGACTTACACACTTCAAAGGGCTTGAACACCGCGTGGCTCAATGCCTTTGCCAAAATCGTGCATACACTCTACAACCAAAAAGCCGAGGGTTTGATTTTCGCCCTAGAGGGGGGCAGCAACCACCGCAAAGACTTGCACCAAGACTACAAGGCTAACCGCCAAGCCCCCCCGCATTTGGAGGAACAGCTCCCCATCATTTTTGAGTGGATGGAGCGCATGGGGCTGTGCGCTTTAAGCGTGGCGGGTTATGAGAGCGATGATGTCATCGCCAGCTTGTGCCGCCATTTTAGTGCACCACATATCCGCATTTTTAGCGCAGATAAGGACTTTTTCCAGCTTGTGAGCGAGCGGGTGGTGCTCTTTGATTTAAGCAACAAGAGCATGAGGGGCGTGGATTTTTGCCTAGAAAAATACAAGATACACCCCAAACAATTCACGGACTATCAGGGCTTGGTGGGCGATAGCAGCGATGGCTACAAGGGGGTTAGGGGCATTGGCGCAAAGGGGGCGGCTGCCCTTTTGCAAGAGTGGGGGGACTTAGAAAGCATCTATGCCAACCTAGACAAGCTCCCCCCCAAATTACAAAGTGCCTTAAGAGCCTACAAAGACCAGGCCTTTTTGAGTAGAGAGCTTGCCACGCTTAAAAGTGATTTAAAACTAGACTTTAAAGTGCCCCCCGATTTTCCCACAGAAAATCCCCTATTAAAAATACAAGACGCTTTGGCGGAGTTTGAAATGTTTGGCCTGTTAGAGCAAATCCAGCCCAAAGCCGCCATTAGCCCCCAAAGCACGCCCTTAAACTCCAGCCAAGAGGTGTTAGACAAACTCGCCAAAAGCCCCCCCTGTGTGGTGCAAGCCAAAGAGCTTAAAGGGGGCGTGTTGCTCGGGGTGTTGCCCTTGGGTGGGGAGTTTATGGCGGTGCTGTTAAACGATTTGCTTGCGCCGGCTTTAGTGCAGCAGCTTTACACTTGTTCACTCATCGGCTACGACATGAAGGAGGTTTTTAGCTGTTTGGGGCGTTTTGGGGCGTTTAAGGGGGGGAGCTTTGAAGATGTGCACTTATTGGCGTGGCTTAAGGATTGCTATTTAGACAATTCTTTGAATGCCCTAGCTTTAAGCCTACATTTGGGCGCACCCGCCCCCCTAGAGGGCAACTTAACGCAAATCGCGGCGGCTATGCGCCACAACGCCCCAATGATCCTAAAGGCTTACCGGCACTACAAAGAAAATTTAAACCCCCCTTTGTGGGAGTTAGCCCATAACCTAGAATACCCCCTACTCACGCTTTTAGCCCAAATGCAAGAGCATGGGTTTTTGTTAGATTTAGACTATTTGCAAGCTTTAGACGCAGAGTTTAAACAGACGCTAGCACAGCTAGAGCAGCGCATACAAGCTGGAGCCCACACGGACATTAACCCCAACTCTTCCAAACAATGGGCACAATTTCTTTACACCCATTTAGAGCTCGCAAGCAAGCACGCCACGAAGATCAAGACCGGGCTATCCACCAACGAAGCGAGCCTAAAAGCCTTGCAACAAGCCTACACAGGGCAGAGCATCAAGGGCATTTGTGTGTCTAGTTTGCTAGGCACGCTTTTAGAATACAGAGAGATTTTTAAACTCCAAAGCACCTATGTCAAGCCCCTATTAGAACGCCAAATAAAAGGCAAAATCCACACCCTTTTTCACCAAACCACCACTGCGTCTTCAAGGTTAAGCTCCAGCAAGCCTAATTTACAAAACGTCCCCATACGCACCCCTTTAGGACAACAAATTGCCCGGGCTTTTATCGCCCCAAAGGGCTTTGTGTTGCTAGGTTTGGACTACTCGCAAATGGAGCTTAGACTGCTCGCCCATTTTAGCAAGGACACCCATTTAATTGCCGCCTTTAAAGAAGGTCAAGACATCCACACCAACACCGCTCTAGCTCTTTTTAACGACCCTAAACAAAGACCTTTGGCTAAGGCGATTAATTTTGGGCTCATTTATGGCATGGGGGCTAACCGGCTCGCCGCCACGCTAGACATTAGCCTAAAAGAAGCTAGAGAGCACATACAGCGTTACTTTCAAGCCTTCCCCACGATTCAAGATTTTTTAACCGAGCTCAAAGAGCGGATTTTACAAGAGGGGCAGGTGCAAACTTTGCTAGGGCATGTGCGTGCTTTTGGCTTTAAGGGGGCAAGTCCTAAACTTGTCGCCGACTATTTGAGAGAGGGCGCAAATACTCTATTTCAAGGCAGTGCGAGCGATTTGATGAAACTTGCCATGTTGGCGCTAAAAGAGCACTATCCACAGCTTAAAATGCTCGTGCAAGTGCATGACGAACTCATTTTGGAAGTGCCCAAAGAATCAGCCCAAAGCCTAGCCACAGAGCTAAAAACTCTCATGGAAAATGTTTATCCGCTGAAAGTCCCCCTAGAATGCCATGCGCGTTTGGCGCAAAACTGGGCGGATTTAAAGGCCTAAAACCCCTATTCTACACGCAATATTAAGTTTTGCAGTGTAAAATGCATGTTTTGTAAAAATGCTAGAGGAGCGATGATGGCTGAGATCAATCGGCGGGATTTTTTGAGCATGGCACTTGCAGGCGTGGCGGGAGCGGGTGCGCTTGCGGGGCTAGTGGCCATGAAAAAAACATGGGACCCCTTACCCAGCGTGGTGTCGGCGGGTTTTACAAGTGTCGATGTGGGCGCAATGAAAGAGGGTGAGTTTAGCACGGTGGAGTGGCGGGGCAAGCCGGTTTATATCATCAAAAAGAAAGCGGGCATGCCCTTTGATGCCAAGCGGGATTTTAAGATCAACGACGGAGTTTTTACCGTGGGGGTGCAGATTTGCACGCATTTGGGTTGTATCCCCAATTTTGAATCCATTGACAAGGGCTTTTTATGCCCCTGTCATGGGGGACGTTTCACAAGCGATGGCGTGAATATCCCGGGCACACCACCCCCGCCCCTTTGAAATCCCCCCTTTAAGCTGGCCGGGAGCAAGATCACCTTTGGTGAAGTGGGCCCTGAGTACCAAGCAATGATGAAAGCATAAGGATCGCATATGGCAGAAATTAAAAAAGCAGAGGGCGTTGTGGATTGGCTAGACCAACGACTCGGGGTTAAAAAACTCACTAAAGTTTTGATGACCGAGTATTGGATTCCTAAAAATATCAACTTCCTATGGGCAATGGGGGTGATCTTACTCACACTCTTTACCGTCCTTGTGGTTTCGGGCATTTTTCTTTTGATGTATTACAAACCCGATGCGAAATTGGCTTACGACAGCGTGAACTTCACCATCATGCAAGAAGTCGCCTTTGGCTGGTTGTGGCGGCACATCCACGCCACGGCTGCGAGCATGATTTTTGTCATCATCTATATCCACATGTTCGTGGCGATCTACTACGGCTCTTATAAAAGAGGACGGGAGATGATTTGGATCAGCGGCATGCTCTTGTTTGTGATTTTTAGCGCAGAAGCCTTTAGCGGCTACATGTTGCCCTGGGGGCAGATGAGTTACTGGGCGGCTTCGGTGATCACCGGACTCTTTGGCAAAATCCCTGTCATCGGCCCCGATCTTTTAATGTGGATTCGGGGCAACTATGTCGTGGCGGACGCGACTTTAACCCGTTTCTTCATGTTGCATGTATTCTTGTTGCCCGTGGTGATCATCATGATCATAGGCATGCACTTCTACTCTTTGCGTATCCCCCATGTCAATAATCAAGAGGGCGAGGTGTTGGACTTTGAAGCCGAAGAACAAAAATATAAGGAAGGGCGCAAAAAAGAATCTAAAGTCATCCCCTTTTGGCCTGTATTCTTGTCAAAAGACATTTTCGTGGTGTGCGCTTTCATGGTGTTTTTCTTTTACTTGGTGTGCTACCACTACGAATTTGCGATGGACCCTATCAACTTCGAGCGCGCCAACAGCCTAAAAACCCCCACACACATTTACCCCGAATGGTATTTCTTGTGGAGTTATGAAGTGTTGAGAGGCTTCTTTTTCAACGGCAATTTGGGGCTTGTGGTCTTTGGTGTGGCGCAAATCATCTTTTTCTTATTGCCTTTCTTAGACAACAGCCCTGTGGTCAAACCCGCCCACCAACGCAAAGCCTTTCAGGTGTGGTTTTGGTTGTTGGTGGTGGATATGGTGGTGCTCACGATCTATGGCAAGCTCCCGCCCGTGGGGAACAATAAATATGTGGGCTTGGTGGCTTCCTTGATCTTCTTGGCCCTTTTCTTTGTCATTTTGCCCTTGATTAGTCGGGCTGAAAAGAAAGAGTCTAGAGTGAAAGAGTTGAAAATTTTAGCGATCCTCATCGTGGTGATCGGCGCACTCTACTATGGAGTGGAGCCTTATGCACACTCGATCATGGAGCCAAAAACCGCCCCCGCGGACTTTGCCTTTAAAGACTTAAAGCCCATTGATTTAAGCAAGGGTGTGGCAAGCAAGGGTAAAGACTTGGTGGCGCAAAATTGTGTGGCATGCCACAGCCTTGAGAGCCAAAAAATCCCCGCCCCCATGGATCACGCCAGCGCCGGGGCGAGCTTTGGCGTGGTGCCCCCCGATTTGTCGCACATCGCCAGCGTGCTAAATCCGCAGTTCTTAGCCCACTTCATCAAAGACCCCACAAAGGCAGCAAAACTCACACATAAATACAAAGACGACCACCCCTATCCCATGCCCGCTTTCGCGCAGTTTAGCGATCAAGACCTAGCCGACATTGTGGCGTATTTAACTTCCATCGCGCCTAAGAAACTCACCGATCAACAAGTCTTTATGCAAGCCTGCCAACGCTGCCACGACATCAAGTACGATAAACTTTATGCGATCACCGATCATAAAGACTTGCACCGCTACTTAGGTTCTAACGCTCCCGACTTGTCGATGATGATCCGCTCACTCGGGCGTGAAAAATTAGAAGTGTTTATCAACGATCCGCAAAAACTCCTGCACGGCACAGCCATGCCCCGCATAGGGTTAACCAAACAGGCCCAAGAACAAGTGATCAACTACCTAGAGCAAACAGGCGATAGCAAACGCCACCAACGCCACGGGCTAGGCATCCAAATCATGCTTTTCTTTGCCGTGATGACCTTACTCGCCTACGTTTGGAAACAAAAAGTGTGGAGAGAGGTACATTAAAAACACTTTAAGGGGGCATCTTGCGCTCCCCTAGCATAACGGCCTTACCTTCTCTCTTAAAGCCACGCTTGAATGTGGCGCGCAATCTCAGGAACTTTTAACACTTCTATATGGATGGGGGGTTTTTGTAGTAGGCTTGTAACACAGCTGGGAGGGGTTATCCCTTTTTGAGCCAACACTTCCAGCGCTTCTTGATCATCTGCGGTGGACTTGTTTTCTAAAGCCAAACAAGTGGTTTGAGCGAATTTGCCCCACGAAGCGGTGGAAACAACCACGCTAGGCAGGGGGCTTTTTAGCGAATCTAGGGCTTTAAAGGCGGTGGCTGTGTGCGGGTCAATGAGATAATCAAACTCTGCGTAAACTTGTTTGATATAGCTAAGGCACTCGTGATCCATACAGCTTATCGCTTGAAAATGTTCTTGCAATGTCTCTAGCTCGCTTGCGCTGAGTGTATAGCGTTTGTGGATGTCTAAATTTTGCATACACTCTTTGGTGCGCTCAGAGCCAAAAAGCGCAAAGAGCAAACGCTCCACATTAGAGCTTTTTAAAATGTCCATCGCGGGAGCATAAGTCTTTTGTAAAGACCTATGGCTAATGTCATAAACCCCCGTGTTAAAAAACTCTTCTAAGACATCGTTCGCATTAGACACAATGGCAATTTTTGCGATCGGTAGCCCCATTTCTTTAGCATAAAACGCCCCTAAAGCGTTGCCAAAATTGCCGCTGGGCACAACAATCCTAATCAAATCTCCGTACTTAATGTTTTGGGAGCGCACCCACTCCAAGTAACCCCAAACATGGTAGACGATCTGAAACAACACCCGCCCAAAGTTCACAGAATTAGCCACGCCCACAGAAAAGCCCTTTTCTTTGAGTTGGACGTTAAACTTGGCATCGCCCAGTAAATTTTTAAGCGCGCTTTGGGCATCGTCAAAGTTGCCCTCAATGCCATAGACTTTTAAATTGGGCGCGTCCATGGTTTGCATTTGCAAAGCCTGAACTAGGCTTGTCCCTTTGGCGGGGTATAGGCATACAACTTTAATATTTTCAAGCCCAGCTAGACTGGCTAAAGTTGCCGGCCCTGTATCCCCACTGGTCGCCACTAAAACTAAAAACTTCTCTTGGCTGTCTTTCGCTAAAGAACCAAGCAGAGCCCCCAAAGGTTGCAGTGCCATATCTTTAAACGCAAGCGTGGGGCCGTGGTAAAGCTCTTGCACCGCTAGGTGGGGTGTTAAAAGCCTTAAGGGGGCAATCGCATGGGTTTGGCTAAAACTATTGTAGCGCTCTAGGGCGTGTTGCAGCATGTCCCCGCTTAAGCCCAAAGCAGCGCAAATGTAAGCGGCGAGCTCTTGGTAGCTATGATTCAGACATGCGGCAAAATCAAGTTTGGGGATTGTTTTTAGGGTGTAAAGCCCCCTGGTGGGGCTAGCGGGGTGGGCTAGGGCTTTAAGTAGGGGCAGTTCACGCCCGCCCCTTGTGTCGGCTAAAAACATGCATTATCCTTTGGCAAGTTCAATGGTGTAGGGTTTGGGGGCGATGTATTTATGGCTGAAGTGGTGCCAAAAATGGGCTTCGTAGGCGTTGGGGCTACGCTCCATGCGGCAATGAAAGCCCCTAACCATTTCAGCGAAGGGGAGTCCATTAGCCACCACACAGGCTAAAATCTCAGGCCGTACCCTTAACACCAAGGTGCGGTAGCCTTCTTGTTCTTTAACGATGGCTCTAACAGGCACAATGCGGAAGTTTTGCGTGGAAAAGTTGGCCTGCACAATGGGGGCAACCACCCGCTCAAAGGTTTCATTCATCGGCACAAAAGTTACAATTTGCTTAGCCTTGTAGCCCGCCGCTTTTAAATACTCCATCAGCTCTGTGGGGTTATAGGTGAATTTTTTTATGTAAAAGTTGACATAGGCCTGTGGAGTTTCTTTCTTAAGGGGATGGATATCTTCCCTCCACTGCACCAAGTCGCTTTCTTTAAACTCTAAAGTTAGGCTGTCTTCGGGGGGCAACCATTTAACAGGCTGCTCTCTGTGGCTGCGGCTGTGGGTTTCGCAGATTTGTTGCCCCTCTTTAAAGGGGTTTTTGAGATTCAGGGTTTTAATGGCGCTGTCTCTCGTGGCGTCCTGGTTGTAGGGGGTGGCAATGGGCATGACATAGGCAGGTTTAGTGTTCTCAATCAAAAGCCCTAGCTGGTTTTTAAACCCCTCTAAATGGCTGGCGTGTAGGCTCTTTTGCGTGGTTTCGCTGTAGTTGTTGATGCAAAAGGGAAAGCCGGAAGTCCCCCCACTAAAAGCAGTGCAAAGCAAAGTGAGATCGCTAGGCAAATTAAAGGAATTGAGATACCCCCCATAGGCGTTGACAATAACGTCATGCCCGGACAAGCACAGATACAGCCCGCTCTCTTCCGTGCCATCGGGGGGAGTAAACACGCTAAACTGGAAGAACGAGCCAAACTCGTAAATCTCGGCAAATTCTAGCGGGTGGATGTTGTTAAAGCCCAGGCCCTTTAAGCTCTTTTCCACACTCTTAGACGCAAAATTAGGCACAATGAAGGGTTTTGTTTTTGACACAAAGGCCAAAGTTTGGGGGTGTAAGCAACTGGAGCGGTTAGACGAAATAAAAATAAAATCTGCCTTCACAAGCAAGTGCACGGCTTCTTTGCAGCTGGCCTTTTCTAAATACCCGCTTCCTAAAAAGCTAGGGCCTAAAAGCCACGGGTCGGTGATCAAGCTCACCCCCCCTGCCTCAATGTATAAGCAGGCGTGGTTTAGGTAGCGGATTTTAAAATCTCCCTTAAAGCTAGATTGGTAGGGGTTGTTTAGGTCTATGGAAGTGTCGACCACCAAAGAGCGCCCCTCCACACGACACTTTAAGGGCTTTTTGGGCGTGCCATTTCGGTAAGTCAGGCTCTCAATGTGCAGCGACCAATGGCAATAAGGGCAAGTGGCTAGGTCTTTGTTGTGCTGGAGTTTGCCCCCGCAGTGGTCGCAAATTTGGTCAATGATCCACTCCACTTCGGGCTTTTCGCCCATTTTGACATGCTTTTTCATTTTAACAATGAATTGCCCAATGTCATTGATCCCTTGCAACAATCCCCGCGCCGGCACAATCTGCGTGTTTTGGGCGGTTTCAAACAGCCCCACGCGGCGCAACTTCTTGGGGGCATCTTGGGGGGCTGCTTTGACGGGTTTTTTGGGGGCGATGGCCATACGGACTCCTAACGATTGCTGAAGAAGAGATTATACAAAAATTTAATCCTTAAGACCATGCCTAATCCACGCGGCCACAACCTGCGCGCTCCCGTGTTGCAAATATGTCCGGACCTTTTGCGACTCTTGTAAGAATCTCTCCCGATCTAATGTGTTGTAAAGCTCTAAGAGCTTGGGGGCGTTGAGGTCGTCTTGGATGATCTCAGGGTGCAACATGGTTTGTCCCCGCCCCGGGTTCTCATTGTGTAGGGCATTATAAAAAATGTTGGCAAGCCCAATGCAGGTTAAATGCACTAAGTTTTTAGCGATGAAAAAATCTAAGGGGCGGGCTTTGTAAGCCAACACAAAGGGCACGCCAATGAGCGCGGCCTCTAGGGTGGCTGTCCCGCTGCAAATGAAAGCAAATGAGGCTTCATACAAGCTTTTATGTGCATCAAAGGACACTTCAAACAGCTTTAAATCTGTGCCATACAAGGCGTTTAAATCCTGCCCTTGAAAGCTCGCGGGCACAACCAAGACCTTTTTGCCCCCGATTTTTTGCGCCACTTGCACGAAAATAGGCAAAATGCGCTCGATCTCTTGTTTACGGCTACCGGGCATGAACACCACACTCTCACCCCCCACCTCAGTTTTTCGGCACTTGATCTCATCTAAGAGTGGATGTCCCACAAAGCGCGCCTTGTTTTTGTAATAGCTGGTTTCAAAGGGCAAAATAGCGGCGAGTTTGTCGCAATGTTTTTCAATGATCGGGGCTCTATACGCCTTCCATGCCCACACTTGGGGCAAGATGTAGTATAAAATGGGCTTAGTTGGATGGGCTTTTTTAATGCGTTTGGCTAGGGGGATGTTAAAAGAGGACGAGTCCATGAGCAGCACGAGGTCGGCTTGTCCGGCCAAGTGTGCCATATTTTTAAGGGCTTTATAGAAAAAAAAGAGCCGGCCAAAGACTTCTTTAAAACCCATCACAGAAAAATTTTGGGGCGATAAAATGGGCTTGTCCTTTGCATTTAGGGGTTCATAAACACCTAGCCACTCCACCTCGGGCAAATGGGGACGCAGGGCTTTTAAGTGGATGTTGGAGCTCACTTCTAGCGCGCTGACTAAGATTTTCATTCGGCTTTATCGGGCTTTTCGGGTTTGTCTTGGGCCCGCAATTTGTCTTGGGTTTGGCGGTCTCTCAATTCGATTTTAAGCGTGCTGTTTTCTAAATCTAGCCCAAACACGCGATCTTTAAGGACATGGTTTTCTCTTAAAAGGACTCTGTATTGCCGGTAGAGTTGGTCGCTAAAGTAGCGTTTAGCTGGGCGCGCCCTTGCGATGGAGTGGTCTTTTAAATAAATCTCCACGACCTCCACTGCCTGGGGCAGGGGCTCATCGGTGTCTTGCAGCTCGGGCTTGTCTTTTTCTAGCTGCCATAAATCCCGCTTGATTTTATGCGAGAGCAACTCTTGGCGGATCTCTTGGATTTCCTCTTCCTTGCTCTTTTGGAGGGTCTGCAACTCTTTGACCCGTTCTTTGGTCTGCACCATCTGGGCCCGCAAGTCCCTCAGCACCGCCCGCGCGTTCTCGATCTCCTCCTCATAGGCTTGCAACTCCTCTTGAAATTTCTGCCGCTCCTCCTCAAAAAGTTGCACCACCTCCCAACTCTCTTTCATGTCCGGGGCTTTTTTGATGAATTCCTGAAAGATCGCATCAATCACACCATCTCCAAAGACAGCAGTTGCATTTGTGTGCCCTTGATTAGACGCACACTTTGCGAACCGCAATGCGTACACACCCCATACTCTAAATTGGGTGGCGTGCAGGTTTTCTTGCAGTCTAAACACTCCAACTCGACTTTTTCATCGACAATGTCTAAAACAGCTTCCTTGCAAATGTCTAGCTCTTCTTTAAAGGTTTCAAACGCGCTCATGAAGAGTTGTTTATCCATGCCACAGCGTTCGCCAATACTCACCACGACTTTTTCAATCTTAGTGGCGTTGTGCTTTTTAGCATGCGTTTCGCACAAATCCATTAAAGAAGAAACGACGGAATACTCGTGCATGCCCTAACTACTGCTTGAGATTTAACAAGGTGTTTAGGATCTGATCTGAGGTTGTAACGGCCTTAGAGTTGGCTTGAAAGCCCCGTTGCACCACGATTAAATTTGTCAAACTGCGGCTCAAATCCACATTGCTCGACTCCAGCTTAGAGCCAGACACCCCGCCCCTGCGCCCCGTGTTGGCCGCTCCGATCAAGGCCTTACCTGAGTTGCTGGTTTCTGAGAACACGCTGCCCCCATCGGCTTGCAAGCCCGCATCGTTGGCAAAGTTTGCCAACGCCACTTGCGCTAGGGCTAAACTCTTGCCATTGCTAAAGGCCCCAAGCAAGGTCCCATTGTTGTCAAAGCGCACATCCATTAAATCCCCCGCCACATAACCATTTTGCTCAATGGCATAGGTCTCGGAGATTTTATCCACACTGGTGATTCCATCAAAGGCCCCAGTTGAGCCGAAGTTGAGCGTGATTCGTTGGGGCGAATCCGAGCCATTGTGGGGGTTGAATTGCAACAAGGGGGGGTTCATGCCCGCTAGAGAGCCGTCTTTATTGAAGTGCAAGACTCCATTTTCAAACACATTGGGGCGCTCGGGCGAGCTGCCGACAATCTCCCCGGGTTCAGGCACAACCACTCTAAATCTCCACTCCGCCCCACCTGTTTTATAAAATTCTAAGCGCATGGTGTGCTTGGTGCCTAGACTATCCACGACATCCACACTACTGGCGTGCGTGGCGTGGGTGAGTTTGGAAGTGGAGGTAGACACCCCGCCTTCAATGAGTGAAGCGGTGTTGAGCGCCCCCATAGTCTTGCCAAAGAGGACATTTTTCGTAACTTTGGCGGAGGTGTAGTTCGTGACAAAAATGCTTAAATTGTCTTTTTGGGGTTTGCCATCGTCCTTATTGGTGATCTCAAACATGCCGTTTTTGTTGATTTTCACAGACACAGACGCAGTAGAGTCTTTGTAGTTGGCTTTGAGGCTGGGGTCTTTAACGATGTTGGCATCGTGTTGCATCAACGCCCGCAGATCTTCTGTGGTTTTAAACTGCCCGGTGGCCGAATCGGCATCGATGCCCTTGGTGTAGCGGTATCTAAAGGCAGTGATGTCTTGATCGCCCTTGACGAATTTCGCAAACGCGCCCGTGCCCGCTCCCGTGATGACGATGTTTTTTACATGTTTGTCGCCTTCTAGATTGTTTTTATTCTCTAGGCGTAATTGTCCGTTGTCAATATAAGCTTCCACGCCGGTTTTATTTTTTACAGCGTTGATCGCGTTTTGGGCGGCGGAGAGGGTGCTGATTTTAGACACAGCCGAGTCGTTGGTGAAAGAGATTTTGGTCCCATTGAGCTCGATCGTGCTGTTTTGGTTGGTGGCTAGAATGTCTCTTTTCATCGTGGCGTTTTTATAACTCACCCAAATGCCTTGATCTTCATTGAGCAAGAAGGCATCCCCATCTTCGTTAAACAAAGAGCCCATGTCTTCGGCGACTTGGGTTAAATTCGTGGAAGAGTCGTACTGGGGTTTCACACCATCAGAGGGGGTGCGGCTAGAAGAGTCGAGCATGAAAATGTTGCCCATCTGATCGGCGTGGCGGCCGGCGTTTAAATTCGCCCGCATAGAAATTTTGGTGCTGGAGCGTGCGGGCATCACCATCCCTGGGTCGATGCGGATATTTTGTAAAGGTTTGGTGTTGTCGATTTTCAAAAGGTCGGTTTCGCTCCCCTTAGAGCCCATGTCTTTAGGATCGCGCACCCAACCCTGCACCACATACCCCCCGGTGGTGACTAGGCTGCCCTGTGCGTCAAAAAGAAACTCCCCGCTGCGGGTGAAGTTACGAGTCACCCCCCGATCGGGGCTGATGACAAAGAATCCATCGCCCTCAATGGCTAGGTCGGTTTTCACATCGGTGTTTTGTAAATTGCCCTGTGAGAAGATTTTAGTGGTCGCGTCCACGCCCACGCCCAAGCCTACAGAAAAGTCATTTTGCCCCGCTAGGCCGTTTTTGTAAGGGGCGGTGGCGATGAGCTTAACCTGAGAGAGCATGTCTACAAAGGATGCACGGGAGTATTTAAAGCCGGTGGTGTTGACATTGGCGATGTTGTTGCTTTCAATATCTAGGGCGATTTGGTGTGCTTGCATCCCGTTAACGCCAGACCATAAAGAGCGGAGCATGGTGATCCTTTAGATGAATTGCCTAGTCCAAAGCAAAGTTTATTCCAAATTTTGGGTTTTTATGGGGGTTTGGCGGTAAAATTTGTAAAACATTTGGGACATGGCGCAAGCTTAGGGTTTAGAGGAGGTGGTGGGTGCCCTTCTTGTCAGGAAGAAGCCCATACAAAGACACCCACAGCCCTTGTGGTAGTCGTGGCAGTGCACCCACTCAAGCTAAAAAGGGGGTATCTCTTGAGGGGACTAAACCCGTTTTGGCTAAACCCCGCGCCAAACCTTGCAAATCCGTCCAAATTCTGTTAATTCTTGCCAAGCCAATTTTAGATAGAATGGTGCGCATGAAAAAACCTAGCAAACTTTCTCTCAAAATTAGCCATGCCATCGCTAGGCGCATTAAGGCCAATCAAGCTGAGCGCGCCGGCGTTTTTGCGTTTAAAGAAGCCCCTAAAATTGTGCCCCGCCCTAGCTCGCCCATGTCTAAAGCTCTCTCTAAAGGGGCGTTTGTAGTGGGGGCGATAACTTCTTACAACGCTCTAGCAGCCTATGATTTAGGCAACCAAACACACATCGTGGGTTATATGTGGAATCACCACAACGGCGAGTTTTACTATGGCAGTGGCGGCTATTATTGCGGCAGCTATTGGTGTAATGATGGTGCAAGCCTCACAAGCAACAATAGCGGAACTTATCTGCTCTCACAACTCACATGGAAAGGGGGTAGTTTAAACATTGGGCTTAACAACGCCACTTTAAATGTAGGGACTCAAGGGAGCAACACCTTTACAAATTATTACGACACGGCGACCTTTAACGACACCATCAACGCCCGCAACATCAATTTAGCCCAAACTCTAAACCTTGAAAGGGATACAAATTTAAGCATCAGTGCCAGCCAAAGCATCGGTGCCAACAACGCCACGCTTAATTCAAATGGTTACACTCTAGCACTCAAGGGGCAAAATGGCAACTTTAGCAACACTTCCTTAAATGGGGGCAGTGCGATCAACATTAATGTTGGCAATCTCACCCTCAATAACGTGTCTTTCAACGATGCCAACACCAGCGTTACCAACACCGGCACCCTCAACATCCAAAACACCATCACTTTGACCCATAATTCGCCTCTAACCAAGCTCGCCAGCACCATCACTCTAAGCCCTAACGCGATTTTTAACATCACACAGAATTTAAGTAATATCAGCCAAACCGGGGGGTCTTCTTATAGTATCCTCAACACCACAGGAAATATCAACACCTCAAGCTATGGCAAAGCTCTGTGGAATCTCATCCGCTATAACAATCAAAGTGCCTCTCTTTATAGTGGCGATGGGGCCAGTGAAATCCAAAGCAATGGGGAAACGATTTACCATGTCGCTTTCAATGAGGGGGGCAAACAATACATCTTTGGCGAAGCCTTTGGCCCTAAGTCCATCTCGATTTTTTCGCTCCAACCCACCAATGTTTGGGGCACGGGGGTTTTGCCCCTCAATGGCTCCCATGATTTTTCTGTAGGCCCGGGTGGTGTCGCCTACATCAACCCCAATGCGGCCAACCCCACCAATGGCTACAAAATCCTAGACACAACACCCAATGGGTTGCCCGCGTCTTTTGGGGTCAATATTAAAGGCAATGACAACACCTTAGTTTTAGGCAATGACACCGCAAACCCCATAAATTGGCAGACCAGCAAAGCGGCGATTTCTATCGGCGGGAATACACACACGGTGGGCACGATCACGGGAGCGTTTAACGCCTACAATATTTATATGACCAACACCTTCCAAACGGGCAACAATCTTGCCGCAAATGCCCATAATATTTTCACCGCTCAATACGGCGGGCATGGGACGACCATCACTTTTAGTGCCTCTAACAACCTCACTATGGACGACTTGCGCTATTGGGAGCGCATCGCTGGCGATGAGCAATCCTCTGCCACCTTTAATGCCACAAATAACATCAATGTCAGCAACTCCACTTTTATAGACAACACAAGAAGCATTAGCGCCATCATCGGTGGAAACATGAAGTTTAACGCCCAAAACACCACCTTTAACAACAGTCAATTTAGCGGGGATCAAAGCCAAATCAGTTTAACCGGCACACAAACCCTCACCCTCACAGACACCCAAATCAACAATGGGATGTCTACCATTAGCCTCAATGCCGGCACGCTCAACATGGATTGCGATGGCAAACATGGCAGCTGTGCCCCAGATTTTAACAATAACCCCCCCTTTGGGGCCAGTGGCTTTAGCGGCATCAACGCCGAACACCTCTTGGTAAACGCCCAAACCGCCACTTTCACCAACACCACGCTAAACATAGACCCCGTGAGTGGGGCAAATGCCGCCTTTTCAACCAACAATTTGACCTTCAACAACACCACCTTTAGCGGGGACAACACTTTTAGTTTTCAGGCTGACAACAAGGGGGGGCAAGTAACCACTTTTGAAGGCACCACGACCCTAGACACCGCACAGGGCAACCAAGCCCTAAGCCCCTTTGCCACCGCTTTAAGCGGGCAGGTCATTTTAGGCTCTAATGCGGTGTTTAACATCCAAAACACGCTCAACAACCCCGCCAAAGCGTACACGATCTTAGACACACAAAACGCCATCCAAGCTAGCAATCAAGACTATTTAAACACCTACGCCGGGCGTTTGTGGCAACTCATCCACTACCAAGGGCAGAGTGCGAGCAGTGCACAGCAAGTGACAGGTGCGTTCATCTTCAACAACCAAACCTACAATATCCCCGCAGCCGACAAGGCCTACATGGTGAGCTTTGGCACAGCGCGCTTTTTAGAAACCTTTGGCAACAACAGCATGGCCTTGCAATATGTGTCGCAAGCCGCCGATGTGTGGAAGTCGGTTTACCCCATGCAAAACGAACCTAATGTTCCCCAAAGTTACAATGTGGGGATCAATGGTGTGGCCTTCATTGACCCCGCCCACAACCACAACGACCCGGGCTATAACCCAGGCGACAATTCTTTAAGTGCCAATTCTCAAGTGAGCGGCGGGGCGACTGACACCACCATCATTGGCAACAACGCGACCTTAGTCATCGGCAACGACCAACTGCAGGCCATCGGCTTAAACGCTAAGCAGCGCGCCAGTGTCAATTTAGACCCCAGCGAAAAGACCGGCAACAGCTCCAGCACCACCCTAAGTGCCCCCAATGTCCTACTCACCAATGATTTAAACATCGGCTCTAGCAAAGGCGGTTCGGGCGATTTAAACATCAGTGCCCAAAACACGATGACCATGGATGGCCTAGATTTTAACGCCACAGGTTCGCAGCAAACCAACCAAAACACCTTCACAGGGACGCAAAGCCTAAACATCCAAAACTCCAACTTAAACGCCAATGGCGGGGCTCTCTCTTTAAACTCTCAAAACATCCAGCTCAACCACGCCAACCTCACGGGCCAAAGCGATGCCACAATCACGCTCAATGCCTCCAGCCAAAGCTCCAACACCCCTACACAAATCAATGCCGCGAACACGGACTTTAAGGACAGCGGGGGCTCTGTTAAGTTAAACGCCCAAAACATCACCCTAGGCACGAGCACACAGGGCACGCTTTATGATAAAAGCGTGAGCGGTGCGGTGAGTGGGGCAGTCAGCTTCACCACCAACAACACCGCCCTCTCCATCGCCGCCACAGGGGCCCTCAATGCCGCCAACACCACTTTTAGCGCCCAAAATGGGGGGTCTATCAGCTTAAGCAGCGGGCAAAATCTCAGCCTCGATCAAACCACCACCTTTGAGGGCAGTGGTACCGCCATATCCTTAAACGCCGCTAAAGCCCTAAATATCACAGGCCAGGCGGGGCAAGCGGGCTTTAACGACACAAACGGGACGATCCAACTACAGGGCCAAAGTGTCGTTTTAAACACCGCCACTTTTGCCGGCAATGGCAACTCTGTGAAAATCCTAGGGGCGGGGGGCAGTGGAGCCGCTGACAGCTTAAACGCCACCGACACGGATTTTAACAACAGCCAAGATGTCAATATCAGTGCCAACAGCGCCACTTTCACCAATGGCAATTTTAGCCAAGACCAAAATGTCAACATTGCCTCTAGTGGCGATGGCAATTTCAACAGCACCAACTTTAACACCGCAGGCAACATCAACATCAACGCCGGCGACACTGACACCTTCAACGGCACAAATTTTAACACCACTGCCGATGTCAACATCACCGCCCACAACAAAGCCACTTTTGAAAACAACAGCCATTTCACAAAAGCCCAAAACATCAACATCACCGCCAACACGGCCAATTTTGAGGACACGGCTTTTAACACCACAGGCAGCACGGACAATGTGTTTAAAATCGCCAACGCCACTTTTGACGGGGCGACCTTTAACACCCATTCTGCCTATAATTTCAGCGGCAACACCCAGACAACCTTTAGCGGCATAACCAGTATTGGAATCAGTGGCGACACCACCTTTGCCAAGAATTTAGGAGATGTGGATTTTAGCAAAGGGTCGCTTTTAAGCCTCAATGAGAACGAGATTTTAAACGCTTTAAAAGGGGGCAAAACCTACACCCTTTTAAGCGGTAGCAAGATCGATTACGATGCCCAATACGCCCATAGTTTGTACCAAATGGTGCAATTTGGCAACACCGCCACCACTTTAGCTAAAAACCTTAAGGGAGGTGCCACTCAAGGCGGCGACACTTGGTATGTTTCATTAGGCGGCGAAACGATCAAGGAAAGTTTTGGCGCAAATGCGCTCACCTTTTCGCTATATGTCCCCCCCCTCCCCCCAAACCCAAACCCCAAGATAAGCCCCAAACCCCCAGCGCAAACACGCCTAGCTCGGGACAAAGTGGCCCCAACATCGCCGGCACGGGCGGGGGCAATCCACAAGGCAACACCACCCACACAGCAGGCACAGGGGACACAGACCACAAAGCAGACAGCGGCACGCCGGGCACACATACGGCAGACAGCGGCGAAGGGCAAGCAGGGGGCACGCAAGGTGCACACACCGCAAGCTCTGGCACAGGTTCTAGCTCAGGCACGGACAATTCCGGGGACAACACCCACGCAGACAGCGGCACGTCAGGGCAAGACCAGCACAACACGGCGGGCAATCAAGGCACAGGCACGACCACTTCGGGGCAACCAGCTAACCCCACAGCCAGCAGTGGCACAGGGCAAGCTACCGGCAATACAGGCAGCACGACACAGGGCAGCCACACCGCAAGTTCGGGCACTTCTAGCGCGGGTTCTGGCAATTCGGGTGGCAACACCCACACCACGCAAAGCAGCGGCGATTCAGGCAATAAGACCCACACAGACAGCGGCGCACCAGGGGGCTCAGCAGGCGGCGCGCCAGGGCAAGACCAGCACAACATGGCGGGCAACTCAGGGCAGGGGAGCAATTCAGGCGGGCAAGGCTCAGGGACACAAGGACAGGGCGGCACGCACACTGCGCAAAGTTCACCCGGCACTACGCCGCCCCAGCCTCCCGCACAAAATGCACCCAGTTACGACATTTGGCAAGATGTTTATGGCATGTGGCCTGGGGGCGTGCAAGTGCCGACCGCTGTGCAACCAAATGGCATTGCCTACATTGACCCCTCTCACAACCATGGCGATAAGGGCTATAACTTCCCCGGTCTGCCCCTAAACTCCCTAACCGCTAACGCCACAGGGGCAAATACAGGCTCTAGTACAGATGTGCAGGCAGCCAATGCGACTTTAGTCATTGGCAATGACCAAATTAAGGCTGTGGGGCTAAACGACCCCCGCTCTATTGTTTGGCTCGATCAAAATGAAGGCAGCACTGAGCACTCCAGCACCAGCCTCACCGCCGACAATGTTTTCATGACCAACAATTTCACCATTGGACCTCAAAGTGTAGGGGCATTCAACCTACATGGCACGGGCGACATTGGGATTATGGCGAACAAAACCTTCACGATGGATGGCTTACAATTCACCACCTATAGAGGGGAAGTTTCGGCGGGAATCTATAAATACTCGTGGGATAAATTTAAAACCCTAGGCAGCCTAAATATCCAAAACTCCAAGTTTAGCGCAGATGGCGGGTCGCTCTACTTCAGCACCCCCACGGTCAGCGTTAACAACGCCCAATTTAACGGCAATGGCACGACCATCGGTTTTAATGCGTTCCATGAGACAAACCCTAGTGTTGTCAGCACAGATTCAGAAACGGGTAACCCCAACACCAACAACATCACCCCCGGGCAAATGAGTTTTGCCAACACCACCTTTAGCGAACAAGCGGCGGGGCATATCCTCATCAATGGCAGCAGCATCAACTTAGGCAGCAGCACTCAAGGCACAAAATACACCGGCGTTTCCTCCGTCAGCGGGGCGGTGAGCTTTAGCGGCAACAACACAGACATTTCCATCGCCTCCACGACTGGCAACATCAGTGCCAACAACACCAGCTTTAAAGAACAGGCGGGGGGCAACATCAGTTTAAAAAGCGGGCAAAACCTCACCATCGGTGCCAACAGCGCAAACCCCACCAGCGACAGCTCTTACACAAGCCAATTTGTCGGCAACAACACCAACATCAGCCTAAGCGCCACGCAGGCTTTAAGCGTCTCTAACACGCTCTTTAACGATCCGCTCAACAACGCCAACAGCCCGCAAAGCATGAGTTTAAGCGGGCAAAGCATCACCCTAAACAACGATAAATTTGAAGGCTATTCGCAATACCACTTCAACGCACAGGGCTTGACCCTTAGCGGCACGACCACCATTGCTACGAATAATTACCTCAATGGGGGCAATGTCGCCACTTCGCCCTTTAGCACCTATGCGGGCAATGTCAGCTTTGGCTCTAAAGCCCTGTTAGATTTAAGCAACACTCAAGAGATCATAAGCGCCCTGCAGGGGGGCACTTACACCCTCTTAAGCGGCCAAGACATCAACTATCAAAGCGATGCCACTTATGCCAAAAATCTATGGCAAATGGTGCAATTTGGCGGACAGAGCGCAACCCTAGCGACACAAGGCCTGCCCCAAGGCGTTACACAAGGGCAAAATGGCATTTATTATGTGTCCTTAGACGGGCAGACCATTGAGGAAACTTTCGGAGCGAAGTCTTTAACCTTATCGCTGCTTAACCAAGAAAAAGATGTTTGGTGGGATGTCTACACCATGACCCCCGGGTGTTCTCCAGCAGCTGGGGGGGGGTGTGTCGGTTGGCCTCATTGGGATGACATCGTCCATGGGGGTTATAAAACTTATAGTACAAATGTAGGGACTAATGGAATCGCCTACATTGACCCGACACAGAAAGAGGCAGAGGGCTGGAGCAATGGCAACACTTTAAGCACCTACACAGGCGCAGGCAATGGCATGCACTTGCAGGTGCAAGGCAGCGACAACACTTTAGTGATTGGCAACGACACCAAGCAAGCGGCCACAGGGGGCATTGTGCGTTTGGGGGGGATTAGCGGGATTTATAAAATCGATGTGGGCTACATCACAGACACCTTGAACGCCGCTAATATTTTTATGACAAACACCTTCCAAACGGGCAATGCGGCGAAAACGGGGGGTGGGGCGAATGTGAGCTTCACCGCTACAAATAACATCACCTTAGACGGACTCAATTACCAAAACCTCAAGGCCGGGACCCAACACTCCAATGCCAACTTTCAAGCAAGCGCGGACATCACCGCTACTAATAGCAATTTTGTAGATAATTCGGGGGGGGTCTTTAACTTCCACGGCCAAAACGACACCTTCACCAACTCCACCTTTTCGGGGGATAGCAGCCAAATCAACATCAATGCCAGCAATTCTTTAAGCCTCGCCAACACGAACTTAAACAATGGCATGAGCACCATTAATATGCAGGCTAGCACCCTCACAATGGGGACAAGTGCAAACGGCGCACCTAGCACGGCTGGGACTCCTGCCAGCGCGATCAACGCTCAATCTCTCAATGTAACCGCCAACACCGCGACTTTCAACGACACCAGCTTTACTCTAGACCCCACAAGCGACACCACTTCGCATTTTAAGGTCTCTCACCTCACTTTTAACAACGACACCTTTGAGGGGATCGGCAGCACTTATAGCTTCACGGGCACACAAAACACGACCTTTTTAGGCACAAACACGATTGCCACCACGGATTTAAGCAACAACCCCAACAGCCCGTTTCAGTCGTTGGGCGGCAATGTTACTTTGGGTTCTAATGCGCGTTTTGATATTGGCAGCCCTCTGACCTATAACAAAGCCTATACCCTGCTTCAGGGCAGCCACATCAACTGGAACGATGACAGCTACGCCAAGGAGCTGTGGGGCTTGGTACAATACCAGGGGATGAATGCGATCAGCGCGCAGAGCGATGGCAATAACTCGTGGACGGTGGAGTTTGGCAGCCTTGCTACGCCCATTAAGGTTAAAGAAACCTTTAACAATAATGAAATCCAACTCACCTTGTTAAGCCAAATCCAAGATATTTGGCCAGATGTCTACACTATGACCCCGGGTTGTGCCTATAACGCCATCCCTATAAAGGGACCACCCTATTGCACATACTGGGACGATGGCATCAAAACAGGCTTTAAGACCTACAACTACAACACGAACAACGCCCAGAACTATGTCGCCTACATTGACCCAAATTTAAAAATCGGGGCTTCCCCCTATAACAACCCCAATGGCGACCAACTAAGCACTTACACGTCTTTTGGCAATGGGGGACATTACAATGTTGAAGGCGAGGGGACTTTAATCATTGGCAACAACACCAACGCAGCGGCCACGGGGGGCACGATTTGGTTTGGAATCGCCGATGTGGGCTACATCACCGACACGTTTGACGCCTACAATGTTTACCTCACCAACACCATTAAAGTGGGGCATTTTGCTCTAGGCGGGGGGGCGAGCATGACCTACACCGCCCGCAACAACCTCACCGCCGATGGGCTCAACTACGACCAAATCGCCACAGCCTTCCCGGGCATACAAACAAATAGTAGCCAGCACTCCAGTGCCTACTTCATTGCCGACAAAAACATGTCCATCCTCAACTCCAACTTCAGCGATGCGAGCTGGGGACTTTTTAGCTTCAGTGCCCAACATGGCAATTTGAGCTTCACGGGCAGTGAAGTGCAGGGCAGTGCAACGGCGGTAACGCTAGACTCGCCCAATGTGGCCCTCACCAACACCAATTTTTATTTGGGGCGGGGTAGCAATTTAAACATTGAAAACAGCAATCAAGGGGGCGGGGGGACTCTCAGTGCCACAGGCAGCACCTTTAGCCTCAATGAACAAAGCCATGCCAAATTTGGCACAAATGCCAATTTCAACAACAGTACGGTGTTGCTCAACAATGGGGCGACTGCCAGCTTTAGCAATGGGGGCACTTTTGCCGGCAATAGTGCCCTAGATGCCGACAACAGCACCCTAAGCGTCAGTGGCAATGCCAGCTTTAGCAATGGAGCGGTGCTAAGCCTCATCAACCACGGGATAGCAAATTTACAAACCGCCACTTTCGCTGACAATGCGAATGTCAATGTCGATCAAGGCTCTCAGGCTAATTTCAGCGGCGCGGTTACCTTTAACGACACTTCCAGCTTAAATGTCAACGGGGCAGGGGCAAGTGCCACTTTGGGTGCGGCCACTTTCAATGCGGGCACACACATGATCTTAAATGGCGGGGCGAGCACGAGCATAACAGGCGATGCGACCTTCAATGGGGGCAATGTCAACCTCAACAACAGCGCTTTAAAGGTGGGGGGCAGTGCCACCTTGAACAGCGCCAATTTCGCCCTGCAAGGCACATCTAGCTTTGACATCAGCGGGGGGGCTAGCAGCAGCGGGACGACCAATTTAAGCCTGTATGGGACAGACCCGCTCAGTGTGGGCCAAAACTTTGGCGTGAGCGGGGTTTTAAACTTCAAGGGGGTGAGCAGCCCCTCTAGCGTTCCACTGGTCAAAGTGGGGGGCACGTTTGATTTAAGTAAAACAGGCTTATTAGACCTCTCTAATGTGGACTTGTCTACGGCTCTGGGGGCTGCGCCCAAAGTCTACAACATCGTGGACGCTAAGAGCATTCAAGGCATCAGCGGGGCGGATGGTTACCAAAAAATTGACTTTTATGGCATGCAAATCCAAAACGCCACCTACAACGCCGCAAACAACAGCTGGAGCTTTGCCAACCCCTTAAATGGAGCCGAACTCATCACAGAGCGCATTGAAAACGGGGATTTGAGTGTGACGATCTCAAGCAACCCCAACCCTGTCGCCACCAACCTTTTCAACATCGCGCCCGAGTTGTTCTACTACAAACAATCCAAGCAGAATATCGTGGGTACCGATTACGATTACAGCGATGATCGCGTGGGGACTTTCTTTTTAGACAGCAATTTTAAAGGGGTGTTTATCCCCCCCGCCACCTCCAAAATCAACCCAATCCAGCCAGAGATCCCGGGCACTTTCAATGGCTACAACCAACCCCTAGACCCGCTCAACATCTACAACGCGGGGATCAGCCAAGCGGATTTTGGGCCTCTGCTTAACATCGCCTCCACCCTATGGCCCACCTTAGAAAAACTCTTGGCCTCTGGGGTGCTCAACGACTTGAGCGATCCGGCCAAGGTGATGCAGGCCTTAGGCAGCGTGCAAGTCAATTTAACCCCCGCGCAAAAGCAAGAGTTGCTTAGTGTGATTGCCGGCTTTGACAGCAAGATCAACCAAACTTTTCAAAACGGCAATTTGGTCGTGGGGGGCACAGAGTTAGGGCAGGTCAACAGCACCAGCAAGGTGTGGTTTGGGGGCAATGGGTATGCTGGCACTTGCACGAGCGGGCCTAGCTGTCAAGAGCTTAGAAACACCTATTTAGGGCAGTTATTTGGCTCAACGGCGGTGGATTTGGGCTACATTGAGGCGCAATTTAATGCCAAAAACATTTACATCACAGGGACTGTGGGCAGTGGCAATGCGTGGCAGATTGGGGGCTCTGCTGAGGTGAGCTTTAACAGCGCCACGAACCTAGTGCTTAACCAAGCCAACATTGAAGCGCAGGGCACGGATCAAATCTTCCCCCTGCTTGGCGTGCAGGGCTTGGATAAAATCCTAGGCCAGCCCGGACTTGGCGAAGTTTTAGGCAATTTGATTTACCAAAAAAGCCTAGGCGCAGATGGTCTTGTGCCTAAAGGGCTGTCCTTGCCCGGCTCGATTGCTAACGAAACTTTGGGGCAAATCTTTAGTGCTCAAGATTTGGGAGCGGTCTTTACGATCCCTGGCATGGCAAACATCTTAAAAGACATTTTGAGCTCCAAAACCGTGGGCTCGCTGCTTGGCAGCGGGGGGCTCATCAGCAGTTTGAGTCAGAGCGAGCAGGATAAGATCTATGGCATGCTCTCTAACGAAATCGACAAGGGGCTAGACACCCTATCACCCGCAGCCAAAGCCGCAGCCAAAGCCGGGCTTGGCGTTGCTGGGGGCGTGCAGGGGGCGCAACATCTCATCAACACCTTCTACTCCAAAGACACGCTTTTAACTTTAATCGATCAAATCGCACCCATGACGGGCATGACCTTGAATCAGGCCCTAGCTCAGGCCAACTCCCCGCAAGCCACCACGGCCATGCAAAAATTCCTAAACGACACAACCTTCGGGCAAATCTTTAGCCAAATTGTGCAAAACAGCGGGCTCATCAACAAAACCGTGTCATGGCTAGGCCCACAAATCCTAACCGACATCATGAACATGGCGATCGCGGACGCGCTCAACCCCCCCAAAGCCCTGCAAAACATGGCTGAAGATGTGGGGATCAAGGTCTTGGATCAAGTCCTAGGCGCGAACACGATGGACACCCTTAAAAACCTAGCCAACCAAAAAGCCGTCAGCAATATCTTAGACAGCATCATTGACAACAAGGGCCTTAGCGCGCTGTGGGCCAATGGGCTAGGCAGTGTGCTGCCTTCTAATATCCAAAAAGCCCTGCAAAAAGCGGGTGTGGGGGCTCTCTTAGCACCCAAGGGGCTTAGCGCGCTGTGGGAGAAGGGGTATTTCAACTTCGCCGCCCACGAAAATGTGCTGAGCAACAACAGCAATTACAGCAACGAAACGGGCGGGACTTTAAGCTTCATTGCGGGCAACCAAATCATCTTCAGTGGCAAAAACAACATCAACTTTAGCAATTATCAGGGCACACTCAATTTCTTCTCCAACCACCAATCCAACATCGATCTTACCAGCCTCAACGCCACAAACGGGCTGAACTTAAATGCCCAATTTGAAAATCTTAGCATCGCCGGGGGCACGATCGCGCTCAACCAATACGAGTCGCTGGCCGTGAGCGCGCAAAACTTCAACTTCTTAGGCACGATCAACGACACAGGCGGGCTCATCGACCTTACGGGAATCACGGGGGCTAATGTCATCGGCACCATGAACTTGCAAGGGGCAAGCACCTTAAAAACGAATAACTTAAGCATCGTTAAAGCCCTTGATAACCAAAGCACCAACGCGATCAATGTCGGGGGTGATTTGACCCTTTATTCGGGCGCGACCTTAACCACCCAAGCCCAGGGCATCAACATCGGCGGGGTGTTAAACAGCCAGGGTGACTATGTCTTTAATCTTAACCCCAATAGCAATAGCAGTGGCACTAACAGCACCAGTGGCCAAAGCACCGACACCAGCAGCGGGGAGGCTAACGGCACACAAAGCGCAGACAATGGCACCAACAGCGGCACCAGTGGCAGCACCAATAGCCAAAATCAAGTCCAAAATCAAAGCGCAAATAACAGCAGTGCCAACAGCCAAAGCACCGACACCGGCACACAAAGCACGGATAACGCCAATAGCCAAAGCGCACAAAACACCAACAGCAGCATAAATAGCCAAAGCCCAGGCAGTGCCAGCGGCACACCAAGCGCAAGCACCAACGCAGCCATCCAAGACGCGGGCTTTAGTGCCATCGCCAACACCAGCAACACGCAAAACCAAAGCGCAGATAGCGGCACGCAAAGCGCAGATAATGGCATAAGTGGCAGCAGTGCCAGCAATCAAAGCAACGGGACAAATGGGGCTAATGGCGCCAATAGTGCCAACGCAAACCCCAACACGCCCTTAGTGCAAGTGCAGGGTGTCGCCACACTAGATGCCAGCAGCAACACGATGATCACCTTCCAAGGCGATGCGGCCAACACCTACACCCTGCTAGACAGCCAAAAATGGATGCGCTATGGCTTATACCAACAAGACTTTAACCCCAACAGCTGGAAGGATTATCTCACCCTTTACACTTATCTAAACATCAATGGCAAGAGCATGCAGCTTAACAAACAGGGCGATGGGTTGGTTTACGATGGGCAGGCGGTGAAGATCGCCGATCGGGGCTTGTTGGTGAGCTATCAAAACGCCCAGGGCCAAACCATCCAAGCCTCCATCGCCTTTGACAACATCAAACTAGGGGTTAATAAAAATTTAAATGTCGGCATGCCCAACATTGAAAAATACATTGCCCACATCCAGGGTGAGGGCAGTGTGCGTGCCGTTTACGATGCTGGAGGTCCTGGGGTGATGGGTTGGCTGAACCAACTGCTCATCGATACCAAGAACACGCCCCTATTTGCCGCCTACTACTTAGAGGACAACTCCCAAGCACAATTGGTCAAAATCGCTAAGGACATCGCCAACAGCATAGACTTAGTGGCAAGCCCCACGCTCAAAGCCACCACCTCTAGGCTCTTGCAAATCAACACCTTCACCCAGCAAATGAGTCGCTTAGCCAAGCTCTCCAGCTTTGCAAGCAACGACACACTCCCCGACTTCCACGACTTTTTAGTGAGCCTGAAGGGCAAAAAGTTTGCCAGTGCCGTGCCTAATGACATGGACATCATCACGGCCTACTCGCAGCGCAATAAGCTTAAAAATAACCTATGGATCACCGGCGTGGGGGGGGCGAGCTTTGTGGCTGGAGGCACGGGCACGCTCTATGGGGTGAACATGGGTTACGATCGCTTCATCAAGGGCGTGATTGTGGGCGGGTATGCGGCCTATGGTTACAGCGGCTTTTACGGCAACATCACCAACTCTGTGTCCAACAATGTCAATGTGGGGGTTTACAGCCGGGCGTTCTTAAAAGGGCGGCACGAGATCACGGGCAGTGCGAACGAAACTTGGGGCTACAACAACGCCTACATCAACGCCACAGACCCCATTCTCTCCATTGTCAACCAACGCTACGGCTACAGCACATGGACGACCAACCTACGCGCCAACTACGGCTACGACTTTTTCTTTAGAAACAAAAGGGTGATTTTAAAACCCCAAATCGGCTTGGCCTACTACTACATTGGCCTATCTGGCTTGCAGGGCACGATGAACAACCCCTTTTACAACCAATTTAGAGCCAACGCCGATCCAGCCAATAAATCCGTGCTGACTTTGAATTTAGCCCTAGAGAGCCGCCATTACTTCAACAAAAATTCTTACTACTTTGTCTTGGCGAGCATCGGGCGGGATTTGTTCGTGCACTCCATGGGCGATAAGGTTGTGCGCTTCATCGGGGACGACATGCTGAGTTACCGCAATGGGGGGATGTATAACACCTTTGCGGGGCTCACCACCGGGGGCGAGATTCGCTTATTTAGATCCTTTTACATCAATGCCAGCATCGGGGCACGCTTTGGGCTGGATTATCAAGACATCAACATCACGGGCAATGTGGGGATGCGCTATGCCTTCTAAGTTAATTTTAAGCGTTCGTGGGTTAATATCGAAGTCCCCCTCCTTTTTGGTCCCAAGAGGCTTAGGCTTCTTGGGGCTTTCTCGTTTTTGCAGAGCACCTTTTTTAACCGCTTTTTAGGTTCTTTCGTGTTAGGACACAAGACCTCCTCCTTTTTAGCCCCTAGGGTTTCCTTGGGGATCTTCTTCATTTTTAAGGTTTCGGTGGTTATCCAATGCACCCTACACCCATAAACCATGTTTATGTTTTGCTAAAACCTGCTCTAGAGCCCAAACTCTTAAATCTTTTAGAACACTGCCTTAACGAAGCGAAGATGCCCTACAGCCTTGAGCCGCCCACCGCCTACAACCCTAGCGAGGCTCTGCTGTGCCTAGGCGGAGATGGCACGCTTTTAGCCGCCCTGCGCCACCCCTTGAACTTGCCCTGCTTTGGCGTGCATGTGGGGCATTTAGGCTTTTTGACCGCCACGAACTTAGAGGGTGCGCTGGAGTTTTTAAAAGCCTTAAAAAGGGGGGATTACAAAGCCCAAAGGCATTTGATGTTGGAGGGTAAGATGGGTAGAGAGCGCATTTTGGCCGCCAATGACTTGGTGGTGAGTAAGAAAGATTACTATGGCATGTTGGAATTGCAACTCTTCATTGACGGGGTGTTGGCCAATACCTACAAGGTAGACGGGCTCATCTTTGCCACACCTTTGGGCTCCACGGCTTATAACATCAGTGTGGGCGGGAGCGTGCTCGATCCCTTGTGCCAAAACATCCTCATCACCCCCATCGCCCCACACTCTTTAAGCGAAAGACCCTTGATTTTAGGGGCTGGGGCGCGTTTAAGGGTGCTGTCTACCCAGGCTTGCATTGTGGTGGCAGACGGGCAGGTGCGCCACACCCTAAAGCCCAAACAGGCCTTAAACATCTACGCCGCCAAACGCCACGCCACCTTACTCCAGCCGCTAGATCGCAATTACTTTAAAATCCTCAAAGAAAAATTTGCGTGGGGTTCTACCATCACGCCCTGAGATTTTTCAGGGTTAAGGGGGGTAAAAAGCTGCATTCCTTGAAAGCCCTCAGAGAAATTTTAGTCCCTCAAATCCTCAATTTTTGCCCCCAAAAGGCGTTTAAGGCCTCTTGTTTTCAAGTTTAAATTGAGTGGGTAACCCCAAGCACCAACGCAAGCCTCCATGTGCTTAATCCCCCTTTTGTGCACTTTTAATGCACATGTCCGTCACCATTTAGGCACATGTTAGGCACATGTTAGGCACATGTGCAAACGCCCTTGTGTGCGGGATTTGTGGGGGTTTTTAAAAGCTTTAGGCACATGCATGTGATGAAATTAAGCACATGTCTTGTGCACATGTGCTTAAAGCGGTGTGTCCATGTGCCTAAATGGTGTGAAAAAGGGGGGTTTTAGGGGTGTTTTAGCCCTTTAAATTTATTTTTTTGTGCCGCCATGTGCATGAAAGTGATTTTTTTCCCGAGCCAGCAAGCCCGCTCACAGCGGGGTTAGAAAGGCTTTTGGCACAAATTCACATGCCCTACTACTACGACTAAAATATATTTAGATCGTGGGCTTTTGGCACATGGGGGAAAAGAAGGGGGTTAAGCGTGAAACTCTACAAACACCACTGCGGCGGCAAACCCGCCATCGTGGGCGATGCTTGCATGCAAACTTTTCACGTGAAAGGCGGCGAGTTTTGAGGGGACTAGAGTGATTAAAGGCGCGCCCAAAGGGCTTTTAGAAAGCTTAATGTCTAAAAAACTAAGCCTAGAGCCTATACCCACCCCCAACGCCTTAGAGCAAGCCTCTTTAGCCGCCCACGCCCCAGCAATGCTGGCGGGTTTAAGAAAAAGTTCTTGCTCTTGCGGGGATAAAAAGCGGTTTAAAAAGCGGTCTTGATAGCGGCGGACACTGCACGCTACGCGTTCAATAGCGACAATGTCAAGCCCAATCATTGAATCACAAAGCCGGTGAAAAAGATATTTTTCACAACGCCATCGATCAAAAAGCTGTTGATGTTGTTGCGGATCTCCTCTTTGAGCTTATTTTTACCCTTTAGGGTGCTGATTTCTTCAATGGATTTAGAAGACAAGATTTCGATGATGGTGTCTTTAATCGCCGTTTCTTTGACTTTAACTTCTTGGAGTAATTTAGGATCGCTAAGTTCCAAAGTGATGCTTGTTTTTAAATAACGCCGTCCGTTTTGTGTGATTAAATTCACGATAAAGGGGGATTCTATGGAGAAAAGTGGACCCAAAGTCAGGTAGTCCGAAGAGCGCACCATGATATCCGACTGCCCCCCACTTTCGTTTAATCTAGAGTTTTCTCTCATTTGGCGTATTTTGCCGTTCACAACGCCCCTTGCCCCGCCTTTTTCGTTGTTCTTATTCAATAACAAAATGGCGATCACCCCGATTAAAACGATCATCACCACAATCGTACCCACGATCACAAACAAAAGAGCTTTATTTTTCTTAGGCTCTTTGACCTCATCTGCCATGTTTATTCCTTTGTGTAAAGATAGTAGCTTAAAGTCGTCCTGCCAAACGTCCTCGCTTTGATTATACTAAAGCTTGCCACATTTGGCATACACGCCCCGCTCAAGTGCTCGAACACCAACAAAAAGCCATGTTGCAAAAACCGCTCCAAATCCTTTAAACTTCCCACCAACGCCCAACATCTTTCATAAATGCCCTGTATGAAAGGCGGATCCAAATACAACACCACTAGACCCTTTGGCTCTAGGCTCTTTAAATGCCCCGCTAGAGTACTAAACACATCTGCGTGGATGGCACTTAGGCAGGCGGTTGGCAAGCGCTCTTGCAATGCCTTAGCGTTTGCTTGCAACACCAAAAAGGCTTCTTGATCTTTTTCAAAAATTAGAGCTTCGTGCGCCCCATGGCTTAAGGCTTCTAAGCCCATCGATCCACTGCCCCCAAAGGCTTCGATAAAAGTGCTTTGCAAAACAGAGTTTTGCAAGACATTAAAAAAGGACTCTTTGATGATCGTCTTAGTGGGACGGGTGGTGGCTTTGCTTGGCATTTGTAAGGATAGCCCCCTGCACGCTCCGCCCAAGATTTTTAAGCGCATCAGCGTTTGTAATCCTGCAACAAGTCCAGCAGTTTATAGGTGTATTCTTGCAACAAAGATTGCACCTTGTGCTCCAAACTCTCGCTTTGGGCTTTGTTGGCGTAAAACTCTTGCAACTTTTCAAGCAACTCGGCTTTGGTAAAGGGGGTTAAAATGTGTGCGCTCGAGTCTGAACCGATGAGGCAGGTTGCCTTGTAGGGGTTTTTAACGGGGTGGTCGCTTAGGATAAAGTCGCAATTTTCTTCAGTGGCTAAGAACTCTTGCAGGTAGCTTTCTAAGACTTGCCCGAGCAATAAAGAGCGGCAACTGATAAAAATCTTCACTTTGAGAACTCCGTTTTCGGCACAATAGGGTATTATTGCATATCCTAAGTTTAAAAACGCTTTTTAAGGGAGTCTATGCAAGAGCATATCCGCAATTTTTCCATCATCGCCCACATCGACCATGGCAAAAGCACGCTCGCTGATTGCTTGATCCAAGCCTGTAAGGCACTAAGCGTACGCGAAATGACCAGCCAAGTGCTCGACACCATGGACATTGAAAAAGAGCGAGGCATCACCATTAAAGCGCAATCCGTGCGTCTAAACTACCGCCATCAAGGGCAGGATTATATTTTAAATCTCATAGACACCCCCGGGCATGTGGATTTTAGCTATGAAGTTTCTAGGTCTTTGGCGGCTTGTGAGGGAGCGTTGTTGGTCGTGGATGCCACCCAGGGCGTGCAAGCTCAGACCATCGCCAATGTCTACATTGCCCTAGACAACCATTTAGAGATTTTACCCGTCATCAATAAAATTGACTTGCCTAACGCTGAGGTGGAGGCGGTGCAACAAGACATTGAAGACACCATCGGGTTAGATTGTTCTCAGGCTAATTGCGTGAGCGCTAAGTCTGCTTTAGGCATCCCTGAACTCTTAGAAACCTTGATCGCTAAAGTCCCCCCCCCCAAGGGCAACCCACAAGCCCCCACAAAGGCGTTGATCTACGATTCGTGGTTTGACAACTACTTAGGAGCTTTGGCTCTTGTGCGCTTAAAAGAAGGGCGGCTGTGCATCAATCAAGAGGTCTTAGTGATGGGCGATCAAAAAACCCACCAAGTCTTAGGGCTGTACTACCCAAATCCCCTACACAAAATCCCCACCGACTCGATTGAATGCGGTGAAATCGGCATTGTGTCTTTGGGTTCTAAAAACCTCACTGACATTGCCGTAGGCGACACCATCACCGATGCCAAAACCCCCACAGCCGCGCCCATAGAGGGCTTTAAACCAGCTAAACCCTTTGTCTTTGCTGGGCTCTATCCCATAGAGAGCGATCAATTTGAGGAACTGCGCGAAGCCTTGCTAAAACTCCAGCTCAACGACTCGTCCTTGCAATTTGAGCCAGAAAGCAGCGTGGCACTAGGCTTTGGCTTTCGGGTGGGCTTTTTAGGTTTGTTGCACATGGAGGTCATCAAAGAACGCCTAGAAAGGGAGTTTAATTTAAATTTGATCGCCACAGCCCCCACGGTGGTGTATGAAGTGCATTTGACAGACGGGCAAGTGGTGTTGGTGCAAAACCCTAGCCAACTCCCACCTGAAAACACAATAGCCCACATTAAAGAACCCTATGTCAAAGCGAGCATCATCGCGCCTAGTGAGTATCTAGGCAATTTGTTAGGCTTACTCAACCAAAGGCGCGGGATACAAGACAAGATGGAGTATTTAAACCAAAACCGCGTGATGCTCACCTACGATTTACCCAGCAACGAAATTGTGATGGACTTTTACGACAAACTCAAATCTTGCACGAAGGGTTATGCGAGTTTTGATTACGAGCCCATCGGCTATCGGGAGGGACAACTGGTGAAGCTGGATATCCGCGTGGCTAATGAGGTGGTGGATGCGCTCTCGATCATTGTGGATCGCTCTAAAGCCTATGAAAAGGGCAAAGCTCTAGTTGAAACGATGAAAACCCTGATCCCGCGCCAGCTCTTTGAAGTGGCGATTCAAGCCAGCATCGGCAATAAAATCATCGCTAGGGAGACGGTCAAATCAGTCGGCAAAAATGTAACCGCCAAGTGCTACGGGGGCGACATCACGAGAAAGCGCAAACTTTTAGAAAAACAAAAAGAGGGCAAAAAGCGCATGAAAGCCATTGGCAAAGTCCACCTGCCCCAAGAGGCGTTTTTAGCGATCTTGAAGGTGGATTAGAGGCTTAAAGGACTCCAAGAATTTAAATCAGCGCATGCAAGGGCTTTGCCAAATGCTCTAAAAGCACCTTATCTCCGCTGGCGTGAAGCTCTAAAAGGGTGCTGTTGTCAGGCTTTGTGGATAATCCATAGGCGATTTTTAGGCGCGCCACAATCGCCTCACCGGAATGCACTAAACGCACAGGGGTGTTGAAGTGGTTTGTGAAGTAGTTTTGCAAGGGAGTGGCAATCCACGGGAAGTGGGTGCAACCCAAAACCAGGACAGAAGGGGCACTTTTTAAGGGGGCGAAGTAATGCTGCATACACGCCTCTAAGAGCGCGCCCTCTAACACCCCCTCCTCAATCAAGGGGACAAACAAGCCCGTGGCTAGGCTATCAACGAAGTCATAGCCCTGCTCTTTAAGCTCCCTTGCATAGCGGCCAGATCTGATGGTCGCCTTGGTGCCCAGCACTAAAATGGGCGTGTCTTTGGGCGTGCTTTGGGTGATGGCTAAAACCCCAGCCTCAATCACGCCCACAATGGGGATTTGCGTTTTGGCACGCATGGCTGGCAGGGCCCACGCGCTCACGCTGTTGCACGCCACGACCAACATGTCAATGTGATGAGGTTTGAAAAAGTCTAAAGCTTCTAAAGAGAATTTGGCGATCGTGGCGGGGTCTTTGGGCCCATAGGGGACCCTCGCCGTGTCGCCGTAATAGATGATGTGTTCGAATAAACGGGCTTTTAGCAGGCTCTCTAAAACACTTAAGCCCCCTACCCCGCTGTCAAAAACCCCAACTCTCAAGAACCCTCTTGCATGAGTTTTAAAAACTCTTGGTTGTCCTTGGTGGTCTGCATTTTGGAGTAAATGAAGTTTAACGCCTCCACATCGTCCATTTGCTGCATCACATTTCTTAGCACCCACACTTTCGTTAAGGTGTCCTTGCCTAGCAAGATATTGTCTTTACGGGTGCCTGATTTTAAGACATCAAAGGCGGGGTAAATGCGCCGATCGGAGATACTGCGGGCTAAGACAATTTCACTATTGCCCGTGCCTTTAAACTCTTCAAAGATCACCTCATCCATGCGCGAGCCCGTTTCGATCAAGGCGGTGGCGATGATCGTCAAACTCCCTCCCTCTTCAATGTTTCTAGCTGCCCCAAAAAAGCGCTTGGGCTTATGCAGGGCATTGGCATCTACACCCCCGCTTAGCACTTTCCCGCTTGAGGGCGTGATCGCATTGTAAGCTCTGGCTAAACGGGTGATCGAATCTAGCAAAATCACCACATCCTTACCCATTTCTACCCGCCTCTTTGCCCTCTCTAGGACTAGCTCAGCAATGCGTATGTGGTTTGTAGAAGGCAAATCGAAGGTGGAGCTAAAAACTTGCCCATTCACGCTTCTTTGCATGTCTGTCACCTCTTCGGGGCGCTCATCGACTAATAAAATGATGAGCTCCACTTCGGGGTGGTTGTAGGTGATCCCATGCGCCAACTCTTTCATCAACTCCGTTTTACCTGTGCGCGGTGGGGCGACAATCAAAGCCCTTTGCCCCTTACCCATCGGGCTAAACAAGTCGAGCATGCGCCCTGTCACTTTAGTCGGCTCATACTCTAACTTTAGCTGTTCTGTAGGAAATAGGGGGGTGAGATTATCAAAGAGTGGGCGGTGGCGGATTTCATCTAGGGGCAGGTAATTCACCGCCTCGATCTTTAGCAGGGCGTAATATTTTTCTTGATCTTTGGGCGCGCGCACTTGCCCCGTTACAATGTCGCCATTACGCAGAGCAAAGCGTTTGATTTGCGAGTGGCTGACATAAGTGTCGTTTTGGTTATCCGAAAAGCTCCCATCCAAACCACGCAAAAACCCATACCCATCCCCGGCGGTTTCTAAAATCCCTGTAAAGAGAATGTAGCCGCCTTGAGACACCTGATTTTTAAGGATTTCAAACATCAAATCTTGGCGTTTAAACTCTTGGGGGTTTTCTACTTTGAGTTCATTAGCGATTTCTAATAGCCGTTCTGTGGGCTGAGCGCGCAATTCTTCAATGCGGTATCCACTCACAGGGGTGTGGGTCTTTTGTTTATGGTGTTCATGCGCCATTGCGGTCCTTATGCTTTTTGGTTATTTCAACAATTACAAGCCTCATTTTAGGGAAGCCAAACACAAAAAAGAGGAATAAAAGCCTAAATTCTAATGTAAAAAAATCTAAAAGTCAAGGTTTTAAACCTTTGCCATCGGCAATTTGCGCTTCAAGCCAGCCACAAAGACTAAAACAAAAGTGCTCGCCACTAGAGGGTAAAGAAATGTGGGGATGGGCAAGGGGTCGCCCGCGGCGTAACTATGCATGCCCGATAAATAGTAATTTACCCCAAAATAGGTCATTAAAATGGAGTAAAAGCCGATCACGCTGGCACTCGCAAACACATAGGGCATGAACTCAAAGCGCAAAAAGCGCAAGTGCAAAATGATCGCATACACAGCAATGGAGATCAGAGCCCATGTCTCTTTAGGATCCCAGCCCCAGTAACGCCCCCAAGACTCATTCGCCCACACCCCGCCAAGGAAGTTACCCACCGCAAGCAATAAAAGCCCCATGATCATCCCCATTTCATTGAGCGCACTGAGAGCTAAAATACTCGAGTCGATGTGGGGGCGTTTTTCGCTTCTTAGCAAGAATAAAAGCAGAGTGAGTAGCCCTAGTATGAAGCATAGCCCCAAAAAGCCATAACTTGCTGTAATAATAGATACATGGATGTTGAGCCAATAGGATTTCAACACGGGGACTAAATTGCTGATCTGTGGGTCCATAAAGCCCAAATGCGCCACAAACAAGGCAATGCCGGCTAAAAAGCTAGAGGCGCACAACGCCAAGTTGGAGCGTAAAATGAGCCCTGAGAGCATCGCCGCCCAAGAGATGTAGAGCATGGACTCGTAAGCGTTGCTCCAGGGGGCATGCCCGCTCACATACCAGCGCAAGGCTAGCCCCACGCTATGCGCCAACCAACAAAGCGACAAGAGGCCATAAAAGCTCAAGTGCAGCCATTTAGGCACCGCTCTATTTTTAAAGATCGCCACCAGCACCACGCCTAAAAGCACCACGCCTAAAAGCAAATAGGGGAACATGAGCGTGTTGAAAAAATTGCTGTGATTTAAGAGAATCTCAGAATCCACACGCCCCGGGCTTAGGGCGAGTTTGCTGTGTGCCCGTTGGTAGGCGAGCAAGTCGTTTAGGGTTTTATGCACGCCCGCCCATTGGTTTTGATCCACGCCCAAATCAAAGCCCTTGAATAAATCCCTTAAAAAATGTGTGGCTTCTGTGGAGATTTTAATGTTGGCATTCTTCACGGCATCGGCGGGGCTTAGCCATGTATTGCCGCTTTGATCGGGAAAAATCTTTAAAATGTTCCCGCTGAAAATCAAATAAACAAGATTCACCCGCTCATCCAGCTTTAAAATGTCCTTGTCAAATTCGTCCCTGTCTTTGGGGGCTTTTTGGTTGACTTCTTCCACGAAGTTTTGGAGTTTGTAGCCATGCGGCCCAAAAAGGTCTAAAAAAGCCACCCGTTTATCTTTAAGCGGTGTGCCTAGGAGTGCCCTAAGTTTGGGCGTGGAGGTGTAGATCATTTTAATGCTTTTGTAATCATCGGGATAGAGCATCATGCCTAGCATCATCTGCAAATTGTCCATGCCCTTAAAGCCATCTTCTTTGGTGATTTTGTGAATCAACTCCATGCTCAAAGTGTCTAGGGGTTTAATGCGCCCTTCAAAGCCCTGCACTTGTAGGCGGGCAAGCGGGGTGAGCTGCCCTTTTGCGTGTGCCCTTAAATCTTTAAAACGTTGCAAGATTTTGGCATGCATTTGGGCGGTCGTGGGCTGAATCTTTGCCATTTTGTCAATGGGGGGGGCGATGGGGGTGCTTTTGCCCCCGTGCATGTCGATTTTGCCCTCTTTGGCGTGCGCGAGTGTGCCTAAAGACAAGACACATAAAAACAACACAATGTGCTGGGCTTTTAAAAAACGTGAAAGCCGCTGGAAGCGCCCTTGTCGGCTAAAGAGCAGGAACAACGCCCCAGACATGAGCAAGCCGTAGCCAAAGTAAGTTAAATTCTTGCCCGGATCGCGATTGACCGATAAAATCGTGCCCTGCTCGTCTGTGTCATAGGAGGATTGGAAAAAGCGATACCCCCCATAATCTAGGACATGGTTCATAAAAATTTTAAAGGGCATGACAACTTGCCCCTTGGCATTTAACACTTCCACTTGGGAGGCGTAGGAAGACGGACTCATAGAACCGGGGTAGCGCTCCAACTCAAAACGCTTTAAATGCAGTTTAAAGGGCAAAATGCGCTCAGTAACACCCCAGTTGAGCGCGATGTGCATGCCATCTAAAGTGGTTGTTTCATCTTGGCTCACCACGCCATGTCCGCCCAAAATATACAGGGTGTGGCTTGCCTCCCCATAACTGAGTTTGATCTCTAACAACGCCTTGTTGTCCCTTTTTTCAGGCGACATTTTATGCACGCTGATGGGCTCAAGGCGTAAGGGCTTGCCATAGGCCATCACCTCAGCGGTGGGTAAATACCGCGAAAAGGGCGAAAGCGTGGTTTTTAAAGAGAAGTGCAAGGGTTTGGCATTATCCTTACTGAGGGTTAAATTTAAATAGCTGTCGGTGGTGGTGATTTTGTCGCTCGTTTGGTTGGTGCGTAGGTGCATGGTCGCTTCAAAGCCAAAGAATCTGGTAACCCCCGCCCCCAAAATGATGAACACCAAAGAGCTGTGGAAAAATAGACTGGCGTAGCGTTTTCTTTGCCACGCCTTAGAAGTGATGAAAGTGCCGACAATCACCAAGAGCAAATACACATGCAACGCACTAAACCACCAAGTGTCATAGACAATCGCGCGGCTTGCCGGCGTGCCATAGTCGTTTTCAATGAAAGTCGCTAGAGCGCAGGCGGTGGCGTAAACCACCAACAGCGGGATCGCCACCCAAAAAGAGCCAAAGAAAAATCCAAAAATCTTTTTAACTTGCATGTCGAGCTTCTTGTGTTTTCTTAAGGATATACGCCCTGAGTTTCTCAATGAATTGCTTGTCGTTCAAGTCCTTATACAGTCCCTTACCGACAAACTCCAACACCGCCAAGAGTTGCACGTGGGGCATGTAGCCGGGCAACTCATAAATGGTCTTGCCTGTCGGGTCAGCCAGCACGAGCGTAGGCGTGGAGTTGACATCGTAAATGGAAGAGAGATCCTGTGTGCTTAGCATGGTTTCTTTGGGTTTTTCGGCAGGGCCGATGACAAAATGGTGCATTTTAGAGTAGCTGATGTTGATGTAGTAGGCGCTAAAATGCTCTTTAATGTAGCCACGCAGATTGGCGTAGTGCTTCAAGTCTTGCTTTAACATTTCGCAATACGAACAGCCATTTTTGCCAAAGACAAGCAGCATGTATTTGCCCTTAGTGCGGATGTCCTGTGTGTCTTGGAAAATGTCTTCTAGACCGGCATAGCTTTGTTTGTCAAAGTTGTTGCTCTCTTTAAAAGTGCTTTGAGGAGAAGTGGCCCCTGAACTTAGCATGCTCTCATCCACCTTATCATCGGCGAGGGCGCAATGACAAAAGAGAGCTAACAGGGGGAGCAAAAAAAACGGGCGCATAAAAAACCTTTTTAAGAAAATGGGGCATTGTAACTTTTTTTAGATAAATCATGGGCCTAGAGGCTTTCTAGGGGCGTTATGGACCAAATCCAAAATCGCCTGTGCGAAGTTTAGGTTGTCATTTAAACACGGACAGACTAGAAACTCAGGCACAGCAAGGCGCATGGCTTCTAGGCGGTATTGCATTTGCAACTCGTAAATGGTTTCTGAATTGTCAATGCTAAAAGCTAGGGGGTAAATGAGGATTTTATCCTTGCGGTGCGCTTCTATGGCTTGCTGAGTGCTAGGCTCTAGCCATTTCATGGGCCCCACTTTAGATTGGTAGCTCAAGGTGATTTTTTTAAAGTGCAGGGGCAAGAGTTGTTGTTTTAACAGGCTTACATGGTGCAAACATTCGGCTTGGTAAGGGTCGCCTTGTTTTATGACGCTTTCAGGCAAGCCATGCACGCTAAAAATCAGCACAAACTCTTTTGCATCATGCCCTTTTATGGTGTCTGTGATGCTTTGGACCACGGCTTGGTTATAGGGGGTGGGTGTAAAAGCGATCAATGCAGCTTAGAGTGGGAGCGAAGTTTAGGGTTTTTAGGGCATTTAATGCGTCTTCTAGGGAGGACTTTGTGGTGGTCGTGGAGTATTGCGGGTACATAGAAAAAAGCAAGCACGAGTCAAAGCCTTGTTTTTGCAACTCAGCAAAGACCATGGGCGCAAAAGGGGGGGTGTAGCGCATGGCATAGGTGTAGTGGTGGGTGGCATCAAGGGTGTTTAGGCGTTGTGTGAGTTTGGCACTCAGTTCGTTTATGGGGGATTTTTGCCCGATTTTTTCATAAATAGCTTTGGACTTTTCTTGACGCATTTTGACAATAAAAGAGGCGAGCAGTTTGCGCCAAAAAGGGCTTTTAATCGCCAAAATATAGGGGTCATTGAACATGTTTGTTAAAAACACTTCCACTTCGTAAAGGTTGTTCGGGCCACCCATATTCAACAAAACAACAGCTTCTTTAGGCTCTAACATTGACATAAGCCCTTATTATGCCATGATTTGTCATTTTTGCATGGTAAAATGCGCCTTTATGCCATTAACAAGGATTGCCATGTTTGAAACCATTATCGGGCTAGAAGTGCACGCCCAACTCAACACGAAAACCAAGATTTTTTGTGCCTGCCCCACCAGTTTTAAGGACACGCCCAATAGCAACACCTGCCCCGTGTGTTTAGGACTGCCCGGGGCTTTGCCCGTGTTAAATGTGGAGGCGGTGAAAAAGGCGATCGCCTTTGGCACGGCGATCAACGCCACCATCACGCAAGAGAGCGTCTTTGCCCGCAAGAATTACTTTTACCCCGACTTGCCTAAAGCTTATCAAATCTCACAATTCGATCGCCCCATTGTCGCCAATGGGTATTTAGACATAGAAACCCCAGAGGGGCTCAAACGCATCCATATCGAGCGGGCACACTTAGAAGAGGACGCAGGCAAGAACATACACGCCAGCCACCACTCTCAAGTGGATTTAAATAGAGCGGGCACCCCCCTTTTAGAGATTGTGAGTTGTCCGGACATGCGCAACAGCGAGCAGGCGATCAGCTATTTAAAAAAGCTGCACGCCATTGTGTGCTTTTTAGACATTTGCGATGGCAACATGCAAGAGGGCAATTTTAGGTGCGATGCCAATGTGTCTATCCGCCCTAAAGGGGAAAGTAAGTTACTCACAAGAGTGGAGATTAAAAATTTAAACAGCTTTAAGTTTATCCAAAAGGCGATTGAGTATGAAGTGGAGCGCCAAATTGAGGCGTTTGAAAGGGGGACTTATGCGCACGAAGTCGTGCAAGAAACCCGCTTGTTTGACACCGCTAAGGGGATCACGCAGTCTATGCGCAACAAAGAAGAGTCCGCCGATTACCGCTATTTTCCCGACCCCGACTTGCGCCCCGTATATATCCCAGAAAGCCTACTACAAGAAGGACGCAAAATTAAAGAACTGCCCGAGGCTAAAAAGGCGCGTTACATAGAGAGTTTGGGCTTAAAAGCCGAAGAGGCAAGCACTTTAGTGGGGAGTTTGGAGCTAGCGACCTATTTTGAAAGAATGCTAGAGCTTGGAGCGAGTGCGAAGGGGGCTTGCTCGTGGCTGTGTGTGGAGCTGTTGGGGCGCTTAGAGGGCGAGCAAACCTTGCAAGATTGCCCCATTAAACCCGACACTCTCGCCCATTTGGTGCTCCGCATTGAAAACAAACGCATTTCAGGCAAAGCAGGTAAAGAGATTTTAGATGCTTTAATGAAACAAACAAGCGCAAGCCCCAAAGACATAGATGCTTTAATAGATAAGCTAGGGTTAGCGCAGGTGGGCGATGAGAGCACGATTTTAAAAGCCATTGCTGAGGTGCTAGAGAACAACGCCGACAAGGTTGCCGCATACAAAGGCGGGAAGGATAAACTCTTTGGCTTCTTTGTGGGACAGGTGCTCAAAAAACTCAAAAACGCCAATCCGGGAGTCGTCAACCAGCTACTCAAACAAGAGCTGTCTTAAGTAGCCAAAGGCGAGCTGAGGCATTAAAAGCTAGTGGGGCTTAGGGCTTTAGAGCCTTGAGATTTTGCATTTCAGTCACGCTGTAACGGGTAACTTCAAAGCCCGTGGGGTTCTTAGGCATCATGGCGGTGTCAAAGGCGGGCAGGGGCTTAAAAGAAAAGCTCAACACAATGTTATAGCGTTTTTCTGTGAGGGGACTGCCCGCCCTAAAGAGCTTTGCCACGATCTGCACTTGGGCGATGTTCTGCTCTTTGCTCTGCTTGAGTAAAGAGATGTTGATGATGTGGATGTCCCTTGTGAGTTGTTGGGCGGTGTAAATGCTGTTTTTAGAGGCCACTAAACTTTCAAAGACTTGCCACACCTGTGGGTTGCTTTGCAGGCGCACCACTTCATAACGCTCTTGATCGTCTATGTGGTTGATCGACTCCCTATCTAGGACATACTGCCCCACTAAAGAGCGCACGAGGGCTTCATTGCTTGCCAAATTGCCGTCTGCCTTTTGGATGATGGCGTAGTGCTTGTCTTGGTTGGCGAAGTCTATAAAATGGTGCTCGGTTTTCTTTAGGGGTAAGAGCATGATTAAGGCGACAATCAACGCCAAACTAATGAAACTTAGCAAGACGACTAATTTATACGCCAGTGCGCTATTACGCCTTTCTACCCTAAAGACGCTGTTTAAGTCCAAATTCTGCGCCGCCAAACTCTCAATTTTGCTCTCCATGTCTTTTTGGAATTTGTCTTGTTCGGCTTGGATTTTCGCCCACAACTCGGCGACAATCGCGTCTTTTAAGGGGCTGTTGTTAGTCTCCATGCCCTGCTTTAAGTGTGCCAAATTTGCCGGCGTTAAAGTCCTCTAGAGCCTGCTCGATCTCTGCTTTGTTATGCATCACAAAAGGGCCATGCCCCACGATGGGTTCATCTAGGGGTAAGCCTGTCAGCACCAACACTTGGGAAGGTTTTAAAGCCTCAAGGTGCACCCCCTGCCCACCCTTTTGGAAAGTGATGAGGTGTTGCGCGCTGGCCTCTTGCTGATCTACGGACACCAGCCCCTCACGCACTAATATCAAAATATTGTGTTCTTGGGGTATAGGCAAAGATAAAAACCCCCTAAGCTCTATGTCCCATACATTGACGGGGCTAAAGGTTTGCGCCGCACCCTCGACCCCATTAAGCGCACCTGCAACCACGCGCACTTGGCTTTTTTTAAAAGGGGCTACGGGGATTTGCTCTGGATTGATGGCTTGGTACTTGGGCGGGGTCATTTTATGGGCTTTGGGTAAATTCAGCCAAATTTGCACCATTTCAAACACCCCCCCTTGTTGGCAAAATTTTTTGGAGAGCAACTCTTGGTGCAAGACTCCAAAGCCAGCCGTCATCCACTGCACACCTCCCGAAGGCACCAACCTCTCCACGCCATGCGAGTCGCTGTGTTTCATCTCCCCTTGATAGACCAAAGTGATGGTTTCAAAACCCCGATGCGGGTGTGGGCCCACGCCCAAACACTCTGCACTCGGCTTAAAGGTGTAGGGGGCATTGTAGTCTAAGAGCAAAAAGGGGTCAACATTTTTGTAGGTTTCTTTGTAAGAAAACATGGTGGCCACATAAAAGCCATTACCCATCCAATGCTTAGGAGGGGCTTTGTAAATCCGTGCTACCTTTTTCATGGACATCCTTGTAAAGGAAATGGTCCATTGTCCTACACAAAGGCTAATAAATCACAAAAACCATTAAAGTCCATGTTCTCCAAACTCTCTAGATCGCCCAAAAGGGCTTCAATTTGGGCTGTCTTTTTTGGGGGATAGATTTCTTTGAGAGCACTTTGGCATTTTTGCATCAAGGCTTTGAGCCCCTCTTCGCGTCTAAAGCGGTGCCCTAGGGGGTATTTCACTTCAATTTTTTGTGTGCTTGTGCCGTCTTTAAAAAAGACTTGCAAGGCGTTGGGGATCGCCCTTTTATGGGGTTCTTTGGCTTCTTTGGTGTAAGTGGGGCTTATTTGCACTTCTACTAAGTCCATGAGCTGTTGTAAAAAGGGGTTCTTGGCGTTCGTGTCGCTGTAAGAATCCGCCTTTAAATGCCCCCTAAGCAAGGCGTAGGCAATGGGGTAGGCAAGGCTATACTCGCGGTCTTTACGGCTGTAAGCCTGCCCTCCGCCTGCCATGATTTTCTCCACGCCCTCTTGGGTAGTGAGGACAATTTTAGAGATTTCCTCCAAGCGGGGGGCAATTTGTTTATGCAAAATGAGGGCACACTCCACAGCGGTTTGGATGGGAAAGAGGGCAGGGTAAGAGATTTTATACAAAACATTTTCAATGACATGCGCGCCTAAGTTATTCAGCACTAATCCGTCTTTGGTGTGGGGCATACACACCGCCTCAAAGCCCCACTTAGGCGCGCTCAAAGCCTTCACGCAGCCCATTTCCCCGCTCATGGCTCTTAGCGCAAGTTGCGCCCCCCGACTTGTGGCATCCGCCCCCGCCCACGCTTGCCTAGTGGCGCTAAAGGGGGCGTGGCGAAACACCCGAAGCACCCCCCCATCCACAAAGGCATGCGAGAGCGCGCTTAAAATCTCTTCTTTGCCCCCGCCTAGCAGTTTTGCCCCCACGCCCGCGCTGGCTAAACGCACTAAAAGCGTGTGGTCCAAGCCTTCATCGTAAAAGGAATTGTCCATCGCCAACACCCCTTGTATCTCATAGGCCTGCACCATGGCGTGCAAAATATCCCTAACCTTTAAGGGCTTTTCTTGTCTGCTAAGGCGCAAGCGACTCACATAATCGCCCAACGCCCAAATCGCCCCCAAATTGTCGCTAGGATGGCACCACTCTTTAGCCAGCCAAGTGTCGTTAAAATCTAGCCAGCGCACCATACAAGACACATTAAACGCCGCGCTTACAGGCTCAAGCTGATAAGCCGTGCCTAGCACCTTGGCCCCAAGATTTCTAAAATCCGCCCCCGGGACACTAGGCCCTAATAACTTCGTGCATTCGGGGTCTTTTAACGCCATTAAAGCGCAGGCAATGGAGTCGATTAAACTTAGGCTTGCGCTTTGGGTGGCGTGTTTGGGAATCTTGCCGTCTAAAATGTAGTGGGCTAGGGTTGTAAGAGCCGAGTCGTAACTTAACATGAAATATCCTTTAGTCTTTAAATAAGGCACTCCCCACACGCACCAAATTTGCCCCATAGGCGATGGCAAGTTCAAAATCCCCGCTCATGCCCATGGATAGAGTTTTGGCATTGGGGAGTTTGTCAAACAAATTTCTAGCCAAGCTAAAAGCCTTCTCTATTTGGGCTTCATCGCCATTTACAGGTCCCATCGCCATTAAACCTTGCAAATGGATTTTAGGGCATGTTTGGCAAATTTGGGCGTAGGTTTCAAGAGCGTTTTCTAGGGGCACGCCACTTTTTTGCACTTCCCCTGCAATATTCACTTGCAACAAGGCATTTAGGGGTTCTTTTGCCCTAGTGTTGATCGCCCTAGCCAACTCCAAAGAGTGCAGGCTATGTAACAGGGCGGGCTTTAGCTCTAGGAGTTTGTTGATTTTATTGTGTTGCAAGTGCCCTAGCATGTGCCACTCTAGGGGCAAGTCTTGCAAACTTGTGGCTTTGCGCCCAAACTCTTGTATGTAATTCTCCCCAAAGGCTCTTTGTCCGCACGCATAAAGCCCTTGCACCTGCTCTAGGCTGGCGTATTTAGACACGGCCACAAGACGCACAATGTGGTGGCGGCTGTAAGCAAGGCGTGCCTTTTCGATCCGCTCTAAGAGATGATCTAAGCGTTTCTTAAGCTCCATTTGCGCCCTTTGGGGAGTGGTAAATGTGGTATTTGTGATACAAGGGGTCGCTTAAAGGGGGGATGAGCCCCTTTTTAGCAAGGCTTTCTAAAACGCTTAAAGAACAATCTGTTTCTTTAGGCCATTCTCTCATATGCCCTTCTAGCGCGCCCTTGTCGGTCGCGTCTATGCAAATTAAGGGGGGGTTTAGCCAAATGTCGCGGTGTGCGTCTATGTTGTTGACGACACGCCAAAGGAGCATGTAGGGGTTGTTTAAATCGTTCTTGTGGCTGTCTACAAAAATCAAGGCACTCACAAAAGGGGCTAAGCTCTCTAATCCGTGAAACAGGGGCACTAGGGGGGTGGTTTTAGCCACGCCCACGAGGGCAATGGGGTTTTTACTCTCTAATCCGTATTGCCTTAAATCCTGCACTTGGGGCATGAGCTCTTTTAGGCGGGCTAAAAGCTCAAGGTCTTTTAAGGGGGTCTTAGGATGTGGGGTGGGCTCTAGGGCAACTAGCCCCAACTTGCCCCCAAAGGCGTAGGTGGGGCTGGCGTGATCTAAGGCATCGCACACGCCTTGAGAAAATAGGCTTTGGCTTAAATCTAGGTGGTCTAAAATGTGGCGAAAAAGGGCGGGGTAATCGGTGAGTTTGGGCGCATTCTTGCCAACAAAGATGGCATGCTTGACAAAGCTCATTTGCCCCGTGCCCCAAAAGTGGTGCATGATTTGGTGGGCGTGTCCGGGGTAGCTGGGCGCGATTTGGGCGAGGATTAGATTATGAAACACCCCATTTTCGGGCATGTGATAATCCAGTAACCCATGCGCACTTTTTTTAAGCAGGGGTAAAAACAGCCTTTCGGTGAAGTAACCCATGTATTTGTCCTCTAGGGGGGGCTTACCCACCACGCTGGCTAAGTAAATGGGATTGTCTTTCAAGTGCATCGCCTGCACTTCTAACACGGGGTAGGGCTCTTTAGGCGTGTAAAAACCCGTGTGATCGCCAAAAGGCCCCTCCATTTCTAAACGCTCTGCTCCCACCCACCCCTCAAGCACAATGTCCGCATCCATGGGCACGGCTAGCGGATTTGTCAAGCAGGGGGCGAGCTTGGCACGCTTTCGCCTAATCAAGCCATACAGGGCGAGCTCAAACACCCCATAGGGCAAGGGGGCTTGTCCGCACCAAGTGTAAAGGGCATCCCCGCCGATCGCCACGCTCACGGGCATTTTCGCCCCGGCCTTTTGGTAAGCGTGGAAGAAGTGGTTTGCGTCCTTGTGGATTTGCCAGTGCAAACCTAGGCGGTTTTTGCCCTGCACTTGCAAGCGGTAAAGCCCTAAATTGTGGTGCTTGCCATCAAAGCTTTTGGTGTAAATCTGCCCCATCGTGATGAAGGGGGCTGCGTCGTGCTCCCAAGTGGTGAGAATGGGCAATTTGTTTAAATCTACTTGATCGCCTTGAAACACCTGTCTTTGTGGGGGGTTCTTGCAAATTTGAGGCAAGCTGAAACGCAACTTGCAAAGGTCTTTAACTAGATGGACAAGGTCTTTAAAGCTCTTGGGCTTTTGCAAATTTAATAGGCTTTCTAGTTGCGCTTGGCAGTCCTCAATGGAGCGGTTGATGATAAACTCTAGGCGCTCAATTGATCCAAAGACATTCATGAAAACGGGGATGTCTAAAGGCGTGTTGCCCCTTTTGGGCTGTGTGAATAACAACGCTTGCCCGCCTTTAGGCTTTTTGGCTTCAATGTAGGCGATGTGGGGGATTTCTAGGCAAATGTCTAGGGGTGTGTCAAACACCCGCAAATCTCCCCGCTCTTTGAGTTTAGCAACGAGTTTTTGCAACTAAATAGAAACCACGGACACGCCTAGGCAGTGGGGGACTTCTTGCAGGTCGTGTAAAATGGTGGAGCTGATGGGCGTGTCCACTAAAATGACGGCTAGAGCCTCGGCTTTTGCGTTGCGCCCGAGCCTAAAGTCGGCAATGTTGATGTTGTGCTTGGCTAAAGTCTGCCCTACATTGCCGATCACGCCGGGTTTATCGGTGTTTTTAAACAAAATCATGGTGCCTTGTGGCTGAATATCCATTTCAAAGCCGTCTATGTTGGTGATTTTTAAAATGTCCTCACTAAAGGCGGTTGCGCTGATGTAGGTGCCATAACCTGGGGCACTTAATTGTAAGGTGATGAGATTTGTATAGGGGGTTGCGTCTTCTAGGGTCTTGGTGCTTAAATGGATGTTGCGCTCACTGGCGACATGGGGGGCGTTGACATAGTTGATTTTATCGCCCAAACTAGGTTTTAACAGCCCCATAAGTGCAAAGGTGAGTAAGGAATTGCCATACTCACAAATCGCGCCGGCTAGGGTGAGCTCTAGGGCACTCCACGCTCCCTTATGCACCTGGGCGCAAAAGAAGCCGAGCTTTTGGGCAAGCTGTAAGTAGGGTTTGGCATAGGGGGCGATGTTTTCTTGGATGGGGATGTTTAGGGCGTTGGGGTAGCTACTCCCTCTTAGGGCTTGGATCACTGCTTGGGCAGCTTCTTTAGCGATTTGCTCCTGCGATTCATAGGTGTTTGCCCCGATGTGTGGCGTCACATAGACATTTTCTAGTCCTAAAAGGGGATTATTGATGCCCGGCTCTTTACTGAAGACATCGATTCCTAGCCAGCGTACTTTTTTAGACTGCAAGCCCTCATACAACGCCTCTTCATTGTAAAGCCCCCCTCTAGCGCAATTAATGAGGATCACGCCCTCTTTCATTTGGGCAATTTGCTCCTTGTCGATGATGTTGATCGTTTCTTTATTCTTTGGGGTGTGGATGGTGATGATGTCGCAAGCGAGGATGTCTTTAAAATCCTTCGTGTAGAGCACGCCTAAATCTGTAGCTTTGGATTTGGGGATGTAGGGGTCGTAGGTGAGAACTTCCATGCCAAAGGCAAGTGCGCGCACGCCCACCCTTGAGCCGATGTTGCCAAAGCCGATGATGCCCAGTTTCTTGCCATAAAGCTCCGTGCCATACCAATCCTCCCGCTTCCATAGGCGGTCGTGTTTAAGCTGCGTGTTCGCCCCGGGAAAACGGCGCACGGCGTTTAACATATGGGCCATGGTGAGCTCCACGGCGGCAATGGTGTTGGCGGTGGGCACATTCATCACCACAACGCCTTTTTGTGAGCACAGATCAATGTCCACATTGTCTACGCCCACGCCCGCGCGCACAATGGCCTTTAACTTCGTAGCGTGGGCCAACAAATTGGCGTTTATAGCGGTCATGCTGCGGGTGATGAGCGCGTCCACTTCTTTGATCGTCTCGGGTAGGGCACTTTTATCAAGGGTAGAAAAGTCTAGAACTTCTAAATCCGCTTGTTCGTGCAAAAGACTTACCCCCCCCTCGTGGATGGGGTCGCAAATGGCAATTTTTGGCATGGTTTGTCCTTTAGTCAAGTTTATAGGGGATTTGGTAGTACTTCAAATCTTCTAAAAATTGCTGTGTGGCGTGGGGCAAATAGATGATCAAAGTCGTCCCCGTTTTCTTTTTATCTAGGGCAAAGTCAATGTGTTCGGTCTTTAAAATCTCACGCAAACAAAAGAGCTTATAGCTGTCTAGGTTTTTCACCAAAATTTTGCGAGTTGGGGTGCTGTCAAAAAACTCAATGCCGACCTTTTTTTGCAAGGATGGGTAAAGGTAGGGGGGAGCCTCTTGCTCGATTTCGGAGGGTTGGGTTTCGTGCAAGGATTGGATAAACACCCCCTTTAGCTCTTGTTCTTGCTTGGGATGTGCCTTTACATGTGTGCTCTCTTTAGGGGTGTGGATGCTGTGTTCCTCGTAGGCTTCGTGGGTTTTATGGTGCTTGGAGCGGTACATTTTATAGCCCAAAAACCCCGCCACACATAGAGCCACCGCCACCACAAACCACAGCACAAACGCACGAAACTTGGCGATCTTCATCGATCAAGTTAGAACTTCCCGCTGAGTTTGTCCCCTAGCGTCATTTTGGTGTCACCCGCATTGAAGGCGTGGAGTCGATCTTGCTCCCTCTTGCGCTCTAGGCGGCGCACACTCGCCCGAACGCGGTTATTGCCTTTTTCAATCGCCACAACCACGCTTGTCACCACATCCGCCATTTTGAGCTCTTCTTTTTTCAAGGGGTAGAGATCCTCGGCCTTAATGAGAACATCGATGCCCTCCACACTCACAAAAATTCCAAAATCCTTCATCCCCACGATCTTGCCCTCAACAATGTCGCCCACACGGTGTTTTTGGCTAAAAGTTTCGGTGGGTGAGGGCTTGGCGTATTTCATCTCCAAAGAGATTTTTTCATTGTCTTTGTCAATTTTAAGGATTTTGGTTTTCACCACATCGCCGACTTTAAAATGGTCTTTGCATTTTTGATCGCTCTCCCAAAACGCATCTTTATTGTGGAGCAAGCCATCCACGCCCCCCAAATTGATGAACGCCCCAAAATCGGTGAGTGTGGTGACTTTGCCCTCGATCACATCGCCCACGCGGTGCTTAGACACGAACTCATTAAAGGGCTTGTCGGAGAGCTGTTTTAAAGACACACGCAAACGGCGGTTTTTGCTGTCAATTTCTATGATTTTGACATCGATCTCTTGGTTGAGTTCCAAATAGTCGCTGGGGTGTTTGACATCCTTGTTCCAAGAGATTTCAGAGATATGCAAAAAGCCCTCAATGTCGTTGCCGATGTCTACAAACACGCCGTAGTTTTCAATGTTGCTCACCACAACCTTAATGGCGTAACCGACTTTTAATTTGGTTTGGATTTCCTCCCAAGGGTCTTCCATGGTGGCTTTAATGGAGAGAAGCAGGCGTTTTTTCTTTTCATCGTAAGACAAGGCTTTCACCTGCACCACATCGCCCTCTTTAAAATGTTTGGCGGGGTTGGTTGAGCCTCTATGCGTGATCTCAGTGTAGTGCACCAAGCCTTCTACGCCCTCCACTTCCACAAACACGCCAAAGCTTGTTACACTTTTAACCACACCTGTGTAGATTGCCCCCGATTCGACAAGTTTTTGGGATTGCTCGTTTTGGTATTTGCTGTAAACATCAAAGAAGCGCTTGCGTGAGATCGCAATCGAAGCGTTTTCAGGGTCGATCGCCGTGATACAGGCTTTAATATGCTTGCCGATGTGCTTGGCATCCCTTTTTAAGGACGACTGCGCCTTAGAGAGGAAATACTCCACGCCTTGATTGTCTGCAACAATATAGCCGCCTTTATTTTCTCTAGCGATCCTCCCCTCTACGACTTTATCTTTAAAATCCTCCCCTAAAGCTTGGATTTTTTCTTGGTTTTTGACAAAGGCTAACGCCCGTTTATAAGACACGCTAGGGCGCTCCCCCTTTTGGGACACATAGACCTGAATCGTATCGTTCACCCCAAAGAGCAACCCACCTTGCGTGTCCCTAATTTCGCTTAAGGGCAAACGCCCTTCTGTCTTGCCCCCCACGCTCACCATTGCATAGTCTTCTTGCTCGTTGATAGAAACGATCACACCCTCTCTAAGCACACCTTTTTGTTCCACCTCTTCAGTTTGCATATACTCTTGCATGTAGTCTTGAAACTCTTTGGACTCGCTGTGGCTGCCTAGAGACTCTAACTCTTTATTCATAAGAAACCTTTTTACAACAAAATTAGCTATAATTATAGCTTTAATTCCCTTATAATTGGCGAAAAAGTGAACATGAAGAGCCATGCTTGTACGTTTAGAAACACCCACTTTAAAAGTGTGTCCCTCATCATCACCACTTACAACCAAGAGCAACATTTAAAAATGGTGTTAGATTCGGTGCTCAATCTCGCTTGTTTGCCTAGTGAAGTGCTGATCGCCGATGACGGGGGGAGAGGGACTCAAGCCCTCATGGCGCGCTACCAGCCCCTATTTGCTCAAAAAAACTTGCCCTTAAGGCATGTTTGGCAGGAGGATTTAGGTTTTAGGGCCGCTAAAAATCGTAACAACGCCATTGAAGAAGCCATGGGTGAATACATCATTGTCATAGACACAGACATGATTTTATCCCCCATGTTTGTCTACGACCACATGCACTTTGCCCGCCCTAAAGTTTTAGCGCAAGGGGGGCGAATCCTCTTAAACCCTAAAGAAAGCCAAAGAATTTTAGAGTGCCGGGATTTTTCGCTGGCCTACGCTAAAAAATCCTTGAAAAACCGCCGCATTTTAAGCCTAGCCAAACTCATCTACAAGCACCGCAAAGTTACAAAGAAAATTTTTAACACGCGCACCATTGTGCCGGGCGTGCGTAGTTGCAACATGGGTTTTAGCAAGCAAGATTGTTTAGACATTGCAGGCTTTAATGAAAACTTTGTAGGTTGGGGGCGGGAGGATAGCGAATTTGTCGCCCGTTTTCTCTTTAACCACGGCACATTAAAGCCTCTGAAGTTCTGCCCTCGCCTACCACTTGCACCACGAGGAAAACGCCCGCAACCTGCTGTCTAAAAACCACGCCCGCTATTTGCAGACGCTCAAAATGCAAAGGACCAGTTGGAAAGACCCCCCCTAAAAGTCCATGTTGTCAGAGTTGACATCGGCGGTGCCCGCACCCACGCCGTTTTGGTAATTGCGCATTTGTTTGAAGGTTTGGGCTTTGATGCGCTCGATCGCATCCCCGCGGCTGTGCTGGTCGGCATTTAGGTGTTTGGAGTAAATGATGTCCCCTTGGCAGTTTTTAATGTTGATGTCTAGCCCGATGTGAAAGAGCCCCCCGCCCTGGCTGGTGAAAATCCTATTGTCGATGGTGTAAAAGCCCGGGGCGGTGGTTTGGTTGACAAAGCGGGCATACTGCCCCGTGAGCGCATCGGCGATTTCAGCATCTGCCCCATTGGCAAAGGTGATGTTGGCCCTAGGTTTGGGGCTGTTGGCCTTGATGAGTTCTTGATACGAGGTTAAGGGGGCTGAGGCGCGTCCATAGGCGCTTAAAATCTCTTGCATGGGGGTCATTTTATCCAAGAGGCTTTGGATTTGCTGCTTTTCCTTGATAAAAATCCCCTCACAGCCCTGGGCGGGCTTAAAGGGGCTTAGGGTGTTGTAAAGGTCGGCGTAGCGCTTGGAGAGCAGATTTAAGAACATGTTTTTATCCATGCGCACACGGGTGTAGCACTTGTCCCTATGACACTCTTGTTTGTCGGTGTCTACATGCACCAATTTAAGCGAATCAACCACTAATTTAATCTGTTGGCTGGCTTTTTTGTCGAGCCTGCTGTTGTTTCTAGTGGTGGTGCTGGTGGTCAGCGAGGACACATGCACCGAGATGTTGCTGGCTAAATCGTTTAGCGCCTTTTCTTTGGCGCTCTCTTTGTCGCTGCCTGCCCCGCTGCCATAGAAAAATTGCGGTTTGTTTGGGGTGGTTTCATACCAATGAGGCACGGCTTGTAAACAAAGAGGTAAGCTAAACGCCACAATCCAAGATTTTTTAAAGACCATGCAAAACTCCTTCATCAAAAGGTCCATTGTAACACAAGATAGACAATTTACCACAACTTCCACACCCGCCCCGAAGCTTCAAAGCTACGGATATATAAGAGGTGGTCTTGGCCGGCACAAAAGTCTTTAGACTCGGGCGGGGGGATGCTTACTTGGCAGGACACAAACTTAAAGTTAAAGATTTCCTGTCCATCGGCTAGGATGTGGACGGGCTTTTTGGTGCTGTTTTTTAAGCGCAGGATATAAAACTTATGGGGGAAGAGGGCGGGGGAGCGGATGTCAGCAGAGGTGCTGGCGGCCGCATAAATGGAGGAAAACAACCCGCCTAGCACGCCCAAATATTGGTTAGACACGGCTTCAAGCCCCACTTTAAGGGCGGTGGAGGTGAGCGCACGGGTGAGGATGTAGGGCAGTTGCTTTTTAAACTCGCTAGCGATGAGCGCATCTAAGAGCAGCAAGTTTTCAAATTTTTTGTGTCTTTGGCCCACTTGCACGCTAAACGCGCTTCTAAAGTCTACGCCATCTTTAAGCTGCGGGAGGGCTAGGCTCGCATCGTAAATCCCATCAGGCAAGGGTATGGGGACATTGATTTTAAACTCCTTTTTGGTCGCCTGCTCGCCATCTTCTATAAAAATCCATGTGAATCTTTGCCTAGAGGGGTATTGGAAAAACAATAAATCCTCGCCTATGGTGGTGGAGTGGCTGATCCCATAGGCTTCTTTGAGGTAGTCTAGCCCCTTGTCTAGGTCGTTGTTCTCCACGAAAAACAGCCCAGAGAGATAGGACACCACAGGGTTGATCAAATCATTGTAGGCATAGAAGTCGTTGAGGTTGGAGTATTCGTTGCTTAGGATTTCTTGCACTTGGGAGTTGGATTGCTCGGCACTTAGGTGTCTAGAGCCTTGTTGTTGCATTTTCTCAACCGCCTTGCGGATCTCTTTATTGTAAAACTCTTTGGCCCGTCTTTGGCGGTCGTTGGCGCGGTTAAACTCTACCCGTGCGTCTTTAGGATCGCCCATTAAAAGGTAGTCTATCGCCTTGTAGTAGTTAAGAAGCACCCCCTCGTAGACATTACCCGTATACGCCCTGACATTGTCGTTCACCAGCACCGCCCCCACAGTGCCTAAAGAGCGGCTAAAGAGGTTATGGTGGTGGTCGTAGCGCAACTCAGCAAGGTCTAAAGCTCTAATGGATTGCGGGTATTGATCGGCCATTAAAGCGCTCATGCCCTGTTGCAAGTCCCACAATAAGGCATTGCTGTGGTCTTTGTGTGCCATTTTTTTGGAAAAGGCGTAGGCCTCTTTAAACTGCGCGCCGTTGTAATAAATTTGGTTGAAGCGCTGCAATTGCTCTCGATTGCCCGTGCAACCCGCCAAAAAGCCTAGAACCATCACCACAAGTATCCAAGTCGTCAATCTCTCCATCAGCACCCTTAAACCTTTTTGTCATTTTATCAAAATGTAAGCAAACATATAAGATAATCCGGTCTGCCTTTTCTTAGACCTATGCAATGGGGTATTTAGACAACGCTTCAGGGTGGGAACACAGCAGAGCATTTAAATATCTTGTGTGCCTTAGCCATCTGAGAAAGGGCTTTTAAACCACTTTAAGTTTTAAAAATGCGTGTTTTATTCATGGGAACGCCCATATTTGCCCGTGTGGTGTTGCACCAACTCATTTTAGAGGGCTTTGACATTGTCGGGCTTGTAACACAACCTAGCAAACCCTTTGGGCGGCAACACCAGCTTAAAGACAGCGCCACTAAAACCTTTATTTTGGAAAATTACCCAAAGATTCCCATTTTAGAGCCGGCCAAGATCGATGCAGAGACTCTGCAGGCCATCGCCAACTTGCAGCCCGACAAAATCGTGGTGGTGGCCTATGGTAAGATTTTACCCCAAGCCTTGCTAGATTTAGTTCCGTGTTTGAATTTACACGGCTCGATTCTACCCCAGTTTCGGGGGGCAAGCCCCATGCAAGAAATGATTTTGCACGACTTAAAAACCGTGGGCGTGAGCGTGATTTTAATGGATGCACACATGGATACGGGGGACATCTTGGGTGTGGCTTCGTTTGAAAAGGAGAAAGACGATAACCTGCAAGATTTGGGTGCAAGGTTAGCCTTGCTAGGAGCAGAGCTTATGGCAAAGGTGCTTAAGAACTTTGAAAACATCACCCCCACACCCCAAGATCATAGCCAAGCCACTTATTGCAAAAAAATCAGCAAAGCCGATGGCCTGGTGGATTTTAGCGATGCCCGCCCAATCTATTTAAAGTACCTTGCCTACTACCCATGGCCTGGGGTGTTTATAAAAAGCGGACTCAAACTCTTTGGACTTGAGCTTTTAAGCACTCAAGAAGAACATCCACCAGGGGCGATTTTGACTTTAGATGGCGAGGGAGTTTTGATCGGATGTGCTAAGGGCGTGCTAAAAATCGCCCAGTTGCAAGCCCCTGGGAAGCAAAAAGTCGGGGCTAGGGCGTATTTAAGCGGTAAACGCCTAAAAGTCGGGGACATTTTAGCCTAGTGCAAGTGTTAGAGTTTGAGAGCTTACCATCCACGCAAATTTATTTAGTCGAACAGGTCAAAAGCGGGTATTTAAAACCCCCCATTTGTGTGTGGGCCAAAAAACAAAGTGCGGGCATAGGCAGCCGTGGACAGGTTTGGGAGAGTGTAGATGAGGCTCTAACTTTCTCTTTTGCTTGCATGGTAGACACCAACATCCCTAAACAAAGCTTGAGTTTGTATTTTGGTTACCTTTTTAAGCAAACCCTACACACGCTGGGGCATACAGAAGTGTGGCTGAAGTGGCCCAATGACTTGTATGTGGGGCAGGCCAAAGTAGGCGGGGTGATGAGCCAAATTCATAAAGACATGGTCATTTGTGGGATTGGACTAAACATTTGCGCCAGCCAACACGCCGCTTTATCGGTGTGCGCTAAAGAGGTGTTGCAAGCGTTTTTAGAGCGCATCGAAACTGCTCCAAAGTGGGCAGATATTTTTAAGGCTTACAAAAAGGACTTTAAGCACACGCACTCCAGGCAGTTTTTTAAGCACGAAAGTGGGCTAATCCCTCTATCTCAAGCCACCATGCGCCCCGATGGCGGGTTAGAGATTGCCGGGCAAGTCTATTACTCCCGGCGCTAAAGCCACTAACAAGCTTAAGCGTGCTAGAATAAGAGTTTTTATCGGTAAAGGATTTGGCGCATGAGCATTTCAATCAATGTCTACTTAATGGCGGTGGTTTTCGTCACCTTTTTGGCTCTGTTGGTGTCGCTTAATAGCGGGGTGTATAAGCCTTTGCTCGCCAACATGGACGCGCGGGAGGACTCCATGCTTAAAGATAGGCGCAACATTGAGCAACTACATGAGGAAGTGCAAGGCTACCAGCAAGAGGCCCAAAACGTCTTAAGAGATGCCCGCACACAAGCGGATAAAATCTTGCAGGATGCGCTTTACAACGCAAGGGCAAATTACGAATCGGTCGTGGCACAAAAGGAAGAGGAATTAGAAAAACAAGCCGAGCAAGCCAGCCTAGAGTTAAAGGAAAGTAAAAGTAATTTGAAATTACAATTAGCCCGTGATTTGCCCGCTTTAGAGGCTTTGTTAAAACTTAAAATATCTCAAATTTAAGGTTGACTTTGTTACAGCGCGTTTTTCTTGGGGTTTTGGTTTTTGGAGGTGTCGCCAGTGCTACGCCTTTGGGGCATACAGACATTGTGATGCGGATCCTCAATTTCCTTTTGTTTATGGGGATTTTGTGGTATCTCACGGGCAATGCTTTTAAGAACATTTTAGCCACAAGGCGCTCAAAAATCGCCCAAAGTCTAGAACAGCTCCAAGAGGAACGCCAAGCCGCCAAAGAGCAGAAGGAACAGGCACTAAAAGCCCTAGAGGAAGCCAAGCAACAAGCCACTCAAATTATCTCCAACGCCAAGCAAGAGGCGTATTTACTCGCCCAAAAATACGACCAGCAATCCAAAACCACCATCGAGAAGTTGATCAGAAACCACCAGCTAAATCAAGAGAAAGAGGGCGATCGTATGCAACAAGAGGCCATTGCCGAAGTGCTTAGCGAACTCTTTGAAGGGGCTAAGGCCGAGCTTGCCACCCCCACTTACATGCACCTAATCCACAACAAAGTTGCTCCATGTTAGAGTTGATCGCTGCCAAATACACCCAAGCCCTACGCCAAGCCCTAAGCCCCCAAGAGTTGAGCCGAGCCATGGAGACACTAGAAGCCTTATGCGCTCTGTATAGCCACCCCGACTTTTTGGCGGTGATCCACTCCCCCCACTACCCCGACAGTCTAAAGCAAGAAATTTTGGAGTGCTTTTTGGAGGACAAGGGGGGCAAATTACATAATTTGTTGCGCTTACTCGTTTTACATAAACGACTAGAATTGTTGCCCCTCATTTACAACACGCTAAAAGCCCAAGCCCAAAGAGAGGAAAACATTTACCAAGGTTATCTTTACAGCAACCAAGAGCTGTCTTTAGAACAGGTACAACAACTCGCCGGGCAAGTGTCCGCCCGTTTTAACATCACACTTAAGTTGAAAGCCTTGCGCCAAGCCAAAGAGGGCGTGCGTTTGGTGATCCCCGATTTAGAAGTGGAGATCGCCTTTTACAAAGAGAATTACTTTAACCAGCTCAGACAGCACATCATGCAAGCGGTGTAAACTACAAAGGAGAGAAAATGCTAAAACTCAAAGCCGAAGAAATCAGCGCGATCATTAAAGAGCGGATTGAAAACTTCACCCCAGACATCAACATCACCCAAGTGGGGCGGGTGATCGCCTACGCCGATGGTGTGGCAAAAGTCTATGGACTCAAAGATGTGATGTCCTATGAGGTCGTGGAATTTGACACGGGCGATCGCGGGCTTGCCTCCAACCTTGAGGAGGGCTGTATCGGAGTGATCGTGCTAGGCGGAGGCAAAAACATTAAAGAAGGCACTTCGGTTAAACGCACCAAACAACTCATGAAAGTCCCCGTGGGCGATGCCGTTGTGGGGCGGGTCATCAACACTTTGGGTGAACCCATTGATGGGCGTGGCGCGATCGAGGCGGACACCTTTAGATTCGTGGAGCAAAAAGCCCCGGGTATTATGGATAGAAAATCCGTGCATGAACCTTTGCAAACGGGCATTAAAGCCATCGATGCGCTCGTGCCCATCGGGCGCGGGCAAAGGGAGCTCATCATTGGGGACAAACAAACCGGAAAAACGACCGTGGCGATCGACACGATCATCAACCAAAAAGACCAAAATGTGATCTGTATCTATGTGGCGATCGGGCAAAAAGAATCCACCGTCGCCCAAGTGGTGCGTAAATTAGAGGAATACGGCGCGATGGAGTACAGTGTGGTGGTCAATGCCCCCGCTTCCGACTCGCCCGCCATGCAATACCTCGCCCCTTATGCCGGTGTTACCATCGGGGAATATTTTAGAGATCAAGGGCGGCACGCTTTAATCATTTATGACGACTTGAGTAAGCACGCTGTGGCTTATCGCGAAATCTCCTTGATTTTACGCCGCCCCCCCGGGCGTGAAGCCTTCCCCGGCGATGTCTTTTATATCCACTCTAGATTGTTAGAGCGTGCCGCTAAAATGAGCGATGACAAAGGGGCCGGGTCGCTCACAGCACTTCCTATCATTGAAACCCAAGCCGGCGATGTGTCCGCCTACATCCCCACCAATGTGATCTCGATCACAGACGGGCAAATCTTCTTAGAAACCGACCTTTTCTACTCCGGTATCCGCCCGGCAATTAATGTCGGCTTGTCGGTGTCACGTGTGGGTGGGGCGGCACAAATTAAAGGTACGAAGCAAGTCGCGGGCACTTTACGCCTAGACCTCGCGCAATATCGCGAATTGCAAGCCTTCTCACAATTTGCCAGCGACTTAGATGAGGCCAGCCGTAAGCAACTTGAACGGGGACAGCGCATGGTGGAAGTGTTGAAACAACCCCCCTATTCGCCCCTACCCATTGAAAAACAAATTGTGATGATTTATACGGGGGTTAAGGGCTTTTTAGACGACATCCCCGCTAAAAAAGTTGTGGATTTTGAATCTAGCCTTTATCCTTTCTTGGAGTCTAAATATCCTAATATCCTAGAGGACATCCGCACAAAAAAAGCCCTTGACAAGGATTTAGAATCCATGCTTAAAAGTGCCATTGAAGAATTTAAGCTAGGCTTTTCTCTCTAGGGGCAGGGCATGGGCGGCAATTTAAAGGACATTAGAAAGAAAATCGCCAGTGTCAAAAACACGCAAAAAACCACCAGGGCCATGAAGCTCGTCTCCACGTCTAAGCTCAAAAAAACTGAGGAAGTGGCGCGCCGATCGAAGGTTTTTGCGACCAAGCTCAACGAGGTTTTTGCCGACATTTGCGCCAAAATCAAAACAAGGGGGCTTAAGAGCATTGAGAGTCAGTATTTCTTAAAGCTCGAACAGCCCGAAGTGCAAAAGATCGACATCATCTTTGTTACGGCGGACAAGGGGCTTTGTGGGGGCTTTAACGCCGCCACCATTAAAGAAGTGGTGCGTCTCATCAACCGCTACAAAACCAAGAATGTCAAGGTGCGTTTAAGGGGCGTGGGCAAAAAGGGCATCGCTTTCTTCACCTATAATGGGATTGACCTATTAGACAAGGCGGCGGATTTGAGCTCATCGCCTGATGCCGACAGGGCAGCGGCGTTTGTGGATAATGCCGTGCAAGACTACTTAAATGGGCTCACCGATAGCGTCATCATCGTGCATAATGGCTTTAAAAACATGATCTCTCAAGAGATGAAGGTGCAAACAATCCTGCCTTTAGATTTTAGCGCTCAAATTGAGGAGGCTAAGGTAGAGAGTGAGGGAATTGTGGTCGAACCCGATGATGAAGAAGGCGTGATTTTAGACTCTTTGGCTAGAAAATTCATACACTTTAACATGTATTACGCCCTGCTCGATTCACTCGCCGCCGAGCACAGCGCGCGCATGCAAGCGATGGACACCGCCACGAACAACGCGGCAGATTTGGTGCGCAGTCTCACCATTTCTTACAACAAAGCCCGCCAAGAGGCGATCACCACCGAGCTTGTGGAGATCAACGCTGGCGTGGAAGCGATCAAATAAAGGAGAACTATGGAAGGTAAAATCATTCAGGTCATGGGGCCTGTGGTGGATGTGGATTTTAAAGACTACTTGCCCGCCATTTACGAAGCTTTGGATGTGCATTATGACTTTGATGGGGAGGCAAAGCATTTGGTGCTCGAAGTCGCCGCGCATTTGGGCGACAACCGGGTCCGCACCATTGCGATGGACATGACAGAGGGCTTGACACGGGGACAAAAGGTCGTGGCACGGGGCAGTATGATCGAAGTGCCCGTGGGCGAGGGGGTTTTGGGGCGCATTTTTAATGTGATCGGCGAGCCCATCGACAACCAGCCCCCCCTAGAAGAAACAACACAAAAATGGCCCATCCATCGCCATGCCCCCGCCTTTGAGCAACAAAGCACCAAGACCGAAATGTTTGAAACGGGGATTAAAGTTGTGGACTTGCTGGCACCCTACTCTAAGGGCGGTAAAGTCGGGCTCTTTGGGGGTGCAGGTGTGGGTAAAACCGTGATCATCATGGAGCTTATCCACAATGTGGCTTACAAACACAGCGGTTACTCTGTCTTTGCCGGTGTGGGGGAACGCACTCGGGAGGGCAACGACCTTTACCACGAAATGAAGGAGGGGGGTGTTTTGGATAAAGTCGCCCTGTGCTACGGGCAAATGAACGAGCCCCCGGGAGCAAGAAACCGCATTGCCTTTACGGGTTTAACTATGGCAGAGTATTTTAGAGATGAGAAGGGCTTGGATATTCTCATGTTTATTGACAACATCTTTAGATACGCCCAGTCGGGGGCGGAAATGTCCGCACTTTTAGGGCGTATCCCCTCAGCCGTGGGTTACCAGCCCACTTTGGCGAGCGAAATGGGTAAACTGCAAGAGCGCATCACTTCCACTAAAAACGGCTCGATCACCTCCGTGCAAGCCGTGTATGTGCCCGCAGATGACCTTACTGACCCCGCCCCCGCTTCTGTGTTCGCCCACTTGGATGCGACCACAGTGTTGAACCGCAAAATCGCTGAAAAGGGGATTTACCCCGCAGTCGATCCGCTCGACTCCACTTCGCGCATTCTAGACCCACAAGTGATCGGGGACGAGCATTACCGCGTGGCGACCGGGATTCAACAGATCTTACAAAAATATAAAGACTTGCAAGACATCATTGCGATTTTGGGGATGGACGAACTCTCTGAGGAAGATAAAAAAATCGTGGAACGCGCCCGTAAAGTAGAAAAGTTCCTATCCCAACCCTTCTTTGTGGCAGAAGTCTTTACCGGTAGTCCGGGCAAGTATGTTACCCTTAAAGAAACTTTAGAGGGCTTTGCTGGGATTTTAGAGGGCAAGTATGACGAAATCCCCGAAAACGCCTTTTACATGGTCGGCAATATCCAAGAGGTCGTGGAAAAATACGAAAAAATGAAGGCAGAAGGCAAAAAGAACGCTTCTTAAGGATTGCAAATGGATTTAGCTGTGAGTATTGTTGTCCCGCAGGGCTTGATCTTTTCGGGACAAGTCGATCGAATCACTTTGCCCGGCATTGAGGGCGAATTTGGGGTGTTAAATGGGCACAGCAATATGGTGTCCTTGCTCAAAAGCGGGGTGATTGAGATCATAAGAGAGGGGCAAGTGAGCTTGATCGCCATCAGTTGGGGCTATGTGGAGGTGCGTAGCGGTAACGTGGATATCCTAGCCGATGGGGCGGTGTTTATTAAGGGCGATGACACCGTGTATGCGGCTAAAAAACTCTTAGAAGATGCCAGCTCGGATCGACTGGCGATCTCTAGCGTGATTGCGCGCATTGAAACGCATGGCTTGAGGTAGGCGTGGCAGCGATCCAAAACTTCTTGGCCACGAGTGGGGTTGTTCCCTTGTTTGTGCTCGGCTTGCTCTCTTGCTACTTGATTTTGACCCTTTGGGTGTTTTTCTACAAATATATTTCTATCAAAGGCAATGTCTTAAAGGAACAACAATCTTTAGAAGCGATCATGGCCGGTGCGCGCAAGGATTTACGCTTAAAGGGCGCGCCACTAAATGATGCCCCCGATCCGCTCACAAAAGAGTGGCTTGCTATGTGGAAAAGCCAGCTTTTAAGAGAAAACACCACGGGACTGGTGGTCCTTAGCATCATCGCTTCCACTGCCCCCTTTGTGGGGCTGTTTGGCACGGTGGTGGAAATTCTAGAAACTTTCGGCCACTTGAGCGGACAGGTGAGTTTTGATGTGATCGCCCCCGTGATCTCTAAGGCTTTGGTCGCCACCGCAGCGGGGATTTTAACGGCGATCCCGGCTTACTCTTTCTTTTTGATCTTGAAGCGCAAAGTCTACGATTTATCCACTTACGCCCAAATGCAGATCGATTTTCTCATGGCAAAGGCACATGGTGGATTTTGAAGTTTGGGACAACGACAAACCTGAGCTCAACATCACGCCTTTAGTCGACATTATGCTGGTGTTGCTCGCCATCTTGATGGTCACCACGCCCACAATCACCTATCAAGAAAACATCCAACTCCCGCACGGTTCTAAAAACGCCCGGGCACCCAAAACCCAGTTTTTAGAAGTGCGTATGGACATCACGGGCAAGATTTATGTCAATGAGCGTACCTACTCCTTTGCCACCTTTGCCGATTCCTTTCAGCTTTTGGCCAAGCAATTTGACAAAAGCATGGCCGTGCATGTGCGTGCGGATAAACGCCTAACCTACGACAAAATCATTTATCTTCTCAAGAGCATTAGAGAAGCAGGGTTTTACAGGGTTTCTCTAGTCACAAGTGCCTAATGCGGCTGGGTCTTTTTTTAGGTTCGGGTGTGTGCGCCCTTGTGTGTTACAGCTTGCTTTTAAGCCTTGTGCTTTTTAAACCCCAAGCGAGCATCCCCCCCAAAGCCCTAGCCTTAGAAGTGGATTTGATCAACAGCCTGCCCCCCCCAAGCCCCACTCCAACTGATAGCAGTACCTAGGGGTCAAGGACATGTTTAGCACGATCCCCGATAAACAAGCCCCTGAAACCAACCCACAAGAGGCTAAAGACTGGCAAAAAGCCCAAGAGTTGTTGCGCAATATCCAATTTAATAAGCTAGACAACAGCACGTTTAAAGACCTACAAGAAAGTCTAGCGCAATTAGAGAACATCAAAGATTTGCAAACCAAAAAAATGGAAGTGCAAGTCCCCAAAGAAGAGCAAAACACCTTAAAAGAAGACAAGGCGTGGTTTACTGCCATTTATAAAATTTTATACTCGGAGTGGAAATTAAATTTCGATCAAAAAGCTTTAGTGGGCGCGCTCATCACCATTTACCCCAGCGGGCAAATGCGCTTTAGCCTTGTGGACTTCTCGCCCTTTAGAGAGTTCAACCAGCAAATTGAAGACTTGCTCTTAAATTTGCAAAAACAAAAATTCCCCCCCTACCCGCAGGGACGCGCGATCACTTTAAAAGTTAATTTTAAAACAAAGGACAAATGATGCGGATTGTGTGGCTTTTCATCGCCGTGAGCTTAGGGTTTTTAAGGGCGGCGGATGCAACCCTAGACATTGTCAAAACCATTGAAAGCTTGCCTAAAGTCCTAGTAACCACGACAGGCACAGATCCCTATTTGAAAAAAATTGCGGATTTGTTGGTGGCGGATTTTAAAGTGAGCGGGCATTTCAACGCGCTGGGGGCTAATGTCTCCCAAAATCAAGCGCAGGAGGCGCAGTTGGTGGTGCAGTTACAAGAGAGCCAACCCAATGTCATCAATGCCAAGCTTTACAACACCAGCAGCAAAGAAGTGCAGAACAATAAAGATTACCAATTCAACACCAAAGAGTTGTACCCCTTCATCGCCCATAAAATCGCCATTGATGCGAACAACCTAACAAAAGCCGCCCCCATTGATTGGATGGCGCGCATGGTGGTGTTCTCTAAATTTTTGCGCCCCGGGGTTACGAGCATTGTTGTGGCCGATTACACGCTGACCTACCAGCAAGAGATCATTAAAAACAACCTCCTCAATGTTTTCCCCAAGTGGGCTAATGCCGAGCAAAGCGCGATTTACTACACCCAGTATTTGCGCCAGCCCACCATCGTTAAATACAATGTCCGCACCGGGGCGAGCGAAGTGATCACCCAAAGCGATGGCATGGCAGCCGTGTCTAGTGTGAGCGCAGATGGGCGTAGGTTATTGCTCTCTCTTGCGCCAAATGGGCAAACCGACATTTACCTTTACGACACCAAGGATAAAGAGCTCAAACAACTCACTTCCTACAGTGGGATCGATGTCTTGGGCAACTTCGTGCAAAATGAAAAAGCGATGGTCTTTGTGTCGGATCGCTCGGGTTATCCTAACATCTACCTTAAAAAACTGAGCCTAGATGCCCCTGTGGAGCAGGTGGTTTTTTACTCTAAAAACAACGACTCGGTGGCAGCCTTTGGGGATTACTTGGTCTATGTGAGCCGCGAAGAGAGGGATGCCAACGGGCAAAGCCCTTTTAATTTGCACCTCATTAGCCTAAAGAGCGATTATGTGCGCCGCTTGACTGCCAGCGGAGTGAATCAAATGCCTAGGTTCTCCAAAGATGGCAAGGCAGTGATGTTTTTAAAAAAGGCGGCGGCGCAAAACGCGTTGGGCGTGATTTTGCTAGAAACCAACCAAAGCTACTTATTTCCACTTGAAAATCTCAACATCCAGTCCTTTGACTGGTAGTGTTTTAAGGCTTATTAAAAAGACAGGGGTGTATAATCAAGCTTTGTTTTGTTGATCAAAATTGAAGGAGTGTTATGAAAAAGTGGTTTTTAGCCGGCGCGGTTGTGGCGTGTGTGTTGATAACAGGGTGTGCAGGTAGCCACGAGGATGAGGCGACTCACCAACCCCCCCTCGGTACCAAGAAGCCGCCCCTGCCCCCAAGCCTGCCCCCAAACCTGAAGAACACACCGTGCCTAAAGAAGAGGCCCAGGCCAAGCCCGTAGAAAAACCCAAACCCCATGTCGAGAGCGGCACGATTGTCGGGCAGGTATACTTTGACTTCGACAAATACAATGTGCGTGAGGACATGCAAAGCGCGATCGATGAAGCCGTGAAAAAAATCCAAGAATATGGCATGAAGGTGCTCTTAGAGGGCAACACCGATGAATTTGGCACAGGCGAATACAACTTTGCGCTAGGCAACAAACGCGGCCTCAGCGTGAAAGATGTGCTCACCGTGAAGGGCATCAGTGCGGACAACATTAAAGTGGTGAGCTTTGGGGAAACTAAACCCATTTGCCAAGAAAAAACCAAAGAGTGCTACCACAAAAACCGCCGTGTTGACATCAAAGTTGTGGACTAAGTGCGCTTTTTAGCCTTGCTTGCGGGGGGGCTCTTGTGTGCTGAGCCCTCGGCCTTTGAGCTGCAAAGCGGGGCGACCAAGCAAGAGTTAAAGACCCTAAAGAGCAGCAATAAAAATCTAGGCGACATTTTAACCACACTCAAAGGGCAGACCGATGGTTTGTTGCAAGGACAGGATGGCCTAAGAAGTCTTGTGGAGGGGCAGGGCTTGAGGCTTAAAAAAGCCACAGACACCCTAACTGCCCACAGCGATCAATTAAGAGCCTTAAAAAGCACCCAAGACACCCAAGCCGATCTCATCAAACAACAAGCCGATCTCATCAACACCTTAAAAGCCCAAATCCAAACCAACCAAGAAACCCTAGCCAACTTTGAAAAAAAGAATCAAGAAACCCAACAACTCTTAGAGAACATGCGTGCCGACTTCACCAAGAAATTACAAGATTTGCAAAAGTCGATAGAGCGCCAGGCCAACACCAACAATCAAAAACTTAAAGAACTCGCCGCCTTGCAAGCCCAAATGCTGCAAGCCAAAAAAGAACAAGACTTCAACAAAGACCCCGCTCACAAGGAAGCCATCGAGCAAGAGGCACATCATCTCTTCAAAGAAAAACGCTACAAAGAGGCACAGGCGCGCTTTGCGTGGCTGGCTAGCTTGCCCTACAAGAGTGCCTACACCCATTACATGGCAGGCGAGTCGGCTTACCTCAATAAATCCTATCAAAGCGCCATCAACGCCTTTAAAAAGAGTGCAATGCTCGATGATAAGGCAAGCTACATGCCCACCCTACTTTATCATACCGCCCTAGCCTTCAAGCACCTAAAAGACCACGCCAACTATAAAAAATTCTTGCAAACTCTCTCTAGGCTCTACCCTGAGAGCGAACAGGGCAAAAAGGCTAAAAATCTTTTAGAGCAAAAGCCTAAAAAAACGCTAAAATAACCCCTCAACTTACAAAGAAAGGACAAGAATGCAAAACCAAATCGCCACCATTGAATACGAAGTTAGAGACCACGCCACGCAAGAAGTGCTAGACTCTAACATTGGCAAGAAACCCCTAGAGTTCTTAGTGGGGGCAGGGCAAGTGATTGTCGGGCTTGAAAAGGCGGTGCAACAAGCCCAAGTGGGGCAGACACTAAATATCGTCATTGCTCCCCAAGACGCTTATGGCGAATACCGCACCGACTACCTCCAAGAAGTGCCCAGGGATCAATTTGAAGGCATTGAACTTAAAAGGGGCATGACCTTATTTGGACAGGGTGAAAACAACGAGAGCGTGCAAGTGAGTGTAAAAGACTTTAGCGAGCAAATGGTGATGCTTGATTACAACCACCCCCTAGCTGGTAAAGAGCTCAGTTTCCAATTCACGCTTTTGGGCTTAAGAGAAGCCACAGAACAAGAAGTGTTGAAGGGGCAACCTTCCAGCAAGCAATGTTGTGGCGGCGGGTGCGGTTGCGCGCACTAGGGCAAGCTAGCCAAACCATAGTCCAAAAAGCCCACGCTCACTTAAAGAGCGTGCCCTAGCGCCCTAAGCCTAGTCCCGTTAGTTTAGAGAAAACACCAAACTCTAAGCTAGTCTAGGTGGCTAAAAAGTGCCTCTTCATCTAAAATTTGCACCCCTAGACTCTGCGCCTTTGTGAGTTTTGAACCGGGGTTGTCGCCACAGATTAGGCAGTCGGTGTTCTTCGTAACACTTGTTTGGATGTGTGCGCCTTGTTGCTCAAGTTGTTGGCAAATGGTGGCTCTTGGTTGGCTTAAGGTCCCTGTCAATACGACATTTTTACCCGCAAAAAATCCGCCCGTACTTGGCTCTTTAAGGTTAGGCGTAGGGGGCGTAGGGGCAATGTGGCTTAAAAGCGTCTTGATCAGCTCTTTGTTTTCTTGCAAAAAGCCCATAAAGGCGGCAGCGATGGTGCTTTCAAAGCCTTTAAGTTTAGTGATTTGCTCTTGTGTGGCGTTAAAGACTTGCAGACCAAAGGCATTGGCTAGAATTTGGCTCGCCCCCTTGCCGACATGCTCAATGCCTAGAGCGCAAAGAAAGCGCCAAAGGGGGGTGTGCTTGGTGTCATTGATCGCTTTAATGAGATTATCTGCCCTTTTTTCTTGCCAGCCCTCAAGTTTTAATAAATCCTGCTTTTGCAGGGTGTATAAATCTGCCACGCCCTTGATGAGCCCCACTCGCAAGAGTTGTGCCACGACTTTATCACCCAGCCCCTTGATCTCTAGCCCCTGCTTGGATGCAAAATAAACAAGGCTCTCTTGCACCCTTGCAGGGCATGCGCTATTGGGGCAAACAAGCCCCCTAGCCCGATGACTTAAGTCCAAATCACAGCGGGTGCAATATTCTTGATAGATTAAATCCCCCCCACAATCTAGACACACGCTTGGCATGCCGACTTTGTGGGCGCATTTGGGGCATTTTTGCTGTTGGGAGCTTAAGGGGGAGGCACAGGCGGGGCAATAAGCGGCCTTTAAAAATTTCACACACTTGGGGCAGAAATTGGGCTTGTTTTTAAGAAGCAAAGCTAAATTGCAGGCGGGGCAGACATTTAAAGCTTGGGCTTGCAAGGCGGTGGCACAGCTGGGGCAATGGGTGGGGGGGTGATTTTTGCTTGGGTGTGGTCTCTCAACTCTTTTAGGGGGCGTAAAATTTTAGGAATCACATCGCCACTGCGCACCACCACCACAATGTCGTTGATCTGTAAGTCTTGTTGCTCTATTTGGGTGTAATTGTCTAGGGTGGCACGCGACACCAACGCTCCTTGCACGGACACGGGCTCTAAAACGCCCACGGGGGTGATTGCCCCGCTGCGCCCCACTTGGTTGATCACTTTTAAAAGTTTGGTGCATTTTTGGGCGGTGGCGAATTTATAGGCGATGGCAAAACGGGGGGCTTTGATGGTAAAACCCAGCGCATTTTGTAAGGCTAGATTGTCGAGCATGGCAACCATGCCATCGGCTTCATAGGGAGCGCTAGCGCGGCTAGCACAAAAAGACTCAAAAGTATTTTGTATCTCTTCAGCACTCTCACACGCTACAAAGTCTAAGCCCAAAAAGCCCCATTCACACACAGCTTGCATGGCTTGTTTAAAGCTTGTAAATTCTTGAGCGCAAAGCCCCAGCCCCCATGGGTAAAAGGTGAGTTTTCTTTGCGCGCTCACACGGGAGTTTAATTGGCGCAAGCTGCCTACGCTGGCATTGCGGGCGTTGGCAAAGGGGGCTAAATTTTGCGCCAGTCTTTGGGCGTTTAAGGCTTTAAAGTCTTCTTTTAATAAGACCACTTCGCCCCTAATTTCAATGGGCTTGGTGTAGGGGATTTTAAGCGGAATGGAGCGGATCGTTTTGGCGTTGTGGGTCACGAGCTCACCCACCACGCCATTACCCCGCATGCTCGCGCTCACCAAATGCCCGTTTTCGTAGTAGAGATTGAGCGATGCCCCGTCTAGTTTGGGTGAGCAGACGAAGGACTCTAGGGGGGCTTTGGCAAAGTCGCTTAGGCGTTTGAGCCACTCTTGCAACTCTTTGAAATTAAAGACATTGTCTAAGCTCCACATACGCACCTTATGTTCTTGTTTGGGTAAAAAGGGCACAACTTCGCCGCCCACGCGTTGGGTGGGCGAGTGGGCTAAAATGTCGGCGGGGTGCGCCTCTTCATAGGCTAGGGCTTCGTGGTAGAGTTGATCGTAAATCTCATCGCTCACTAGGGGTTTTGCCAACACATAGTAGTGGTGGGCTAGAGTGCAAAGCTTGTCGACCAAGCGGTGGTAGTCTTGTAGGGTTTGTATCATTAGCCAGTCTTTGCTATAATGGGGTTTCTTGCGGATTTTAGATTAAATGAGCTTAAGATAAGGGGCGTGATTGATTAGCGACATTGACAGCACCATTTCCTTACACCTTAACAACGAAGCGCAGTTTTTGTGTTTCACCTTGAGTAGCGATGAGAACAACGATGCCGAGCTGTATGGCATCAATATCTTTAAAATCCGCGAGATCATCCACTATGAGGGCGATGTTACCGAAACGGTGGGGGGCAATGACAGCATGATGCTAGGCTTTCTCACCATTAGGGGCGAGTCTGTGCCTTTGATTGATGTGAATCGCTGGATCTATTTTGACCCTGATAACCCCGATAAGGATTTGAGCAAAGCCTCTATCAAGAGTGATCAGAATTTAGTCATTGTGTGTGAGTTTTCGAGCTGTGTCGTGGGGCTTAGGATTTTTGCCATTAAGCAAATCGTGCATAAAAACTGGGGCGAAATCAGTGTGGGGGGCAAACAGGGTTTTAGCACGGGAGGCAAGGTCAATGCGATCACAAGATTCGAGCAGGATCGGGTGATCCAAATTTTGGATGTGGAAAGGATGTTGGTAGACACTTTCCCCACCATGCAAGAGTTAGACCAACTCAAGGAGCAATTTGTGGATGCCATTCGAAGCGATAAATTGATCTTCATTGCTGAAGACTCCCAAGTGGCGATGCACAATTTAGAGCGCATTATTGAAGGTTTAAAGCTCAAATACGAAGCTTTCCCCAATGGCGATGCCTTATTAAAGCGGCTTTTCAACGAAAACATGATCGAGCAAGTCGGGGCGGTGATCACGGATTTGGAAATGCCCGTTATGTCTGGCTTTGAAGTGTTAAAGCGCATTAAAGCCGACGCAAGGGCCAAGCATTTACCCGTGATCGTCAATTCTTCCATGAGCAGCGAGTCGAACAAGCAATTAGCAGACTCTTTGCATGCCGATGGGTTTGTGATCAAATCACACCCTAATGAAATCCAAGAACTTTTACAAGAATATTTAAAACACTAAGGGCAAAACATGTTAAGAACGCAATTATGTGCCAAGGTGGGGCTGTGTGATGTGAAAAAGAAGGTGAAGCTCTGTGGGTGGTGTCATAACTACCGCGACCACGGGGGCGTGATTTTCATTGACTTGAGAGATAAAAGTGGATTAATCCAGCTTGTGTGTGATCCCACTTCTAAGGCTTATACGCAGGCAAGCCTTGTTAGGCATGAGGATGTGTTGATCATTGAGGGGGTGGTGCGTCCTAGGGGCGAGGGGCTAGAAAACCCCAAACTTGCCACAGGGGCAATTGAGGTGGTGCTTGAAGATTTGCGCCTTGAGAATAAGAGCCTAACGCCCCCCATTGCCATCGGCGATCCCAGTGTTAATGAGGATTTGCGCCTACAATACCGCTTTTTAGATTTACGCGCCCCTAAAGCCTACAGCATTTTTAAAATGCGTAGCAAAGTGGCTAAGGCGGTGCGCGATTGCCTAGATGGCTTAGACTTTTTAGAGATCGAAACGCCCATGCTTTCTAAAACCACGCCCGAGGGGGCACGCGACTTTTTAATCCCCAGCCGCATTCACGATGGGCAGTTTTTCGCTTTGCCCCAAAGCCCCCAAATTTTTAAACAAATCCTCATGGTGGCAGGGATGGATCGCTATTACCAAATTGTCAAATGCTTTAGAGATGAGGACTTGAGGGCAGATAGGCAACCCGAGTTCACGCAAATCGATGTGGAGATGAGTTTTTGCAACCAAGAGGATGTGATGCAAGTTGCCGAAACCTTGCTAAAAGCCGTCTTTAAGGTCGTGGGCATTGACATTAACCCCCCCTTTAGGCACATGACCTACAAAGAAGCCACAGAGAGCTATGGCAGCGATAAACCCGATTTGCGTTTTGGCATGCCCCTTGTGGAGGTGGGGGATTTGTTTGTGGGTTCTAGCAATGAGATTTTTAAAACCATTGCCAGCGATCCCAAGAACAACCGCTTTAAGGCATTGAAGGTCGAGAAGGGCGACACCTTGCTTAGCCGTAAAGATTTAGCCGAACTAGAGGCTTTTGTGCGCCAATTTGGGGCTAAGGGGCTTGCCTATCTCCAAATGAAGGCAGAGGGGCCTAAAGGGCCTTTAGTGAAATTCTTGGAACCTAACGCTTTAAAGGAGTTGTTGGAACGCACAGAGGCTAAAGAGGGGGATTTGCTCTTTTTTGGAGCGGGCGAGAAGGCGGTTGTTTTAGATTACATGGGGCGTTTGCGCTTGAAACTCGGGCAGGATTTAAATTTGATCGACCCGGATGCCTATAACTTCTTATGGGTCGTGGATTTTCCCATGTTCGAGAGGGTAGAGGGCAAACTCAGTGCCATGCACCACCCCTTCACCATGCCAAAGGACATCGACAACCCAGACCCCGAAGAGATGCAATCCATCGCCTATGACATTGTATTAAATGGCGTGGAGCTAGGCGGGGGGAGTTTGCGTATGCACCAAGAAGCCTTGCAGAAAAAAGTCTTTGCCCTACTTGGTATTAGCGACCAAGAAGCCCAAGAAAAATTTGGCTTTTTGCTCGAGGCTTTGCGTTATGGCGCACCCCCCCATGGCGGTTTTGCCATCGGCTTTGATCGACTCATCATGCTCTTAGCCAAAGCCCCCAGCATTCGCGAAGTCATTGCCTTTCCTAAAACCCAAAAGGCGACTTGTTTGTTAAGCAAAGCCCCCAGCCCCGCCAGCGAAGAGCAATTAAGGGAACTACATATCCGCTTAAGAAACCCCAAGCATTAACCAAAACACTAAAGGACATAAACAGACATGAAAGCGTTATTTTTAATCATCGGCGCGCCCGGGAGTGGCAAGACCACGGACGCACAGCTCATTGCTGAGCGCAACAGCGATCGCATGGTGCATTACTCTACAGGGGATTTGCTAAGGGCCGAGATCGCCAAGCAAAGTGAGCGGGGGCAACTGATTGCGGGTTTTACGAGCAAGGGGGAGTTAGTCCCCTTAGAGATTGTCATCGACACCATCATCACCGCCATTAAAAACGCCCCTAAAGAGGTCATTATCATTGACGGCTACCCCCGTTCCCTAGAGCAAATGCACGCTTTAGATAGAGTGCTCAAAGCCCAAGAAGAAGTGAAGTTAAGGGGCGTGGTTGAGGTGCATGTAAGCGAGGCGGTGGCAAGAGAGCGGGTGCTGGGGCGCTCAAGGGGCGATGATGACAATATCGAAGTTTTCAACAACCGCATGCAAGTGTATTTAAAGCCCCTAGAGAGCATTGTAGAGTTTTACAAAGCCCTAGAGGTGCACCAACAAATCAATGGCGAGCGCAGCATTGAAGAGATTGTCGCCGACATTGAAAGCTACATCAAAAATCACTTAAAAGGATAGCAATGGACTTAAATAAAATCAAAGCCGGCACACCACAAGCCCTAAATGCCGTGATTGAAATCCCCTACCAATCTAAGGTGAAATACGAAGTGGATAAGGACAGCGGGGCGGTGCTGGTCGACCGAGTGCTTTACCCGTCTATGGTTTATCCGGCCAATTACGGCTTTGTGCCCCACACTTTAAGCGAGGATGGCGATCCTGCGGATGTGTTGGTGTTGAACGAAGACCCCTTGTTGCCCGGCAGTGTCATTAAATGCCGTTTGATCGGGGTGCTTGTCATGGAGGATGAAAGCGGACTTGATGAAAAGCTTTTAGCCGTGCCCTTAAACAAGATTGACCCCCGCTACAACAACATTAAAGACTTGCACGACTTGCCCCCCATTGTGCTGCAAAAAATCAAACACTTCTTTGAAACCTACAAAGATTTAGAACCCGAAAAATGGGTCAAGGTCAAGGACTTTGGCGACAAAGCACAGGCAGAAGAAATCTTTAAAAAAGCCCTAGCCAATTACAGCAGCAAGGCATGTTAAGCCTACAGCAAAAAGCCCCCTACGCCCCACACCCCCTAGCCCTTTACGCCCACTTGCAGGGGGCGAACACGCTCTTACTAGAGAGCGCACAAGTAGAAAATAAAAAGCACACCAAATCCATCATTTTGGCAAAAGCGTGTTTAAAAATGACTTGTCAAAACGCAAACACACGCCTAGAGGCTTTAAATACTAACGGGCAAGCCTTGCTCGGCAAAATGGCACCAGTGCTAGGTCTAGAGCCCAAAGAAGGGGTGTTAGAAAAACACTACCCTAAAGACACCAGCTTAAACGATGAGTTTAGTAAGCTTAAAAGTGCTAGCCCACTAGATGCTTTAAGGGCTGTGTTTAAAAGCGTGGATACTTCCAACACACCCCCCTTTGGGCTGTTTTGTGGGGGGTATTTTGGCTTTGAGTTTGTTGGGGCGTTTGAGGACTTGCCCCACCTAGAGGCAAAGGACAACACCGCTCCCGATTTTATCTTTTTTGTGGCGCAAAATTTGATTTTAATAGATCACCAAGCCCAAACAACCCAAATTTTTGGCTCTTGTTTTGATCTATCTCTTAAAGATCAAATCCAATCCGAGATAGACCACCTAGCCCGCCTAAATCCCCCCCCATTTAGCCCAAAGACGCACCCTCAAAACAGCGATTTAGGCACAAATTGCACCGATGAAGACTTTGCTCAAATTGTTCTAGCCACAAAAGAGCAAATCAAACAAGGCGAGATTTTCCAAGCCGTGCCCTCACGAAGCTTTTATTTGGAGTGCAAGGAGCCTTTAAGTGCCTACCACCACTTAAAAGAGCAAAACCCCAGCCCCTACATGTTTTACATGCAGACACAGGATTTTACGCTCTTTGGCGCGAGCCCTGAGAGTGCCTTAAAGTATGATGCCAGCACCAATTTAGCCCAAATTTACCCCATTGCCGGCACCCGCCCTAGGGGTAAAAACCCCGATGGGAGCATTAACCTAGATTTAGATAACCGCCTAGAGCTAGACTTGCAAAACGACCCCAAAGAGCGGGCGGAGCATATCATGTTGGTGGATTTAGCCCGTAACGACATTGCACGGGTGGCAAAACCCTTAAGCCGTGTGGTGTCAAAACTCTTAAAAGTCGAGAAATTTGCCCATGTGATGCATTTGACCTCTGCCGTGCAAGGGGAGTTAAAGGAGGGTTTAGACGCATTGCACGCCTACCAAAGCTTTATGAATGCAGGGACCTTAAGCGGTGCGCCCAAAATCGCCGCCTTGAAGCTCATTGCCACACTAGAGGGTAAGAGGCGAGGCTCTTATGGGGGTTCTATGGGCTATTTATGTGCCGATGGCTCGATGGATAGCTGTATCATCATCCGCGCGGCGTTCGTGCAAGAGGGGCGGGCTGTGGTGCAAACAGGGGCGGGGATTGTGTTAGATAGCGTGGTGGAAGCCGAGATCGCCGAAACCAAGGCAAAATCTAAGGCTGTGATTTCTGCCATACTAAAGACACATGCATGAAAATTTACTTCATTGACAATTTTGACTCTTTCACCTACAACCTTGTCTATGACTTAGAAGGGTTAGGACACTCTGTCCTAGTCTTACGCAACACCACCCCCGCCCCCTTGCTCTTAGAGCGCATGCAAGATGAGAGTGAAAAACCCTTGTTGTTTATCTCTCCAGGGCCAGGCGATCCCGCCCACTCGGGGCAACTCTTAGAGATAATACAGGCTATTAAGGGCAAATACCCCATTTTGGGGGTGTGTTTGGGTTTGCAAGCCCTAGCCCAAAGTTATGGGGCTAAGGTTGTGCCCTGCCCTGAAATTGTGCATGGCAAAAGCTCCACCATCACCCTAGAGCCCTTTGAAGCCTTTAGGGGGCTTGGCAACTCTTTACAGGTGGGGCGTTACCATTCTTTAATGGCGATCAATTTACCCCCTTGCCTACAAGTCATCGCCCATTGTGAAAGTATCGCAATGGGGATTTACCACGCCAAAGATAAAGCCCTCGCCTACCAATTCCACCCCGAGAGCATTTTAACACTCAAGGGGGCGCAACTTTTACAACAAAGTCTAGAGTTCATACAGAACTAAAACAAGTAAGCGTAAGACACGAGCCAATAATAAAAGTCCATGGCAAGGGGTTTAGGGTGTGTAGATTGAATCTTGCCAAAAGGGATTTTGACCCCTAGCTCCACTCTCTGCTTTTTTGCAATGGTGCCCCCCACGCCAAAGTTCACCACTCCGTTATAGCCCATAAAAGAGCGATCGCCCACGTAGCTGTGTAAAGTCATGGCGCTTTGGAAGTAGCCAAAACCCACACCCACAAAGGTGCCAAAATTGAACTTCTTGCTGTGGTAAAAGTCATTCACCATGTCTAGGTGCACATCCATGAATGAGTAGACATCGGTGTTAAAGGCGGTGGGTTTTAAAGTCATGATGTAATCCATCTGTCCGCGTAGGGCCACGAAGCGGTTAACATTGTATTGATACCCCGCCTTCAGCCCCCACAAAAAGGCGTTGTTGTAGGGCTGTTTCACCACATTGTAGGTTGAAAAACCCGTACTCACCCCGATAAAAATTTGACTCTTAGGCAACGCCTGCTGTTGCGCCACCACCACACCCACCAACCCCAACACCCCTAAAACCCATTTTTTCATCGATTGCCCTGATAGAATTTTTTTAATTTATCATCCAGGGGAGCAAGCAAGCGGTAAAAGATGGGCACAACCAACAGACTAAGTGCCATAGACACCAAAAGCCCCCCGCTCATGGCAATGCCGATGGGCGATTTCATCGCCGAGCCCTGCCCCACGGCGATGGCTAAGGGCAACATGCCACACACCATCGCAATGGTGGTCATTAAAATGGGCCGTAGGCGTGACTCGCCAGCTAAAACGATGGCTTCTTCGATGCTGTGCCCTTCTTTACGCCTATCGTTGGCAATGTCGATGATGAGCGTGGCGTTCTTACCCACCATCCCGATGAGCAAAATCAGCCCCATTAAAGAGAACAAGCTCATGGATTGGTGCACCATCCCCAGAGCAAAGAACGCCCCGGAGAAGCTTAAGGGCATGGTCACCATGATGATCAAAGGCTCTAAGAGCGACTCGTAAAGGGCGGCTAGGATCATGTAAATGAGGATAAAGGCGGTCACGATCGCCACGCCAAAGGCTTGGTTGCTTTCTTTAAGTCGGTCCGACTCGCCTGTAAAGCGGAAAGCCGCCCCTTTGGCAAGCCACTGATCTTTGTGTTTTTCTACTTGGCTTAAAAGCTCGCCCAAACTTGCTCCCTTAGCTGGACGCGCTAAAACCGTTACGCTTCTTTGGCGGTTGTAGCGGGTGATGTTGGAAGCCACTTTGCGCTCAACCACTTCGATCAGTCCATCTAAAAACATCAACTTGCCACTCTTGTTCTTGATCTGTAGGCGTTTGATGTCATCTAAAGACATTTTTTTATCCGGTGGAACGCGGATGATGATGTCGTATTCTTTGCCAGCTTCCTTAAAGTAGCTCACCCGATTCTCCCCAGAAAAGGCGTTGCTCACCACATTGGCGATATCCTGTGCTGTAACCCCGTATTTCACCGTGGCTGCCCTTAAAATGCGTAGTTGGTACTGCGTTTGGTAGTCGGAGGTGTTGGTGTGGTAGCCTGCAACTTTGCCCTTCATCTCAGGGCTCTCAAGCAAGAAGTGTCGCAACTTCGCCACGCTAGCATCCACAAGTTTTTGCGTGGGGGCATAGACAAACACCTGAAACGCCGAGCTGTCCCCCCCACCCACTAAAGGCACTTCGGCGAGGTTGATGGATTGCAGGTCCTTAGCTTCGGGGATGGCTCTTAGTTTTTGGCGCATCTCTTCCATGATGACAAATTGGTTCTTTTTATGGTCTTTTTTCAGCTTGACATAAAATTTGCCCTTAAAAGTGCTTTGGATATTGCCATAACCCACTTGCATGGAGTCAAATTCCACATCGGGATCTTTCTCAATCACGGCTTGTAAGGCCTTCATTTTGGCGAGCATCGCTTTCAAGCTGATGTCGGTTTGTGCCTTGACATAGACATAGAACTTGCCCCGATCTTCTTTGAGCAAAAACTCCATCCCCAGCTTGCCAGCCACATGCAAGGAGGCGGCAAAAATACCCGCCACCACCAGCCCCACGAGCAATTTATGGTTTAAAAGCCAGCCGAGCAATTTAGCGTAAGATTTCTCCATTTTTTGGAAAAAGGGCTCGGTGCGCTTGTAAAGGGCGGATTGCTCGGGGGATACGATGAGCGAGCTAAGCATAGGGACCACCGTAACGACCACAAAATAAGAGATCGTGATGGCAAGGGCGACGGTGATCCCAAAACTCTGAAACCACCGCCCCACCACCCCGCTCATGTTGCCTACGGGGATAAACACAGACAAGAGCATGGCAGAAATGGCGATGATCGCAAAGGCAATTTCGTGCACGCCCTCGTAACTGGCCGTTCTTTTGTCCATCCCGGCTTCTAGCTTTTTATGGATATTCTCGATCACCACAATCGCATCGTCAATGATGATCCCGATGGACAGAGTGAGGGCGACCATCGTCATCATGTTTAAAGAAAAGCCGATCCACTTAATGAGCGCAAAAGTCCCCATGATGGAGATGGGGATGCTCATCGCCGACACAAAGGTGATGGAGAAACTGCGTAAAAACACAAAGACGACCGACACCGCCAAAATCCCCCCCAAGATCAAGTCAAAACGCACATCTTTAATGGAGTGGCGGGTGTAGTCTGTGGTGTCTAAAAAGGGGCGCAACTCATAGCCCGGGCTCACGGCGCGCATGGCATCTAATTCCTTATAGATCGCGTCCACAATTTTGATCTCATTAGCCCCGGCGATCTTTTGTACCTCTAAAACAATGCCCTGATCGTGCCCATAGCTGGCGTAGGTGATGTCTGGGTCGATGCCCTTTTCAATCGTGGCAATGTCTCTTAGGCGGACATGGTTACCTATTTGGATGTCGCCCAGCTCTTGTAGTGTGTAGCTGTTGCCGTCCACCAAGATCGCATAGTTTTTCTTAGGGCTGATGATCTTGCCCCCGTCCATTTCGAGATTTTGGGTTTTAAGGGTGTTGTAAAGGTCGTTGTAGGTGAGGCCGTATTTATTCATCAAGCTTGGGTCGGCGTAAATGCGGATTTGCTTTTCTTCATAGCCCTGCAACTGGACATTACCCACGCCCTCCACCTTTTGCAACATGGGCTTGATGATGTTTTTCGCGTGGTCGTTGAGCTCAGCCGGGGTCTTGGTTTTGCTGGCAAGAAAGATGGAGAGGATCGCCTGCCCGCTGGTATCCACCTTATCGATGGAGGGGCGGCGGATGTTGGGGTCGTTAAAGCTCACCGAAGACACCTTATTGATGATGTCGTTTAAAGCGGTCATGATGGGCTTTTCAAGCACAAACTCCACCACCACAATGCTGACATTGCGTGCGCTGTTGGAGGTTACTTTTTTGATCCCATCCACACTCATCACAGCTTCTTCGATCTTGTCGGTAACCTTGCTCTCTACGATGTCGGCACTCGCCCCGGGGTAAGCGGTTTTGACCACAATGATGGGGAAGTCAATGTTAGGAAAGAGCGCCACGCTGATTTTTTTCAGCGCCATCGTCCCAAAGAAAACGATCATGCACGCGAACATTAAAGTCGTGATGGGCCTTTGGATCGCAAACTTATACACGAAAACTCCCTACTGGATAAAGCCATCCCCGAATACACCGGGGACTAGAGGGCTATTAGCGGGCAGCAAGGCTTCTGCGCTCACCTTACGGGTGTTCTCATCAATGGTGGGGTAAATTTTGGTGATTTTAACTTTTTGTTTCTCAGGTTTGCCATCAATGCTGTAAACGAAGGTGTCGCCTACTTTCACATCGGGCAGATATTTGGAGTCAAACTCGATCACCATTTTTCTTCCCTTACTCACGAGCCGAAATAAAATCGTGCTGTTCGCGCTCATCCCATCGCCTAGCTCAATGTTCTTGCTCGCAATCACCCCATCAAAGGGGGCGCGTAAAATGGTTTTATCCACCACCGCTTGGGAGTAATTACGATCATACTCTAGCTTCCTATAATCTGAGTAGTATTTGTCTAGGGTGTTTCTATCGATCGCCCGCCCGATTTTGCTGTAGCGCTCGTATTGCTTGCGCATAAAGTCGTATTGTTGGATGATGGAGTCGACTTGGGATTTTTTATCCTTGTTGTAAAGACTTAAAAGGACATCTCCCTTTTTAACTTGACTGCCTACATCCACATAGATCGCATCCACAATCCCCGCCGAGTCTAGAGTCAAATTCGCGTCTTGTAAAGCCCTGACATTGAAAATGGCATAGACTTCCTTAGCCGACAGCCCCGCCACAAAGAGCAGGGCACATAAAAAATATTTCATCATTGTCCTTTAGCGTACATAGTCTTGGATATGGTGTCCGCTGTAAAAAATGTAGTTGGCCTTTTGCATTTCGTAATTGTTGAGCGATTGGTTGTAGACCACTTCCGCGTCAAAGCGGGTTCTTAGTGCCCGCAGGTAGGTCGTGAAATCCACAAGGTTAGCGGCGTATTTTTTCTTAATGCTCTCGTAAGAGATGGTGGCCGATTTGAGACTCGCCTCCGAGCTTCTAATTTTTGCCCTTGCCATGTCTAAAGACTTGCGGTAAAGCTGCTCGTCCTTTTCTTGCTCCATTTTTTTATACATCAAGGTTTTCTCTTGAGAGAGTTGGTTTAGACGCAAATATTGCTTTTGTAGATTAAGGCCAATGTCGCTTAAAATGTTTAAACCCACGGCAATCCCGAAAGTGTTTTGTTGGTCTGGATAGAGGTTGGCAAGGCGATTATCCTTACCCATTGCATAGGCAGGTTTTTCGATGTAGTATTGCCAGTCATCGTTGATGTCCACCGTGGGGTAGTAGTTGAGTGCTTTGTTTTGGTAGTGAATCGCTGTGATTTGCTCCCTGAGTGCCCTTAAATCCGCCCGCTCTCTTAAAGACAGCGTGGGCGGAAGTATGGTTGTACGGCGCAAAGAGGGGATTTTAGAGTTGGTGAGATACTCCAAAGTCAAGCGGTTTTGCTCAATGGAAAATTGCATGTCCGTGATGTCGTTTTCACTCAGGGCCCCCTGGGCTTTTGCGCTCTCCAAATCATCAATCGTGGTCAGGCCCTCGTTGTAAAGGTCGCGAATGCGCTTGATGTTGGAGCGTAGTTCAGCCAGCTTCTTTTGCAAAGCGACTAATTGCGCCATGTTGTTGAAGTATTGGTAATACTGCTGCACCACTTGCAAGTAGATGTTTTGCTTGGTGTATTCCATGTTGGCGCTGTTGGAACGGTAAGTCGCCGCTTTTTCGCGCACATTATTGATATCGCTAAAGCCGTTGAAGAGATTGAGTTTTAAATTTGTGTTGAGCAACTGCATGTTGTAGTTGGGGTAAAAGGGCGTGTCCCTATCCCTGCGGTTAAAAGTGTAATTGCTCGTTAAGCTAGGTAGGAACTTTGCCTTTGCAATGCTGTGGTTTTTTAACGCCTGCGCCACTTGCAAACGGGCGGCCTGCAAAGAGTAGTTGTTGTCGGCGTTCCTAATCAAGTCGGCTAACCCGAGGGCATGCCCTTGCGTGGTCTCGCCCTTGTCTTCTAGACGCTCTAGCCGCTTTAAACTCAGGCTAAAATCATCGTCAGCGGGGGCGGGGGCGTATTCTTGTAACTCTAAAGCCTGTAAATTAAAACCCAAAAAAAGTGTTAAGCTTCCTAAAAAAAATTTCCTTTGTGAAAAACGCATGTTAGAACTCCAATGCTTAAAAAGCGTGGTGTCCTTGGCGGGATTTGAACCCACGGCCTCACGATTAGGAATCATGCGCTCTATCCAACTGAGCTACAAGGACACTGAAAAAACTAAAACCCGGAAGGTTTGAGTTGTCTAGAACAACTCAAAGAAAAAAGAACTTAAGCTACTTTTTCTTGCTAGATTTGGCGGCTTTGCCTTTGATTTTGTCTTTCACCACCATATCTTTTAAAACCTTGCCGGGTTTAAACTTGGGCACCATTTTATCCTCTGTGGCGTAGGTTTTATCGCTGCCGGGCACCTTGCCGCTCTTGCCCTTTTGCAACGCCACTTCAAATTTGCCAAACCCCACAAGCTCTACGCTCTCGTGTTTACTTAGAGCTTTTTGCACAGCTTTAACAAAGCCATCTAGGGCAAACTCCGCCTCTTTGCGACTTTCAAAGCCCCCCTCTTCCTTCATCAACTCGACAAATTCCGCTTTTTTCATAGGCACCCTTTCCAAATTTTGCTCCAAATGTGGCGCATAAGGCGGTCATTATACTACAAAATCTACAATCTGCGCCCTATTTTGCGTTTGCCCTCACAAAAAATCCCCATTTTATGCTCCCTTAAGAGCCATGCAAGCTAGCTACTTGTATGATAAAAAGTTATTTTGGTCATCAAGGGGTTGTGTTGCGTGTCGCTGTGAATGGAGCTGGGCGAATCGGGCTGTGTGCGTGCCGGGTTGTGGGGGCAAGAGAAGATTTAGAGTTGGTGGCAATCAACGCCACTTACGGGGTAGAAACCCTAGCGCATCTCTTGCGCCACGACTCCCTACATAAACACGATCTGCCCATTGAAATTTTAGACAGCGCGCATTTACGTATCGGGCATAGTCCAAAGGTTAGGGTGCTTGGTGAGCGCGACCCACATAAATTAGATTTAAGCCCTGCGCAGGTGGTGTTAGAATGCACGGGCAAGTTTAACGAGGCGCGTTTAGCCCAAGCACACATCAAGGGGAGCGTGCAAAAGGTGGTGATCTCCGCCCCCGCTAAAAACACCCCGACCTTTGTCTATGGGGTGAATCATACAAGCTATCGGGGCGAGGCGGTGATCTCTAACGCCTCTTGCACCACCAACGCCCTAGCCCCGCTTTTAAAGGTGCTCGATGAAAACTTTGGCGTGCAGCATGCAATGATGACAACCATCCACAGCTACACCAATGACCAAAATCTCCTAGACTCCAAACATAAAGATGTGCGCCGCGCTAGAGCCGCCGCACTCAATGTAATCCCTACAAGCACGGGGGTGAATAAGGCGATCGCTCTAGTCCTGCCCCATTTGGCGCATAAAATCACGGGTTTAGCTCTAAGAGTGCCCACCCCTGATGTGAGTTTGGTGGATTTGGGTTTTGACACCCAAAAACCCCTAAGCCTAGAAGCCCTGCACATGGGCATGGAGCAAGCCAGCCAACAAGGACTCAAAGGGATTTTAGGCATAGATAAAGAAAAACGGGTGTCTAGCGATTTCATTGGATCGCCCTTTAGCGCTATTTACATTGAGGATCAAAGCTTGGTTTTAGACCAGCACCACGCCAAAGTGCTTGCGTGGTATGACAACGAGATGGGCTATAGCCACCGCTTGGTGGATATGGCAGTTTATATTTACCAAAAGGATGGATATGCTAGCAGGGATTAAACGCATGCAAGAGGTCGTGGGGATTCAAGATGTCAGCGTGAAAGACAAGCGGGTGTTGATCCGCGTGGATTTTAATGTCCCCCTAGACAAGGATTTTAACATCACCGAGGACACGCGCATGCGTGAGAGCATCCCCACAATCAACTATTGCATTGACAATGGGGCAAAGTCTGTGGTTTTGGTGGGGCATTTGGGCCGCCCACAGCCCCAAATAGAGGGGCAAAGAGAAGAGAAATACTCTTTTAGACATTTGTTAAAAAGGTTAGAGAGGCTTTTAAATAAAGAAGTCTTGTTTGCCAGCTCCCCAGAAATGGCTAAAGGTTTGCAAGAGAGTCAAGAAAACCCCATCATTTTAGTGGAGAATTTGCGCTTTTATAAGGGCGAAAAGGAGAACAATCCTGAGTTTGCCAAGTGCCTCGCTGACTTGTGCGATGTTTATGTCAACGATGCCTTTGGCACCAGCCACAGAAAGCATGCCAGCACCTATGGAATCGCGAGCTATGTCCCTATAAAGGTCGCCGGCTTTCTACTGAAAAAAGAGATCAACTCTTTTGCCAAGGCTCTAGCTAATCCCCTGCGCCCTGTGCTCTTGGTGGTGGGTGGGTCAAAGGTGAGCTCCAAACTCACGCTCTTACACAATATCCTAGAGCGTGTGGATAAGGTCATCATCGGTGGAGCGATGAGCAACACCTTTTTAAAGGCTTTGGGCTATAACATGCAAGCGTCTTTGGTTGAAGAAGATTTGATCCAAGATGCTTTGGATATTTTAAACAAAGCCAAACAAAGGGGCGTGCATGTTTACTTGCCCGTGGATGTGGTGAGTAGCCCGCATATCGAGCACACCGATCAAGTCCAAATCACCCCGGCTCAAGACATTCCCCTAAATTATATGGCAGTAGATATTGGCCCCGCCACTTCTAAACTCTTTTCTTTGGTGATTCAAAGCAGTCAAACGATCATTTGGAACGGCCCCCTTGGAGTGTATGAAGTGCCTTTGTTTAGCCGCGGGTCTAGCCAAATTGCGCACAGCATTTCTAACACCTATGCGTTTTCACTCATCGGCGGAGGGGACACCATCGATGTTTTGACAAGGGCAGGCTATAAAGACAGTGTCAGCTTCATTTCCACCGGTGGAGGGGCGAGCTTAGAACTTTTGGAGGGCAAAATTTTAGTCGCCTTTGAAGTCTTGGATCGCCGCCCATGACAGCAGGCACGCCATGCCCATCGTGTTGCAGGAGTGGGCATGATCAATGTCTTTACCAAGAATAACGAGCTTGTCGAGATTTTTGCGTTTCAAGACTTTAAAAACTTTCCCTTTGAAGAGAGAAATATTTTATGGTTTGAGTTGGTTAATCCCACCTTTACCGAGCTTGCTTGCATTGCCCGCAATTACGACTTAAACCTTTATGAAGACCCCGAAAAAAGCGCGGTGGTGAAGTACTGGGAGAACAGCACTTCCATCACCATCAACACCTATTTTATTTACAAGGACACCCCTTTAGCCTTCCACACAGAAGCCATCACCTATTTTATTGCTAACAATATCCTTTTCACACTCTATTATGGGGATTTCCCTATTTTTAAAGAGGTGCAAGGGCGAGTCTTGGCTAGCCCCAAGAAATTCTACGATGGCTTTGACATTTTGGCAAAAATCTTGGAGCTTTACTTTGAGAAGGGGGCGGATTGTTTAGAAGAAGTGAATCGTGAAACCAGTGTGCTTAGAAAGCAAATTGTCTTTGATCTCGAAGCTTGCACACACGAAGAAACTTTAATCTCTCTCTCTTTTTTGCAAGAGTTTAATATGGAACTACGCGACTCGCTCTTTGACAAACGGCGGATCATCACGGCCTTGCTTAAAAGCAATAAAGTGGATAGTGAAACTAAAAAAGATTTTAACATCATCATCAAGGATTTTAGTTCGCTCGTGGAGTTTAGCACCGCCAACCTCAACGCTCTAGACAATATCCAAAACCTCTTTACCTCTCAGGTTAATGTCGAACAAAACAAAATCATCAAGCTTTTCACCGTGGCGAACTTAGCGATGATGCCCCCCACTTTGATTGGCACCATTTATGGCATGAACTTTGAAGTGATGCCAGAACTGCGTTGGGAGTTTGGCTACCCGATGGCGGTGCTTGCCATGATCGTTTCTACAATTTTGCCCATCATTTACTTTAAAAAGAAGGGTTGGCTCTAAAGAGCTATGGCTAAAAATCCGCCCAGCACCGATGCGCCTAGCAAAAATGCGCTGATGATGGAGGTGGTGTTTTTGTGCCTAAAGCCCATCAAAAGCCCGCTGATGTAAAAGAAACACAAAAACACCCCAAAGGCCACTCCCATAGTCTGCAAAGCCACCCCCGCCCTGCCCTTATGTATCTGCATCAGCACGCCTAAAAAAGAGCGGTGGACGGCACTCACCACACCGTGTTTTGGGTCAAACTCAATTTCATAGACAGGCGTGCCTACGATTAAATCCCCCTTATGTCTTCTAGGATTTAAGTGGCTAGGCACAGGGATTTTCTGTGTTTTTAAAAAATCTAGTAAAAATTCTAAATCATCTTTCATAGGGTTGTCGACATGCCATTTTTGAATTTTGGCCCCGCTATTGGGGTTAATCCCAAACAAAAACGCCACGCCACTTAAGGCAAACAACAACGCCAAAGGCAGGAAAAACACGCTCGTGTAAGCGTGGAATCTATAGATCGTTCGAAGACGCATCACTGGATGATGTGGCTTACAAATTTAGAATAATTGTCCATCACCAAACCACCCTTTCTAAAGCCCAGTCCACAAGCCTCGTAGGCGTAAAAGACATTGGGTTGGTAGTAGAACTCCCCGACTTGATTGAGTGGGGCGAACTCTTGATAAATGGGCTTGTGGTTGCCATAAATCCCCTTGGTTTCGTAAACCACGCTCAAATCAGGGTTCAAAATTTGCGTGTTTGCCCCTCTCTGCCAAAGGCAACTTTACGCACTTGTTTTTTGTTGCGCAAAGGCTCGTAGCTTGTTTCCAAAAGCAGGGGGTGGTTGGGGTAGCACTCCCAAAGTAACTTTAAAAACCGCTTGCTTTGGAAAATCAAGGTGTAGGCGGGATTTAAAAAAATGGTGTTTTGATTTTCCATCATGCCTTGCATGAGCATGGCTAGCTCGGGCTCATCAATGGCAATGTTCTCCCAAGGGATTAATTTAAAAAGGAACTCATAATTCACGCCCTCATAAAACACCCCGGTTTCGGCGTTGAACTCCACTTTATCAATGTAGGCAAAATGTGTGTGAAAACCGGCACTTTTGGCACACTCTTGTAAAAACCGCGTGGTGCGCTCCTCTTCACTGCTGCCCTGCACGCAAGAGAATAAAATTTTCCAGCCTTCGTATTCTTGGGCGAACGCGCTCGTGTCCTCTTGCAAGGTTACCAAGCGTTTAAAATTCTCCCCCAAAGCCTCAAAGATATTGTTAAATTGCAACTCGGCGTTGTAGCCATTGTGTTTGAGTAACGCCCACTGCACTAAGGCACTTTCATAGAGCATGGTCGGGGTGTCGGCATTGAACTCTAAGAGTTTAATGGGCTGTCCCTCTAACCCCCCCGCTAAATCAAAACGGCCGTAAATGTGCCAGTGGATATCGTTTTCCCAGCTTTGCTTAATCATAGGCACAATGCTATTGGGGATGTCTAGCTCAAAAAAGCGTTCTTGCTCGATCACCATTTGCGCTGTCTGAACGCACATGTCGTAAAGCTCGTTGCACGCCGCGTAATAAGCGTCCGCCTGCGCTTGGTTGATGGTGATTAAATCCGTGCTGATGTAATCCGTGTTGTCCGGATCTGTGTGCCACTCTAGCCCAATTTCTTCTAGGGCCTGTTTGCTTAGGGGGTTTAAAGTTTTCACTTGCATGGGTGTCCTTTAAGAGATGTTAGAGCCACGATGAGAGCCAAAAAACCCGCTTTGCCCGTGTGTGGTCGTGCTGGCAGGGGTTGGGGGTGCTGTGTGTGGCTAGGGGTCTAGTTTGGCTAGAACTAGGACTTGTGGTGGCGGGCGCACTTTGGTTTTGGGGGCTAAAAAACCCGCTCCTTGTGGGGCTAGCGGGGGGTGATCTAAAGCTGTTTTGGCTTCTTTGGTAGGCCTGCGGAGAAGTGTAGTTTCTTTGGGCGTTTTGGTGGTAGTTGGGGTTGTTAAAGAGCTTGTTGCCGATGTAACTGCCTAAGATCGCCCCGGCCGCGCTGCCTAAGATCGCCGCCCCGATGCCAAGCCCAGAACCCCCACCTTCAGCAGCGGGCTTGGTGAGCTGGCTTGTGCCTTTATCGATTTTAACTTCTTCATCTTTGATGAGTTTTTGAATCTCCTCATCGCTTAGCATCCGCTCCTTGCCCTGCAAGTCGCGCACCACCACACGGGTTTTATCGCTGGGGTATTCTTCAGCGACCTTGTAGCTTTTGTCTGCCTGTTCTTGCAAAATCACAAACGCCCCTTTTTTAATGGGCGTGGAGGTGTTGCTTTGGGGTTTTTGCTCTTGGTTGTTGTCCCCCCCTTTGCACCCGACCAGCGTAACCACCACAAGCGCACTAAGCCCGCCCACAATCGCATAGTCCGAAATCTTTCTAAAAGGTTTTTGCATGGCTATCCTTACTTGTCATAAAGTGCTATGATAGCATGTTTAAAAAGGGTTTTGCTATGTTGCTAGGCATTGACGAAGCGGGGCGGGGGTGCTGGTGTGGGGCGTTGTTTGCGGCAGGCGTCGCCTGCCCGGAGCTTTTAGCCCAAGAATTTAGCAAACAAGGCTTGAAAGAAAGTAAGAAATTAAGCCGCAATAAACGCTTTGAGTGGGCGCAAAGAATCCAAGCCCACAAGGACATACAAAACGTGGTGGTAGGCAAGAGCGCCCAAGAGATAGACGCAAAGGGCTTGAGCTTATGCATGCAAGAGGCTATTCAAGAGATTGTCTTAAGCTTGCCGCAAGTCTTAAGCGTTTGTGTGGATGGCAACACGCTTTTTAAATTGCACTTCCCCCATTTAAAGAGTTTTCAGGCGGTGATCAAGGGCGATGATAAAATCCCCCAAATCGCCATGGCATCGATCTTAGCCAAAGCGCAAAAAGATTTAGAGATGCTAGAGCTAGATAAACTCTACCCCGAGTATGGTTTTGCCAAGAACTGCGGTTATGGCACAAAGGGGCATATCTTGGCCTTAAAAAAGTACGGCTACACCAAAGAGCACCGCCACAGCTTTAAGCTAAAACCACTTATAGATCGAAACGACTAAGGACAAGGTGTAGGCACTGATGAGCAAATAGCGGTGTAATTGTGCGCTCACTTTGATGACTAACTTCACACCAAGAAGCACACCTAGCACACTGCCCATCCCCACCAATAGCCCCCATTGTAAGTATTGCCACTGCAAAATGTGGCTTTGGTAAAGCGAAGCCACCCCGCTAATGGAGGAAAACACCACAAAAAACAGACTCAAAGGCACGCTTTGTTTGGGGCTTAGACCCAAATAATAAGACAAAAGAGACACCATTAACACACCCCCGCCGATGCCAAGAGAAATGGCAAAAATGCCCGTCAATGCTCCAATCGCCACTAAAATGCACTTGCTTTTTAGATTGAGGACAAACCCCTTGGCTTGTTTGTCCGTATCTTTGGATTTTTTAGACTTGAGAAAAAAGCGCAAAAGGGAGTAAAAGGTCATTAAAATAAACAGCCCGAGCAAGATTTTATGCGGGATGTGGGTTAAAATCGCGCCGCTAAAGCCCGCCCCCACCAGCCCACCAAGCCCCACCCAAAAGCCCACATGCAGGTCCAACAACCCCTTTTTGAAGTTCGCCACACTCCCCACCACAGACGAGCACGCCATTTGTAAAATAGAAATGCCGACCGCGCTGTCGTAGCCATACCCCGACAAAAGCATGGCGGGCACAATCACCATCCCCCCCCCCTATGCCAAAAAACCCCGCCATGATCCCCGTTACACCCCCGAGCAATAAAAACAAAGCATGGTTTAAGAAATCCATCTCTAACCCTTTAAGTTTATGCTAAAATAACCAAATACAAAGAAGCGAGCCTATGGTTAACAGAAAGATTTTAACACACTTTGATTTCTTGTTGCTTTTTTTTGTTGTTCCTCTAATGGGGCTGTCCTTCTTTCTCATCTACGAAGCCAACACCGCTCTAAGCTTCAAGCAAATCCTCTATTTCAGCGTGGGGTTTGTGGTCTTTTGGATGATTTTTTTCATTCCCTTTCGGCAGCTGGATCGCATTTTTCACTTTTTCTATTGGTTTTGTGTGTTTTTGTTGGTGTTGGTGATTTTCTTTGGCTCTGTCAAGCTGGGGGCTAAGCGTTGGCTCACCATCCCGGGGACTTCTCTATCCTTGCAACCTAGTGAACCGGTCAAAATCGCCATTTTGTTGCTCCTAGCTCATTTAATCAGCACGCACCCCATCCCCCCCGGGGGCTATGGCTGGAAGATCTTTGGCAAGCTTGCTTTATACATCACCATCCCTGCGGCACTCATTTTAAAACAACCCGATTTAGGCACGGCTCTCGTGGTGCTCATCATGGGCTTTGGGGTGTTGTTCTTAGTTGGCGTGCACCCTAAGATTTGGATCACCATTGGGCTCGTCTTTGCTGTGGCTTCTCCACTCATTTACAGCTCTTTACACGATTACCAAAAAAAACGCCTGCACGATTTCATCGCCGAAAAGCCCAACTACCATGTCCGCCAATCCATCATCGCCATCGGCTCGGGCGGGCTTTTAGGAAAATCCAAAGAAGAGTCCACGCAAGCGAAGTTAAAATTCCTCCCCATTGCTACAAGTGATTTTATCTTTGCTTACTTTGTGGAGCGCTTTGGATTTTTGGGGGCGTTTTTTCTCTTGGCGTTTTATATGGGTTTTATCTTGCATTTTCTCTCTTACTTCAATAGTGATCCGCACGATCGCTTTTTACAGACCATCACGGGGGGCATTGCGATCTTGCTCTTTGTCTACACGAGTGTGAATGTCGCCATGACCCTAGGGCTTGCGCCTGTGGTGGGCTTGCCCCTACCCCTTTTTAGCTATGGGGGGAGCAGCTTCATCACCTTCATCATCCTTTTTGCGGTGTTTGAAAACTTACTTGCATTTAAGTTTGGATTTGGTTATAATCCCCCTTCTTACCGCAAAGGGGGATTCTTAGCTCAGCTGGTTAGAGCATTCGGCTCATAACCGATTGGTCGTAGGTTCAAGTCCTACAGAATCCACCACCTCCCAAAGCCCCAAAATGTTTGACAAATAAGCCCGAAACGACTAGAATACCCCCCGTTGGGGTGCAACAAATGCCTTAGCGTTTGCTCCAAATTTGTTGGGGGCGGAAGGGTTTTATGCAAATAGCAGCGAGCATTTTAAGCGCAGATTTCATGGATTTAAAGCATAGCCTCGCACAAGTGGCGGGCGTGGACTTTTTACACATAGATGTCATGGACGGGCATTTTGTGCCTAACCTCACCTTTGGCCCCTGTGTGTTGCAAAACTTAAGCCAGCACACAAACACCCCTCTAGACATACACTTTATGGCAGACAACCCCTTCTTTGCCATTGAATTGTTTAAAGACCTAAACCCCGCCTACATGACCATCCACCTAGAAAGCACCCCCCACCTGCATAAGCTCGTCCACCACATTAAAAATTTGGGCTTTAAAGCTGGGGTGAGCCTAAACCCCGCTACGCCCCTAAGTGGGCTAGAGTACATCATTGCCGATGTGGATTTAGTGCTGTTTATGAGCGTGAATCCGGGATTTGGGGGGCAAAAGTTCCTGCCCCTGGTGCTGGATAAAATCGCCCATTTTAAACAAAAATTCCCCACTTACAGCGGCAAAATTGAAGTGGATGGGGGGATCAACGCCGACAACGCACCCTTACTTGCCTCTGTGGGGGCGAATTTATTGGTGGTGGGGAGTTTTTTGTTTGGCCACAAAAACCCCATCCTAGCTTTGCAAGAATTGAAAAAGGTATGAGCCCCGAAGACCTGTATCAAGCCCTAAGACAAGCCCCCCTCCCCCTAGAAGATTTGAATTTGCCCTTTTGTGAAGACCCCTTACTCTCTTACGAATACCTCAAGGCTTGTGGCTTCCCCATCGCCTACACCACACAATTAGAGTTAAGCACTAAAATCCCCTACCAGCAATCCCTCTACTGCTTCATCGACATTGAAACAAACGGGCCCGACCCCAAGACCTCCCAAATCATAGAAATCGCCGCCCTGCTTTACAAACCCGCTCTTGACCCCTTTGCCTCTGGCGCGGTGGTTAAAAGCTTTTCTAGCCTGATTTACTGCGAGCATGTCCCTCCTAAAATTGTCGAGCTCACAGGGCTTAGCGAAAGGCACTTGCGCCACGCCCCCCCCTTTAAACAAGTCCTTAAAAAATTTAGAGAATTTTTGGGTGATAGTGTGTTTGTGGCGCACAATGCCGACTTTGACTTCCCCTATTTGAGCGAGTGTTGCGCCCACCACTTGGGCGCGGGGCTATTAAATCCCAAACTCTGCACCTTGAGCCTGAGCCGCAAAAGCATTTTAAGCCCCAAACACGGGCTAGGCTTTTTAAACACCTTCTTGGGGATCAACATCCCCACAGCCCATCGCGCCGCCGCCGATGCACTCGGCTCTTTAAGGGTGTTTGAAGTGTGTTTGCGCTGTTTGCCCGCTTATGTGCGCACCACACAAGATCTGCTAGATTACGCTTAAAACTTTTTACTGTTTGCTTCGTTCAGGATGTTTTGGGCGATGCCTTTGACATTTTTACTGATGTTTAAAGAGGTTGTGGCGATCTCGGCGTTATGCGCCATCGTTTGCTCTAAAGTTTCCATGGCTTGACTGATTTTGGTGATGCCCTTTGTCTGATCTTCAATCGCGCTGGCCGACTCGCTGATGGCTTGGCTCAAAGCCTGTGTGCTGCTCTCAATCTCACTCAAAGACTTTTGGGTGCGCTCAGCCAGTTTTCTCACTTCATCAGCCACCACGGCAAACCCCCGCCCGTGCTCGCCCGCCCGGGCCGCCTCAACAGCGGCGTTTAGAGCTAAAAGCCCAATTTGATCGGCGATTTCATTGATGATGGTGACAATTTTTTGGATACTTTCGGATTGCTCGGTAACCTCGTGGCTCTTGGTGTTCACGCTCTGCATCGAATCGTTGATTTGTTCTAGTGCGCTGGCGGTTTGCTCGATCGATTCCATTTGTTGTTTGGACGCTTCTTGGAGACGGTGCGTGGTGTCATTAAGGGTGTTTGTCTCTTTGTCTAGGGCATGGGCAATCTCCAAAGAGTGCTTTAAAGATGTAACGATGCTTTGTTGCAAGGTGTTGATGTCTTTAGCCAGCTGCAAAAACCCGCCTTGTAGCCCCGTTGTAGTAACCCCTGCTTGGAAGTCGTTTTTAGAATAGGTTTGAATCGCCATGCTGATTTGTTGGAAGATTTTATCCACGAATTGCATGAAGTTGTTGAGGTGTGTGCCTAAATTCTGCAATTCTGGATTAGCCGCGTTGGCTTGGATGCTCTGTTTAAAATCCCCCGTTTGCATGCTCTCTAAGATTTTAAGCGCGTCCTTAGAAAAGACTTGATCGGCCTGAAAGTGCACCACCGCCTCGTCCACATTATTTTTTAAAGCATGTGCCATTTGCCCTAACTCATCTCTTGCGTGCAGCGCCACCACTTGCGGGACATTTTTATTTTTGTAGTTCACAAAAGCAAAGAAATCGTTGAGGCCTTTGTTTAGGATGTTGATATTGCGGGTGATTCTGCTGTAAAAAAGGTAATAAGAAGGCACAACGACCAAGAACATGAACAAGGATATGATCAAAGCGTAAATGTGAAAAGAGTGCTTGATGCCTGATTCGATTTCATCGGCAATTTTAAAAGTGCGCCTCGTAACATTGTCCATATACAACCCAGCCCCGATCCACCAATCATTTGTCCCCTCGATCCTTTGGGCGTAAGAGATTTTGGGCGTGTCCCTATTGCCCCCACCAGGGAGAGGTTTAGGCGAAACGTATTGCACAAATCCGCCGCCTTTCATGGCCTGCAAATACAGCTCTTTGAAGTAGCGCACCCCATTGACATCTTGCAAATTTTCATCGTCCACGCCGATCTTGTACGCCTTATTGCCTGTATACATAAGAACATATTTCTTAAACACGAAGTAATAACCCGAGCGATCTTTTTCAAAGCGCAACCCCTTAAGCGTGTCTGTGATGGCTTGCTGTTTTTCTGTGTCGGTGTGGGCGTTTTTAAGAGCACTAGAGAGGCTATAGGCCAACGAGTCGATGCTTAGTTGGAGCTTTTCACCCAGCAATTGTTTTAAATCCTTGCCCACTAGAGTGTTAACTCGCTCGACCGATTCGTGATTGCTTTTGGCAAATAGAAGCAAGGTTACGACCATCAATGCAATCGTCAACAACCACAACGCGACAATTTGTCTACCTAAGGAAAATGAACGCATGGACACCTCTCAAAATTTTTTACTGTTCGCCTCGTTTAAAATATTTTGTGCAATGCTTTGGACATTTTCGCTGATTTCTAAGGAAGTTGTTGCGATTTGGATGTTATGTGTCATGGTTTTTCCAAACTTTCCATCGCCTCATTGATTTGGGCGATGCTTTGGGCCTGCTCTTCAACCGCACTGGCCGACTCGTTGATCGCCTGTGTGAGCGATTGTGTGTTCGCCTCAATCTCACTCAAAGACTTTTGGGTGCGCTCAGCCAGTTTTCTCACTTCATCCGCCACCACGGCAAACCCCCGTCCGTGCTCCCCGGCTCTAGCCGCCTCAATGGCGGCGTTTAGGGCTAAAAGCCCAATTTGATCGGCGATTTCATTGATGATGAGCACCATGTTTTTAATCCCATTGGATTGTTCGATCACCTCTTGGCTCTTGCTGCTCATGCTCTGCATAGAATATCTGATCTGCTCTAAAGTGTGTGTGGCTTGCTCTAAAGAGTGGGCTTGTTGTTTGGAGGCATCTTGTAATTTGTGGGCAGTTTCGTTGAGGCTCTGTGTTTCTGTATTCAAGGCGTGGGCAAAGCCCAAAGAGTGTTTTAAAGATGTAACGATGCTTTGTTGCAAGGTGTTGATGTCGCACACCAGCTGCAAGAAACTCCCCTGTAAGCTTGTGGTGTCCATGCCCTTGGTGAAGTCATTTTTAGAGTAGGTTTGGATGGTTTGGCAAATTTGGCGGAAGATGTCGTCTAAAAAGCTAAAGAAAGCATTGAGATTGCCTCCTAAATGCTGCAGCTGGGGGTTTGAGGCGGCGGTTTGGATGTTTTGTGTGAAATCTCCCGTACGGACATTGTTTAAAATTTCTAAGGCGTTTTGAGAAAAATTTTGATCCACTTGTAAATGGTCGCACACCTTTTTAACATTTGTGTTTAAAGCATGCGTCATTTTCCCTAACTCATCTTTAGAGTTAACCACGATCACCCTAGGCACCTCTCGACTCTCGTAGTTGACAAAGGTAAAGAAGTCTTGCAATCCACCATTTAAGGCCTCAATATTGCCCGTGATCTTGCGGTAAAAGAGGTAATAAAGGGGCACAACAACCAAGAACATGAACAAGCCCACGATCAAAGTATAGATATAGAAAGAGTGCCTGATGTCTGATTCGATCTTGTGGCGAATGGTTTTGGTGTGTTCGGTTACATTGTCTATATACAGCCCCGTGCTGATCCACAAATCCTTAGCCCCATCGATTTTTTGCGCATAAGAGATTTTAAGCATGTCTTTTGTGCCTCCACCGGGCAAGGGCTTTGGATAAATGTAACTCACAAAACCCCCACCGTTCATCTAGTACCTTGTATAATTCTTGCATATAATAAACCCCATTTTTATCCTTGAGATATTCATCGGAATCTCCCGAGCCTCCCTTGTTGTTGGGGCTATAAAAGGGGGTGTATTTTTGGTAAACAAAGAAATAACCAGAATGGTCTTGTTCGTAACGGAAGTTGCCTAACATGTGGGCGACGATGGCGCGTCTAGTCGCATCGTCTTTAGCACCCTCAATGGCTCTGGCTAGATTATACGCCGTCACATTCGTGGCAAGTTTAATCTTTTCACCCAAAAAGTCTTTCAAATCCCTGCTCACCAAAATGTTGACTCGCTCGACCGATTCGTGATTGCTCCTAGCAAATAACAGCAAGGTTACAATTATAAGTACAATCATTAGCAACCACAATGCAACAACTTGCTTGCCTAAAGAAAACGAACGCATTAACGTTCCTCAACCACAATTGTGCCGTTTTTCACAACAAACTCAAGGCTTTTACCTGCCAAATGCAGGGTGTCCGTTTCTAAAAGAAACGCCGCTAACTTGTCTTCCACTTCCTCATACAACGCCCTTTTGAGCGGACGCGCCCCATAAATGGGGTCAAACCCGCTTTGGGCAATGTGCTCTCTTGCCTGAGCACTTAGGCTAATATGAATCTCTTTTTCCTTGAGCCGATCGGCAATTTGGGCAAAGAGCAAATCTACAATCTGTACGATACTTGCCATTTCTAGGGGGTTGAAGATCACAATGTCATCCAAGCGGTTTAAAAACTCGGGCTTAAAATACACTCTTAGCGCCTCTTGCACCACCTGTTGCAGGTCGTAAGCCTCGCCCAGCTCTAAAATGCCCTCACTCTCCACGCCATTCGCCCTGAGTGCCTCTTGTTGCTCTTTCTTTTTGGTGTGCGCGCTCTGTTGCTCTAAAATTTTATCGCTGGCAATGTTGCTCGTGAGGATAATGATGGTGTTTTTAAAATCCACCACCACGCCCTTATTGTCGGTCAGTCGCCCCTCATCGAGCACTTGCAAGAGCATGTTAAACACTTCTGGGTGCGCTTTTTCAATCTCGTCAAAGAGCAACACGCTATAAGGACTGCGGCGCACCGCTTCGGTGAGTTGCCCGCCCTCTTCATAGCCCACATACCCGGGGGGCGCGCCCACTAAACGGCTGGCCGCGTGTTTTTCCATGTATTCGCTCATATCCAAACGGATTAAATTTTTTTGGCTGTCGAACAAAAACTTAGCTAGAGTCTTGGCACTCTCGGTCTTGCCTACCCCCGTAGGCCCTAAGAATAAAAAGCTGCCGATGGGCTTGTTAGGGTCGCTAAGCCCCGCTTTGTTGCGCTTGATCGCCCTTGCAATGGCTTTAATCGCATTTGCTTGCCCCACCACGCTTTTAGACAATTCTTGTTCGATGTGTAAAATCTTTTCCTTTTCCTCTTGTAACATTTTGGACACAGGGATTTGCGTCCATTGGCTCACCACCCGCGCAATGCCTTCTTTGGTAACCGCCGACTCCAACAGGCTGCCATTGGCTTGCATTTGGGCGAGCTTTTGCTCCAAAGCCGCCACTTCCTTTTCTAGGGTGGGGATTTTGTCGTAGTCGATCTCGGCGGCTTTCCTAAAGTTCGCCTGCTGCTTGGCTAAGAGCGACTCGCGTTTTAAGCCCTCAATGCTGTTCTTGCTCGCGGCAATGTCCTTAAAGACTTTTTGTTCATTGCCAAATTGCACCTCTAGGCGTTGTCTTTCCTCTAGGGCGTTTTGCAATTCCTTTTCCACCACTTTAAGCCTCTCAGCATTTGCGCTGCTCTCCTCCATTAAAAGGGCTTGCTTTTCCACCTTTAATTGTTGGATTAATCTCTTCGTGTGGGCTAGGGCGTAGGGCTCGGATTCGATTTGCATTTTCAGTGCCGCCGCCGCCTCGTCGATCAAGTCGATCGCCTTGTCGGGCAAAAAGCGATCGGGGATATAGCGGCTAGAGAGTTTGGCGCTCGCCACGAGAGCACTGTCGGTGATGCTGACATTGTGGTGTGCCTCCAAAGTTTCTTTAAGCCCCCTTAGAATTTGTAAGGTTTCGTTGATGCTGGGCTCATTTAAGGGGATGGGCTGGAAGCGCCTTGTAAGCGCGCTGTCCTTTTCAAAATATTTTCTATACTCTTTGAGCGTGGTCGCCCCGATGGTGTGTAACTCACCCCGCGCCAAAGCGGGCTTTAAAATGTTGGCCGCGTCCATGCTCCCCTCGCTTGCGCCCGCCCCCACTAAAGTGTGGATTTCATCGATGAATAAAATCACATTACCCGCTTTTTTGACCTCTTCGACCACCTTTTTTAAACGTTCTTCAAACTCCCCCCGATACTTCGCCCCCGCAATGAGCATCCCCATGTCTAAGACCACCACCCGTTTGTGTTGCAAGGATAGGGGGACTTCCTTTTTAGCGATTCTTTGCGCTAGCCCCTCCACCACCGCGGTTTTACCCACCCCCGGCTCGCCGAGCAAAATGGGGTTGTTCTTGCTCTTTCTAATTAAAATCTGCATCATGCGCAAAATCTCTTCATCACGCCCAATCACAGGGTCTAGAGCATTGTCAGTGGCTTTAGCGGTCAAATCAATCCCATAGGTTTCAAGGGCTTCTAGGGTGGCATCATCGCCTGGCTGCTCGATCTTTGCCCCCTTACGCAAACTCTCAAAGGTCTTAACGAGCTCACGCACATCGACAAATTTGCCAAAGTGGTTTTTAAACAGCTCTTGGTTGGCCTCTATAAAAGTGTCGATCGCCACATAACTATCCCCCCTTTGCACGGCAAGCCCTAGGCCTGCGTGTAGTGCGTCTAACAGAGCCTTGCTCACGCCTAAACCCTGGGCACTCACGCTCGAACTTTTGGGCAATTTGTCGACTAAACTGCGGGCCTCTAGCTCTAGGGGGGACTTCTCCACACCCATTTTTAAGAGGGCTTGGCTTAAGAGCGAGTGGGTGTTGGCCAGCAGTGCCCAAAACAAATGGATCGGCTCAATCTCGGGATTTTTAGCGTGCAGGGCTAAAGAGAGGGCTTGATCTAAACTCTCTTTTAAATGGTTGGTGAGTTTTTCAAAAACACTAGCGGGCATGTCTGTCTTTCCTTTTAAACTTAAATTCAAACGGGGTATTATAACGCCCTTGTGTAATTTTACGCCCAAAACTTAATCTTGCTCTTAGCCCCACTGCACTATACTTGCCCTATCATAAAAAAACAAAGAGAAAAATTTGACCTCTGTGCACGTGAATAGCAGTCTTGAATTTTTAAAACGGGTTTTTATTTGTCTATGTCTTGTCTTTTTAAACGCACATGCCGACTCTGGCTCTAATGTGGAGTCAGTAACGGGCAGGGGGGTTGGCGGTGCTAAACACAACGCCAAAAGCCTAGATGAACAGATTAAAAAAGCTCTTAAAAAACCCGGTCAAGCCACACAAGCTGCCCCCAAAACCCTCGAAGAGCAAAAACAACCAGAAACATCCAAATCCGTCCAGCCCTTTAAAAAAATCCCTCCTGAGGATTTGGTCGAAGAGCGCAAAGACGGCATTGTGGGTGGGATCGCCGTAACGGTAAACAACGACCCGATCACGCTTTATCAAATTGAAACGCTAGAAAAAGAAAACCACATGAATCGGCAACAGGCGATCAACTCCCTCATTATCCAGCGCATCCAAGCCCAAGAGATCAAACGCTTGAAGATCGACATTGAGGACGATAAAATCGATGCCCAAATTGAAGAGATCGCCAAGCACAATGGCATGGGTGTGAATGATTTTATGCGCACTCTAGCCAATGAGGGGATCGACCCCATACATTATAGAAAACAGCTTAAAAAACAGCTAGAAACTAGAGAGCTTTTGCGCAACATCTTGCTGTTTAATGTCAACACGAATAGCGAAACCAAAATGCGTGAGTACTACAACGCCCACAGAGAGGAATTTAGCGTGCCTAGCGAGATTATGACCACCCGCTACACCGCCAAAGACACCAAAGTCTTGACGCAAGCCCTAGAGAATAGGAACATTGAAATCCCCGGAGTGTCTAAGAGTGAGGAAAAGATCAACTTAAAATCCTTAAACCCCCAAATCGCCCAAATGTTCTTATCCACCAAAGAACACACCTTCACGCCCATTCTCAATGCGGGCGGGGGCAATTATGTGTCCTTTTACATCCAGCAAAAACTCGGCAAAGAGGAGGTGTCTTTCAGCCAAGCTCGTGGTTTTATTGCCAATAAGTTGATTGAGGAGCAACAGGACAAAATCCTTGCCGAATATTATGAAAAATTACGCGTCAAAGCCAAGATTAAATTTTTGCGCTAGGGCTTATGGGCTGTGGAGCAATTAGCCTTTATCTACAAGGATTCGCTCTTCAGTGTCGCCATTTTGGCGTTCATCATCGGCGGGGTGATTTTAATCGACCATTTGCGCTCCACCCTCGCCCACAGGCGCAATTTAAGAGCCCTAAATGCGCTGTCGCACTCTTACGCCCAAGTCGAACTTGCCTTTGAGGTACAACAACTCTTGCAAAAAGAGCAGGAAAACCCTCTGGAGGTGCTGGGCTTTAAAACTTGGCTCTTTCTTGCCAAACACTACGCCAAACATGGCAGCAGCGAGCAGGCAATTAAAATTTACCTAGCCCTGTTGCCTAAATACCAAAATGAGCGCATCGCTTTGCTTGAGAGCTTAGCAAAGGCGTACATTGACCTAGGCTATGTGCAAAAGGCCAGGGACATTTTAACCGAGGTGTTGCGTATCGACCCACGCAACACCCACGCCTTGCACTCAATGGTGCAAGTCTACGAAACCATGTGTGAACCGCAAAAAGCCCTAGAAACTTTGGAGTGTTTGGACGCTTTGGGCGAAAGCGGCTTGTTAGACAATTACCACTACCTACAAATGCAAATCCTCATGCAAGAAGATTTGGGGCTCAAAGATCAAAGCAGGGCGATTTTAAAGCTAGGCAAGGAGCAGAGCAAGCTTTATAAAAGTGCCTTAAAGCATTTAAAGACTCACCACAAAGCCCTTTTTTTGCAAGAAATCGCTGAGACGACAGAGGGCAAGGCGTTGGTGGATTTGCTTTGGGACATTGAAGAGGACGAAATTGCCCCTTATTTAACCGAGTTGCACCCCAGTGTGTTGGAGACGTTCATTGCAAAGGGCTACACTAGGGGGCGGTGTGAAACCTTGGAGCTAGAGGTGTTTCGCACCTTGCACGCCGATTACCACTTGGATTTAAACTTCAGCTACCAGTGCATGGCGTGTAAGAGTGTGTCGCCCTTTGAGAGCTACCGCTGTTTGGTGTGCGCTAAAATCGGGCCCAAAGAGGTGGTTTTAAGTCTAGATAAGCACACCAGCGACCACAAGGCGAGCAATTTAAACTAGGAGGCTTCATGAAAAGCATTGAGATTTTTTGCGATGGGTCGGCTTTAGGCAATCCGGGCTATGGGGGGTATTGCTCCATTCTGCGCTACAAGGGCGTGGAGAAAATCATTAAAGGTGGGGAGCTTTACACCACGAACAACCGCATGGAGCTCACCGCTGTCATAGAAGCGCTCAAAGTCCTAAAAGAGCCATGCAACATACACCTTTACAGCGATTCCATCTATGTCTGTCGGGGCATTAGCGAGTGGCTGAAAACATGGATAGCAAAAAAGTTTGTCAAAGTGAAAAATGTAGACCTGTGGCAAGAGTTTTTAAAGTTTAAAGGCGCACACACCATCACCACGCATTGGATCAAGGGACATGACGGACACGCCGAAAACGAGCGTTGCGATAAACTCGCCAAAGAAGAAGCCCTAAGCTACAAACAAAAGGCTCAAACGTGCTGAAGTTTGCAAACCTCAACTACCACTTCAAGGACGAGGGCTTGTTGCAACAAGCCCTGACCCACAGAAGTACGCAATCGCCCACAAATAACGAAAGGCTAGAGTTTTTAGGCGATGCCGTCTTGGATTTAGCGGTGGCTGAGATCCTTTTCGAGCGCTTTAAAGACCTGCAAGAGGGGGACTTGTCTAAAATACGCGCATCTTTAGTCAATGAAAAGGCGTTTTATCAATTGGCTCTGCTCTTAGACTTGCAAAAACACATTGTCGTTTCGTCCGCTGAAGCGCACAACCATGGGCAGCGCAAGCCCTCCATCCTCTCAAGTGCCTTTGAGGCTTTAATGGGGGTGGTTTATTTAGAAAGTGGGTTAGAAGTGGTGAAGGCCTTAATGCAGGATTTATTGGATTTAGCCTACCCGGATTTATCCTTGCAAGCCCTTTTCACAGATTATAAAAGTGCCCTGCAAGAGCTCACCCAAGAACGTTTTAAAACCATCCCCACCTACACCTTAAAGAGCGAGAGCGGACCCGATCACGCCAAACAATTTGAGATGCAAATTTTCATTTTAGACAAGTTGTACGCCACCTGTACGGCTAAGAGCAAGAAAGAGGCGCAACAACTCTGCGCTAAAGAGGCACTCACACAGCTTACGGGGGGCATTAAGTGAACACGCTTGGGCGGTGCTTGCGCTTAAGCACCTTTGGCGAGTCGCACGGAGTACTGATTGGGGGCGTTTTAGAGGGCGTGCCCGCAGGACTCAAAATTGATTTAGAGTTTTTGCAAGCTGAGGTGAATCGGCGCAAGAGCACAAACGCCTACACCACGCCTAGAAAAGAAGAGGACATTGTGGAGGTGGCAAGCGGGGTCTTTGAGGGGGTTAGCACGGGCGCACCCATCGGCTTACTTGTTTATAACCGCAATGTCAAAAGCAAGGATTACAGCAACATTAAAGAAGCCTTTAGGCCCGGGCATGCAGATTTTACGACTTTAGCAAAGTATGGCGTACGCGACTTTAGGGGTGGAGGGCGCACTTCGGCCAGAGAGAGCGTGGCACGGGTTGCGGCAGGGGCGATTGCCAAAATGCTTTTAAAAGAGCTAGACATACAAGTGTTTAGTGGGGTTTTTAGTGTCGCTGGGATTGAAGCGCAAAACATAGACTTTAAGCACGCCAAAACAAGCCCCATTTTTAGCCTGGACAAAAATATAGAGTCACAACAACAAGAGGCAATTTTAAAGGCAAAGGCTGAGGGTGATAGCGTGGGGGGTGTGGTCTTGGTGCAAGCCAGTGGGGCGCATTTGCTGGGGCTTGGTGAGCCCTTGTATGACAAATTAGATGCGCGGTTAGCCAGCGTGTTTATGGGCTTAAATGGGGTCAAGGGGGTGTTTATCGGCGATCCTAGCGTGGCTCATCTAAATGGCAGTGCCTACAACGACCCTTTAAGCCCCACAGGCTTTGCTAGTAACCACTCCGGGGGGGTGCTGGGCGGGATAGGCAGTGGGGCGGATTTGGTGGTGTGGGTGTATTTTAAGCCCACGGCAAGCATTGCTAAGGCGCAAAGCACCATCAACACCGCCCACGAGCCCATCACTTTGGAGCTAAAGGGCAGGCACGACCCGTGTATCGCCATTCGAGGGAGTGTGGTTTGTGAGAGCTTGTTGGCTCTAGTGGTGGCGGATTTTGCGCTTTTAAATATGCCCGTTAAGCTTGCCAGTGTGCGGGCTTTTTATCGGCAAATGTGATTTTATGCTAGAATAGCCCAAAAAAGAGAGGTGTGTATGGCAAGAGCAAGAAGTAAAAAAACCACTGAGACGGGCATGCAAGACATTTACAGAAGTCTAGAATCCGGACAAAATAAAATCCAAGCCAAACAACTTTCTGCCCAGCAAGTGCTTTTAGAGTTGGAAGAGGGGAGCTTTAATGCGAAAGAGGCATGGTTTGTCAAAGACGAGCAGGATCAAAAGTTCGTGGTGATCCCCGAAGTGCTGTTGCAACACATTGTGCGGGTGATCCAAAGGGCGTATGAGGATAAAGTGATGGTGGAGTTGGAGCGCGACATGGCAACTTTAACACCCATTGACTTTGCAGATGCGATGGCGGTGGTGTTTAAGAAGTTAGAGGGTTTGCGGGGCAAGGATGGGAGTTTGCCAAAAATCAGCTCGCTTGACTTTGTCAAACAAATTAAAAAGCAACACCCCAATTTGTTTTTTAATCTGCCCGAGTTTTTAGAGAGCAAACGCCAAGAGCTGGACCTTGATAATTTAGCTCTGCCCTTTTAGCCGTGCAAGAGTTAGACTTTCACAAATACGCTTCTTACTCTAAGCCCGGTCCACGCTACACGAGCTACCCCACTGCCGTGGAGTTTAACCCGAGCTTTCAAGAAGCTGACTTGTTGGAGGCGTTTGAGCGGGCGGATCAAAGGGTCCCTTTGTCTTTGTACTTCCATTTGCCCTTTTGCAAGAGTGCGTGCTATTTTTGCGCTTGCAGCGTGATTTACACAAATAGCCAAAGCAAAAAGGAACGCTACATTGGGTATTTGGCTAAAGAGCTTGAGCTGTTAAAGTCCCATTTAGACACAAAAAGGGAGGTCGTGCAACTGCACTTTGGCGGAGGCACACCCACCTTTTACAACGCCGAGCAGTTGGATTGCATCATCACAAGCATTCAAGCAACTTTTCCTAATTTTTCTAAAGAGGCGGAGCTTAGCTGTGAGATTGACCCGAGACATTTCAGCCTAGAGCAGATGCAGGTGTTAAAAAAGCACGGCTTTAACCGCTTAAGCTTTGGGGTGCAAGACTTTGACCCACAGGTGCAAGTGGCGGTGAATCGTTTGCAAAGTGTGGATTTAGTGGCCCAAAAGGTGCAAATCGCCCGGGATTTTGGGATCAACTCCATTAATTTTGACTTGATCTACGGTCTGCCCTTGCAGACCATTAAAAGCTTTGAAACCACCCTATTAGAGGTGCTAAAGCTCAACCCCGATCGTTTGGCGGTCTTTAATTACGCCCATGTCCCCTGGGTCAAGCACACCATGAAAATTGACCCCAAAACCCTGCCTAGCCCGCAAGAAAAGTTAGCGTTGTTGCAATTTTTGATCGGGTTTTTAAAAGGGCATGGCTATGAGATGATTGGCATGGACCACTTTGCCAAAAAGGACAATGAGCTGTATTTGGCCTTACAAAACAAGCAACTTAGGCGCAACTTTCAAGGTTACACCACAAAAAAATTCTCCCAAACCATCGGGGTGGGCGTTACCAGCATTGGCGAGGGGCAAGACTACTACACGCAAAATTTTAAGGACTTGAAACGCTACGAGCAAGCCCTAGACAGCGGACATTTGCCCGTAGAGCGGGGGATTAAACTTAGCGCAGAAGATTGCCTAAGAAAAGAGGTGATCATGCACCTAATGAATAATTTGGAGCTAGATTTTCGCAGCATTGAAAGGGTCTTTAACATTGAATTTAAAACGCATTTTAAAGACGCGTTAGATGCCCTAAAACCCTATGAACAAGAGGGCTTGGTGGCGATCAGCGAGGAGGGACTCACAACCAGCCCCACGGGGGCAATGCTTGTGCGTAATTTGGCCATGGTCTTTGATGCCTATTTGGGGGCGCAAAGTGGCGCACGCCGATTTAGCCAAACACTCTAGTCCTTTTGACATTGATGCTTCTTTGCAGGAGGTGGCGCAAAGATGTGTGAAGTGCGCTAAATGCGTGCCTAGTTGCACCATTTATAGGATACATAAGGACGAGAGCACATCGCCTAGGGGCTTTTTAGACCTGATGGCACAGGTCAAACAAGAGAGCCTAGAGCTAGACAAAAGCCTTAAAAAAATCTTTGAAAGCTGTTTTTTATGCACCACTTGCGTGCAAGTCTGCCCCTTCCACTTGCCCATCGACTCCATGATTGAAAAAATCCGCCTAGCAAGCGCACATAAGCACGGCATCACTTGGCATAAAAGGGTCTATTTTTATTTGCTAAGACACCCTAGACTCATGGATATGGTCTTTAGGCTCTGCTATGCCCTAGCCCCCTGTGCCTTTAAACAAGAGGGGGATAAATTAAAGTGGCGTTTTAAAGGCTCTTTTTCTTGGCAAAAAAGGGCATTTTTTCCTTTTGTGGCTAAGAGTTTTTTACAAACTTATCAAGGCACCATCGCCCCTAAAGCCCCTTTAGAGCCCAAAGAGCCTTTAAGAAAGGTTGGGCTTTTCATCGGTTGTTTAGGCAATTACAATTACCCGCAGGTGGGTAAAAGCCTCTTGTCCTTGCTAGACAAGCTCAATTTTAGCACTACAATCCCTAAACAGGTTTGTTGCGGCGCACCGGCGTATTTCACAGGCGATTTTGACACCGCTTGGTTTTTGGCGAAACAAAATATTGAAAGCCTAGCCACGCTCGCCGCTGAGGTGGAGGCGATTTTAGTCCCAGAGGCAACCTGTATCAGCATGCTTAAAAAGGACTACCAACACTTGATCGAGAGTCTAAAGGACAGCCAGGAGCGCGCCCTTTGGACTGAAAAGTTTGAGAAGATTCAAGCCAAATTGCAAATGGCATCGCATTTTCTAGCTACACAAACACCCCTAGCAAAGCACTTAGAAAAAAGCTCCCAAAGCCCCATTGGTGTTACTTACCACGACCCATGCCACGCCAAAAAGGTGCTGGGCATCTACAAAGAGCCTAGAAGTTTGCTAAGCATCAACCACCAAATCATCGAAATGCAAGAGAGCGACCGCTGCTGTGGCTTTGGGGGGGTTACCATGCAAAGCGAACATTACAAACTCAGTTTAAAAGCGGGCGCGCCCAAAGCCCTAGACATTGTAAACACCAAAGCGCAGGTGGTGAGTGCGGAGTGCTCGGCGTGTCGGATGCAGTTAAACAACGCTCTAGCACAGATCGACGCTCCCGTGCAATTCTTGCACCCTTTAGAACTTTTAGACAAAAGTCTGAGCAGAGTCTAGCTTTATTTTTTTATAACAACACATGTTAAAAAAATTATGCTAGAATAGCGCAAATCATTTAACTTAAAAGAGGATCACAATGAATAGAAAACTTTATGCCTTTTTATCAAGTGCCTTGGCTTTTGGCGCGACAGGGTTGCAGGCTGAGAGGAATGCGTGGTATGTGGGCGCGAGTTATGAAGTCGGGCAAGTGGGGCAGGCCGTAAGAAACCCCTCTCCCGATCAAGCTGCCATTAACCCCGTAACGGGCGGTAGATACCAATTCAGTAGACTGCCCGCCGGCAGTTACAGCTACTTAGCCGTGATGCAGGGTTTAGGCATTAGTGCGGGGTATAAACAATTCTTTGGCAAAAAGAAATGGTTTGGGCTGCGTTACTACGGCTTTATGGACTATGGGCATGCCGTCTTTGGGGCGAATGAATTAGTTCCCGGAGCAGGCACTTTTGCCAACTTGACAGACATGTTCACCTACGGTGGGGGCATCGACACCCTTTATGATGTCATCAATAGGCAGGATGTAACCTTTGGGTTTTTCTTAGGTGCAGCGATTGCGGGCAACTCCTGGGGCAACACCACGGGCGGACCGCTCATTACAATCAACTACCCCGCCACAGCTGAGAACACCATCGACCCAGCCATGTTCCAGTTTCTCTTTAATTTAGGGATGCGTACCACCATCGGCAAACACCAAGAATTTGACTTCGGGATTAAAATCCCCACCATCAACGACTATTACTTCAACAAAAAAGGTTTGTCTTTCACCTACCGCCGTCAATACAGCTTGTATGTGGGCTACCGCTATAACTTTTAATGTTAGAATACCCCTAAAAACAAAAGGGGTGAAATGCCAGAGACACAGCAGTTACAAGCGATCTTAGAGAAGGCTTTAAGCGACATTAAAGAGGTTCTAGCCTCTAGCTTTGAAGCCCATTTCAACACTCTCTTGGAAAAAGAAAGACTTGAACTTGAAAAGCAGTTTGCCACGAGGTTGCAAGAGAAAGACAAGAAAATCTCTAACCAGCAGAAAGCCCTCTTTGACACCACGACCAAATTAAAGGCGGTGAAAACCGAGCTAGGGCAACTCAAACAACAAAACAACGAGAAACAAAGACGTGAGAGCCCCAAAGTCGCGGGTTTAAAAGCCGCCATAGAGAATCAACAAAGATGTATTGAGAAGCTCAAAGCCCGTTTAAAACACACAGAGTTAGAGGGCGAAAGCGCGGAGGTTGAGGGGGGCAGTGCGCCCAATCTTTTAGAATTGCAAGAGCGCATTGCCTACTTGGAGCAGACCATCAAGGCACAAAACTACCATATCCAAAGCCAACGTAATTTGATTTTAGGCTATCAGGAACAATTTGAAAACACCAACTTACCTTGGGACACCAAAGAATCGTTAAAAGACGGCCTAGAGGGCGAAAAAGAGGATAAATCTTAAGTTTGCTTAAAGTAACTTAAGTCTAGGTGGGTGGCCCCGCTTAAGGGGGCAAGGGGTTTAGGTTAGCTCCACCTTAAGGGCTTTTCACTTAGGATTTCGTGCACCTCTTTAGGCGAGTGAACGCGCGAGCCTTGATCTAGCACAGCCTTTTGAAGTTGGTGTCTTCACTCTAACACCCCATGAAATCAGCGCACCCCCTCAAGTTTATGCACCTTGATTTAGTGCGTCTTTTTGCTGGGGACAATAAAAATACTCTCTTGCTTGACAGAGATTTTAGGATCATCCACACTATACGCTTTCACCACAATAGGCAAAATCTCTTTTTTAGCGTGGGTAACATCGTGTTTTGCGTAGGCTTCTTTGGCGATCTTTAAGGGCATGCGCAAGATCACCACAACTTTAAGCTTGCCCTGTGGCTCAATGTTTAGAGTGTTTTTAGGGCGCACAATGCTGATGTTTGGATCGTCCACATTAAAAGTGTAGGCATGGGGGCTGTTGCTCGTGTTTTGGAACAAAAAGATATAGCTATTATCCACAAAATCATTATGGATGGCGTAAAGTTGCCCCCCGTGCGTGATGTCTAAAAGCATGGAGGCCTTTTTAAGCGATCCCACCACCAATGCCCCCACCACCACGAGCAACACGCCCACATAGGCGATCGTTTTTGCCCGCCACAATCTCACCTTGCTGTGCGTGTTCGTGGCGTTTGTTGAAGACCATTGAATCAAACTAGGTTTATTAAGCTTACCCATTGTGATCGTACACGCATCCACACACTCAAGACAATTGATACACTCAAGTTGCATACCCTTTCTGATGTCGATATGTGTAGGGCAAACCAACACGCAATGGTTGCAACTCACGCATTCGTTGGCTTTGTCGCGTTTTTGGGGTAAGCCGGGGATTTTAGCGTTGTTTTCATCGTAAATTGCTCCACCCCTTGCGGTGTCGTAAATGGGATTTAGAGTGTTGTCGTCAAACAGCACACTTTGCACCCTTGCGTAGGGACAAAGGTAAATGCAAAAACGCTCTTTCACCACCACAATATCAAAGAACACCACCGCACTAAGGGTAGCCCAAATGCCAATGAGTAAAGCGTTATCGGCAGGGTGCGCTAGGTGGCTAAAAAACTCATGGGGGGGGACAAAGTAGAACAACAACACCGCCATCGCCATGATGGGCACGGGAGCAAACAGCAAAAAACCTATCACCTTTTTAAGTTGGTTGCTTGAAGTTTTGGGTATGGGGCGTTGTTTGTTGCTGATCTTGGCGTGCAAGCCTAAAATCTTTGTTTCGATCAAATCTCGATAGATCACTCTAAAAATCGTTTGCGGGCAGCCCCACCCGCACCAAACCCGCCCGAGCATGGAGGTGATGAAGAAAATAAAAATGAAGAGGAAGATCACCAAGAAGGGCAGAAGATACATTTCTTGAGCGCTGTAAATCTTGCCAAAGAGGTGGATTTGTCTATGCTCGAAAGAGAGCAAAAACACTTGCCCCTCGCCCATGTGGATAAAGGGCAGCGTGATTGCAAAAAGAGTGATGGCGATGTAGATCAGATAGCGTTTAAGGCGGAAAGATCGATTAAAATAACGGCTCTTATCGCTATTTATCTTAGAAGAACCTTGCGCGTCCATGAGAAAAAATCCTTATGCAGTGATTCGCGCATGGTAGCAAATTTTATTTAAGGGTGTTTAAACTGGCTATAAATCTCTAAGATACGCGATTCGTCTAACATGTCCAAATCAATCTTATGGCCTAGTAATTTAGCGTGGTGGGTTTTAAATTCTTCTAGCGTGATCCACTCTGCATGATCTGCAAATCCCCATGTCCGTGATTTTTTGACATAGGGAAAATGCCATGAAGCCAACTCTGGATCGCCTATGTATGAAATGCATTTAAGAATCCGCTTCATACGATCCGCCTTGATAGCGCCATTCTACAAATTTACCATCTTTGTTTTGCAACAGCCAGTGATCATGAAAATTCTCAAGGAAACCAAAATCATGGCATTTTTCAATATAAAGCTATTGATCTTTGATTGCAAAATGGACTCTAGAATAAACAACGGCCTGCTGGCTGTGTTACACGCTATAAAAACTCCGATAAAGCTTTTTGGCATCGTGGACATGATCTGCATCAATTTTAACCAGCCATTCATTTTTGGGGATAAAAGAGAGGACATAGTTACAATAATGGTAAAATTGATTGTGGAAATCTTGGGGATCTTGGGTTACAATTTCATAAGGGTAAGCCACGGGGATAAAAGTGGGGAACTTTTGGCAAAACTCTAAGATGTATTCTGCGCTCCCGTCATCACAATCGTTATAGCCAATCACGCCTCGCTGGATGGCGGACAAAATGGAGGATAAACACGCCTCTAAAGTGGCGATCTCGTTTCTCACATGGATAAATGCCCAAGGGTTGAGCGGGCTTTTAGAATCGCTAGCCTTAGGGTCGTGCTCAAAATATCCCTTGTGTCAAGGCGTATCGGGGATTAATAGTTAGTGTCTATCGGGCTTAAGAGTTACCCCCCCGCACAAGCGGTTAGCTTGGATGTAGTCTTCGTTTTTAAGAGATGCGATTTTGGCAAAGACCTCTGATTTTTGGGGGTGATGATAAATACAAAAAGAGGGAAAATTTTTGACAAATAGACAAAGTAAGCGGTAAGATTGATGTCAGCGATGAGGGACAAATCCCTTTAAAATGGCCTTGATCTTCTGTTTAATAGACAAACACACTCCTTCATCAAAATTTGGATTATACACCAACGCACCCACAAAACATGCTAAAATGCGCTGTTTATCTTTTTTTTAAGGGTGTCGCGTGCGGCATTATCTTTGGATTGTGTCTTTACTCGCTCTGTCTAACTTTTGCTTAGGTGTGGCAGAGTTTCTCATCTCCGGGATTCTCACCAAGCTAAGCCGATATTACGGCGTTTCAAACAGTCAAGTAGGCGGTCTAGTTACCCTTTACACTTTAGGGATGGTGATGAGTATGCCTATTGTGAATGTGCTCCTTTCACGCTTCAACTACCGCAACCAACTGGTTTTCACCCTTTCTACCTTTACCCTCTCCAATGTCTTCATGTTTTTTAGTCATAGCTTCTCAAATGTGCTCGCTGCCCGCTTTGTCGGCGGGCTGATGCACGGTTTATTTTTCGTGATCTCCACGATCATTTGCCTTAAAGCTGCCCCTAAGACAAAAATGAACATGGCACTAGGTTTAGTGCTCAGTGGGATCACCATCGCCTTAATTACAGGCGTGCCGTTGGGTATTTTGATAGCTAAGTATTTGGGGCTTTTAACACCCTTTCTCTTAATTGCTTGTGTCGCCTCTTTGATTGCTCTTTTAGCTCTACTCACCATGCCTAAATTCTCCAGCAAACCCACTAACCTTAAAAATCTAGGCACGGCGTTTGGCTTTGCGCCCGTGTGGCAAGGCTTTTTAGTAACCGCCCTTTCATTCGGATCCATGTTTGTGGTTTATATCTATCTACGGGTTTTATTAGAAAAACACCACTTTAGCCCAGAGAACATCGCGGACATGTATTTATACTTCGGCATTGCCGCCACACTAGGCATTCTCTTTGGAGGCAAGCTCACGGACTTAAAGGGCTCGTTTACTGCTCTAAGCTTTTTGCTCACCATGCAGGTTTTGTCTTTAAGCGCTATGAGTTTTAGCCACTACCTGCCCAAAGTGTTTGTAACCGCTAATGTGATCGCCTTTGGATTTTTTGGGTTTGCCTGCACCGCACCGCTTAAAACGCTCTGTAGCCACTTAGCCCGTATATTCACGCCGCACACCCAAAACGACACCATCACACTCAATGAAACCTCGTTTTTTAAAGGGGTCGCCCTTGCCTCCATAGTGGGTGGGCTGACGATACATTATCTTGACATCGATTTTAATGGCGTTTGTGCTGCGCTTTTCCCTTTGAGTGCTTTATTGATCCTGCATTTTGGCATTAAAAAGCCCGTTTTTGGCAAAGATAGGGACCTTGTAACACCAAATCATTAGACATCAAGTTTCTCTAACAGAAACTAAATGATACACCAACGCGCGCAAAAAGCATGTTAGAATACACCATTTAGTATTCAAAGGCGCGGTGTGCGGCATTATTTGCGGATTGTGTTTGTGCTCGCTCTTGCTAACTTTTGCATAGCTGTGTCGGAATTTTCTGTCTCGGGGATTTTAAGCAAGCTAAGCCTATATTACGGGGTTTCAGACAGCCAAGTAGGCAATTTAGCCACCGTTTACACTTTGGGTGTGATGCTAGGTGTGCCCTTTGTGAGCACGCTCTTCTCGCGCTCCAACTACCGCAACCAGCTGATCTTGACTCTTTTTCTCTTCACTTTCGCTAATATCCTCATGTTTTTTAGCCACAGCTTTTTAGGCATGCTTTTTGCCCGCTTCATCGGCGGGCTCATACACGGTGTATTTTCTGTCATCATCACGGTCATTTGCTTTAAAGCCGCACCTAAAGCAAAAAAGAGCATGGCATTAGGCTTGGCGATCAGTGGGTTTCTTATTGGCTTTGCCGTGGGTGTGCCTTTGGCTATTTGGGTTTCTAGGCATTTTGGGCTTTTAGTGCCCTTTCTTTTGGTCGCGTGCGTGGTCTTTTTGACGGCTTTTTTGGCGGTGTTTATCGTGCCTCAATTTTCCAGTAAGCCCGCTAATTTAAAAAACTTAGGCGTGGCCTTTGGGTTTGCGCCTGTGTGGCAAGGTTTTTTAATCACCGCCTTTTCGTGTGCATCTTTATCTATCGTGTATATTTATTTGCGGGTTTTGCTCGAACAACACCACTTTAGCCCAGCGAGCATCATGCGTATTTATCTATACTACGGTGTTGCCGGCCTGCTCGGGCATTTCTTTGGGGTCAAACTCACGAATTTAAAAGGCTCGTTTTCCGCCCTGAGTTTTTCGCTCACCATGGAGATTCTAGCCTTAGGTGCGATGAGTTTTAGTTACCACCTGCCCAAAGTGTTTTTGAGCGCCAATGTGATCGCCTTTGCTTTCTTTAGCTTTGCTAATGTCGTGCCGTTTAAAACACTCTGTGTCCACTTAGCCCGAGTGTTTACGCCCAGCACCAAAGACAACACCATTGCGCTCAACGAAGCCGCGTTTTTTAAAGGAATCTCTCTTGGTTCTTTTGTGGGTGGGCTGATGGTGCATTATTTCGATGTCCATTTGAACAGCGTTTGCGCTGCGCTCTTTGCCCTGTGTGCTTTATTGATCCTGAAGTTTGGCATTAAAAAAGCCAATTTTCACCAAAAATAGTGAGACCACACCATCAAATCATTTAGGGCATTAAAGATTCTATTTGAGGACATAGGTATTCCTGCATCAAAACTACACTTACACCAACACATGTAAAAAAACATGTTAAAATGCACTTATTTTAGAGGTGTCGTGTGCGGCATTATTTGCGGGTTGTGTTTGTGCTCACTCTTTCTAACTTTTGCATAGCCGTGTCGTACTTCCTCATCTCTGGGATTTTAACCAGCCTAAGTCTGTATTACGGGGTTTCAAACGACCAAGTGGGTAACTTAGTCACCGTTTACACTTTAGGCGTGGCGGTGGGCATCCCTTTTGTGAGCACGCTCTTCTCGCGCTTCAACTACCGTAACCAGCTGGTTTTGACTTCCACTCTCTTTGCCCTCTCTAATGTCCTCATGTTTTTTAGCCACAGCCTTTTAAGTGCACTCATCGCGCGATTCATTGGAGGGCTGATGCACGGTGGATTTGATATCGTCGCCACGATCATTTGCTTTAAGGCCGCATCTAAGATCAAAAAGCACATGGCGTTAAGCTTGGTGGTCAGCGGGTTTCTCACCGGATTAGCCGTGGGGATGCCTTTAGCTATTTGGGTGTCCGAGCACTTTGGGCTTTTGACCCCCTTTCTTTTGATCGCGTGTGTAGACTTTTTAGCCGCTCTTTTGGCTCTATTTGTCGTGCCTAGATTCTTCAGTAAGCCCGCTAGTTTAAAAAATCTAGGTGCGGTCTTTAGTTTTGGACCTGTGTGGCAAGGTTTTTTAATCACCGCCTTTTCGTGCGCGTCCATATCTGCAGTTTTCGTTTACCTGCGGGTTTTATTAGAGCAGCACCACTTTAGCCCGGCGAGCATCACGCGTATTTATCTATACTACGGTGTTGCCGGTCTGCTCGGACATTTCTTTGGGGTCAAACTCACAAATTTAAAAGGCTCGTTTGCTGCCCTAAGCTTTTTGCTCATCATTCAGATTTCCGTCTTGATCACCATGAGTTTTAGCTACAATCTGCCCAAAGTTTTTTTAGCCACTCACGTGATCGTCTATGGTTTCTTTAGCTTTGCTAGTATCGTGCCGTTTAAAACGTTCTGTTTCCAATTAGCCCGTGTATTCACGCCCTACACCAAAAACGACACCATCACGCTCAACGAAGCCGCGTTTTTTAAAGGAGTCTCCCTTGGTTCTATGGTGGGTGGGCTGATGGTGCATCATTTCGATGTCCATTTAAACAGCATTTGTGCCGCGCTTTTTGCCCTGTGTGCTTTATTGATCCTCCATCTAGGCATTAAAAAGCCCGTTTTTATCCAAAATAGCAAGGCTACACCGCCCATCCTTTAGATAAAAACACGTCTTGCAAACAAATCATGTACCTACGCGGACAAAAAGCATGCTAGAATACACCACTTTAGGAGTGTCGTGTGCGGCATTATTTGCGGATCGTATTTATCCTCGCTCTTTCTAGTTTTTGCTTGGCTGTGTCGGAGTTTCTCGTCTCTGGGGTTTTAACCCGCTTGAGTCTGTTTTACGGCGTTTCAGACAGCCAAGTGGGTAACTTAGTAACTCTCCACGCTTTAGGAGTGGTGGTGGGCGCGCCCACGATCAATGTGCTCATCTCCTCTTTGAACTACCGCAACCAACTTGCCCTAACCCTTTCTCTCTTTGCCCTCTCTAATGTCCTCATGTTTTTTAGTCACAGCTTTTTGGGCGCACTCATCGCCCGCTTTATCGGGGGGCTCATGCACGGTGTGATCCTTGTCATCGCCACAATCATTTGCTTCAAATTCGCCCCTAAGGCAAAAAAGAGCATGGCTTTAAGTTTAGTGTCTATTGGGTTCACCACCGCTATGATGGTGGGCGTGCCCTTAGGCATTCTCGTGTCTAGGCGTTTTGGGCTTTTAATGCCCTTTCTTTTGGTGGCTTGTTTAGCCTTTTTGGCGGCTCTTTTAACTTTGTTCACCATGCCTAAATTCTCCAGCGAACCCGCTAAGTTTAAAAGTCTAAGCGTGTCCTTTGGCTCTGCGCCCGTGTGGCAGGGCTTTTTTGTGGCAGCTTTGTCGTGGGGGTCTGTGTTTGTCGTGCATGTTTACTTGCGGGTTTTGTTAGAACGATGCCACTTTAGCCCAGAGAACATCGCGAACATTTATCTATGCCACGGCATCGCTGCTACGCTAGGTGCTCTCTTTGGAGGCAAGCTCGCGGATTTAAAAGGCTTGTTTGCTGCTTTGAGTTTTTTACTCACCATGCAAATTTTAGCCTTAGGTGCGATGAGTTTTAGTTACCATCTGTCCAAAATGTTTTTAATCGCCAGTGTGATCGCCTATAGTTTCTTTGGATATGCCTGCATCGCACCGATTAAAATGCTAGGCGGGCATTTAGCCCGCCTTTTTACCCCGACTACGATGAGCAGCACCATCGTGCTCCATGAAGTCTCTTTGTTTAAAGGGATTGCCCTTGGCTCTTTTGTAGGTGGGCTGAGTGTGCATTATTTGGGTGTCCATTTCAACGGCATTTGTGCTGCGCTTCTTGCCCTATGCGCTTTGTTGATCCTGACATTTGGCATTAAAAAGTCTGTTTTACTAAAAAATAGCAAGGCTACACCCTCCCATCATTAGATAAAAACACGTCCGGCGCAAAAAGCATGTTAAAATGCGCCATTTTTAAAGGTATCCTGTGCGGCATTATTTACGGATTGTGTCTTTGTTGGCTCTGTCTAGCTTTTGCTTGGGCGTGGCGGAGTTTTTGGTTTCAGGGATTTTGCCTAAGCTTGGCGCGTATTATGGAGTGTCTGTGAGCGAGGCGGGCAATTTAGCCACGCTTTATGCTTTGGGCGTGGTGATTGGCGCGCCCATCGTGAGCGTGCTGATTTCTCGCTTCAATTACCGCAACCAACTCATTTTCACGCTAGGGATTTTTGCCATCTCCAATGCTTTGATGTTCTTTAGCCACAGCTTTTTAAGCGCGCTCATTGCCCGCTTTATCGGGGGGCTCATGCACGGCCTGTTTTTTGTCATCGCCACGCTCGTGTGTCTTAAGGCCGCCCCCAAGTCTAAAACCAGCATGGCCATGAAGTCTTATGGCTAGTGGCCTCACCGTGGCGCTTGTTACAGGTGTGCCTTTGGGGATTTTGGTGGCAAAACACTTTGGGCTTTTAGCCCCTTTTTTGTTGGTGGCTTTTTTGGCTTCTTTAGCTGCTCTTTTGGCGTTGTTTGTCTTGCCAAAATTTTCTAGCAAGCCCGCTAGCTTTAAAAACTTAGGAATCGCCTTTCATTTCCCCCCCCTATGGCAGAGTTTCTTAGTTACGGCCTTTTCGTGCGGGTCTATGTTTGTAGTCTATATTTACTTGCGCGTCTTGCTAGAAGAGCACGGCTTTAGCGTGCAGAGCATCACCAATATTTACCTTTACTACGGCATTGCTGCCATGCTAGGCAATCTCTTTGGGGGCAAGCTCACGGACTTAAGGGGCTCGTTTAGCGCTTTGCGCTTTTTACTCAGCATGCAGATTTTAGCCCTAGCCGCCATGAGTTTTAGTTACCATTTACCTAAACCCTTTGTGGCCTTCAATGCCATGGCCTTTGGCTTCTTTGGTTTTGCGTGCATTGCCCCGCTAAAGATGCTTAGCGGCCATTTAGCCCGCACCTTCACGCCCAACACGCCAAACAGCACAATCGCACTCAATGAGGCCTCGTTTAATGTGGGGATCACCTTTGCGTCTTTGATGGGTGGGCTTGTGGCACATTACATCAGCATTGATTTTAACGGCCTTTGCGCCGCCCTGTTTGCTTTAAGTGCCTTTAGTTTCTTAAGCTTTGGACTTAAAAAAGCCTATTTTCACCAAAAATAGCTATACTTAAAGCAAAAACTCATAGGATTTTGTGATGTTACAAGCCACCCAGCTTAGCATGCGCTACGCCACTAAAAAGCTCTTTGAAAATGTCAATTTAAAACTAGACGCACACAAACGCTATGGACTCATCGGGGCAAATGGCGCGGGCAAGAGCACCTTTTTAAAGATTTTAGCCGGACAGATCGAGGCGAGCAGTGGGGAGGTGAGCGTCAATGCGGGGCTAAAATTAGGAGTGTTAGGCCAAGACCAATACGCCTTTGAAGAGTTTAGCCTCAAAGACGCGGTATTAATGGGTAATAAAGTTTTATACAACGCCCTCAAAGAAAAAGAAAAGCTCTACACAGAAGCGGATTTAAGCGATGATGGGGTTAATGCCCGCCTAGCCGAGCTAGAGATGATCTGTGTGCAAGAAGACCCACTCTATGAGTGTGAAGTGGTCGTGGAGAAAATCTTAGAGGATTTGGGTATCCCCGCACAGCGGCATAATGACTTGATGAAAAGCCTGCCTAGCAGCGATAAATTTAAAATCCTTTTAGCCCAAGTGCTCTTTCCTAAGCCCGATATTTTGCTCTTAGATGAGCCCACCAATAACTTAGATTTAAACGCCATCGCGTGGTTAGAAGAAAACTTAAAACGCCACGAGGGGACGATGGTCATCATCAGCCACGATCGCCACTTTTTAAACGCCGTTTGCACCCATATTTTGGATTTAGACTTTAACACACTCAGAGAGTTTAGCGGCAATTACGATGATTGGTACATCGCCTCCACGCTCATTGCTAAACAAAAGGAAGCCGAGCGCAATAAAAAACTTAAAGAAAAGGAGGAATTAGAACGATTCATCGCGCGCTTTTCAGCCAATGCCAGCAAGGCACGCCAGGCCACCAGCCGCCAAAAGCAATTAGAAAAACTAGACATCCAAAGTATCGAAGTGTCTAGTAGGCGCGATCCGAGCATTCTTTTTAAACCCAACCGCACGATCGGCAATGAGGCTTTAGAGTGCAGCCACATTTCTAAAGCCTATGGGGATTTGGTGGTGCTGAAAAATGTCAGTCTAAAAATCGCCCCCAAAGATAAGATCGCGCTCATTGGACCTAATGGCGCGGGCAAGAGCACGCTGTGTAAAATCCTAGTCGAGGAGTTGACTCCAGATAGCGGGAGCGTGCAATGGGGCGCGACCGTGCAAAGGGGCTACTTCCCTCAAGATGTGAGCGAGAGCATACAAGGCGAGGAAAGTCTGTACCAATGGCTCTTTAACTTCAATAAAAAGATCGAGAGTAGCGAGGTGAGAAACGCTTTAGGGCGCATGCTCTTTAGCGGCGCGGAGCAAGAAAAAAGCGTGAGCGCACTCAGTGGGGGCGAAAAGCACCGCATGGTGCTAAGTAAACTCATGCTAGAAAAGGGCAATTTTTTAGTGTTAGATGAGCCCACCAACCACCTAGACCTAGAGGCGATCATCGCTTTGGGTGAGGCGTTGTATAAATTTGAGGGGGCCCTGATTTGTGTGAGCCACGATCGTGAACTCATCAGCGCGTACGCCAATCGCATCATTGAGCTAGTGCCCACAAATAAGGGTGCGAAAGTGATCGATTTTAAGGGGAGTTATGAAGAATATTTGGCAAGTAAAGGGGCTTGATGGGGCAGACCCCATTGAGCTGAACGATAAAAATTGACACCACCACAAAAGCATCCAATACGGATAGATTGATTAAAATATCGTTACACGATTTCATCTACCTGTGGTGATTCAATGCACATCCGTTTTACAATCATCTTTTTAGCTGTCTTTTTGTTAATGAATGGGTTTAGTTACATGCGTTTAAAGAAATTTGCCTACCCCTCTTTACGCTTTATCCCTATCGCCTTGTATGTTTTTGAAATTTTCTTTTTGCTCATACAGCGCAGGATGATCCCTAATTTCTTTGGTGCATTTAGGATTGTCTTATACACCATAGGCGGGATTAGTATTGCCACTAGCTTTATCATGTGCTTGCTCTTGCTCTTGCATACGCTGATCCTCAAAACCACGCCCAAAAATACCGACATCCATAGACGCCAAACCATCAAAAAACTCTTTGATGTGGGCGTGATTTTTTGGCTCTTTGCTTCGATCACCAAAGGTTTTTACAATGCAACCAATCTTGTGATCACAAAACGCCGCGTCAAGCTCAAGAATTTAAAACAAGCCCTCCATCTAGCTATGATCAGCGATGCGCATATCGGCGAGTATCTCAAAAAAGACTATTTGCAAAAGATCGTCGATCGCATCAATGCGCTCCACCCAGATATAGTTGTGATTGTGGGAGACTTAGCGGATTTAAAGGCAGAGTTGGTGCAAGAGGATTTAGCTCCGCTTAAAGACATCCAATCTCAATACGGCGTGTATTATGTGCTTGGCAATCACGAATATTACCACGGGGCGGCCGCTCTCATTGAGGTATTCAAAAGACATCATATACGCGTCTTGCAAAATGAGAGTGTCCCCGTAGCAGGACTCAATTTAATGGGGGTGAACGATCTAATGGGGTATCGCTTCAAACATTTTGAACCTGATTTTAAAGCCGTTTTTACCAAGGCCAATCCCAATCTGCCTAGTATTTTACTCGCCCACCAACCCAAATCCCTCACACATTTAAAACAAAAACCCGACTTGATCTTGTGCGGACACACCCATGCCGGGCAGATATTCCCCTTTACTCTCTTGGTGTGGCTGGATCAAAAATACATCTACGGCCATTATCATTTAAAAGATTGCCAAATGATCGTGAGTAGTGGTTGTGGCTTTTGGGGGCCCCCTGTGCGTATCTTCACCAAGAGCGAAATCGTGTCTATCCATTTAGAGCCTGAAAATCAAGCCTAGTGTTTAGATACGATGTGTCTTTTGACTTTATTTGGTTGCAATCGCGATCGCGAGCGTATCAGTGCCTATACCAACCGCATTATAGAGCTTATCCCCACCCAACAAAGGCGCAAAGATGATCGATTTTAAGGGGAGTTGTGAAGAGTATTTAGCCAGCAAGGAGGTTAAAAATGGGTGGGGGTTCGCCCACTTAGATTTACAAAAGGGAGTTTTTAGCCCTTGTTTAAACTCAAATTATTGATTCACAACTTACAATACGTGGCCTCTAACCATTTCAAATAAGGGAATTTTATGCGAAAATACACAAGCATTTTATCGACATTGATGGGAATCTCCCTAGCACTCTCAGGCTGTGCGACAAACACAAGCACACATGCCGCAAGCAACCAACTGCACGCAAAGAATGTAACCCCCATAAACTTTAACTACCGCATCCACATTGGTCAAGAAGCTCCAAACGAACACGTCACCGCCATTTTAACCCCGCATATCCAAGCTGATGAAAATGTCCAACCCTACATCGCAAAATTCCAAAATGCCCTAGCGACGCAAGTCCAAGAGATTCTCCAAAGAAAGGGCTACACCGTTATACGCATTGCATCCGCCAAAGATTTCACACCCACACAAAAAAATACGATCTACTCTCTATTAAAAATCAAGGGGTGGATAGGCATCCTAGAAGAGACCAACATTGACATCAAGAACCCGCAAGATCCCAACACACAAACACAAGCGGCGCAGAGTGCAGGGGCGGTGATTTTACAATTCATTGAACCCAAGACAGGGCGGACAACCCACAACATCGCCATCAACATCGGTGCAGAACAAGCCATCACTTACTCTAACTTTCAAGAATCGGTCATCTTAAGTGGGTTTGCGGGGGCAAATGCGGTTAGTCTTGGCGACACTGCAAACAATGCAAACAATACCGAATTGGGCGGTCCTATGGATAAAAATCATGACGATGCCGTCCATAAAATCCTCAACAAAGTGTATAAAGTAGTGCTAGAAAGAGTGATCTCTTGGGCGCAACACTCTAATCTAAAGCAATACAGGCGCGTGATCGATCAAATTAGAAAGTAAATTGAGACAACACAACCAAACCTGGCGGGTTTAAGCACGCCAAACCCACAGGACCCCCCTAACAATACAAGGGTGTAAGTGGCGGATTAAGGGGTTATGGGGCGCGGAGTCGTGAAGTTTGACGAGGCTTGGTTTTTGTGCTGGCATTTGGCGTTCATTTTATTTTTGTGGAGAGAGTTTTGATATGCTGAAAAAAGCGATCGGCAATCAGCAAGTGCAAGGCAAGCAAAGGCAGACTTCTAGCACTCTCTTTAGCCCTTTTTTCTCTCGTCCTTTTGGGGGCTGAAAAAAGTGGGGCGTTTAGAGCGGGGGGCTTTCAGTATTCAAATTTTAGCGGAATACAAAGGTCAAGCAACCCCGTTCTATACCAGGTCTTAGGACAATCAAGCGGGCTAAATGGCAACCTTTCTAAAAAATGAATCATGGGGATTTCGTTTAGAACTTTGAGCTTGCTTTGTTGTACAGCGCACATCGTTATCTTCTAATCTCTCGTCAATTGATCATCGATCTATTATGTTCTTTAGAAACTGTTGTAGCTCTTGTTTCTGTCCTACCTGTTCTATGTTTTCCATCACAACACCCTTTCTTAAGAATAATGTCAAGAATTAATGCAGAGTGAGTCCCCAGATCCAAACAAATTACTGATGAAAGAAACCACCCAAATGTTCAATTTCTCAAAAATATATAATCTGCATAGCCTATCTTTTCAACCATTTTATAGCCATAAGAGCGCAGAATATCGCTCACTTCACTATATTTCTCAACAAAAATTTCTATTTGTATAGCAGGGCTATGCTGCTCTAAGAACCCCCCCCCCCCCCCCCGCAAAACATGGCTTTCAAAAGTCTCGACATCAATTTTTACAAAATCAATCTTGTCTGCAAATTTACCTTCTTTTTGCAATTCATCTAAACTTATGATGGGTAAATTCCCATGTTCATCATTTTTTAAATGAGTCCCACCCGTATTGCAAGCAGAAAAACTCTCTATACTTGCTCTACCTACCTGCTCTCCCAATGCGACATTGTGTGGGATGATCACATCTTGCAGGGAATTAAGTTCAATGTTTTTGCATAAAATTTCATAATTTTCCTTTAATGGTTCAAAAGCATAGACTTTTTTTGCCTTGCGCACAAGAGCATAATAAAGAGCGTTATTGCCGATATTTGAGCCTATATCTAAAACATTAGCCCCATCTTTGAAATATTTATCTGCTTGCTGTATGGTACAAATATCGTAAAAATTGTCGTCCATTACTATATAATTTTGAATAATATCAACTGAGACACTGGGTAGGTACATAGCAATTTCCCTAACACCTGGATATTTGTGATTAAGGACATCTTTATTAAATGTAAAAATCTTGTCTTTGGATTGTCTTAGTTGTTCTACTCTTATCCTTGAAATCTCTTTCTTAAGTGAAGCAGCTAAAGTCGCCAATCTTGGCTCTAGGTATCTATCCAACACGCGCCCAGCTTGTCTTCTTATCCCTTTGAGTAATCGATGAAACATCTCAGACATCATTTTTCTCCCTAATACAAAACACTTTGAAAGTGCAATACTACCCAAGTCATGTTAAAACTTTACTTGTGGTTCAACGACCTTAGCAGTGGAAAGACGATGTTAATCGCCTACAAGCAGAAACTCTACCATGCAAGCAAGCACAAGCACATCAGCAAGCTTCTGCGCTTTTTGTCTTGCTCTTTAAGCACATAGGTATACCGCAAGACATCTTCCCTAAGCTCAAAGCTCATAGCGTCTATCGCCCCATTGCGCAACACAAAGCCCATATTTAAAGCTCTGCACTGTTCAATCCCCCCGTCTTTTCTGTGCCAAAATGTTTAATGAGGATTTTCCTAGCCCCTATCTTACGGCTACCCGTTTCCAGGGTATAAAGCTCTTGTAAGTCTTTGCCTTGTAATAAGCTGGATAAAATCCCCTCTTCGTCTACGAATTTGCGCTTTAGGTATTTCTTCACATTTTCGGGTAAGTCCTTAAAGGCGATTTGGCTGTGTAGGGCCTTTTGTAAGAGATTTTACAGTTTGCGCATGTTTTGTTTGTAGGCTTTGTTGTTAGACCACGCTTAAAAGATTGTCGCCCACGGCGTGTGTGCTGATGTGTTAGCCTATTCTTGCAGCTCTTGTGGAGTGATGCGCCATCACGTATATTAAAAACGTGATCGACACAATTTTACAAATTAAGAAATTTGCAACGAATCGGTGTAAATGGCTTTAAAGAGTTTTGTCCAGTGTCTGATACACTGCCTAGACAAAAGCAAATTCTCATGCAAAAAACGCATTGCATTTTTTTTAACAAAAAAGGTTACAATAGCTGTTTTGTATACAAGGCTCAAATTTGCAACTCTACCAAAGTGTCTTGCACTTCTTTTTAGACCCCACGCACGCCCTACTCACACAAATCGGGCAAGAGATTTTGCAAAATGCCCCCTTCCGGCTTTTATGTAACCTTGCTATGCTGATCGCGCTCATGCTGTGGGTCGTAAATCGGGTGCGTTTAGCCGACTTCTTTTTCCTAAGAACCTTGTTCTCCCTTTGCGCCTATGCGCTGTTTTTCACGCTCTTTAACTACGCCACACACAACCCAACCGCCTTTTACACACAGCTAAAAGAGCTGATCTTTTACGCCCCTAATGTCTTAACCCAACTCGTGCAACAAAGCCTGCAAGCCTCAAGCACTGCCTTCAACACCGACCCCACGCATTTTAATTTAGAGTTTTTACTAAACCAAAGCTTTCACAGCCTAGTGCTGCTAGCCACGCAAGCGCAAGGGCATTTAAACAACTTCATGGCGGGCTTTGTGTGTGCCCTTGTTGTAGCACAAGGGGCGCTACTCACCTATACTTTGGCGTTGACCTTAATCGTGTCTATTGAGCTGTTGCTGTGGCTTGCTTTGGCGGTGTTTGTCCTGCCTTTGGGGTTATTTGCCCCTAAACTTTTGTGGCACTATGCCAAAAAGTGCATGGCTTTGGCGTTTTACCAACCCCTAATTTTACTGCTTGCCTTTTACAACGCCCAAATTTTGCAACACTTGATTAGAACCCTTTTGCCAGCACCCACAGCTCCAACGCCCCCCTTGATCGGGGCGTATTTGACCCTTATTGTCAGCACACTTTTGGTTTTATTTTTGTTATACCGCGTGCCCACCTTCCTCAATAGCTTGTTTGCCACGCAAGGGAGCGTGCAAGACCTGCAAGCCATGCTAAGTGCCAGTAAAAACGCATGGCTACAACACAGCCAAAGCGTGTTAAACGCCCCCCAAAGTAGCTCACCAAGCCTAGAGCAACACCACACCAGCACCCACAGCGCACAAGAGCCCCTAAAAGAGCCCTCTTTTCAAGTGCAAACCCTAAGCACCCCCAAAGTGCAAATACACCAAATTAAGGACAAGCATGAGATTGTTTAGCCTGCTTTTAGCCCTTAGTCTGTCCGCTTGCACGAGCAAGTTTTACGAAATGCAAAAAAGCCCTTGCGCGCTTATAAGTGGAAAAACGCATGCAATTTCTCCAACACCACTTCAGGGATCGCATCCTCGTGTATCTCTGTGAAAAAGGGGCTGTTAAATTGCGGGCTAATGGCGTTTTTATCCAACCAAAAGTTAGAATCTAAAACGGGGATAGGCGCTGCAAACCCACAAAAATGTAAAGCATCTGCACGCCTAAAACCAATCTCCCAGTGGTAACTGCCTGCGGTGTTTAAGATAGGCTGGTAAAGGCTTTGGGCGACTTCTTGGGTGCGCTCATCAAACAAGAGCCCCCGCACTTTAGAGTCCTTGTAAGAGCGCAGCCAGTCGGCGTAATACATGCTCGCATTTTCAATGTCCTCTTCGCTAAAGTCGGTGTCCGCCCCCACCGCCTGTGCGCTCATTTGCAAAAGCTGGAGCGGAGAGGGCAGCTGGGTCAAAATATGCACATGCAAAGTGTTTGTAGCCGTGTTGACTAAAGAACTTGTGCCTTCCTTAATGCCCTCATCTTGCATGAACACCTTGAGTGCGTAACCTTGGCGTTTCTTTTCGCCCATTTTGGCGACCAACTCAGTGTTTGTCTTTAACTCCTCCTCTAGCATTTTGTCAAAGCGCAAAACGAGCACATCTACCCTTAAGAGCGCGGCCACTTGCTTCATATAATTGCTGTAAAGCGTGGGGTCGTGCCATGGGTAGGGCTTGTGTTGCATCAACACCTTATGGGCGTAGGCGCGGGCATCGGCGACCAACACCGCCCTTTTTTGCTCCAAAATTTCCTTTAAGGGATTCATCTAAAACCTTTCTAATGTAGTGGGTCATTATACCCCACTACGATTAACCCGCCCCGCCTGCCTTAAAAGAGTAGCACTAAAGTTTATCAAGCGTTATTATATTACACACTTATATTACACACTCCGTGAGCGATGACAAGAGTGTAATGGCCTAGTAAAGACAAAAAATGCCTACGATTTGGCATTTTAAACCATGATGATTCATCTTTAATGTTTAATCTTTAACATCACTATTTGCAGCTTGTCGTCTATGTCTTGATTTATTTTTCGGGCTTCTTAAGAAAATTGACAGATAACATGTTAGAATCTAGGAAACCTACTTTTTGTGCCAAGGATGAAAATGGCAGCACCAAACCCCATCCCTAGGAAACTTTGCGCCCTTTTAGGGTTACTTTCTTTCAACGACCCTTGTTTGGCTTACAGCTACAAATTGAGTGGGTTTGCCAACCAAGCTTCCACCATCGGCTTTAACGAAGCCCCCATTAACAAAAGCAAGGGCATCTACCCCATGCAGCAATACGCCACCATCGCCGGGTATCTCTCTTTGGGCTTTTCTTTGTTGCCCAAAGATTTAGAAAAAAAAGGACATAGTCTAAAAGGACTCGTGGGGGATGGTCGGGGGGGTGCTCTTTGATGGAACCAAGCGTTTCTCGGGCGGTTCGGTTGTGTACCAAAGGTTTGCTTTTTATGACGGGTTTTATGGCGGGGGGGCTGATGTTGTGCAAAGCGACTCGACTCCAGTCAAAAACAGCAAACTTTCTAATTTTAGCCATTTTTATGTGTTTAGCGATGCCTATTTAGACTACAAATACAAAGACTACTTTGGAATCAAGGCGGGGCGCTACAACTCAACTGCCGCCTATGAAAGCGGACAAACCGAAGGCTTTGAGGTGTTTGGTCAGTATAAAAAGGTGCGTTTGTGGTGGTTTAGCTCCTTTGGGCGGGCTTACGCCACAGGACCCTTAATGCGGGATTGGTATGCCCCCCGTGTGGTTTACAGCGGCGATTACACCAAGAATGCCCAAGGTGGCTACACCCACCACGGACATCCCGTCTCTTTAGGCACGCATGCCGTGCAGCTCACCTATAAAAAACACCACTTATTAGTGGAAGGGTTTTACTACTTCTCCCCCAAAATGTTTAACGACCCGGGCTTTAAAGTGGGTTGGGACAGCGACCCTAACTTTAGCGGACAAGGTTTTCGCTCCAACACGATTTTAATCGCCATGTTTGCTTTTTACCCGCCCTGGATGATGGTCAATAGCAAGGGCGCAGCCATTTACCGCTACGACAACCCCGTAACGCCTAACGGCCAAAGCCTTGTGATCCGCCAACGCTTTGACATCAACCAATTCTACATCATTGGGACTTTTTATAAGAATTTTGGCAATGCCAACGCTTGGGTGGGCAACACAGGTAACCCGGCGGGGGTTGAATTTTACGGCAACAGCACATGGGCGGGGTATCTTGGCACAGCCTTAAAGGCTGATTCTATAACCGGGGCTATTGCCTATGGGGGGATACATTTCAAGAGAAAATTCACCTGGAACATGACTTGGCAATGGAGCAGTGCGCCCGTTTCTTACGAGGGGCGTTTTATCCTGGCTTTAGGTTACCAATTCACGCCATTTTTAAAGGCGCTCGTAAACATCGCCTATTACGGTATACACACAAACGAAGGCTATCAAGCCGGCTTGAATGCCTATTGTAACCCTAGCTTAACTTACTGTGGGGGTGGGTATCAAGACAGAAGTGCGCTTTATACCCAACTCATCGCCACTTTTTAACATCCAAAGCCCCACTTTTTGCGTGGCTTATAACTCTTTGGTGGAGGGGTCTTAGATAAAAACTCTCGCCAAAGCCATAACTTAAAGAAAACTCACTCCCCTCAAAGGGCCACAAATAGCAATCTAAATTCTATAAAATTCTATAAAATTTTTATATAATCTTAAGTTTTCTTATGCCATCACGCCGGCATGCAAAATTTGCTATCCATAGGTCAAGCAAGTAAGATTTTAGGTGTCAGTATCCAAACTTTAAGAAATTGGGAGAAAAAAGGCTTACTAAAACCCGACAATTACACAAAAGGCGGTGATCGTAGATACAAGCTAGAGAGTCTAAAACACATTAACAAAAATTATTGTTTTTCATAACGACAACCGCAAAACTATCGCCTATGCCCGTGTTTCTAGTGCCGACCAAAAAGAGGATTTAATCCGCCAAGTGCAGGTTTTAGAGTTGTATTGCTCTAAGTTAGGCTTTAATTACGAGGTGATACAGGACTTAGGTTCAGGTATGAATTACTACAAAAAAGGTTTAAACAAACTTCTTAACCTGATTCTAGAAAGTCAAGTTAAAAGGCTTGTTCTCACCCATAAAGACCGCTTATTGCGTTTTGGAGCAGAGTTGGTGTTTGCTATCTGTGAGGCTAAAGAGGTGGAGGTGGTTATCATCAATCATGGCGATGAAAATGTCCGCTTTGAGGAAGAGTTAGCCAAAGATGTATTAGAAATCATCACCGTATTCTCTGCTAGACTTTATGGCGCACGCTCAAAGAAAAACAAACAACCTTTAGAGCAAATGCAAGAAGTAGTAGAAAACAATATATTTTTGCGGTTTTATAGGTTTGTAAGAACGGTCGATCTCTCTTACCAGCCTTAACATCCTCGTATATTGTGCTGTCGGGCTAAAACTTCTAGAGATGAATAGAGTGCGGAATTTGGGCTTAAAAACACTGCCTAAGCTAAGCAAAGAGAGGACAACTTTGGCGTTGGTGGTATTGATGAGCTTGCAACGCCAGCGGTTGGCTTGTGTGAGGATGAAATAATCAAAGTGCCAAGAATTGATGTTCTCTTGGATTGCCTCATGAGAGAGGGGGTCCATGTCCACGAGGATGTCGATGAAGTCATAGCCCGCTAAAGCTCTTTGCCAATGGTGTTTGTATAAACCACGAGCTTACAAGAGGGGTAAAGAGCTTTGATGGCGGCCATTGCAGGGATACAGACGAGATTATCGCCGATGAGCATACCACGAAAAAACCGATAGACAAATTCGACGTTACCCGAGGATTGTGCCACACACCCCCTTAAAAAATCTCATGGAATGGGAAACACCCCCACAACATAGAAAACAAGGACAAGCCGCGCCGACCCTCTACAAAATTGCGCCAAGCTCTCTAGACCGTATCAAGACAAGGACTTCGCCATATCTAGGTATTTTTGAAACACCTTAGCGTTAAAGCTTTGGATTGCTCCCTCTGGGTCTTTAATATTGGCGTCCAAATACGCCGCATACGCCTTACCGATCAAAGCCGTTGTGCCGCCGGCGGCTGTGGCGTTGATCGTCCCACCGACCACGCTACCCACTCCCGGGATAAGCTTTAAAACACCGCCCACCGCCGCCCGCACCGCATAGCCCACGCCCAAAACCCCCACAAAGACCCCCAAAAGCTGCTCCACTACGCCTTGCGAAAGGTCTACCCCGTAAATCTTGCTGATGTGGATGATCATGGCAATTTGCGTGGGAGCAAGTAGAGCAAAATCCGAGAAAGGAATGGGGGTCGCGCCGATGGCAGCTGCAGCTGTGGTGTAGCCCGCAATCGCTTTATTTGCGTCCTCTTTGCATTGTTCGCGGCGCAGCTCCAGGTCGTATTTTTGTTTACGTTTAAACGCCGCCTTTTGCCCCTCAGCTAAAAGGGCTTGGGTTTTTTCCATGAGCTGACTAATCCCCATGATCTTTTTAACCTCTCCCTCATCGTCCTCCACTTCTAACGCCCGCACCCTTTGCAAATGTGCCTCATCAAGCTTAAAACACTCTTGCACCACATTAGAAAACTTCTCCCCCTTGTCGTCCTTGTCTTGTTGCGCTTTGGTGATGACAACAATTGTGGGGATTTCATGCTCTTTGATGAGCGCATACAACTCCACTTCGCCCTCTTGAATCCGCCTTGCCGGCTCTTGGATACACACCCACGCAACATGGATTTGCTCTTTGACTTCTTTGCGGTGCATGTTTTCTAAAAAGTTTGCAATCTCTTGCTTGATGGTGCTGAAGTCTTTGAGCTCAAGTCCTCTCGTGTCGTGGATTGTTAAGCCCTTTTGGCTATAACTTGTAATTTTCTGTGTGATAGACGCACCTTGCCCTGTAAGGGCGACTTCTTCGCCAAAAACCACATTAATCAAGGTGCTCTTGCCCGTGCCCGTGCCCCCTGCCACAAGCACATTTAAGCAATCGCTAAAACCGGTGTCGCTGTCCATGTGCTCTTTTGCTAAACCCACCGCCTTAGACATTAAATCCGCTAGGTTTAAACCCACTTCGCTCGCCATAACACCTCTTTATTTGAGATGTCCCTATTTTAACCCAAAACTTTAAACTGGCTTTATGCTACAATGCCACGCATATCATTTTTCAAGGAGTTTTGATGTCTTACAACCCTAAGTATTTGTCTGTGCCCACTGAAGGGCAGGCGATCACCTACAAAGAGGGCAAATTGCATGTACCCAACCACCCCATCATCCCCTTCATTGAAGGCGATGGGATCGGCGTGGACATCACACCTGTGATGTGTAAAGTCGTGGATGCCGCCGTGCAAAAGGCTTACAAAGGGGAGAAAAAAATCGCTTGGTATGAAGTCTTTGTGGGCGAAAAATGCTACAACAAGTTTAAGGATCACAAAGAATTAAGCACAGAAGAGCAATGGCTCTTGCCCGACACCATTGAGGCGATCAACCATTTTAAAGTGTCGATCAAGGGTCCCTTAACCACCCCCGTAGGCGAGGGCTTTAGGTCCTTAAATGTCGCCTTGCGCCAAAAAATGGATTTGTATGTGTGTTTGCGCCCCGTGCGCTGGTATGGCAGCCCTAGCCCCGTGAAAGATCCCCAAAAAGTGGATATGGTGATTTTCCGCGAAAACAGCGAGGACATTTACGCGGGCATTGAGTTTAACCAAGACACCGCTGAGGCGAAAAAGCTCATTAAATTCTTGCAAGACGAGCTCAAAGTGACCAAGATCCGCTTCCCTGAAAGCAGCAGTATAGGCATCAAACCCATTAGCCTAGAGGGGACAGAAAGGCTTGTGCGCAAGGCGATCGAATACACCATTGACAACGACCGCGACAGTTTAACCTTCGTGCATAAGGGCAATATCATGAAATACACCGAGGGGGCTTTCATGAAGTGGGGGTATGCGTTGGCACAAAAAGAGTTTGGTGCAAAAGTGCTCGATAAGAGCCCCTGGTGCACCCTTAAAAACCCCAAAACAGGCAAAGAGATCGTCATTAAGGACATGATCGCCGATGCCTTCTTGCAACAAATTTTACTGCGCCCGGCTGAATACGATGTGATCGCCACCATGAACTTAAACGGGGATTATATCTCAGACGCTTTGGCGGCGATGGTGGGGGGGATTGGCATTGCCCCGGGGGCAAATCTGAATGACAGCGTTGCCATGTTTGAAGCCACACACGGCACCGCCCCTAAATACGCCGGACAAAATAAAGTCAATCCCGGCTCCATCATCCTGAGTGCTGAAATGATGTTACGCCATATGGGCTGGATTGAGGCGGCAGATTTGATTGTGAAAGGCATGAAAAAAGCGATTGAGAGCAAGAAAGTTACTTACGACTTTGCCCGCTTAATGCAGGGGGCCACTGAAGTGTCTAGCTCTGAGTTTGGAGAGGTGATCATTTCTCATTTATAATGGGGCTTGATTTTGTCTTGGCCCTAGTGGGCTTTATCACGGGCATCACGGCGGGTTTTTTTGGCATCGGTGGGGGGGAGATCGTCGTGCCCGCCGTCGTGTTTGCAGGTTTTAGCTACAGCCACGCCGTGGGTATTTCGCTCTTTCAGATGCTCTTTTCTTCGTTGGCAGGTTCGCTCATCAACTACAAAAAGGGCTTATTAGACATCAAAGAAGGCCTGGCGATCGCTTTAGGTGGGCTGTTTGGCGCAATGCTTGGCAGTTTTTTATTAAAGTGCATTGACGATCGCCTGTTGATGGGGCTATTTGTCGCAGTGGTGTGCTACACTTTCTTTAAATACGCCTTTGTTAAAAAGGGCAATTACCAAAGTGCTCACTTCCAAATGCACTCCAAGCGCACCCGCTTTAAAATCCCCCTAACCCATTGGCATTTGAGCCAAAAGCACGCCATTTTAGCCCTAGCTGGTTTACTCACGGGGGTTTTCTCGATCCCGCTTGGCATGGGCGGAGGGATTTTAATCGTCCCCTTTTTGGGCTATTTTTTAAAATACGACACGCAAAAAATCGTGCCCTTGGGGCTGTTCTTTGTGATCTTTTCCTCGCTTTCGGGTGTGATCTCTCTCACCCACACGGGCGTTTTAACCCCCCATATTTTGTGGATCGGCTTTTTAACAGGCGTGGGCGCGCTTGTCGGGGTCGGGCTTGGCATTAAATTAATCCTTGTGGCTAATGAGCGCATCCATAGGGTTTTGCTCTTAGGCATTTATGTCCTGAGCATTGTGGCGACGGGCTATAAACTCGTGACTGAATTATAAATCCTTGCTTAAAAGCACCTGAGTGATGTGCCGCTGCTCTTTGATTTTACACACTTGGATCACCACATCAATCGCACTTTTAAAGTAGCGTTTGACAATGCTTAAATCAAACTTGGCTTTATGCCCCATTTCAATGTTTAGGGCAATGGCTTCTAGGACCTGCTCCACGCTGTTGGCGTGCAGGGTGGACATCATCCCCTTATGCCCTGTGTTGCCAAAGCGCAGGAACAAAAGGGCGTTTCTCGTGTCAATTTCGCCCACCATGAGCCGATCGGGGCGCATGCGCATGGCCATGTTTAGGGCGTTTTCGTAGGTGAAGGGGGTTTGCTCGATTTTACCCACCAACAACCCTACGTTGTTTTCAAACCCACTCAAATCCAACTCTTGGCTATCCTCCACACTCACCACCCTTTCGCTTTTGGGGATAAACTCTAAGAGAGCGTTTAGTAGACTCGTTTTACCGCTGGCAGTCGCCCCGCTGATTAAAATATTATGCCCCGCTTTTGCCATGCTTTTTAAGTCGCTGTGGCTAAAAGCGCAGGTGGAAGACATAGAAAACGCTTCAAGGGGGAATTTCTGTAGGCTTGGCACACGGATGTTTAGGCTGATTTGGTTGTTTGTGGTGATGCTAAAGTGGTTTGCACTCACGCGGTAGCGGGTGAAGGGGATGGAGCAGTTGAGCGTGGGAGCTTGGTGATCAAAGGGTAAATCTCGATAGCTGGCTAATTGCTCGCAAAAGCGCAACAAGAACTCTTTGTTAAAGGTGGGGTCATAGATTTTTTGGCGTGCGCCACTGAGTTCATAGAGCCACAGCTCATTTTCAGTGTTGCTGAGAAGCTCTGTAACCCCGCTTTGCAAATAGGGGGCAAAAAGGGCGATTTGCGCCTTTAAAACCTTGTGGGTTTTAAGGTTTTCTAGCACCTTTTTAAGGCTTCTTGCAGGTCTTGCAGGGTGTCTATGCCGACACTTTGGGTTTTAACGAGGCTTGTGGTGATCGCCTTGTGGTGGTAGAGGGCTCTTAGTTGCTCGAGCTTTTCGATGTCCTCTAGGGGGCTTTTTTCAAGGGCACAAAACTCTAAGAGAGTATTCACCCTAAAGCCGTAAATGCCAATGTGCCCTAAAAAGGCTTTGTGCTGTTCGTCCCGCCCATAGGGGATGGGGGCGCGTGAAAAATACAAGGCTTGGTTGTCTATGCCCAGCACGACTTTAACGACATTGGGGTCCTTAGCTTCTTTAGGGCTGATTTCTTTGATGCAAGTGTGCATGAAAGGCGTGTTTTGGGCTTCTTTTAAAAGCGTGGCGATGATCTCAGGCTCTAAAAAGGGTTCATCGCCCTGTAAATTCAAAACAGGGGTTTGCTCGGGTAGATTTAAAAGGGTACAAGCCTGTGCGCACCTATCCGTCCCGCTTGTGTGCGCCTTGCTTGTCAAAATGGCTTTAATGTTAAAATCCTCACAAGCCCGTAAAAGCAGGGCATCATCGCAAGCCACGACCACTTCATCCACCTTTTGGGCATTGCGCGCGGTGGCGACCACCATAGGCACGCCCTGAATAGGGACCAAGAGCTTGCGCGGAAAGCGCGTGGACTCTAGCCTGGCAGGAATCACAATCATACAACCTCCTCAAAATAAAAAATGCTTTATTATAGCCTTTTTGTGTGGGGTTTTCTTAACCTAAAACTTAGTTCTTTCAAGCTATGCTTAAGTCCTTAATTTCACAATGAAAGGGCAAAAATGGAAGTCTTAACAGGCCAAAATTATCACGAAAAAACAAGTCAAGGAGCGGTGGTTGTCAATGTGGGGGCTAATTGGTGTCCCGACTGCCACAAAATCGCGCCTATGATGGATGCTTTAGCTAAGGATTACAGCCAAGTGCAAGTCTTTAAAGTGGATTTTGACAAGAGTGAAGACCTCAAAGAAAGTCTAGGCATTAAACGCATCCCAACCTTAATTTTCTATAAAGATGGGGCAGAAGTGGGGCAACGATTGGTAGAACCCGATACAAAAAGCATCATTGAAGCAGAGTTTAAAAGGCTCGTGTAGTTGGTTGCGGGAGGTGGATTTGAACCACCGACCTTTGGGTTATGAGCCCAACGAGCTACCGGACTGCTCTATCCCGCGTCATGGCTAGGGGATGGTTGGAGTAGAAGGATTCGAACCTCCGAATGGCAGGACCAAAACCTGCTGCCTTACCACTTGGCGATACTCCAACGAAAAAGCGCCATTGTAGCTTGTTTCTTTGAAAAAGTCAAGCCCCCCTAGCATTTAGGGATGTGTACGTGTGTGGCTAGCCCACCTAGCGAAGTTTCTTTGTATTTAGAGTCTAATGCCTTGCCGACTTCATACATGGTGGAGATCACATCATCCAGGCTCACTTTGGCTTGGTAGCCATCCTCTAGGGCAAGCCTTGCCGAAGAGATCGCCTTGATTGTCCCCACCACATTGCGCTCAATGCAGGGGATTTGCACCAACCCGCCCACAGGGTCGCAAGTTAAGCCCAAGTGGTGCTCCATGGCGATCTCAGCTGCGCTTAAGACTTGGTGCACATTGCCCCCCATCACAAAGGCAAAGCCCGCCGCTGCCATTGAAGACGCAGTGCCCACCTCTGCCTGGCAACCCGCCTCTGCCCCACTCAAAGAGGCGTTCTTTTTGTACAAATACCCCACTGCCGCGCAGGTGAGTAGAAAGTCTACAATTTGCTCGGTTTCTAAAGGCTTGATGTGGTGATGGCAATAAAGCAGCACCGCCGGCACCACCCCACACGCCCCATTGGTGGGGGCAGTAACGACTTTATGCCCACAAGCGTTTTCTTCGCTAACAGCCCTAGCATAAAGCGTGGCGTAATCGATCATCGCCAGCGGGTCGGCTTGGCTTGGGTGTTTGTTTAGGCGGGCGTGGACTTTGGGGGCTAGGCGTGCCATGCCGATGTAGCCGGGGAGTTGTTTTTCCTGTGAAGACACCCCATTTTTATAGCATTCCAACATGGCTTTATAAATTTCTAGGCAATAGGTGCGGGCGTAATTCTGCCCAAATAGCGCGCTTTCGTGCATGTCCACGATGCCCGCGATGTGGGTGCGGTGTTTTTCACACAATTCCATTAATTCTTTGGCGCTGGAAAAATCAAAGGCGTTGTGTTTAGGTTTTGTGGGATTAGTTGTTTTGTGTTTCAGCTCTTCTTCTGTGTAGATGAATCCGCCCCCGGTGGAGTAGTAAATTTCTTTGAGCAATAAATCTTGTTTGCTGTTGAAAGCACGCACCTCCATGCCATTTTCGTGTAGACTCAAGGCTTCGGACTCAAAGAGAATATCCTCTTCAAGGTTAAAAGAGATGTTTTTTGTTTTAGCCAGGTGCAAGGTGCGATCTTGGATCGCTTTTTGTAAAATCTCTTGCCTTTGGGGCACGCTCACCTCTTTAGCGCACACTCCGCTAAGGCCCACCACACAAGCTAAATCCGTCAAATGTCCCTTGCCCGTGAGTGCGAGCGAACCGTGCAAGATGACTTGCACCCTAGCCACTTCCTCAAGGATTTGTTTTTCTTGCAAGAGTTTACAAAAGCGCACGCAAGCATCCATCGGGCCTATGGTGTGTGAAGAACTGGGGCCTATGCCTATTTTAAAAATAGCAGTGATGGATTGGCTGTAAATTTCTTGTTGTGTCATGGTTACCTCATTTGACAATATTGATGATGGCATTTAAAACAGTGAGTACACCCGTTGCGAAGATAAATCCATCGGCAAGCGGGCTTCTAAAGTCTTGCATGGAGGATAGGGTATACATCGCCACAATGGGTAAAATGAAGGTGATGGTGGCCAAAGCGGGCCCGCCCAAATCCTCAATGAAACTTAAAATGCTGGGGTTGTAGTAGGCGACAGCAACGATGCTGATCCAAAAAAATATGGTGGTCCACGCATCGATTCGGCGATGGTGGTGGATGTTGAGCTTATCTTTGGTGAATATTTGCACGATCAGGCCTTTCAAGCCCTCTTTTGCGCCGTAGTAATGCCCGAAAAAGGAAGTGGTGATCGCCAAAAACGCCACAATAGGGCCGGCGTAACCAATGAAGGGGTTGTGTAGGGTGTTGGCAAAGTAGCTTAAGATAGGGATGTTTTGCGCTCTGGCTTTGGCAAGATCGGTGGGGTCTAAACATAAAATACAAGAGAATACAAAGAACATCACAAAAAAGAGCAGCAAAGAAGTGTTTAACAACTCAATTTGGTTGGTTTTATAGTGTTTGAGTTCCCCGTAGTGTTTCTCCACCGCTTGGGCGAAGGTGGATATGATCGCGCTGTGGTTAAAAGAAAACACCAACACGGGCAGAGTGAACCACAGCGCCGCAAAAAATCCTTTAAAACTCGGGACACCTGTGAGCATCGCCGTTTTCCAATAAGGGATTAAATATAGAGAAAACACCAATAAAATCAACGCCAAAGGATAAACAAGGGCGTTAGCGACCCGGGTTACAATCTTGGTGTTGAAAAGCATCACAAAGATCATGCCTGTGATGAGGTGTTCGGCCAAAAAGAAGCGGTTGTTCTCAAAGAAATGCAACCTCAGCTGGTTGGAAAAAAACGATTCAACTGTGTTGGTGATCCCCACACCGTAGGCTAGACAGATTGGGTAAAGGGCGAAGAAATACATTAAGGTGATTAAAAATCCAACCTTTTTGCCTAGGCGGGTGGCGGCGTGGGTGATGTCTTGGTTACCTATGGCATTGACAAAACGCGCTAAAGCCCTATGGCTTAGCCAGGTCATGGGAAAACTCAAAATCGCCATAAGCACTACAGGCCAAAACCCATGTTTGCCCGCTTGAATCGGTAAAAATAAAATCCCTGCCCCCACAGCCGTGCCAAAGAGCGACCACATCCAACGGATGTCAAAGAGATTTAATTTTTGATCCGCTTGCGCCATTTAAACCCTTGTACCTTTAAAGTCAAAGGCTGTATTGTAACAAAATTAAGACAATAGGCCACCAGTTCTAGCCACGCAAGGCGATTTAGGGGAGTTTTGTGGCGGACGGTCATCTAGGGGATTTGCAAAAAAGCGTTGTGGATGGCTAAGATGTCTAAATGCGCGGGGATGTCGTGCACTCTTAGAATGCTCGCTCCATTTTCTAGGGCTTTTAAGTGTAGGGCGAGCGTGCCGGCCAAGCGATCTTGCACCTCTCTAGCACACACCTCGCCCACGCTTTTTTTGCGGCTACAGCCCACAAGCAAGGGGTAGCCAAAGTGCAGAAAATGCGCTAAGTGTTTGATGAGGGCCAAATTCTCGGGCATTTGTTTAGAAAAGCCAAAGCCAACGTCTAAGATGATATCGCTCATGCCTTGCTCTTGCAAAGCGGCGATCTTGGCGCGAAAAAACGCCTCCATGTCCTCCCATAAATTGTTGGCTGTGAGTTGTTGTTGCGCTTGCAGGGGCACGCCTAAAGAGTGCATCAAGACAACTTGCACCCCAAACTCCTTAGCTACAGAAAACATGAACGGGTCTTTAAAGCCGTTCACATCGTTTAGCACGCAAAAGCCATGTTTTAGAGCAAAGGCGGCCGTCTTAGGATTGTAGGTGTCTATGCTGAATTTGGCATGCTTGTAAAGACTTTGGCTTTTGATCTCAGCGCACAGCTCTTTTAAGCGGGCGATCTCTGTGTTGGCATCTATGTAAAGACTGCCCGGTCTAGAGCTAGCCGCCCCGATGTCTATGTAGGCAATTTTTTGCTCTAGATATTTGTAGATTTGTTCTAGGGCACTCTTGGGCTCAAAACGGCTGTTTGGGTAGAAACTATCGGGAGTTACATTGACAATCCCCATTAAGGTGGGGGCAACTTGAGGAGGGGTGAAGTGGGTTTCTAATTCTTTGGCGAGTTTCTTAAGCCCAAAATCTTGTTTGGCGCATTTTTGGGTTAGGTGTTTTAATTGGTCTAAAGTGCCGACTAGCAAACAATCGTAAACCTTTTCTCGTGCCAAAATGCAATTTTTGGGTGTGGCTAGCTCTGCGCCCACCCGCAACGCCTCTTGTTTTAAGATTAAAGTTGCACTTAGGGGCAAGTTGGTGATTTTAAAGCTCAAAAGCTGGGCTTTTTGTGCCATGATTGCCTGTCCTATGGGGTGTGCGCCTAGCTCTTTTAAGGCGCAAGAAAAACTAGCCGGGTTGAGTCGTTGTAAAAACATCAGCCCCTTTCTTGCAACACGCTTAAGAGCAGGGGCAAGAGATTGTAGCTGGGGCGCAGATAAAGGGCGTTGGCGTAAAGGGCATTGTCAAATTGTGCGAGCGTGGCAGGGCTTAGGCGGATGCCTGCTTGCTTAGTGGCTTCTAAGAGCGCAGCGATTTGCACCTTGACATCCTCTTGATTGTATTGTTTGTCGGCGTTTTGCAAGTATTGGTAAAGGGCACATAAATCGCAGGTTCTTAGGTCTAGCCCAAAGGGCGGTGGGAGGGTTTTGGTGCGCTTGTTGGTGTAGGGCAGTCTAGAGCGGATGGTGGGTAGCAATGCGCTTGGGTGCTTGGTGATGAGAATAAAAAAGGTGTTTTCTGGAGGTTCTTCTAAAATTTTGAGCAGGGCGTTTTGGGCAAAAATGTTTAAACCGGGCGCAGCGATGAGAAACGCCTTCTGGCCTAAGAATTTCAACACACAACGGCGTTTGATCTCGTGGGCGTGTTCGATTTTCAGCTCATCCTCGCAAAAAAGTTCGGCTAAAAAGGGGGTGTTTTGGGCTTTAAAATGCGCCTCTAAAAATACTTTATGGCTTTGGGCCTCATCGTGGGGGGCGTTGGCGTAGATGATTTGGCTAGTCATTAAAACTCACCCTCCCTAACAAGCTCTCTAGCACCATGCGGGCAAATATGCGGTAAAGTTCTAAAAGTTTGTGATCAAGCAGGGGGTCAAGGGATTCAAAACAAATTGCCCCTTCTTTGGGGCTGTCTAAAAGCCACAACAAACTCTGCTCCACGCTTAGGGCAAGATTTGCCACCTCTGTGTTGCTTGTCCCCACATACCAAAAAATGTAGTTTTGATACACCAGGTCTAAAGTGTTGCGGACCATCAAAATGTCTGGATTTTGCTGTAAGTACACCTCAAAGCTTTGCAAGGGGTCAAAGATCGGCACTAAGGGGTGCATGGGATGGGTATTTATGTGCGTTAGGGCGTAGGTTTTAAGCCACACCCTTTGGCTGTCTGTGGTGATGAGAACACAACCCCCTTTTAAAATGTGCTCTGTGGCGCGCAGTAAGGGAGTGCAGTCCTTGGGCAACCCAAGGCATAAAAACCCCTCCTTTTGCAGTGCAACAAGCCACTCTTGAGGGCGCATTAAAGGTCTAGTTTAAAGGTCGTGTGTAGAGTTTTGAGCGCAAGTTCGGCCACGCTGATGTCCACCACCACAGAGATCTTGATCTCGCTCGTGCCAATCATCATGATGTTGATGTTTTCTTTGGCTAGGGCGTTAAAAACGGCACTGGCAATGCCCGAATGTGAGCGCATCCCTACGCCCACAACAGAAACCTTAGCAACATTGTCGTCATGTTCAATGGAGCCAATGTTTTGTAAATGTTTTAAGATTTGTAGACAAGATTCTAAATCGCCTTTTGGCACGGTGAAGTTGATTTCGGCTTTGCCATTACGCCCCACGGTTTGCACGATTAAATCAACATTCATGTTTGCCCCTGCTAAAAGCCCGAAAATCTCGCCTGCAATGCCCGGACAATCGCGGGCATCTATGATGCTCACACGGGCTTGGTCGGTGTCTAGGGCAATGCCGCTCACAATGGGTTTTTCCACAATTTGCTCCTCTGAAGTGATGCGTGTCCCCTCCACATTGTTGAAAGAATTGCGCGTAACAAGGGGGATATTGTATTTTTTAGCCAGCTCCACAGAGCGGTTAAACAGCACCTTCGCCCCCATTGATGCCAACTCTAACATTTCCTCATAGCTGATTTCATCAATTTTACGGGCATTGGGGACAATGCGTGGGTCTGTGGTATAAATGCCATCCACATCGGTGTAAATTTCACAAAGCCCCGCGCGCAAGGCACCGGCCAGAGCCACTGCGCTCAAGTCGCTGCCCCCCCGCCCTAAAGTGGTGATTTCCCCACTTTGGCTAATGCCTTGAAAGCCCGCCACCACCACGATAAAGTTTTGGGCCAATAATTCTCGGATTTTGGCTGTGTCGATGTCTAAAATTTGGGCTTTGGTGTAGCGGGTGTCTGTTAAAATTCCCGCCTCACGTCCACTAAGCGAACATGCCTTTTGTCCCATAGACTCCAAAGCAATGGCAAGCAAGGCACTAGAGATTTGCTCCCCGCTGCTTAATAAGCGATCCAATTCGCGTTGGTTAGAGCGCGCGCCAAAATAGTGGGCGAGGTTTAAAAAATCGTCCGTGGTGTCGCCCATCGCTGAAACCACGACCACCAGGTCCTGGTAGAGCTTTTTGCTCTCAATGACGCGTTTAGCCACCGCTTCAATGCGCGCACAACCCCCCATGCTCGTGCCCCCAAACTTCTGCACCACCAACATCTTACAAATACCCTTCTCTGCGGAAATAACTGATCACTTGACGGTAAACTTGGCGCTTGAAGTGCACAACTCGATGGAACAGGTCTTGTGTTTTAACAAAACAATAGCGGTTAAATTCTGGCGAGAGGGTTTGGATATTGATTAAAGAATTGTTCTTGAGCCGCACTAAAAAATACTTTTGCTTTTGCCCATCAAAGGGGTAAAGTTTTTTAGGCATCGTGGGGGGGAAGTCGTAGGTGATCCACTTAGGGTATTCAGCGATCACCTCTATGGCATTTGTGCCGATCTCCTCCAACAGCTCACGATGCAAAGCTTTTAAGGGGGTTTCGCCCTGATCGATCCCGCCCTGGGGGAATTGCCACGCCCCCTGGATGTCTATGCGCTGTGCAAGAAAAAACTCACAGTCCCTAGGGTAGTGGGAAGAAAGCACAACAGCGGCCACATTGGGACGGTAACTTTTTTTAGTGTCCATAGTTGTCCTTATACTTTGGTATCTTAAACCAAAAACCAGGCAACATTATAACACAAGCAAAACTGAAAGAAACCCCCTCCTCTTTCGTGCGGTTTTACTTTTTAAGAGTGGGGATGTATTTTGCTAGGGCTTCAATGTCCGCATCGCTCAAAGCTTTGGCTTGCATGTGCATGATTTTACCTGCACTATAGCGGTTGAGTGTACCCGCTTTATAGCCCATCAAATCCTCTTTAATGGTTGAACTGTCAAGTGTATTCACAACGTGCCCCTTACCAAAGGCCTTGTGGTTCATAGTAGGTCCGTGGCAACCGGCACATTTCTTAATCAACTCAGCAGGTTCTGCTGCTCCTAAAAGCCCAAGACCCAAAACAACACCCAAGAATAAAACCTTTTTCAAAACAAACTCCTTTAAATTTATCAAAAAGTATAGTAAGATGATATTATTTAAAGGATTAAGCCATGCTTAAATCCATGCCCCAAAGAGCCCCTAGTCTTTATATCCATGTGCCTTTTTGTACGAGCAAGTGCGGGTATTGCGCCTTTAATTCCTTTAGTGGATTAGATTCTTTAAAAGATGCCTATGTAGAGGCCCTGATTGTAGACCTCAAAGAAAGCCTTAAAAACACGCCGGCTTTAAGCTCTATTTTTATCGGGGGTGGCACTCCAAACACGCTAGAGTCCAAACACTATGTGCGTATTTTCCACACCATTGCCACCCACACCATTGCCACCCAAAATATAGAAATCACCTTAGAAGCTAACCCCGATCTCATCACCAAAGAGTGGTGCCAAACCTTAAAGGCTTTGGGGGCTAACCGCCTCTCTTTGGGTGTGCAAAGCTTTTTTGCCGATAAATTAAAGTTTTTGCAAAGAGAGCACAGCCAACAAGACATTTTTAAAGCCCTGGATATCGCCCACAGCTGCGGATTTGACCACCTAAGCATCGATTTGATTTACAACACCCCCCTAGACACGCCCACCCGCCTTAAGGCAGAATGCATGCAAGCAAACACCCTGCCCATAGACCACCTCTCTGCTTACAGCTTAACCCTTGAAGACAACACCCGCCTAGTCAAAAGCACCGCCCCAAGTGCACTTTTAAATGCGGACTCCACACTCCAAAATATTTTAAAAAATTTGGGTTTTACGCCCTATGAAGTGTCTAATTACGCCAAACCCTACCAAGTGCAACACAATTTGGGCTACTGGGCGGGGGCGCGTATTTGGGCTGTGGGGCTGGGGCTGTGGGGCGCATAGGCAACGAGAGGTTTTGCAAACAAAAAGATGTCCTAGCCTACATTAAAGATCCCCTAAAACGGCGTGTAGAACATTTGAGCGATCAAGATTTAGAGCTTGAAAGACTATTTTTAGGTTTGCGCTGCATGCTGGGGGTGGAGCTAAAAGGGCTAGACCCCAAAAAAGTCCGAACCCTCGTAGAAGAGAAAAAATGCAAAATCAGCAACCAACGCTTGGTTGCTTGCGATTTCTTCCTGGCGGATGAAATCGCTTTGTGGCTTATCTAAGCCCGAAGGCCTAAGTTAAAAGGCGGAGAATGTTTTGTTGCACGGTGTTGGCTTGGCTCATTGCGTAGCTGCCAGACTGCGCCAAAATGTTGTTTTTGCTGAAGTTTGCGCTTTCTTCGGCGAAGTCCACATCCCGCATTTGTGACTCAGCAGCCTTCACATTCACTTGAGTGATGCTGATGTTGTTGACCGTGCTCACCATTTGGTTTTGCACAGAACCCAAGTCGGAGCGGATCTTATCCAACATTTTTTGGGCAGACTCGGCAATGTCCATCACCACCATCGCACCCTTAAGGGTGGTTACCCCGGAACCTAAAGTGAGGTTTTCTTTAGCTAGGGTGTTGTTGAAGTTGGCCCCTGAAGCACTGCGCACAGCTTGGTTAAATTCACCTAGGACATCCCGTAGGTTAACGGTGGTGCTGGCAGTTTGACCTTTGCCAAAACCAATGGCCTTATAACCCGCATTGGCATCGGCTACATTCGCCCCAGACACAATCAAAATATCCCTAGCGTCTTGGCGCACCAAGGACAAACGGCCATAGTTGACAGAGCCGTCTGTGATTTTTTGGCCACCATCGAGGGTATCAAGAGCCATTGCGCTTCCGCCGCCACCTTTTTGATCGCCTCCGCCTCCGTTATCGGCCTTTAAACTAATGCCTCGCCCATCCAAGCTGCGTAGGTTTAAGCGCCCCTCAGAGTCTGTGTAGGCTTCAATGCCTGTTTGGGCGGTAACGGCATTAAAAGCTGCCACCAAACGACCATCGCTGTCATTTTTCTTAATCCCCACAACGTTCCCAATATGTATGCCATTAAGCACCACATTGTATAAGTTACCTGAGTGGACGGCTGTGTCTGAAGTGGAAATCACATTCGCAGTTGCTCTAACACCGGTAGCATTGGAATTTTTATTGATCACCTCCGCCAAAACACCCAAACCTGTACCCGCAGAAGTGGAGATTTTCACGCTTTCTAAATGCACATCGTGGATACCATCAACTTGTTTAAAAGTCAAAGCCACATCGCCAGAGGCGGTGATGGTCGCCCCCGTAACGATCTTGGTTTGTCCGATTTTATCGGAAGTGGTCGCCCCAATGCTCGCCTTAATGGTTTCATTAGAATAAGCCCCTACTTGGAACTCTTTATTTGAGAAAGACCCCGCTAAAAGAGTTTGCCCGTTATAAGAAGTGGTGGTACCGATATTGTCTAAGCTTTGGATCAAGCGCACGATATCGGCTTGCAGAGCCTTTCTAGATTGCGTGTTTTGTCCGTCTTGGGCAGCTTGAGTCGCCTTCGTTTTGATGGTGTCTAGGATTTTGATTTGTTCATCCATCGCTTTGTCGGCGATTTGGATGATCCCCATGCCATCGTTGGTGTTGGCGATTGCTTGCCCTAAACTCTTGGCTTGAGAGCGCAATGAATCGGCGATTGTCATCCCGGAAGCGTCGTCGGCTGCCTTGTTAATGCGTAAGCCAGAACTTAAGCGTTCCAAAGATTCTCTTAACTCACGCTGCGTCACCAACCCTACAGCGTGGGCGTTCAACGCATTGATGTTCGTGTTGATCTGAAATGCCATACTAACTCCTTGTTAACATCCTAAAGCTTCCTTGCTTTAGCGCACCTATAATCGGCCAAAAATTGTTTTACTCAAATGCTCATAAACACTAGGTAGGTGCAAATGTTAATTTTATTTCCATTTTGGGCTAAAATAGCGTCCATAACATTAGCAATGCAAGGGAGATTATATGGCAGTCAGCATTGGTCAGTATCTGCTAGACAGATTGAAGGATTATGGCGTGAGTCATATCTTTGGTGTGCCCGGGGATTATAATCTTGGCTTTTTAGACATAGTTGAAGACGATCCTAGCTTAGAGTGGATCGGTAATTGTAACGAGCTTAACGCCTCCTACGCGGCGGATGGGTATGCGCGCATCAAGCCTATGGGCGTGCTTTTAACCACCTTTGGTGTGGGTGAGCTTAGTGCCATCAATGGCGTGGCAGGCTCTTATGCCGAGAGCGTACCTGTGGTGAAAATCGTGGGAATGCCCTCACGCAATGTGTTGGAAAACAAGCGATTGGTGCACCACACTTTGGGTGATGGCGAGTTTATGAAGTTTTACACAATGTATCAAGGCATCAGCGTGGCACAAACGATTTTAAACAAACAAAACGCTAAGAGCGAGATCGATCGGGTGTTGGCCGAGTGCGCCCTGCATAAAAAACCCGTGTATATTGGTATCCCCGCCGATGTGCCCCACATGCAAATTGAAGTTTCAAGCCCCATGCTCTACAAGCCCAAGAGCGACAAAAAAACCCTCAACGCCTTCGTAGGTGCGGTGAAAAAGACTTTAAAAACTTATAAGTCCTGCATTGCTTTAGCCGACTACGAAGTGAACCGCTGCCATTTAAACCAAGAATTGCAAGACTTTATAGAAGCCACAGATTTGCCCATCGCCTCCCTCTCTATGAGCAAGGGGGTGTTTTGCGAGCAACACCCCAACTTTATCGGGGTTTATAACGGGATTTTGAGCGATGAACGGGTCACTAACGCCATTAGAGAGTCCGATTGCAGCATTTTAATCGGCGTGAAACTCACCGACTCTTTAACCGCTGGGTTTCACTACATTCGCGAAGAACCCACCCCTCAAATAGAAATCCACCCTCTCTACAGTAAAATAGATGAGAAAGTCTATAGCGATATTCTCATGGAAGATGTGCTGAAAAAACTCTCTGCTCTGAAATTTAAATCTAAAATGCCCCCTAAAGAACCCCAAGAAGAACCCCACTTCGGCGACAAACTCACACAAAAGCAATTCTTTAGAGTGGTTGAAGAGCATTTACAGCCTAATGGGGTTTTGATTGCCGAGCAAGGGACTTCGTTTTATGGGGCAGTCGATGTGAAGTTGCCAAAGGGGACGAGTTTCATCGGGCAACCCCTTTGGGGCTCGATCGGCTACACCTTTGGAGCACTGCTGGGCAGCGCTCTAGCCGATCGCAAGCGCCGCAATGTGCTCTTAGTGGGCGATGGCTCTTTCCAGCTCACCGCTCAAGAGCTCTCCACCATGCTAAGGGAGAACATCACGCCCATTATTGTGTTGGTGAACAACGATGGTTACACTGTGGAGCGCTGTATCCACGGGCCTGAGCGCAAATACAACGACATCAACATGTGGCACTACACCAAACTTTTAGAAGTCTTTGATGTGCATTTGCACAGAAAGCCCCTGTCTTTCAAAGTAGATACGGCTGAAAGTTTGAGCCACGCTTTTGGGCAAGCTTACAAACACCCCGATAAACTCGCTTTCATTGAAGTAAAGATGGCCCGAGACGATGCCCCCACTCTCTTAAAGAAATTGGGTGAACTCTTTTCAGCGCAAAACAGCTACTAGCCTGACAACACCAAGGCATCGACCCCATAAGAGTTTGTGGGGGTGATGGGAGGGGTTTTTAAATCTTTTAAAATCACCAAGCCCTGCGGAACAAGCTTTAACATCTCTTCAAAGTCTTGGACGATGTAAAGGGCTCTAGCCCGCGCTAAAATGGCGTTTTTTAAATCCGCTGTGTTTGCCACTTGTATAATGACTAACAGCCCTAAATGCATGGCGTAGGCGGCCATGTCCTTTAAATCCTTTTGGAGTAAACTAGGGTCTAAAACCAGCGCATCCACACCATATACCAGCGCCTCTAAGATTTGGTAACGATCCACCATCATATCTTTTAAAATCAAGGGTTTAGAGCATAGGCGGCGCACATAACCCAATAAATCTAGCATTTCTAAAGACGGCTCTTTGGCATAAATGGGAGTGAAGTCCAGCAACAAAGCTAGAGCGTGGCTCTCTTGCGCTGTTTGCAGATTTTCTAAAAAAACTTCTAAGTCTAAGCGCACATCTAGGGCTAAAAGGGCGTGGGCTAGGGGGCTGTTTTTAGGGCGACTCAGTTGCTCTAGATTTAATCTAGGCAAATAGGGGTTGTAAGCTAAAGAACGCCCCAAAAGCTCAAAGGGGCGGATTTGCTTTTTTAGGGCTAAAAGGACCTTTAAATTTTCTATTGACACTCAGCGATGGCTTGAGAGTGGGCTTTGAGCTCAGGTTGGGCGGCAATGTCCTCTTTAGAAATGCCTAAAAATAGCTTCTTTGCTAAAGCGCAGTTGCCTAGCTTGAAGTAGCCCCACGCCAAAGAATCGATGTAAAAAATGGACTTAGGTTCGATTTGCAGTGCCACTTTGACATAGTCGATTCCCTTGCGGACATTTAAATTGTATTCAATGAGTGAATAGCCCAAGAAGTTATAAAAAAAGGCGTCTTGGAGATCTAATTTACCCTTGTGTAGTCTAATTTGTGCACGGCGCTCGGCGATCGCCCTTTCAAGTTTGTGGGCGATGGGGAGCATTTGGGTTCTAGTGAGCTTTTTGTGGGCAGTTAAATGCTCGTAGGTATAAACCGCCTCTAGAGCTAAAAATCTAGGGTCTCTGTGTTCTTTATAGAGCAAGCCTGCTTGTTTAGACGCGAGGGCAAAGTTCTTTTGGGCGGTGTAAAGGTCTAAGAGCAAACGCCGGTTAAAGGGGAAGTTTTTGGCGATTTTCTCGGCTTTGTCAAATTCTTTGAGCATCACCAAAACCCCAATGTAAAGTTGCGCGTTTTGCACCACGGGGTCTTTGCGATAAAGTGCGCCAAAGGCTTCTTTGGCCTTGGTGAGTTGATTCATTTGGATCAAGGTGTTGAAACTCTTTTGACACAAGTCGGGTGAACAGCCGTATTTTTCTAAATGGGAGGCGATGAGGTCGGCGACCTCTTGTTGGCTGTTTTGGATGAAGTAGAGCGTGATGAGCTTTTCTAGGGTGTCTTCATCATGGGCTTGGTTGTAGAGTTTGCTTAACACATCAAAGGCTTTGGTGTACTTCTTCTCACTGATGTAAAGCGAGCCTAGCACGCTATCTAACATTAAAGACTTGTCCTCTTTGCGGATTTTTTCTAGCAGGGCGATCGCCTTTTGGATTTGTCCTGTCTTGATGTAGCCGTCCACTAAGATCTTGTTGATGGAGAGGTCTTTGTTATTTTTTGTAACTTTTTTATAGAGCATGGCCAGCTCCACAGCGGTGTTGATGTCGCCTAGGCTTGCGGCCGAAATGGCGGCTTCTTTGGCATAAATGATGTTGTTTGTTTCTTTATAAAGTTGTAGATAACCCTTTTTAGCCGTGGCAAAATCGCCCCTGTGGAACGCATCCGATGTGATTAAAATTTGCTGATCTTCGGTCATGCTTTGGGCAAAAAGCACGCTGCTTAGCGCGAGCCCCAAGCCTAAAAACCTCAAAGTCTTTATTCTCTGTTGTGGCATAAAACCTCGCTTGTGTGTAAATTTTGCATAGTGTCCCTTAGTATATAACACAAAAAACATGTTTTAGTTAAGGGGTTTGACCCCGGGGCAGAGGGCACATAATTCTTCGATCCCTTTTTCACTCTTAAAGCACTCCCAAAAGGGGAAGGTTTGGCATTGCTTGGGGCGTACAGGGTAGATTTGGCAGCGCTTGCTCTCTTCGTCTAAGAACACGCAGGCGTAGCCCTCTTTAGGGTCTTTGGCGGGTTTTTCTAATAAGCTATAACGATAACCCACTTTTTTAATGTATTTGCGCGTGAAGACCTCAAAGGGCAGTTTTAAAAACACACTGATCGCTTCCATTTCAGTAGGTTTTAGAAAAATATACCCTTCTTTGCCTAAACAGCACCTAGCCCCACAAGATACGCACGCCCTTTGGTCAAAACTAAAATCCATCAGCGTTCAATGGCCTTGTAATCCACACGCATGCCAAAATCCAAAGCAAAGGCGTGTTTATTTTTGGTGATTGTGATGGGAAACTCAATCTGTATGTGTGCGCTGATGGCAGCTAGGCCGTCAAAGAAAGCGTAGAAGTCACCCAAATTGCGTGCATGCACACTCACCCGCAGCTCATCGCGGATAAAATGCTCTAAGGGGTCGATGTGGCTGCTCTCGGTTTGGATTTTAATGTGCGTGAAATGCTGGCGTAAGAGTGCGTTTATGTTATGAGTCAGCACGGCGTAGTCGGGATGCACTAAGAGGGCAATGTTGTTTTGTTTTAATGCCCGGTAGTCTTGCAGTGCCCCCACAAAGTCTCCACGTTGGTAGGTCACAATCGTGGCTTGTCGGCGGGCTTCAGTGTCTTGGGATCGGAAGTTGCTAATCTTTGGCAAAAGCCATAAAGTAACGCTCACCACAGCAATGATCACAAAAACCACAAAAAAGATGAAGTTTTTAAGTAAGTTCTCAAACGCCAAATCCTTGGCGTAGCGACTCATATAGGCTTGTTCGGGGCTTGGGCTTTGCTCCATTAGTTGTCTGCCTTTTCAATGAAGGGTAAAACAGAAGAGTTTGTGGAGACGAAGCTAAACCACCCATTGCCTAGGGGAGTGAAGACGACATGGCTGTTTTCAAAGATCGAGTCGAGCCGCTGCTGGATGGTTTGTTTAAAATTCTCCTTGGAGGGGACAACGCCCTTAAGCACTAGACTGGAGTAGTCTATGGTGATCGAATCGATGGTGATTGAATCGGGGATCATCTCTAAAATTCCCTTGATCGAGTCCTTGGTGTTGATGGTGTAGGCGGCCTTGCTCCGCATGCTTTTTAGGGTTTGCTTGGTGCGCTCTATGCGCTCTTCAAGGCGACGGTTTTCGTAGCTGTAGATATACCCTTGCACTTGGGAGACTTCGGCTCTATTCTTGGTGATTTCAATGTATTTTTGCAAGAAGTAGGTGAGCCCATAAACTACCCCCATAGAGAGCAGAATATAAAACAGCCAAATTTTTGTGAGCAGACCAAACATATGTTTGGGAAATGGTTTACTATAGCTGAACTTCATTGTATAGCTCTTTTTTGGCTAAAATCCCCATTTGTTCTACTAAAGAGATAGGGGCATGGTAAACATCTAACATGAGATCATCCTTCAAAATATCTATGATTTGATAGGAGATCTCGTAAGTGTGTAACACCCACACCTTTTGGACGAAATCTTCAATGTGGTAGTTGGGGCTATCGTAAGCCGTCTTGATCGACTCTTGCAGATGTTTACCGATGTCGGATACGCGGAACATATCGTCCACCAACATTTTAGGGTCTTGATTAGACTCATCTTCGGGCGGAGGGGACCCAAAATTAAAATCCATGTGCATAAGATTGGCCTCAATGGATTTTAAAAAAGATTGCAAAACGTGCTCTTCGTGTTCATAGCCGGCTTGATCTTCTTGCACTTGCACCCCAAAATCTGTTTTCACCGTTTCCAGGGGGTAGAATTTGCTGTAACAAATATCCCCATGGTTGCTCACCATGATGTGCAAGCGGGCATGTTCTAAGAGGGCGTAAACCACCACATCGTCCTCTAACATAGGTTTGATGAAGCTATACATCAACAGAAAGGGCGAAAAGATATAATCGATCTTTTGCATGGTCAGACTAAAGATTTTGCGGTCCTGCTCTAGGGATTGCTTAGGGATGTAAAAATAGTAGTCGTCCACTTCTAAGATAATCAAGTCTTTTTTGCGTACCCCCTGCGGGATGTGTTGCTCTAATTCGCTCTTTTTACACATCCCCTGGTCTACACTCTTAGCCATCCCGCACATGTAAGAAAAGGGGTAGGTCATCACAAAATCTCTCGTGTCTTTCATCGCTCTAATGGGGATCATGCCATTTTTCACGGGGTAGGCCTTGTTGACGATCTCTTTGGTCTTGCGCCACCTAAGCCGCTCCACCCGCCCCAAAAGCACTTCGTGATCCAAATTAAAACAAATGAAGACATCGGAGAAAAATAAAGAGCGCACCCCATCGTAAAACACACCCCTACAAAAGCTAAAAACCCCCACTACACCGCCTCCATGCGCTGTTTAACAAGTGCCTTTGCCTCTTGCAGGTCCATGTTTTTAGGGATAAAAAAGGGGGCCAGCATGTAGTAATGGATTGTGGAAAAGGGTTTAGGTAACTTAAAGCGATCCCAGGTGTTGAGCGTGAAGGCGTTGCTAAAGACCACACGGCACACCACCACCCCCGCCCCCGTCTTTTGTGCCAACGCCACCACCCCATCGGCGACACTGTGGCGTACTTGTACCATCGGGGGTGATGCCAATATCCTCCCCACCCTTTAGCCTTTTGATCGCCTCAATGAGCGCACCCACCCCACCCCTTTTGCTAGAGCCACGGATGGCTTGAAACCCAAAACACTCAAAGAGCTTTGCCGCCAGTCCGCCGTCAAAGTGTTGGCTAGCAATCACCGATAAATGCACCTTGGGCTTGACACGCAAATAGGCAAAGGGCAACATCGCCATCTCGCCATGCCAACAGCTGGCAATGAAGGTTTGTTGGGGCAACTCCTCGGCTAAGTGGAAATGGTTTTTACAAGTCTTAAATAAAAAGCGTAAAACCCAGTAAAGCAAGACAGGTAAGGCGTGCAAAACAAAACCATTCCGTAAGCGTTTCAACAGCACACCCTAAGCGATCCTCCCCTTTAAACTCCCCTTGTGGTGCGCCACCACCTTAACTGCCACAAAATCCCCCACGCCAGCCCCGCCAGCCTCAAAGCTAAGGAGTCTTCCATTGCCGCTGCGCCCCTCGGCGATGCCCTCTGTGATTTTTTCAATCAGCACCTCGTGGGTTTTGCCTAGCTCTGCTTTGGCCTTTTGCTCTAAAATCTCTTTGTGGCGACTCTGCAGGCGTTCTAAATGTGCGCTCGATTCCTCTTTGGGGACTTGATTCGTCCACGCATAAGAAGGTGTGAGCGGACGGGGAGAGTAAATAAAACTATAGAGCGTGTCAAAGCGCACCTGCTCTAAGATGTCTAGGGTGTCCTCAAAGTCTTTGGGCGTTTCACCAGGAAAGCCCACAATGATGTCCGTGCTGATGCCCACTTCAGGCACCAGGGCTTTTAAACGCGCAATGCGATCTAAATACCACTCCCGGCTATACCCCCTTTTCATCGCCTTGAGTATGGCGTTTGAGCCGCTCTGCAAGGGGATGTGGATACTTTTACACACCTTGGGGTTTGTGGCAAAATGCTCCAAAAAGGCGTTGTCCATATGTAGGGGGTGGGGCGATGTGAAGCGGATGCGCTCAAGCCCGCTAATTTGGCCCAACTTCTCTAATAAAGTGGTGAAATTCACCTTTGGATGGTCGGTGCTAAAGCGCGCGCCGTAGTTATTGACATTTTGCCCCAAGAGCAAAATCTCTTTAACCCCCGCCTGCGCTAACTTATCCGCCTCTTTTAAGAGCAAATCCATAGGAATAGAGATTTCTTTGCCCCTTGTGTGGGGGACAATGCAATAGGTGCAATGCTTGTCGCATCCGATAGAAATGTTTAAAAGGGCTTTAATGCTGCTTGGGGCTTGACTGGCAAACACATAAGTGCTGTCATCGTGGTCTAGGTCTACGGCAACTGCTTGATCTTGCGTGATGATTTGGCTGATTTTAGACACATTGCGCGCGCCCAAAACGAAGTTCACGCTCGGAGCTTTTTTAAGGATTTGTGCGCCCATGTGACTTGCCGTGCAGCCGCACACACCGATCTTGGCCCCCGGCTTTTTAATCTTGGCAAACTGCCCGATCTCGGAGAATAATTTTCTCTCGGGTTTCTCGCGCACACTACAGGTGTTGATTAAAATCAAATCCGCCTCGCTAGGCTCGTTTGTTTGCGTGTAGCCCACCTTGCCAAGTTCGCCCACCATATGCGCGCTGTCGCGAGTATTCATCGCACAGCCCATCGTTTCAATGTAAAGTTTCACAAACCGCCCTAAATGATATGCATTTGGTAGATGAAGTCCTTTTCATCCGAGCTCACCTGCACTTGCGACAAATGCACCCGACAATTCTTTTTTTCCAAAAACGCCACCGCCGCTAGCATGTCCTTGTGGGGGTTGGTGGGGGCGAAGTAGAAGATGTGCTCGTTTTTGAGATGTTTTTGGTGCAACTCTTCCAAACTCAAGCTAGGGGTTTTGCTCTGTTTGCGATCCATTTTCGCTAAACGCAGTTCCATTAAGACCTCCCGTCAAATAGCCCTAGAGTCTAGCCTACATTGCCTTAAAACCCCTTTTAGAGCCACACACCCACTCCCCGCCAATGTATAAACTCTGCACCCGCCTTGTCTGCAAGAGCCAGTGCAATACTCCTTGTAAATTGGGCTGAGCGTGAAAGCCAAATAGGGCAAAATCTGCCAAAAAACCCGTCTGCAAACTCCCCCCATGAAGCCCCAAAGCGTGGCTGGCGTGCAAAGTCGCCCCGAGCAAAATTTGGGGCAAGGCCTCTAAAAGCGGAACATTTAAGGCAAAAAGAGCGGTGCGCAATTCCTCTAAAAATAAAGTGTTGGCATTGGAGCTTGCGCCATCTGTGGCTAGGGCGGCCTTTATGCCCGCCTTTTTTATCTGTTTGAAGTCTAAAAGCGTGCCGCTCAACAAGCGATTCGAGCGGGGGCAAGAAATGAGCGTGGGATAGGCGATCTCTTTAGCGTGCTGTAAATGCGCTCTTGTGGCAAACAGGGCGTGCACTAAAAGCAAATTTTGCCCCTTAAACAAGTCTAAAAACTCCAAAGGGCTTTCATAGTGCGGGGCACTTAGCCCGTGTTTGGCGTAAAAGTCCTTGAAATACCCACCCCGTCCCTCTAAAAAGTCCAGCTCAGCCCGCGATTCTAAAAAATGCGCTGAGATGACAGGGCTTTGGTAGGTGTCTAGCACCTTCTTAGCCAAATCTTTATGCACAGAATAGGGGGCGTGGATGGCAATGGCGGGGGTGAATTTAGGACTTTGGCACTCAAGACTTAAGGCGTGGCGTTTACTAAACGCCTCAAAAGCGGGGGCGATGTCGGCGTTTGCCCCGATGAGCTCGTCAAAGAACACCACCCTTAAAGGGCTATCCTTCAAAACAGAGCGATCCAAACCATAACTGCTGATCGCCCCCACACTCCCCACGCCCTGCATGAGCTGCTCGCTTACCGCCCTTTGCATGGGTGTGGCGGCTTTCTTTAAAACTTGGATGCGTTTAGACATGACAGAGCTAAGCCACCCCTCAAAGCTCCCATAACTAAAGTTGTTCTTTTGTGCCGCAAATTCAAAGTGGATGTGCGGATTGGCTAAAGCGGGCATTAAAAGGGCGCTTTGATGAAACTGCGCTTTGGCACTTGGGTGTTTGGCGCAAAGTTTCGCATAATCGCCCACTTCTAAAATATGCTCTCCCTCAAACAACACCCCCCCATTGGCTAAAATGTCAAAGTCCGGGTTACACAAAAGGGTGCATTTTGCCCCCAAAATTCTAAGCCCCATAGACCATGTCCTCCCCTTGCAACACCAAGCGTACACGCCCCTTTAAAGGTGCTTGGTAGTAGGGGCTGTTGGGGTTATCTACCACTTTGTCCGCCTCAAGGTCTACAAGCATCAAGCGCGCCTCTTTGCCCTCTTGCACCACACCACAATTTAGGCGTAAAAATTTAGCCGGGGTGCTTGCCATTAACTCTATGAGCCTCTCTAGGCTCACCAAGCCTGTTTGCACCAAATGGGTGTAGGCTAAACTAAAGCTGTCCTCAATGCAGTGCACACCAAAGGGGGCTTCTTCAAAGATTTCTTGCGCTTTAGGCGGACGGGTGTAGTGCAGGCTGGTGAGGATGTCGATTTGCCCCTCTTTTAGGGCTGTTTGTAGGGCTTTTTGCTTCTCTTTGCTTTGCAGGGGGGGTAGGATTTTAAAGCGGGGGTCGTAGGTTTGATACACATGCTCGGTTAGGATTAGGTGGTGCAAGGGGGTTTGCACGAATAGGGGCGCGCCTAGAGATTTCAGGCTCGTGGCGATGTTTAAAGCATCGATCTCCACCACGCTGTCTAACATGGTGTCTATTTGGGTGTGCAAGGCCATGCTGGCGTATTTGCCGACTTCTTTGATTTGAATCAGGGGGCTTACACTAGGCAGTCCGAGTTTGTAAGCTAGGGCGGTTGCGCCCATGATGCCTAGCGTGGGCCGCCCCTCATAGCCACGCACCCCACACACTAGGGGCAGATTTAGCATTTTGGCATAATCTAAGGCAGGCAAGAGCTTTTGCCCCTCTAGGTTGTAAATGTAAAGGCAGGCGGGGCTAGTTAAATTGCTTACAATCTTAGATAAATTTTGCAGGCGTTGTTTGGCGTTTAAGGGGTGCAAACAAATGGGGTCTTTGGCTCTTTGCGCCTCTTTGGCGGTGGTGCTTTCTAAATGATCCTCTGCCTCTTTAAAGTCCAAAGGTTGCATTTCAGGCTCATGCAAAGAGTAAAGGGGCTCTAAATCAATCCCCATGAGCGCACCCACCCCCTTTAAAGGCTTGGGTTTTGAGCGTGGTGTAGGTGGCGGCTTGCAAATTGTGTAAAAACACGCCCAAATCCACAAGGCTAGGCAGCAGTGTGAGCCCCTTGCCATCTAAAACCTTTTCGCTCTCTGTGGCGGATAAAGATGGGCTAATTTCTGTGATGTGCTCGCCCACAATGCGGACATTTGCGCCCACACCGCCCATTAATTTAACATTTTCTAGTAACAAAAGACCTCCTTCAAAGTTGCAGTAAGAATGTTCCCAAGCGATCCATTTGCCCGCTTAAAATGAGCACCCCCATGCCCACCAAGAGCAGACCCGAGAAAATCTCCACCGCCCGGCTATGCGCCCGCATTTTTTTAAGCACCCCCCACACTTGATTAAGCAACAACGCCACCGCCAAAAAGGGCAGTCCAAAACCTAGCACAAACACGCCCAAAAGTGCCATGCCATAGGCGTGCTCTGCCCCACCAAGAAGCACAATGCTGGTGAAAATCGGGCCGATGCAAGGAGTCCACCCTAAAGCAAAACTCACCCCCAAGATGAAGGGGATGAGGCTGTTTAAAAAAGGGTTTTGAAACTCTAGACGCATCTCTAGGGTTTTGCTTTTGTAGAGCCACTTGATGGGCAAGACCCCCAAAAAGTGCAGGCCAAAGACCACCACCACTAAGCCCGCCACCACCCTAACCCAGGGGGCGTTTAAATAAGCATGCATGATCCTTGCCATAGACACCCCGATGAGCCAAAAGACCAAACCAAAGCCCAGCACAAACAAGCCCGCCTTAGCCAAAACCGCCAAACGCGGGGTATTGCCTGCCTTTAGTTCCTCTAAAGAAGTTTGCGAGATGTAGGACAAGTAGGCGGGGATTAAAGGCAAAACGCAGGGGCTCAAAAACGCCAAAATGCCCGCCAAAAACGAAGCAATCAAGGGTGTTTTGTCAAAGAGCGTCAAAAGGTTGTCCTCGAGCATCTACCTAATCCTAAGTTTTTTGCTATAATACCGCACAATTATAGTACACCTAGCATTTAGATTTAAGGACATTAAGCCACCGATGCAAACCCCCGTTGAAGAAACCACCCAGCCCACGAAGTCTTTTAAAGATTTGGGCTTAAACTCCAAGATTTTAAAATCCATCGCCGAAGTGGGCTTCACCCAGCCTAGCCCCATACAAGAAAAGGCGATCCCTTTAGTGCTTGCAGGCAAGGATGTGATCGCCCAAGCCCAAACCGGCACGGGCAAAACCGCCGCCTTCGCCCTACCCATTATCCAAAACTTGCAGAACAATAAAAGCGTAGAAGCTTTGGTGATCACGCCCACTAGAGAGCTGGCGATGCAAGTGAGCGATGAGATTTTTAAACTCGGCAAAAGCTCACGCACCCGCACGATTTGTGTCTATGGCGGGCAGAGCATCCGCAAACAATGCGAACTTTTGGAGCGCAACCCGCAGGTGATGATCGCCACCCCGGGTAGGCTCTTAGACCACCTCAAAAACAAACGCTTAAAACGCTTTGCGCCTAAAGTCGTGGTTTTGGATGAAAGCGATGAAATGCTCGACATGGGCTTTTTGGACGACATTGAAGAGATTTTTGATTATCTGCCCGAAAATGCGCAGATTCTCTTATTTTCTGCCACCATGCCCCCGCCCATTAAAGAGTTGGCGAATAAAATTTTGCAAGACCCCGTGTCTATCCACATTGCCCCCACGCATGTAACAAACGCCGACATTGCGCAACGCTTTTATGTGATCAATGAACATGAGCGCAACGAAGCGATCATGCGCTTGTTGGATAAAGAAACCCCCAGCAAAAGCATCATTTTTATGCGGATGAAAAGAGAAGTGGATGAATTGCACCAATTTTTGAGTGCGAAGGGCTATAAGACCACGCCCCTACACGGCGACATGGAGCAAAGGGCGAGGCAAGCTTCTATTAAAGCCTTTAAGTCCAAACAAGCGGATGTCTTGATCGCCACGGATGTGGCGAGTCGGGGGCTCGACATCAGCGATGTGAGCCATGTCTTTAACTACCACTTGCCCATAAACACAGAAAGCTATATCCACCGCATCGGGCGCACGGGGCGGGCAGGCAAAAAGGGCGTGGCGATCACGCTTATAACCCCTCTAGAGTATAAAGAATTGCAGCGCATGCAAAAGGACATCGGCTCGTCCTTAGAGCTTTATGAAATCCCTCATATGGATGAAGACCGCTTGGTCAAAGCCCTCTCAAAAGTGGAAGTGGACGCAGAGGTGGTGAGCTTATACGAGCAACTGACTGAGCAGTTTGAACCCTCTCAGTTGGTGCTAAAGCTTTTAAGTTTGCAATTTAAGAGCCACAAGGTAGATTTAGGCCACATTTTTACAGAGACAAAGCCAAGCGAGTCTAAAAACCCCCAAAAAAGTTCAAGACCCCGCAAAAATGGGCGCTTTAAAGATTCTAGGCGCAAGCGTTAAGAAATAGGAAAATAGGAAAATAGAAAGAGGTAAGGCATCATGAATCACCCATACATTTGGCAAGACGGCGCTTTGGTTGAATTTGACAAGGCCAAAGTCCATGTCCTCAGTTATAGTTTGCATTACGCTAACCTCGTGTTTGAGGGCATCCGTGCTTACAAGGGCAAGGATGGCTTGTTTGTGTTCCGCTTGCACGATCACATGCAACGGCTTTTGGATTCTTGTAAGGCGGTGGGGCTAAAAACCCCCTACTCCATAGAAGAGCTGAGCCACGCCACACTAGAAACCTTGCGCGCGAACAAGTGCGATGCCAACACCTACATCCGCCCCTTTGTGTTTATGGGGCTAGGCACACTTGGCATTTGTGCGAGCAATCCGCCTATCCACATCGCCATCGCCACCGTAACTTGGAAGGAGAACCCGCATGAGGGCATTAAGGTTAAAACCAGCTCTTACCGCAAGCCCAGCGTGCAATCAACCATGAATAAAGCCAAAGCCAGCTCCAACTACCTAAACTCCCAACTCTCTAAACAAGAAGCCCTAGATTGTGGTTGCGATGAGGGCTTGCTCTTAGATGTCAATGGCTTTGTGGCTGAGGGCTCGGCCGAGAGCTTTTTCATGGTGGCTAAGGATAAACTCATTGTCCCCCCCCTAGATTATTCGCTAGATTCGATCACCCGCCAAACCATCATTGAGCTGGCCGCGCATTTAAACATCCCTATGGTGCACCGCCACATTGTGCGTGAAGAAATTTACAGCGCCCAAGAAGCTTTCTTTGTCGGCACAGGCATGGAGATCTTACCCATCAAATCTTTGGACTTTAGACCCATTGGCACAGACAAAAGGCCCATCACCAAAGCCTTGTTTGACACCTACATGAAGCTTGTCAAGGGCGAAACCACCGGTGGTTTGGAGAAATTCGCGCATTATGTCGTTCGAGTCTAAAGGAAGTGTATGCCCATTGATCTCAACGAGCATCTAAAAAAAAAGCAGGGCAACCAGCCCGAGTCCCCTAAAACCCCCCAAGAACAACACGCCTTTTAGACCCCCCTTGGGGCCCAATCTTTGGCAGTCTAAAAAACTCACTTCTCTCGTTGTCTTTTTGATTGTCGTGGCTTTGCTCTTTTTGGCTAAACCCTTTATGGTGATCCAGTCCGGCGAAATCGGCATTAAGGTGACGGCAGGGCGTTACGACCCCATCCCCTTGCAACCCGGGATACACTTCTTTATCCCCCTAGTGCAAGACATTTTAGTCATAGACACCCGCGTGCGGACGATCAACTTTTCCCGCACAGAGGACATGGGCATTGTAGGCAAAAATCAGGGGATTTTTAGAAACGATGCGATCAATGTGATGGACTCCAGAGGGCTCACCGTTTCCATTGAGCTCACCGTGCAATACCGCCTAAACGCCCAAACCACGCCCCAAACGATCGCCACTTATGGCCTCAGTTGGGAGCAAAAGATCATCAACCCCGTGGTGCGTGATGTCGTGCGCTCTGTGGTGGGGCGTTATCCGGCTGAAGACTTGCCCATCAAACGCAACGAAATCGCCGCCCTCATCAATACCGACATTAATAAAGAGGTGTCTAAACTCCCCAATGCCCCCGTGCAGCTCACCTCCATCCAGCTAAGAGAAATTGTTTTACCCACTAAAATTAAAGAACAAATTGAAAAGGTGCAGATCGCCCGCCAAGAGTCCGAGCGGGTGAAATACGAAGTGGAGAAAGCCAAACAAGAAGCCCAAAAAGCCGCCGCTTTGGCTAAGGGCGAAGCGGACGCGAACCGCATTAAAGCGCAAGGCGTGGCGGATGCGATCGTGATCGAGGCGAAGGCCAAATCTGCCGCTAATACCAGCATCGCCCAAAGCTTGACAGAGAAGCTGTTAAACTTGCGCCAAATTGAAACACAAGGGCAATTTAACGAGGCGCTAAAAACCAATAAAAACGCCCAAATTTTCCTAGTTCCTGGTGGAGCTGTACCCAACATTTGGTTAGACACAAAGAGTCGCCAAAAGGCAACCGCCACCACGCACAATAAATGATCGACACAACCACCCTTTTGCACTCCATCCTCGCCCATTTAAAAATCTTTTGGGCCAACGCCAGCCCCTTTGCATTGGTGATCTTTGGGGCGCATTGTGCGTTTTTTTTATGCTTTTATATCTCGGGGCTCTTGTTTCGGGGCTTTATATCCTACGTTTTCTACATTCTAGCCACTTCGTGCATGCTAGGTGCCCCCATTGCGGTGCGCTACATCCTTGAAGAGCAGCTGTTTAAGATCCAAACCAACATCTACGAAGCCTTTTCTTTCACCTACACTAACGCCTTCATGGCGAAAGTCAATGTCAAAAATGTCGGCCGTTTGACCATCAACCAATGTCTTTTGCGCCTAGATGTTCTGCACCAACCGCACAACAGACTCCAAGGCCATTTATACCAATGGGTGTTTGTACACACCTACACCCAAACTTTTAAGGTGCAACTCCCCCCGCAAAAAGCCAAAGATTTGGTGATGGACATTGAGGGTTACCCTTACAAACAAGCCCCCTTTAAACTCTCCGCAAGTTGCTATTGATCGCCTGTTGCATTTTTACCAAAATTCGTTATAATGAGCGGGTTTATCTTTAAAAAACGAAAGGATTAGCATGGCAATTGGTATTTTTTATGGGACAGACAGCGGCAACTCCGAAACAATCAGCAATAAGATCGCTGAAAAACTAGGCGGAGCCAAGGTTTTTGATGTGGCGAAAGCCTCTAAAGCCGATTTTGATGGCTTTAGCTCTGTGGTCTTGGTGGCACCCACTGCCGGGGCTGGAGATTTACAAAGCGATTGGGAGGAGTTCTTAAGCACTCTTAGCGATGCAGATTTCGCGAGCAAAACCATCGCTTTAGTGGGCTTAGGCGATCAAGACACCTATTCTGAAACCTTTGCTGAGGGCATTTTCCACATTTACGAAAAAGCCAAAGCGGGTAAAGTCGTGGGCTTCACTTCCACAGATGGCTACAATTTTGAGGCTTCTAGGTCTGTAGAAGGCGGTAAATTCGTGGGACTCGTGCTGGATGAAGATAATCAAGACGACCTCACCGACAGCCGCATCGACGCTTGGATCGGTGAAGTGAAAGGTCAACTCTCATAATTTTTCCAAATGGGGGTTTATTCACTCTAAAAGCGTATACTGTAGTTTCTAAACTTGTTGAAAGGAGCTAAAGTGTTTCGAACACGCTTTTTGCCCCCCACGTTGCTCTGTTTGGGGATTTTAGGTTTCTCGGCTTGCACCAGCACACACAAGAAAGATGTTTTTCTAGCCAATGTGCCCGCTTGGATGCTTGAAGACCGTAGTGCCTTCATCACGCAGGGCATCGATAGTTCGCACATCATAGACGGGCAGATCGCCCGCTCGGAGAAAATCGCTAGGGAGCGGGCGCGCTTTCGAGTCGCCCAGCACATCGGCAAACAAATTAAAGATGTGTTCAAACAAACCCAAAACGCCAATCAACGCCCCTTTGATGACAATATTTTTAAACAGATTGTCCAAGCCATCGCTGCCAGCCTAGATCAGGGAGTTCAGCTGGGCGAATACATCAACCCCAATAACCAAGAAGTTTTTATTTTGGTGCGCGTGGATGGCTACGATCGGGGCTTGCTTGAAAAGAATTTGCTCGCCATCAAACCCATCCACCTCAACACCATCAAAGCCTTGCAGCAAGCGGTCCACCAAGTCTTTAAGGACGCGATGAGTTATGGCGAGGTGAAAGTCCCCCAAAGCATGTAGGTTAAGAAAGCCCCATGGGTTTGGTAAAGCCTAGCCACCACCACAGCTCCCAAGGCTAAAAGAGGCTGTGGGTGATGTGCTTTCTGATAGAGAGTTTGGCTAAGCCTAGTCCCAGCGCGGGTGCAAAGGGCACGCTAAAAATCCCCACATTAAATGTAAATTTTGGTTCGCAAAATCGGGTAGGATTAGACTTGAGTGTTTGGCTAAACCAACCCTTTCTCTTAAAATAAGCTCAACCACTTACCTTAACTCGCCACAACGCCTACTTTATTTTTGTAAAGATGTGTTGCAAATTGCTAAGCAGTTGCAGGCAAGCAAATCTACACAGGCAAGCGAAATACCATCCATTAACGGATAAACGGGATTTACAAAACAAGGCGTTTGGGGATAAAAACTGGGTACTTGACAGGCTTTTAGAGGCTTGTAAAGACGAAATTTTCCCCTTTTGTGTGCGCCTAGCCCCTGAAGATGTGGGCTTACAAGCAGCCAAAGAGGTGCTCAAAAAAGAACTACGCATTTATCACAACAATGAAGAAGGGCGGTGCAACGATGACTATTGCTACACCCCTTCTTTGGACGACTACAAAGAACAACAGAGCAAATTTCAAGAGGCGTTTATTGCCTTTACAAAACACTTAACCCCCTTTTTAAAAGACACCCCTAAGCTTTCACAGACTGAACAATTACAAGGCTGGTTTGTCTTTGTGGAGTTGGAGTGGGAGCGGTGTCTCAAGGCGTGGCAGAAGTTTTACAAACTTTACAAAGAGGAGTGCAAAGCCAAGGGGGTAAAAAAAAGATTTACCCTTGCGATATGGAAACGGCGACTAGGGGAGCTTATAAGGATTTTGATAAGTCTTATGATTTATTAAGAAATGGCATTGAACAACTTTTGGCATGGGCGGACCGCCTAGTGGGGATAGGGACGTTACGCGAACTGGTGTGGAGTTCCTATAGAGATGGAGTTTATATAGATATCGGTTGTTATGAGGGGGACTTGCAAGAACTTTTAGACCTTAAAGAGGCGGTGGGGGCTGTGGCGAGCGAAGACTCTCAAGTCCTAGAGATTAAAAAGTCAGTGGAGCTCAAAATCGCTCAGTGTCAAGAGGAATTGCCCAAGTACCTCGCCCTTTTAAAGCAGGCTGAAGATAAGAGTTATGCTGAGCGAAACAAAATTAAAGAACCCTTTGAGAAATTGACAAAGAGCCTAGAAGCAGACCTAAAAGCCCTGTTTGAGGCGTGCGATGCAAGCTTAGGTGTGGCGGTGGCACGCCAAGTTTTGGGGGTTGAGAAGGTAAAATATACAAGTGATTACGATGAATCAGGCTTTAAAACAGCCTTAGAAAAGGAAGTGTTAAAGGCTTTAGAGCAGAATTTTAAAACCTTGGGGCTAGCCCTTGCGCCACAATCTGCCCTAAATATGCTTAAATCCCAGTTACAAGAAACCATCGCCCAAATCCCCACAGCTCTTAAAGAAATAGACGAAGTCCATCAAGAACTTGTCAAAGAGGGGATTGTGACCAACAAAGACATCAATGCCCTTTACGACCCCTTAGAGCAGGGCTTAGAGCCTTTAAAGGCGAGTTTACAGGCTTTTGTGGCAAACAACGGGGATGAAAATATTGTCAAAATGGGCAAAGAGGCTTTAAACTGCGTGAGTCATGTGAGCGATCTAGAAAAATCTCTACCCATCATAGAGAACATGCTAGAGGCAAGTGGGGCCAACAGCCCACAATCTACGGCGATGGACTTGGCGCAAGTCCAAGCCTTTATCACAGAAAGGCTAAACGCAGAGCTCAAACGCAACAACATTTGCGAGCATTTGGGTAATTTTGAGAGGGAATTAGAAACCTTGCAAGAGCGGGCGCAAGAGTTGCAAGCGGCTATCAATCAGGACAAAGAAGAGAGCATGACATCCTACATCAACGCTTTTCAACAAGCCCATCAAAACACAAAGGAGCTTAGAAAAAGTGTTTTAAAGGTGGTGGAGGCATTAAAGTCAAAAATCTCTCAGAGGCGCGGGGGCATTTTAAAAAAGGCGGTGCGTTTAGGCTCCATTCGGGCACTCACCCAGTTGGGGCTCTCTTACATGGATGGAGGTATTGAAAAGATTAAAAAGAAGGATGCCAAAACAGCCGCAGATTATCTTAAAAAGGTTTTTAATTTGGGCGATGGCATGGCAGAGGTGGGGCTAGAAAGGCTCCACTATTTTGGTGAAATCAACTGGGATAACAATAGGGTTCATTTGATCGACTTGGTTAGAGATGTTGAGGCAACGCTACTGAGTAAAGAGGTTGAGGGGGAGCGTGCTTACCTAAGCAATTTTTACGAAGACGCACACATTAGTCCGACATGGGGTGCTGATCCCGACTACAGAATGGGATCCATTTACCCTTTCTTTTATAAGGGCGAGAATGATTTGAAAACGCCTTTAGTTGATGAGGGCTTTTGCGCCACCATGCAAGGACATAACGCCCACTTGGAGTTAAGTCGGCTCAAAACCATTAAAGAAGTCTATGGCAAGTCCACAAAAGATGACTATGACGATGCGTATGGCAACGCCGAAGTTGCCTATTTAAAGGGCATCGCTTTAGGCAGTGGGGTTTGTACCTTAGAATTAGCGCATTTGGAGTTAGAAGAGCCCAAACATTATAGAATGAGCGCACAAAAAAAGCAAAATGCGATCTTAGAGGCAAACCATCGCGCCATTGGCTATTTTAAACAGGCGTTAGAGCGGGGCTACACTTCTGCCCTAAGCTCTCTTGGCAAAAGTCTAGAAGAGCAACAAGAGCTTTTAGCCAAAGCCCCTAAACACTCTTTGCACTCTTTCTTATCTAAGTATGCCAGTGATTTTAAAGAAGTCGAGGGGCTTATGCCCGCCTTCATAGATAAGTTTGTTGCCTTTGGAGGCAAGTTGGATGCCAAAGCCCACTTTACACCCACATTTTGGCAACACCCAGACTTAAAAAACCTAGAGGTCAAGGCAAAAGAAAAGCCCAAAAGCACCACAAAACCCCTATGGAAATATGGCAAAGACACCAAACAAGCCTTTAAAGATTACATGGAGGCTCTAAAGAGACAGGCGATGCTAAGGCGTGGCTTCTAGGGACAATGTGCTTACAGGGCGTGGTCGTCCCACCGGATTACTATGCGGCGCAGGTGTGCTTTGTAAAGGCAAGGGATTTAGATGAACTTGTAGCACACTATGGCTTGTATTTGGCTAGAGCAGCCGAAGTAGATTTCGGATATCGCTATCCATCGCTCTTAGAGGGTAAATGCTATGACCACCAACGCCCCCTAAAGCTAGCAGAAGTGCAAGAGGGCTTAGAGTGCGTTTTTCCTTTGGGTGGTTCGACAGATGCGAAGAATATTTACAAGGAGGCTTTGAGCGATTACGGTGATGTGAAGAATTGGGAGTGGATGTTTAAGGAGGGGCAAATGCGGGGCAGATGGTTCTACGACCATTTTTTTGAAAATGGCGCTTATTTTGGGGATGAGATGGCCATTGAGACGCAAGACGAGCTAGCAGACATTTTGGATCGTATGGAAACACAATGCCAAGAGGATGCATCCATGTATGCGTGGAGGGGGTTTTACGCATGACAGCGGGGACAGCTAGACCTGGGGCTTGGAGCTTGAACCGTATGGAAGATGATGAGCGGGTCAGCACATGACACTGGGAGGCCAATCATGCCTATAAAGATATGAAAACAGCCATAAAAGCGGGCTTTGTGGATGGGTATTATTTATTGGGGACAAAGGGAATCCACGGCTACGATAGTTTTTACTGGAGCTTACAAATGTTGCGTGAAGAAGAGGGGGATAGGGAGTAAGAGGAAACATGCCCGTATTTTGAGGAATTGTTCCCTGAGGATCCCGATGATGGTGGCAGAAAGTTTTACGGACAAAAATGCCAGAAGAGTTTAGAAACAGGGGCTAAGGCGGGCTCGGTGTTGTGTGCTGTGGCGTTGGCAAACAAGTTTTTGAAGCAAGAAGATACAGATTTTAACAAGGCTCAAGAGTTGCTAGAACTGCTCACGCCCTTTTGGGAAGAACAACGCCACTATGGGGCTTTAGCGATGTTGCTTAAGCTCCTAGAGGTGCAAATCCCCCAATGCCAAGACAAACAAGCTCAAAAGCTGCAAAATAGGCTAGATGCCTACCTCGCCCATTTAGAAAAAATGGGTTGCGATCCTAGCGCCTTGCAAGACAATTACAACAACTCTGAAGTGATGCAGTGGATGGTGTTTTAAGAGGCAGAAAAACAACAAAAGAATCAAGGATCACAGATGAAAAAAGAATACATAGAAATCACGCTAGAGATTTTAAAAGAGGCCAAAGGTCCTGTGTCGATTTACGACCTTTACGACCGCGCTGAAGAGCTATTGAAGGCAGGCAAAATCCAACACATGTATAAAAACAGCCAAAGGGCATCTTATCCCATCTCTCAAGCTTTTAGAAAGGGCGAAGACTTGCCTTTTGTGAAAGTTGCCGACTTTCCCATCACCATTGCGCTGAAAGAATATGCGGGGAATATGATTGTGGAAAACAATACACAAGCCAAACCCAAAAAAAACGATGACTACGAACGCCGGTTACACCCCTTAGCGGCTTACTTTGCCTACCATAATCAGCTAAGATAATCTTGCATGGCACTTTGTACGAAAACCACGATCAAATACAAGAGCAACAACAATCTTGTCTATACTTGCAAATACCATGCTGTGTGGTGTCCTAAATACAAGAGAAAAGTTCTTGTAAATCAGGTAGAGATAAGATTGAAACAAATTGTTTTAGAAGTGGCACAAGAATTAGAGGTGGAGATTTTAGAAATGGAAACAGATAAGGACCATAGAAACTCCGCTGCGCTCATTTTGGAGTGATGAAGTTTATTAGAACAGCTAAAGGCAGAAGCAGTCGGCTTTTAAGGCAAGAGTTTGTGCATTTGAGAACAAGACTACCCACACCATGGACAAACTCTTGTTTGATTTCTTCTATAGGGGGGTGCGCCTTTGAAAACAAGTGGAAAGACGATGTTAATCGCCTACAAGCAGAAACTCTACCATGCAAGCAAGCACAAGCACATCAGCAAGCTTCTACGCTTTTATGGCATTTGCTACAACCATGGTATGGCTTGGCATAAGAGATATGAAGGCTCTACAAGAAACACTTAAATCTCTACACTCTGCAAAGCACATCACCAAACTCAATGAAAACAACACACTTTGCTTTTTAAAACTTTGGGTTCTCAAACCTTGCAGGAGTTAGTAGAGAGGATAGACAAGGCTTATCAAAGATTTTTTTAAAAACAAGGCAGACCTCCTAGATTTAACTTGTGCCTGGTGTGTGGAGAAAAACGCCAAGCGTTTTCCCCTAAACCTGCAGGCACTAACAGCGTGGGGCTTGCTGGGTTAAAAACATTTCTCACCTGCTCTCATGGCGCACAAATCCCTTACCTTTATTTTTCTCTAAATATTGGTACTTTGATGAAATCTTGTTCTAAATCTCTAAAAAGAAAAGAGGCTCAGATCACCGCTTGAAAGCTAGATGAAGGCTTGCTAGATTGCACAGAAAAATCAAAAAACCTGAGAACAGACTTTTTCTACAAGCTTGCCAATAGTCTAGCCAGACAATACGCCACTATTTTCATTGAAGACTTGAACTTGAAGGGTATGGTTAAACTTTGGGGGTGCGCAAGCCGAAGGGTTGCGCGTCTAATGCCAAACTGCGAGGACTGTTATAATGCAAGGGCTATCCTCTAGAGAGAAAAACCCAAGTGGTTATAGGTCTCATCAAAAGCGTTGCTTTTGTTCCCAGCTCTAAAACTTGTTCTAGCTGTGGAGCACTTAAAGAGGATTTGAGCCTAAAAGATAGAGAGCGGGCCTATAATGCCTGCCAAAATTATCTCTCTTGTGGCTTTTCTTTGGATAGAGACTTCAATGCAAGCATTGATGTTCATAGAGAGCGGGCTTGCTCTTGGAGTCAAGGCTGTAAAACATGCCTAGTGGGCAAACCTTGATGATTCCACACTCCCCCTAGCTTTAGCTAGGGGGAGTGTGTCAAAAAAGTAACACGCGCGCATTGCAAAAATATCAGATATTTTTGCGATTCTATCATGCAATGAGCAAGTTCAAAACAATTTCTTTTTCTCTAAAAGCTGATTAGAAAGTGCCTTGGGAATGTAGTAATCTAAAATGAGTTTTTTAAAAGCATCTGTGTAGGTTTGCACATTCTGTGGTGTAAGTTGGTGGGTCTTGCTGGCAATTGTCTCTAAAACCAATTTGATGTGATTGGTGTCGTAGTGCCATAGATCGTAATAGGCATTAGTGTTTGCAACAAAGGGCATACTTCTCAAGTCGTGTATTTCCACATTTTTATAGGTCAAAAGCTTAAGGCTGAGCGCCTTAGGGAATTGCACATACTTCTGTTCAAAAGAATTTATAAAACTCTCATGGGCGTTCTTGATGCTTCTATAGTACAGCGCAGAGAATGGAACATAAAAAAAGATAAAGTGAGTTTCAGGGTGGTTTTTAACAAGATTCTCAAGCTCAGTGTGTGCATTCCACAAAGCCCTTTTTTTAGAAAAATCTTGATTTTGATAGTCTGCATCAGGTCTTGTCTGCTTTATGTATTCTTTAAAAATCTTTTCAGGACCAGGGCGTTTTTTTGAATAATTACAATACCAAGTAAACATATTGTTGTAGGAATTTCTGCAAGGATCTTCGGTTAAGTGCTTTGCATGATGGTAGAAAGCTTTTAAATATTCGTAAGACTTTCGTGAAGTTTTGGGATTAGTGAGGTAGAGCAAGGCTTGTTTAAAACGATGATCCGTTGTGTATAAAAATTTTGGGAAAGTGTCTCTGGTGGTTGTCGTGTGCATAAAAAGATCAGAACGCAGAGCATAAATTACAGTTTTAATATTTGGCTTAAAGTGAAAGGCGAGATTTAGCGCAGCATAATTCTCAAAGCCTGCAGAGCCAGCCATGACAAATTTGATAGGTTTCTGAAGGTGAAAAAGATTAGAAAGCATATCCAATTTAATATTTTCTTCTGTGCTTGCACCTAGAACAACACTATCATAATCAAAATTCCTAGCCATGCCAGGAATAAGCCACCTTTCATCAAATCCTGTAAAATCTACTTCATACCAACTTGCTTTTCTAAATTGTTGGAAGGGGTCCACGATATAATTAAAGAGCATCACAGAACCCAAACCGAGCAATATAAACCCAAACACCGCCCAAAGATATGTTTTAGCCGACACGATTTATCCTAAAAGTTAAAGTAAATGAATTCAGACACGCGGTTGACGTAAACCAACACATAATACCCAATGAAGGAAATCGAGACATAAGTCCAACCTAAACGCCATAAAGAGGGCTTAAAACTTTCTAAAACCTGGCAACTATTTTTAAAACAAAAGGTGATCACAAGAGCTAAAATAGCTGCCGTTCCAATGAAATATTTGCTGGTATAATCTAGCTCTCTGCTAAAGAAATAATTTTTAAATCCACTCATCAAAAACATCGCCTTAAGCACCTTAAGCGCATCATCCAAGTTCTTCGCTCTAAAGAACACTTCTGTAATATTCACATAATTGAAAGTGATAAACCACCCCAACCACATGGGGAGAGGTTTAAGTTTGTATTTTTTGCGGATTTTCTTAGACCAATAGTGGTTCACAACCACGCCTAGCCCATGCAAAAACCCAAAGAAAACAAACATCCAGCTTGCCCCATGCCAAAGCCCAGCGATCAAAAAAGCGATGAAAATAGCTAGCATCGAGGTGTGGAAAGTGATTTGTTTAAACATGCGCGCCACAGACACATATAAATAATCAAAAATGAAACGGCTTAAGGTCATGTGCCAGCGTTGCCAATATTCTACCATGCTCGTGGCTTTATAAGGGCTATTGAAGTTTTGAGGCAGGCGGATATTAAAGAGTAAAGCTGCCCCGATTGCCATGTCTGTATACCCGCTAAAGTCAAAGTAGAGTTGGAAAGTGTAGGCTAAAGAAGTCATCCACCCTCTAAAGCAGAGAGCACCTTAGAGGTGTCAAAACCCATTGTGGCGATTTTCGCCAAGCTGTCAGCGATCACCACCTTTTTAAAAAGCCCGATGGCAAAGATAAAAATCCCGCTAGCAATGTTGTCTAAAGAGATGCGCTTATTGCCATCTTTAGCAAATTGGGGCATCATCTCTTGGTGGTGGACGATGGGACCCGCGATGAGCTGAGGGAAGAAGGTTACGAACAAGGTATAGTCTAAGAAATTAGAAAAGCCAGCTTGGGGTTTTTTCTCTGTTTCGATTTTGGCATAACTGTCGAGCAAAAAGGTGAGTTGTTGCAAGGTGAAAAAGCTAATGGCTAAAGGCAACGCTAAATGCAAGAGATTTACAGAGGTGCTAAAGAGCGCGTTGAAGTTGCTAAGAAAGAAGTCGGCGTATTTGAAATAGCCCAGCAAAGCCACATTGGCGATGATCCCACAAACAAGCCACGCTTTAGCCTGCTTAGGGCGCACCCACATCGCTTGCACAATGGCGTAGTTAAAAATAATGGAAATTAAAATGAGGGGGAGGTATTTGACATTCCAATAGGCGTAAAAAAACAAACTCGCCCCCACTAAAAACGCCTTCGCCCCCAAAGCACTCCAACGGCTTAAAACAAAATAGCCCAAAAAGCTCAAGGGCAAAAACATAAAAATAAACTCTACAGAATTAAAAAGCATAAAAACCTTTCTGTTAAAATCCCAACCCGCCCGTGATGGGGATGTTTAGCCCTGTCATGTAATCGCTCCCACTAGAGAGCAAAAAGAGCAACATGGGCACAATGTCCTTGGGAGTGGCGTTGCGCTTTAGAGGGTGGTTTTCAGCTGCCACCTGCACGATTTTAGGATCGATGCTTTCTAAAAACTTGGTTTCGATCATGGAGGGAGAGAGGCAGTTGATTTGGATATTGTGCTCCTTGTAATCGCTTGCCATAGAACGCATGAGCCCTAACAAGGCATATTTCATCGTGGTATAAACGCTGGTGTGTTTAGGGGGGATGTTGCACACAGAACTTGAGAGCATTGCCACCACCTTACCCCCCTGTTTTTGGTGCGCAAGGGGGGGTAAAAAGGCCTGCAACATCAAAAAGAAGCTTTGCACACTGGCGCTAAAGTCGTGTTGCAAGGCTTGGGGGGAGATGTCTTTAAGACGGGTGTAGGCATACTTGGGGTGGGCTAGATGCACGATTTTATTAGGCGTGGGGTGGTTAGCCTTAATGTTTTCAATCAAGGCTTGCACTTCTTGCAAAGAGCTTAAATCCGCCTTGAGGGGGTGTAAATTAGGCTTGTTGGGCAGGGGGCTTTTGTGGCTGTGGGCTAAAATAATGGCTTCTCTTGGCAATGCCTCCAAAAGGGCTAGCCCCAAATCCGAGGAAGCCCCTAAGATTAAATAGGTATCTTTCATTCTAAGACCTTGGCTAAAATGTCTGCAGTGCTCACTAAAAAGGGTTCATCATTGATATTCTCAATGCGCGCTTTTAAACTTGCCACTTGGAAAGCCTCATTCAAATGCACAATGCGCCCGCTCACCTGCAAGCAATCCCCCACATACACGGGTTTTTTAAAGCGTAGGTCATAACTTAAAGACATGGCATATTCCCCGGGCAAGTGCTTACCCACTAGCCTAGAATAAAACATGCCCAGTGCCGCCCCGTGCAAGAGCACCCCCTTAAAACCCTTTGAAAGCATGTAATCCGTGTTGGCGTGCAAATGGCTATCATCGCCGCTTAGGACCCTGAATTTTTCCAACATTTCTGCAGTCACCACAACGCTAAACCCGCCACACATGCCCACACGCAATTCTTGAAACTTATACGCATGCTTTAGACCAACAGCCCCACCTGTAATTTGGCGCGGCTCACACATAGCCCCCCCCGATGAGGGCATCAATGCCTGCGCTGATCTCGATCGTTTTAAAGCTTGCATTGCAATGGGTGATCTTGCCCCAAACGCGCAAATCTGCAGGGGCGTAAAGAGGGTTTTTAAACGCCACTTTGATCCCCTGAAAGAGGGCGTATTTGCCGGGCAAATGCATCCCCACCAAGCGGGAATAATATGCGCTGTGTAACATTCCATGCACCACGCAATCTTTAAAGCCCTTTTCTTGGGCATAGCTGGGGTCTGTGTGTAGGGGGTTGGTGTCCCCACTGAGTGTGCTAAACTCTTGCAGGTTTTGTGGGTTTAAGGTGAGGTTAAAACTTTCTTCCAAGCCCTCAAAGAGGTCGGCAAAGCGGTAGGTTCTAAGCACGGACAAGTTTGCGTTCAATCAAGGCAACCATTTCGCCCACATTCTTAAGCCCCTGTAATTCGCTTAAATGGAACTTAACTTTAAAGTGTTTTTCAATGGCACTAATTAAACTAATGTGATTCAAGCTGTCCCAATCCTCAATATCGCTTGCGTTGGTGCTCTCATTGATGACTAGGCTCGAATCGTCAAAGATGTCTCTAAAAATCTCTTGCAACTGGCTAAAAATCTGTGCTGTTTCCATCATTTACCTTTATGTAGTGGGGTTTATCTATGTGTTTTTCTAAATCCAAACTAAAAACGCTCCCGGTTTCGTTTTGACTTTCCAAAGCGAAACCAAAGCTGGCATAAAGCTGGGCGACCATCGCATTTTTAGGCGTGGGGTGGTAGTAACCCTTGAGGGTTTGCACGCCTAGCTTTCCAGCCTTTTTGACTAAGGCATTGAGCATGGCAAATTCTAGATCGCGCTTAAGCACCCGACAACTCATCAGCCAAATTTCTAAATGGCAAATCTCCCCCTCAATGCGCCCCACGCTGATCGCTACGATGCCATTGTCCCCGAATTTATCCACAAGTTGCCCATAAAGAGTGATATAAACCGGGCTGTTAGCCCACTCTTGCACCTGCGCTAAAGTGCATCGCTTGGTGGTGCAGTTGAATTGGTTGGTCTTGTTGATGAGTTGGGTTAAGCGTTCAAAGGCATTGGGGTGGAAGGGGGCGATCACCGCACGCATTTCTAGGCTTTGCAAAAACGCCTCATAAGAGTTGAATTGTTGTTGGGCGTTTTGGCGCTTAGCATTGGCTTGGTATTGGGCCACACGGGCTAAATCTTCTTGACTTAAAGAAATGGGCTCAAAATACCCCGCTTCATCTAGCCTTGCTATGTATTCCTCGGGCTCTCCCATGTCTGGCACGGCCACACTGGGCAGTTGCGCGGCCACTAAAGCCCGCTCGGCCGGGTTGTCATCCACAAAGACAAAACTATCCAGGCCCAAATTCAATTCTTTAGCGATCTCTACAATGTTGCGGTCTTTGGGCTCAAAATTGGCCTTGATGCACGCAAAATCCGCAGGCTTTAAAAGCATGTTCTCATGGGATAAAGCCAAAAGGGCATTTTCGCGCGTGTTTTTAGAACAGATCGCTAAGAGTATCCCCCGCTCTTTGAGCTCCAAAATGTAGCGTTGGAAGGCACTAAAACTCTCGGCCAATGCGCTCTCGCTCCCTAGCACCAAGCCGGCCAAGCCGTCATCGGCGATCACCCCGCCGTATAAGGTGTTGTCCATGTCTAGGATCAAAACTTTTTTAGAAAGCCCAAAAATAGCGCAGATGATCTTAGAGAGATTAAAAGCCACACAAGCCAAGCCCTCATAGCTCATGGCGTATTTGGCGCGGTGGTATAAATTGGGGTCAAACCATTTAGATAGCCCCACCTGTGCGGACAGATACAGCAAATCCTGCACATACACCGCAGGATGTTCCTTGACAAGTTGGACAAGGGCGGTGTTGAGGGCGTGGATCAAATGGGTTTTGCCGCTCAAGGCATCTAAGTTCCCTAAAGATCGGTATGGGGGCAAGTCAAAATTATTGACAAGGATCGCACAGGAATAGCGGGTTTTTAAAGAAATGAGCATGATCTCTAGTTTGCCCATCTCTTGTTGGACAAGTTTGGCGATCTGCTCTGCTGAGGCGTTGGGCTTGGGGAAGTGCTCAATGTTGAGGCTGGAAGTGTGTAGGTAGATGAGATCGGGGGCAAAGTCCCTTGAGGCACGATCCCCGCCTTTAGAAGGCAGACCTCTAAAGGGTCTTTGAGCTCGGCCGTGCTTGAACCCCCTAAGAGGGCGATTTTCTTAGAAGTCCCCCCCCCCCATAAGAGTCTAGCAACTCTCTTTTGAGGCGTTTTTTATGGCGTAAAAGATAAGAAACATCTTGCATAAACATAATCCTAGACAAAAAACATACAAAGACAAGCGGTCCACCAACAACCACCCGCCAAGACAAGATTTTATAGATTTTGATTTACTAAAATCAGTGTAATTCTAGCAGAAAATTTGAGTTAATGTGTCAAATCAGTTCATAACAGCTGCGAATGCCGCTTTGGTTGTGTGTACGGACTATAAAAACCCTTTTCTATGTTCTTTAGAAAATCTAAAACCGCGTATTATACTGATTCTCCACTAAACCTAAAATATTAAGAATCCTAAGAGAATCCAAACGAGCCTAGTTTTAGGTGTCCATGAACTTATCACATAGATTTGCGCTAAAATACACTTTATTGATCTCAAGGCATCATCATAAAGGATTCGCTTGGCAGAGCAAGTTTATGAAAAAAAATACTTCCCCAAGAGCAAGGAAGGGTTGCAAAGGTTAATCAAAGATGAAAACATCCACTTAGGCGAGATTGAAGTGGGGGCTTTGACAGATCTAAGCGAGCTGTTTAAAAATTCTCCAAGAAAGAATTTTGAAGGGTTGGAATTTTGGGATGTGTCTAATGTGGTGGATATGTCTGGCATGTTTTGTTGGTGTGATGACTTTAATCAACTGCCTGATAATTGGAATGTCGCCGATGAAGCAGATATAACAGACATGTTTGCATGCGCACGCATCTATGCCAATCCTCAATCTACTATTTTTCGCCCTTTCAAAGTCCCTAAGTTGTATAAGGACAGAGTTTATATAAACATGCAACCATCGCTGCTTTTCATGACTCTCTGCTTAAAATTAAACAACCCCCACAGCCACAAGGGCAAGGGTGGGGGGATGGGGGGTGTTGGCGGTGGCATTGTTGAGCGATACATTGCCGCTCACAAAGGGCACGCCTAGCTCTTGGCGCGCTTCTTGTAATCCTAAACACGCTTCTTGTAACATCCACGCTCCATGCCCATCCATGGCCCCCAAATTGATCGAATCGCTAAAGCCTAACACCTCTGCGCCCATCTCTTGGAGTTGTTGACAGGCCTGCACACATAAGTGTTTGCTGTCCTCTTTGGGCTTTTGCAAGGCTAAGGGTGTGGAACTTTTTAGAGCAATACATAAATGCTTTTGTAGCTCGGGCAGCCAAATTTGTGCAGGGGGTAAAACACTTAGCTCCACTTGGTGGGGGGTTAGGCGTGAGTCTTGTTTAGGGCTTAGGAGGGTGCTTGGGGGAGTTAGTGGCAGGGTCAAGTTTGCAAGTTCTTGTTGCTGATAAAGGGCTTTAAAAATGGGTTGCTTGCTGGCAACGCCCACAGCCTGAGCCTCTAAGCCGTGCTTTCGCGCCACTTGCAAGGCCTGCTCTAGCTTTTGGGGTTCAAGGCATAAGAGCATGCGCTCTTGGGTTTCATTGAGCAAAATCTCAAGGGGGCTTAAATCTTGCACGCTTGGGGCTTTATCAAGCTCTAAAATGGCCCCAACACCCCCTCTAACAGCCATTTCCACGCACGCCACGCCAAGCCCCCCCGCTCCTAAATCCTGCGCCCCAAGCACGCCAATATTGGCATAAATTTCTAAGCACGCGTCTATGAGTTTGGCCTGTAAATGGGGATCACCTGTGGGTACACTTGATTTTTGTTCTTTTTCAAGTTTTTTGCTGCTCATGCACGCCCCATCCACGCCCACAGCTTTACCACCCGCCCAAGTACCACAAATACCCCCCCGCTTTTGCACTTGCCTTAACCTGATGCTCCAAGGGCACGAGCCCCACACAAAAGGCGTTCACCAAAACATTGTGCGTAAAGCCCACGCTAAAGCCGCTCTCACAGCCTAAGTTTTGCGTGTGGGTGTGTGTGGCGTAGTGATTAAAACCTTGCAGGGCTTCTTGGTGATGGGGGCTTGTTTTAGCACAGCGCAGCAGGGCAAAGCAAGCTAAGGGTCTTGCACCCACGCTCAAAAGGTCGCGCTGCACGCCGCCTAGCCCTGTGGCTGCGCCCGCATAGGGGTTTAAAAAGCTCGGGTGGTTGTGCGATTCGATCTTAAAGGCAGCCCCTAGCCCGCCCCTAAGTTCACCACCCCCCGCTGCTTGCTAGGTCTGCCCCAAAGGCTTTTAGGTGGGCTTTGCTTGAGCGATAAGAGCAATGTTCGCTCCAAAGAGCGGCTAAAAGTGCGCTTTCAAGGGCAGTTGGGGGGCGTTTTAAATGGATGCTTAGGGTTTGTAAGTCCTCTAGGCTTAGGGTGTTTGGCATGCTTGTCCTTGGTTTCAAAAACCCCACTTTAGCAAAGCCTAGCTAATAAACGCTAGAATGGCATTGAGGAGTTTGTATGGGTCTTTTCGTTTTGCAATTTTTGGTCTTACTGGTGGCTCTGTTTTTGGGCGTGCGGCTAGGCGGGATGGGGATTGGCTTTGCCGGCGGTCTTGGCGTGGCTGTCCTCACTTTAGGACTTGGCATGGACGTAGGGGCGATCCCGTGGGATGTGATTTTAATCATCATGTCTGTGATTGGGGCGATTTCGTGCATGCAAATGGCGGGGGGGCTAGATTATTTAGTCTTGTTGGCCGAAAAGTCTTAAGGGCGAATCCTAAATACATCAACTACCTAGCCCCCTTTGTCACCTACAGCCTCACGCTTTTAGCGGGCACGGGACACACTTCATTTTCGGTCTTGCCCGTGATTGTGGAAGTGGCAAAGGGGCAGAAAATCCGCCCGTGCCGTCCCTTATCTTTGGCAGTGGTGGCAAGCCAAGTAGGCATCACCGCTAGCCCCGTGTCTGCGGCTGTGATCACCATGAGTGCCTTTGTAGAGCCTTTGGGCGTGTCCTACCCGCTCTTACTTAGCCTGATTATCCCCTCAAGCTTTTTGGGCTGTGCGCTCGCGGCGTTCATTGTGAGCACGTTTTTGCCAAGCCATTTAGAAGGGGCGGTGGCACTGCAGGCAACTAAACAAAAGGAGCTGCCCGAGGGGGCGCGCTTGTCGGTGCTGATTTTTGTTGTGGGGATTGTGGCGGTGGTGCTTTACGCCACGGCGATTTCTAAAAATGTGGGTTGGATCGCCCCCGTGCATCTGCCCCGCAATGGCGCGATCATGGCGTTCATGCTCACCATTGCTGCGTGCATCGTCTTTTTTTGCAAGGTCAAATGCAACGACTTGGTGCAAACAAGCACCTTTAAAGCGGGGCTTAGTGCTTGCGTGTGTGTGCTGGGCGTGGCGTGGCTGGGCGACACCTTTGTCAAAGGCTACATTGAGCCGATTAAAATCCACGCTGCCGCTTGGATCACACACTACCCTTTTACTTGCGGTGGGGCTGTTTTTTACAAGCATGCTCTTATATTCACAAGCAGCGACCACAAAAGCACTCATCCCTAGCGTGATTTTAGCCATGGGGCTCACCCCCTCTCATCCGCATGGCGTGGCGACCATCATCGCCTCGTTTGCTGCGACCTCAGCCCTCTTTGTGTTGCCCACGTACCCGACTTTGCTAGGCGCGGTGCAAATGGACGACACGGGCAGCACACAAATTGGCAAGTATGTTTTCAACCACCCCTTTTTAATCCCTGGGGTCTTAGCCATCGCCTTTTCTGTAGGCTTTGGGTTTTTATTCACTTCTCTTTGGCTTTAGGCTGCAAGGCTTACAAGCCAAAGCACCCCTAATAAAAGTGTTTAGAGTTTAGGGGTTGCAAGGCCCTTTTGTATTCTAAGGGTATTTAAAGGGGTTTTAGTTGTTGGGGGTTTCTGGGGTGGGCTTTTTGCTAAAGAGCGATTCAAGCATGCTAAGACCCACTTTTTCAGGTACTCTTGAGACGCTCTCTTTAGGCTCTAGCACTTCAAAGTCTATGTCAAAGCCCGTGAGCATACAGGCTAGGCGGACATTCACCCCGTTGCGTCCGATCGCCTTGCTCTTTTGATCGCCATACAAGGTAACTTGAGCACTTTTCTTGCCTTCTTCAGTTTCGCTGAGTTTAATCTTAATGATTTGGGCGGGAGATAAGGCATTGGCGATATACATTTCGGGGATTTCGTTGTAATGCACGCAGTCGATGCTCTCGTTGCAAAGTTCCTTGCTAATGGCATTGATTCTCACCCCCTTCACCCCCACGGTCGCGCCGATCGGGTCGATTTGGTTATTGTGCGAGCGTAAAGCTAGCTTAGCGCGATCGCCGGGGATACGGGCAATCCCCATGATCTCTATCTCTTCATCGGCAATCTCAGGCACTTCTAGGTGCAACAAGGCTTCTAAGAATTTGGGCGTGGTTCTAGACAGCTCTAGGATGAGACCCTGCTTGCTAAAGCGCACATGCTTTAACACCGCCCGCACACTATCGCCCACTTTAAATTTCTCCCCCTTAATGCGGTTTTTCAAGGCCAAAATCGCCTGCAAGCCATCGATCTCTATGTAGGTGTTTTGCTCGCTATCGACATCCAGCACAACCCCGCTCACAATGGTGTTTAACATCGCCTTGTATTTTTGGAAGTATTGGTCTTCCAGACTCTTTTGTATGTTGTATTCTAAATCTTTAAACAGGGCATTGACCACCCCCCGTTTCATGTCCTTCAAGCTGATTTCATAGTGCAGCAGATCATCGGGTTTTAGGGTCGGATCGCTCTTATGCGCTTGGCTTAGAGCGAGCGTGTTTTTGGGGTCGGTTTCTAGCCTAGGGTCATCATCGGTGCATACTTGCACCACATGCAAAAGGGTTAAATCCTTGTTCGAGTCGTCAATGACAAAGTGTGCCTGTGCGTCTAGGCACTCCTTGGCGACTTTTAAAATGCTGTTTTTGACAACATCTTTAATCGTGTCTAAGCCTAAGCCCTTTTCATAGGCAATCAGCTCTACAATATCTAGTATTTTCTCCATGCTCATCCTTGTATTTGCTTTAAGTTGTGTCGTGGGGGTAAGCCTCCATTATAGCAAAAAATCGTTTTAAAACTTAGGGATGGGCACTCGGGTAGCAAAATTAAAGTGCATTTCTCCTAGCCCGTCTATCTCCATTGTCAATTTGGCATCTTGCTCGGAGATATAATCCAGCTTTTTAAAAGCGAGCAAGTAGCCCCTAGCGTATTTGCTCGTGGTGTGTAGGATTCTGTCAAACTCGTCCTTGTCAATGGGGCGCACCCACATGGGCGTGAGCGGTCCATGTGTACTTTGCAGGGTGTAGTTAAAGCCTCCATTGTCGTAAATCCTTGTGTCTTGGGTGAAAATCTCTACAAAGAAAAACTCTCTTTGGTGGTAGGTGATGGGATCGACATCGTTTAAATGCGTGATGAACACGCTCACAATAGGACGCAAGTCTTTAATGATTTCACCCTTTCTGGTCGCTTGTGTGCGCTTTTCTTCGGTGTAATCGGGCATGTAAGCGGTGTCAAAGCGATTCTCACACCCTACAAACAACAGACAAAAGAGCAAGAACAACCAACGCATAGGGGTATTTTAGCCCAAAATCTTACAAATTTACGCTCTTTGCCGATCTAGTCGCTATGGACTATTTAAATGTGTTTCAAAAAAATGGGGTCTTTGTGCCTTTTGTGGTGCTGGGCGACCCTTCGTATGAAGAGAGCTTAAAAATCGTCAAGACCCTCATCGATGCCGGGGCGGATGCCTTAGAGCTCGGTTTTGCCTTTAGCGATCCGATGGCCGATGGCATAGCAATACAAGAGTGTCATTTAAGATCCCTACAGGCAGGCGCAAACATGCAGGCCAATTTTGAACTGCTGGAGCAAATCCACGCTTACAGCCCCAAAACCCCCATCGGGTTATTGCTGTATGCGAATTTAATCCACCGCTATGGCACTGATAATTTTTATAAGACCTGTGCGGATTGTGGGGTGGCAAGCGTGCTTGTGGCGGATTTACCCTTGATCGAAAGTGCGCCCTATGTGGCAAGCGCAAAAAAACACAACATCGCCCCCGTTTTCATCGCCGCCCCCCACACCAGCCAAAGGGATTTAGAACAAATCACAAATTTGACACAGGCCTATGTCTATGTGCTGGCACACTCGGGCGTTACAGGGGCTTTAGATCATCTAGGCACAGACGCTAAAGGTGTGATTGCGGCCATTAAGAGCTTTAAAGAAGTGCCTTGTATGCTTGGCTTTGGCATTTCTAAGCCCGATCACGCCAAAGAGGCTAGAGAAATGGGGGCTAATGGGGTCATTTGTGGCTCGGCGGTGGCAAGACTCATCAAAGAGCATTTAAGCAACCCCTCTCAAATGCACGCTAAGCTCAAGGACTTCGTGCAGGGCTTTAAAGCTTAATGTCTAGGCGTTTGTAGTAGCGCAGGGCGATCGCTGCTAGGGTCAAAAAGGGCCCTAACACCCCCACTTCGGGCAGGAACACCCCTGAAATGCTAAACTTTCCCATCGCAAAGAACAGCCCCCACAGCACCAAAGAGAGCAGGATAAATTTTAGGCTAAGCAGGGCTAGGTTTTCATAGCGGGCGAGTTTGGGGGTGTGGTAGGCGATGAGGATCGCCGTGAGGGGCACAAAAAAGGGCAACAAGATCGACACATACAAAAAGCCCCGGATCTTCTTAGTGTCTGCCTTTTGGTGGAACAGCACATGCAAGGAGCGCAGAGCGTCCGTGATAGACACTGCCGGCTTGTTTTGGTAAATCGTATCCAAAACTTTAGGGCGAAAGCCCTTTAAAGTCTTTAGTACGGGCAGGTTTTGCACCTTGAGCCCCTTGGGGCCTAACAAAAAGGGGGTGGGCAGAGTTAAAAAGCGCACGCCGTGCAAAACCCAAAACTTGCCTTCGAAGTTGGCGCTTGGGGCTTGGGCGAAAGTCGCTAATTGTTTGTCCTTCAGGGTGAAAATTTTGACATTGTTGGCACTTTGCAATAAGGGATTGATCTTGCCAAAATAAACATAGTCGTTGTTGTATTTGACCAAGAGATTCTCCGAGATATTGCCGGCATTGTCTTTGTAGATGATCGCTTCGGCCTTCTCTTGCATGTAAACAAAGGGTGTCGCACTTAAGCCCACGAAAATGGCGATAAACAGGGCGTTGATGGCAAGCATGGGCTTGAGGATTTGCTTGATGGAGTAACCGATGGAGAGCAGGGCGGTGTATTGGTTGGAGTGGATAAAGGCGGTGTAAAAGAGCACGAGGGCCAAGAGTAAAGATAAGGGCAGGGTGTAGTTGAGCGCATACAGCCCATCGTAGACAAAAAAGAGCAAGAGCAGGTTGGCAGCGGAGGGGAACTTCTCGGCGTATTGCAGGCTGTCAATGCCGATAAAAAAGAACTCAAGAGCGCATAAAATGATGAAAAAATACTTTAGGTAGTAAGAGCCGACAAACACCCACAAGCGCATGGGCTAGGCTCTGCGGGTGAATTGGTTTTGCAGGGCGTGAAAGTCGCCCCTCTCAAGGTAAAAAAGCAAGGCTTCTTTAGCGTGTTCTAGGATTTCATTTTTTAGCAGCTGTTCTTCTGGGTTAAAACGCTCCAAAACATACTCTATGACCTCGCCCGCACCCCGACCGATTCCGATTTTCATTTTATAAAAGGGGTGGGGGCAGTGCGCCATGATGGACTTGAGTCCATTATGCCCCCCACTGCTCCCTCTAGCTTTAAAGCGCAGTGCTCCTAGGGGTAAATCCAAATCGTCATGCACGACTAAAATAGGCTCTATGGGGTGTTTAGACAAAAAGGCTTGCACGGCTTGGCCTGAATTGTTCATATAAGTCGTGGGCTTGAGGAGGTAGGCGTTGTTGGTTTTAGCGTAGTTGGCGTTGTAGAGTTTAGAGTGTTTGAAGCTTAAATTTAGGCTTTGTGCCACAAGGTCTAGGATGTCAAAACCCACATTGTGGCGGGTGTGGGCGTAAGCGGGTGTGGGATTGCCTAGCCCCACAATCAGCATTATTTTGCCTTAATGACCCCGACAACAGCGTTGTTTGGGTTTTCAAGCACCTTGATGTGGGCGGGGACTTGCAAATCCCGCACCAAAATCGCATCCCCCACATCTAAAGCGGACACATCAAGCTCAAAGTGGGCGGGCAAATTCTCAGGCACGCATTCCACTTGCACGCGGGCTTTAGAGAGCATTAAAATCCCCTTGTTTTTTAAGCCCACAGGCGTGCCGGTGGTTTTGACCGGGATCAAGAATTTAGACTTCAAGCCCTTTTGCAAAACGAGCAAATCCACATGGATCAAGGCGTTGGTTACGGGGTCTTTTTGGTAGGCTTGCACCACGACATTGTAACTGGCTTGCCCGACTTTCACCATAAAGTCTAAATGGGGTTTGTGTTTGACAAAACGGATAAAATCGTTTGTCTTAAAAGTGGCATGGACATTCTCCATGCCTTTGGCGTACAAATTCGCCATCAAAACCCCTTCTTTACGCAACGCTTTTTTAGCGGATTTGCTAAGCGCGCCCCTAGCTTCACCTTCTAACATGGCTATCCTTCTATCTTTAAAGATTAATGGGCGTGGACCATCCACAGAAATAAACAGCAATTCTAATCTTAAACAACTTAGACAACGCTTATATTTAAAAACATGCCCGATTTTGGCTTTAAAATGCTAGCATGGGCGCATGTTTTGTCGAAAACCTAAGTTTTACAAAAGACATTTTGCATGGGCGCTTTTAACCACAATTTTACCCCTTAAGGCTAAAAATTTAAGCTACATGTCTTCATCTTATGAAATTGGCATGGTCTATCTCAAACCTTTAAACGCCAACAAACCCTTACAAGGGGCTTCCATCACTTGGGGTTATGAAATCAACCCTAAAAACTCTCGGGTTTACAGCCGTTATTATATTTTTTTAGATTATGGAAATGTCTTGTTGGGGCAGACTTCTAAACAAGCAAATTTGTTTACTTACGGCGTTGGTGGGGAACTGATGGTGTCTTGCAACCAAAACCCCATTAACTCTTGGACTTTGTTCTTTGGCTTACAGCTGGGGGCAAACTCGTGGGTGATCAACCAAAAAGTCTCGGATTTGATTGAGAACACTTGGAACTCGTTTAAGGATTTTTCATTCAAGCCAGCATATTTTCGGGCGATGGGGACCTTTGGGGTGCAGTTTAGAACCATTGTTACATGGCACATCGTGGATGTGGAAGTGGGCATGAAGGTCTTTTTAAACCCCGAACCTAAAAGCCCCTTCGAGCGCAATCTTTTATTCTTCATCTCACACGCTTGGCATTTTTAGCCTTGCATGATTGCCAGCAACTCCAAAGCGGTTAACTTTAGATTAACCACTTGAGATTAGTATCTTGGGGCGTTTCCAAATTTTGCAAAGAAGAGCAAAGAACAACAAGACGACAACAACAGCAACAAAAGTAGCTCTCTCCAACAGCTAAGAGGCTACCCATTTTGGGTGGTTTAAGCTTCTAGTCTGTGCCTGCTTAGGTGCTTAAAACACGGGCATGATTCTACTATAAAGATTTTGTTTTGTCAAGCTATGTGGGTTTTTTCTGCAAATAACACACTTTTATGTGTATTTAATACTCAAAAATCTAGAGTAGAGCAAGGCTTAAGGTAAAGAGCAAATTGATGGCGAGCCACCAAACCTTGAGCAGGCCTCCAAAAAAGGCAGGTCCACACCAAAAATCTCTAAAAAAGCGCGCCCCTAAGCAAACTAAATTCTTGGCAAATAAGCCTTTGGCAGGGGCAAGCTTTCAAGCCCTTAGCAGAGCTAGGCCCTAACAACCCACAAACTTTAATTCACTCATCTTTGAGTGTGTAGGCAATGGGGATTCTTATGCGCACGACTTGTTTAGGTGTGGGGAAGAGACTTGAGGCTTCTTTGACGGCTTGCAAGGCGGCGTGGTTTAAAATGTCTGAGCCCGAGCTTTTAGAGATTTTAATGTCTGTGGTTCTGCCATCGGTGTTTAGCACAAATTCCACCAACACCTCTCCCTCAATGCCTCGAATCATCGCCATGCGTGGGTAGCGATTCTTGGAGGAAATCGCCATTTGGATTTTCATCAAGAAGGCATCGCTCACGCCCTGATTGTACGCCATTGAGCTGGTTTTTGCCCCCTGAGAAGTTTGGTTAGACTCTTGAGTCTTCTTAGGTTCTTGTTTCTTGTCTAGGTCTTTGGCTTTGGCCTGCTCCTCTTTTTTGGGCTCGGGCTTAGGCTCTTCTTTGGGCTTAGGCTCGGGTTTTGGCTCAGGTTTGGGAGCGGGCTTTGGTTCAGGTTTTGGCTCGGGTTTGGGTTTAGGAGTAGGTTTGGGCTTTGGCTTAGGCTCGGGTTTAGGCTTTGGTTTAGGTTTAGGTTTGGGGTGGGGCTTTGGCTTAGGCTCGGGTTTAGGTTCTTGTTTGGGCGGGGTGGGGACTTGCTGTGTGTGCTCTAGGTGGGTAGCATGGGTGTCGATGCTGGCTAGGCTCATCGTGATGCTCCTATTGCCAGATTGCGCCAAACTTTTTGGGTGATCCTGCATATAATGAAGAGCCAACAAAAACCCTAAAGCGTATAAAACGCTTGTGATGACAAAGCTCACACGGGTGGACGACCTACTTTTTTTCTGTGGAGATGGAGAAGTTTTCATGGTTTAGGTCTTTAAGAACATCGATGATTTCTATAAAAGTGCCAAACTTCGAATCTTTATCGCTACGCAAATCCACTAAGGTCTTGGGGTCTAGTGTCTTGATGAGCGCGCGCAACTCCTCTACACTCTTGGGTTTGTCATCTACAAAAATCCCATCGTTTTTATCCACAACAATCGTGACTTTCTTTTCATCTGGGGAGGCTTTTTGGGCACTGCTCGCACTGGGTAAGTTGACCTTAATCTTGCCTTCAGCGATGAAAGTAGACACGCTCAAAACCAAAGCCAACAACACCAGCATCACATCAATGAAGGGGACAATGTTGAGCCCATCGCCCCTCCTTAATTTAGAGCGCATTAGACACCCTTTTTACGCATGAGACGAAAATTTTCAGACAACACATCGCTTTTACGCAACATGGCGTTGTAAGCCACTAGGGTGGGGATCGCCACGATCAGCCCAAAAGCTGTGGCTTTTAGGGCTAAAGACAAGCCCAAAGTGATGGCTTTTGCGTCTAGTCCTGTGGAGCTGGTGCTCATGTCATAGAAAGTTACCATCACACCTAAAACTGTGCCCAAAAGCCCGACATAGGGTGCGTTTGAGAAGACAATGTAAAGAGTCGTTAAGTTCTTACTCAGGTCTAAATCGAGTCGATCGGGGTCGTCATACAAGCTAAAATCGAGTCTACTGTAAAAAATGATGCGCTCAATGGTGAACCATATTGCCACAAAGCTCATCACCCCCAAAGTTACAAAAATTGCAATGTCCACATATTCGCCAATCACCTTAACAGAAAGCCCAGATTCCATGGTTGTCCTTTAAACAAAAATAAGTGTTGACTATATTACATTTGTAATAAAAAGTCAAGGAAAAATATTTTCAAATAACAACAATAATAGGTGTGATTTTGGATTTTGTTAACCTTGATAAATGCCCTGCTTAAATGTTTCGTATGTGCTCAAATATGGCAGAACCTACCTAAATTCTAATGCGCCCTTTTTACCCCCATCACCTTGACTTTTTACATGGTGGTCTTCTTGGTCTTTTTTCTGTCTTCTTTTCTGTTCTCAGGTATTACCATGAATGTGGCGGCACGGATGATGATTATTGAAACCTTAAGCTTTTAAATATTGATGTGGGCAGTTGTCTAGCCTTACTTCCTGCCCTCCCTAAGTATCTGCAGCAAGTGCTGGATGTGGGCTAATTGCTCGTGGCAGGTTTTAAGGTCTTTGAGACTCTTGGGATCTTTGTAGCGTTCTCTTATGATTTTGACCTCCTGGGGCTTTTGCTCAAGGTATTTCTTGCTGTCAAGCTCTAAGGCCTTGATGTGCTGGTTTTGTTCTTGTAAGTGGATTTGGTTTTGTTCTAGCTTTTCCTTGAGCGCGCCATTCTTGTTAAACAAGTGCGCTAGCCCGCCTGGCGCGCCCAAAAAAGGCTTAAGCTGAGTACCTCCACCAAGATGAAGAGGTGGGGCATTACTCCAACCGCGCCCTAAAGCCCCACAAAGCAGAATGCTTTGCTCTTTAGCTAAGGGGATAGTTGGCGCATGCTCTTGAGAGCATAACAAAAGACAATCATCTTAAAGTGTCAGCTAAGATAATTCTGTATAAATCATATCATTAATTCTATATAAATCATACACTGCATGCAAACTATCAAATACAAGAATACAAGAGCAACAACAATCTTGTCTATACTTGCAAATACCATGCTGTGTGGTGTCCTAAATACAAGAGAAAAGTTCTTGTAAATCAGGTAGAGATAAGATTGAAACAAATTGTTTTAGAAGTGGCACAAGAATTAGAGGTGGAGATTTTAGAAATGGAAACAGATAAGGACCATAGAAACTCCGCTGCGCTCATTTTGGAGTGATGAAGTTTATTAGAACAGCTAAAGGCAGAAGCAGTCGGCTTTTAAGGCAAAGTTTGTGCATTTGAGAACAAGACTACCCACACCATGGACAAACTCTTGTTTGATTTCTTCTATAGGGGGGTGCGCCTTTGAAAACAAGTGGAAAGACGATGTTAATCGCCTACAAGCAGAAACTCTACCATGCAAGCAAGCACAAGCACATCAGCAAGCTTCTACGCTTTTATGGCATTTGCTACAACCATGGTATGGCTTGGCATAAGAGATATGAAGGCTCTACAAGAAACACTTAAATCTCTACACTCTGCAAAGCACATCACCAAACTCAATGAAAACAACACACTTTGCTTTTTTAAAACTTTGGGTTCTCAAACCTTGCAGGAGTTAGTAGAGAGGATAGACAAGGCTTATCAAAGATTTTTTTAAAAACAAGGCAGACCTCCTAGATTTAACTTGTGCCTGGTGTGTGGAGAAAAACGCCAAGCGTTTTCCCCTAAACCTGCAGGCACTAACAGCGTGGGGCTTGCTGGGTTAAAAACATTTCTCACCTGCTCTCATGGCGCACAAATCCCCTTACCTTTATTTTTCTCTAAATATTTGTTATTTTGATGAAATCTTGTTCTAAATCTCTAAAAAGAAAAGAGGCTCGAATCACCGCTTGAAAGCTAGATGAAGGCTTGCTAGATTGCACAGAAAAATCAAAAACCTGAGAACAGACTTTTTCTACAAGCTTGCCAATAGTCTAGCCAGACAATACGCCACTATTTTCATTGAAGACTTGAACTTGAAGGGTATGGTTAAACTTTGGGGGTGCGCAAGCCGAAGGGTTGCGCGTCTAATGCCAAACTGCGAGGACTGTTATAATGCAAGGGCTATCCTCTAGAGAGAAAAACCCAAGTGGTTATAGGTCTCATCAAAAGCGTTGCTTTTGTTCCCAGCTCTAAAACTTGTTCTAGCTGTGGAGCACTTAAAGAGGATTTGAGCCTAAAAGATAGAGAGCGGGCCTATAATGCCTGCCAAAATTATCTCTCTTGTGGCTTTTCTTTGGATAGAGACTTCAATGCAAGCATTGATGTTCATAGAGAGCGGGCTTGCTCTTGGAGTCAAGGCTGTAAAACATGCCTAGTGGGCAAACCTTGATGATTCCACACTCCCCCTAGCTTTAGCTAGGGGGAGTGTGTCAAAAGGACGTTCTCTATCGCCAGCATTAAAGAACAGCCTAAAGGGAGTTTTGCTAGAATGGGGGGTTTAGCATTTAGGCCACTAAAGGAGAGCGCATGCTGTTTGGGATCATTGGGGTTGGGGGGTTTATCGCACCCAAGCACATCAAAGCCATTTATGAAACCGGGCATGTTTTAGATTGTGCTGTAGACATACACGACAGCGTGGGGGTTTTGGATCAATACTATTTAGATTGTGAGTTTTTCACGAGTTTAGAGGACTTGCACCAATATTTGCAAGAATGCAAAGCCGTAGAAAAGTTTTTGGATTACATGGTGATTTGCACGCCCAATTATTTACATTTCGAACACATTGAATTTGCCCTTTCACACGGCATCAACGCTATTTGTGAGAAGCCCTTAGTGCTCGACCCAGGCGAACTGGATGAAATCCGCAACCTAGAGAAAAAATACAACAAGCGGGTGTTTAGCATCATGCAACTGCGCATGCACCCTAATGTGATTGACCTAAAAAAGAGCGTGCAGGCCGCGCTCTTAGAAGAGCCGGATAAAATTTACGACATTTCGTTAACCTATTTGATCTTGCGGGGCAAATGGTATTTTAATTCGTGGAAGGGCGATGAGGAGCGCAGCGGAGGGTTGGCCTTGAATCTTTGTATCCACTTCTTAGACATTTTGCTAGACATCTTTGGGGCGGTGGTGGATTTTGCGGTGCATGTGCACGAGCACGATTGCATTGGCGGGGTTTTGCATTTAGAACACGCCCATGTATCGTGGTTTCTCTCGATAAACCCCGCCAAATTAGGCCTGCACCACAACAGCTCTTACCGCTCCTTGGTCTTAGAAGGGCAGGAAATTGACTTTAGCCATGGGGTAGAGGATTTATGCACCAAGAGTTATCAAGAAATCATCAGTGGGGAGGGGCTAGGCTTGGAGGATGTGCGCCCCGCTTTAGAGCTGGCCTCAGACATCCGGCGTGCCAACATCTCACGCACCGATGAAGAGTGCCACCCGCTCTGCCACAAGGCCGCCTGTAACCACCACAACTAAAGGACAAATATGCAAATTGACGACACGCTCTTAGACAAACTCGCCAAGCTCTCCATGCTAGAGATCGCTTCCAATGAAAAAGAAAATCTCAAGGGGCATTTAAAAGAGGTGTTGGAGTTTGTAGATAGGTTAAACGAAATGGATTTGAAGGACGTGGAGCTAAAAAGCGGTTTAAAAACCCCCCTAAGAGAGGACGAAGTGATCCACGATCTGCAAATCTCTAAGGATGTCTTAGCCCATGCCCCAAAGGCTGAGGAGGGCTACTTCATTGTGCCTAAAATCATAGAAACTTAAGGGTGTTTTTGCAGCACCGCATAACGGGCTGCCACCTTGTGCTTGTAGACAATCTCTATGTCTGCGCGCCGATCTTGCTGGATCAAATACAAATCCCCCCCAAAACCAATGCCATAGAACTTAAGCCGCAGTGCCATTTTGGGTGAAAGGGTGTTGATTCGATCGATCCCCCGACTTTCAAGTGCGCTGGCGAGCTCTTTGGCGACATAGTGGGTGTGCACGAACCGGTTATACCCCCCACCCCACAACAGCGTGCTCTCCAGCAAGAGCGTGCCAAAGACCAAACTGTAGCGGATGCGGTAGTGGCTGCGGAAAATGGGTAAATGTAAGCGGATGCTAGAAAGTGCCCTTTTGAGCAAAATGGGCATGCCGCAAGCCCCATAGCTTAAAAACTCTGGGCTGGGCTCTTGACGCAAAGAGAGCAGGAGGGGCAGACAAAAACCTATGGCCCCCACCACCCCCACCAAACTTTCTTGTTTATAGTCTTTCACCACTTGGGCGTAGAGGGTGTAAGGATAGTAAATGCATAAAAAGGGGGAGTAGAGGATGAGTGTTAAAAAGAGGGTGTTTAAGAAAAAGCCCTGTGGGATGCCCGCTATGGGCGCAAAGGTGTAAAAGTTCACACAAAAGGCGCAAAACAAATACCCCCCGAGCAGCCGCTGTTTGTGTTTGAGGGCATTGAGCAACAACCCGATCAGCAGCACCGCGCAACTCGCATCTAAGAATATAGCTAAGCCCACCAAGAGATAAATAAAATATGTGCGAAACAAGAGTAGGCACAAGAGGGCTAGGGTGATGAGTAGGCTCACCTTGCCCAGCAAAATCGCCCCTAATTGCACGCCGGGCAAGAGGGCAAAGGTGATGGCCGCTAGGAGCGGATCGTAGGGCTTTTGGGCACACATTTGCACGCTCAAGAGATAGATGAGGACAATGTTTAAGCCATGCAAGAGCAGCCCAGGCAGACGCAGGGCTAAATCTTTAGGCAACAAGGCACTATCCACAAAGGCATGCAGGGCGTTTAAAAGGATTTTGTCCAGAAAATAGTGCGGCGGACTAAAGTAGAGCAGGGCTTCTTGATAACTCACAGAGATTTCTAAACTTTTAAACACCCCTAAGCTTAAGCTAAGGGCCACGAGCAACCCCAAGCATAAATGGTAAATCGCAGTAGGGGTGTTTTGGGGCAAACTACTCAAGGGGGTTAAAAAAACTTGGGATACACATCAAAATCCTTAGCGTGAAAAGTCGCATTATACCCTAGAAAAATAAACCCCCAAGATCACTTCTTTTGGCTAAAGATGATGAGTAACCCCGCCCCCACCACAAGAGCCATGCCAAGCCCTTCATAAACCCCCAGCCAAGGATCGCCCAGCCACATCCCAAAGAGGGTTGCCCACAACAAGCGGGTGTAATCTATGGGAGAAACCAGCCCAGCGGGCGCGCACATATAGGCTTTGGTTAAAAAGTATTGCCCCAAAGTGCCAAAAAAGCCCATGCCCATCAAGAGCCACAAATCCCATTGCCACCATGCCCCGCTAAAGCGTATGGGGTGGTGCCCGGTGGCAAAGGGGGGGAGGTTTAAAAACAAGCCCAAAGACCCAAAGGCGCATAAAAAGATCGAAAAGACAAAGATCACAAACCCGCTGTCATAGTAAGCCTTGAGTTGGCTTAAACTTGTGTAGGCGATGGCTTTAAATAGGGCACTTAACACCCCACACACAATCAAGCCAAAGGTCAATCCGCTGGTGTGTGGGTTGGCGATGAGCAGCACACCCAAAAGTCCCAACACCCCCGCCACACCCAAGCGCCAAGTTAAGGGTTCTTTAAACACCAACCATGCAATGAAGATCGCGTAAATGGGCGCACTCTGCCCAAAGGCGATCGCTGTGCCCAGGGGCATGGTGTAGATGTTGTAACACAAAAGCACCATAGCCACCGCCCCTAGCCCCATGCGCCACGCTAGGATTTTGCCCCCGCCCTTTTTGTGCGCCCTGAATTTAAAGGGTTTGGCAAAGTAGAGCAAACCTGTGAAAATGATCATAAAAAACGCGCGGTAAAAGACATTTTCAAGGGGGGAGTAATACTGACTGGTGATTTTAATGAGGGCGTTCATCACCCCAAAGCTAAAGGCCCCCAAGGCCATAAAAAATAAGCCCTTTTTGATCTCCATAATGCCCCTTTAACAAAAGGGCATTATAGCATTAAACCACCCCGATGCCTTGAGCCACGCGATCGGTGGCGGTTTTGATCTCCTCCACGAGTTCTTTGGTTTGGTAAGAGAGCTCTAGGGTTTTTTCCGATTCTTCTGCACCCATGTTGATGTTGGTCACCACTTGTTGGGTGATTTCGCGAATCGAACCGATGATGGCCGCAATCTCTGTGACAGACTTACCTGTGCGCTCGGCTAATTTACGCACTTCATCAGCCACCACCGCAAAGCCGCGCCCATGCTCGCCTGCTCTGGCGGCTTCAATGGCGGCGTTTAGGGCTAATAAGTTGATTTGATCGGCGATGTCTTTAATGGTTTGAGTGATGGAGCTGATCGAATCAGATTGCGTGCTCAAGTCATCCACTAAATGCACATTGTTTTTCATGGTGTTGGCCACACTTTGGATATTGTTTGTGGTTTTTTCGACCATGGTGTTTCCCTCACTGGTTAAGCGCTGGTTGTCTTTAATTAAACTGAGAATCATTAGAATTTTTTCCTCTTTGCCCGTAACATCTAGTGCAAATTTGATGAATTTATAAATCCTGCCATCGTCATCAAAGACGGGGTTATAACTCGCCTCCAAATACACCGCCTTGCCCGCTTTGGTGATGCGCTTAAAAGTCCCATGCGTGAATTGCCCCGATTTTAGCTTGTTCCAAAATTCGTTGTACTGAGGGGTTTTAACAAACTCGGGGTCACAAAACACAGAATGGTGCTTGCCCTTAATTTCCTCTAAGCTGTATCCCATCACCTCTAAAAAGTTTTCATTGGCTGTGATCACTTTGCCTTCTGTGTCAAACTCAATTAAGGCCATAGAAGCTAGGGCGGCATTATAGACGGCACGCAAATTGTTAAATTCTAAAATGCGCTGGGTGATGTCTGTGGCGATTTTACGATCTTAATCACTTTACCTTGATTGTCTAACACGGGGTTATAAGTGGCTTCCAAATATAGTTCTTTACCCCCTTTGGCGATGCGCTTAAACTTCCCCTGTTTGAACTGACCGCTTCTTAGTTGATCCCAACCTTGTTTATATAGAGGTGAAGACACCAATTTTTGGTCGCAAAACATAGAATGGTGCTTGCCCTTGATCTCCTCCAAAGTGTAACCCATGAGCTTTAAAAAATTCTCATTGGCTGTAATGACCTTACAATCTGTGTCAAACTCAATGATTGCCATTGAGCGGTCTATGGCGTTGTAAATGGCACCCAATTCGTGGTTGCGCCTCTCAAGCCCAGCGATAAACTCCTGAGTAGCAGTGTCGTTCTGTTTTTCGTGGCTAAAAAATGACATGAAGACTCCTCGCTTTGGGGTTAAATCTGTGGGATAGAAAGGGAGAATGAAGAGTTACCCCCCCCCCCCCCCCTGTAAAAGCGGTGTGCGCGGGCTAATCATAAGAACTCCATCAATGTTGTTTAAGGACCCCCCATCTTAACGAAAAAATATTAACCCCAAATAAACTTTTGCGCTAAAATACGCCCCATAAAGGAACAACATGAAATTAGCCGTTTTTGATTTTGATTCGACTTTAGTGGATGCCGAAACCATCGAGGTTTTAGCCCAAAATTATGGTGTGGGGCAAGCCGTAGAAAACGCCACAGAGCTGGCGATGGCAGGCAAGGCAGACTTTTACACGAGCCTACTTAGCCGCGCAAGCTTGCTTAAAGGCATGGACGCCATGTGGGCTGAGGCAATTTGCCAAAATTTGCCCTTGCACTTGGGCGCGCTAGAAGTGGTGCAGGGCTTGCACGCTTTGGGCTATAAGGTCGTTTGCCTTAGCGGGGGTTTTAAGTGGGCGACTGGGCATTTTAAAGAAAAGCTTGGCTTAGACGCGGATTTTAGCAACACCTTGCATGTGAGCGGGGGGGTTTTAACGGGCGAAGTGAGCGGCCCTTTAATGCGTGGGGACTCTAAGGCGGAGATTCTAGCCAGTTTACAAAGTTTGCTAAAGCCCAAGCACACCTTAGCTGTGGGCGATGGGGCCAATGACATTGGCATGTTTAAACTGGCGGATGTGAGCGTAGCGTTCAATGCTAAAGAGATCACCAAAAAGGCTGCCACCTCCATCGCCCCAAGCTTAGACCTACGAGAGATTTTAACATTCGTTTAGGGCTTGAGATAGCCTAAATCCACTAAAGCGTTGGCTATTGCTTTGACGATGGGGCCGTTCTTGCTCCCCCCCTCGCCGTGTTCCACCAAAACGGTGATGACATATTTAGGGTTTTTATAGGGCAAAAAGGCGGTCATCCACGCATGTGAGCGGTGGAAGTACTCCATTTGGTCTTCTTTCACACGCTTGATCGTGTCTTGGTCGATTCCCACAACTTGCGCTGTGCCCGTCTTGCACGCTAGGGGAATTTTGACCCCCCTTGTGCTGTTAAAACCTGTGCCCCCCTGTGTGCTACAAGCTTCATACATCCCCTGCCTAAGAGCCGGTAGCTTAGACTTTTGGAATTTGTCTAGAACATCTTTCACTTTAAAATCCCCTTTAAGCGCAAAATGGGGCGTGGGTAGTTTACCCGAGGCGATGAGAGCGGTGTAATTAGCCACTTGCAGGGGCGTGGTTAAAAACGAGCCCTGTCCGATAGAAGTGATGAGCGTGTCGCCCGTGTTCCAAATGTCCCCAAAGCGCTTCATCTTCCACCCCGGATCGGGCAAAATCCCGATAAATTCATTGGGTAAATCCACGCCCGTTTTTTGCCCAAAGCCCATTTGGCGGAAAGTTTTGGCTAGATTGTCGATCGAAATGTCGAGGGCGAATTTATAAAAATAGACATCTACGGATTCTTTGATCGCCTTGTATAAATTTGTCCTGCCATGTCCACCAGCCTTCCAATCGCGGAATTTGCGCTTACCCACCTCAATATACCCGGGGGCAAAGACTTCGGTTTGCTCTGTGATGGGCAGGTATTCTAAAAAGCTCAAGGCTGAGCCCATTTTCACCACAGAGCCCGGGGGGTAAAGCCCGTTGATGAGGCGGTTTAAGAGGGGGTTATAGATGTTGTCTTGCAACTCTTTCCAGTGCGCCACGCTGATCCCCCCGATGAAGTTGTTGAGGTTGTACTCGGGATAACTGCCTGCGGCTAAAATCGCCCCTGTGCGCGCGTCCATCACCACAAGTGCCCCCACTTTACCCACAAAAAGGGCATCGGCTTTTTCTTGTAGGCGTTTGTCTAGGGTCAAAATTAAATCATTGTTGGTTTGGGGTTGCTTCTCTTCTAAGACCTTTAATTCTTGGTTTAGAGCGTCCACGCTCACCAGCTTATAGCCCATCTCCCCTTGTAAAAAGTCGTTGTACTCTTTTTCTAAGCCCGTTTTGCCGATGGTGTGGGTGTATTGGCTTTTGGAGTCGTTTTGCATGTCCTTCGTGTCGGCTGCGCCTAGGTAACCGATGACATGCGAAGCTAAAGAATTGCCCGGGTAGTGGCGCTTATTGGCGGGGGCGATGCTGATCTTAGGGTTTAAAATGAGCTTAGGGTAGAGTGTTTGCATTTGATCGTAGGAGACAAAGTCTAGAATTTGTATGGCGTTGTGGTTGTAGGCGGAGTTCTGTTTGCGGTAGTTGTCTGTGGCTGTTTGTGTGTCTAGGGTGGGGAAATAATGTTTTAAAAATTCTAATTGTTGTTGCAACTGGGCTTTTTTTAGGGCGGGGGCTAGAGAAATGCTAAAGCCCAGCTCGTTCATGGCAAGCAACGCATGGTTGCGATCCAAAATCAGCCCCCTTGTGGGGACTAGGATTTCTTTTTTGGTCATGTTGCGTAGGGCAAGCTGCTCGAAGTAGTCGCTGGTCTTGATCGTTAAAATGAAAATACGCAAGAGCAAAATCGCCCACACCAGCGCCAAGAACCCAAAGATGAAGCGGAATCTAAGCCCTTGCATACACCCTCCACAACATAAATTCAAGCGCGGTGTAGGTGAGTAGCCGATCCCAAGAGGCTAAGGGCGTGTCGTGCAAGGTGGAGAGCAACCAGGTGTAAAGCACATAAATGGCGAGCATGTGAAACGCTTCCCATAAAATGTGCTCTTCAAATGCCATAAGCACGAATTGCAAAATGAGCTTTTCATACAGGATAAAAAGCAGAATTAAAAACCCCAGCGGCTCTTGATTGATCGCCTCAAAGAGCAGTAAACACGCAAAAATACAAAGGACGTAGCGATCTTGCAGCCGCACCCCTCCCCTTGCCCGATATAAACTAAAAAGAAGGCTGATACAGGGGGGCAAGATGGGGTAGAGGGTCTGCAAATTGCTGTAAAGATAAAAACCCAACACAGACAAAAGACACCGCATGTAGGTTAGGTTCATGCGCGCCCCAGCAAAGCGGCGAGCAAAGTGGTCTGCAAATGTTTCAAAGAGCCAAATTTGGGTTTAAGAGTGCTGGGCTTTAGCACACTCACCAACGCCCCGGGGTGCTCTTGCACTAAGGTGTGTTGGGCGTGGCTGGTGAGTTTATCAAATTTCGTATAAACGCAGCGGATTTGCTGGTCGGGCTTGATGAAGCTTTGTAAAAATCCTTGCACGCTTTGATCTTGGCTTAGGTGTAAGTGGCGCGCGTCTATGAGGTGCAAAAACAATTTAATGCTAGGGCGTTTCTTTAAGAGCATGCATAAAAACACCCCCCACTCCTCTTGCAAACTCTTAGACACTTTGGCATACCCAAAGCCGGGCAAGTCAATGCACCCAAAGGCGATCTTCTCATCGCCCATTTGCCAAGTGGTGGTGAAAAAATTTGCCATCTGGGTTTTGCCCGGCGTGGCAGAACTCTTGGCGATCTTGCGCCCCAAAAGTTGGTTAATAAAAGAGCTTTTACCCACATTGCTGCGCCCTAAAAACGCCATTTCAGGCTGGCTGGCTGGCGGGGTTTGCGCCATATTCGTGGCCGAACACACAAAGCGACTCTCTAAGACCTTAAGGCTTGGGCTGTTCTTTAGCATGCTTTTTGGCCTTTTGCTTTTTTTGCTCTTTTTGGATGTCCTCCATGTCAAAGACAAAGGTTGCGGGCTTATCCTTGCCCCCCAAAACATCCGCATAGCCATGCTCTTTGCTCAAAATGATCTCCTCGCCCTTCACGGAGTTCACCTTACCCACCTCATCCACCACGGCGTTTTGTAATAAGCGGTACTCTTGCTTGATGGCATCATAAATCAAGCGATCCGAGTGCCCCTTGACCTCTCTGCCATCCTCGGTGAATAAATGAAAATGCACATCGCCGATCGCCTCGTACTTAGTGGGTTTGCGCTTGTCGTTGGTGTAAATAATGACCTTGTTGGCCGTCAGTGTGTCCTTGCCTTTTTTAATGTGGACATTGCCCTGGATGATGGTCATTTTCTTTTGTTCGTTGGCGGTGAATTTATCCGCCGTCACTTCCAAAGTTTCCTTTAAAGGCAGGGCACACAAGAATCCACAAAAGAGCCACAACAAACCAAGCTTTTTCAAAATTTAAACCTCTGTGTGTGCCGCCCTTTGGGGTGTTTGGCTTCAGCCAAATCGATGATGGCGTGGATGTTTTGTGCCTGCAAAACTTGGGCTTTGTGGTTGTAGGCGATGTTTTGCCCGCTCACATGCCCCTCAGGTCCATTTAATAAAAAATTGCCCTCCCCCTGAAAGGTCTGCTTAACGTGGTTATAAACCCCTTTTTGACTCCAAAAGCTCTCGTGATTGCTGGTTGTGTAAAGCACCCCTTTAGGAAAGCTGTATAAGTCGTTGCGGCGCACCAAAACCTCCCCCCTTGCATGCTCTAAAACCTGATTATCGGCATCAAATTTACTCAACACAAAGTCGTACAGGACCTCGTGGTCGTTAAACTGCAACGCCCGCACCCCCTTGATGTTTAAATCAGTGCTCGTCGCATTGCTCTCAAAGACATTAAAGCCATGCAGCTCAATTTTGGCAAAATCCCCGCTGAAAGTGGTGGTCTTTTTTTGAGGGCGCAGGAAAAACACGATCAAGCCCCCCATCGCCACTGCTAAACCGATAAAAAAGAGCCAAACGGGATTTGCACGCACCTATTCACGCACCAAAAAGCTGGGTTTGCCAAGCCCCTTTGCGTAGTCGCTAGCTTCTGCCTCGCTTTGAAAGCCTTTGATGAACACCCGATAAATGGGTTTGTCGTTTTTCACACCCTCCACAATGGCGCTGGAGTAATTGGTGCTTTTGAGGCGCTCTTGTAGGGCGTTTTTAGCATCGATCGCCCCCCGTTTGTTGAAAAACGCCCCCACTTGTAAAGAGAAACTGCCCCCGCTATAACTCTTTTGACTCTCGCCCACTTTAAACTCTTTTTGTAGGGCTTTGGCCTGTTTGTTTTGTGCCAAAGAGGGTGCGTATTGTTTAGCCACAATCCCCCCAAAGCCGATCACCTCCAAGCGCACGGGGGCCACGCCTTTACCCACCATTGCAATGTCATGCGCGGCGGCGTTGGAGAGGTCAATGATGCGGTTGGCGACAAAGGGTCCGCGGTCGTTGATGCGCACGATGGTGCTCCTGTTGTTGTCTTTATTCGTAACTTTGACAATCGTGTTCATGGGCAGGATTTTGTTAGCGGCGGTGTGGGCGTGCATATTATAAGTTTCGCCATCGCTGGTTCTTTTAGCATGAAAGTTGGGGCCATACCAACTCGCGTAGCCATCAAAAGTCTGCCCGACTTTCACCTGTGTGGGGTAGTAGGTCTTGCCCCCCACACGATAAGGGCGCATGGTGGCGCGCTGCATCGCCGCCGAGTCGATCATCCCTGCGGTTAAACTGCTCTTAGAGACATGGGCGTTATAGGGCGTGTTGTCGGTGTGTTTATTTTTGTGGTGGTGGTGGAAAAAGGAAAAATGCTTCTTAGGCGGAATTGTGCCGTCAAAATCCCGTGCGTCCTCATAGGCACGCAAGCTTTCGTGTTTATCAAAAAGGGCGTAGCTTTGTTGTTGGCTTGGCGAATCTTTGGCACACCCCATAAAAGCGGCGGTGGCGAGCATCAAATGGCTTAAGTAATACAATTTCATAGTACCTCATTTTGCGCCACTTTAAGACGGTGGACTTTGGAACTTAAGACAGGAATGATAAGCTTTTGTTTGCGGCTCAAGTAAGGGCTTGTTAAACCATTTGTGTATTTTAAAAGGGCTACACTGCTGTGGAACTTTCTAGCGATGGAGTAAAGGGTTTCTCTAGGTTTCACCCTGTGGCTCAGTATACGCACAATGTAGCTTTTGGGCTTGTAGTGTTGTCTAAAGTAGGCTAAGTTTTCATAGGGGATGTAGACCGTGCTGGGCGCACCTGTGGGTGCAAAGTTGTATCTAAATTGGTGGTTGTAGGCCCTCACCTTAGCTGCAGACAAATGCGCTGCTGTGGCGACTTGGCTTAGCAAAGTTCCGCCCCTCACCTGCACGCTGGCAAGGGTTTGGCGTGCGCCCCGGTTGAGTAAATACGCCTTATTGCCCTCTGTGTCTAAATTGCTAAAGGCGATGGCAAGGCTCAAAATGGAGCGGATGTAGTGGCGGGTTTCTTTGGGGATGTATTTCTTATCATCATCGAGCAGAACATTGATGTTGTCTGTACCGGCGGCTTGGACCGCTTCTAGCACGCGTCTTAGTCCATAGTTGTAGGCCATCGCCACCAAATACCATTGGTGGGTTTGTTTATAAAGCATTTTAAAATAGGCGATTGCGGCCTGGGTGCTTTTAATGGGGTCGCGCCGCTCATCCACGAGGGCATCAACCTTGAGCCCTAGCATTTTCGCGGTTTCTGGCATGAATTGCCAAATCCCCACCGCCTTTTTCACGCTGTATGCCCGCACAGAGAACTTAGACTCCGCCATTGCCAAAAATAGAAACTCCACGGGGACATTGGCTTGCAAGAGCATGCTTTTAATGGTGGGGATGAAAACCCCGTTAGCATCGTAGTGCTCGAGCAATTTATCAAAGGTTTGTTGCACGCTCTCTAGGGTGTCGGTGTTGGCGCTGTTTGTGAGAAAGTTGGCATCCACACCAAAGGCGTTTAAGGTCTTTAGACTGGTGCTGTTAATGGTGGGCGGGGCGGCAAGCAGGGGTAAGCTGAGCGAACAGGCTAGGCTCAAGGGCTTTAAGAGATTTTTAAACATGAGGACACCTTTAAATTAAATTAAAAAGAGTTCGGGCGTTGTGTGTGGTGCTGTGGGCCAACTCTTGCACGCTCATTTGGCGCACCCCAGCTAATTTTTCTGCGATCAAGGGGATGTATTTAGGCTCATTGCGGCTGCCCCTAAAGGGGTGGGGGGCAAGGTAGGGCGCATCGGTTTCTAAAAGCAAGCGCTCTAGGGGGATTTGGGGCAGGGTTTCCACTAAATTTTTGGCGTTTTTAAAGGTTGCCACGCCCCCAATGCCATAGTAAAAATTGTCCGCCAGCTCTAGTAAAAGGCCATCGCCATTAAAGCAATGCAACACGCCTTTAATCTCGGGGTATTGCTTTAAAATCGTGTGTGCGTCTATACTGGCTTCGCGTATATGCACGATCAGGGGCTTGTTAAACTCTAAAGCCAAAGCGATTTGGGCGTGGAAGACTTCCTTTTGGCGGGCTTTGGTGGATTCGTCGTCTTTGTAGTGGTAATCTAGTCCGCACTCACCCACTGCCACGCATTTAGGATGCTGTATGTGCGCCTTTAAAGGGGCTAAGTTGAAATCTTGCAAGTCTAAGGGATGTACACCTACGGCAAAGTAAAGATTGGGGTTTTCTTCACAAAGCGCGATGGCGCGGGCTAGGTCTTTGGGGCTGGCAGCGGGGATGATGGCGGTGTTGACCCCGACTTCTTTGGCGTTGTCTAGGACCTGACACACATCGGCAAGGTAGTGGACATGGTCTAAGTGGCAATGGGTGTCTACAAGCTCTAACATCTAGCTCCTTATCAATATAAAAAAGCTCTATTGTACTATAATTAATGGATCGATACCCTAAAACGATAAAAAAGGCATACATGTTTAGCGGATTGATTCACGAAGTAACACAAATCCTTAGTTTTAACAATGGGGTTTTGAGCCTAAAAAGCACATATCAACCCAAGATAGGCGACAGCATTGCGGTCAATGGGGCATGCCTTACAGCGATCGCTCTTTTTAAGGGGGGGTTTAGCGTGCAGATGAGCGCACACACGCAGGCACAAATCGCCCTAGAAAACTACCAAGCCGGCCAAAGAGTGCATGTTGAGCTTGCCCTAAAGGCGGGAGATCGCTTTGATGGGCATTTCGTGCAAGGGCATATAGACGGGGTGGGGGTGGTTAAGAGTGTGCGTAAGGGGGAGAGTCAGGTAGACATCGTCATCAAAGCCCCCCCTGCTATTTTACAGATGTGTATCCCCAAAGGCTCGATCGCCATCGATGGGGTGAGCCTGACTTTAGCGGGCGTTGAAGACGATAGCTTTTCTTTAGTCATCATCCCCCACACCTTTAAAAACACCTTGTTTAACGCTTACAAACCCGGGCGCAGGGTGAATATTGAAAGTGATATGCTGGTGCGTGCAGTGGCACACCTTAACAAACGCCAAAATCCGCTTTCGTGGGCGGTGTGTGATTCGCTGGTGATGGGCTATTAAATGGGGATGCCAAAAGCGGTCGCCCTAGCCTATAACATCGGGCAAGATAGTGCGCCTAAAGTGGTGGCAAGCGGGGTGGGGCAGATTGCTAAGGCAATCATGGAAAAGGCCAAAGCCTTTGATGTGCCTTTGTTTTGCAATGAAGCCCTAGTGAATTCGCTCCTAGATGTGCGCCTAGACACGCCCATCCCGCCCGAGCTGTACGCAAGCGTGGTGGAAGTTTTTGTTTGGCTGCAAAACGCTGAGAGTGGAGCACAAATGAGCTAGGCAAAAAGTGCCTTTTTAGACAAAAAATATGGGCGTGCCTTTTTCGATTGAACTTTTTTCAATGCCTGGGGGTTCTATTTGTTCTGTGTCATAAAAATATAATCCATTTTAAACGCCTTAATGTATTCTTTCTTTTCGGAGTTTTTAAAAAAGAGCTCAATGTCGGGGGTTTTTAAAGTCGGCTCCACTAGGTTAAGGTAGGCTAGGCGTTCTGTTGCATTGCCTTTAGGCGGGGTTGTGGGAGGGGTAGGTATGCTGGCCTCCATCACCCCCACTGGGGGGAGGTGTTGGGGGATCGTCATCAAACCCCTTTAAAAACTCTCTAATGAGCTGTTTGGTCTTGTTGTCGAAGGGTTGTTTTTGCACCACAGCATTTAAGTGGGTTTTAAACTCTTGCACGGTGTGGGATTTGCTTAACGCACTTTTGAGGTGATACCTTAAAGCCGCTCCCGCGACTTTTTCATTGAGGCTTGTGGCCATGGGGATATAGGGGGCTAGACGGACTAAATGGCTGAAGACTTCTTTAATGAATTGGTATTTCATTGCACCTTCAACGCTCGTGGCTATAGAGCTGCCGATCTTCTCACTGATGGCCGGCTTTAAACTTCTGGCAAGCAGGGCATCGTTGGTAAAGAGCCGATCAAAGCCTTGGGCCAGCTCGATGAATTGCTGGGCGGCGGGGCTCTTAAACAGCCCCTTTTTGCCCTCTTGCAACTTCTCCAGCCGCTTAAAAGCGGTTCTCTGGGCTTAGGGCTTTAGTGAGTGCGCCCAGATTATCGTTTGTGGGGCTAGCGCCTTTAGCAAGGCTATTGCCTTGCCCTTTGACAAACTTTAGCACGCTGTCGATGGCGTGATCTTGGCTTTTGGCGGCATCGGTGATTTTTAAGGCTTTCACCATTTTATGTGCGTCTTTCATCGTGGCGTAATCTTTTAACGCCGTGTGATAGATTTCTGTGATCTTTTCGCTAAATTTGGGCTCTTTGGCTAAGAGCTCTTCAATGCCCTGTTTGATGTCGCCTCTTAGCGCATTGTCGTTTAAGGCTTTGATGTAGTCTTTCAATGGCATTGAAGTGGGCTTAGGTGTGCGGACTTCTAGCGTGACAAAAATGTTCTCTCAGGGCAGCCCTAAAGAAACGGAGAACAATTTAGATTTAGCCATCACAGGCAAGGGGTTTTTCCAAGTGCAAATGCCCGATGGCTCTACGGCTTACACCCGCGCGGGCAATTTTAAAATTGACGATCAGGGCAATATGGTGACCACCGAGGGCTACCCCATCATCCCCCAAATCACCTTCCCCCAAGACACCACACAAATCAGCATCGGCGTGGATGGCACGGTGAGCATCACCCAGGGCAATGCCACAACTTCTAATGTGATCGGACAGATCACTTTAGCTAATTTCATCAACCCTGCGGGCTTGCACGCTTTGGGTGATAATCTTTTGGCTGTAACCTCCGCCAGCGGTCCAGCGATTGTGGGTAATCCTAACGCCGATGGTTACGGGCAGTTGCGCCAAGGTTTTTTAGAGCTTAGCAATGTGCGCTTGGTCGAAGAGATGACCGATCTCATCACCGCCCAACGCGCCTACGAAGCCAATTCTAAGACGATCCAGACCGCAGATAACATGTTGCAGACGGTCAATAGCTTGAAGCGCTAGCTTGTGTTTTTATGTATTTTTTGCTAGAATCCGCCCCTGTTTCATTTTTTGTAAAGGAAGTTGTGGTATAATGAGAGAAGCAATCAGCAATCAGCAATCAGCAATCAGCAATCAGCAATCAGCAATCAGCAATCAGCAGGAGCAGGGCAGGTAAAAGCAAACTTCTAGCCCTTTTCGGGTCTTTGACCCTTTGTTCTTTAGCCCCTTTGAGCGCAGAAAAAAACGGCGCTTTTATCGAAGGCGGGTTTCAGTACTCCAATGTAACCGGTGAAAACAACTACAGCCAGCCTACAACAACCCAAACTCAGGATGGTTATACTTATACTAATGAAGGCTACAGTCAACCGGGTAAAACTACGGGTAATCTTTACGGCGCGGATATTCAGGCGGGATACAAGCAATTCTTTGGCAAGAAAAAACGTTTTGGTTTGCGCTACTACGGCTTGTTTAGCGGGCAAGGCGGGAGCTATGTTACAGACATAAGTGCTGTCCCTTCGCAACTCATACCAGGAAATGTCATCACAGGTAAAGCCGCCAACTTGTTTTATGGCGCGGGCATTGATGCACTCTATAATTTTTATGAAAAGAGTGGGTTTAATTTGGGCGTGTTTGCCGGGGTGATGCTTGGGGGCAGTTCATGGTTAATGGGTACTGGAACGAGCGATGGGGTTTGTGCTTACACCAATTCTAATGACCAGTGTAGCACCATGAATACCCAGTATTTGGACTGGGCAAAAGCAGATAAAGTCTATGGCAAAACAAACTTTAGCCCTACTTTTGTGCAATTCATCATCAACATCGGCTTTAGGACTAATTTCAGCGCACATCAGGGCTTTGAAGTGGGCGTGCGTATCCCCACCATTAACGATCCCTACTACACGGAAAAAGATACCCTGGCAAATGGTGGTGGTAAAACCACCGTCACCTTTAGGCGCACAGTGGCGATTTACGCCAACTATGTCTATAACTTCTAGGGCTGGTGTTTAAAAAAGGGGGGACAAGATTAACTCATGAAAATAGATTGAGAGCAGCACTCTCAATTCTCCACCAGATTTAGCCCTTAAGCGAGCCCAAAACCCTTTGAGCTAGGCTGGCTGGGTCGATTTGTAGGGCTTGTTCGATAAAGTTTCATACGCCCGCCCCACGCCATTGCCATAGCCCACAAATAAAATATCCCCCTCTGCTTTCAACAGCTCACATTTGCCGTAGACATACTCTTTGGGCGCAAAAACCCCTTCTTCTAATAAAAACGCTCCCCTAGGGTAACAGAAAGCACAAGGTCCTTGGGTGTGCTCTTTTTTCATGGTTTTTCACCTTAAGGATGCTTAAACGCTCTTGCTCTTTGGTGTATTGCTTGGCATCAAAGCCACTGCCCAAGAGATGGCCTAAGTAGCCTCTTCGTCTAGGTACTTGCAGTTTAGGTAGCGTTTGAGATTGTGGGGCAAGTCCTTAAAGGCGATTTGGCTTTGCATGGCCTTTTGCAAAAGATTTTCCAACCTGAGCATATTTTGCTGGTGGTCTTTGGAGTTTGTCCCCAAAATCCCCTGCTCGTTCATGTTGAAGTGGTCGAATTCTTGGGCCTTCTCTTGCAGCTCTGGTCTGCTCAATCTTGGGGGTTCTTGCTCTAATTTCTCTTGGCCGGCTTTAATGGTCTTGAAGTCGGCTTGCTGCTGTGCTTGCATGCGCGCTTGAGTCGCTTCTTCGGGCTTTAGGGCTTCTTGGGGCGCCTGGTTAAAATTAGAATCTTGGGCTTTGATAAAGTCTAGGACTTTGTTTTTACTGACCCCGGCTTGCTCTAATTTATCAAAGTCTAAAGTCGCCACAATAAGCCCTTAATCTAAGGATTTCTAGGGCTAGGATAGAGGAAAAAGGGAAAGTTGGCAAGGGTTAAAAACGCCACTAAAGATTTACCCAGAAAGAAACCCTCCCTTGTTAGGAGGGGGGTTAGAAACAGCAAGACAAAATCTATAAAATTCCATCAAATCATATATAAATTTTTTATAGGATTATCACTACCAAAAAACACCTTGAAACTTGCTAAAATAACCGCAATGTTCGCTCTAACCCACAAGATTGAATTACAACCCAACAATAAGGCACAGACTCACTTTAGTAAAATCAATGGGGCGACCATCACAAAAGGGCGATAAGTTTTATGTTTCGATTCAAGTGGATACCACCCAAAAGAAATTTAACCGCACGCATAGACTCGTAAAAAATAATTGCACTCTAGGCGTGGATACCGGGATTAAGGCTTTTGCTAGTCTATCTAATGGCTTATAAGTTTCAGCACCCAAGTCCTTAAATAGGCTGATAAGACGGTAATAAAGACTTGCTAGACAGCTTGACAAAAATGGCAAGCATTCTGCTTGCCTCCCGAAAACTAAGGGCGATAGCACCAAAAAGTCTAACAATTATCTTAAAGCCAGCTTGCGGCTGAATCGCCTACACACCAAAATCGCCAACACCCGTAACACCTTTTTACACAAACTCAGCACCGCCCTAGTGCGGCACGCTAAGACCCTTTGCCTAGAGAGCTTAAAAGTCAAAAATATGCTTAAAAACTCTAAACTAGCCAAAGCTTTGAGCGATGTCAGCATCTCCGCCTTTAACACGCTCTTAGAGTATAAGGCGAAGTATTATGGGCGGGAGATTTTACAGCGGATACCTATATAGACTACGGGCTTGTTTAGTGGCTTGCAAGGGCATTAAAAAAAGCCTAGCTTGTTAGGGCTGTAGCTCACCAAGATATTTTTAGTTTGCTGGTAATGCTCCAACATCATCTTATGCCCCTCCCGTCCGATTCCACTCTGTTTATAGCCCCCAAAGGCCGCATGGGCAGGATAAAGGTGGTAGCAGTTGGTCCACACCCGTCCGGCTTTAAGCGCGCGCCCAAAGTGGTAAGCCCGGTTGATGTCGCGCGTCCACACGGCGGCGCCTAGACCAAACATCGTGTCGTTGGCGATCTCTAGGGCTTCTTTTTCGTCCTTAAAGGTGGTTACGGCGAGCACGGGGCCAAAAATCTCTTCTTGGAAAATCCGCATTTTGTTGTGCCCTTTATAGATGGTGGGCTGGACATAGCAGCCATTTTCTAGCCCCTTGATGTGCTTTTTGCCCCCACCAATCAAACACTCAGCCCCCTCCTCTTTAGCCACTTGTATGTAATTTAAAATCGTGTGCACTTGATTTTCATCCACTTGTGCTCCCATCATGGTGTCTGGCTCTAGGGGGTTGCCGACTTTAATCGCCTTCACCCGTTTTAAAACCTTTTGCATGAATTTGTCGTAGATCGTTTCGTGGATCAACGCTCTTGAGGGACAAGTGCAAACTTCACCTTGATTGAGTGCAAAGAGCACAAGACCTTCAACGGCTTTATCTAAGAACGCGTCTTCGTGCGCGTAAATGTCGGGGAAAAAGATATTCGGGCTTTTGCCCCCAAGCTCCAAAGTGCAGGGGATGATATTTTCTGTGGCAAATTGCATGATTTGGCGGCCCACCGCGGTAGAGCCCGTGAAAGCGGCCTTAGAGATTTTGGGGCTTGTGGCTAGGTGTTTGCCAATTTGCCCGCCATTGCCATTAACCACATTCACCAGTCCCTTTGGGATCAAATCGCCGATGAGTTCCAAGAGCACCAGCACGCTCGCTGGGGTGGGGGAGGCGGGCTTAAGCACCACGGCATTGCCCGCAGCCAAAGCGGGGGCCAACTTCCAAGCCACCATTAAAAGCGGGAAATTCCAAGGGATGATCTGCCCCACCACGCCCAAAGGCTCGTGGAAGTGGTAGGCGACCACATCGGGGCTGATGTCGCTAATGCCCCCCTCTTGCGCTCTAATGCAACTGGCAAAATACCTAAAGTGGTCAATGGCCAAAGGAATGTCGGCATTTAGGGTTTCTCTAATGGGTTTGCCATTGTCCCAAGTTTCGGTGTAGGCAAGTTTTTCTAGATTCGCTTCCATGCGATCTGCAATCTTTAACAACACCTGTGCCCTAGCATCTACCGGAGTGGTCGCCCAGGCATCTTTAGCTTTGTGGGCGGCATCTAAAGCCTTCTCTATGTCTTCTGTGGAAGACATAGGCACTTCACAAAGCACCTCCCCATTAATGGGAGTTTTATTTGTCTTGTATTGCCCCTTAATCGGTTTTACCCACTCCCCACCGATGTAGTTTTCATAGCGGGCTTTGAAAATTTAGTTTTTATCTTTGTAAATACTCATGGTCATCCCTTTCTTAAGTGAGATAGCAAGAGTCTAACCCCCAAAGATTAACACCCATGCACCTAGGTGCTAGGCGTGCCAAAAATGGAGGTGATTGTTACAAAAAGTTATTTGAACAAAGTCTTTAAAAAGTAAAACAGCCCCGCAAGCAGCCCCAGACCGACCAAAAAGCCTATGGTCTTAGAGAGTGTCAAACTCGCCGCCAAAAAAGCCACCATCGCACACCCAGCCGTAAGTGTGGCGTAGGGCAGTTGGGTTAAAAAGTGGCTTTGCACGCTGCAGCCCGCCCCCGTGGCCGATAAAATCGTGGTGTCTGAAATGGGCGAGGCGTGATCGCCATAGACTGCCCCGGATAAAATCGCTGAGAGCACCAAGACAATGTCGCCCCCGACCACGCTCACCATCCCCGCGCCAATGGGCAGCATGATCGCAAACGCCCCCCAACTGGTGCCGGTCGTGAAGGCAATGAAACCCGAGATCAAAAAAAGCAATAAGGGCATGAGTAAAAACACCCCCTCAAAGTGTTGCAATAGACTTGCTAAATACACCCCCGTTTGCAAATCATCGCGAATCATAGGTCCTATCGCCCACGCCAAAACCAAAACCCAAATTGCCCCTGCCATGCTCAAAAAGCCCTTTTTAGACAGACTTAAAAAAGAGTTTTTAGGCAAATAAGGGCGGGCTAAAAGGGCGCAAAGGGCTAGCGAAAAGAGTCCGCCCGCAAAGAGCGAAAACGCACTGTTGGTGTGCTTTAAAATGTCTAAAAGTTCTTTGCTTTGGCTATGGGTGTAGCCCGTGTAAAACATGAGGGCGGTGATGCTGACGATCAAACTGGCAATGCTTGCTAAAAGCACAAAGACGGGCGCGTGGGCGTTAGGGTCTAATTCGAGGGTTTGTAAGTCCTGCACGCCCACATTTTGGTATTTTTGCATGGCGGGTAAATTGATTTGCCACACAATGGCTAAGAACACCGCAACAAGTGCAAACCACGCATAGTAATTGCTCCCAATGCTGGCTAAAAGCAGGGCGAAGCTGTCTTTAAGTAAGGGCGAGCCTTCATTTTGCATCACGCCCACGATGTAAGCGCCCCAACTAGAGATGGGCATGAGCAAACACACGGGCGCAGAGGTGGAGTCGATGATGTAGGCAAGCCTTTCGCGGCTGCTTTGGTGCATGTCGTTTAAAGACTTGCTGATCTGTCCCACAATGAGGGCGTTAAAGTAGTCGTCAATGAAAATCACAAGCCCAGCAAGCAAGGCGATGCCCTCAGACTGGCGTGGGCTTTTGACATAGTTTTTTGCCCAATGCACGAAGGAATTGATCGCGCCTGAGCTGGCAATCACTTGGCTTAAAACACCCAAAGTGATGAGAAAGCCAAAGACGCATAAACTGCTTAAATTGGGTTGAAAACCGCTAGGGCTGCTTGTGTAAAAGACCGCGCTGATTTTAGAGTAAATGTAGCTAAGCAGCGAGCCCAAACGCCCATCGGTGATCAAAAGCGCGCCTAGGACGATGCCGCTAAAGAGCGAAAGCGCGACTCTTTTGGTGAAAATCACCATGAAAATGACAAGAAAAGGGACGGCTAGACTATAAACAGAATGACCCATAAAATCCTATCGGTTAGAGAGTGGCCGGGAGAGAGGGATTCGAACCCCCGGAGGTGTGACCCTCAACGGTTTTCAAGACCGCCGCTTTCAACCACTCAGCCATCTCCCGTTAGCGCAGAAAAGTTAAGCAAAAACAAATCTGGAGGCGACGCCCGGATTTGAACCGGGGAATCAAGGTTTTGCAGACCCATGCCTTACCACTTGGCTACGTCGCCGCTGGTGCCCAAAGCCGGACTTGAACCGGCACGGTATTGCTACCGAGGGATTTTAAGTCCCTTGTGTCTACCTATTCCACCACCTGGGCTGCTCGCAAACTAGGCTTAAAAAATGTTCATTAGGGCAGTGCCCCTGACAATCACAGGCTTTTATTAAACTTATGGAGCGGGAAACGGGGATCGAACCCGCGGCCCCGACCTTGGCAAGGTCGTGCTCTACCACTGAGCTATTCCCGCATAAAAGCCACGATTCTAGCAAGATTTATTGTATAAGTCAAGAGTTTTATCAAGGCAGATCAAGAGACTCCAAATACACCAAAAGGTGTTAGGATTGTCTATCTCAAACACAAGGAGTGTCTATGGTCGTTGTCATTACCGGAAGTGCTAGCGGGATTGGGCTGGGCATCGCACAAGCTTTCTTACAAGAAGGGCACAATGTGGTTTTTTCGGATCTCAATCAAAAGGCTTTGGATCAAGTTGCCGCCACCACGCCTTCTAAAAACGCGATCTTCATTCCCTGCGATGTGTCTAGTGAGTCTGCGTGCCAAAACCTCATACAAGAGAGCCACAAGGCGTTTGGCTCTGTGGATGTGCTCATCAATAACGCCGGCTTCCAGCATGTCGCTTTGCTGGAAGACTTCCCTACAGAAGTTTTTAACCAAATGTTACAAGTGGAGTTGGTGGGACCTTTCATGCTCACCAAATGCGCCTTTCCTTTGATGAAAGCGCAAAAATTCGGGCGCATTCTTAACATGGCCTCGATCAATGGTCTCGTGGGTTTTGCGGGCAAGGCGGCTTACAACAGCGCTAAACACGGACTCCTTGGACTGACTAAAGTTTGCGCTCTAGAGGGTGCGCTCTTTAACATTACGGCTAACGCCATTTGTCCGGGCTATGTCGATACGCCCTTAGTACGCAACCAATTAGCCGACCTAGCTAAGACCCGTCAAATGAGCGCACAAGAAGCCCTAGAAAAAATCCTCTACCCGCTCATCCCTCAAAAGCGCTTGGTTGCCATCGAAGACATCGCCAAGCTTGCCCTCTTTTTGGCAAGCGATGCGGCTAAGAGCATCACGGGTCAGCCCTTTGTGATCGATGGCGGCTACCTAGCGCAATAGGGGCGCAGTCGTGTAGGGATTGCTAGGGTTATAATCTCGTTTCTAATAGCTCTCTGGTGTAGGGGTGTTTGGGGTTTTTAAAAACCTCAGTCACCGCCCCACTCTCCACCACTGCGCCCTTATGCACGACTAAGACGCGATCGCACATGCACTCAATGACATCTAAATCGTGACTGATAAACACGAAACTTAATTGCAATCTCTCTTGCAATTCTAAGAGCAAGGCAAGCACGACCTTTTGTAGGCTCTTATCTAATGCCGAAGTGGGCTCGTCCATCACCACCACTTGCGGGCGGGTGAGGATCGCCCTTGCAATGGCGACCCTTTGGCGCTGCCCCCCGCTCAGCTCAAAAGGGTAATGATGTAAATGCTTTGCCTCCAGCCCCACCGCCTCTAAACTCTCTTGTGCTTGCTTGATATCTCCCTTAAGCCCCGCGCCCACAAACGCCTCTAATAAAATCTCTTGCACGCTCCAGCGGGGATTGAGCGAAGCAAAGGGGTTTTGGAAGACCATTTGCAAGGATTTGCGATAAGGCTTGAAACTTTGGCGGCTTAAGCCCCCCACACTCTGCCCCAAGAGCACCTGCACGCCTTGACTTTGGGCTAATTTCAACAAGCCCATCGCCAAAGAGCTTTTACCGCTCCCACTCTGCCCAATGATCCCTAGCGTCTCTTGTTGGCGTAAATTAAAATTTACGCCCTTAATCGCCTCAAAAATGTCTTTCTTAAAGAATTTGGACTTGGTGTAAAACACGCTAAAATCTCGCACGCTCAAAGTGGGCTGATCTAGGGCGGGTGCGCGCTTTTTTTCTAGCTTTCTTGCTCCTAAAAGCATTTGCGTGTAAGGGTGTTTGGGGGCGTTAAAAAGCTCTTTTGTGGCGTTGTGCTCGCAAATTTGCCCCTTTTGCAAGACATAGACAGAATCGGCAAGCAGACCCACCGCCCCCAAATCGTGGCTGATGAACAACAACGCCATTTGGTGTTGCACGCTTAAAGTTTTTAACAATTCTAAAATCTGTAATTGCACCTGTGCGTCTAGGGCGGTGGTGGGCTCATCGCAAATCAACAGCTTGGGGCGGTTGATTAACGCCATCGCTAAGGCCGCGCGCTGATTCTGCCCGCCACTGAGCTCATAAGGATACCTTTGGCACAAATCCATAGATAAGCCCACTTGTGCCATGACCGCCTCTAACCTCTCTTGTGCCTCTTGTTTGCTGGGCTTAGCGTGCAAACACAAAGCCTCCAAAATCTGCTTTTGGATTTTATGCAAGGGGTTTAATGCGCTTAAGGGCTCTTGGGCGATGTAGCCGATATGCTGCCCCCTTAAAGCACGCAAAGCCCCCTCGCTTAAACGCAATAAATCCTGTCCTTTAAATAGAATTTGTCCGCTAATGGGGGCAATGCTAGGACTCAAGCGTAAAATGAGGCTAGCTAGTGAGCTTTTGCCACTGCCACTCTCGCCCACTAAAGCCACTCTTTGCCCAACGCCTACACTTAAATCAATGTCTTTTAGTAAGAAATCCGCCCCCACACGGGTGTTTAGGTTTTCAAGGCGTAGTATGGGGTTATTTAACGCTTGTGGCGCTGAAGGCATCGCGCACCCCCTCTCCAATAAAGACTAAGATCGAAAGCAATAGTGCGGTGGCAAAAAAGCCCACTAAGGCTAAGTGGGGGGCGTAAAGATTGTTCTTGCCTTGATTTAACAGCTCGCCCAAGCTGGCAGAGCCTACGGGCATGCCAAAGCCTAGAAAGTCAAGGCTGACCAAAGTACCGATGCTACCGGCCATCACAAAGGGTAGGTAAGTGATGGTGGCGACCAGAGCGTTGGGCAAAATATGGTAGAAAATCACCCGTGCATCGCTCACGCCTAGGGCATAAGAAGCCTTGACATAGTCCATGTTGCGCCCCCTTAAAAACTCGGTGCGCACCACCTGCGCTAAGCCCATCCAAGAAAACGCCAGCACCAGCCCTAAGAGCCACCAAAAATTGGGCGTGAATAAGTTAGACAGGATGATGAGTAAAAAGAGCATGGGGATGGCACTCCAAATCTCAATACAGCGCTGCCCCAATAAGTCAATGAGTCCCCCATAGTAGCCCTGAAGTGCCCCGATCGCCACACCAATCGCCACACTAAAGATGCTTAAAATCAACCCGAATAAAATAGAAATACGGTAGCCATAGACAAGGCGGGCGAGCACATCGCGGGCTTGATCGTCCGTGCCTAGCCAGTGCTTTAGGCTTGGGGGGTGGGGGCGGGCTGTTTTAAGTCCATAATGATGGTGTCGTAAGAGTAGGGGATTAAAGGCCAAATCACAAAGGCATTTTTAAGTAAATGGTTTTTGACATAAGGGTCGGTGTAGTCTGCACTGGTGTAAAAGTCCCCCCCAAAGGCGGTTTCGGGGTAGTCCTTAAAAATGGGGAAGTAGGCTTGATGGTCTTTGTAAATGAAAAGAGGCTTGTCATTCACCCAAAGTTCCGCCCCCAATGAGAGCACAAACAACACCACAAAGACCACCAACGCCCAAAACGCCCGTTTATTCGCCTTAAACGCCCTTAAACGCCGTGCTTGTAAATCCAAACGCCATCCTTGCACTTTATAATGAAAGGGGTATTTTACAGCAAAAAGTGCATAAGGGGCTTAGTTTTGGTGGGTGCAAGATTGGTTTTTATGCTAGACTTAATTTTTATTTATTTAAGGATATGTTTATGGCAGAGATGAAAACAGAGCAAAAAAGTGTCTTGGACTATTTGTCTAAAAACGAGTTTTTGATCCCCGAGTACCAACGCCCCTATGCGTGGGATGAAGAGCAATGCACCCAGCTTTGGGACGATTTGGAGGATTTTTTTGATGAAAAAGAGGGGCAGGCGGAGTATTTTTTAGGTCCTGTAGTCATGTACAAACAAAATGGAGCACAACACATCATAGATGGGCAACAACGCACAACTACCTTAATCCTGCTCTTAAAAGCCCTTTACAACAAGGCCTACAAGGACAAGAGTGAGGAAACCAGCAATCTAGTGAGCATGCTCGAGTCTTACCTGTGGGATAGGGACGACATCAGTGGCAAACCCGATTACCAAAAAACACGCCTCAAAAGTGAAGTGGCGACTGATGCACAAGTTGAGGTATTGGAGGCCATCTTAAACAACACCTATGCAATCCCCGAAAAAGTGGACCCAAAAGCCTCTCTCTATGAAAAGAATTACTGCTTTTTCTTAGGGAAGTCAGATGACTTTGCTAGAGAGCGTCCTACGCAATGGAATAGATTTTGTGTGACGCTTTTAAAATCTTGTGTGTTGTTGCCCATTGAATGCGAGGGGGCGAGTGAGGACAAAAAATTAGAAAATGCCTTGCGGATTTTCAACACCTTAAACAATCGGGGGTTGCCTTTAAGCGATGCAGACATGTTTAAAAGCATCATTTTTAAGAATAAGGAAGGCTTGGAGGAAAAGAGCGAGTTTGTGCAGATGTGGAAGGAATTAGAAGAGCACAATGACAGTAGTTTGGTGAATGGGCTAGACAATTTCTTTAGGCATTACATGCATGTCGTGCGGGCGAGGGAACAAGATAAATCCAAAGAAAAGAATTTGCGAGACTTTTTCTTGAAAAAGCACAAAAAAATTTTAGAAGACAAGAGCGTTAAGGTGATGGAGGAAATCAAGCGATTAAAAGACTTTTGGGCGACCAAGCCAGCAGACAAAAGAGCCCAACAATTCTACGATGTGTTGTGCTTTTCCCCTAACGAATATTGGAAATACCTCAACAGCACCTATTGCATGCACTGCCAAGAGCATGGGCAAAATTATGAGGAAGGGTTGGCGCACTTTTTTGCCCGCATGATCACCCACATCTGTGTGAAGTTTATCGCCCAGCCCACCGTAAATACAACCAAAATTCTCATCTTCAATGCCTACACTTCCCTATATAACAAAGACAAAGAGAACAAATTGGACTTTCAAACGGACACAGCACAGATTTTAGACAATGAAACTCTATTTAGAGCACAATTTTTTAAGGCAAATAAGCTCATTCCTGCCTTGTTGCGGCTGTATCTCTATGTCAAATACCCCGCACAAGAGCCGTTTTTGCCCGGACAAATTGAGCATATCTTCCCCCGCACCACAAAATGGCAACCCGGTTACACGGGCTGGAATAGCAAAAAGGAAGCAGAGCCTTTTATCGAATCGATTGGCAATAAAATGTGGCTTACGCAAAGAGAAAATATCCAAGCCGGCAATAATTACTTCGATGTGAAAAAGAAGAAGTATCAAAAATCCAAATATTTGGAAGCCCAAGCATTGGCGAAACTCAAACAGGATGATTGGCTTAAAGCGGACATTGAAGCCCGTAACGAAGACATCTACCAAACTCTAAGAAAATTTTTCTTAGAAAATTTATAGCCCTACTCTAGGCAAGGTGATCCCTTGTTGGCCTTGGTATTTGCCTTGTTTGTCCTTGTAGCTGGTGGCACAGACGCTATCGCCTTGTAAAAACACCACTTGGGCGATCCCCTCATTGGCATAGACTTTTGCCGGCAAAGAAGTCGTGTTAGAAATCTCAATGGTGATGTGCCCCTCAAATTCGGGCTCAAAGGGGGTAACATTGACAATGATCCCACACCTTGCATAGGTGCTCTTGCCTAGACAAATGGCGAGGACATCCTTGGGCATTTTAATGTATTCAATGCTGTGCGCTAGGGCGAAAGCATTGGGGGGGATGGTGATAAAGTCCTTGGTGTGGATCGTTTCGACTAGGGCTAGGTTGAAGTTTTTGGGATCGACCACGCCCGTGTCCATGGATTTAAACAGCTTAAACTCTGTGCCGACTCGAATGTCGTAGCCATAGCTGCTCAGTCCATAGCTGATCGTGCCCTTGCTGACTTGTTTTTCACAAAAGGGGGCGATCATGGCGTGTTGTTCGCTCATCTCTTTGATCCAAGTGTCTGCTTTTAAACCCATAGCAACCTCCAAAAACCCCCATTATAGCACAGCCTTTTAAGCTTGTTTAAGCTTTGCCTTGTTAAGAATAGAGAAAAAGGCTTTTTATGCGCTCTCTCTACGACCTTTCTTTAAAAGACTTGCAAGATTACGCCCTCTTACAAGGCTTTAAACCCTTTGTCGCCAAACAACTCTTTAGCTGGCTTTACCACCGCTACGCCACCTCAACGGATCAAATGCATAATTTATCCAAGGCGTTTCGGGCGTGCTTAGATAGGGATTTTTGCGTGCAAACTCTCAGCGTTGGGGCTAAAGAGTGCAGCACAGACAAGAGCGAAAAGTATTTGTTCCTCACGCCCGATCACCACAGCTTTGAAAGCGTGTTTATGGTGATGAAACCCACGCAATTAGACGCGGACGGGCAAATTGTGGCGCAAGAAAAGCTGACTTTTTGTTTGAGCTCACAAATTGGGTGTCAAGTGGGCTGTGTGTTTTGCGCCACAGCTAGGGGGGGCTTTGTTAGGGATTTAAAGGCGGGTGAGATCGTGGAGCAAGTGGTAACACTCAAAAGAGAGCATAACCTAGAGCCCACAAAGGGAATCAACTTAGTCTTCATGGGCATGGGTGAGCCCTTGCATAATTTTAACGAAGTGGTGAAAGCGATTGGGATTTTAAGCGATCCGCATGGCTTAAACATCTCCCCAAGGCGCATCACCATTTCCACAAGTGGCGTTGTGCCCGTGATCGACGCTTTGGGGGCTTTGGATTTGGGCGTGCAACTGGCAATCTCCTTGCATGCGGTCAATGACGCTCTGCGATCCAAACTCATGCCCATCAACAAAACCTACAACCTAGAAGCCTTGATCCAAGCGATCAAACGCTTCCCCGTGGATACCCGTAAAAGGGTCATGTTTGAATATCTAGTGATTAAAGATTGCAACGATGGGCTAGAGCACGCTAAGGCGTTGTTAAGGCTTTTAAATGGGTTAAAGGCGAAGGTGAATTTAATCCCCTACAACCCCAACCCGAGCTTGAAGTTTGAGCGCCCAGACTTGGATAAGGTCGCGCAATTTGCCGACTTTCTTAACCAAAAGGGCTTGCTCTGCACTTTACGCATTTCTAAGGGGCTAGACATCAGTGCGGCGTGTGGACAACTGCGCGAGAAGAAACAGGGGCTGGCTATTTCAGCTGTATGAAGTATTGACAGCGGTAAAACTTTTCGCCAAGTTTGGGGTCTTCTAATAAGGCGTGGAGTTTATCGCCATTGAGGGGTTTGGCTTGCTTGAAGTGGCGGAGTAAATAGCGATCTTTGGGGCTGGTGATGTCGGGTTTTAAACGGGCAAAAAACGCGCTTTGTAAAATCCTTTGGTGGTCTATTTGGGTGTCGCAACCCACGATGATGTCGTGCAGGGCGACTTTGGCTTGGTTGATGGGCTCTATTTGGCTGTAATGCTGGCTTAACACCACGAAGTACGCCTTTTGCATGCGTTGGCACTGCTTGGTTTCGCTCGCCTTGATGATTAAATGCGCCCCTAGCTCGTTAAACAGGGCGTTCTTGGCGCAGTAATTTAGCAAGGTGTGGTAGGACTCTTGAGTCTTTTTTGGCTCTCTAGCGTAGGCTTCTTGGGTGTTTTTGAGCTCATCCATCACCTGCGCGCGTTTGATCTCGATCCCATTTGGCATGGGCGTGCCTTGGATGTCTTGTGAGCTCAAGCCCGCACTCTCTGTAACTGCAGGTTTTTTAGACTCTTTTACCTTGCCCCCTAATTGCTTTTCTAGGTTGGCTTGCTCTTTTTGGGCTTGTTCTTCGGGGGTGTCTAGCATGACGGGGTCTAAACGGGTGTAATACACGGGTGGGCCATCGTCGTCATCGTCATCGTCAAACAAGCCTTGGTGGGTTTGTTTTAAATTGTCTTCATTGTCGCTAGATAAGCCCGACATGGTAGGCATCATCATGAAGGGCATCATCCCCATACACCCGATAAACAAGAAAGACACTAAACCTAAGAGTAGAGGGCGCACTAGGGCACCGCCACAACAATCGCCTCAAAGAGCATGTTTTGGGGGTGTTTGATGTTGAGTAGGGCTTTTTTGTAAAGGTAGTGGTCTTCAATGTGCGCGATTGTGCCGACATAGATATTAGGGCTAAAGATATGGTCTAAGCCGCTGGTAAAAACAGCATCCCCCACCTTAAACGAAGCGTAAGCGGGCAAAAAATCCACATAGGTTTTAAAGTTTTCATTCGTAACAAAGCCATAGTAAATTTGATCCCCACTTTTCACCACCACGCTGTAACTCATTTGTTTATCCCCGTGCAGAAGCCCCACAAAGTGCCCGTCTTGTTGGATCACGGTGCCGAGCACTTGGTTAAAGGCGACCATGCCTAAAATCTTGTCTTTAGGGTAGGATTTGTGGATGTCTAGAAGCACCCGATGGGGGTCGTCCATACGCGCAAAGCCATAAATGCGTGCGGGAGTGAAGGTGGGGGTGGGGAGCAGGTCGGTGGGACTTTCTACCTCAGTGCTGGGGGGGCAAACTTTGGGGTTTGGCATTTCAGGGCTTAGGTTTTCAAGGCCTGGCGTGTCTAGGTTAGATTTTTCTAGCTGTTGCAAGTCATCTAGCTCAAGGGTTAACGCCTCGTTTTTGGCGCTTAGATTGGCATAAGCGAGTTTTAAATTTTCATAGGCCTTAAGTTGCCGTCGATCTTCTTCAATCAAGCGGGCTTGGTCGAAGTGTTTTTGGTAGGCAAAGATGAAGTTATCTTTTGTGGTGAGAATAAAGACACGGATTTTATCGCTGATAAAACTGCTCGAGCCTTTGATATTGAGCCAGTAAAGCACCCCAAAAATGGCAATCAAGACCAAAAGGGTGCGCCGGCTAATCAAAAATTAAATATCCCCCAAAGAACTCAATAAATCTAAATCTTCAATCGCCTTGCTTGTGCCCCTTGCCACCGCGAGTAAGGGCTCTTCGCCCACGAATACGGGGAGTTTGACGATGCTACTTAGGTATTTATCTAGTCCCCTAATGAGCGCCCCCGCCCGTCAGCACCACGCCATTTTCTACCAAATCCCGTGCTAAATCGGGCTTGACCTCTTCTAACACAGACTTTAAGGCGTTGCTGATCTCGCGAATTTGCTCTTTAATGGCTTCCCTGACATCTTCGCTGTTGAGCTCAATGGTGTTTAAAATCCCGCTCACCTGATCGCGCCCGCTGACCTCCATCGTCAAAGGGGGGTTGAGCTCAACGGCCGAGCCAATCGCGATTTTGATTTCCTCGCCCGTGCGCTCGCCAATTTGCAGGTTATAGGTCTTGCGCACATAATCCACAATGCTCGCATCTAATTTATTGCCCGCCACCCGAATGCTCTTACTCACCACAAGCCCGCCTAAACTGATCACACCAATTTCAGTCGTGCCCCCCCCGATGTCGACAATCAAGCTGCCTTGTGGGTCTTTGACCGGCAAACCCGCCCCAATGGCTGCTGCCATAGGCTCTTCAATCAAAAAGACTTCCCTAGCCCCCGCACTCATGGCACTCTCTTTCACCGCTTTGCGCTCCACGCTGGTTAAGCCATAAGGCACGCACACCATGATGCGCGGACGGATCAAGGACTTGCGCTTATGTGCCTTTTCAATGAAGTAGCGGATCATTTTTTCGGTGATGTTAAAATCCGCGATCACGCCATCTTTCATAGGACGGATGGCTTGCACCCCTGCAGGAGTCTTGCCAATCATTTCCTTCGCTTCTGTGCCTACGGCTAGGATTTCCTCCATGCGGTCGTACTTGTTGAGCTTAACCGCCACAATGGAAGGTTCGTTGATAATAATACCCTGCCCCTTGACAGACACCACGGTGTTGGCCGTGCCTAGGTCAATGGCGACATCGTGGGAGAACACGCCGATTAATTTATCTAAGATCATGAGACTCTTTCCTTTGGATTTAAGAAGGCATGAGAAGGGGCTTGTTTTTTTTGATAAACAAGGGTTTTTCTTGCTTCAACACGCACTCTTTGGTGATGATGACTTGGTAATCTTTTAAGGCGGGCAAGTCAAACATGATGTCTAGGCTAAAGCTCTCGATGATCGCCCTTAGCCCCCTTGCACCCACCTTGCGCTTGATCGCCAAATCGGCGATCGCCTCGATCGCCTCGTCCTCAAAGACCAGCTCCACGCCGTCCATTTTAAAGAGCTCTTGATATTGCTTGATGAGGGCGTTTTTGGGCTTTTGTAGGATGTCCACCATCGCCTCTTTAGAAATGGGTTTTAAAGTGGAGATCACCGGCAAACGCCCGATGAGTTCAGGGATCAAACCATAAGAGATCAAGTCCTCGGGTTCGACCAAGTGCAAGATATTTTCTAACTGTTCTTTAGTTTTTTTCTCATTGCCAAAACCTAGGACATTGCTGTGTATGCGCCGTTTAATGATGTCAATGATCCCGTCAAACGCCCCGCCACAGATGAATAAAATGTTCGTGGTGTCGATCTGCACAAAGTTTTCATTAGGGTGTTTACGCCCACCTTTAGGGCTGACATTCACCACCGCCCCCTCGATGATCTTTAAGAGGGCTTGTTGCACGCCCTCGCCCGACACATCGCGTGTGATCGAGCGATTCTCCGACAAGCGGGCGATTTTATCGATTTCATCGATGAAGACAATCCCCCTTTGCGCCCGCGCCACATCACCATCGCTGGCCTGCAACAAGCGGGTTAAAATGTTCTCTACATCCTCGCCCACATAGCCTGCCTCTGTCAAACTCGTGGCATCGCTGATGGCGATAGGGACATTTAAAAAGCGGGCCAAAGTTTGCGCCATGAGGGTTTTGCCGCTGCCTGTGGGGCCCACCAACAAAATATTGGACTTGGAAATCTCCACCTCTTGGTTTAGAGGGTCTTTACTCTCTTGGTGGTTTAGGCGCTTATAGTGGTTGTAAACCGCCACGCTTAAAACCCTTTTGGCCTCCTCTTGGCCCACGACATATTGATCTAGTGCCTCTTTTAAGAGCTTGGGCGCAGTTACGGGGGTTTGGGCGTGGCTGTTAAAATGGGTTTCTTCGGGCGTGGATCTAGGCACACTTAAAAGAGCTCCGGGCAACTGGGAGTGCAACTCTTTATACATCACTTCTACACAATATTCGCAGACATGGATGTCTTTACCGGATTTTTTAGACGAAAACACTAAACGGCGGTGGTGGGGCAGAGTATTCTCGGGTTTGCTGCAAAAACTACAATAACGGGTGTTCACACTTCCTCCTGTTCTTTAAAAACCCCTGCCTTGATGGCAATACCCCTTTGGGTTTCTAGCACAAATGTGCAAATTTCTTTGGCGTGGGGGTTGTTAGGGTATTCCTCTAAAATTTTTTGGGCGTTGTCCCTAATGTTGGTGGTTTCCAAATCAAAAAGCTTTTTATACAGTCCGCTGATGAAGTCGATCTCGGCACTTTGCAAGAGCTTACGCATGCGATGGCGGTTAAGCCCTCTAATGAATGCCCGATTGCCCTCAGCATTGCAATAAGGGGGGACATCTCGCCCCAAAGCACTCGCCCCAGCAACCATGCACCCCTTGGCGATGCGGGTGAATTGGTGGATCGCTGTGAGCCCCCCAATATTCACATGGTCGGCGATCTCAATGTGTCCGGCTAGAGTCACGCCATTGGCTAAAATGCAGTGGTTACCTATTTGGCAATCGTGGGCGACATGGACATACGCCATTAATAAATTGTCATTGCCGATGATGGTTTTATACCCCCCACCCTTGGTGCCGGGGTTGATCATGCAATGCTCGCGGATCAAATTGCGCTCCCCGATGATTAAATAGGACTCTTCGCCCTCGTATTTTAAATCCTGTGGGATGGTGCCTAGCACCGCGTAGGGGAAAATCGTGGTGTCTTTTTTAATGGTGGTGTGTCCTAATAAGGTAACATTGTTGTAGAGTTTCACCCCCGCCTCTAAAACCACATTGGGCCCGATCATGCAAAAATGCCCGACCTCCACACTCGGATCGATCTTAGCCCCGGCTTCTATAATGGCAGTGGGGGCGATCATTTATTGTCCTTGCGATCCACAATCATCGCCTTAAGCTGGGCCTCTGCCACGACTTTATCGCCCACTTTAGCCACGCCCCCCACTTGCCAAATCATGCCCTTATGCTTTTGTTCGCTCAAGTGGTAGTGGAGTTGATCGCCCGGGATCACAGGGTTTCTAAACTTCACCCGATCGATCGTCATGAAATACACGATTTTAGTCGCCGCGATCTCTGGGTCTACCCCAAATAAACTCACAAATGCCAACAATCCACCCGCTTGCGCCATCCCCTCCACAATCAACACCCCAGGGTAAATGGGCTTGCCCGGGAAGTGCCCCGTGAACACCTCTTCATTGTAGGTGATGTTCTTGTAGGCGTGCACCTCTTTATAAGGTTCTAGGTGCAACACGCGATCCACCAATAAAAAAGGGTAGCGGTGCGGTAAAATTGCGCTAATCATGTGTATGTCTAAATCTAAATACAACCCTTCCTGCGACATTTTTAACCTCTAAATTAATGAAATCCCCCATCGTAAAAAAGTGTTATTCTAACACGCCTAAGTTTAAAGCTGTATTAGCGCATTTTGGGGTATTTAAATTCCACGCGCCCCATGCCTAAAATGTGCCCGCGCATCGCATCGTGCAAGTCGCCCAAAAAGAAGGGTTTTTTGAGGTCTAAGTGCGCAATGTCTAGGGCATAGACTTGGATCAAATAGTGGTGATCGGCGTTGGGGGGCATGGGCCCTATGTAGGTGCTGTTTTCGACATTAGATTTTTCTTGTTGTTCGGGACTTAAGCCGGAGCGTAAGTAGCCCTCTGTCATTGAATTGACCCCCTGCGCGATCTCTGGATTCTCTAGCGAAGCGTTTTCTTTAAGCTCTGTGCCTTTGATATTGCCCACCACCCAGTGGATGAAAGTTTTACCGCAAACCCTTGCAGCATCGTGGTCGATGATCTCTAGGGCATAACTCTTAGCCCCACTCACCGCCTCCCAAGAAATCTCGGGTGAAAGTTTAGGCAGCCCATGTGTTAAAAACTCTTTGGGTGCATTGCCTCCAAATTTTAAATCCAAAAACCCTTGTGCGTCTGTATGGATAAAGACTTTAAAAAACTGCATACCTGCTCCTTGCATCAAAGTGAAAAATAAGGCACTAAGCCAAACGGCTTTTAAGCACCTGTGCCACATCAAAACCTCTGTTTAAGCCAATGCCAATACTCGCCCCCGACTTGTAGAGAATATCCCCTACAATGAAAAGGTCTTCAACATTGCTCTCTTGTTTGTCGCTCACTACGGGCAAATTCTGCTCCAAATGGACGTGGCATTTTTTTAAAAAGTCTAGAGGGGTCGCTCCGCCTATGGCGTATAAAACCCTGTCGTAAATCCCGCTTGTTTCATCTGCAAAATTCACCTTAATGCGCCCCTCTAAGCCTTCCAAACCCAAAATATCCACCCCTAGCTTGCTCTTTAAATTGCGGTTAAACGCCTCTTCAAGGGCTTTTAAATTTTCTTCATTGACACGGCTAAAGGTGCTTTGGCGGTAGTTTAGGGTGGTGGCGTTGTTTTGCGCTAGGGCAATGGCATACTCCACCGCCGAATTGCCCCCGCCCACGACCAAGACTTCTTCCTTTTCCTTGCAATCATTGATGGTGTACACCACTTGACGCATGATTTCTACGGGGATTGGGTAGCTGGGGCGGTTGGGCTGGCCCATTTTGCCAATGGCGATCACCACAATCCGCGCCTTGAAGACCTCATTGGCTGAGCTAGTCACCTCAAAAAGCGCACCCTTTTTTGCCACGCTCTCAATGTTGGTTTTGTAGCGCACGGGGGTTTTGTGCTCTGCTAGGGCTTTTTCAAAGACTTCTAATGCCCCCTCTTTGTCGGTGTCGCCAAAGGGGATATGCCCTTTAATCTCCACCACTTGTTTGCGGTAGTCCTTGTCTACCCGTTTGTTGGCCTTGTAGTATTTACGCAACATCCCACAACATGCCTCCTCCTTTTCACACAGCAAAACCTTAGAAATCCCGTTGATTTGGCACTCAATGGCACTCGCGATCCCACTAGGGCCCGCCCCCACAACCAAAACATCATAGACCTCACCCATGCGCATCCTTTCTCTTAGATTTTTGCGCCTCCTCCTCTTGTTTGGCGATGGCTAAATCCTGCGGGCTGTCGTAAAGCAAGCACTCGAGCATTTTTTTCTCATCGTTGAACTGTTTGCCCTTCAAACCCCATAAAAAAATCAACAACCCTACAAGCCCCAGCATGAGCGACACAAAGAGCATTAAAAATAGGGTGTTGGTGTGCATCAGGGTTTTAAGACCTCCAATGCCTTTAGGTGTAGGGCTTTCTCAAGGCTTTGCAATTCCTGCTCGCTAAAACCCCCTCTTTGGATAGGACGAGCGAAGCGTGATCGGCCCGCCCCCCGCCCTTGCTGGTGTAGCCTAGGGTTTGGCCGTGCGCTTTTAAGGCCTCTAACAAAGGGCGCACATCGTGTTGCCCTACAGACTTTAGCACCACCTCCACGCAATTTTTCTGCAAATTGTGGTATTGAAACAACGCCACCACGGGTTCTTGTCGACTCTTGTATTTCTCTATGAAGGTCAAAAAGTGACTCAAGTGTTCTTTAAGCCCGTTTAAGGTGGCTAAATGAAAGGCCTGCCCCTCAATGGGGATGAGCTTAGGCTCTTTGGGTGGAGCACTTTTGGGGGTTTGTTCTTGACGTTTTAGGGCTTTTAATAAATCTTGGGTTTTTAACTGCGCCCTCGCTTGTTTGAGGATGCGCCTTTCACTGGCCACAAACGCATAATACGCTCTACCACACACCGCCTCAATGCGTCTCACCCCCGCACTCACCCCTGAGCTTTTGACAATGGCAAAGCCCCCAATATGTGCGCTGTTTGGCACATGCACGCCCCCACACGCCTCTAAGCTCCCGGCAATGTCTACAAGGCGCACCTCATCTAGGTATTTGTCCTCAAAGAGCATGATGGCTCCACTCTCTCTAGCCTCATTAGCCCCTACGCTTTTAACGCAAGTAGCCACCCCTTCGCTGATTTTGGCATTGACAAAGCTTTCAACCTGCTCTAATTCCTCATCGCTCAGATTGCGGTAAAAGCTAAAGTCAAAGCGTAGGCGGTGCGGCTCAATGTGGCTGCCTTTTTGCTGGATTTGGGCGTTCTTGCCCTCTTTCTTCGCACTCTCGCCTAGGATGGTCCGCAAGGCTAAATGCAATAAATGCGTGGCGCTGTGGTGTTTGGCAATCTCAGCCCTTTGGCTCACCTGTGCGATCACTTGTGTCCCCACGCTTAAATGCGCCCCTTTTTCTAGCGCGATCAAGCTCGCATTGACCCCCCCCACTTTTTGCGTGTCTAGGACTTTAGCCAAAAGCACATGGCTAGGGTCTAACAACACCCCTCGATCGCCGATGGGTCCGCCGCCCTGTGGGTAAAAAGGGGTTTCTTTGAGCACAATATAGGCGGTGTTGTCCTCTAGCGGATAAAGGGCGACAACTTGGGTTTGCAAATTTTCTGTGGTGTAGCCGGCAAAGTGGTTGGGCTCTAAATGGCTTAAATCTAGTGCCTTTAAGCCGTCTTTGGCGTTGTTTTGTTTAAAGCTATGCGCCGAGCGTTGTTTTTGCTCTTGCATGCAGGCTTGGTACTCTGCCATGTCCACTTGGATATGCTGCCCGCGCAACATGTCGGCGGTTAAATCTAGGGGGAAACCATAGGTGTCATACAGCTTAAACGCCACAGCCCCGCTAAACTTTTGACCTTGGCACTCAGAGAGGGCCCTTTCAAATAAGTGCATGCCTTTATCCAAAGTGGCTAAAAACAATTCTTCCTCTGCTCTGCACTCGGCTTTAATGCTCTCTTGGTGTTCTTTTAAAAGGGGATAGTCGGGCATCAAGTCGCAAAAACGCCCTAAAATTTCGTAGAAAAAGGGGCTTTCTAGGCTCTTGCCCTTAGCTTGTTGCAACAAATAGCCATGCCTTAATGCCCGCCTTAAAATGCGGCGCAAGACATAGCCGCGCCCCGTGTTTTCAAAGTAAACCCCCATCGCCAGCAAGAACGCCACACTGCGGGCGTGATCCGCCAACACCCTAAAGGACTCTTGGTGCTTTGCATACTTCAAGCCAAAACTCTCTTCAATGCACGCCATAAGGGGTTTAAACAACGAGCTGTCAAAGTTATTTTGCACCCCCTCTAAAAGGGCTTGCACCCGCTCTAAACCCATGCCTGTGTCGATGCAAGGCTTTTCTAAGGGGGTCAGCACGCCCTCAGCTGAGCGCTCATACTGCATAAAAACTAAGTTCCAAATCTCTAAAAAGCGATCGCCCTCGCCCCCAAAGTAATCCTCTTTAGAGTGAAAATATTGATCCCCTTGGTCTATGTAAATTTCACTGCAGTACCCACAGGGCCCCGTGTCTGCCATTTGCCAAAAATTGTCCTCATCGCCCATGGTCTTAATGCGGCTTTGGGGGATAAACTTTTGCCATAACTGATAGGCTTCTTGATCTTTTTCGTGCACACTGATGTAAATGTGCTCTTTTTTAAAGCCTAGATGTTGATGCACAAACTCAAAGGCGTAGGCGATGGCTTCTTCTTTAAAGTAGTCAAAAAAGGAGAAGTTGCCCAGCATTTCAAAGAGGGTGTGGTGGCGGTTGGTGTAGCCGACATTTTCTAAATCGTTGTGCTTGCCCCCGGCACGCATGCACAGCTGGGCGCTGGTGGCGCGGTTTGTGAAGGGCTTGCTCTTGCCTAAGAAAATGTCTTTAAACTGCACCATGCCCGCATTGGTGAAAAGCAAAGAAGAATCTTGGGGCACTAAGCTAGAGCTTGGCACTTGTAGATGCCCTAAACCTTCAAAGTACCCTAAAAACGCCTTCTTGATCTGCATGTTTTGCACTCCCTAAAAAAGGCAATTTTAGCCTAAAAAACTTAAATTAGTGGTGCAACTCCAAATGGATGTTGACCTGGATGTTTTCGCCCACAAGTTTAGGAGGGGTGTTCTGTCCGATTTTAAAGACCTTTCGCGAAACCACGCCCTGCAACTCTAGCCCATAGACATCTGCCCCACTTTTAGGGTGTTTAACGGGTCCGGTGAGTTTGCCCTTTAGGATGATTTCCTTTTCCACATCTTTGAGTTTGAGCATGGCCTTGATCTGCAAACCCCCATCGCCTTTTTGGCTGATCTTCGTGGCTTTTAAATAGCCTTTGGGGTATTCGTGCGCATCAAAAAAATTGGCTGAGAGCAAATCCTTGTCCCTTTTGGCGTTCTTGGTGTTGATGCTTTGGATTTCAATCTCGCCATCCAGGGCTTTTAACTGCCCCTTCTCAATGTCCGCAGCCCCCTTAAATTGAGAGAAGTCCCCATTGACCTTAGACACCAACAAGTGTGTGGCACTAAAGTCCACGCTGGAGTGGGCGGTATCAACTTTGTAGGGGGTGGCTGCAAGCAGACCGGCTAAGATGAGGCTCAGTGAAAAAAAGCGCATAATCGTTCCTTTGTGTTAAAAATGGGGCTTACTATAACATTACTTAGCCTTAAGCCAGGGGGCTTGACAAAGGGGCACTAAGTTAGCTACAATATTAGCTTATTTTGCGCTGGCTTAGCTCAATTGGTAGAGCAGCTGCCTTGTAAGCAGCAGGTTGGGGGTTCGATTCCCTTAGCCAGCTCCAGTAGGTGAGATACTCAAGTGGCCAACGAGGGCAGACTGTAAATCTGCTGACTTTCGTCTTCCGTGGTTCGAATCCACGTCTCACCACCAGTGCGGGAATAGCTCAGTTGGCTAGAGCATCAGCCTTCCAAGCTGAGGGTCGCGGGTTCGAGCCCCGTTTCCCGCTCCAGTGTAGGGAGAATGCCCATATAGCTCAGGGGTAGAGCACTTCCTTGGTAAGGAAGAGGTCGGCGGTTCAATCCCGCTTATGGGCTCCAGTTTCCCCCTTAACACAATGCTTTAAATTCTATAAGAGGAGTTAAAACAATGGCAAAAGCGAAGTTTGAACGGAACAAACCCCATGTCAATGTGGGTACCATCGGGCATGTGGACCATGGCAAAACCACTTTGAGCGCGGCGATCTCTGCGGTGCTCTCTTTAAAAGGTCTAGCTGAACTGAAAGATTATGACAACATTGACAACGCCCCAGAAGAAAAAGAAAGGGGCATTACGATCGCCACTTCTCACATCGAGTACTCTACAGAAAACCGCCACTATGCGCATGTGGACTGCCCCGGCCACGCCGACTATGTCAAAAACATGATCACTGGTGCCGCCCAAATGGACGGCGCGATTTTAGTCGTGTCTGCCGCTGATGGCCCCATGCCCCAAACCCGCGAACACATTCTACTAGCCCGCCAAGTGGGTGTGCCCTATATCGTGGTGTTTTTAAATAAACAAGACATGGTCGACGACCAAGAATTATTAGACCTCGTGGAAATGGAAGTGCGCGAACTCTTGAGCACCTACGAATTCCCCGGGGATGACACCCCCATTGTGGCCGGATCTGCGCTTAAAGCCTTAGAGGAGGCCAAATCTGGCAACATTGGCGAATGGGGACAAAAAGTGCTCAAACTCATGGAAGAAGTGGATAAATACATCCCCACTCCTGAGCGCGACACCGAAAAAGCTTTCTTGATGCCTGTAGAAGATGTGTTCTCCATCGCCGGCCGAGGCACCGTGGTGACCGGTAGAATTGAGCGCGGTGTGGTGAAAATTGGGGACGAAGTGGAAATTGTGGGGATCAAACCCACCCAAAAAACCACCGTTACGGGCGTAGAAATGTTTAGAAAAGAGCTTGAAAAAGGCGAAGCGGGCGACAATGTAGGCGTGCTTTTGCGCGGCACTAAAAAAGAAGAAGTCTTCCGTGGCATGGTGCTTTGCAAACCCGGCTCCATCACCCCACACAAAAAATTCGAGGGCGAGGTGTATGTGCTCTCTAAAGAGGAAGGCGGCCGCCATACGCCTTTCTTCAACGGCTACCGCCCGCAGTTTTATGTCCGCACCACCGATGTGACCGGCTCCATTACTTTGCCCGAAGGCACAGAAATGATCATGCCCGGGGACAACACCAAAATCGTGGTTGAGTTGATCAGCTCTATTGCCCTTGAATTAGGGACAAAATTTGCGATCCGTGAAGGCGGTAAAACCGTGGGCGCGGGTGTGGTTACAAAAATCATCGAGTAGGACACATTGTGAAAGTTAAGGTAGGGTTGAAGTGTGCAGATTGTGCTGAAATCAATTACAGCACAACCAAAAATGCCAAGACAAACACGGAAAAACTGGAGCTCAAAAAGTTCTGCCCTAGAGAAAATAAGCACACCATCCACAAGGAAGTGAAGCTTAAAAGCAGCTAGGCAATGGGAGGGGGATTTTAGGTCAGTAGCTCCAATGGTAGAGCACCGGTCTCCAAAACCGATTGTTGGGGGTTCGAGTCCCTCCTGGCCTGCCAGGGGTGAAATTAAAGTAGGTGGCATGAATAAACTATTAGCGCAGTACAAGTTGACAAAAGAAGAGCTATCAAAGGTGATCTTTCCGCTCAAAGAGCAGATTAGAAACGCTTTGGTGTCCGTGCTGATTGTGGTAACGATCATCACGCTGTTTTTGACTTTGATCGATTTTGTTTTGTCGTCTTTTGTTGCGAGCATTTTATAAGGGGTCGGCGTGGGTATGGAGTGGTACGCGATTCAAACCTATTCAGGCAGCGAGCAATCCGTTAAAAAAGCCATTGAGAACATGGTGCAAGAAAACAACATTGCCGACCGGGTGCAAGAGATCATCGTGCCGACCGAAGATGTGATCGAGCTGTCTAAAAAGAGCAAGAATAAAGTAACCGAGCGCAGCCTTTATCCTGGCTATGTGTTCATCAAGGTGGATTTAGACACCGTGCTTTGGCATAAAATCCAGTCCTTGCCCCGCGTGAGCCGTTTCATTGGAGAAAGCAAAAAGCCCACGCCTTTAAGCGATGCGGACATCGGCAATATTCTAGAGAAAATGACCAACCGCGCCGCGCCCAAACCCAAAATCTACTATGAAAAAGGCGAAGTGGTGCGCATCATTGAAGGGCCCTTTGCCAACTTCACCGCCACGGTCGAAGAATACGATGTGCAGCACCGCAAGTTAAAGCTCAATGTGTCTATCTTTGGGCGCAACACGTTGATCGAGATCTTGTATTCTCAAGTGGAAAAAATCATTTAAGGAGAGTGTATGGCAAAAAAAGTTGTTGGCCAGATTAAATTACAAGTCCCCGCCGGCAAGGCAAACCCTAGCCCGCCCATCGGTCCGGCTTTAGGGCAAAGAGGCGTGAATATCATGGAGTTTTGCAAGGCTTTTAACGAGAAAACCAAGGACATGGGCAGTTTTAATATCCCGGTTATCATCACGGTTTATCAAGACAAGAGCTTTACTTTCATCACCAAAAAGCCCCCGGTCACAGACTTGATCAAAAAAGCCAGTGGCGTGGCTAAGGGTTCAGACAACCCTTTAAAAAACAAAGTGGGCAAGCTCACCATGCAGCAAGTTGAGGAGATCGCCCAAAACAAAATGGAAGATCTCAACACCACCAGCCTAGAGGCGGCTAAAAAAATTGTGATGGGCAGCGCAAAGAGCATGGGCATTGAGGTAGAAGGATAACTATGGCAAAGTTAGCAAAACGGGTAGAAAAATTAAATTCTCAGTTTGAGAGAGAAAAAGTCTATAGCCTTGAAGAGGGGGTGGATGTGCTCAAATCCCTCGCTTCGGCGAAGTTTGATGAAACCGTAGAAGTGGCGCTGCGCTTAGGTGTGGATCCTAGACATGCCGATCAAATGGTGCGCGGCGCGGTGGTGTTGCCCCATGGCACGGGTAAAAAGGTGCGAGTCGCCGTCTTTGCCAAAGACATTAAGCTCGATGAAGCTAAAGCAGCTGGTGCAGATGTGGTCGGGGGCGAGGATTTAGCCGAAGAGATCAAAAATGGCAACACGAACTTTGACATGGTCATCGCCACTCCGGACATGATGGCGGTTGTGGGGAAAGTGGGGCGTATTTTAGGGCCTAAAGGACTCATGCCCAATCCTAAAACCGGCACCGTCACGATGGACATTAAAAAGGCGGTGAGCAACGCTAAAAGCGGGCAGGTCAATTTCCGCGTGGATAAAAAGGGCAATTTGCACGCCCCCGTAGGTAAAGCCAGTTTTGGCGCGGCGCAAATTAAAGAAAACATGCTCGAGTTGGTGCGCGCGATCAATAAGCTCAAACCCAGCACTTCTAAGGGCAAATACATCCGCAACAGCGTGGTGTCCTTGACAATGTCGCCGGGGGTGCGCTTAAACGCCCAAGAGTTGATGGACGTTAAGTAATTCATCTTTAACTGAAGAAACAAGGGCTTTTTGGCTTAATTGCGCTGTGCGCCTTGTGGAAGTTAGTTGGAAAGGAGGAAACATGCATAAAGAGCAAAAGCAAGAACTTGTGGCGCGCTTGAAAGAGGCGTTTAGCCAAATGGATGCGCTTGTGGTGTGCGACTACAAGGGCTTACAGGTGCAGCATTTAGAGAAATTGCGTAACGCCGCTAGAGTGCAGGGCGTTAGCGTGCAGGTGATCAAAAACACCCTCGCGTCTTTGGCTTTAAAAGAGGCAAATTTGCAAGCCCTAGAGCTCAAAGAGACCAATGTCTTTATTTGGGGCGCGGATCAAATTGCGCTGTCTAAGTTGGTCATGGGCTTTGCGAAGGAACATAAAGACCATTTTGTTGTGAAAATGGGGCTTTATGAAAAGCAAGCCGTAGACAGCAAGCACATTGAAGCGGTGTCAAAACTACCCAGTCGCGAAGAGCTTATCGGAATGTTGCTCTCTGTTTGGAGCGCACCTGCGCGCTACTTTGTGACGGGCTTGGACAATTTGCGAAAATCAAAAGAAGAAGCATAAAGGATCAACATGGCAATGACGAAAGAGGAGATTTTAGACTACATTGGGTCTTTGAGCGTGCTCGAACTTAGCGAGCTCGTGAAAGCCTTTGAAGAAAAATTTGGTGTGAGCGCGGCCCCCACTGTGGTGGCCGGGGCTGTGGCCGGCGCGCCTGCTGAAGCGGCTGAGGAAAAAACTGAATTTAGCGTGGTGCTGGCTGAAACCGGGGCAGAAAAAATTAAGGTCATTAAAGTGGTGCGTGAAATCACCGGCCTAGGGCTTAAAGAAGCCAAAGAAGCCACAGAGAAAACCCCCCACGTGCTTAAAGAAGGCGTGAACAAAGAGGAAGCCGAAACCATTAAAAAGAAACTCGAAGAAGTCGGGGCGAAGGCTGAAATCAAGTAAAGAATTTTAAAGGAGGGGACAAGGAGGGGCATCGCGTGTATCAAGGGGAACACCGCCAAAATGGATTTGAATTGAACTTATTTTTATGTGTGTGTCGTTTCCAGCCTCCAATCTCCATCAAAAAGGTTTATTAACATGAAAACTTTAAGAAATCGGTTGCGTGCAGATTTTACAAAAATGCCCCAAGACTTACCCGTCCCCAATCTCTTGCTCTTGCAAAAAGACAGCTATGAGGCGTTTTTATACGCCAAAGAGGGCAGAGAGAGCGGGATTGAGCGGGTGTTTAAATCGGTCTTTCCCATCCACGACAGCCAAAACCGCATCACTTTAGAATACGGGGGCTGTGAATACGGCGAGCCTAAATACACCGTGCGCGAGGCGATGGAGCGGGGCATCACTTATTCAGCCTATCTTAAAATCAAAATCCGCCTGATCCTTTGGGAGAAAGACCCCAAAACGGGCGAAAGACTGGGCCCCAAAGACATTAAAGAACAAAGCATTTTTATCCGTGAGATCCCTTTAATGACCGATCGCACCTCTTTTATCATCAATGGCGTAGAGCGTGTGGTGGTTAACCAGCTACACAGAAGCCCTGGGGTGATCTTTAAAGAAGAAAAATCCACCACCAGCGCCAATAAACTGATCTACACCGGCCAAATCATTCCCGATCGCGGCTCGTGGCTGTACTTTGAATACGATGTGAAAGACATTTTACATGTGCGCATCAACAAACGCCGTAAAGTGTCCGCCACAATCCTGTTTAGAGCCCTAGGTTACAGCAAACAAGACATTATCCGTATTTTCTATCCTCTTTTAAAAGTGCGCTACAAACCCGATGAGCAAGGGGAGCACTACTTCATCCCCTTTGAGAGCATCGCCACAGATAGCCGCTTAGATTTTGATCTGAAAGATGAAAAAGGGCGGTTGCTCTTAGCCGCCAGCCGCAAACTCACTGCCAAAAAAGCCAAAGAAATTAAAGAGAGCGGGGTAGAGTGGGTGGAGTACCCCACGAAAATTTTGCTGAGCCGCTACCTAGCCGAACCGATTTTAGATAAAAATCAAGAAACCCTTTTAGACGCTTTAACCCTCTTAGAACAACCCAAACTCGACAAGATCAAGGAAGCGGGCGTCAAAGAATTTGTCATCGCCAACGACCTAGCCCTAGGCCATGACGCTTCGATCATCAAATCCTTCACCTCCGATGCCGAGTCGCTAAGAAGCGAATCGCAAAAGCTGTTGAAACAAAGCGAAAAGGTGGAGGATGAAAACGCCCTAGCGGCGATTCGCATTTATAAAGTCATGCGCCCGGGCGATCCGGTGACGGCTGAAGTCGCCCAGCGCTACGTCCAACAACTCTTTTTTGACCCCGAGCGCTACGACTTAACGATGGTCGGGCGCATGAAGATGAACCACAAGCTGCATTTAAAAGTGCCTAACTATGTTACCGTGCTCACCCACGAGGACATCATTGAAACCGTACGCTACCTCATCAAGATCAAAAACGGGCAGGGGCACATCGACGATCGCGACCACTTAGGTAACCGCCGCATCCGTGCCGTGGGCGAGTTGTTGGCAAACGAACTGCACGAGGGTCTGATGAAAATGCAAAAGACCATCAAAGACAAGCTCACCACCATGAACACCAACTTGGACGCGCTCATGCCCCACGACCTGGTCAATTCTAAAATGATCACCAGCACCATTTTAGAGTTTTTCATGAGCGGGCAACTCTCCCAGTTCATGGATCAAACCAACCCCTTATCCGAGGTGACGCACAAACGCCGTCTTTCAGCTTTGGGTGAGGGCGGACTTGTTAAGGACCGCGTGGGTTTTGAAGCGCGGGATGTGCACCCCACACACTACGGGCGCATTTGCCCCATTGAAACCCCAGAGGGGCAAAACATTGGGCTCATCAACACTCTATCCACCTTCACGCGGGTCAATGAACTCGGCTTCATTGAAGCCCCTTATAAAAAGGTGGTTGAGGGGCAGGTGGGCGAGCAAGTGGAATACCTCACCGCCATTCAAGAAGAAGGCCATGTCATTGCCCCCGCCAGCACCGCGCTAGACGCTCAAGGCTACATCCAAGAGGACCTTGTGGAAACGCGGGTGGGCGGGGAAATTGTGCTCAATGAAAAGAGCAAAGTGACTTTAATGGATTTGAGCTCGCGCATTTTAGTGGGCGTGGCGGCATCCTTGATCCCCTTCTTAGAGCATGACGATGCCAACCGCGCCTTGATGGGGACAAACATGCAACGCCAGGCCGTGCCCTTGTTGCGCTCCGAAGCACCCATTGTGGGCACGGGCATTGAAAGCGTGATCGCGCGCGATTCGTGGGGGAGCGTGAAAGCGGAGCGTAGGGGCGTGGTGGATGAAGTGGATTCGGAGAACATCTACATCGTGGAAAAAGACCCTGAGAAGGGCCCCCACATCACTTCTTATTTGCTGCAAAAGAATTTACGCACCAACCAAAACACCTGCTTTAACCAAGTGCCCATCGTCAAAGTGGGCGATGTCATTGAAGAGGGGCAGATCATCGCTGATGGCCCTAGCATGGATCAAGGCGAATTGGCTCTAGGTAAAAACATCCGTGTGGCGTTCATGCCCTGGAATGGCTACAACTTTGAAGACGCGATTGTGGTGAGTGAGAAGATCACCAAAGACGATGTGTTCACTTCCGTGCACATTTACGAAAAGGAGATCGAGGCTAGAGAGCTCAAGCACGGGAGCGAAGAGTTCACCTCCGACATCCCCGATGTCAAAGAGGAAGAGATCGCCCACCTAGATAATGGGGGGATTGTCAAAATCGGGACCTATGTGAGCGCGGGGATGATTTTAGTCGGCAAGGTCTCACCCAAGGGCGAAATGAAAAGCACGCCTGAAGAGCGCTTGCTGCGCGCCATCTTTGGGGACAAAGCCGGGCATGTGGTGAACAAGTCGCTCTATTGCCCCCCCTCTTTAGAGGGCGTGGTGATCGGGGTGAAGATCTTCACCAAAAAAGGCTGCGAAAGGGATGCGCGCGCCACAAGTGCCTATGAAGAAGAAAAATGGATCTTAGACGATCGCCACGACAAGCATTTTAAAATGCTGGATAAAGAGGAAGCCCTACAAATCAGTGCGATCTTCTCCCAAGAGCCTTTAGAGGAAGAGGTGATCTTAAACGATGTCACCTACCCCAAAGGTGCAAAAATCCCTAGAGAGGTCGTGGAAAACACCAACCGCTTTGGGCTCATTTCTTTGTCTAAAAAATTCAGCAAAGAAGTCCAAAACCGCTTTGAGCAAATCAAAAACAACATTTTAGAACAAAAGAAACTTTTAGGCCAAAGCCACGAGAAAAAACTCTCCATTTTGGAAAAAGACGACATTTTGCCCAATGGAGTCATCAAGCAGGTGAAAATCTACATCGCCACCAAGCGCAAGCTCAAAGTGGGGGATAAAATGGCCGGACGGCACGGCAACAAGGGCATTGTGTCTAACATCGTGCCCATCGCCGACATGCCCTACACCGCCGATGGCGAGCCCATCGACATTGTGCTAAACCCCCTTGGCGTGCCTAGCCGCATGAACATCGGGCAGATTTTAGAAGTGCACTTAGGCTTAGTGGGAGTCCAGCTGGGCAAACAAATCCAAGCCCTGCTTGCCACGCACACGGCGGACATGCTCGCAAAACTGCGGGCTAAAATGCTAGAGATCGCCCATGTGGTCAATGTCCATAACCACGACCTAGCCCACATGCTCGAGCAGTGCAGCGATGAACAGCTTTTAGAATACGCCCGCGATTGGCAACATGGCGTGAAATTTGCGATCCCCGTCTTTGAGGGCATCAGTCAAGAGCAGTTCATGGAGCTCTTTAAGCTGGCACAAATCGACCTCGATGGCAAAACCGAGCTTTATGACGGGCGCACGGGCGAGAAGATGAAAGAGCGGGTCAATGTGGGCTACATGTACATGCTCAAACTCCACCACCTCGTGGATGAAAAAGTGCACGCCAGAAGCACGGGGCCTTACTCTCTCGTCACCCACCAACCCGTGGGCGGGAAGGCGCTCTTTGGCGGACAACGCTTTGGAGAAATGGAGGTGTGGGCTTTGGAGGCTTACGGCGCGGCACACACACTTAAAGAAATGCTGACCGTGAAATCCGATGACATTAAGGGCAGAGAGAACGCCTATAGAGCCATCGCTAGAGGCGAGCATGTGGGGGAGAGCGAAATCCCTGAAACTTTTTATGTTTTGACTAAAGAATTGCAATCGTTGGCTCTAGATGTCAATATTTTTAATGAAGAAGTGGATGAATATGGAGCGCCCAAACCCATTGTCATTAAGGAGGACGATCGCCCCAAAGACTTTAGCTCTTTCCAGCTCACCCTTGCGAGCCCGGATAAAATCCGCGAGTGGAGCTATGGGGAGGTGAAAAAGCCCGAGACCATCAACTACCGCACCTTAAAACCCGAGCGCGATGGGCTCTTTTGTATGAAAATCTTTGGACCGACCAAAGACTACGAATGCCTGTGTGGCAAGTACAAAAAACCGCGCTACAAAACGATCGGCACTTGCGAAAAATGCGGCGTGGCGATCACCAGCTCTAAAGTGCGCTCTTTTAGAATGGGGCACATTGAGCTAGCCACGCCCGTGGCGCACATTTGGTATGTCAATTCCCTGCCTAGCCGCATCGGCACGCTTTTAGGCATCAAAATGAAAGACTTAGAGCGCGTGCTCTACTACGAAGCCTACATCGTCAAAGACCCCGGGCAAGCGTGCTACGATTTAGAGGGCAGCAAACCCGTGCTCAAATACGACATCTTAAACGAGGAGCAGTTTCAGAGCATCCAACGCCACTACTCCGATCAGGATTTTAACGCCCAAATGGGAGGCGAGGTGATTAAAGAGCTCTTAGAAGAGTTAGATTTAGTGGGCTTGCTCGAATCGCTGAAAGAAGAGGTCAAAGACACCAACTCGGATGCCAAGAAAAAGAAATTAGTCAAACGGCTCAAAGTCGTGGAAAGTTTCATCAATTCGGGCAACCGCCCCGAGTGGATGATGCTCACCGCCCTGCCCGTCCTGCCCCCAGATTTACGCCCTTTAGTGGCTCTAGATGGCGGCAAGTTTGCCGTGAGCGATGTCAATGAACTTTATCGACGGGTGATCAACCGCAACCAACGCTTAAAACGCTTGATGGAGCTGGGCGCGCCTGAGATCATCGTGCGCAATGAAAAGCGCATGTTGCAAGAGGCGGTGGATGCGCTGTTTGACAATGGGCGCAACGCCAATGCCGTCAAAGGCGCGAACAAACGCCCCTTAAAGTCACTCTCGGAAATCATCAAGGGCAAACAAGGCCGCTTTAGACAAAACTTGCTAGGCAAACGCGTGGACTTCTCAGGCCGCAGCGTGATTGTGGTGGGGCCTAATCTTAACATGGACCAATGCGGGCTGCCTAAAAACATGGCGCTCGAACTCTTTAAACCCCATTTGCTCTCTAAGTTGGAAGAAAAGGGCTTTGCCACCACGCTCAAACAAGCCAAGCGCATGATCGAGCAAAAAACCAACGAGGTTTGGGAGTGCTTGGAGGAAATCGTGGAGGGCTATCCCGTGCTCTTAAACCGCGCCCCCACGCTGCATAAACAATCGATTCAAGCCTTCCACCCCAAGCTCATCGATGGCAAGGCGATTCAACTCCACCCGCTGGTGTGCTCGGCCTTCAACGCCGACTTTGACGGCGATCAAATGGCCGTGCATGTGCCTTTAAGCCAAGAGGCGATCACGGAGTGCAAGGTCTTGATGTTAAGCTCGATGAATATCTTGTTGCCTGCCAGCGGTAAGGCGGTGGCCGTGCCTAGCCAGGACATGGTGCTCGGGCTTTACTACCTGTCCTTAGAAAAAAGCGGCGTGCTGGGCGAGCATAAACTCTTTTCTAGCGTGGCGGAGGTCTTGATGGCCGTGGATGCCAAAGAATTAGACGTGCACGCCAAAGTGCGGGTTTTGCAAGAACGGCATATCCTGCAAACCACCGCCGGCCGGCTGGTGATCAAATCCATTTTGCCCGACTTTGTGCCCGCCCACTTGTGGAACAAAGTGTTGAAGAAAAAGGACATCGGGGCGTTGGTGGATTATGTCTACAAAGAGAGCGGCATTGGCCAAACGGCCAAATTCCTAGACAATCTCAAAAACCTAGGCTTTAGATACGCCACTAAAGCGGGCATCTCCATCTCTATGGAGGACATCATCACGCCGGCCAATAAAGTCAGCATGGTGGAGGCGGCCAAAGAGCGGGTGAAGGCGATTCAAGCCCAGTTTGAGGGCGGGCACTTGAGCGAACAAGAGCGCTACAATAAAATCATCGACATTTGGACCGAGGTCAATGACGCGATGAGTCAAGAGATGATGGCCGCCATTGCCAGCGACAAGCAGGGCTTCAACTCCATTTATATGATGGCCGATAGCGGCGCGCGTGGTTCAGCCGCCCAGATTCGCCAACTCTCGGCGATGCGCGGCTTGATGACCAAACCTGATGGCAGCATCATTGAAACGCCCATCATCTCTAACTTTAAAGAGGGCTTGAATGTGCTGGAGTACTTCAACTCCACGCACGGGGCGCGCAAAGGGTTAGCCGACACCGCGCTAAAAACCGCCACCGCCGGCTATCTCACCCGCAAACTCATCGATGTCGCCCAAAATGTCAAGGTGGTGCAAGAGGATTGCGGCACGCACGAAGGCATCGAGATCACCGACATCACGGTGGGCAGCGAGCTCATCGAACCTTTAGAAGAGCGCATTTTTGGCCGGGTTTTAGTGGAGGACATCATCGATCCGCTCACCAACGAAGTCTTGTTAAACGCAGACACCATGGTGGATGAAGAAAAGGCCAAGCGCATTGTGGAGGCGGGCATTAAATCCGTCACGATTCGCACCCCCGTCACTTGTAAGGCCCAAAAAGGCGTGTGCGCTAAATGCTACGGCTTGAATTTGGGCGAGGGCAAAATGGTTAAACCCGGCGAGGCGGTGGGCGTGGTGGCGGCGCAGTCCATCGGCGAGCCGGGCACGCAATTAACCCTAAGAACCTTCCACGTGGGCGGCACGGCCTCACGAAGCCAAGAAGAGCGCGAGATTGTCGCCAGCAATGAGGGCTTTGTGCGCTTTTTCAATGTCAAAACCTACCAAAACAAAGAGGGCAAGAACATCATCGTCAACCGCCGCAACGCCGCGATTCTCGTGGTGGAGCCTAAAATCAAAGCCCCCTTTGATGGCGTGCTGAAGGTGGATAGTGCCCATGAAGAGGTGGTTTTAAGCGTGGTGGGAGAAACCCAAGAGGCAAAGTTTGTCTTGCGTAAAAGCGATGTGGCTAAACCTAATGAGCTGGCCGGGGTGAGCGGGAAGATCGAGGGCAAAATCTATCTGCCCTATGGCAGTGGGCATGTGGTGCACGAGGGGGGCAGCATCGCCGACATCATCAAAGACGGCTGGAATGTGCCAAATCGCATCCCTTACGCTTCTGAGATCGCCGTGCAAGACAACGACCCGATCACCCAAGAGATCACCGCTAAAGAAAAGGGCGTGGTGAAGTTCTACCACCTTGTGGGCGATCACTTAGAGCGTGCTAGGGGCGTTAAAGCGGGCGACATTGTGGAGGAAAAGGGGCTATTTGCGGTGGTCGCTGATGAAAACGACCAAGAGGCCATCCGCCACTACATCGCCCGCAACTCTTTGGTGCAAGTGGACGACAACAGCCCCACAGAAGCCAACACCCTTTTAGTCAAGCCCAGCCATGACGCGAAAAACACCATCGCCAGCTGGGACCCCTACAACACGCCCATCATCGCCGACATGGGCGGCGTGGTGCGCTTTATAGACATTGTGGCGGGGGTGAGCGTGACTGAAACTGAAGATGAAAACACCGGCGTGCGCTCCTTGGTCGTCAACGAGTACATCCCCACGGGCTTTAAACCCAGCCTGATGATCGAAGCACAGGGCCAAGAGCCCATTTACTACCCCCTAGAGCCCAAAACCTCGATCGCCATTGCCGAGGGCGCGCAGGTGGAGGTCGCGGATGTGCTGGCGAAAATCCCCAAAGCCACCGCGAAATCTAAGGACATCACGGGCGGCTTGCCCCGCGTCTCCGACATCTTTGAAGCCCGCAAGAGCAAGCCTAAAGATTTAGCGATTTTAAGCGAAATTGACGGGCAGGTAAGCTTTGAAAAGCCCGTGCGCAATAAAGAGCGCGTGTGTATCACGGCTGCCGATGGGCGCAAAGCGGAGTACTTCATCGACAAGGGCAAACAGATTTTGGTGCACCCTAATGAATTCGTGCACGCGGGCGAGGCGATCACCGATGGCGCGGTGAGCAGCCACGACATTTTACGCATCAGCGGAGAAAAGGAATTACACAAGTACATCGTGAGCGAAGTGCAGCAAGTTTACCGCCGCCAGGGGGTCAACATCGCCGACAAGCACATCGAGATCATCGTGTCGCAAATGCTGCGCCAAGTGCGGATTTTAGACAGCGGGAACACCAAGTTCATTGAGGGCGATTTGGTGAGCAAAAAGCACTTTAAAGAGGAAAACCAGCGGGTGTTGCAATCTAAAGGCGAGCCGGCCATTGCCGAGCCTGTGCTTTTAGGCATCACCCGCGCGGCGATCGGCAGCGATAGCATCATCTCTGCCGCCAGCTTCCAAGAGACCACAAAAGTGCTCACAGAAGCCAGCATTGCGATGAAAAAGGACTTCTTAGAAGACTTAAAAGAAAATGTGGTGCTGGGGCGCATGATCCCTGTGGGCACCGGGCTGTATAAAGACAAAAAAGTCGGGGTGAAGACGGACAAACACTGACCTTAAAAACACCGTGCATCCACGCAAGCTGCTAGCTTGAGAGCTAACCTGCTTAAAAAAGCAAGGGGCTGCAAGCGGGGCAAAACACCTACAAACCATAGCACTCACAGCAAGGCATAAAACTCCCACCAGCCCCTTTAAGCGGCCACAACCATATTTGAAACAAGCCAGCATCACGCAAAAACGCAGTCTTAAGAGTGTTTGGCTTTTCGCATGGGGTCCCCTTTGGGGTAGCAAGCGTTAATTTGGTTCCTACTAAAGGCGGTGTCTGTTTTAGCAAAATTTCGGGCTTTTGTGGCAAGAATAAACCGATAAAAAACTTATAGAATTTTATAGATTTTATCTTGCTATTCCTAACCCCACCAAGCAAGCAAGAGGGGTGCAAATAAACCCCCCCATCAGCCGCCCCCTTAAGGCGCCCCCTTAAGGTGCGCTTTAAAACACCAGCAGCCATGCCACCCCCCACAAACGCCCAAGAAGCGTTGAACCCTTCTAGGCACACAAAACCCAAGCAAACAAAACTGTCCCCTAAGAGAGCCAAAGAAACAAGAAAGAGAAAGGGGGGAAAAGAGAAAAACCCCTTAAGGGGTAGCCATTGAAATTCTAACGAGTTTAAGGGGGCAAGGGCAGACTCCCTACAAGGAACAAGCCCTTAAAAAGTGAGACAAAGCCTTAAAATTAACAATTTAAAGGGCAACTTAAAGGGCAAAGGTAAAAAAGAAGCAAGCCCCTTTAAGAGGGCTAGGGGCAAAGCCCCTAAAATCCTAACAACCTTCCAAAAGTTTAGAAGTTGTAAACGTAGTTGAAGTAAACAGACACATTGCGTTTGTACGCAATGTCTAGTTTATCGCCAAATTCGTTCAGACCCTTATAGTAGTAGTTGGTCGCAAGAGGGATTCTTAAACCGATTTCAAAGCCATTGTGCTTGTTGACATTGGTCCTAAAGCCCAAGTTGATGGGGATTTGGAAGTAAGAGGTGTTCATTTTACCCAAACCTTGAGCCACCAAACTGTCGTAATAGCTTTGCCCTTTGACCGCCCAGCTAGAGCCATCCAACATGAGCCCTGCAAACAGACCCGTGGTGTATTTGCCATCTTTGCTTTCGTAGAAGTTATACAGCGCATCCACCCCAGCCCCATAGACAAAGTTGTCAAGTTCAGCTGCATTGCTGTTCATGAACGTGCCGTGTTGGTAACTGAAGTTGGCGTAGTAGCGCACACCCCAACGTTTCTTTTTGCCAAAGAATTGTTTATACCCAAACTGCACATCGATGCCATACATGTTGCCATTGGAGTTCATGGGTTGCATGGCGTTTGACATCGCCACCACACCGTTTTTGCTCACATTGTAGCCCATGGCTTTAAGCTCTGTTTGCATTTTGCTCAAGCTGGCTTTAGCGAGCACAAGGGCGTTGTTGACCGCATTGAGCTGTGTGGTGATGGCAGAGGGGGTGCCGGCATTTACGACAGGCAATGTGATGCTGCCCTTAGCATGTTCGGCTTGCACGCCCTCTACAGCTGCCACAGCCGCACCGCCCCCACCGGTTGCACCGCTCACCCCAGCCATGCCAGCCAACTGCCCTAGCAAACTTGATTGCAAATTGGTGAGGGCGTTGATGATGCTTTGTAAGTTAGCGTCCGCTTGTGTGGGGTTCAGCCGATCGCTTTGCACGATTTGGTTAAAGACATTGGAGATGTCTGTGTTGAGCTGGCTGATGGCAGCATCGGCGTTGCCTTGGAAACTTTGCTGAGACACCTTTTGTAAGGAGAGCAACAACGCCCCCAAAGTGTTGGCTTGGTTGTTGAGCAAGAAATCCACCCGCGCTTGGATCACCTTATCCTCATTGGTGAGGTAGTTGTTGATGGTTTGGTTAGTCACACCCACACGGCTCACCAAGCTTGAGAGCGCATTTTGTGCTTGCGCAGCGTAGCCATTTGTGCCTTGCAAACCATTGAGTAAGGAGGCGGTCGCATTGTTGTCGATGTTTTGTTGGAAGGTGTTGACTTGACCTTGTACGCCCTCCATTTTTGTAAGGAGCTGTTTAATGGCCGCCACCACAGCAGGGCTTAAGGTGCTGGGGTTGCCAAGGAGACTAGAAACGCTGACAGAAGTGCCATTGACATCAATGCTCGCACTAGAGTTTAGCAACTGCGCCAACGCCCCCAAACTCGTCACATTGCCAATAGAAGTGTCTAAGATTTTTTGGACAGAGGCGTTTTGGTTGCTAGGGTTGAGTAGAGGCGTTAAGGTGCCCATCGCATCGCTGTAGTTTTGAGCGGCTGCAAGCACCTTGCCTAGAGTAAAGTTATTGAGGGTTTGGTGCATGCTTTGGCTATTTTCGCCATCCACAAAGCCGTTGTAGTTGCCACCTGTGTTGTCTACTACCGCTTGGGCGGCAGCTTGGATTTGCGCAGGAGTGGCGTTGGCGATGTAGTTACCGATACTATCTGCTGTAGAGTTACCGCCACCACCTTTAGGTTGTGCTCCGCTCACGCCTTCTGCTTGCAGCGCCGCTGCCATGAGTCCGGCAATGCTGCCATCCAAAGTGGTGCTTGTCAAGCTACCTACAGTCGTGCCAGCGACATCGCCAGCTTGCACGGCTGTGATGTATTGCGCCATGGCTTGTTGGGTATTGACCACGCCTTGTATGCTGAGATTGCCCGTAAGGCCCGTGCTCACACCAAAGATGGCATTGACATCATTGACAAGTTGTGTGTAGTCCTGGAGATAAGCCGCTGTATTGGCTGTAGTGACCCCATCAACCCAATTAGTAATCCCTGTTTTAACCTTGGCTCCAGAGCTGTTACCCAACACCCCATTGGCGGCGTTGTAGTATTTGGCAAATTGTTGCACTTGGGTGAGGGCATTGGCAAGTGTAGAGCCGGTATAAACACTGCCTGCGCCGGGGGCTGCTTGCCCTCCACTTAAAACAGCCTCAATTTGACCTAAAGTACCGGAACTGCTAAGGATGGCGTTCAAGTTGGTCAAAAGGGTTGAGGCATTGGCAGGAGTGGTGTTGATAGAGTCCGCTGCCGTTTTACCTAAGAAATTAGTGAGCGCAGTTTGGAGCGCTGTGGCGACAATAGATTGCGATGCTTGATCTGCAGAGGGAGTGGTGGTGACCACATCTGTGGGGTTTTCTAAATAGTAAAGGAGATTGTGGCTCGCACCAGTAACATTGCCCGAAGCGCTGGCAATCGCCCCCACAAGCCCTTGGATAAAGGTGTCGGTGCCGTAGTTGCCCATAGTGGTGAGTTTGTCAAAATTAATGCCACTTAAATTGCTCGCCTTGCCATCGGTGAGGGTAGAGGCAGAGTCAGTGTTCCCAGCCCCTACTGCGCCGCTAAATAAACCTGCAATGTTTGCCAAAGACTTATCCAAGCCTTGGATACCTTTTGTATCGCTTGCTCCAAAAGCGGCGGTGGCGTTGGCACTGAGGGCACCACTAGCTTGTAACAATCCATCTGTGAGCATGGTGTTAATGCCACTCAAGCCCTGCATGCCCTCTAGGGGAGTGTAGCCCGTACTTTCGACTTGTTGGGTTAAAGCAGATAAGCCGAGAGCACCCGTGCTGTTTGCAGCGAATTGGAATTGGCTTTGGCTGAATACATCGGTTGCGCTGATTTGGGCGTTCAACAGAGTGCCGATCCCAGAATTGGTGTTGCCACTGCCCCCAGCGTAAGAGCTGTAAATGCTGTTGATGGCGCTGGCGACAGAACTAGCCGCGCTAGAGCTGGTGTCTGAGATGGGGACGATGAAGCCGGTTAAATTGCCTACAGCGGTGTTGACATTGCCTAGACTTTTCACCACATTGGTGTTGAAGGGGATACCGGGCAAGAGGACACTGCTGTCGCCATTGTTTAAGCCCGAAACCAGAGAGTTCCACGCACTCACACCTTGCAAACTGCTAGTAACGGTGTTGCTAAAGGCGGTGAAACTATCTGGGGTGGGGGAGGTGGCTGAACCCGTGTTGGGGTTTAAGACAATGTTGCTGCCGTTCATGCTGGAGAACTCTTTAGACGCGGCTGCACTGAAGAGCCCATTGTTTTTACCTTCGGTCACGATCTTTTCAGCAATGCTTTGGTATTGGTTGCTTTGGATGAGATCATTTTTTGCATCACCATCGCATAGGGGTTGTTGTTGATAGCGGTTTGTAGTTGCCCTTGTAAGTTCTCCAAATATTGCAAGCGATTCACAAGGGTTTCCAACCCATAGAGCTTGCTAAGAGCCCCAGCTGCCCCTGACCCCGTGTAACTGGCGGCGGCGTTGTTGGTGAGCTGGCTGTAAGAGGGGTTTTGTGCGTTGCCCACCGCATTGCCTTGCACATAGTTGAGCACATCGCTGGCTAGGGTGTTGCCTTGGGCGGCTTGTGAGTTACCCGTCGTGAGGCTGTTGAGTAAATTGATATTGTGGGTGTAGCTGTCGATGTCTTTGATGAATTGGACCACTTGGCTGGGCGTGGCGTCATCGCCGGCTTTGAGCGCTTGCATCAACGCCCCCACTTGTTGGGCGGCGGTTTGGGCAGTGAGGTATTGTTGGGCGTTGCCCTGGGTTACCTTCAACACCCCACTCGCGTTGTTGGTGATGGTGCCATTGACATTGTTGCTAGTATTTTTTGAATCAGTGTTCCCTGCCAAAAGTTTGTTGGCTTTAAAGAGGCTTTGGGCGTCCGTGATGATGTGGGCGACATTGGCGACCGTGTTGGGGGTCAATTTATTGCTCAAATTGCTGCCCAGCTCATCGATGTAGGTCGTTCCGCTGGCTGCCCCATTGGCGGTTTTGTAATAGATGTTGTCAAAGGCCGTCCAAATGGCTTGAGCGTCTGAGGCATCTATGGTCTGGTTTGTCAAATTTTGCACCGCATGGATCACGGCGGCGTAGTTATTGCTGGAGGCGGAGCCTGTGTTGATGGTCATCAAAGCCCCCACAAACGCCTCCATGCTGACATTGGTGCCTAAATAGCTTTGCAAGGTCGCCGCATTGGTGTTGATCACGCTCACCACGCTATCGGCTGCCCCACTAGGGTTGGTGAAAAGGGCGGTGTAGGGGGTGGAGTTGGTGTAAATGCCATTAGAGCTTGTCTGTTGCACGATAGATCCAATGAGGTTGTTGATGGTGGCTAGGGCTTGGAGGTTGCCGATATAAGCACCAGCGTTGGGGTCGTTGATCCCCATTTGGGCGTAGTAGTGTGCGCCGCTGCCTGAAGAGAGGGGGAAGCCGATGCTGCTGTTGTTGGCAGAACTGAAGGTGCCGCCATTGATCGTGCCTTGGTTGCCTAGGGCATTGACATTGTTTAGGTTGTACTGCAAGGGCTTACCGGTGTTGGCGGTTGACCCCGTGGTGGCATTGACAAAAAAGTTGGGGTCGGTTTGGTAGAGTTTAAGCACAGCGCTGCTTAAGTTGCTCACTAGGGTTTGGTAACTGCTAAAGTCGCTGGTGGTGAATACCCCATTGTTGCTGCTAGGCGTGTTGAGCAAGGGCAAAAGTCCGTTCAAGGTGTTGCTCAAAGTGTTGATGGCGGCGTTGGCAAAGCCTAGACTTTGCGCACTGCTGATGCCTGCAGCCTTTAAAATGCCTTGCAAGCCAGAGCCGCTCATGGCATCGCTGCCTTGTTGTGTGCTTTGACCCGCATTGCTGTCTAACCCGGCGTACGCTTTGATGTTGTTGATGTCGTTTTGGATATAGCCGAGCAACTGGCTGGCAGATAAATTCCCCGTGGCAAATTGCTCTTTAATGCTGGGCGCAAACGCCCCCAAATTTTGACTCAAATTTTGGAGGTTGTTGAAGATGTTGTCAAAGGTCTGAGTCGTGAGGATGTTGGTGGTACCAAGCCCGGCAGTGGCAGTGGGCAACTGCCCGCTAGAGCTTAAAGCGGTGTTGGCAGCACTGATGTAGCCGCCTAAATTGCTCATTTGTGTAACCACTGCGCCAAAAGTAGTGGCATCCACTTTCGAAGGTCCTGAACCAGTAGGGGCATTGGCAAGGAGTGCTTGCAAGGTTGCATAGGATCCAGAACCACTGAGCAAGCTAGTGAAAGCGCTCGCCAGAGCGGAGTTAGATGTAGCCCAAGTGCTGTAAGTAGCCCCAAAGACAGTGGTTAGGGCATCGCTTACTTCGGCACCACCATCAACAGCGACGACCAAAGCAGCCAAAGCGGCATCTAAATTCGAAGCACTAAGAGCCGTGTTGGCTTTCATGCCGGCTTGCCCGCTTTGTATTTGCAATTTACCTAAAGCCGTTGCATTTGATGAATTGGTGAGCGTGCCCATGTTGTTGTTAAAGCTTTGCACACCTTGGATATCGCTGACAAAGTTGCTCGAAGCGCCAGAGGTGCTAGGAGAGGAATTGTTGAACGCATTTTGCAAATTCACCAAAGCCCCTAAGCCTTGGGCGATTTGTGAGGTGCTCGCCGTGCTCGAAAAAGTCCCCGAAGAGAAGATCGAAAGGTCGTTTTGCAGATTGGAAGAAGACGCCAAAGTGGGGCTGAGGACGAAGTTGGTGTTCAATTGACCCTCAATAGCGGCTTTAGTTTGGGCGATGAGCCCATTTTGCGCTTGGCTGGCACTCAAAGCGTTGTACATGAACGCCAAACCATTGGCTTGATTCACTTGGTTCACATCTTGGCTTGTGGAGCTCCAGTTTTTCGTGAGGGCATTGATGTAATCGCCCAGCAAAGTTTCGGAGCGGAACAACGCCTTGATGTTGTTTAAGACTTGGGCTTGGTTATCGATGGCATCGGCTTTGCCCGCAGCTTCTGCGGCTTGGCTGTTATACGTCTTGTTGGCGGCGGCGTTGTTGATGCCCGCGTTTAAGATGTTATTGAGCGAAGCGGAGCTAGAGAGCATGCCCTTAAAGGTGTTGACATTGTTGCTGTAAGTCAAGACATTTGTCAAAAGATTTGACAAATTTGCCATGTACTGCTTGTTGTAAGCGGCTTGGTTGGTGGCTTGTTGGCTCGTCCAAGAGGTGTTGGTGCTGCTTTTGTCGGTCACACCGCCATTTTGGACATTGAGGGGGTAAATTGTAGTGGGGTTGGCTGTGCCCCCTTTGAGGGTGTTGTCCACCTTGATGTTGGCTGTGCTCACATAGGGGTTCACTTGTTGCAAGAGGCTATCTAGGGCACCCCATGCGCTCGTTTTAGCGCTACCCCCAAAGGTGTTGCTTTCAAAGGCGTTGTAAAGGGCTTGGAGGTTGGCGCTGGTTGGAGCATTGCCCCCTGTCGTGTTGGGTACGGAGTTTTTGCCCCCACGGTCCAATCAGGGAAAAGGTTTTGCAAATTGCTGTTGTTGCCTAAGCCTGTATTGGCGTTTTTGAGTTCATGCTCTAAAGTTAAAGCGGCTTGAAAAGCGCTGGCTAGAGAGCCATTGTATTGGCTTGAGAGCGCATTTTTAAAATCGCCTAGGCTGTCGGTGCTGGTTGCCGTGGTCGTGCTAAAGCTGCCGTTGGAAGGGTTGAAGACCACGGTGCCATTGCCTGTGATTTGTTCGTAAGCTTGATAGACCGCTTGGTAAGCGTTAGGATTGACCAAGCCATTGAGCGCTGTGGCGACATCGCTTAAAGTGGCTGTCCCCACAGCAGGCAAGCCTTGAAGGGCGCTAAAGACCGCACTCACCGCATTGGAATTGAGGGTGTTGTTGGCGATGACATCGAGCTGTGGGCTCATGGCAGAGAGGGCGGTGAGAGCGTTGGTGTAGTTGCTGTTGAGTGTATAGGTTGTGGTGCCGCTACTCGTGGAGGCGGTTACAAGCCCATTGTCGATCATGCCGCTGATGTTGTTGATGGCTTGTAAAGTCGTGAGCCCATCCCCACTCCCGTTAAAGGCATAAGTGCTGGAGTTGATGAGGGAGTTGGTGGTGGTGTTGGCAGAGGCGTAAAGCACATTGTTTAAGCTGTCTAAAAAGCTGGAGGCTTTGGTGGTGGCATCTGTGCTTGTGAGGGCGGTGATGGCACTAAGAATCCCATCACCGGCGGTGTTGAGCGTGCTAAATGCGCTGTCGTAAGCGGTGTTTAGTCCAGCACCCGTATTGACATATAAATTCGAGTTGTCGATGATGGCGTTCATGTTTTGGTAAATGGTGCCGAGCAAGCCATCAGCCGTGCCTTGGTTAGATCCACTGGCGATCTGGCTGGCTTGTAAATTCCCCGTAACTTTGTAGGCAACAGGGCTGGTGCCGGTGGTGGGGGTGGCGGTGTAGTAGCCCGTTTGCGCCCCACTGCCTAGTAAGTTGTTGGCGGCACTCACCCCACTGAAGCTGATGCGGTTGTTGTAGGCGTTGGTGTATTGATTCATCAAGCCCAAAATGGCGTTGTTGGTGTTTGAACCCGGTCCAAAGCTGTAGATGTCAAGCCCATTGCCACTAGAGCCTAGGATGGTGCTGATGAGGCCGTTGGCATTGCCAAAGAGGTTCCAGTTGGCAGGGTAGGGGTTAGAAACGGGCGTGGAGGTGGAGTCTGTAGTGTTGCCGATGCCAAAGCCATTGCTGGCGTTGCCGGTGAGAGCAGTGCCGGTATTGCCACTAGCCCCCGTGGGGTTGTAAATGGGGGCAAGGTTGCCACTGGTGTTCCAAGATTGAAGACCGCTAGGTCCATCGTACGAACCACTGCTGAGTTGGTAATTGCCTCCCAAGAGACCGCTGACGGAGTTGACAAGATTTTCGACCGTGATGTCTGCCGCATCCAAGCCGGGAGAGAGGCAAGAGACCAAAGCCAAACTAAAAGAAGTTTTGCGCAAGCGCTTAGAAGATTTTCGTTTCAAATGAAATCCTTTGTTGTGGTGTTCTTGAGTTCGTTTCACTAATTACAGCTACTGCCGGCAGAGGGCACACAAATGGTTGCGCCAGAGTTGGGGGTGAGCTTATTGACAACATCGGGTACGGCGACCTGGTTATTGACGGTGTTGCTTTGGTTTTTAAAGGGGTTGATGCCGTTGGGCGCAAATACCCCTCCCCCCCATTTGTGGCTTCAGCACGGGTCATATACAAAACACGAAACCGGAGTTTTCAAACCAAACAATTTAAGGTTTACAAAAAGTAAAATTAAGCAAACAATAAGTGCATTTGTCTTAGTATACTGAACTCTTTATTTGAGTATTTCATCTTTAAATCTCGTGAAAGGACTGACATGACAAGTGCATGCAAACAAAGTTTTAAAAAACTCACTTTTGTTTCTCTAGGCATTGGCTTTTTAGCCTTGACTTCTTCTCTTTCTGCTGAAAACTCCGGTTTCTATGGAAGTGTGGGGTTTCAGTATTCGAATATGACCCGTGCTGAAGCCACAAATGGGGGGGGGGAGGGGTGATGATGCCCCAAACCCTCAATGGCAACCCCTACCTAGGCGCGAACTCCACGACCGCAGCCCAAGCGCCCAGTTTCACCGGGACCGGCCCTAACAATGTAACCAACTACAGTGGGAGCACTTCAATCAACCCCAATGGCTTGCCCACTTATAAACAAGTTCAATAACACCACTCAAGGACACCGCGACACATGAAAAGAAACTCAAAACGCAAATCTTATAAACGTACCATCAGCCTCGCCCTAGCCAGCTGTTTTGGCTTTGTGCCCGCTTTGGACGCTGATGCTATGAATGTCGATAACTTGGTCGATTCCATCTCTGGGCTCTTGGGGGGCAACTATTCAGCCGGAGCTAGTGCCGGCAGCCCTAGCACCTTTGGCAGCAACCCCGCTACGGGCATTTGGGTTAATGACGATGGGACTGCCACCCGATTTGGCACTGGTGCCGGGCAAGTCTATAGAGGTGTATCTGGTGGAGGCTCTGGTCTTGCAAACAACCCCCAAATCTCCAACTACAACCTCTATGGTGCCAGTGGCTTGCTCTCTGATTTTAATCTTGGCACCAACTACACCAACCCCCTAGAGGGCTTGAGCAGTCAGTTTTCTAACGCCAACATCTACTACGGCTACCGCTCTGCCTTTGCGGGCGTGCCCACTGCCAGCAATAACCTTTTAAACCCCAGTGCGAGTGTGAGCAACCCCTATTGGACCACCTCTACGGGGAGTATGAGTGATGCTAAGGGCAATCTTGCAAGCTCCTTACTCAACAACCCCGGACAAGTCAGCAGTGTTGATACCCTCCTACAAAACATTTACGACACCATCCAAAGCATCAATGGCAGCATCGGTGTTTCGGGCTCGGGCGCAACAGGGGTCGCCAACTATGTCGCCGACTACAGCTCTAGCGGAGCTGTGGGTTCTGTGGGGGCGAATTTCTTAAACGCGCTCAATAGCATCCAAACCGCCAACACCGACAACACCACGAGTTCTTTAACTGGTCTAGCTGCGAGCATCAACACTGTCGCCAACGCACTGGGCATTAGTGCTCTAGGCTCTAGCGCCGGCACCGCAAGCGGTAAAGCCCTCTTTGCCACGGCTACAGATACAAGCGGTCTAGCCAACACCTACACAGTTGCAGACAATGCCCTTGCAGCCTTGCAAAGCCTAGACACCTTGCAAGGTCTTGTCAATGGGGGGATTGTCAGCACCACAACGGACAAAACAACGGGGGCGGTCAATGGCTACATCTCCAACACCAACTACATCGCCGCTTACAAGCTCTACGACACGGTGACAACGAAGGGCTACTTGAGCGACATCACCAACAACATCTTAAACGGGGCGAGTGTCAGCCAAGTGGCTGCGGCGATCAATGCCTTGAATACAAACGGGAAGTTTGGGGTCGCCACACAAGCCCAGTTGCAAACCGCCCTCAATGGCTTGGTTAATCCCAGCCAGTATAAAGTGGTCTATGACGCTTACGACAACATCGCTAAGGCGATCCAAACTGGCTACACCCCAAGTGGCCAGAGCACAGCCATCAGTTACAGCACGGTTTTTAACAAGGGGGCAAACAACGCCGACATCATCAATAGTTTGATCACGTTTGAAGACGCTTACAACAATGTTAAGGGGAGCGATGGTCTAGCCTCGGGTAATGGCTTGCTGACTTCAAATTTCCTTACCGGGGGAGTGACTAGCTCCACCACCTCCACCATCGCGCAGGCGCTTTACAACACCTTTAATGGCAGCTCTGCGGCTTACACGACCCTAACCAATGCCCTAAGCGCGCTTGGAAATGTGCTAAGTCCGAGTACCGTTTATGTAAGCAGCACCACCACCACTAACGACACTGCGACCACGCAAAATCAAAGCAGCTCTTACCCCATCAATGTTGCCTCCCCCACCTCTACCGACAAGAACATCACCTCTTACACCACACAGAGCGCGGCAAACAAAGTTGCCTACAACAACACCATCAACACCGCGCTCTCTAAATTGTTAGGTAGTGCCATCACTTACAGCGATGGGCAAAGCACTTTGGCGGGCTTGCTTAAAGGCGGGGGGTCTGTGGCTTCGCAAATCCTCACCGCAGGGCTACAAAACGCTGCGGCCAACGCGTTGCAAGGCCAAAACAACACCACCAATGGTGCGGCTACAGTGATCAACCAAATCCGCGCGATCTACACCTCCCAAGAGTTGCTAAACGCCTACATCGGAGCTGCCCTTGATCCTAACAGCAACATCACGCCCGACACCCAAGCGCAGATCCTCACGGGCTTAAACGCGGCTTTAACCGCCAGCGATAAAAACCAAGGCCTCATCGCCCAAACCGTGTACAGCATTGAGCGGTTGCTCAACAGCAACACCACGGGGGGCAAAACCATCACGGCACCGACTTTAAGCACTTTCAACACTGACCTTGGAAACACGGGCACCTCTCCCTTTACATCCAGTAGCGTGACTCTTACGCAAATGCAAACGGCGCTTAACTCCATGACAGATCTAAACACCATGGCTGCAAGCAACACTGCAGCGAATATGGTAGCTGCTGCCACACAGGCTGCTGTCATTAAGAGCAATTTACAGACAGTCGTCGCAGCCTTGGAGGCGGGAGCCATCGAAGTCAGTGGAGCAACCGCAACAGCCACGACCTTGGCTGGGGCATTCACCACCTTGTCTGGTAGCGCCTCTCCAATCAAGGACACAATCACAGTTGCGGCGGGGGCCGGCCAAGCAGCTACAGAGGCTGCTATCGTTGCGCTCCTTGGGGGCACTGGGGCGTGGACTAGCGCAAACTCTGCCACCACTAACCCCTTGACCAAATTCTCCGCTGCCACCACCACCTACTCTACCATTACTGCACTCCAAACGGCTGTAAGCAGTGTTAATACTGATGTCGCCAACATCGATGCGATCATGGGAGCTGGCAACCAAGTTACTAATTGGGGGACCACTTTCTTGGGAACTGGGCTTACTGGGGTAACGGGGTCAATCGCCGACCAAATCGCTGCGATGCAAAAAGCCATCACAAACTACAATAACCAAGTGGAAATCGCTTTCACGCCCAGCCAGCAACAAGATTTTATGAGCGGGATGGCCACTAACCCCAGTGCCACCATCGCCGCTTTAGAAAAACAAGTGCAAAGCTACCTTAGTGCCTACAACACTTGGTCGAACATTGGCAACAGCACCAACGCCAGTTGGGATACCTCTACACCCTCTAAAGGGGTAGGCCTTACCTCAAACACCCTCTCTACGCTACTCACCAATGCGGGGGCCAAACCCAGCATCGACCTAGGCTTTGCCACCGCTGCGGCCAATAGCATCCAAACTGCCCTAACAAACATCCAAGGCTTGGTGAGCACTTCTGACTTTTCTTCAAGCACGCTTGGCACGCTAGGCTCTATCAGCGCCAGCAGCTCCACTCTAGGCACGCTCAACACCGCTGTGGGCAAACTCTACGATTTAGATCCCTCTTTCTTTGGCGCAAACAGCCAGACTGGCAAAAGCCCGGGCAATCTAAGCAACATCAGCAATATTTTTGACGACAACACCATTATACAATCGGGCAAGGTGATCGGCCAGCCCTCTGAGGGTGTGGGTCCTGCCAGCGATGGCGCTTTAGGGGGCGGGTTTAAAGCCAACGCCTCCGCAAGTGGATATTTCACAAACCTTGTGAATTTAAACACCATCACCAGCTTGCTAGGCAATGTCGTGGGCGGCACAGCAAACGCCCCCACAGCGAGCACGAATTACACCAAAGCATTTTCTACCAATGGTGGGGTGGTGAATAATCTTTTGGGTAGTTCTTCTGCCTATTACAATGCCTTAGAACCCTCATCAGGCACTTTTAAAGATGGGATAAACTCCACACAATTCATTCAAGAATTGATGAGTTTAGGCGACACCCTCAATGCTGCCCCCTCTAGCATTTCTGCCTCAACTATAAGCACCCTCCAGGGTTATTTCACAACTCCTGGCGATGGGACCTCTAGCGGGGCTCTCTACAACGCCTTGGTTGCGTGGAAAGCCATTGCTTTCCCCACAAGCGACGCAGCCGGGGCAACCAGCCTACTTAGCCAAATGGCAAGCCTTGTGGGCAACACCAATGCTGCTAGCAGTGCAATCGGCGTTAATCAACTGCTCACAGACGCAAACAATCTGAACAGTGCGAACACTGCCCTCACCACCGCTGGCAGTGGTCTAGCCGCGGCGCAAATCAACAGCGGCCTGCTCAACATCACCAGCACCAACGCGGCGGCGTTTAGCCAAGCCTCCAATGCCGCCACGGCTCTAGGGCAACTCATCAGCGCCTTGCAAGACCCCACATTGAGTTCGAGCAACACTGCTGCCAACATTGCCGGCAATGTGGTGAAACTTATCCAAGATTTAAACACCTACAACCACAACATCAATCTGCTCAACGGCCTCACCGCTACCTCTGCGGGTACGGGCACGGCAGGGACAAGCGTGGCTTCGCAAATTTTAAACTATTTGCAGGCAAAGAGCAGCACAAAAGGCTTGATGACAAGCAGCGGCACCCTTTCTACTAATGTCCAAGACTTGCAGGGCTTGCTTAATCGCTTGCAATATCTGCAGGGCTTACAAGCTAAAGTCCAACAGGCTATCGACAACAACCCCTACGCATTGGTGATGGGTAAAGATCAAGCGGTCAATTCCACCACTTTCCAAAACGCCGCAACTGGCATTATGGGCTTGTTCAACACCACCACAAGCGGCACACTCTTTACAGGCAGTGCTGGCAGTTATAACCCCACCGCAGACATGACCAGCAATTTCCAAGCCCTCACCACCGCTATGGGTTATGAGATGACGAACTTGAGCACTTACAACGGCTTGATTGCCAATTTAGACAACTCCAGCAACAGCATTTTGTTAAACCCCACTTCTGGCGTAGCGCAAACCGCCGCGCAAGATGCTTTAGACAAAATCGCGCAGAATGTCTATAGTATCACCTCTTACCTCGCCCCCATCACCCCCAGCGCTGCCGGAGGCACGAATGCGAACACTTCTAGCTTCAACACCATCCAAACAGCGTATAACACTATTAGCGGTTCTTCAGGTTTAGGTGCCTCTGCCCTCTCCTCTCTAGGAAAACTCTTTAGCACAGGGGCTAGTGGAACTGCGGGTTCTGGGGCTATAACCATTGGTGACTTAAGCAGCCCAACTGAAGATGGGAACAACACTAGCAACAAATCTACTGTCTTTGCGGGTATGCAAGCGATCGTGCAGCTAAACCAAATGTTTGGCTCGATCCAAACAGACGCTGCGGGCACCGCCGCTTCACAAGGTTTTACAAACTTCCAAACCAGCACGGGGAGTACGGGGCTTGGTGCACTCACTACAAATATCACGGCTTTAACAGCCAATTTAAGCACTACAGGCGGGGATAGTCTAAGTGGGATTACAGCTATCAATAGCCCTCAAATTGGCAAAGTAACCCAAATTTTGCAAGCTTTAGAGAGCAACTCCTCTTTGGCAAGCATAATCAACACTGCCACCACTCCCACCACTGGTGATTTTACTGGCGACAATGCGGGCAATTGGACAGCCCTCAAAAACGCGCTCACTGCCATCGGGGTCAGTGCCACCGGCATCGATCCCACAAGTCACGGGAGCGATTTAGTGAACTTTTTAACCGCGGCACAAACCCTCATTGGAACCAACGGGGCTCAGGGCGGTGCTGGAAATGGGGCATTGCAAATTTTAAACAGCGGTCTATCCAACCACATTAACCCCAACAGCGCAAACTTGGTCAATGCCATCCCCCAGCTCATTCAAGAGGCGCAGACTCTAAACTCTTTGTACACCACTGTGCAAGGTTCTACAATAGCCTCTACAGCCTCATCTATATCAAGCACCCCTGGTTTAGGTAGTGGCGGTCAGACTCTTTGGGCTAATTCTGACAAAAAAGCCATTGGTCTTACCCCTGCGGTTTACCAAGCCATCGCCCAAGTGGTGCAACAAGCCGATGCGATCTTTAGTGCCGGGTCTGCTTCTAATGCCGGCAGCACGGGTGGGGTGTTAAACGCCGATCAAGCCGCGACCAATTACCTCAATGGGCTTAACGGCAGTTCTGGTGTTGGAGCCGACAGCACACAGCCCACGGCTCCAGGCACGGCTAATGCGCCCACTAACTTTGCCGGGCTCGTGGTGTATGAATTGACCCAAGGGGGGGTTTCTTGGAGCTCCAACTACGCCACAACTATACAATCTGCCACCTCCGCACAACTTGCGGCTGCCGTTAGCGCGGCTTTGTCTAGCTCTGCGCTCACCCCTGCGATGATGCAGAATATGGTAGAAAGTGCCATCACGACAGTCCTTGGCGACAGTGGCATGAGCTCTTACAGCAAAGAAATAGCTGCCATCACGCCTTTGCTCAACAGCGCAAAAGCCACCCCCGCAAGCGTCTTAAACGATGCGCTCAACAACGCCTCCAGCTTGCAGGCTTTACTAAGCAAACTTGGCGCAACTTGGATTAGCACCAACGCTAGCAGCGCCTCTAGCAGTGGGCTTTTAAATGCCTCTACCATCCAAAAGATCGAGACGGTTTTAGGCAACATGAAAACCAGTGGGGCTACTTACACGGCGGCGCAAGATGCGATTAATGGCACTTCTGCGGCGGCCAAACAAGCGCAACAAATCGAGGCTGCGGCCACTGCCCAAGCCGCCTTGCAAAACAACTTAAACGCACTCACCATGCTTGGCAACACACAGTTTAACTCCAACACAGAGAGCAGCTATTTACAAGAGCTTGGCACGGTCACCACCGCCCAAGCCGAATACATGGCGTCCAACTACAACTTACCCGCCTTGATGGCTCAATTAAAAGCTGAGGAAGCCAACTACACCGGTGCCAACGGGCAAGCGGTGCAAAAATCCATCACCACCGCTTACCAAACCATCATGCAAACCGGTAACTTGAACCCCTCGGCCGCTCAACAGGCCCTCACAAACTTGGTGAGCGAAGTTGCCACCTTGCAAGATCAAGTGGTGAGTGCTTTGGGTACTTTGATGCAACAAAGCCGTGGAGGCGGGGGCGGCGCACAGGTGGCAGCTGAAGTGAGAAACGGCGACGGGGCGCATGGCGGCGTGCTCATGGTGGCTCTTGACAAACAAGGGGGCGCGACTCAGCTCCTTGAAATGCCCGCTGGCAATCCTCAACAGCAAGTCAACGCCCTCAAGACCTTGTTGCAGAATTTACAGACAACTTCTGCTTTCGCCAAGGCGAGCTTAATGAAGCTTAACAGCGATCTTAGTAAAATGGCAACAGCGACCGCCACTGCCACTTACGGCTCCGCTCATCGCATGGTGCCCATGAACTCCAATGGCAACATGTATGGCATCGATGTGCAGTTTGGGTATAAACAATTCTTTGGCAAAAAGAAACGCTGGGGTGTGCGCTACTACGCCAACTTCAGTTACCAACACGGCACATTCATGAACAGCAATGCAGCTGAACTTGACAACTTTGTCTATGGGGCTGGGGTGGATGCGCTGTATAACTTCTACGAAAGCAAAGATGGCAAATACACCACAGGTCTGTTTGCAGGGCTCATGTTGGATGGCTCTAGCTGGGCGGTCAAAGGGCAAAGTTACTACACCTACTTGATGAATTACGACAATTCACACGGCGGCCATGCGGTCATGAACACCAGCTACTTCCAAATCCCCTTGAATTTGGGCTTTAGGACGAATGTCAACAGACACAATGGCTTTGAAATCGGTTTAAGAATCCCCCTTGCGGTGAATTACTACTTCAAGGGAGAATTGGATGGCGTGAAAACAGACATTGCGTACAAACGCAATGTTTCTGTTTACTTCAACTATGTTTACAACTTCTAATCTTTGAGAGGTTGTTAGGATTTTAGGGGCTTTGCCCCTGTGCCCCTTTGAGGGGGCTTGCTTTCTTTTTTACCTTTGCCCTTTAAATGGCACTTTGTACGAAAGCCACGATCAAATACAAGAGCAACAACAATCTTGTCTATACTTGCAAATACCATGCTGTGTGGTGTCCTAAATACAAGAGAAAAGTTCTTGTAAATCAGGTAGAGATAAGATTGAAACAAATTGTTTTAGAAGTGGCACAAGAATTAGAGGTGGAGATTTTAGAAATGGAAACAGAAAGGAGCATAGAAACTCCGCTGCGCTCATTTTGGAGTGATGAAGTTTATTAGAACAGCTAAAGGCAGAAGCAGTCGGCTTTTAAGGCAAGAGTTTGTGCATTTGAGAACAAGACTACCCACACCATGGACAAACTCTTGTTTGATTTCTTCTATAGGGGGGTGCGCCTTTGAAAACAAGTGGAAAGACGATGTTAATCGCCTACAAGCAGAAACTCTACCATGCAAGCAAGCACAAGCACATCAGCAAGCTTCTACGCTTTTATGGCATTTGCTACAACCATGGTATGGCTTGGCATAAGAGATATGAAGGCTCTACAAGAAACACTTAAATCTCTACACTCTGCAAAGCACATCACCAAACTCAATGAAAACAACACACTTTGCTTTTTTAAAACTTTGGGTTCTCAAACCTTGCAGGAGTTAGTAGAGAGGATAGACAAGGCTTATCAAAGATTTTTTTAAAAACAAGGCAGACCTCCTAGATTTAACTTGTGCCTGGTGTGTGGAGAAAAACGCCAAGCGTTTTCCCTAAACCTGCAGGCACTAACAGCGTGGGGCTTGCTGGGTTAAAAACATTTCTCACCTGCTCTCATGGCGCACAAATCCCCTTACCTTTATTTTTCTCTAAATATTTGCCTTTGATGAAATCTTGTTCTAAATCTCTAAAAAGAAAAGAGGCTCGAATCACCGCTTGAAAGCTAGATGAAGGCTTGCTAGATTGCACAGAAAAATCAAAAACCTGAGAACAGACTTTTTCTACAAGCTTGCCAATAGTCTAGCCAGACAATACGCCACTATTTTCATTGAAGACTTGAACTTGAAGGGTATGGTTAAACTTTGGGGGTGCGCAAGCCGAAGGGTTGCGCGTCTAATGCCAAACTGCGAGGACTGTTATAATGCAAGGGCTATCCTCTAGAGAGAAAAACCCAAGTGGTTATAGGTCTCATCAAAAGCGTTGCTTTTGTTCCCAGCTCTAAAACTTGTTCTAGCTGTGGAGCACTTAAAGAGGATTTGAGCCTAAAAGATAGAGAGCGGGCCTATAATGCCTGCCAAAATTATCTCTCTTGTGGCTTTTCTTTGGATAGAGACTTCAATGTAAGCATTGATGTTCATAGAGAGCGGGCTTGCTCTTGGAGTCAAGGCTGTAAAACATGCCTAGTGGGCAAACCTTACCCCCTAAAAGTGGCATTCGCAAGCTCGCTTAGTAATTTGCCACTTAAAAGCCATCGAGGTTTAAAACATTCGTTATAGAACAATAGACTTATGTTAAGTTGATGTTCTTTTAGTTTTGTTGAGTATAGGGTGTTGTTTTTCCTAGCGTGCGTTTGTAATTTCTACCGCTTCTCAAACACATACACAAAACAATCAGGAGCATTATATTCTGGTATGGATTTTTTAAAGTAGTCCATATAGATTTTTTCTTGGTAAAGCTTGGCGTTTTATAAGTCTTGGGGGCTGGGGTCAATGAGTTTAAACAAGGCACCCACTCTTTTAGTGTTAGGGCTTTTAATGCAGGTAGTTAATTGTTAATATATGTGCAAGGCTATTCATCAAGATCGTATTTTAAGATATTTTTACATGGAAGGCTAAAAATGCTACTATAAACTCAATTCTAAATTTCCAATCGGGGGTTTTTATGATTTTTAGAATCAAGACAAAGAACTTAGCACTTTTGGCACTAATGGTGATGGGCACAGCTCAGGTTACGCAGGCAGGAGAGAGGCATGGCTTTTTTGTGGGACTTGGGTATCAACAAGGTAAGGGTGGGGGAGGAGAATACAAGAGGGCCTTGTCGAGTGGATTCTCTCTCTATGGTCTAAGTGCGCAAGTGGGAGGTGTGGGGTTTGCTAACAAATGTTTGGCGGACAGATTTATGGCTTCTTTGATTGGAACAACAGTGGTTTTTTTGATGATTGGCCCTTTTGGAAAAAGTTTGGAAAACCAACGAGAGGCAAATGGGATGTTTACAGCTATGGTGGAGCTGCTGATGCGATTGTGAATCTCATTGCAACCGACCCATTTGCCTTTGGTTTGGTTGGAGGGATTCAACTGGCAGGCAACACCTGGAGTTACAATAGCTTTTCTCACACCGGGTTTCAGTTTCTTTTTAATGCAGGTAGCCGTATCCGACTCAATAAACATGTAGCTATCCAAGCAGGAATCAAGTTTCCCATGATTCCCCAAAAGATCACAAAAGAAATAAAGGACATTAGACGCTATGTTTGGTATGTCAACCTTGATTACACTTTCTAAGATTTGGCGAATTGCTTTACAACAAGTTTTACAGAGCGTTTCTAACGCCATCGAAGCCTGTTTACGTAATGACTTTGGAGCCCGCACGGACTCCTCCGGGTTGTAGAGTGGGTTTTTACAGCCGGCCAATCAACCAATATCAACACTTTGTAAACAAGCATCGTAAACTTGCTCCAGCATTCACTAGATGTTGAGCACACTCTGCACTAAGAGACCAACGCTCTTGATTAAAACACTTCTAGCCTCTAAGATACCTCTAAACAACGGATGGAATCTTTAGAGCAGGGCGAGAGCCCATTGGATAAAATCATCAAGTTGATGCAGAATATGAATGCCGATAATGCGCTTTTTTGGAGTTTGCTTTTTGTGGTGCAAGGGCTATATCTTAAAGGAGATCGTAAAAACCAATGGGGGAGTTTGTGTTCTGCTCCTTAATTCTCAAGGGACTGACCCCCATAAGGGATACTAATTAAAGAAAAAAGGCCTTACATCAGGGGGCACTGATCAAAGGGGGCTAACCCCAACAAGAGCTGGAGCAAAAGAACGACACCTCAAAAAGGGGCCAAAGGGACAGACCCCAAGTCATACCTAAAAGGGACAACCCAAAAGGGACGGCGCACACAGTCAAAGAGAGCTGTGTAAAAATGGAATAAGATAAAGTTGCAAAGGGCGTGCGCTAAAGTTGCACCTCTAAAGTTCTTAAGCCTCTTTGTTCTTTTCAACCTTACGCACTTCTTTAATGCGCGCAGCCTTGCCTTTTCTGTGGCGTAAGTAGTAGAGTTTAGCCCGGCGCACCCGCCCCACCCTCAAAACCTCGATGCTCGCTAAACTTGCTGAATAAAGGGGAAAAATCCGCTCCACACCCACGCCATTTGCACCCACTTTGCGGACACAAAAAGTCTTGCCAACCCCACTGCCCCTTAAAGCGATGCAAACGCCCTCAAAGTTTTGGGTACGCATTTTGTCGCCCTCTTGGATACGGATGCCAAGGCGCAAAGTGTCGCCAGCTTTAAAACGGGGGGGCTGTGCCTTGATTTGAGCGTCTTCAAAGGATTGCAAATAGCGGTTTTTCATTTGGATGAACCTTTCTTGTTGTTTTGGCAGAACTTCTGCAAAGACCTATCTAAGCGATAAAGGGGGGGACGAAAATATTTAGTCCTCTGGATAGATAAATCGTGCATAATCCCCTCTATTCTAGCATGGTTACCCTTTGAATACGCTGAAATAGTCGGTATTTGCGTACAACTGGGCTTTTTGTCTAGGTTGTAGGTGTTGGCAAAGTTGGGAGCCTCCAAGAGATGTTGGCTAAAACTTTCATTGTCTAGCGAATGGGCGTTGCCTAAAGTCCCCTTTAAAAGCCGCGCCACGCTGTCGCACACACATAAAGCGGGCAACTCCCCCCCGGTGAGCACAAAATCGCCCACACTAAAGACTTCATCGGCATGCGTTTCGATCAAGCGCTCATCAAAGCCATCGTAGCGCCCGCAGACGAGGATCAAGTGTTTGTAAGTGGATAATCTTTTAGCATCTTGTTGGGTGTAGGGCTTACCCACAGGGCTTAAGAAAAGCACATGCCCACTTGTTAGGCTCTCTAGGGCATTTTCCACCATGTAGGGGTCTAAAATCTGCCCTGCACCCCCGCCCACTAAAGGGAAGTCCGCCCGTTTGAATTTATGGGGGGAAAAGGGGCGCATATCCACCAAATCAAGGCTAAAAATGCCCTGTGCTAAGGCTCTTTTTAAAATGGAGTCCTCAAAATAAAAGGACAATAAATTAGGAAAGAGACTAAGGATGCTAAAGCGCATCAACTCTCCTCCAACAGCCCCAAAGCGTCCCTAGTGTCAATGCGCTTGCTTTCTAAATCTGTGCGGATAATGTAGCGGGGGATGTAGGGGATGAGAAATTTTTTAGCCCGGGCTTGCACCTGCAAATAATCCACCCCGGCTAAACTTTCTACCCCTAGCACCACCCCTAGCACCTCGCCCTCCTCTATGACCTCTAGCCCCACTAACTGAAACGCCAAAAATTCCCCCTCTTGTAGGTTACAAAGCCTTAGCGTTTCCTCTGCGCTCATCTTTAAGGTGCTGCCTACTAGCCCTTGGGCTTGCTCTCTTGTGCTGATCCCTTCTAAGAAAAGCAGGGAAGTTTTATGTTCGTAGGCGTGGATCGTGTAGGTTTGGGCGGGTTTTAGGGGGCTAGAAACCTGCACGCTTGCACCTAAAGTTAAACACTCTAAGCAATTGCTTTGCAGGTTGAGTTTTAGCCCACCCTTCAAGCCCACAGCTCTCCCCAAGCGTCCTACAATCAAGAGATTAGAGCACATAGGGGTTTTTAGCCGCCACAACCACAATTTTATAGCTAAAGCCATCCTTGGCCTTGACCCCTGAGATGAAAGCTTTAAGCGCACTCACCATCTTGCCATCTTTGCCGATGATTCGCCCCATGTCTAATGGGTTGGCGTGGATACAGACCTCTTTGACCCCAGGCTCTAATAGGCGCACTTGCACCTGCAAGACCTGTGGATAAGCCACGATCTTTTTGCAATATTCAGCGACAAAAATTTCAATCGGATAACCCTGATTTTCTTGTATGGGGGGTTCTTGGGCTTCTTGTGTGGGGCTTTGAGTGGTGTCTAGCTGGGGGGCTTGGCTTTTAGCGTGGCTCTCCCCCCTAAGATTTTCTAGATCTTGATCTTGTGTGCCTGGCTCTTGCATGCTAACCTCCCCTCCCCTTTAGGCTTAGGCTTGTTGTTTAGAGAGTTTTTCCACCCTCTCGCTCATTTTCGCCCCCACGCTTTTCCAATAGTCTAACCTCTCATGGTCGATCTGCACCACTTTAGGGTTAGTCAAAGGGTTGTAATACCCAATGGATTCGATCCAACCCCCATCGCGGCGTTTGCGTGAATCTGTCACCACAATGCGGTAAAAGGGCTTTTTCTTGCGCCCACTGCGGGTAAGTCGTACGATTGTCATGGCGTTCCTTTTCATTTGTTGCAAATTTTCTATTATAGTGCTTTTTTCTAAAAGTAAGCTTTGTTTAAGCAAATGCCTTGATCGACTCATTCTTGTGCTAAAATAGGAACTCATTCCAACACAAAGGATTTTTATGTCTGCACGCATCGAAGCCAAAGGTTTTGCGATTCATTCCAAAGATGGCAAGTTTGCCAAGCACGCTTTCACACGCCACGCTGTGGGGGAAAAAGATGTCTTGATCGACATCCACTATTGTGGGATTTGCCATAGCGACATCCACTCTGCTTACAGCGAGTGGCATGATGGCATTTACCCCATGATCCCCGGGCATGAAATCGCAGGGGTCGTTCAAGAAGTGGGCGCACAAGTGCATAAATTTAAAGTGGGCGATAAAGTGGGCGTGGGTTGCTTTGTCAACTCTTGCAAAGAGTGCACCCCTTGCCACGACCACCACGAACAATTTTGCCACAAAGCGGTGTTCACCTACGATTGTAAAGACCACTTCCACAACGATGAACCTCACATGGGGGGGTATTCTAATTGCATTGTCGTGGATGAAGACTATGTGATCCGCGTCCCCCACGATGCCCCTTTAGAGAAAATCGCTCCCCTGCTTTGTGCGGGCATCACCACTTACTCGCCTTTAAAATTCTCTAAGGTCAAAAAAGGCTCTAAAGTGGGGATTGCGGGCTTTGGGGGACTAGGACATATGGGTTTAAAATACGCTTTAGCGATGGGGGCGGAAGTGAGTGTGATCGGGCGCAGCAACGCCAAAAGAGAAATGGCGTTAAAAATGGGTGCTAAGCACTATTACAGCGATGTCAAAGACGCAAAGGGGGCAAATTTAGATCTCATCATCTCCACCATCCCCACCCCCTACAGCATGACAGACTACTTAAATGTGCTCGCCTATGGGGGGGAATTTGCCATTGTAGGCCTACCCCCAAGGGACAACCCAATCACGCTCAGCGCTTCTAACTTTGTGTGGCACGCCAATAAAAAGGTCTATGGCTCTTTAATCGGAGGGATTCAAGAAACTCAAGAAATGCTAGATTTTTCCATCTTACACAACATCTACCCCGAAATTGAGCTGGTGACAGGTCAGGACATCGACAGAGTGTATCACGACCTCACCCACTCTAACGCCCAGTTCCGCCATGTCATTGACATGAAGAGGTCGTTTTAGGCTTTCTTAAAGCCCCTTTGGGGGCTTGGAGCTAGTAAATCGTGACATGCTCGGGTTTGCAAAAGAGCACGAGCTCTTTGCCATCGCTAAAGCGGTATAGCTCAATGTGCCCCTGATCCAAGATAAAATCCACGCTACAATCGCTCACCGCCACCTCCACGCGCACCATGTGTTCCTCTTTAGGGTCGGGTTTCATGGTTAAAATCCGCCCCGTGAATGCCATGGGGTCTAGGGTGATGCGTTGTGTGAAGCTGGGGATCAACACCTCCAGCACCTTTAAAATGATGGTGATGTCGTCGTCAATTTGGCAGTTCTCCACCTCCAGGTGGCTGCATTTGGCTTGCACCACAATATCTTTGGCCTCAAAATGCACGCGCCAACGCCCCTGCCCCCTTTCGTGCAAAGAAATCTTGCCTCGGATGCGGTTTTTCACATAAAGACTTGCACTTGGCATAATGTTCCTTCTTTCTTTAAAGCATGGTTTTTAAAAGTCTAGCAAAATATAACCAACAACAATCGGCAAGATCGGTAAATGGTTGGAGTGGGGGGTGTTGACAAAAATCTATTTGATTCCACCGCAAGTTAAAAAATGGACTTTAAAAATATCATTTTTAGTCGATCTAGGGTTCTATTTTAATTTTAAGGAGTTTTTTGTGCGTAGCTGTTCTTTGTTAGTTAAATGGGGGGGGGGGGGGCGATAGTCGCCCTCTTGTTTGCAGGTTGTACGACTAAGATTGCAGAGATCAAACCCAACCAGCCCGTAACGGGAGAGATGCACACCGTTTACGGGTATGCTTGTGATTACTTCACTTGGCCTTATGGTCCCGCGGATGATTTAAAACAGCAAGCCTTGCAGCAAGCCCAAAGTCAGGCGAATAATTGGGCACAAGCCGCCCACTCTGAAGCCACCGCAGATGCCATAGCAGCTCAGGGGTATAGGGGGCGTGTCAAAGTCGCTAGAAAAGAGTGGGAGTTGGTTAATACGGTGGTTAAAAAAGAGATTTGGCCTTGGTTCTATGGACTTTTGGGGATGAAGTGCGTGAGGGTTCAAGGTTCTGCTCGCCCTAAAGCAGATTAGCCAGTTGAGTGCTCCAAGAGAGACTCTAAAAGGACAAGCCCCCTAGCCGCTCTAGCACTGGGGGTTGCCCCGCCCTTTTTAGGGGGTTGGGGTTGATTTTTGTTTTTGTGTATTTTGCACCACTTTAAAGGCACACATACCACAAGCTACGGCCAAAACCCTTTAAAAATCTTGTTTTCATGTTATCATAGGCGGGTCTAAATTTTGAAGGAGAGACGATGAAAAAATTAGCATTAGGCATGTTTTTGGCGTATGGTTTGATGCACGCGGCCACTTTAGACACGAGCAAGGCAAGCATGGAGTTTACGGCGTTTAAAACGGCGCATAAAGCGGGCGTGAAAGGGACCTTTAACCATGTGATGTATCATTTTGGCAAGGACACCTCTAGCATTGCCAAAACCTTAGACAAGGCGAGCGCAACCATCAATGCTGATCAGTTGGATCTGCACGATGCAACCAAAACTAAAAATGTCAAAGAAGCGTTTTTTGATCTTTTTAAAGACAAAACGCTGAAAGTCATTTTTAGGAATGTGGTGGAGGGCGACAAACAGGGCACGATTTTGGCCAGTGTGCGCATGAATGGCAAAAGTGTGAAAGTGCCCATGAGCTATAAAATTGAGAACAAGGAGCTCGTGGCTACGGGTGTGCTCGATATTTTAGAATTTGGCTTGCAAAAAGAGTTTGCCAAACTTGCCGAAAAATGCAGTGCACAGCATGAAAAACTCACTTGGTCGCAAGTCGAAATCAGCTTTAAAGCCCCCGTTAAAGAATAGGCAACGATGACGAAAAAAGAGTTGGAGCATCCGCTCTTGCACAGCATCAATGATTTTAACGAAGCCAAACAGGTGATTGTAGGCGGGGTCAATTCCCCTGTGCGGGCGTTTCAGAGTGTCGGGGGTGTGCCCCCTTTATCTTTAAGGGGCGAGGGTTCTCGCTCTTTGATGTGGATGGCAACACCTATGTGGATTTCGTGCAAAGCTGGGGGCCCTTGCTCTTTGGACACGCCGATTCTGAGATTGAAGAGCAAGTGATCAACGCCTTACAAAGGGGGCTAAGCTTTGGCGCGCCCACAGAGTTAGAAACCACTTTGGCCAAAAAGATCGTGGCGGGCTATGAAGGCGTGGAAAAGGTGCGTTTGGTGAGCAGCGGCACAGAAGCCACCATGAGTGCCATCCGCCTAGCACGAGCGTTTAGCGGCAAGGACGACATTTTAAAGTTTGAAGGCTGTTACCACGGGCACAGCGACAGCTTGTTGGTGAGTGCCGGCAGTGGGTGCGCCACCTTTGGCAACCCCTCTTCTCTAGGCGTGCCTAGCGACTTTAGCAAACATACCCTGGTTGCCCGCTACAACGATTTAGACTCGGTCAAGGCGTGCTTTGAAAAGGGCAATGTCGGCTGTGTCATTATTGAGCCGATTGCGGGCAATATGGGGCTCATCCCGGCCAAATTAGAGTTTTTGCAAGGCTTGCAAGAGATATGCCAACAAAATGGAGCGGTGTTGATCTTTGATGAAGTGATGAGCGGGTTTAGGGCAAGTGCCAGCGGTTCGCAAGGCTGGCACCACCTCGTGCCCGACTTGGCAACCTTTGGCAAGGTCATCGGGGGGGGCTTGCCCTTAGCCTGCTTTGGCGGACGGGCAGAGATCATGGACTTGATCGCCCCCGTGGGCGGGGTGTATCAAGCCGGCACCTTAAGTGGCAACCCCATAGCCGTAACGGCGGGCATTGTGGCGTTAGAGAAAATCAAGAGGCAGCCTAAGCTGTATGAACGCCTAGAAGCTCTAGCCACGCAATTTTGCGATGGGCTTAAAGAAATCGCCCACTCTTGTGGTTTTGCTCTGCAAACTTGCGTCAGGGGGAGCATGTTTGGCTTTTTCTTCACCGACAAGGAAGTGCTAAACTTTGAAGACGCGAGGCAGTCTAACACCGCCCTTTATGCGACTTTCCACCAAAAAATGTTGCAAAAAGGCGTGTATTTGCCCGCCTCCGCTTTTGAAACAAGCTTTATCTGCTCCCCTATGGACGCCTCTATCATTGAAGCCTGCTTAGGCAAGGCACAAGCTAGCTTTTATGAAATCCAACATGGAGTCTAAACCCAAATTCAAGCCCGTGGTTGAGGGGGCAAATGCCTTGAGTCTTGGCATTTCCATAGTCGTGGCTCTCTTGTTAGGCGTGGGGATCGGCTATGGCTTGCTGAAATTAACGGGACTGGCGTGGCTCTTTTGGCTAGGCGTTGTTTGGGGCGTGGGGGCAGCGATTTTAAATGTCTATAAGGCCTACAAACAAGCCAAAAAAGAGCTAGACGACTTAGCCAACGACCCCAAATACAAACTCCCCTAATGTGTTCTTATCTGTGTGCCTTGCTTTTGCTCGGCTTTAATGTGCTGTGTGCTTTGGGAGTGTTTTGGCGTTTTCAAGGGCTTGGGGTGCTGAGTTTTGAAGTGGCGTTTTTGAGCTTTTTATTGATTTTGCTTGCCGGCTACAAACAGCTTAAACACAAATTACAAACCGCCAAAGCACCCACGCCCTCTAAGTTTTTTGCCTTCGGTTTGGGGGTGCAAATCTCGCTAGGGTGGCTTAAAATCCTATCTTATGGCGTGTTTTTGGGGGGGCTGTTTGGCTTATTGCAGCTTAAACTACTCGTGCCTATGGCTTACTTTGTGGGGCTTGGGGCGTGCTTGGTGGGAGTGTTGCTCTTACAAGCCCTTAAGCGTGCCAAATCTTAGGGCGGTAGTGTGAAAGCCCACGCCTAGCCACCCCCACAAAGTTTAATTTTATGCGGTGTTGCTTGGCACGCCTAAGCAAGGCGAGTTTGTGCTTTGGGGGGATACTTAAAAGCAATTCATACTCTTCTCCACTCAAATAGGCTTTGTTGTGGGGCTTGTCTAGCTTGCAGGCTAATTTATTGAGTTTGGATAAGCGGTTGCACTCCGCAAGTAGCCCGTCTGAAATGTCTAGCCCTGCATGCACAAAGGGGCGTGCGCTTAACATAAAGCCAAGCAAATTCTTAAGCTGTGGGCGGATAAATTTAGACTTAGGCGACACTTTGCCCCCCCTAAGCAAAGCACTTAAGTCTTTATAACTTTGCCCGAGTGTGCCCGTATGCACTAATAAATCTTTGGGGCGTATTTTGGTGCGCTCCAAAGGTTTAGAGCTTTTGGCAATGAGCGTTACACTTAAACTTAAGTCCTTGCCTAGCGTGGTGTCCCCCCCCACAATTTTAATTTTAAATTCTTGGCATGCCTTAGCGATCCCTGCGACTAATTGCCGCATTTCGCTTAAAGCGCACCCCTTGGGTAGTTGCACGCCCAACAAGGCGTATTTAGGGCACGCTGCCATCGCAATAGAGTCGGAGACATTCACGCACATGGCTTTATACCCGATTTGGGCGTAACTGAGCCACCCTTTTTTAAAATGCACCCCCTCGCTAAACAGATCTAGCATGTAAAGGGCTTGAGAAGTGTCTAGCAACACCCCGTCATCGCCCAAACCCCACACCACCCCACTTTGGGCGAGGGCGTTTAAAAAATGTGCCTCTAAATCCACTAAATTTTAAAACTAAAATCCACCCACACCGCTTGGTGTATCAGTGCCCCACTGCTGATCGCATCCACCCCACTTTTGGCGTAGGCAACAACGCTTGTTTCTGTGATGTTCCCGCTGGCTTCTAAGAGCACTAGGGGGTGATTTTGGTTGCGTTCTGCCACGACTTCTTGAATGCTCTCCACCTGCATGTTGTCGCACATGACAATGTCCGCCCCCGCCTCCATGACTTGTTTAGCCATTTCTACGCTGCTGCACTCAATCTCAATTTTTGCCGTCCATGGGATTTCTTGACGGGCTTTGGCGACAAAGGCTTTTAAGTCCCCGATATGGGCTAAATGCGTGTCTTTCACCATTAGGGCATCGTCTAGCCCTATTCTGTGGTTTTTCGCCCCCCCATTGCGCACCGAATACTTTTCAAACACCCGTAAAAGCGGGCGGGTTTTTCTGGTGTCTAGCAAGCTAATGGGGTGGTCTTTGAGAAGACGCACAAATTGGGCGGTTTTCGTGGCGATCCCACTGCTATGCTGCAAAATGTTTAAGAGCACCCTTTCTATTTGCAAGAGTTGCCGCCAGTCCCCCCACACCTCTAGCAAGACCTGCTTAGGGCTAAAACTCTCTTTGTCCGCAATTTTCCACGCATATTTAAGCCCCAGCATTTCTAAAAGCTCTGTGGCGTAAAGTTGCCCGGAGAACACCCCGCTATCTTTGGAAAGCACACAAGCCTTCACTTCTTTAGCCCCCACCAAACGGGCGAATAAATCCCCCGAGCCTAAATCCTCTGCCAAACAATCCTTTAAAAAATCCCGTATCTGCAAATCCATTAGGACAACTCCATCATTTTATCTAGGGCAATTTGCGCCCACTTAGCCACTTCAGGCTCTACACTAATCCTATTGTAAGGGCTGTGGTTTTTATAGGCTTTCAACACGCTAAACAAATCCTCTAGCGTGGTTTCGTTCATGCTCGGGCACTCGGGCACACTGCTAGAGAGCACAAAGGTGTTTTGGGGGCGTAGCCGTTTGACTAAGTTGATTTCTGTGCCCACGGCGACCTTTTGCTCTAGGGGCAAGTCTTGCACGAACTTGATGATTTGGCTGGTTGAGCCCACAAAGTCGGCTAAAGCGACCACTTCAGGGGTGCATTCGGGGTGTACGGCGATGAGAATGTTGGGGTATTTTTGGCGGAAAAAGGCGATGTCGCTGGGCTTAAAAAGCTGATGCACGGCACAAAAACCATTGTAACAAATGACCTCAGCCTCTTTAATGTCCCTTGGGCTATCCATGCCTAAAGTCGCGCTTTTGAGCCCATGCATACGGGCTAAATTCAGCCCCAAACAGCGATCGGGCAAGAAAAAGATTTTTTGTTTAGCCTCTAAAGCGTGCTTAAAAATCTTAAAAGCGTTGGCACTCGTGCAAACAACCCCCCCCGCCTTGCCCACCTTTGCCTTAATGCGGGCACTAGAATTAATGTAGGTGATGGGGAGCACCTTTTTGATGCCCAAGCTTTGCAAGGTTTCTAGGCTCTTGTCAAAGTCCGCCCCCTCGATCATGCGCGCCATAGAGCAACACGCCAGTTTAGGCATGATGACTTCCTTTTGGGGGGCTAGGATTTTTAAACTCTCCCCCATGAAGCCCACCCCACAAAAGACGACTAAATTTTTAGGGCTCGCACTTGCTCTTTTAGCCAGCTCTAAGCTATCGCCCGTGATGTCGGCAAGCTCTACGATGCTGTCTTTTTGGTAAAAATGCGCCACCAAGAGAGCGTCTAAGTCCTTTAAAAGTTGTTTGATTTTAACGCTAGGCATTAAAAAGCCCTATGGGGGTAGAGAATAAAACCTTCTGCCCTATGGCGGTGTTTAACACCACATTTGGCACAAGGAGCACAATGGTAGAGCCCATTTCAAACCGCCCTAATTCCTCCCCTTTTTTAAGCGTGATGGGGGGGGTGTAGGTGTAAATGGTCGGCTTTGGTGTGATTTTGGCATTGGTGCGTATTAAGGGGTCAAAATTTAGCACAATCTGCCCCACATTCAAAGCCCCCACCGCCACAAAGTATAAAATCTCCCCCGGTGATCTTGTGCCACCACCACCACCCGTTCATTGCGGATAAAGAGTTTTTGGTGTTTTTTTAAGGCAGGGGTATTGACGGGCAAGAGCTCCCCACAAAAGTGGCGTACCTCTGTAACCTGCAAATCACAAGGGGCGTGAAATCTATGGTAATCCTTGGGCGATAAATAAAAATTGACATAGCTGTAATTTTCGAGCACCTCGCCCTTGCCTAGCAACTCATTGACCCGATAACTCATGCCCTTGATTTGCAAAGCTAAATTGTCTTGCACCGCTCCGCACGCCGTGATGACGCTGTCACAAGGGGCGATGAGCGTGCTAGGGTTAGGCTCAATAGGGCGGGGGGTGGCTAAGGCCCTTGTAAAAAGGGCGTTGAGCGTGGGATAAGTCTTAAGGGGGGCAAAGCCGCTTAAATCGATCTTAAAAAGGCGCACATAGACAGAGTTGATCAACCTTTGCACGGGGGGGATGAAGGCGCACCTTGCAAACTTGCCAAAGAGTTTGGATAGAGTGTTGCTCTGGGCCACTATTGCAAATCCGCCAATTTTAAGACAAATTCAATCTGCCCCTTGCTGATCCTGAGTTCTTTCGCAATGGAGTCGATGCTGTGCCCCTCTTGAAAGAGTTGTATCACCCGTTTTTCGTCAATGTCATCGCTGCCCGGGGTAAAATGCCCCAGCTCTTTAAATTTATTCTCTAAGACGATGATCTTTTCCTCCAAATAGTCCCTGTCCTTGTGCATGGTGTCTTGGATTTCTTGTAGGTGGGTGTAAAGATTGGTTAAATTCGTGTTTAGGTTGTTATTAACCTCGTTTTTGACATTGGCACTGATGTTGGATGCGTTGAACTCGGCTTGTATTTCGTTTTCTTGGATCCACTTGCGGATTTTATAAATCTCTTGGTTGATGGTGTCTAGGGCTTTTTCTAGTTGCTTGGTTTTGCTCGCAAACTCTTTGTCCTTTAAATGGCTGTAAGCGACTAGGCATATAAACACCAAAACCACCCCTCCCCCCACAATCCACATTAGTTCGTTAAAGCTCAATTCCATGCGCGGCCTTTCTTTCATTTAAACTTTCCAATTCGCTTTGGGCGATGTGGCTGTCCCAATCTTTAATATCGCTTGCGTGCATGCGCTCCACACTAAGCAGTGTAGGCGCAAAGGCTCTCGCCACAAAGCCTAGTCTTTTATAGGGAATTTTTGGCAATTTAGTGCGCATGTAATACAGCCCGCCCTCAGTAAAGCCCCCATCTGCCACGCCCAAGATCCCATGCCCTAGTAAGCCAATCATCCCCACTCCCTCTAGGTTTACATACACCCTATCTTGCTCGTGCAAATACCGCTCAATGCGCTCTAGTTTTTGGTAAATCTCGCTTAGGGCTTTAAAAATGATGTCCTCTCTATCTTTGCCATAAAAGACTTCCCAGGGGCACTAAAGCCCCCCCCCCCTGCCCTAGTTGCAAATACTCGTTTTCGTGCTCTGGGCTTAAGGGGGCAAACTCTAGGGGCAAAGACACCGCCACAAGCCGGGTGAAAAACCCTTTAGCCACACAAATTTGCTTGCATGCCTCTAAATCCAAGCCAAGCCTCTATCCACGATGATAAAACCCAAGAACACCACCCCCAAATACCCGTTTGTGACAAAAAATGCTTTGGGGATATTTTTAAAATCCTTCAACACCAGCCATTGTTCGTAAATCAAAATCCCCAAACACACCCCCACGCCCAGCCACGCCACACCCCCTAGTTGTGCGCTATCCACAAAGCCAGCCCAAAAGAGCACGGCTAAAGCGTGGCATGTTCTAGACACCCACAGTGTAACTTGTGCGCCAAAGATGGCGGGCACCGAGTAAAGCCCCTCTTTGCGATCAAACTCTATATCTTGCAAGGAATAAAGCAGGTCAAAGCCCGCCACCCAAAACGCCACCCCCAAAGCCAGCCACACACTCCAAAGCGGAATCGCCCCAAGGACTGCCACCACACCCGCGATGGGGGCTAGCCCTAAGCACACGCCTAAAACTAAGTGGGCTAGATAGCTAAAGCGTTTCATGTAAGAGTAACCTGCCAAGATTGCCAAAAAGGGCCAAGAGAGTTTAAAAGCTAGGGGGTTGATAAGATAGCTCACACCCACGAAGCCTAGGGCATTTGCCACACAAAACGCCCGCATAGTCGGCACACTGATACGCCCGTCCACACTGGGGCGGTTTTGCGTGCGGGCGTTTTTAATGTCGAATTTGCGATCGGCTAGGCGGTTAAAGCCCATGGCAAAATTACGGGCAAAGAGCAAGGCCAGGGTGCAAAGCAAAAGGTTTCGTAGCCCCGCCACAAGGCCTAAATGCGCTTGCAAAGAAGCCACCACAAGGGCGATTAAAATAAACATGCCTGAAAAAATGGTGTGCTCGATCGCCACCAAGTACCCTAAAAGCTTGAGCTTTTCTAACATTAAAAACCTCTTTAAAAGCCTCTATTCTAACATAAAATTACAAAATCAACAGATAGAGCAAAAGCCCACCACTAGCCACCCCTAAAGCGACATATACCCAAAGAAAGCGCACGGCCAAAAGCGACAAGCCCACATAGACGCATAAAAACCAAGGGGGGGTGCTAAAACTTTTTAAATGTAAGGGTGTATGCACTAGGGGGAGCAAGTAGGGGTCTAATAGTCCCCCTAAATGCAGGGCGTGTAGGCTTAACACTAAAGGGAAAAACACCACAAAGACAAAAGAGAGCAAAATGCCGATCAGTTGTGTCGCCCCAAAGGGGGTAAAGAAAAAATGCACTAGGGGCAACATTAACGTGAAAATGCTGGCATTAAAAAGCAGGGCGTAGAGCCACACAGGCGTTTTAGGCATGTACTTAAGGAACAGAAAGATATAAAACACCCCACTTACAGACAGCCAAAACCCGGCTGAGCGCACCAAATTAGGGAACATGGCAAGGCACAAGAGCGCGCTTAATCCCAAGATCCAAAAGCTCACAAGCTCCAACCCCCCATAGACCAAGCCAAAGCCCACAAGAGCCATGATATATGCTCGTAAAAAAGCGGGCTGAAAATGCAGCAAAATCAAATACCCAAAGAGAAGCCCTAGCACCACCGCCATTAAGTCAAAATAGCGGTTTCTATAAGGAAAATAGCGTTGTTGCAAGAATTGATAAGGTACACTCAAAAGATAAAAGAAAAACGCGCTTAAAATCCCCAAATGAAACCCGCTGATGGCAATTAAAGGGCTCACCCCAAAGCCCACCACCAGCTGCCTTAAACTTTTATCCAAAGGGTCGGCCAAAAATAAAGTGCGGTAGAAGTTTGCCATAAGGGGGCTTTGGTGTTGTTTGTTGATGAAGTTGCGCCACGGGGTGGTGGGGTCGCTCTTGTTCTCTAAAGAGAGCTTAAAGGTGGCAAAATAACACGCCCTTAAAAATTGCCAAAAAGAACACCGCCCCATTTTGCCCCACGCGCGCACAAAGTGGTGGGTCAAGTCCTTGATGTTCTCTTTGTTTGTGGTGTAAAAGCTATTGTTGTGGCTGTCTTTAAGTTTCAACACGAAGTGCCCGTTTTTGGCATATTGCAACAACACTTGAGCGTGCAACTCTAGGGGCTTTTTGCCTAAAAAGGCTTTGTATTCGTGGTGCTTTAGGGAAAAAGAAAGGGCGCACAAGGCGAACAAAAAGGCTAGAGCAATCCCCTTTTCTGCGGGGCTTTGCAGCAAGGGGATGGAGTGGTCAGAAGGGGTAATATTCATCGTCGTCGCCCCCAAGGGGGTTTGGCATGCTAAGGTTGCTTGGCATATCGCTCCCCATGTTGAGGTTGGTGGGCGTGTGATCCCCTTGTATCTCTTCGCCCTCTTTGGGGATGTCGCTAAAGCGGGTGTAAATCTTGTCAAAATGCACCTTCACAGTGCCGATCCCCCCATTGCGGTTTTTGGCTAAGATGATCTCGGCTTGCTCTCGTTTGTCTGTCTGTGCCTCCTGAGCCTCATTGTATTGCTTCTCTAGCTTTTTGACTTCCTCGTCCTTACCCTCTTTACGCAACTTCGCGACGCGATCGTTGTGTTCTCTGTGTTTATACACCGCATCGCGGTAGAGAAAGAGCACTTGGTCGGCATCTTGCTCGATCGCGCCGCTCTCTTTCAGGTCGGATAGAATCGGCCGTTTGTCCTCCCGACTCTCTAGCAAGCGGCTGAGCTGAGATAGGGCGATGATAGGGATGTTTAACTCCCTAGCCAAAGTCTTTAACCCCCGGCTGATTTTAGTGATTTGCTCGTAGCGGCTATTCTCTCCCTCGCCCTCCATGAGCTGCAAATAGTCGATGATGGCTAGGGCGATTTCGGGGTGTTCGTGCTTGAGCTTACGCAATTTGGAGCGGGCTTGGCGGATATTAAGAAGCCCTGCATCGTCTATGTAAAGGGGTTTGTCGTAGATTTGTTGGGCGTGCTTGGTCAATTCCTCCCATTGGTTGTCGTCTAAATGGCCCATTTTGATGTTGTGTAGGTGCAACTCTGTGTAACAAGAGAGCATGCGCATCATGAGTTGCTCCGCCCCCATTTCCATGCTAAAGATCGCCACGCCCTGCTCGTGGTTTAAAGCGGTTTTGGCAAAGTTCAACACCAAACTTGTCTTGCCCATGCTTGGGCGTGCCCCAATGATGATCAAATCACCGGGAGAAAACCCCCCTGTAAGCTCATTTAACTTTAAAAACCCCGTGTCTAGCCCAATGAGCTTTTCATTGCCCCGTGCCTTCGCCTCTTGGATGGCTTTTAGGGTGTCTGTGAGCACCCGACGCATGTCCTTAAAGCCCGTCTGTGTATTGTCTAAAGAGATTTGATAGACGTTGCGCTCGATGTTATCTAGGATGTCAGCGGTGGGGCGGTCTTGTTGGCACAGCTCACGGATTTGCAAAGCCAGGCGCATTAAATGCCGCTTGATGGAAGCCTCTTTAATAGCACGGATGTAGGCTTCTAAATTGGCTAGGGGGCTGGTTTCCATCACTAAGGCTAAGGCCTCTCTAGCCTGTTTGTCGTTTCGTGCCTTTTTGGCTAAGAAAGTCTCATCGATGGGCTTTTGCTCGGCGTGTAGCTGGTTACAAAACTCAAAGAGTGTGCCATGGGCGGGGATAAAAAAATCGCTGCTCTTAAGCTGGGCGGCGAAGTCCTCAAATTGTTGGCTGCCTAAAAGTGCTGAGAGTACCACTCTCTCCATAAAAACTAAGTCATCATCTACGCTTGCCACCAAATCCACAAACACGCTCCAAAGAAAAAATGGGTTTAAAAATGTAAAGAGTGCCATTTTAGCATGGCTTGCCTTACACTTTAAAAGCTTGGGTTAGGGGGTAGGTTTGTCCCGTTTGAAGATCGTTTTTAGGTTTTTTGTGAGCACTTCTCTGGTTTCTGCCCCAGGGCGTTTTGGTGTGGCCTATTGGAGTGTCCTAAGGTTTAAACAAATCTAGGGCTTGTTGGCATAAATCTTTCCACGCGGAAGACTCTTTAATAGCCACGCAAGTTTGGAAAGTCTTTTTAGCCCCCTCTTTGTCGTTCTGTTGGCGCTGTAAGGTTGCCTTGTTGTAGAGGGCACGTTGGCGCTCTTTAGGCTCAAGCTTTAGGGTCAGGAGGGCATCGCTTTGTTTCAACGCCTCTTCAACTTTGCCCTCACGGCTTAGAGCGCTGATGAGCTGATTCTCAGCGTATGGGGTGTAGCTGTTGTTCTCATAGTGTTGTTGTAAGGCGATCAAATTCCTAGCGTAGAGCTCTAGGGTGGTGGGGTTGTTCTTGCCCTTTTGCTCGCTCTCTAAAAGCAGGGCGTACACCTCGATCATGCGCTCATCGTCTTTAAAGTCTTTTTGGAGTCGGTTATAGACGTTGAAGGCCTCTTGTGGGTTGTTGGTTTTCATATAATCTAAAAATACGGTGAAGGCGATGTCGTAGTACTTGGGCTGTTTTTTAAGATTGGCTAACTTCAACGCGTCCTTAGCTGCAAGCAGTGAGTTGGCAAAGTCGTTTAAGGCGTAAAGATTACGTCCTTGTCGGTAGAGCCAGGGGAGTTTATTGACGGGCTTGTCTTTGAGGGCTGCAGTGGAGAAAATGCCTGCCTTGTCATAAAGGGCGTTTTCATATAGACAGTCGAAGGCCTCTACCTGTTCTTCATCGTCAAAGGAGTGGGGGTCGATCTTTTCCATACGCACTAAGTAGGTGTTAAAACTCTTGCAATCGGCTTCTTTGAGCGCTAAGTGCCCTTGTTGCAATAAGGCTTCTTGCATGGCAGGAGAGTTGTGCGGCAGGTTGAGCTTTAAAACTTGGGAGTAGTAGCGGCGACTGAGCAGCAACTCGGCTTTATACTCAAGGGCTTTTTGGTACTCTTTGGAGGTCTTGGGGTAGTCTTTCAACACTCGGTTGTAGCGGTTGAGTTTTTCGGTGTAATCGCCGTGCATGGCAAAGAGAACCTGCTCGTCTCTAGATTTCACTAAAGTGATGTGGATCACATTGGTGTAATTGTCTAAATACTCTAAATTGGCAAAGTGGGCTTCGTTGGGTTGGTTGTTCTTGGCATAGAGAAAGCCTAGCTCAAAGGCGGCTTTTTCTTGGATATTTTTGTCGTTGTCTTGGTGGGAGAGCAAGGTCGCGATCTTGATCGCCGGTTCAAAGAAGGCATGGGTTTTTAGGGCAATGAGCAAATCGTAGGATTTGACAGGATGTCGCATGAAGTACTCGGGATTGCCATAGATGATCTTATTTAAAATCAAGGTGGCGTTCTTACCCCCATTGTTGAGGTCAAACAGCCCCCAGTTGAAGGCGATTTGGCTCGCGCTGTCTATGTCCTTAGCCGCGCTGTAGGCTTTTTGAAACAGCGTGAGTGCACTGGAGCGATCCCCTCCATTGGCTGCTTGCTCGGCTAAATGCATTTGGGCAAGTGCGGCGTAGCGGTTGTTGGGGTATTCATCCACAATGCGGTTATAGTGCTCTGCGGCTTGGACGGTGTAGTTGATTTGGCTGTAGGTGTTGCCCAACATATACAGCACATAGGGGACCTGGGGGTCTGAGGGGTAGAGTTTAAGCCACTGCGAAGCGACTTGGATCGTGAGTTCTTGTCTTTTTTTGAGCTTGCTTAGGGCGACAATCTCGTAAAAATACAAGTCTTTTTTAAAAATGGTCGTAGGATAGAGCCTAAGAATGCGCGCAACGGCCTCTAACGCCTCTAAGTAGTAGCCATTTTTAATGAGCTCCTTTAAGGCCAAATACTCTTCTAGATCCTGCCCCTTGGTGTAGGTTAGGGGTTTGTTGTCCGCATCGAGCTCTTGGATGAGGGGCGTTTGTGCCCCCTCTATGAGGATGGGGAAGTTCAGCCCCACATTGCTGGGCGCGTTAGGGTCTTTGGGGGTTAGAAAGGGGATTTTTTTATGAAAGCCCACAATCTGCCACACCTTAGAGGTGCTGAGCTTGAGTTTTTGGATGGGGATGTGCTGCTTGTAGTCGTAGGGGATGGCAAACAGAGCCTCTTGGAATTTGGGCTTGATGTGTAAATGGAAAATAAAATTTTGCATGGTGTAGGACACCTCGAAAAACTCCGTGTCAAAGGGCATAAAACCTATTTTTGGGGTGGAGTTGATCGTGCAAATAACCTCTTGAGCGGGGTAGGTTTCGTAAACACATGCAAAGGGTTTTTCGTGGGTGAGCGTTAGAGTGGCAAAGTTGGCATCCCTCTCCCGCCCCTTGGTAACGCTCAAATTTAGGGCGTGTAAAAAGGGCAAAAAGGCACAAAACAGGGCAAATAGGCGTAACATCAAGCTTGACTGGAGTTTAAATAAAAGCGCAACACAAAGACGGAGAACACGCATAAAAACGCCATCGCGGTGCTGACGCTATACAGGGTAGGGGTGGCGTTTGTGGCACTTGGGGGTGGCGGTGGGGGTTTTAAAGAACATCGCCACAAGCAAGCGCAGATAATACACCGCGCTCACCGCACTATTAACGACCATCACAATGGGCAAGAACACTTGGTGTTGACTAATCACCTGCTCCAACACCATGAGCTTGCCCCAAAACATAGAAAAAGGCGGGATACCTGCTAAAGAGCATAGGAAAATCGCGCTTAAAATCGCTAAAAGGGGCTTGGTTTGGATCAATCCATTAAAACGCTCATAGGGGTAGGTGTAGTTGTTTTGTTGGGCATCTTGTTGGTTGGTTACCATCCACAAGATCGCAAACGCCCCAATGTTGGTGATTAAAAACAAGAGCCAGTAGCCAAACAACGCCCCCGCCCCATTAAGCACACACGCTAAGGCAAAACCCGTATGCGAGATCGAGCTGTAAGCCATCATACGCTTGACATCTTTTTGCAAGAGCGCCATGGCATTGGGGATCGTGATTGTGATTGCAATCAAGACGGTGTAAAGGTTTTCAATGACAAAGGACTCGGTGTTTAAGAAGGCGTAAAGCACGCGCAAGAGCACCACCAGCCCCGCCATTTTGGGTACAATGGAGATGAAGCCGGCAAAAACGGGGTTGTTGCCCTCGTAAATGTCGGGCATCCAAGTGTGGAAGGGCACTAAGGACACCTTAAAGCCGATCGCGCCCAGCATACACGCCAAAGCGACAAAGAACAAGGGCAGAGCTTTGGGCTCGTGGTGGAAAGATGCGCTCCTTAGTCCATCGCCCACGCTGCTTAAATCCAAATGCCCCGTAAGTAGATATAAAATCGCTACACCAAGCACAAAAAATACCCCGGCCAACACACTCATGGCAAAGTATTTGATCGCCGCCTCTATGCCGGTGCTTTTGTAACTCAGCGCCATCAGCACACACATGGCTAAAGATGCGCTCTCTAAGCCGAGCAAGATCAATAATAAATGGTCGGTAGACACCATGAGGATGAACCCTCCGACCATGAAGAGATATAGGGGGTAAAACTCAGGGGTTTCAAACTCGCTAAATTTCTCTTTACTTAAAGCCAAGAGCAGCAAAAGCAGGCTTGCAAAAGCGATGAAAAGCTGTCCGCTCAAAGACGCGCCATCGGTCAAAAAATCGCCTACGCCATCGGTGGGGGGGTTGTAAAAGGCAATCCACAGCACATTAAAGGCCAAGACCAGCCCGGCAAGTGCCACGCTCAAAGGTTTATAAAAGCCCTTCAAATCCAAGAGCAGTAAGAAAATCCCGCCCCCCACACACATAAATAGGGGCATTAACACTTGCAAGTCCAACTCGGGCATGAGAGATGAGATCAAGGGATTCATTGTTCTTCCTTAGGCATTGATGCGCCCTTGTAGGCTTTCTAAGAGCACTTGCACGCTTTGTTCAATAGGTGATAAAAGGGGTTTGGGGTAAATCCCTAAAAATAGAATCGCTGCCACAAGTAGAGCTAAGACACTTTTTTCACTGCAAGTTAAGGGGCTTAGGGCTTTAGCTTTTTTGAGCGCATAGTGGCCTGAAGGCTCTGTGCCATAGAACACCTTTTTATACAGCACTAACATATAAATGGCAGAGAGGATGATCGTAGTTCCGGCCAAAAACGCCATGATGGGAGAGGCTTTAAAAAAGCCCAGCAGGCTTAAAAACTCGCCCACAAAGCCACTTGTAAGAGGCATGCCGACATTAGCCAACAAGAGCACCATAAAAAACGCCGCATAGCTTGGCATCAAATGCGCCACACCCCTAAAGGCGACTATTTTACTAGAGTTGTATCGATCAAATAAAATCCCCACCAAAATAAACAGTCCAGCACTGACTAGGCCATGCGAGAACATCGTAAAGACCGCGCCGCCCACGCCCTCCACATTGAGCGCATACAGCCCCAACACCGCCACGCCCATATGCGACATGGAGCTATAAGCGATCAATCTTTTCATCTCTTTTTGTGCGCTTGCCAATAGACCACCATAGACTACCATTAAAAGGGCCAACACGCTTAAGGGCAAAAAGTAGTGCAGCACCACATTAGGGAACAAAGGCAGCAAAAAGCGCACCATGCCATAAGTCCCCATTTTTAAAAGCAGGGCAGAGAGCACCGCTGAACCGACCACGGGGGCGTTGCCATAGGCATGGGGTAGCCAATTGTGGAAGGGGAAAATGGGGATTTTCACCGCAATGCCGACAAAAAAGGCGATGAAAACCCACAGGCGGGTTTGGGCAGGTAAGACCACATTGTTGAAGGTTTCTAGGTCAAAATTAAAGGGGGTGTCTAGGGCAAGGCTGCACGCATGGGCATAGTATAAAATAGCTAAGAGCATGAAAAGCGAGGCTAAAAAGGTGTAAAGGAAAAATTTAAGCCCTGAGTAGACTTTGGGCCCCACGCCATAACGCCCGATCATGTAGAGCACGGGCAAGAGCGACACCTCCCAAAAGACATAAAAGAAAATGAGGTTAAGGGAGACAAAAACCCCCATTAAAATCCCCTCTAAGAGCAAGATACAAATGAGCATGTCTTTAATGTGCTTACTGACATAAATGGCGAGCAGGAATAAAATGAAAGCGGTTAAAATGAGTAGAGTTAAAGAAATCCCATCCACGCCCACATGGTAGTTAATGCCCACTTGTTTGACAAGGTCGACAAACTCTTCAAATTGCATCACCCCCGTGTCCTTGTCAAACAGCACCCACAGCCCCACGACAAGGGCAAGCTCAAGGGCGGTTACAAAAACCCCATAGGGTTTTGCGTGCTTTTCACTTAAGCCAAAGAGGGGCAAACACGCCACAAGCGGGAAAAAGATCAGCACGCTCAAAAAGTGGTGGGGCAACAGTGCGTCCATATTAACTCCAAAAACTTAACATTGCTACAAGGATGATCGCCACCACCCCAAAAGCCATCAATCTCAATGCGCTGCTCAAATTCCCGCTTTGTAAGGGGCTTAGCATTTGCCCAATGAGCGTGGGGATTTTAGCGATGGTATCTACAAAGACATCGAGTGTGCGCACCTCAATTTTACGCCATATCCAAAAGGCAAGGTTCAAAAACGCCCGAGAAATGCTGCTGTATAGAGCGGGGATATAGTATTGGTTTAAGAGCAAGCGGTAGAAAAACCCACCCTCTTTGTTGGCAAAGCCCTTTTTGTATTTGAACACAGCGTAGGCAATGGAGAGCAAGACTCCGATAGTCGTGAGGGCCAATAAAAGCAATTTAGGCACGGGGTAATCGGCAAAAGAGGGCACGCTAATCGCCTGAGACACGAAGGCAAAAAACCCATGCTCAAAAAAGCCTGCCACTACGGCTAAAATGGCTAAGGGCAGCATCGCTACAAGCATAAAGCTAGGGGCTTCGTGGGGGTGCTCGATCGCATGCACTTTGGGAGCAAAGAACACGAGCATTAAGAGCCGAAAGCTGTAAAATGCCGTAAAAAGCGCCCCAATGAGTAGAGCCAAGAAGAGCCCATGGTGGCCTGTGGCAAAGGCAACTTCTAGGATTTTATCCTTAGAGAAAAAGCCGGCAAAAGGGTAGAGCCCACAAAGGGCTAAGGATGCGAGTCCCATTAAAATCGCCGTGGTTTTCATGGGCTTATACAACCCGCCCATTTTGCTAATGTCTAGCCCATCGTGCATGGCGTGCATGACATTACCTGCCCCCAAGAACAACAGGGCTTTAAAAAAGGCGTGGGTGAAAAGGTGAAACAGCGCGATCCAATACGCCCCAAGCCCTGCGCCCACGAACATGTAGCCCAGCTGTGAGAGGGTAGAATACGCCACCACCCGCTTTAAATCTTTATTCACCAATGCCATGCTTGCGCCAAACAACGCCACAAATGCTCCGAGGCACGCAACGGCGTAACCCAACTCAGGCAGTGCGCTATACAAAGGGTGCGCTCTAATCACCAAATACACCCCGGCGGTAACCATAGTGGCGGCGTGGATTAAAGCAGACACGGGCGTGGGCCCTTCCATGGCATTTGCCAGCCAAGTGTGTAAGGGGAATTGTGCGCTCTTACCCACCGCCCCCACAAAGAGCAAGAGCCCGATATAAAAGAGAATGTGGGGGTCAGCGTTGGCAATGTTGGCAAAAATCACGGAGTATTGCACCGAGCCAAAGGTCCATTGCACCAGCAAAATCCCCATGAGCATGCCTAAATCCGCGATGCGATTCATCACAAAGGCCTCAATGGAGGCGTTGTTGGCACTTGTCTTTTGATACCAAAAACCAATGAGTAAGTAAGAGCAAAGCCCCACGCCCTCCCAGCCCACAAACAGCCCTAAGAAATTATCGCTAAGCACCAACACGAGCATGGAAAAGACAAAGCCGGACAGATAGCTAAAGTAGCGGTTATAGCCTTTGTCGTGGTGCATATACCCGATAGAGTACACATGCACCAAAAAAGACACGAGCGTAACGACCACAATCATAACGGCACTGATGGAGTCCAGTCCAAAAGAAAACTTGACACTAAAGCCCCCAAGTGCCATCCAATCAAAGAGCACCGCCTGCACACTTTGGCCGTGTAGGCTCAAATTCAATAAATACAACGCCCCCAAAAAAGATAAGCCAAGTAGGCTAGAATTGACTACCCCCACTTGCAAGCTCTTCGGGCAAGTGCCAAAACAGCCCGCATAAAGAGCTCCTAGCAAGGGCAACAACAACACCGCCTCCAACACCACAGACGCACACATGCCAGCTTGCATACTAGCCCCTCATGTGTGCTAGGGTGTCGATGTCTAGGCTTTTGTGTTTTCTATGCCACAAAATCACAAGCCCTAGCCCCACCGCCACTTCAGCTGCCGCCACGGCGATCATAAACAAGGCGAACACCTGCCCGTCAATGTTTTTTAAAGAGTGGGCGATCGCCACAAAGGCGACATTGATGGCATTGAGCATGATTTCTGTGGAGAAAAAGAGCATTAAAATGTTCTTGCGCCGCAAAATGCCAAAGAGCCCCACGCTAAAGAGCAGAGCTGCAAAGACCAGATAATGTGCTAGGGTAACCATCAATTTTCCTTTGTAGGGCTTTTTTTAAGGGCACTTGCCATTGCCCCGACCAGGGCGACCAAGAGCATGAACGCCCCCACTTCAAAGGCGACCAGGTATTTTGTAAAGAGTACAAAGCCTATGAGCCTCGTGTTGGAAGTGTCTAAATCGGGATCTAAACTCTCTTGCAAATTGTGGGCGTAATGGGCGATAAAGGGTGCGCCTAAGAGAGCCACCAACACCACGGCTAAGGCAATGGCTAGGAGGGCGGGGATTTTGGGGGCGTGTTTGCGCTCTTGCACCTCTTCAGACGCATTTAAAAAGAGCATGCCAAAGGCATACATGACCACCACTGCGCCCACATAGACCAAAACTTGCACCACGCCCAAAAACTCGGCATCTAAGAGAAAGAAAAAGGCAGACACAAAAACCATCGCCGCGGCTAGGGAAGTCATGGCATATAAAATGTTCGTGGTGGTGACAACCACAAACGCCATGCCTAAAGTTAGGGCAGCAAAGACATAAAAGGCGATGGTTTCAAGCATGGCTGCCCTCCTTCTCTTGTTTCTCTTGCGCTTCTTTAGTCTCCCCTTTAGCCCCCTCCTTCACCTCTTTTGTCTCTTTGGCTTCTTTTGTTTCTTTAGCCCCCTCTGTTTTGCCCTCTTCTTTCCCTTCTTCTTTCTCGTCTTTTAGGGCGTAATCTAGGGGGGTTTGTTGCAGGCGATCGCTGGCGTTGTCGCTGGGCGCGCCAAAGCCGGCAAACTCTTTGTGGGTGTGATCTTTAGCACTCTGCACATCTGTTAAAAACTCCGCCTTGCCGCCAAATTGGGAGCGCTGCACGCTGCTGTTTTCAAAGCGCTGTCCCATCACAATGGCAAGCTCGGGGCACACCTCGGCACACAGCCCGCAATAAATGCACCGCCCTAAGTTAATGGTGTAGCTGTCGATGTATTTGCGCTCGTCCTCTGCTTTGTGCGTGATGATACGGATACAATTACTCGTGCAAATCTTTTCACACAGCCCACACCCGATACAGCGCTCATTGCCCGACTCCAAAAGCCTTTGCAAGTGGTGCACGGCTCTATATCTAGGGCTTAAGGGCAACACCTCCATAGGATAATGCATCGTAACCTCTTTACTAAAAAACTCTTTAATGGTCAGCCCCAAGCCTTTAAACAGCTCTAGCCCAAAGCTCGTTTTGAGCGTGTCTAAAAGTTTGGGGCTTGGCTTTTTAGGGTCTAGCCATTTATAGGTTTGTTTGCCCATGCACTCCTCCTAAATTAAGATGATAAGCCCGGTGGCTAGGATATTGACTAGGGCTAAAGGGAGCATGATTTTCCAGCACATGCGCATGAGTTGATCGGGGCGGACATGGGGAAAGGTCGCGCGCGCCCACATGGACAAGAACACAAAGAAACACACTTTAATTAAAATCGCAATGCCGCCCGGGATAAAGCCCCATGCGTTGTAGCCTCCAAAGAAAATTAAGGAGATGACAAAACAAAAGGCGAACAAGTGGGCGTATTCGGCTAAGAAAAACATGCCCCAACGCAAACCGCTATACTCCGTGCAAAAGCCGGCCACAATCTCGGCTTCGTGCTCGAGCAAGTCAAAGGGCGTGCGGTTCAACTCTGCGTAGCTAGAGATCAAGAACAAAAAGAACGCTAAGGGCTGCTTGAAGACAAGCCAGTGCAACATCCCGCCCTCTTGGTAGTGGTTGATTTCTACCAAAGACAAAGAGCCCACCACCATAATGGGGGCTAAAATCGTTAAGGTGCTCACCACCTCAAAGCTTAAGAGCTGAATGGTCGCTCTTGCCGCCCCGATTAAAGAATACTTGCTATTAGAGGCGAGCCCGGCTAAAAGGGGGGCGTAAATGCTCGCCGAGCCCACCGCCAAAAAGAACAATAACCCAACATTGATGTCCGAGATGATGGGCTTGATTGTGTGCCCGAAGATTTGAAAATCGCCAAAGAAAGGGATAGGTGCCATGCTCACAAACGCACTCACCATCGCGATGACAGGAGCGATAGAGAAAATCAAGCGGTTGGCGTGCTGTGGGATGATGTCTTCTTTAGTGAAAAGCTTGATCGCATCGGCGATCACTTGCAACAAGCCAAAGGGGCCGACATAAGTGGGGCCTAAACGCCTTTGAAAATAGGCTAAGACTTTGCGTTCCAAATAAGTCCCAAACGCCCCTAGCCCAGAAAAGACTAAGATCACTACAAGGATTTTAATGAGAGTTTCTACAATCTCGGCACTCATGCACGCTCCCATTCTAAGGTTTCAAAGGGAGCGCTAAACACCCCGCTAGTATCTAGGCTAGGGCTCACCATAAACACGCTGCTTTTTAGGCTGTGATCGATGTAAATTTTGCCCGTGAGTGTGTGCCCCTCTCTTCTTAGGCTAATGAGTGTGCCCTCTTCTAGCCCCAAACTCTCTAAATGTGCCTTAGAAGTGTAAATGCCCTCTTTGAGTTGTAGGTTTTGGCTCTTTAGGGTGTGGGTGTTGAACTGCGTCTCAGCAAATTGCAAATAGGCGTTGAATCCGCTGACATTCTCTAGGGGGCTAATAGGTTGGCTTGCCTCTTGTGGCGTGCTAGGCGTGCTTTTAAGTTTGTAGCCCCTGTGGTTGCTCTTGTCATTGGCGTAAAAATTTGTCAAATCGTCATAGGCTACGCCTAAAAAGCCCTTTTCTTGGGGCAATTCGTGGGTGTATTCGGCTAAAGTTTCGCCATAAAAGCCAAAGTGCTGCGCGATGTCGGCAAAATCTAGCCCCTCATAAGACAAAGCCGGGCGTAGGGGCAACACCCGTCCCTCTAAATTGGTCATGGTCGCCTCCATTTGGCTAAAACTGGGTAAAATAAAATCCACCGCATTTTGCGCCACTCCGTTTATATCCACACAATCGCTATCAAGCACAAAATCCCCTTTGGCACGCACCCCCACACTAGGGCCAGCGTGGCTGTCTTTTTCTAAGGTGCAAAGCGACACAATACCCAGCGCGTTGCTTGTGGGGGGGATTAAAAAGATTTTGAGTTTCTCTAACTGGCTTGCCTCTTGCAACATTAAGGCGATGTTGCGCGCTTTGGGGTGGGTGTAAATTTCAGGCCCGATCAAAAGAGCCACACTTGGGGCTTTCTCTAGCAAGGCCTTGATTTTCTCAAAGGTGGGGCTGTCTAACTTAGCGTTTTCAAGCATGGCATAGACAGGGGGCTTTTGCTCGGCTTTTTGTGCCTCTGCTTTAGCCTCGCCCTCTGTGTTCTCAGCGTTTTCTGTGGGCTCTGTAGGCTCGGGCTTAGGCTCAATAAGGGCACTCGCTTTTAAACTCTCTAAACTGGGGCTATTCACGCCCAAAGCCATGAGAAACGCCCCTAAAAGGATCTCTTCCGCCCCCACAGCGTGGTACACGGGCACCACGCTACGGCTCATTTTCTCTATTGCCATGTCTTCTAGGGGGTGGGCGTAGATCAAACTTGTGCCCTTATTCACCTTTAAAGCATTGGCTAGGGCGTATTTAAGTAGGGGGTTTTCATTTTTTAGTCTAGAGCCTAAAGAGAGCACACAGCTAGAGCTTTTTAAATCTTTTAAGTCGTGGGGCGTGGGGCTAAAAGTCTTTAAAAACTCTTGGTAGGCGTAAAGTTTATCATTGTGTAGACTAAAGCCACAAATGCGACGCATTTGCTCGAGCAAATAAGCCTCTTCATTGGTCATATCCCCCCCGACATACACCGCCTTTGCCTCTTTGAGCTTTTGCACGGCTTGCTCGATGTTGCTGCTGCCCTTTTTAGATGCTTTTAAATCAAAGGCAAAGCGCCCCGCCCCGCAGATGGGGTTGTGGTAAAAGTCGTTGCCGACTCTAAAAATGCGCTGCTCTTCGCCCAAAGTGTCAAAATGGCGCACTTCATAGTCGATCAAGCACCCGGCCGCGCAGTGCATGCAAGTCGAATCGATGTGTTTTAGCTCCCACGCATTGGCTTTATAGCTAAAATCTTTATAGACAATCGCCCCCACCGGGCAAACGGCGATGCACTCTCCACAATCAAAACAAGGCGTTGCGCCCACAAAGGCGATCATGCCCTTTTGTTTGCGACTCCACACGCTAAAAGGGTCTTTGGGCATGCTCTCTTTGAATTTGTCCGGGGCGTGTAAAGCCGCCTTGCTTGCCTTTAAATTGCTATCGCCAATGTTGTCGCTGCAGGTGGTCACACAGCGCTCGCACATGATGCATAAATTCGGGTCGTAGGAGGCTTGTGCCCAAAAGGCAAAGGGCTTGAGATTGTCGCGCACACTAAAGGGCTGGCGATCGACTAAGGTCCTATGCGTCATGTCTTGCAACTCGCACTCGCCGCTTTTATCGCACACGCCACACTCTAGGGGGTGATTGACATCGTAGGTTTGCATGATCATTTGGCGTTCAGCCACTAAAGCGGGAGTCATTGTGGCGACTTTGGTGTTGGCTTTGGGCTTGGTGTTGCACGCATACACCCTCTTGCCCTCCACCTCGACCATACACATTTTGCACGCCACCGTGGGCGCACACCCGCTTAGATAACAGATAGCCGGGATATACACGCCCGCACTGCGTGCCGCTTCTAAAATGGTCTGCCCTTCGCTAAACTCGACCTTTTGCCCGTCTATTTCTATGCTTGGCATGCGCTTGCCTTTTTCACCACTAAAGTCCAATCCACCCGATTAAAACGCAAAGAGTTCATCAAAATATCTCCCCTCTCTTTGATCGCCTCTGCGCTCTGCTCCACAATGTCAAAATCCACCACCTCAAACATAAAAATCACCACCTCTCCCGCGCTCACACTGCGATCTAAGATCTCGCCCATGCGTTTGAGCACCGCCTCGTTTTCTTTTAAAGGGCGTAGATCAAAGCGCCTCATCGATCCACCTCTCCAAAAACCGCATTGCTTGAGCCAATGACGGTAACCGCGTCCGCTAAATACTGCCCCACTAAAATATCTTGCATCGAGCCTATATGGAAAAAGCTGGGCGCACGGATTTTTAAGCGGTAAGGGTAGGGCTCGCCCTCTGAGTGGATGAAAAAGCCAAGCTCCCCTTTAGGCGACTCTGTGGGCGCGTACACCTCGCCTCTAGGTGGGCGCATGCCCTGAGTTACCAACACGAAATGTTGCATCAAAGCGTAATTTTGGGTCATGATGTCCTCTTTAGGCGCGCTAAAATACTGCGGGGCATGTGCCATGATTTGCGGCTCTGTGGGGGCGTACATGGGGATGAGCTGCTCTAAAATGCGTAAAGACTCTAGAATTTCTAGCATGTAAAGCTGGTAGCGATCGTAGCTGTCTCCATAATTGCCTACGGGAATGTCAAAATCTAACTCAGGATAAAGCTCATAAGGCTCTTCCTTGCGGACATCATAGGCGATGCCCGTGCCTCTTAACATGATCCCACTAGCTCCCCACGATTTGGCTTGCTCTTGGCTGATCGTGCCGACATTTTCTAGGCGGGCTTTCCAAATGCGGTTGCTATCTAGCAGCCCACTAACGAGCTTATGCATCTCGCGCACCTCTTTCATGAACGCTTTTAAGCCCTCTAGCCAGTTGGGCGGTAAATCTAACGGCACGCCGCCGATTCGAATCGCGTTGTGGGTGAGCCTTGCGCCGCAATAATCCTCCATCAAATCTAGCCCGTATTCACGGGTTTTAAAGCAGTATAAAAACACCGACATCGCGCCCACATCCAGCGCATGCACGCTCAAGAAAAAGACATGGGAGATCACACGGTTTAATTCCAACAAAAGCGTGCGGATCACCTGCGCGCGTCTAGGGATTGGTACACCTAGCAAGGTCTCCACCGCGTGGGCGAAGGCGTAGTTGTTGCTCGTAGAAGAAGTGTAGTCAAGGCGATCTGTGGTGGGCATGTATTCGTTATAGGTCATGTTCTCGCCCAGCTTTTCACAGCCGCGGTGCAAATAGCCGATCTCAGGCGTGGCTTTGGTGATCTTCTCTCCATCGAGCTCTAAAATTAGGCGCAACTGCCCGTGTGAAGAAGGGTGTTGGGGACCAAAGTTGATCACCATTTTGTGATCGTCCCTTTCAAAAAGGACATTTTCAAATTGCGGTTTGAGTTTGGTAAAAATCTGTGCCATTAGGGTCGCTCTTTGAGTTCTGTAGGGTCTTTGTCGTGTAAATCTTTGACAAAAAGGGACTTTTGGAAAGTGTATTTTTGTGGGTTGTCGGTGGCGGGCAGACCCTTATCCTTATCTTGCTCATGCCCAACTTTGGAGAAGTTAAAGGTGTCTTTGTCGTCGACTCTGGCGCTGTCCCTTTGCTCGGGACCTATGATTTCTCGATACTCTTTGCCAAAAATCTTATCCACTTCATACCACGCGGCGTGTTCATCGCCTTTAAGTGGGTAGGATTTTAAGAGCGGGTAACCCACCCAATCATCGGGCATTAAAATGCGCTTTAAGTGTGGGTGGTTTTCAAAGACAATCCCAAACATGTCGTAAGCTTCTCTCTCGCTCCACAGGGCGGATCTAAAAAGATGGCTCAGTGTGGGCGCGCGCTCCTCTTGTTTGAGTGTGGCTTTTAGGCGCACCCGGCGCTTGTTGGCATACCCGGGCAGGTAGGATAAGAATTGGTAGAACAGCTCAAACTCTTTGCGCTTTTCCAAAAAGTCGATCGCGCTCATTTCGCTTAAAGTTTCATAGCCCAAATTTTTTAACCTTTCAGCGACCTGTGCCACTTCTTGCACTTCTATGACAAACACCGCCGTGTCTATCTCTATAAAGCAATCGAGCACCTTGTGGTAATAGCTTAAATGGTTGTAAATCACCTCATAGGGCGAGCCGATGATGGGTGTTTTGGGCGTGGCGGGCACGACATAAAAGCGATCGGAGTAATGGACTTGCTTTTGGACATTGGCATTAGGGCGTTGCTTTCTAACCATGAGTTAAGCCTTTAGATCAAGCGTTTTTGGTTGTTTTCGGGCAGGGCTTTTTGGCGGCGGATTTTATCTTGTAAGACCATTAAGGCGTATTGCAAGGTTTCAGGGCGGGGCGCGCACCCGGGCAGGTAAATATCCACAGGGATCACCCGATCCACCCCTTGCACCGTGGCGTAAGTGTTAAACATCCCGCCTGTGTTTGCGCACGATCCCATCGAGATCACCCATTTAGGTTCGGGCATTTGATCGTAAAGCCTTCTTGTAAATTCGGCGTGCTTTTTGGTGAGGGTGCCCGCGATGATCATCACATCGGATTGTCTAGGCGAAGCCCTAAAGATCGTGCCAAAGCGATCGAAGTCAAAGCGCGAGCCCCCGGTCGCCATCATCTCAATCGCACAGCACGCCAGCCCGTAGGTGAGGGGCCAAAGCGAGTTGCTGCGCCCCCAGTTTAAAAGGCGATCTAGAGTTGTTAGGGCGATGGGTAGCCCCCCATTTTTTAGATAACTCACTGCATGCTGTGCCATTCTAACGCTCCTTTCTTTAGGGCATAAACAAAGCCCACAACCAACAAGCCGATAAAACTTAGCATTTCAAAAAAGCCCCAAAGGCCCAACTCTTTAAAGTCCAACGCCCAAGGGAACATAAAGACGATCTCCACATCGAAGAGAATAAACAAGACCGCCATCGCATAAAACTGGTGGCTCAAGCGGTTTTGCTGCTTGAGGCTCAACGGGCCGCACTCGTAGGCGGCGAGTTTCAACTTCTCGTTTTGCTTGCGCGCCAACTTGCGGCTAATGAATCGCTGTATCCGCAAGGTCCAATTAAAGACAAAAAAACTAAAGACCAATAAGACAAACACCCCGAAGTAAGGATGCTCGGCGACATCTTCTACGCCCACCGGTAACTCCCATTAACCAAGATAAACTAAGCATTAAACCCAACTATTAAAGCATAATTTCATTAATTAGAACTTTTGGCAAGGCCACAAATGGGGGTAAGTGTGTCGTTTTGTGCTATAATGCCCCTTTCTTGCCCCATATTTTGCGGTGCAAACCATTGCTAGGGACAGACATGTATGAAATCAGTAAAAAAATCTTAAATATCGTGGGGCGCACAAACGCCGCTTACCATCTCATCGGTGAGGGTGATAAGGTTTTAGTGGGCTTAAGTGGGGGCAAGGATTCGATCCTGCTCTCGTGCATTTTGGCGCGCATGCAAGCACACGCTCCCTTTAGTTTCAGCTTTAAGGCCGCCACCGTGCACTATGGGCTCAATGAAGATTTGGCGTGGCTCACCAAGCTGTGCCAAGAGCAAAATATCCCCCATGAGATTTTACACACCAACATCGCTAAAACCATTAGAGAAAAGCGCCGGGAGCAAAGCTCCTATTGCAGTTTCTGCTCGCGCATGCGCCGCGGCGTGCTTTACAACTATGCTTTAGAAAATGGCTTTAATAAACTCGCCATCGCCCACCACCTAGACGATGCCGTAGAAAGCTTTTTTATGAACTTTACTTACAATGGGAGCTTACGCAGCATGCCCCCCATTTACAAGGCAGAAAATGGGTTATTTGTGATCCGTCCGCTCATCCACATCAGAGAGCGCCAAAGCATCGACTTTGTGAAATCCCAAAACATCCCCACCGCCCCCGATTGCAACTGCCCTACCAAACAACCCGACTCGGACAAACCCCCCATCGCCAGGCTCGCAACTAAGAACTTTTTAAGAGAGATGGAGCGCACTAACCCCACGCTTTTCACTTCGCTTAAAAACGCCTTTTGCAACCTGCATGCCAACAGCTTTAGCGACCACGCCTTTTTAGACGCACAGGGAGCATGAATGGGACTTGATTTAATCGTTTTCTTGCTTTTTATGGCTCTAGCCCTTTTCATCGACTTTAAAGCGCACAGCCACGATCAGGTGATGGGGCTTAAAAGTGCCATAGGTTGGTCGCTTTTTTGGGTGGGCACGGCCCTGCTCTTTGCCCTCTATTTATACTGGCATGACGGTGCGGTGAGCGTGTCGCTCTTTTTAACGGGGTATGTGTTAGAAAAAGCCCTGTCCGTAGATAATCTCTTTGTCATGATGGCGATTTTTGCGTGGTTTAAAGTGCCCGAGATTTACCGCCACCGCGTGCTGTACTATGGCATCATCGGGGCAATTGTCTTTAGGCTCATCTTTGTGCTGGTGGGCAGCGGCCTTATGCATTTATCCGCCTATGTGGAAATTGTCTTTGGCTTGCTGGTGGGCTATAGCTGTGTGGTGATGGTGAAAAACCAAGAGAAAGAAGAGGATACGGGCGAGGAGGACTACTCCAAACATTTAGCCTACCGCTTGGTGTATAAATTTTTCCCCGTCTACCCTAAATTAGTTGGGCATGATTTTTTCATCAAAAAAGAGCAATTAAGCACCCTAGAGCGCAACTTAGAGGGGCAAGAGGCAAGCGCGCTACACCACCAAAGCGCCTTTGCTAAGGCCAAAATCATCGCCACGCCCTTATTTTTATGCCTAGCGGTGATTGAGCTGAGCGATGTCATGTTTGCCTTTGACAGCGTGCCGGCCGTGATTGCCGTGAGTAAAGAGCCCTTAATCATCTACAGCGCGATGATGTTTGCCATTTTAGGGCTTAGAAGTCTGTATTTTGTGCTTGAGGTGTTAAAGGAGCATTTGATCTATTTAGAAAAAAGTGTGATTGTGGTGTTGGCGTTCATTAGCTTAAAGCTCATTTTGGTCGCCACTAAACATCTCTTTGGTGTGGGCGTGGACATCAGCCCCACCATGAGCCTTTACATTGTGCTGGGCGTGCTGGGTGGGGGCGTGGGGCTTAGCTTACTTAAGGGCAAGGAAGAAAGCACGCCTAGCCCCCTAGAAAAGTTTCAAGCACCAAGCGCAGAAGCACCCAAACAAGGGATGGCGGGCTTGACAAGTGCCCGGTTAGAAAACTGCGAGCATAAACTGCAAGAGTTAGAGGATCGGGTCAGCAAACTTGAGGGGGGGCAAAATAAGCCTTAAATGGAGTCTTAAAATGGGCTTAAGGGTCTAAAAGTGGAGTCGATGGGGCTAAATTTTGCTAAAATATATTTTATTTCATACAATAAGGGGTTTGCTTGTTTAAAAGAATAGTTTATCAGATGCTGGGTTTGGGGGCTCTTTTTAGTTGCTTGCCCTTAGAGGCAGCCAAGGATGGCTGGTACGTGCAAGCGGGGGTGGATTATGCCCACGCAGCGGGGTCTTGGGCGCAACGCACCCCTAATTGGACTTCGACAAGCCCCTTTTCTGCCAACATGGGCGGGGTGGATTTTGTGGGGGCTATAAACAATTCTTTGGCAAAAAAAGACACTGGGGCGTGCGCTACTATGGACTCATCAGCCTACAAGGAGGGGGCTTTTCGCAAAAAGCGGGGTATAGATACCCCATACAGGGGCCCGTGGGCAATTTCTTTTATGGCGTGGGCATCGATGCGCTTTGGACCTTCTTCCACAACAGGGGCACGGAGATCGGTACTTTGTGGAGCATGGCTGTGGGGGGGACAGCTGGACTTTGGGAGCAGGCAAGGCAAATGATGTGTGCCTTACGCAAGTGCAAGCGGGGGGCACTTGTGTGAGCACAAACAATTACTATCTTAAACAATCCATCGGCAACCCCAATGCGACTTACTCCCCCACTTTTGTGCAATGGATGTTTAACTTTGGGATACGGGCGAACTTCGGGGCGCACAATGGCATGGAAGTGGGCTTTAGAGTCCCTACCATCAACGATCCCTACTACACAGAGGCTTTCAGGGGCTACAATCAAACCTATTCCTTTAGACGGGTGATTGACTTGTACGCCAACTATGTTTACAACTTTTAAGGGGAGTGGTGTTGAAACTTGTTCCCTCGCTGTTCTTGCCCTTAATCTTGTTCTCTTTCACCCACGCTAAGGAAGTCTACGATGCGCAAAAAATCGCTGCCTTGTTTTACCAACTCAATGGCGATGCTAAAAACCCGCATAAGAAAATCAACCACACCAAGGGCTTTTGCGCAAGCGGAGTCTTTGTGCCTAATGAGGACTCTAGGCTAGACATCCCCCTTTTAGAACAAAAAAGCATCCCCACAGAAGTGCGCTACTCCCTTGGCGGGGGCAACCCACACGCCAGCGATAAATCTAAATCGCGGGGCATGGCACTTAGGATTGGTAAAGACAGCGATTGGGTGATCGTGATGACAAATGCGCCTATCAATTTTGCTAAAAACCCCGAAGAGTTTGGCAAATTCTTGGAAATGCAAATCCCCAAAAATGGGCATGTCGATCAAGCCAAAATTAAAAAAGTTACTGAGGAAGTGGAAAGCTTTAGAAACTTCGCCCACTATATGGCAAGCATGGGGGTGAGCAAGAGTGTCGCCAACACCCGCTACTACTCCACGCACACTTTTTACTTCAAGGACAAGAACACGCAGCGTTTCTTGCCTGCCCGCTTTAGCTTTGTGCCTGTGGCAGGGGTGCATAATCTAACCCACGCTGAACTCAAGCGTGTGGGTAATGACTTTTTAGAAAAGGATTTTAAAGAAAAAGTCGCCCAAGCTCCCATTGTCTACAACATGGTTTTAGAGCTCGCCAATAAAAACGACCCCACAAACGACACGACCAAGTTATGGCATGGCAAGCACGAGGAAATCACCATCGGGCAACTTAAAGTGCAAACCTACAAGGGGCATGGGTGCAATGGCGAAGTGTTTATGCCGGGTATGTTGCCTAGTGGAGTAGAACCGCCCAAAGACCCGCTCTTTAACCTACGCAACGAAGTGTATTCGATCACCTTTTCTAAGCGGCAATGATGGGATTGGCGTGGCAAAATGCGCTTAGCTTCCATGTCTTTTTAATGGCGCTAGGTCCCGTGCTGTTTCTCTTAAACCTGGCCTTTTTGTGGCTCGCCAAAAACTACGCTTCTTTAAACAAAAAACTCTACTTCACCATGCCCATGGTCTTCATGTGGGTGGCAATGGCGTTTTTTAGCGGGGTGTTTTTGTGGGCGATGCAACGCTTTCACTTTTCGTGGAAGGTGGGGCTCATGGGGCTTGTGTTGACGGTGGTGTGTGGGGGCGAAATATGGCGGGTGCGTAAGCTCAAAATCGCGCGCACCAAAGAGCCGTTGATGCTTGCTTACATCCAATGGTGCAAGGGTCTGTATGGGCTAAACTTGCTCTTGTGCCTTGCCTTGTTTTTCTAATGCGCTTTGTTTACCACCCACAAGCGGGCACGCCCACTTTATGCCTAGAAGATCAGGCCTACACGCATATTTATCTCAGCCGCCGTACTTTGGGCACACAAGAGCTCATTTTACGTAATTTACAAGACGACAATGTCTATCTTTACAAACCTCTAAGCGTGCAAAAGCGCAAGGCAATTTTAGAACTCGTCAGCACACAAACCCAGCCTAAGCGTCCCACACAGGGCGCGCATTTAATTTGGGCGCTCATCAACACGAAAAACATAGAAAAGGTCCTGCCCTATTTAAACCAAATGGGGGTGGCTAAAATCAGCTTTTTTATGGGTGAATTTAGCCAAAGAAGTGAACGGCTGGATAAAAACAAATTAGAAAGATTTGGGCGGATTTTGATTTCTTCTTGTGAACAATGCGGACGCAGCGATTTGATGCCCTTAGAGGTGCTTCAAAACTTAAAAAGTGCGCTAGAGCTTTACCCACAAGCGGGGGTTTTAGACTTAGGCGGAAAGGCTGGAGGTTTAAACGCGCAACAAGGGATCATCATCGGCCCTGAAGGGGGGTTTAGTGCCCAAGAAAGAGAGCTATTTAAAGAGCGGGCGATCTTTAGCCCCTCTAACTTAGTGCTGACAAGTGAGGGCGCAGCGCTCTTTGGTGCTGCCTTAAGCCTTAAGCCGTAGGCTCAATTTAGTGCTTTGTGGGCTGTTTGGTGTGGCTTATGGGGTATTTAGTGCGGACTTAAGCATTGCTTGAGAGTGGGATTTAGGGGGAGTGCGCCTTTAGGCGGGGCTTGTGGATTCTGCAAGGTTAAGGCGTGGCCCAAAGAGCCACAGCTTTAAGGCCTAGAGAGAAAGTGCCCTTACATTCAACTCTTTGGGGCTGGGGAAAGTGCGGACAAAGATAATGTTGTTGGTGTCGCTGCAAACTTGCCCGGGTGCGGCGGCTTTGCCATGGCAGGGGGCGATCTTAAACTCTCTATGCAAGTTGTCAATTTGGATGCTGAATTGATGGCTTTTGTTGTCCACGCGCCCCAAATACACGATGTTAGGGAACACATTAGAACTTCTCGTGTCGGCGGCAGTGCTGGCTTTGTTGGTTGCATGCAAAATAGAGCCCCCTAGGCTGGCAGCCAACCCCCCGTATCCGGGTGCAAGATTTCCAGCTGTTTTAAGAGCCTCTTCTGTACCGGTTTTTAAAATGGCCGAAGCGATGGCTCTGTGTTTGATCGCAGGGAGGGTGGCTTGGTATTCTTTTTGGAAGATGATGGCAAAGTTAGACAACACGCCCATGTTTTCACTCTTGCCATTTTCTACGATTTTAAAGCTGTTGTGGAAATCTTGCCCATCTTGGAGGGTGGGGAGGGCAAAGTTGAGTGAGGGGATTTTATATTCTTGTAAAGTGGGTTGCATGCCATCTTCCACAATCACCCATGTGTATTTTTCACGGCTGTGGTGTATGAGGTTTTTCAAATCCTCGCCCACGATTTTGTTACGGCTCACCCCATAGACCTCTTTTAATTCGTCAATAGCCTTGCTATCGTCCCCATTGTTGGCAAAGAACAGACCACCCACATAATTGACAAGGGGATTGACAAAACCATTATAAGCACTAAAGCGCTCTAAATTCGAAAAACGGCTTTTAAGCTCGCTGTCTAGACTCGATGTTCCAGCCACCATTTTGTCTGCCATGGAGGCGTTTTTTTGTCTGGCTTTTTGAAACTCAGCCTCAGCTTTCGCCAACTCTTTATTGTAGGCATCTTTAATGCGGCGCTCTCTGTCGATGGTGCGGTTAAACTCCACCCTTGCGTCTTGTTTACTGCCTAAGAATGCATAATCTAGGGCCATGTAGTAGTTGGTGAGAACCCACTCATACATATGTCCTTCATAGGGGACATTCATCGCTGAACCATAAGTGGCCGCCCCGACTTTATCAATGCCCTTTTCCATAGCTTTAAAGTTCGTATCAAAGGTCTTGTTCGCCTTGTCTAGGGTGTCTAGAGACACTCGATACTGAGCCATCATGAAAGCGTTCACCCCACTTTCTAAATTCCACAAGGGCGCGTCTTTTTGTTTCTTGTCTTCGGCCAAAGCACTTTTAGACACTTGGTCGGCTCGTTGGTGGTTTTTGGCGTAATAGGCTTGTTGGAACTGGCTTAACTCCCCACGGCTCGCCGTGTGCGCACACCCCACTAAGATCAAACCCGCCACAGCCACACTGCCATAACTCAACAATCTAAACATACATTCCCTTTTCTCAAAAATAAATACCAATTTTACTTGAGAAAAACTGGGGAAAACTTAAAATATTCCCCCCCCCCAGTCAATAAATGCCGCTCTGCGCGCCCTTTCTAAAGCCCACGGACAGCTCTATGATTTGCTCTTCGCTGGTTTGCAGGGCATCGTATTTGACGATGATCGTGTTTTGGCTCTCATTAATATACCACTCAATGATCCCCACTTGTGTTTCAATAGTTTTAAATTTCTCCCGGTCGAAAGCATCCAAAGGGAAGTAGACATTTTTTTGGCGGCTAGGATTACTTAGCAGGCTTACAAGCCCCAACCACAGCACACACACCACGACCACAAGGATCGCCACCTTCTCCACGCCTAAATAAGTGTAACCCATCCCACCCAACATTCCCCCCACAAACGACCCTACATAGCCATACGAAACAAACATGCCAAGCACTAGCCCTCTTTGGTGTGCCTTAGCAAATTTGCTCGCCAAAGATTGCATGATCGGCTCAAGCGTGCCAAAGCCGGCAAAAAAGCACATGATCCCTGCAAGAAAGAGCCAAGTTGTGGGCGAGTTTGCATGTCTGTCGGCATAAGCCAAGCACGCATAGGCGAGCAAGAACAAGAACACCCCGCTTAAAAGCACGCCCTTAGCTTTGTGGAACTTTTCAGCGATGATCGCCGCAGGGGCCATGCTCACCATGCCAAGGGCTGCACCCGCGGTGTAGATTTTCCAAAGCACTCCCTTATCCATTTTAAACTCATGCACCAAGGCTAGGGGGATCAAGACAAAAATCAAGGTCATCAAGCACTTTTCAAAGAAAGAGCAACTATTGATGATAAAAATATCCTTGTTTTTTAAAGCGTCTAGCAAGCGGGGCTTTTCTTTGAGCGTGTAGATGATTTTAGGCGGTTCGGGGACTTTAAATGCCATTAAGAGCATGGAGGCTAGAGTCAAAAGAGTGGTTAACATAAAGAGCCACTGCACCCCAAAGCGCATGCCAATGCTAGGGCCTATCACCATCGCCGCTGTGAAGCTAAAAAAAATCCCCGCCCCCATCATCGCCATCGCGTGGGTGCGCTTTTCTTCTTCCACAAGGTCGGCGATCATGGCGCTAAGCACCCCTCCCATCGCCCCCATGCCCTGAATCAAACGCCCGATGACAAGGGTTTGGATATTGTGCGCGATAAAGCACAGAAAAGAGCCCACCACAAAGACCCCCAGACACCACAGCACGACCTTTTTACGGCTATACTTGTCGCTTAAAATCCCGATCGGAGTTTGGCATAAAATTTGGGTGAGATACGCCCCCCCCACCGCTAGGCCCATCATCGCCGCTGAAGCCTTGAAGCTCACGGCGTATAAAGAGATCACGGGCAAAACAATAAACAGCCCTAAAAAACGCAGGGAGGACACAAACACGAGGGGGAGAATCTTTTGCAACATTGGGCTACCTTTGTGGCTCTTTAGAGCCCCGCTTAAAAACTTCGTGGCACGCCTGTTTGTCGTGGTGCAACACGCAAGACTCTTGCAATTTCCTCAAGTCTTGGGCGCGTTTTTCTTCTTGCGCCTGTTGGACCTGGTGCATTTGGTAGGTGTAAACCCCATAAAAGGCCAACCCCGACACGACAATAAACAACAAATCACCCCGTTTCACTTTGGGGCAGAACTTGCACGCCATCGCTTTTCTTTTTGCTAGGCTTATAACACACTTTCATTTAAGGTAGTATAATAAGGATTTATCCCCTTTTTGGAGTTTGTCATGCTCGCCAAGTTGGCAAAGTTGATCACCACCCCCCTAGACTTCATCACCCGCTATTTCAAGGCGGTTGTCTTGATCTTGATTGTGCTGTTTGTGTTTATGAGTAAAGAGAGCACACAGACCCCCCCGCCTAATCTAGCCAAAATTTATCTCTATGGGCCTATTTTTGAGAGCGAAACCTTAAGGGCACAAGTCAAACAAGTGTTGGCAAATCCAAGCGTCAAGGGCGTGTTGTTACTCATCGACTCGCCCGGGGGGAGCATTAGCGCAAGCGTAGAACTCAACGACATGATCGCCGAGCTTCGGCAAAAACTGCCTGTGGTGGCTTACGTGCAGGGGGTGATGGCAAGCGGGAGCTATTACGCAGGGATGGCAGCCAATGCGATTTATGCCAATCGGGGTGCGCTCATCGGCTCTATTGGGGTGATCTTTAGCAGTGTGAATATCCAAGCCCTCATGGATAAACTGGGGATCAAAGCGCAGGGGCTGGCTAAGGGGGCGTATAAAGAGGTGGGGACTTTTACAAGGGCGTGGACGGACAAAGAAAAGCAATACCTAGAGCGTTTATTGGATCAAGAATATCAAATGTTCGTGGGCGATGTGGCTAAGGCACGCAAGTTAGACCCCACCCACGCCCCCGATTTTGCTGAGGGCAAAATCTTTAACGCTAAAGAAGCCCTAGATTTGCACCTCATAGACCACATAGGCACTTACAACCAAGCCATTAAAGCCTTGCAGACAATGGCGCATGTCAAAAATCCCCTGTGGCTGCAAAGAGACCGCCTCGATCGATTGATGGATAAACTCTTGCAATCCAGTGCCCAAATTGTGGGGCGGTATTTGGGAGTGGGGCTTCGTTAGCCAAACTTAAGTTATAATCTGGGGTTTTATCCACACAAAAGGATGGCTATGGCTGCAATTTACCCCTATGTTCTCATCATCCACCTCTTTAGTGCCGTGATCTTCCTGGGCTACTTGTTCTTTGATGTGGTGATTTTGCCCAATGTCAAAAAGCTTTATGGTGATGAGATTGCCAACAAGGCAGAGCAGGGGATCGGCCAGCGGGCAGTGAAAATCATGCCCATTTGCGTGTTGTTGCTCTTGATTACGGGGGGGATGATGGTGAGCCAGTACATTGGGGGGATAAGGGGTATTTGCAAACGCCTTTTCAAAAGGTGCTTATGTTGAAACTTCTTTTTGCTGGGGGGATTTTTGTGATGGTGGCAATTGCGCTCACTTGTAAATTTTTAAACAGAAAAAACCCTATTGGAAGCATCATCCACCCCACTGCGTTGATTCTAGGCGCTCTCATCATTGTGTGCGCTAAACTCATGTGGTATGTCTGATGTGCCCTCTTTACACGGCTCTACCCCCCCATTATTTAAATTTGAGCGTGTGGCATTCTTTCTTGAGGCAGTTTTAAACGGCGTGGGCGGCGTTTGAAGAGGGGAGCTGAAAGGAAGTTTGTGGAAAACGAGCATTTAGAACGGGGCATTAAGGTACGCCAGTTGTTGATGATCGCCCTAGGTGGGACGATCGGTACGGGGTTGTTTGTGGGCACGGGGGGCAACATCGCCAATGCCGGGCCTTTAGGGACATTGATCGCCTACATAGTGGGCGGGGTGATTGTCTACTCTATTATTTTGTCCTTGGGTGAGCTAGCGAGCGTCTACCCCACTACGGGTAGCTTTGGCGACTACGCAAGCCAATTTATTGGGCCCGCTACGGGGTATATGGTTTTTTGGATGTATTGGGTGGGCTGGGTCATCACCGTGGCGGTGGAGTACATCGCGGTGGGGCTTTTAATGCAGCGCTGGTTTCCCCATGTGCCCGTGTATTATTTTGTCATGGGCTGTATTGTGTTGATTTTTTTACTCAACGCCTTTTCGGTGAAAATCTTTGCTGAGGGGGAGTTTTTCCTCGCCTCCATTAAAGTATTTGCTGTGTTTATCTTCATCGTTTTGGGGGTGGTGGGGATTGTTTACCAAATCTACTTACACGGCTTTAACTCGGTGTGGGCAAATTTTTATATGGCGCAGGCCAACCCGAGTCTAGGGCTGGAGGCAGGGTTGTTCCCTAAGGGGCTTGCTGGGGCCTTTGGGGTGATTTTGGCCGTGATCTTTGCCTACACGGGCACGGAGATCGTGGGCGTGGCAGCAGGGGAGGCAAAGAATCCGAGCGTGGCGATGCCAAGAGCCATTAAAGCGACTTTGTGGCGCATTGTGTTTTTCTTTCTAGGCTCGGTGATCGTGATCTCTGTGTTCTTACCCATGACGGATTCGAGCATCGCTAAAAGCCCCTTTGTGGCGACTTTAGAGCGCATCTCTTTGCCCCTTATGGGCACGGGTATCCCTTACGCCGCCGATGTGATGAACTTTGTCATCATCACCGCGATTTTATCCACCGCCAACTCAGGGGTTTATGCCTCTAGCCGTATGGTCTATGGCTTGGCGCAAAAAAAGATGTTCCCCCCCATTTTTGCCAAACTCAATAAGCAAGGCACACCCGTTTACGCCATGTATTTGTCTATGGGTTTCTCACTTTTAGGCATGCTAACCCAAGCCTACGCCCCTGAAAAGATCATTGAATCTTTAATCAACATCATCAGTTTTAGCGTAATCATTGTGTGGATCAGTGTGAGTGTGGCGCAGTATAATTTTAGAAAGCAGTTTGTGACCTCGGGCAAATCCTTGAACGACTTACCCTACCGCGCGCCCTTTTTGCCCTTGATCCAGTTTATTGGCATTAGTGGGTCGCTTGTGGGGGTGGTGGGGGCGTATATGGACCCAGATCAACGCATCGGGGCGTATTTAACCATTGGCTACACCCTTTTATGCTATTTGGGCTACTACCTCACTAAGGGCAGATGGGGATAGGCTTAAACAAAGTTTGGCTATACTAAACAGAAATACTTATTTTAAAGGATAACAATGAGGTTTATAGCGTTAAGCGTGGCTTTGGCCGTGGGGCTAGGGGCTGGGACGATTAACATACAGACCATGCCCGAGGTGAAAAACCGCGTGGGAGCGGATCACAATGGGAGCAGCACGATCTACTCTTTCCACAACTCTGTGAAAGAGGCGACCAAGGCGGTGGTGAATATCTCTACCCAAAAGAAAATCAAAAGCAATTTTATGGGCGGGGGGCTGTTTAATGACCCCTTTTTCCAACAATTCTTTGGCGACTTATATAACTCAGTGCCTAAAGATCGGGTTGAGAGGGCTTTAGGCAGTGGAGTGATCATCTCTAAAGACGGCTACATCGTTACCAATAACCATGTCATTGACGGGGCGGATAAAATCTCTGTCACGATCCCCGGGAACAATAAAGAATTTGTGGCGACTTTAGTGGGCAAGGATGCGGACAGCGATTTAGCGGTGATTAAAATCAATAAGGACAATCTGCCCACCATCCAATTTGCCGACAGTGGGGATCTCATGGTCGGAGATTTGGTCTTTGCGATCGGCAACCCCTTTGGTGTGGGCGAAACTGTAACCCAAGGCATCGTCTCCGCGCTCAATAAAACGAGCATCGGGATCAACAACTACGAAAACTTCATCCAAACAGACGCAGCGATCAACCCAGGCAACTCAGGGGGAGCCTTGATCGACAGCCGAGGCGGACTTGTGGGGATCAACACGGCGATTTTATCGCGCACAGGGGGCAACCACGGCGTGGGCTTTGCGATCCCTTCAAACACCGTGCAACACATCGCGGTCCAGCTCATCAAAACGGGCACGATCCACAGGGGTTATTTGGGTGTGGGGATTCAAGATGTCAGCAGTGAGTTGCAAAGCAGCTACAACGGGCAAGAGGGGGCGGTGGTCATCAGCATTGAAAAAGACTCGCCAGCCAAAAAAGCGGGCTTGATGATTTGGGACTTAATCATGCAAGTCAATGGCAAAAAGGTGAAAAACTCTGCCGAGTTGCGTAACTTGATCGGCTCTATGACACCCAACCAACGCGTTACCATCAAGTATATGCGCAACAAAAAAGAATACACCACGAGCCTAGTGTTGACCGAGCGCAAAAACCCCAACAAAAAAGAAACCAGCACGGCACACGAGGGCGCACACGGACAACTCAGTGGACTTAAAGTAGAAACCCTAACGCCCAGATTACGCAAACAAGCCCGTATCCCCGAGGAAATCCACGGTGTGTTGGTGCAAGAGGTGAAAGAGAACTCCAAAGCGCAGGATTTGGGCTTTAGACAGGGCGATGTGATCATGCAGATTGAAAATGTCAGCATTAAAAACATTGAGGACTTTAACCATGCTTTGAGCCGTTACCGCAATGTCCCCAAACGCTTTTTGGTCTTTGATATACAAAGGGGTTATAAGCAAATCGTGGCGAAATAGCCCCAATGGAGGGGTTAATCACAGAAGAGAGGATGGGGGCGTGCTTTCGCAAAAACTTAGAGTTTTTTAAAGCTAGACTGCCTAAGCTACACGCCACACTTCTTAATCCCCCCACGCTTTATAACCTGCTTAGCGACACGAGTGGGGTCAATGTCATTAACTTAAGCGATGGCTCTTTGCTCTTTCCCACCACGCACGGGCGACACCAAATGCTAAACATCGCCCAAGAGTGGGCGAAAAGTCCGCTAAACAACCCCAAATGGCGGCTGGATAACAATTCCATCACCCCCTTAAGTCCCCTTGAATCTTTGCCCTTAACCAACGAAGGCTGCCAAGCCCTGTTAAATTTAAGCCCCACTGAAAGCGGCACTATATGCCGCTTGGGGGCAAACTTCTACCCCCCCACGATTTTTTACGGCTTGGCAGGAGGGCTGTGCTTGGCGCTGCTTTTAGAACAAGGAGCGTTTTTCCACGCTCTGTATCTATGCGAGGAACACCCCGATTTGTGGCGTATCAGCTGCTACTTTGTCGATTACGCCCGCTTGTTCGAGGCGACCCCGCCTAATGCCTGCGTGTTAAGCCTAGGGCAAATGCCCCCCACCCTATGGCAGCATGTCTTTTTAACTAAAAAAATCACCCATAGTTTTTTACACCTAGAATTTGATCCCTACAAAAACGACAACACAAAGCAGCAAGCCCAAAGTTTTAATGCGGCAAAAAAGAGTGCGCTTAGGGGGTGGGGCAGCTTTGAGGATGAAATGCTAGGACTTACAAACACCCTAGAAAATCTTAAAAACAACCCCCCCATTTTGCAGCCAAAACGCCTAAAACCCATAGACTTACCCATTTGCGTGGTGGGCAATGGCCCTAGTTTAGACGCTCTCTTGCCCTTTTTAAAAGAAAACGCGCCTAAAATGGTGGTTTTTAGCTGCGGGACAGCTTTAAAGGTGCTAAAAAAGGCAGGGGTGGCCGTGGATTTTCAAATTGAAATTGAGCGCATTGACTACTTAAAAGAGGTTTTAGAAAGCGCGCCGTTAGAGGACACGCCTTTAATCTGCGGGAATATGCTTAACCCAAAAGCCCTAACTTGCGCCAAAGAGGTGTATGTGTTTATGCGGGGGGGCTCTTGCAGCGGCTACCTTGCGCCCCCCTTGAGTGTGGAGTTTAGCGCACCCTTTGTGGGCAATGCGGGGGTTGCTTTGGCAAGCTTGTTTAGCCACACTTTGATTTTATGTGGGCTGGATTGTGGCTACATTGAGGGACAAAGCAAGCACGCCAAGGGCTCATACTATGGCGATGAGAGCCCTACAATCCCCACAGACAGCCTAGAAGTGCAGGCCAATTTTGGCGATGGCAAGGTCTTTAGCGATGGCTTGTTTTTGCTCTCGGCCAAACAAATGGGGCAATTATTTAAACACCAACAAAACCAAGTCTACAATCTCTCTAGTGGGGCATTTATAGAGCACACCACCCCCCTAAGAGCTCAGGATTTAAAGCTTATGGGGGGCAAGAAGGATAGAGCCATTAGACACATAAAGAGTGCCTTTAAACCCATAAAATTGACCCCCCCAAAAGGAAGTTTAAACGCTTTTAAAAAGGCTTTAACAGAGCTTTTAAACACGCCCATCGCCACTAAAAAAGAGCTCTACGCTTTAGTGGATCAAATCAACGCTTTGGGTGTAACAACCACACAGGAAAACCCCTTTGTAGGGATTTTGTTTGAGGGTTCGCTGGCCCATTTGTGTTTGCACCTGCTCGTGGCATGTTTGCCTTTAAAGCAAGCCGACTTGCCCGCCTTTTACACCAAAGCTAAAGATATTATCTTAAACACGATAGATCAAATGCTAGACATTTACAACGCAAAGAGCACATTTGTTTAAAATTGTTTGTCCTTCTGTACTAAGGTCGGTCATGCTGGAGCGAGAGAAAATGCCTGCATTTTTAAGTTTGTTGGCTTTGTTTTTAGCGTGCTGTACGCACCAAAGTGTGCGAGTCGTGCTTGAACCAGAATCTTCCAAGCAAAGCCCAAAACAACAAGCAACTTATATTTTGCCAAAAAACTATAAAACTTTGCCCTTAGAAAAAGCCCCCCAAAGATCAAAAGAACGCTCTTGTGTACGCCCCAAACAAAAAATCATGGGTTTGGGTAGACACCAGTATAGAAGCAAAATATGCCTAGATCTTTTGGACATCACTTGGTAGTTTATGGCATATTCTCAATGCTGTATTTGTAGCGTTGTTTTTCTAACTCAAGTTGTAGGCGGTATTTCTCTTCCTGCAAAATTTCTTCTTGGCTTTGGAGTTTTTGGATCGAGCGACTCATGTAGTAAATGTTGTTGCTAAGATAAATTTTAGGCGCAAAGAGAAACAAGACGATGAAAAACACGATGAAAACCGCCCCCAAATTTAGGGGAGATAGGCCTCGTTGCTCCTGTGTGTTTTCAGTAAAGAGGGCTTCTCTCTCTTTGTCCGTAGTGCGTAGCCGGCGTTCTTCAACTTCAGTTTCTAAAGGCATGGGAAAACCACTAAAGAGCCTTAAAATAAAAGGCCCGCATCTTAGCGCTACGCGCACGCGGGTTTAAACGCACTTCCTGTTGGCTTGGGATTAGAGGCTTTTTGGTGAGGGATTCGCCATAGACTTTGGCGTACTCTCTAAAGGCATGCTTAACCTGTCTGTCTTCTAAAGAGTGGAAGGCAATGACACATAAAAGTGTGTCTTGCAAGGTTTTAGAATACTCTAACAAAGCTTGTAGATTTTGCATTTCAGCATTCACCTCCATGCGAATCGCTTGAAAGACTAAAGTCGCGGGGTGCAGCTTGCCCCTATGGGTGTGCTTGGCCAAAAAGCTGGCCAAATCTTGCGCCGTGTTAAAGGGCTGTTTGTGCCGGTGTTGGACGATTAAAGAAGCGATCTTTTTGTGTCCGTGCACTTCACCCATCTGCAACACCCGCTCCAATTCATAAAGACTGTAATGATTCACTATTTTAAAAGCATCCAAAGATTGCTCCATATCCATACGCATGTCTAGATTCAAAGAGTGAAACCCAAAGCCCCGATGAGGGTTATCAAGCTGTAAAGAGCTCACCCCCAAATCGGCCAAAATGCCCTGTGGGGGGGGCAAGGTGGGCAAAACCTCAGCGAAGTTGCCCTGCTTGTGGGTGAAACGCTCAGCATAAGGGGCGAGTTTGTCAAGGGCTAGAGTTTGTGCCTCTTTGTCCTTATCAATGCCGACAATGTGTAAATTGGGGTAGGCTTGCAGCAGGGCTAGGCTGTGTCCGCCTAGGCCCAAAGTGCAGTCAATTAAAACAGGTTGGGGCTTTTGGGATAGAGGCTCAAAAAGAGCGACAACCTCTTCTAATAAAACGCTTTGGTGCATGTCATCCTTTAAGCATGGGCATAAGCCGAGTTCTGTCGAGGGTGGTTATTTATCTTGGATGGGTTTTACAACCCACCTCTTGCGAAGTGCCTCATCAAAGACTTTACCATACACTTCTTGCTACAGATTGGGTTTACCTAGCCAACCCCAATTGCTTGGGATGCGGTGGGCTCTTACCCCACCTTTTCACCCTTACTCTAAAAGAGCGGTTATTTTCTGTGGCACTTTCCCTTAGCTTGCGCTAGCCATCCGTTAAATGGAATCCTGTCTTTCGTAGCTCGGACTTTCCTCTTTGGTTTGACCCAAAGCAACCACCGCCCATGCAAGCCGGGATTATAGCTAAAATTAGCTTAATTTACAGAAACCCTAAGCGCACTACACAAAGTCAATTTTAAGGCTCAAGCGTTGTCGCCCACTGGTAAAGTGCATTGAGCGCAGGGAGCAAGGTTCTGCCATTTTCATGCAACGAGTACTCCACCGTTGGGGGGATTGTGGGGGTGTGTTTTCTAACGATGATCTTGTCGGCTTCTAGCTCACGCAGACACTTTGTCAGCATAGTGGCGGTGATGCCTATCACCTTTCGTTGCAATTCGTTGTAACGGATGGTTTGCATGGGGGCATCGGCGATGTACCATAAAATAGGCAACTTCCACTTTTGCCCTAGAATTTGCATGGCGCGCAAAATGGGACACTCAGTTTCGTAGATGTTTTGGTCTTTGGGTAAATTTAAATCTTGCATAGACACTCCTAAATAGCGTAATTATAGCAAAAATATACTAACTAAGAAAAAACTTCATACTTGTAAAAATATTGCGATTGGGCTATAATCCGCAGCCTATCAAAATTTTAGGAGTTTCAAATGAGTAAGCAAGTCCAAATTAACCGCGTGGGCGATTTAGATGTGTTGGAAATCGTTGATGTAGATGTACCCGCACCCAGCGCAAACGAGGTGCAAATTGCTTTTCAAGTGTTGGGTTTAAACCGCGCTGAAATCATGTACCGCCGTGGGCGTTATATCTACGCGCCACAATTCCCGTCTAAATTGGGTTATGAAGGGGCGGGCGTGGTGCGTGCTGTGGGCGCAAGTGTTCAAGGCATTCATGTGGGCGATGCCGTGAGCGTGATCCCCAGCTTTTTACTCACCCAGTATGGCACTTACGCTGAGGTGGCAAATTTGCCCACCCACGCCGTTGTCAAACACCCCAAAAATCTTTCTTTTGAAGAGGCGGCGGCAAGTTGGATGGCATTTGTTACAGTCTATGGCGCATTTGTGGAGTTGTACCAAGTCAAGTCGGGGGATTTCGTGGTCTTAGGAGCCGCCACGAGCAGTGTAGGCCTGGCGGCGATCCAGTTTGCTAAAATGCTCGGGGCAAGAACCATCGCGCTCACACACGCACATGCCAAAGGGGATATTTTAGTGGAGAAAGGCGCGGATTTTGTGCTCGCCACCCAAGAAGACGATCTAAGCACCCGTTTAAAGGAGATCACAAACGGACGGGGTGTCAATCTCGTGTTTGATCCTGTGGGTGGTCCGGTGGCAAACACTCTTGTGAAAGCGATGGCTGATGATGCCTATTACAATCTTTATGGCGCACTCAACCACGAGGATATGGCTGTGCCTGTGGGCGATATGCTCTTTAAAAGACTCACTTTGCGTGGCTATCAGTTGTTTGAGCTCACAACAAATCCAAAAAGATTGGAGAAGGCAAAAGCTTATGTCTATGAAGCCCTAGCCAGCCATAAGTTGCGCCCTGAGATCGATCGTATTTTTGATTTTAAAGACATCGCCAAAGCCCACGACTACATGGAGAAGGGCACACAAATTGGTAAGGTTTTGGTGAGGATTTAAGGGTTTTTGCGCTCTATAACTCATCTTCGGGCAGAATCTTAGACCAGTTCTTAATGAAACGTAAAAAGGGGGAGGTGTCGGGGGGTTTGCTGTGGCGCACCACCTGTCCGTCCTCCACGCCCTCCCAAATTAACTTAGAGTGGAGGGTGTGTTTTTCTAAGATTAAATGCCAACTATCGCGCATTTGCTCTTGCATGCGATGTTGTAAGTAGAGCGCAAAAGCCGCGTTGTCAAACACCACCACCGATTCGGTGTTGATTTGCGCTGATCGTGCGTCTAGGTTGAAACTGCCAATCCAGGTCAATTGGCCATCAAAAATCAAAATCTTGCTATGCAAAGAGTTTTTAAGCCGCCCCTTGATTTTAAAGCGCACCCCCCCCTTGCGGGTGTATTTGATGTAGCGGGACAAATCACTTTTGGTTTCATAGACATTAGCTCCCGCCTTGACTAATTTTTTAGCGTAGCGCTCCCACGCGCCATACACCACAATGGCATCGGTAGAGGCGAGCGAATTGGTCAAAATGCTTAGTTCTAGCCCTTCGCTAAGCTTTTTAGTGAAGATTTTAAGCAGAGCGGGGCCGGGGATTAAATAGGACGAGGCGATGTAGAGTGAATTTGTGGTTTGCCTTAAAATATCTTGCAGGGCGTGGTTAATGGGGGATTTAGGGTTTGTGGCGTAGATTTTTTCAGGGCGATCGGCGATGAAGTAAGCCCGCCCCAAGTAAGCCTTGTTCTCTTTGTTTAAAAACTTTTGGATGAAAGCCTGCACTTCTTTATCGTAGGCACTTTGATCGCTTAATAGGAGTTTAGACAAGCTTTTTTCATAGGTTTTGGCGTATCTCTTTAATTTTCTATGGCTTGGAAGTAAATTAGCCGGGATAGCACTTTTAAAATTCCAGTATTGTAAAAAACTCCTTTTAGCTTCTAAGCTCACCGCCCCCAAAAAGAGTGCATCGGTATCTAAAAAGTTCTCTTCTAAATCGTTATCAAAATAAACATCGGCGATGTTGCGCCCCCCAATGACAAGCGCCACATTATCCACAATGAAGAGCTTATTGTGCATGCGCTTTTTAATGCGGTCATAACTCGCCATCATCTCTAAATAGCGTAAGCCCTTGTTACGAATTCGGTAAGGGTTAAAAATTTTGACATCAATATTAGGGTGGGTGTTGAGCATGATGATGTCGGACATGTCCGAGTCTAGCCCATTGTCGTCGATCAAAAGGCGCACCTTCACCCCCCGATTGGCCGCTTTGTAAAGCTCGGACATCATCACTCGCGAAGAGATGTCGTTTTTGTAGAGATAGGTTTGGATGTCTATATTGTGTGTGGCTAGGCGGATGAGGGCGATACGTTGCAACAAAGCCTTATCCCCATCTTGCAAAATGAAGCCCAAACTCTGTTTAGGGTTTTGGCTTAAAGTCTTGCTGTATACCTGCCCTAGGGGGGTTTGTAAGGGTTGGTAGCTCTCTAAAAGATAGATGTGGTCGGGACGTTTTTTAGCGATGGTGGCAAGACAACCGCCAAAAAACAGAGGACATAAAAGCAAACAAATGCAAAAAAAGCGTTGCAACAAAGCCCTTAATCAGTCCAAAATGGGCTTTTTAGGCAAACACATGGCAGCAGCAAACATGCACGCCATCATTATGGCGACATAGACAAAGAAGCCGTTTTCTATGTGGGCGGCTTTGAATTGCAACGCCACATAGGGGGTCGAGCCCCCAAAAATGGCATTACCTAGAGCGAAACTAAAGCCCGTGCCTAGGGCACGCACATGTTCGGGGAAGAGCGAAGCTTTAAAAATCCCCGACACTGAAGTGTAAAAACTAAGGATTAAAAAGAGGGCAAGCACCGCCAAAAAGGCAATGGTGGTGTTGTGGGCATGCACGGACATGACCCTAAAGAGCGGGGCAATGCCAAAAAAGGCTAAGATTGTGAAAGTGATGACCGCCCGTCTGTGGCTGATTTTATCGCCTATGTAGCCAAAGAGCGGTTGGATAAGCATGAGGATTAAGAGCGCAAAGACAAAAATATCATTCACCACAGGTTTAGCCATGCCGGCGTTTTCTAGGTAGGTTTTGGCGTAAGTGGTGATGGTGTAAAAGGCGAGCGACCCACCCGCACTGATGACAAATACGATGAAACAAGTCTTAAAGTGGGGCAAGAGTGCTTTCAAAGTCCCCCGATCTTGATGCTCTTCCAATTCGCTAGAGCTTTCATCCATTAAACGCCGTGCCAGCAAAGACCCGAGAGCTAAAACCCCGCCCAGCACAAATAAAATCCGCCACGCAAAGGCACTCACCTGTGCTAGGCTAAAGAACATCATCAAGACGCTAATACTTGCCACCGCCAAGAACTGCCCCCCGATTAAGGTGCTGTATTGAAAAGAGCTGTAAAATCCCCGATTGCCCTTAGAACTGAGCTCAGACAAATAAGTCGCCACAATGCCATATTCCCCGCCCACACTAAGCCCCTGCACCATGCGCGCAAGCAGTAAAAATAAGATCGCCAAATCCCCCACGCTCTCTTTAGTCGGCAGGGCGGCGATCATAAAAGAGCCCACAGCCATCAAGACCACAGACATGATCATGGACTTTTTGCGCCCGATTTTGTCGGCCAAAGAGCCAAAAATCCACGAGCCCAAGGGGCGCATGAAAAAGCCCACCGCAAAAACCCCAAAAACCTGAATCTGCTGGATGATGGAGTTGCTCGATTCGCTAAAGGAGTGGGCGAAGTAGGTTGCGCTAAAGGCGTAGATATAAAAATCAAACCATTCCACCAGATTGCCGCTTGCCGCCGCAACAACTGAGCGGATTTTTTTACTCTGTGTCATTAGCGTTTCCACAAACCTTTCGCTTTGTCGATCAAACTCGGCTTTTGCTTTTTGGCAAAGCGCCTAAGCGTGGCTAAGAAGTGGTGCCACTCGTGGATTTCCATCGCTGGAATCGCGCCGGCGTAGTTGGTGTGTGGGGGCAAGTCCTTACCCACCGCCCCCTTGCCCCCAATTTGGGTAAATTCCCCGATGTGCATATGCCCCCCTGTGCCCACCTGTCCGCCCAAAACCACATTACGCCCCATAGTGGTCGAACCTGAAAGCCCCACTTGCGACACGATGATCGAATGCTCGCCCAGCACGCAGTTATGCCCCACTTGCACCAAATTATCGATTTTCACGCCTTGCTTAATATGGGTTGTGCCAAACACAGCGCGGTCGATTGTGGTGTTTGCCCCAATTTCCACAAAGTCGTCGATTTGCACGATGCCCGTGTGCTCAATTTTGATGTGTGCGCCTAGCTCGGTATGCGCGTAGCCAAAGCCATCGCTGCCGATCACGCTGTTGGCGTGGATGATGACTTCATTGCCGATGATGGTGTTTTGGTAAATGGTAACATTGGGGTAAATCTTGCAATTCTTGCCAATTTTCACCCCATCGCCCAGCACCACATTGGCCATGATAATGCTGTTGTCCCCAATCTCCACACCCTCGCCCACCACGACATGGGGCATTAAAGTTACATTTGCGCCTAATTTGGGGGGGGTCTTGGTGCTGGGGGTTTTAAACATGTCAATTTTAAAGGCGTGTGAGATTTTAGCAAAGGCTAAATGGGGGTTTGGTGTGATGATGGCTTGGCTATTAGCGGGGACTTTGCTCGCATATTCGGCACGGATAAACACCCCCCCAGCCTTGGTGTCTTTGAGTTTTTTGACATAGGATTTTTGATCCACATAGCTTAAGTGATTGGGAGTGGCTAGCTCTAGAGGGGCAACCCCGACAATCTCAAAATCCTTAAAATTTGGGGGCAGGGTGGCTTCGATGGAGTAGGTTTCTTTTAAAGTGTTGAAAGTCATGCAAATTCCTTTGTACTGCTGATTTTAATGATGTCTAATAAGGCTTGTGGGTCTAGGCACGCTTTGCCGATCAGCACGCCATCGACTTCTTGTAGGCTTAAAATGGCCTCGGCATTGCCCACTTGCACGCTCCCCCATAAACGATCTTCACACGGGGTTTAAGGCAAGCTTTAAGCCCCCCGATGGTGTTGGCAATGTCGCCCGCTTGCGCGCTCACCCCCGTGCCAATCGCCCAAATCGGTTCATAGGCAACAATGAGCTTAGGATACTCCAAGTCGATCCCCTCAAGTTGTGTTAAAAGGTAATCCAAAGTCGCCTTTTGTCCTAAATTTCTTGTATCCAGCGATTCGCCGATGCAAAAGACGATTTGAAAACCCTGTTTCTTAAAGAAAGCAAACTTCTCAAGGCAAAAGCTAGGTGTTTCGCCTAGCAACAAACGCCTTTCGCTATGCCCGATGAGAATAGAGCTAATGCCTAGCTCTTGCAGGGCGTGCAGGGTGATTTCACCCGTGAAAGCCCCCTCAAGCGCAGGGTAGGCATTTTGTGCCCCCAGTTGGATGCCAGTAGACTGACACACCCCAAGGGCACTTAAAGGGGGGAAAAGCGTGAGGAAGGGGGCTAATTCTTGGGGTAGATTTTTTTGCAAATGCTTTAAATAGGGCAATAAATCAAGCGCATAGGATTTAAAATTAGCCAAGACGAATTTCACGATGTGCTCCCAAATTTGCCATATCTTAGCAAAACATGGCAAAAATCGCTAAAAAGTTACCATAATTTTGCTATCATTTTTCAATCGTAATCATCTTAGGAGTGTTGCATGCAACAAGAGGAAATCATTGAGGGCTATTATGGCGTGGGGGCGGAGCGTAAAAAAAGTGGGATTTATGCTAAACTCGACTTTTTACAGAGCGCAACGGGGCTTGTTTTAGCTTTGTTTATGATCGCGCACATGTTCTTTGTCAGCAGCATTTTAATCAGTGATAAGGCGATGTATGCGGTTACAAAATTCTTTGAGGGCAGTTTGTTTATCAAGGCAGGCGAGCCTGCGATTGTGAGTGCGGTGGCAGCAGCCGTCATCGTCATCTTGGTTGCTCACGCTTTTTTAGCGCTGCGTAAATTCCCCATCAACTACAGGCAATATAAAATCTTCCAAACCCATAAATACCTCATGAAGCACGGCGACACCAGCCTATGGATGGTGCAAGTGGGTACAGGTTTTGCGATGTTCTTTTTGGCCAGCATCCACTTGTTTGTGATGCTCACCGCCCCGCACAGCATAGGGCCGCACGCTTCTTCTTACCGCTTTGTTACCCAGCACTTTTGGTTACTCTACATATTCTTACTCATTTCTGTCGAGTTGCACGGCTCGATCGGGCTTTACCGCCTAGCCATTAAATGGGGTTGGTTTAAGGACATGGGCATCGATCAATTACGCAAGATCAAATGGGGCATGAGCGTGTTTTTTATTGTGTTGGGGCTACTCACCTATGGCTCTTATGTCAAACACGGGATCATGCAAAAAGCAGAAATTTCTAGCATGCAACAAGCCGTGCAAGCGGACGAACAACTCCACTAACAAGAAGGATTCATCATGAAGATAGTTTATTGCGATGCATTGGTGGTGGGCGGGGGGTTAGCCGGCTTAAGAGCTAGCATCGCCTGCCGCCAAGTGGGTTTAGATGTGATTGTGCTTTCTTTAGTGCCCGTCAGGCGCAGCCACTCTGCCGCCGCACAAGGCGGGATGCAAGCCAGCCTTGGCAATGCCAAAATGAGCGAGGGAGACAATGAGGATCTGCACTTTTTAGACACAGTCAAAGGGAGCGACTGGGGTTGCGACCAACAAGTGGCGCGCATGTTTGTCACCACTGCCCCTAAAGCAATCCGTGAGCTTGCCAGCTGGGGCGTGCCATGGACTCGCATTAAAAAGGGCGATCGCCCTGCGGTGATCAATGGCGAGCATGTGACGATCACCGAGAGAGAGGATCGGCATGGCTATATTTTGAGCCGCGACTTTGGGGGGACTAAAAAATGGCGCACTTGTTTTACCGCTGATGCGACCGGGCACACCATGCTCTACGCGGTAGCTAACGAAGCCTTGCACCACAAAGTTAAGATCGAAGATCGCAAAGAGGTGATTGCTTTGATCCACCATGGCGGTAAATGTTACGGCGCGGTGGTGCGGGATTTAATCACAGGCGAGATTGCCGGCTATGTGGCTAAGGGCACACTTCTAGCCACGGGCGGTTATGGGCGGGTGTATAAGCACACCACCAACGCCGTGATCTGCGATGGTGTAGGCATTGCCACCGCCCTAGAAACGGGAGTTGCCAAACTAGGCAACATGGAAGCCGTGCAATTTCACCCCACTGCCTTAGTGCCTAGTGGGATTTTGATGACAGAAGGCTGTCGAGGCGATGGAGGGATTTTGCGCGATAAATTTGGGCGCAGATTCATGCCCGCTTATGAGCCTGAGAAAAAAGAATTGGCTAGCCGTGATGTAGTGAGTCGCCATATTTTGAGCCATATCAAAAAAGGCTATGGGGCAAACTCCCCCTATGGCGACCATGTGTGGCTAGACATCGCCATTTTAGGGCGCGCGCATGTGGAGAAAAACCTACGCGATGTCCACGACATTGCCAAGACTTTTGCGGGCATTGATGCGGCCGATGACAGCCTAGAAACGGAAGAAAACCTAAAAGGCATGCCCACAGACGAGCCCGATTTTGGCCCCGGAACGCCCAAACAAAAAGGCTGGGTGCCCATCAAGCCCATGCAGCACTACTCGATGGGGGGTCTGCGCACCGACTACAAGGGGCATAGCCACCTAAAAGGGCTCTTTTGTGCAGGTGAGGCGGCGTGTTGGGATTTGCACGGCTTTAACCGCTTGGGGGGCAACTCTGTGAGCGAGGCAGTGGTGGCGGGCATGATCATTGGCGATTACTTCGCCCAGTATTGCCAAAAGGCAGAGTTAGACATCAGCACCCACATTGTGGAGCAGTTTATCCAAAAGAGCCACGAGCACATCCAAGAGTTGTTACACAACGATGGAAAGGAAAATGTCTATGAAATCCGCGAGCGCATGCGCGAGATCATGGACGAGAAAGTGGGCGTGTTTAGAGATGGCAAAACCCTAGAGGAGGCTTTAAATGAGCTCGAAGAGCTTTACAAACGCTCTAAAAATATCCATGTGAAAAACAAAAAGACCCACAACAACCCCGAGTTGGAGGATGCCTACCGCACCCAAAGGATGCTTAAAATTGCCCTATGTGTGACCAAAGGTGCGCTCGATCGCACCGAAAGCCGCGGCGCACACATGCGCACCGACCACCCTAAGCGCGACGATGCCAACTGGTTAAACCGCACCCTTGCGTCATGGCCAGATCCCAACCAAACTCTACCCACCTTAGAGTACGAGCCTTTAGACATCATGTCTATGGAACTTAGCCCAGACTTTAGGGGTTATGGTGCAAAGGGTAACTTTATCCCACACCCACTCAAAGAACAAAGGGATGCCCAAATTAAAGAGATCACAGAGCGCATACAAGCCCAAGGCGGGGATCGCTACGCCCTGCAGGAGGCGTTGATGCCCTTTGATTTACAGCCCAAATACAAGGCGCGCAATGTCCGCCTAAGCGATTTAGAAACACATCAAGGAGAATAAATGGGACGGCAAATCACCATCCGCGCCTTAAAATTTGACCCTCAAAGTGCAGTGTCTAAACCCCACTTTAAAGAGTACCAGCTAGAGGAAATCCCATCGATGACCTTATTTATTGCGTTAGGGATGATCCGCGAGAAAATGGACCCTGACTTGAGCTTTGACTTTGTGTGTCGGGCGGGCATTTGTGGCAGCTGTGCCATGATGGTCAATGGCCGCCCGCGTCTAGCCTGTAAAACGCTCACTTCTGGTTTTAGTGAGAGTGTGATCACGCTCATGCCCATGCCCTCTTTCCCCTTAATCAAGGATTTAAGCGTGAATACAGGCGAGTGGTTTGCCGGCATGAACGCGCGGGTGGAAAGCTGGGCGCACCATAAAAAAGAAGTGGACATCACGCGCCCTGAAGAGCGCATCGACCCGGATGAGGCGCAAAATGTTTTTGAGCTCGATCGTTGTATTGAGTGCGGGTGTTGCATCGCTGCTTGTGGGACAAAGCTCATGCGCGAAAACTTCATCGGCGCAGCGGGGATGAATCGCGCCATGCGCTTTTTGATCGACTCGCACGATGAGCGCACCGATGATGACTTCTACGAGTTGGTGGGCGATGACGATGGGGTCTTTGGGTGCATGAGCCTGATTGGCTGCCACGACACCTGCCCTAAACAAATCCCCTTACAAGGCACTTTAGCCGACTTGCGCAATAAAATGGTGAAAGTCGGCAAAGCCCGCTAAGTGCTTTAGCTAGCTCCTATTTGTGAGTCGCTACCTAAGTTGCTCTTTAGCGGCTTAGCGTGTAGTCGCTTGGAGATTGCTGCCATGACCACCATCCCCACAAAAAAACTGCCTTCAATGAAAAAATCAAAGGGATCGAAGCCAATCCCCAGGCTTATATAAAAGATCAGCATAGAGAGCATAAACACCCCAATGGTGTCTTTTCGTTTGGCAAAAAAGCACCAAAGCACGCATAAAAACCATGCCAACGCCACCAGCCCCAAGACCCCTCTATGTGCTAGGGTGTTGAAAAACTCATTGTCGTATTTTTCAGCACAATCGATTTGATCGGCCTTACGGTAAGAGTGTGCTAGAGCTAAAATCTCATCGATCCGGCGGCACTTCGTGCTAAGGCTCATGCCAATGAGGGGTGAAAGCTTAGCGATGGCTAGGGCTTCTTGCCAGCGGGCAAGGCGCAAACCGATGCTTGAATTGGGGTTTTTTTGGGCAAAAAGTTGCAGGTCTTGCCTAAAACTTTCTTCTTTAGTCCTTGCCGCCTGCAAGAGGGCGTGTTGCTCTAGGGTTTGGTTTAATAAGAACAGCCCGCCAAAGCACAGCGCCATAAGCCCCATGTAGCTCCATTCTTTTGTGTGCCTTAAAAACACACAGAGGGCTAAAAAGGTGATGGCAAAGGCGATGGATGCACTTCTAGTGGCGCTAAAGAGCACCACCAAAAACCCCGCCAGCATCGCCCCACTAAAAAGCCATTTTTCTTGACGTTTGTCTGTAGTTAGGGCATAGATAAAACAGCCAAAAATTGCCATAGCAGTGAGCGTGACAAAGCCTACAATAGTGCTCAAACCCGCCACCCGCCCCATACCCAAAAAGACCTTTTGCACGAAAGCCAGTCCCCCATTAAAAAAACAAGTAAAAGCCATGCTGTAAAACAAGATTTTGGTGTTGAGGCGCACCTGCGTGCCGCTTAGGCAAATGAGCGCAATGACACCCAGCACATAGACTAGGGGCATGTTTAAAGAGCGCAAATTGTAATGCCAAGCTTCTAAGTCCCCGCCCACAAATAAGTTCGGCAACACCACTAAAAACATGGTAAACATAGAAGCAATGAGCCATCTAAAAGGCCTTAGCTGCAGCGGGGGTTTGGAGGCTTTGTAGTAGAGCATGGCTCCCACAGCCAGCACCACCACTAAAATTTGGGGGACGGGCTTTTTAAATGAAAAAATAAAAAAGAGGGCGAAAAAGAGAGTCGCCAGTTTGTGGCGATCCCAAGAGAGCCACATTGGGAGCCTAGCGATTCTTGATGCCTAATGCTTCAATGAGCGTTACATAGCGCTCGTGCTGTGTGTCTTTGAGGTATTTGAGTAGGTTTTTGCGATGCCCCACGAGTTTTAAAAGCCCTAGACGGCTGGAGTGGTCCTTGGGGTTGTTTTTTAAATGGGCGGTCAAGTCCGCAATCCTTTGGCTCAAAAGCGCGATTTGCACCTCGCTAGAACCTGTGTCGTTGTCTTGTCGGGCGAAGCGTTTAATGATCTCTTGCTTCTTCTCCGTACTTAAAGCCATGAAGACCTCCTATAGGAAATTTACATAAGCCCGCATTATAACCTAAAAAGTCAAATTTTACATGAAAAATTGTAGAATGAAGGGGTTTTGACGCAATTTAATTCAAGGCAGTTAGTGGCGCGCAACAAGCAAAAGAGCATTTTAAAGCGGACATTCCCTTTTTTAAGGCAACTGACTCAGTCTAAGGACTTGACCGTTGTGGCGTTTGTGATCGCCATTTTGGCGATCATCATCGTGCCTCTGCCTCCTTTTTTACTCGATTTTTTGCTGACAATCTCCATTGCTCTATCGGTACTCATCATCTTGATCGGGCTTTACATCACCAAGCCCACGGATTTTAGTGCTTTTCCGACTTTGCTCTTGATTGTAACGCTTTACCGCCTCGCGCTCAATGTCGCCACCACGCGCATGATCTTAACGCAGGGCTACAAGGGACCTAGCGCGGTGAGCGACATCATCAGTGCTTTCGGAGAATTTACCGTGAGCGGGAACTATGTGATCGGGACGATCATTTTTAGTATTCTAGTTTTGGTGAATTTATTAGTGGTTACCAATGGTTCAACGCGCGTTACAGAGGTGCGCGCGCGCTTTGCCTTAGACGCGATGCCGGGCAAGCAGATGGCGATCGATGCGGATTTGAACTCAGGGCTCATTGACAATGAAGAAGCCAAAAAAAGGCGCGCTGCTTTGAGCCAAGAAGCCGACTTTTACGGCGCGATGGATGGGGCGAGTAAGTTCGTCAAGGGCGATGCCATCGCCTCTATCATCATCACGTTAATCAACATCATTGGGGGCTTTTTAGTGGGGGTGTTCCAAAGGGACATGACCATGGCTTACAGCGCCTCGACTTTCACGATTTTAACGATCGGCGATGGGTTGGTGAGCCAAATTCCCGCCTTAATCATTGCCACCGCCACGGGCATTGTTGCCACGCGCACCACCCAGCACGAGGAGGAAAACTTCGCCAGTAAGCTCATCACCCAGCTTACAGACAAGAGCAAAACCTTGGTCATTGTGGGCTTTATTCTCTTGCTTTTTGCCAGCGTGCCGGGCCTACCCACCTTTTCGCTGTTCTTTGTGGGCAGTTTGTTTTTATTCATCGCATGGCTCATCTCCAGGGAGGGCAAGGACAATTTATTTTCTAAATTTGAAGCGTGGCTGAGTAAAAAAACAGGCGTTGATTTGAGCCACAAGTCCGCCACCACCTCCGATCAAGTCCCCACCACTCGCCCCCAAAAGAGCGCAGAGGAGATCAAAAAAGAGGAAGAGCAAGCCATCAATGAGGTGCTTAAAATTGAGTTTTTAGAGCTTGCTTTGGGCTACCAGCTCATTTCTCTAGCCGACATTAAACAGGGGGGGGATTTGTTAGAGCGTATTAGAGGTATCCGCAAAAAGATTGCGAGTGATTACGGCTTTTTAATGCCCCAAATCCGCATTAGAGACAATCTCCAGCTCCCTCCCACGCATTATGAAATCAAGCTCAAGGGGATCACCATTGGCGATGGGAGCGTGATGCCCGATCGCTTTTTGGCGATGAACACGGGTTTTGCGGGCAAAGAAATCGAGGGGATTCCCACTAAAGAGCCCGCCTTTGGCATGGACGCTTTATGGATCGAACCTAAAGACAAAGAGGAAGCGATCATCCAGGGTTATACGATCATCGACCCCTCCACCGTGATCGCCACACACACCAGCGAATTGGTCAAAAACTACGCCGAAGAGTTCATCACCAAAGACGAGGTGAAATCGCTTTTAGAACGGCTAGCTAATGATTACCCCGCCATTGTCGAGGAGGCAAAGAAAATCCCCACCGGGGTGATTCGCTCTGTGTTGCAAGAACTCTTGCACGAGAAAATCCCCATTAAAGACATGCTCACCATTCTAGAGACCATCACCGACATCGCCCCCAGCGTGCAAAACGACATCACCATTTTAACCGAGCAGGTGCGCGCAAGGCTTTCACGGGTCATCACCAATATTTTTAAATCCGAGGACGGGACTTTAAAGCTCCTCACTCTAGGCACTGCCACCGAGCAGTTTTTATTAAACAAACTCAAGGATCAAGCTTCGGGTAAATTCTTATTGTTAAACGCCACTGAAATGCAACAGCTCATCGAACATGTGTCTGCCGAGTCTATGAAAATCTTACAGCGGGGGATCGCGCCCGTGATTCTCATCGTCGATCCCGAGTTGCGCCGTCCGCTCTCCACGAAAATGGAGCAGTTTAAAATCGACATTGTGGTGCTCAGCCACGCCGAGCTAGACACCAACGCCAAATATGAGGTGCTAGGCACCATCAACATTAATTTTTAAGGACCAACATGCAAGTTTTCCACTTATCCCACATCGACTTAGACGGCTATGGATGCCAATTCATCAGCTACCATTTTTTTAAAGACATTAAATTTTACAACGCCAACTACGGGCGGGAGGTGAGCGCGAGGCTACACGAAATTTTAGACGACATCAGCCGGGCACTAGAACCCAAGCGCAAAATCTTGATTCTTGTTACAGACTTGAATTTAACTCTAAATGAGGCGCAGTTTTTGCAAGAACAAAGCGATGCCCTACGTTTGCAGGGGCTTGAGGTGCAGGTGTTGCTGCTAGATCACCACGCCACCGGCCAAGATGCGGCTAAAATCTACCACTGGTACCACCTAGACACCGAGCGCAGCGCATCTAAAATCACCTTTGAAACTTTGCAAAAGCTCTACTCCCCTTTGGAAAACATTGAAAACCTAGCCCCGATGGTGGAGATGATCAACTCCATTGACATTTGGCAAGAGGGGGGCTTTGGTTTTGAGTTTGGCAAGGTGTGCATGCGCATGATCTCAAGCACCCACGAGCTCAACCGCTTCATGTTTGATGAAGAGCACCGCGCCTATAAATTCGCCCTTTTAAAGAAAGTGCCCGACTATCTGCACCAAGAAAGGGGAGAGGTTGCCTTTGACAACGATTTATTCAGGCTTAAAAAATCGCTTTGGGGGGTAACCCGGATTTAGAAACAATGGACAACATCGCCTCCAACGCCCAAGTTGCCCTACTTTCACAAAAAAAAGAGGAGTGCGCCCTAGAGTGTGAGGGCAAAAAGGGGTTTTTGAGTTATAGCATGGGGGGCATTAGCGTGTTGGCTAATCTCTTTTTGGAGCAAAACCCTGAATTTGACTTTTATATCGATGTGAGCCCTAAAGGGTCGGTGAGCTTGCGCTCCAATGGGAAGTGCGATGTGAGTAACTTAAGTAAACAATATTTCAATGGGGGCGGGCATAAAAACGCCAGCGGGGGGAAAATAGAAGGCTTTAAAGAAAGTTTTAGCTACTATGACATTAAGGAGCAGTTAGAAAAGGTGTTTCACAAGGAAAAGGGGGCTGATTACAGCTTTTTTGGGAACCGCTTCGAGTTTTAAGCTAAGCCCAAAGAAAATTGAAAGGAGAGTCCATGAAAACCCAATCTGCATCGTATTTTCTTGCTCTAAGTTTATTGACAGGTTGTGTGAGCTACCAAATCAAACCTGAAAAAATCACCAGCTACAACAATGGCATCCAAGTTTTGACCTCTGCTAAACCCGACTCTAAAGTCCAAGTTGAGGTCGCCCAAAAGAAACTAAAAGGTCTAGACAATCCGCCCCTTGTGATCTATGTGGGGGCGCAGATTTTAAGCGGTGCCCCTGTAAACTTCGACACCTCTAACATCTCCGTGAGCGAAAAAGGCAGTCCTTTGCCCGTGCTGGGCTTTCAAGCAATGATGAAATCCAGCTACGATTTTGAACCCGTGTTGCAGAAATTCAACATCGCCACCCCCAACAGCAACATTGTAGAAGATGGCATCGGGCCCTCGATGTTCTACTATGGACAGGGCAGTTTCTTGGCTTACGACATGATGTTTGGCATGCCTTTCATGATGATGGACGATGTGCAGACTCAAGAGATCATGCAAGAGGAGAGACAGGCGTTTAAGATCATGGCGATCAACTACCTCAAACGCTCCACTTTAAAGCCCGATGGCAAGGCCAAAGGGGGCTTTGTGGTGATCGACCCCAAACCCATTAAGCCGGGCACTCTTGTGGTGAAAGTAACCCTACACAATGAAACCCACACCTTTAAAATAGACATCCAAAACCAACAACCATAGAAAGGCAGGCATGCAGGCATTACAAGCGGCTTTAGAAAAACTAGAGGGAGCCAGGGATTTACACGCGCTTGAAGAAGTGCGCCTACTTGTGCTAGGCAAAAAGGGCTTGCTCGCCCACGCCTTCACAGAGTTAAAAAGCCTAGAGCAAGAGCAAAGAGCCAAGTACGCCCAAGAACTCAACCGCTTCAAAGAAAGCTTTAGTGCCTTACACGCCCAAAAAAAGCAAGCCCTGCAAGCCCTAAAATTGCAAGAACGCCTGCAGGCTGAAAAGCTGGACCCCACTCTAGCCAACACCCGTTTTAGCGCGAGTTTGGGCCACCCGCTAAACTATACCAAAGATCGCATCATTGCCCACTTCACCCAAAGGGGGTTTAAATTGCACTTAGGCACGCTTGTGGAGGACGATTTTCATAACTTCAGCGCGCTCAATATCCCCGCGCATCACCCCGCAAGAGCCATGCAAGATACCTTCTACTTTAAAGACCACAAATTGCTACGCACCCACACCTCCCCCACCCAAATCCACGCCATGCAAGAGCAAAGCTTGCCCATCAAAATGATCGCCGTAGGCCACACTTTTAGACGCGATTACGACACCACACACACCCCCATGTTCTCGCAGGTGGAAGGTTTGGTCGTGGATCAAGGCGTGCATTTTGGGCATTTAAAGCAAGTCTTAGAAGAGTTTTTACACGCCTTTTTTGGCGCAATTAAGGTACGCTGGCGTGCAAGCTTTTTCCCTTTTACAGAACCTAGCGCAGAAGTGGATATTAGCTGTGTTTTCTGTAATCAAAAAGGGTGCAAGGTGTGTAAAAACACGGGGTGGCTAGAGGTGCTAGGTGCAGGGCTGGTACACCCGCAAGTCTTTAAAAATGTCGGTTTAGAAGGCATGCAAGGCTACGCCTTTGGGCTAGGCATTGAGAGGCTTGCCATGCTCTCTTGTGAGATTAACGACCTACGCAGTTTCTTTGAAACCGATTTACGCATGTTGGAGGCGTTTTAATGCTGCTACACACCGCTCATTTGGCGCATTTTTTAGACATCTCTCATGTATCTATCCCTACCCTATGCACGGACTTAAGCCGCATCGGTTTAGAAGTGGAAGGAGCGCACCCCTTTGATTTGTCTGAAAAGGTCGTGGTGGCTAAAGTGCTCTCTAAAGCCAAACACCCCAACGCCGAAAAGTTAAGCGTTTGCCAAGTGGATAGCGGCAATGGGGTTTTACAAATCGTGTGTGGGGCGAAAAATGTAGAGGCGGGGCAGTTTGTGGCTCTAGCCCTAGAGGGAGCGCATTTGTCCGCTTGTGATCTTGCCATCAAACCCAGCACGCTAAGGGGCGTAGAAAGTTTTGGCATGCTTTGCTCTGCACTTGAGCTAGGGTTGCCTAAACTTGAAGAGGGGATTTTGGTGCTAGATCGTAGCATCAACGCTGATAAACCCTTAAAACTTGGCACACCTTTAAAAGAGTTGCCCTTTTTTCAAGGCACGCTTTTAGACATTGGTTTAACCCCCAACCGGGGCGATTGTGCCAGCGTTTTGGGCGTGGCTAGAGAAATTGCCGCCTTGTATGGTTTAAAGCCAAACACCCCAAGCACAAAAGCCCCCACAAATAAGCCCGCCTTAAAGTTAGAGAAAAGCACCAAGCACTTAGCCCTAGCTTACGCCCACTTTAACGTCCCTAGCCTAAACCTGTCTCTAGAAATGCGCCTTACTTTGGCGTTGCAAAACTCTTTAGGTAAAGACCCTCTAGACAATCTCTTGGCCTATGTAACTCATCTTAGTGGGGTTATCTTGCACGCCTACCCAACGACTGAGTTAGAAATCAAGGAGGACAAACTAGGCTTTGTCAAAGCCTACTCTCAAGACACAGAACTTAGCAACATCGCCTTTAACCCCCCCAAAAATATGGGGTTAAATGCCTTGATTGAGGCAAGCTTTTTAGACCCCAACTATGTGGCCACCCGCTTAAGCACCCACGCCCCCAAACACGCCCCCAGTTTGACCCAGCGCACCACAAGGGGGAGCGAGCCACAGGTCCTGCTAGGCCTTGCCCTCTTGCAAGAGGCACTAACAACCTTAAACGCCCCCGCTTTGGAGTGGGAGAGTTTTTACAGCGGACTTGAGGCAAAGCGCATAGAGTTTGGTTTAACCGACATCGTGCGCTTATTGGGGCTTGAAATTTCTAGTGCTAAAGTTCACGGCATCTTAGAGGGGCTAGGCTTTGGGGTGCAAGTTACAGATGGGCATTTTAGCGTGCAAGTGCCCCTATTTCGGCACGACATCGCCGACATCGCCGACATCGCCGAAGAGGTCTTGCGCTTTGTGGGGATTGAAAACATCCCCTCTGCTCTGCTTGATCTAAACGAACAAACCAGCCACAACCCCCACTACACCCGCCACTGCTTTGAGCGCACACTCGCCACCAAAGCCCTAAGCTTAGGTTTTAAAGAAGTCGTGCATTATCTCTTTGCCAAAAAAGAAACCCTAGAAAAGCTCGGCTACCCCACCCTAAAAGACTCCTTGGACTTGCAAAATCCGATCAACAGCGACTTTAACACCCTACGCACTTCCTTAATCCCCGGGCTTTTGCAAGCGGTGGCGCACAATAAAAACTTAGGCTTTAGGGGTGTGGCGTTGTTTGAGCTAGGCAGTGTTTATAGTGCCAACAGAGAAGAGGCGCAAAGTTTGGCTTTTATTGCCAGTGGGCTTAAAGACCTGCCCCACTACCCCCACCCAAAGGGCACTCAGTGGGATTTCTACAACTTTGCTACCAATCTTAGCCAAATTCTAGGTAGCTTTTGCCTGCAATCCATAAGCCCCACAGAGCAAGAAGCCCAGCCCTATTTAAGCACCGCCTACCACCCACATGCGAGCGCATGGATTGTTGTGGGAGGACAGAAAGTGGGGGTCATCGGAGCCATTAATCCTATTTTGGTGCAAGAGGGGGATTTGCTAGCGGGCTTTATGGCAGAAGTTCAGGGCAACGCCTTAAGCCCCAAGCCCTACAAGGCCAAAGAGTTTTTTAAACTCCCCACCAGCTTTAGGGATTTGACCTTGATTTTAGACAAAGATTGCCCTTTTAATGCCCTGCAAGAGGCACTCTTTGAGGCGAACATCCCCCATTTACAAGAGGTCATCGCCCTTGACCTTTACCCTGAAAATGCAAACCAAATCGCTCTTAGTGTGCGCCTAAAAATCCAGTCTAACACCGCCCTAACCGACCATGAGTTGCAAGAAGTGGTGCAAGAGGCGTTGAGCGTGCTTGAAACACGCTTAGGGGCTAAACTCAAATGAAGCTAGAAATCAAACCCGCCAAGCCTTTTAGTTTAGAATTGGAGGGCTTGCCTGCGGATAAATCTTTGAGCCATCGGGCGTTGATTTTTGCCCTTCTTGGTGAGAAACCTTGTTTTGTCGAAAACTTCTTGCAAGGGGCAGATTGCTTGAGTACACTAAATATCGTTAAAACGCTCGGGCTCAAAGTGCAAAAACAGGGCGCAAACCGCCTTAAACTCACCCCCCCCAAGAAGTTTTTACACTTCAATGAGCCCACCAAACCCCTAAATTGCAACAACTCGGGCACGAGCATGCGTCTATTTAGTGGGTTACTTAGCAGCAGCCAACATCTGCAAAACCACTATATCCTCGTGGGGGACAAGTCTTTAAGCCAACGGCCGATGGGTAGAGTGATAAAACCCCTAGAGCAAATGGGGGCAAAAATCCACGCAAGGGCACAAAACTTCGCCCCCTTAAGTGTGCTAAATAGCCCTTTAAAGGGCTTAGATTATGCCAGCCCCATTGCCTCCGCTCAAGTCAAAAGTGCCCTGCTCTTAGCTGCCCTGCAAGCCAAAGACCCTCTAAACTTCAGCGAGCCGCATTTAAGCAGAGATCACAGCGAAAGGGCTCTGCTCGCTCTAGGCGCGCCCATCAAAATCACCTCCTAAACTCATCCTAGAGCCTTTACAAAAACCCCTGGAGTCCTTTTCATGGCACATCCCCACCGATCCCTCTAGTGCCTTTTACTTCGCCCTAGCGGTTGTGTTAGTGCCAAAAAGCTCAGTGCTCTTAAAGGGGGTGCTCTTAAACCCTAGCCGCATAGAAGCCTTTAAAGTTTTGGAGCAAATGGGCGCAAAGGTGCATTATGAGTTAAAAGGGCAAATGGGGGCAGAGCCTGTGGGCGACATTTATATCCAGCATAGCCCCCTAAAGGCGGTTACGATTAGCAAGAACATCGCCAGCTTGATTGACGAACTGCCCGCTTTGGCGGTGGCTATGGCGGTAGCAAGCGGAGTGAGCGTGGTGCATAATGCGAAAGAGTTACGCTTTAAAGAGAGCGATCGCATCGCCACGACCCTAGCCAACCTGGAAAAATTAGGGATTGAGTGCCACGCCCTAGAGGACGGCTTTCAAATCAAAGGGGGTGCTTTCAAACGCCCCAAAGAGCCTTTAGAGAGCTTTAAAGACCACCGCATTGCGCTTAGTTTTGCTATGGCACTCTTGGCCTGCGGGGGAGCTTTAGAGGGGGTAGAGTGCGTGGCAGTTTCGTTTCCTCATTTTTTAGACCTATTGAAACGCATCGTTGCTTAGGGCTTGACAATCTGCTAGAGTGTGCTAAGATGTTTAAGAGGGGTTCATCAAGGCGTGTTGCGCACAATAAGAAAAGGAAAAAAGATGAAAAAAGTGTTGGTGATTGTAACCAATGTTTCCAAGTATCCTAACGATGAAAGGCCCACAGGTTTGTGGTTCAGTGAAGCTGTGCACTTTGTCCATGAGATTGAAAAGGCTGGCTATTCTATCGACTACGCTAGCCCCAAAGGCGGTTATACACCCATTGATCCACATAGCCTAGAAAGGGATGCCATGAGTTCTGTGGATTGGCAGTACTACACTAATCAAGCCTTTATGGATTTGTTGGGGCATACACTCCCCGTGTCTGCACTCGATCCTAAGGATTATGTTGCCATTTACTACACCGGAGGGCATGGCGTGGTTTGGGACTTTCCAGACAATGTGGCATTGGCCCAAGTCGCCCTAGACATTTACAACAATGGGGGTGTGGTGTCCTCTGTTTGCCACGGCGCGGCAGGGCTGTTGAACATCCAAAACAAAGATGGGAGTTACTTGATCGCAGGCAAAAGGGTGACCGGGTTTTCTAACACGGAGGAGCAGGCGGTGCAATTAGACAAGCTTGTCCCCTATTTGACCGAAGATGCGCTCATCGCAAGGGGGGCTAAATATGAAAAAGCGGCGGATTGGGCCCCCTTTGCCCTCACGGACCGGCGCATCGTTACGGGGCAAAACCCCGCCTCAGGAGCTTTAGTGGCTCAACAAGTTTTGGAGTTGCTCTAAACTTTAGGGTTATCATGGAGGAATGCCCATGCAAGTGAAAATGGCAAAGAATTACGGCTTTTGCTTTGGCGTGAAAAGGGCGATTGAGATCGCCCAAAAAAATAAAAACAGCCTCACGCTAGGCTCGCTCATCCACAACCCTAAAGAGATCAAGCGCCTGGAGCAAGACTACAATGTGCGGGTGCAAGAGGAGGTACAGAGCGTGCAGGCAGATAAGAGCGTCATCATCCGCACGCATGGCATCCCCAAAAATGACCTAGCCTTACTTAAGAACAAGGGAGCGCACATCATTGACGCGACCTGCCCCTATGTCATCAAGCCCCAGCAGATCGTGGAGAAAATGAGTGCTAAAGGGTATCAAATTGTGATCTTTGGGGATGCGAATCACCCCGAGGTCAAGGGGGTCATCAGCTACTCCAGCACCCCCCCTTTGATTGTCAATTCCTTAGAGGAATTGCAGGATCAAAACCTATCTAAAAGGGTGGCTCTAGTGTCGCAGACCACCAAACAAACCCCCAAACTCTTAGAGATCGCAAGTTTTCTCATCACCCGTTGTGCTGAGGTGCGGATTTTCAACACCATTTGCAACGCCACCTTTGACAACCAAGAGGCGGTGAGGGAGCTAAGCCAAGAAGTGGATATTATGGTGATTGTGGGGGGCAAGACCTCCTCCAACACCAAACAGCTTTTTAACATCGCTAAAGAGTTTTGCAAAGACAGCTATTTAGTGGAGGACCTTAACGACCTTGAAGAGTCGTGGTTTAGCGGTAAAACCCTCTGTGGCATCAGCGCAGGTGCCTCTACTCCCGGGTGGATCATCAAGGGGGTCAGAGAAAAAATTTTAGGATTTTAGTGGGAGGCGTGGATAAAAGCCAAATCGTGATCCAAAGAAATTCGTTTTATTTTTCTAACGCCGCGTTTGAGGAGCAATACGAGGCAGGCACGCTGCATTGCCTAAAAACCTTGTTGCTCAATTTACAAAATGAAGTCCAAAACAGGGGGTGTAAGAGGAAATTTTTATGGCCTTTGGCTTCAATATGCCATGCCGTTAAAAGCATTGGGGGTTAAGGCCCTTAACGCTGCAAAAACACGGATGACGCCCCATACACTATAAAAGACCACAAAAACAGCCACAAAAACAAAAAAGGAGGAAAAATCTAAAAGTGGCGGACAGGGAGGGATTCGAACCCTCGGTAACCTTGCGGCTACGCATCCTTAGCAGGGATGTGGTTTCAGCCAACTCACCCACCTGTCCACAAGCACAAAGGTTAATCTTAATCAAAAACAACTAAGATATAGCTTAATGTGTTAAAATAAACAAACTTTAAACAAAGGATCCACATGCTCACTTTTCAAACAATCGGGGTGATGGGTGCGATGGCTGAAGAAATCGCCCCACTTTTAGCAAAATTCCCCAAACACACAAGCGAAAACATCGGCAACAACACCTACTACCACCTACAGCTAGAAGGTCTAAACATTGTTTTGGCTTACAGCAAAATAGGCAAGGTGCACGCTGCCACCACTGCCAGCACTTTAATTTTGCACCACTGCGTGCAAGCTCTCATATTTAGCGGTGTTGCTGGCGGATTAGCTCCAAACTTAGCCATTAATGACCTGCTCTTAGCCACGAAGCTTTGCCAAGCCGACATTGACTTAACCCCCTTTAACCACCCTTTAGGCTTCATCCCTGAAAGCAGTGTGTTTGTGGAAAGCGACTCCCAATTAAATGCCCTAGCCAAAAGCGTGGCGCAAAATTTAAATATCCCCTTAAAAGAGGGCATCATCGCCACTTGCGACCAATTTGTGAGCGACCCTGTACGTAAACAATCCTTCGTGCGGCATTTCGGGGCAAGTGTCGTAGAAATGGAGGGGGCGAGTTTGGGCTTTGTGTGCAGAGATTTTAATGTCCCTTTTTGCGTGTTAAGGAGTGTGAGCGACACGGCAGATGGCGCAGCACCTGCGGATTTTGACGCGTTCTTGCACCAAAGCGCGCAGATCAGTGCAGACTTTGTCTACGCCATGCTTAAAGAATTAGCCAAAAAATAAAAGTTTATTTTTGTTATATGGTTGGGCGGAGCTCAAGAACTCATCTATGGGAGATAAAAGCCCCCTTCACTTTGATCTTTTTGAACACCATTGCAAAGTGTGGGTGCTCCGAGTAGGTGTCTAACAAGTCCTTTGTAGGTTGTAATGGGGCTTGCTAAGTTGGTGTTCGGGATAAATATGGGGCGCTCTATGGCGTTTGCAAAAAGTTTAAGATTTTAGAAAAGCCCAAATCTTTTTAGAAAAGCTCAAATCTTGATAAAATCTAGGCTTGCCCTCAAGAGAGTTTAGTGGGTAAGCGTGGTGTTAAAAGTGGCTAGACTCAATGAAGGCATCTAAAAGCGGGGCAAACATACAAATCCTCTAGCGCAAAATGGCGGATATATCTATAATGTCCTCAAGCATGACCTTCACCTTGCAATCGGCACACACATACAAGCTCGCGATCCGGCGTTTGTCGCCTTGAAAACGCGGCTCCATGAATTTGGCGATTTTTAACACACTTTTGCTCGTCCCCATCGCCTTGCCACACATACGACAGGAAAATAAAGTGTCCTCAGCCATGAGCTGGGGGGTAAAGTAGCTAGGATTTAGGGCGATCCCGTCTCTTTCTAACTCTAGGCACTTCTCAGGGCATGTGGGTACACAGTAGCCACAAGTGGTGCATAAAGACGGGTTAAAGAGCAGGCGGTAATTGTTGCCATCAATACTTAGAGCGTTGGTGTTGCACGCCCCCACACACGCCAAACACAGGGTGCAACTCTCAAAAATCTTAATATGCCCGTAGCGGATAAACGCCCCACAAGCCACTTGCCCGAAGTCGCCCTCTCCGACAATATGTGTCAGCCGTTTGGCAAAGAGATCGCGCTTGGTGTGTGTGGGCGTGGTGGGGGGGCTAAATTGGGTGTGCTCTAAAACTTGCGCTTGCTCTAGGCAGGTTTTGAGCTCGTCTAAATCAAAGGCGCACAAGATCGCTGGTTGGCTGTAAATCTTTTCATAAATGCCATTGAGTAGGGTAATGCTCTCTAGCGTGCCGACACCCAGCTCTTTAGCATACAACACCACCTGCGCCCCACTCTCTTGCAAGAGGGTGAGTAAATAGGTTTGCTCTAAGATATTGGCATTGAGGCTTAAGGGCAACACCTCTTTTTTAAGCGGGGTGGTGGGCAGGTCTATGTTTTTGTCTAGCACTAAAGGGATATAACCCTTGTAAAGTTTAGCAATGGCTTGCATGCACTCTAGGCTCAAAGCGTTGTAATGCAAGCTCCCACTCGGGCACACGGCAATGCACTTGCCACAATCGATGCAATCTTGTTGCTTGATCTCTAAATGGCGGTTGTCTAGGCACTCCAACCCCTTAGATTTAGCAATTTCGGGGTCTAGTTTAGTGATGGCCAGCGTGGGGCACACCTCGCTGCATTTGCCGCAACACTCCACGCGCCGTTGGTGGTACTGACAAATTTGGGAGTTGTAGTTAAAAATTTCTGTCGTGGTGGGGGCGAAGTCAAATTGCAAGCCATGTACCTCGTAGAGTAGAGATAGGCTGCTGGCTAACTCTAGGGGGCTTTGGGTGCTGTTTGCAATGAGAAAGTTAATTTCCAGCGCGACCCTCTTAGCCCCCTTCAAGGGCACATTACTCACCACACAATCTACGGGCGTGGGGGTGTCTTGCACCACGATGTGCTCGTGGGGAGCGACTAAAGGGTGCTTGGGGTCTTTGACATAGACAAACTCAAGCATGCGCTAGGGCTATTTTTCCACCACGATTTGCATTTTTTGCCCTTTCAAGCGCACATAGAGCTCTTTTAGTCCGTGTGAGCTGTAAGTGGACTTTTTGTGTTTGTAAGCTTCGTAGTCTTGGTTAAAGGCAATGCGGAAAAGTCTATCCCCGCTGTTGGTGGGATAGGGGGTGATGTTCACACCCGAAAAGCGGATGATTTTATCTTCGTTTTTGGCGAAGATTTTGGTCTTAAATTTCTCAAACTTTTTAATGTCCATGCCGCTCACATGTTTGAAGTCGGGGGCGTAAAACTCCAAATAGGACACTAGATTATTTCTAGCCCACGCCGCCCGCCATGCGTAAAGACTGCTTAAAAGTGTGGCTAGTTCTGCCTTGCTTGCTTGGGGCAGGTTGTTTTCATAGACGATCAAAATGGACTTTTTGCCCTGCACGATTTTGTCGTAATTTTTTAAAGCGGCGTTGTCAATGGCAATGCAGCCCTTGGTGTTGTTGCCCCTCTTGCCATCTAGGGGCATGCCATGAATCCAAATCCCATGTCCCGTGCGTTTTAAGACCACATCCAGGGGGTTGGGGTAATTAGTAACAAGGGCTAAGGGGTACGTAGTAGGTGCTGGGGGGGCGATTTTCTTCACGATTTGGTACACGCCTATGGGCGTGGCTTTGTCTCCCTCGCTCACCTTCACCCCGATTTTAGAGCCCACAAGGGCTTTTGCGGCATCTATCTTGGTGATTTTCTCCCCGCCCATTTGGTAGAGCTCTAGTTTGGGATTGGCTTTATTGATGAGAAACAAATAATTTAAATCCTCGTAGTAGCCATAGGTCGTGTCCTTGGTCTCTAGCAAATCTTCCCAAAACGCCCTTTGACTCAAATAGGATTGCAAAAGCTTTTCAATGGACTCGATGCCCTTTTCGTGGTAGGCCTTGACAAAGCCCATTAAAGTGTCCGCCTGTGCCCCCACTGCCAACGCCATTGCTAAAAAAACAGAGCGCAAAAACGCTTTTTGTTTAAACATACAAACCCCTAAATAAGAAAATGACAAATAAGAATGGATTATTTTACCACATAGCCCATTTTTTTAAGCTGATTTTGGGTAGAAGTCCAATTTTTCTGCACCACGACCTCCAAGCGCAAAAAGACCTTTTTTTGGATCAAGCCCTCCATTTTACGGCGTGCCTCTTGCCCGATTTTTTTCACCACCGCCCCGCCCTTGCCGATCACCATTTTTTGCTGACTCTCTTTCGCCACGATGATCTGCGCTTGAATTCTCTCTAGGTGCTCTTGCTCTTGCACGGTTTGCACTAAAACAGCACTCTCGTAGGGGATTTCATCGCTTAAGAATTGAAAAATTTGCTCCCTGATGATCTCGGCGTAAATCTCACGCATTTGGATGTCGCCCAGCATCTCCGGGTCGTAGTAAAAGGGCGCATTTGGCAGAAGTTTCGCCACTTCATCAAGCAAGGCGTTTAAATTGCGCCCCTTTTGTGCGCTGATGGGGATCAACGCCTTAAAGTGCTGGCTGTAAGGCGTGTAGTCTTTGAGCTTGGCTAAAACTTGGGCGTTTGTGGCGGTGTCGGTTTTATTCAACGCCAATAAATGCGGCTTGTGCCCGCTCCACTTTAAAAATTCTTCATAGGGTTTAAGGCTATCTTGCACGCTGGCGACAAACACCGTCAAATCGCAACTTTCAAAGGCGTGGTGGCTTTGCGCCACCATCATTTTATTTAAAAGTTTCTCTTGCCCGCACAGCCCCGGGGTGTCTAAAAACACCATTTGGCACTCTGTACTTTCTTTGTCTGCATAAGGAATGATGGCCTTTAAGATTTTACGCGTGGCGTTGGCTTTGTGCGAAGTCAGGGCTAAATGCGCCCCTAACAGGGCGTTGATTAAAGTGCTCTTGCCCGCATTAGGCCGACCAATGAGCGCGATAAACCCGGCTTTAGTCATAGGATAAAGCGGGCTAAATCCACATCCTCCACAAGGTCTTTGAGCTTTTCGCTCACTTGTTCTTTAGACACCACGACCTGTTGCCCGCTGTAGCTTGTGGCGTTGAAACTAATGTCCTCTAGGACCTTTTCCAGCGTGGTGTGTAGCCGGCGTGCCCCGATGTCCTCTGTCTTTTGATTCGCCAAATACGAAAGGCGGGCTAACTCCCTTAAAGCCTCAGGCTCAAAGACCAAATCCACACCCTCCACTTGCAACAAGGCTTGGTATTGCTTAATGATCGAGCTTTTGGTGCGGGTTAAAATCTCATGCATGATCTCTTCGCTCAAACTCTCAAGCTCCACCCTTAAGGGGAAGCGCCCTTGCAACTCGGGGATCAAGTCGCTGGGCTTACTCAAGTGAAACGCCCCTGCAGCGATAAATAAAATATGGTCTGTGCTAATCGCCCCGTATTTCGTCTGTATGGTGCTGCCCTCCACAATGGGGAGTAAATCCCTTTGCACGCCCTCTTTGCTTGGGTCCTGTCTTGAGCCTTCTTTGGTGCTCACGGCGATTTTATCGATCTCATCGATGAAAATCACCCCACATTGGCGCGCGCGCTCTAGCCCCTCTCTTTGCACTTTCTCCATGTCTAAAATGGCTTGGGACACATCGTGGCGTAAGGCTTCTTTGGCCTCTTTGATCGTCATCTCTTTAGTAACTTTCTCCGTGCCCTTGCTTAAAATCTTGGTCAAACTCTCTTGGACTTTAATGATCTCTGGGGGGACATTAAAATCCCCCTCTAAAGTACGCTTGTCTAGCTCGATTTCGATCTTTTGGTTGTCTAGGGCATCGCCACGAATCTTTTCTTTGGTTTTTTCAAAGTTTAGGGCGTACTCTTCTTTCTTGGTGTCGCTCACGCTGCTAGGCAAGGGGGGCAAGAGTTTTTTAGCGATCCGCTCGATCACCAAATCCTCGATCTTGCTTTGGTTTTTCTGTTTCTCCTCAGTTTCGATCAAATGTACGCTCGCGGCAACCAAATCGCGCACCATCGACTCCACATCCCGCCCCACAAAACCCACTTCGGTGTATTTGCTCGCCTCCACTTTGACAAAGGGTAGTCCCATCATCTTAGCCATACGCCGCGCGATCTCGGTTTTACCCACGCCCGTAGAGCCGATCATTAAAATATTTTTAGGCGTAACCTCTTCTTGCAACTCTTTAGGCAGTTGCAAACGCCGCCAGCGGTTACGCAAAGCGATGGCGATCATCTTTTTTGCATCTTGTTGCTCGATGATATACCCGTCCAAATAATCCACAATTTCTTGTGGGGTTAGGTCCAACTTCTTTGACATCAAAGCTCCAAGATTTTAATGTTTTGGTTTGTGTAAATGCAAAGATTGCCCGCAATCTTTAGCGATTCTTCGACCAAAGTTTTAGGCGGCATTGTGGCGAATTGATCCAAGGCCCTAGCCGCGCTTAAGGCGTAATTGCCCCCGCTCCCAATAGCGGCAATCTTGCCATCTTCAGGCTCCACCACATCGCCCGTCCCGCTTAAAATAAAAATGGATTGCTTGTTGAGCACAATCATCATCGCCTCTAGCCGGCGCAAAAACTTGTCCTTGCGCCACTCTTTGCTAAAATCCACGACACTTTTAAACAAGTCCCCCTTTTTGCCCTCCAAAATGCGCTCAAACATGTCAAACAAGCTAAAGGCATCGGCGGTGCTGCCGGCAAATCCGCTTAAAATTTGCCCGTGGTGCAAGGTGCGAATCTTCGTGGCATTGCCCTTTAAGACGCAATTATTAAAGCTCACCTGCCCGTCTCCGCCGATGATGGCGTAGTCCTTGCCTTCAAAATGCGTTTTGTAGCCTAAAATCGTGGTGGCGTGGAACATCTATGCGCCTACTCAGCCACCACATCGACTTTCAGCACGCCATGCACGCCGTGTCCTAATTTCACCTCAATTTCATAAAGCCCCGTGCTTTTAATGGGGGTTTTGAGCTCTAGGGTCTTTTTGTCTAACTCAATGGGGTGGCTGGCGTGCAGGGCCTCAATGACTTCTTCTTTGGTGATCGAGCCAAAGAGCGCGCCATTGGCCCCAACTTTTTTAGTGATCTTAAGTGTGATGGCTTCTAATTTTTGAGCTAACTCTTGTTTGTCGGCTAAATCTTTCGCTTCTTGCTCAGCGCGTTTGTGGGCGTGGGCTTTGAATTGGCGGATCACATCGGTGGTGGCAAGTTTGGCTAAGCCCTTGGCAAGCAAAAAGTTATTGCCATAGCCATCTTTCACGCTCACAACTTCCCCGGCTTTGCCTAAATTTTTCACATCTTTCAACAACAAAACTTGCATGAAAATCCTTTGAGTTTGGTTTAAAAAGCCCCCATTATAGAGCCACTAGGTTTAAAATGCCTTTAACGCAAGCTAGGGTCTAAGGGCAAGAACAAACGCCCGTAGTTGGGGTTTGTCTGCAAGAGCTTTTCTTTAAAAATCCCGTAGTTGTCGCACCCGGACTGCAAACCATAGCTACACACATATGAGAATAAATCTAAAGCCCTCTGGTCGTTTTGGGGCACACCTAAGCCTTTTTGGTAGAGCACGCCTAGATTATTACAGCTGGAGAGATTGCCCCCTCACAAGCCTTTTGGAAGTATTTAGCCGCGTAAAAATTATTCTTAGGCACACCCCCCGCCCTTGTTGTAAATCCAGCCTAAATTCGCACAGCCTTGAATATCCCCCGCATTACAAGCCAAATAATTCAAGTCGGCATCGTTTAACTTCGCTTTATCAATGCCATAGATATTTTTGACATTACTCATTAGCCCTAAGTTGTAACAGCCCAAATCGCTCCCATTTTCGCAAGCGTATTTGTAATAATCTAGGGCTTTGTAATAATTCTTAGGCACGCCCACACCATTGGCATACATCCACGCCAAATTGTTGCACGCCAAGACACTGCCCCCCGAGCAGCCCACGGCGTAGAGCTGGGCGGCTTTTTCTTTGTCGTCGGGAGTGGGGTTTTGTTTGTAGTCGTAAGTTTGGGCTAAGTCCGCGCACGCGCTCGCATCGCCCCCAGAGCAACCTAGCTCATAGTAGCGAGTCGCTTTCTCTGGGTCTGTCTGTATCCCCACGCCATTGGCATACATCGTGCCGACTGCAAAGCAGCCGGCGGGATTGCCCTGATCGCAGGATCTGACAAAGAGCCTAAAGGCACTTTTATAATCCGCCGCCTTGATCGCCGCTATGCCTGCACTCAGGGCGTCTTGGGCGAGAGTGGGGGGCGTTAGGCGGTCGCCCATGGGCGGTTGCTGGCGTGGTATGGCTGGAGTTGTGGGGGCAAAACGAGTGGGCGGCTGAGCGGGTTGTGTTTGGGCTGAAGGGGTGTTTTGCAAGGGGGCACCTTTCGCCCCTTGTTGGGAAGGCATGTTTTGGTTTTGGGGGGTGTTTGGATTTGGGGCCGCCCCTAAAAATCCCATGAGAAAAAGCACAAAAAACAATCCAAAGCGCATAAAACCCCCTAATGGTGTAAATTTGTATTCAGTGGAATGTGCCGCTTGCTTGCCAGCGCACACATCTTGCCATTTTGGCTATTTTGCCTAAAGTGCAAGCCATTTAGCCCGGACAGCTCGACTCCTTTATAAAGCCCGCTCTCTTTGGCTTTAAAATTGGGGTTTAACTCTTGCAATTTCTCTAGGTCTTTGGGGGCGATTTCAAAGATTGTCCCGGCTAAAACCCCAATGCCCGCATCTAAAATACACCCATCGCCAAGACTAATGCCTAAAACTGAGTTCGCCCCAAGCAGGCAGTTTTTGCCGATGCTGATGGGCTGGCTATTGCCCCCACTAAGCACACCTAAAACGCTCGCCCCTCCGCCTATGTCCGTGCCCTCGCCCACCACCACAGAAGAGCTGATCCGCCCCTCATTCATACAAGCCCCCTGTACGCCCGCATTAAAGTTAATGTAACTGGCCCCGGGCATTTGGGTGTAGCCGCCCTTGCCCAGATACGCCCCAAAGCGGGCTTTTGCCGTGTCTAGTAGGCGGATATTATCCACCGCAGGCAAAACTTGCATGAGATAGCGGGGGAATTTGTCTATAAAGTCAATGCAAGGGTAAGTCCCATGCACCTTTAAGGCGATTTCTTGGGAGCGTAAATACTCTAGCTCGTAAGCCATGTTGCCACTCCACGCCACATTAGGCAATAACCCAAAAATGCCCTCCAAATTCAGGCTTCTTAAGGGGGCTTTGCCTAGAGATAGGGCTAAAAGTTTCATATAGGCACTCTCTAGGCTTTGGCAGGGCTTATCTTCATAAAGCACTACAAAATGGTAGTTGTAAAGCTGTTCTTGTTTGGGGCTTTGGCTGTATAAGGGGGCGCGTTGCAATTCTAAGAGCACTTGGACATTGGGGTGCTTGTGTGCACCCAAACTCTCGGCTAAAAAGGGCTTAAACAGCTCTAAGGCGTGTTGGATAAAGCCAGCATCCACCCCATAGACCGCCTCGCTGGCACTGGAGCTTAAAGGTGTGGCGTGCTTTAACGCGTGCTTGAAAACCGCATAAGCCCCGAGTGCCTCGCCCCAGTTGAGTACGGGATAAGCCGCGCTCAAGGGCTTGCCCGTGTGTTGCCCGTGCTGGATTTTGGCGATCCCAAAGGCTAAGGGCTTTTTGTAGTCGGGGGAATTTTGGAAGTCATCGACAAAGCGTTTAAAGTTTTGCATGGTTGTCCTCGTTTTGGTGTTGTGTGGCTAATTCTTGCACTTCTTTCACAAAGGTTTCTAAGAGCTGGTCTTCGGGGAGTTTGTGGATCACTTGCCCTTTTTTGATGATGAGTCCGCTTTTTTTGCCAAAGGCGATCGCAATGTCGGCGTGCTTGGCTTCGCCTAAAGCATTCACGACACAGCCCATCACGCTCACATCTAGGGGGATTTTAATGTGGGCGAGCTTTTGCTCCACTTGTGCCATTAAAGCGACTAAATTCGACTCAATGCGCCCACAAGTCGGGCATGAGATAAAAGTGATGCCTTCTTTTTGCCGTCCGCTGTAGCGTAAAATCGCCTTAGCGACTTTAATTTCTTCTTCAAGCTCGCCTGTGATCGACACGCGCATGGTATCTCCGATCCCCTCTCGCAATAAATGCCCTAAAGCCATGGCACTTTTAATGCTGGAGTGGAACAAACTCCCGGCTTCTGTAACGCCTAAGTGGAAGGGGTAGGGCGTTAAAGGGCGTAATTGCTCGTAGGCTTGTATGGTGCGCTCCACATCGCTGGCTTTCAAAGAGATTTTGATATTGCTAAAGCCCACATCCTCTAAAAGTTTAATGTTATAAAGGGCAGATTGCACCATCCCCTCTGGCGTTGCGCCGTATTTGAGCTCAAAGGGCTTTTCTAAACTCCCCCCATTGACCCCGATTCGAATCGACAAATTGCGCGCATTGCACGCCTTAGCGACAGCTCTAATGTTCTCAATCGAGCCGATATTGCCCGGATTGATGCGGATCGCATCCACACTCTCCGCGGCGATTAAAGCTAAATGGTGGTGGAAATGGATGTCGGCGATTAAGGGCAGGCTGGCGACCTTTTTGAGCTCTTTTAGGGCGTTTGCGTCTTTTTTATGGCGCACCGCCACGCGTACAAAATCCGCTCCAGCGAGCTTCAAGCGATCGATTTGCGCCTTTGTGGCTTGAATGTCGCAGGTTTGACTGCAAGTCATGCTTTGTGTGCTGATGGGCGCATTGCCCCCTATGGGAGTAGAGCCGATGAAAATTTGCTTTGTCGCAAAGCGTGGGCGCATTTAAGTCCTTTGCATAAAGGCCGAGTTTAACCTAAAATGCATGAGATAGAGCTAAAGGGCGGGCAAGACTTGTAAGCAAAAGTCGCCAAAGCCACAAGCTTGCCAAGCGTGCTTGCCACAAGTCCCCTTTAAGGCGGTGTTGATTGTAACAATCCACACATCAAGCGGACCGGGCATGCCCTTTAACAGCAAGGGTAGGGCGTGCTCTAATTGCTCTAAGGTGGGAAAGGGGCTGGGGATACATAAATGCCGATTAGCGGCTAAAAAGGCGTTAAAATGGCAAGCAATTTTAGACACCCCAAAGTGGCGGATTAATTCTAAAGCGAGCATGTTTTCAAACACGGGGGGCAGGGGGTGGGTGTAGCTAAAGGCGTAGGGCAAAGAGAAGTCGTAAAAATAGAGTTTAGGCCGTGTTGCCTTTAGGCTAGCTAGGCTTAAAAGGGTTTGGCTCTCTTGTAAAAAGGCGATGAAAGCGTAAAGGCTGTCTTTGGAGATTTTTAGGGTTTTTTTAAGCTGGGTATAAAGGTGGTGGGTGCTAAGACTTCTAGCTTGGTAGGGCAGCAGGGCTTTAAATAGGGGGGCTTTGTCTTTAAAGGCGAGGGCGTAAAGGGCTTGTTTTTTTAGAGCGATTTCGCTAGCGGGACAAAAGAGCAGTTCGGGCAAATTACCCTCTTTTAAAAAACGCGCTAAGAGCGTGCTGGGCTCTTTTTTGTGTAAAGCCACAAACTCGGCAAAGTTTAAGGGCAAAATGGCCTCAGTCTTAAAACCTTTGGGGGCGTTGGTGGGCGTGCTTTGGGTAAGGATTGTGGGGACACTTAAGGGGGCAGGGCTAGGGGCGGATGTTTGATGATGAGTAAATCCACGCCCTTATCTTGGCAAAATGCCGGCAGGGCTTTAAAGAGTTCGGCTAGGTTTAAGCGCTCATCGGTGCAATCCACAAACACGGGGCGTTTGTAAGCGGTGGCGTGCAACAAGGCTAAAGAGCTTTTGCCCGCTTTTGCCCCACCATAGACCAACGAGTTGGGTTGAATGGGGACTTCTCTAGGTTTGAGGTTTTTGGCTTGTAGGGGGTTTTCTAAAATGCTGTCTAACATGGGATAGAGCATGCTTGAAATTCTAGTGTATTTATCCTTATAAGAAGGATAAAATTAAAAGTGCAAGTTACGCTAAATGGGGGCTTTTGCCTTGACTTGTGTGCTTTTTTAGCCTATAATTTAGGTTTTTAAATTTGCTAAGGATTTTAATGGAAAAGATACGACTCAAGCTCAAAGCCTACGATCACCGTGTGTTGGATCGTTCGGTGGTGGCGATTGTGGAAGCGGTCAAACGCTCTGGCTCAGAGATCAGGGGACCCATCCCCCTACCCACAAGAAATAGGCGTTACACGGTGCTACGCTCCCCCCACATCAACAAAGACTCCAGGGAGCAATTTGAAATACGGGTACATAGCCGTTTGATCGACATCATGGCAGCCACCCCGGAAACCGTGGATAGCTTGATGAAGTTAGATTTAGCCCCTGAAGTGGATGTAGAAGTGACTTCAATGGAGGCGAAGTAACGCTTCAAACGCAATTTTTATTGGAGAGTAAATGGAATACCTAGTGCAGAAAATTGGAATGAGCCGTGTTGTGGGTGCAAACAGCACGCCCGTAACCTTGCTAAAAATCTTAGAAAGCAAGGTGTGCGAGGTCAAAGAGGGCGGACAACTCTTAGTTGCCTACCCCTTGCATAAAACCCACAACAAAGCCATTGCCGGGCAACAAAAAAAGTATCACTTGAGCGCAGAGTTCAACCACTTTGCGACTTTACAAGGGCAGGCGCAAGAGTTGGGCGATTTGAGCTTAGAGCCTTTAGAAAACGCCGCTTGCATTAAAGCCACCTTTTACACCAAAGGGCGGGGCTTTAGTGGGGCAATGAAACGATGGAACTTCCAGGGCGGACCGGCCGCACATGGCAGCCGCTTCCACCGCCGTTTGGGCTCGATCGGCAACAGAGAGTGGCCCGGACGGGTGCAAAAAGGCAAGAAAATGGCAGGGCATTATGGCAATGAAAAGGTAACATGCCACAATGAAGTCCTGTCTTTCGACAAAGAGAGCAAAATTTTGGTGCTGAAAGGTTCTGTGGCCGGCTACAGCGGGGCTTATGGCAGGATCAGCATCCAGAAAGGGAAGTAATGAAAGCAAGAGTCTTAGACCAGCAGTGTCAAGAAGTCGGGCAGTTAGATTTACCCGCCCACTTCAAGGACATTAAAGAACACAATCTTTATTTATACATCAAGCACTACCGCGCCCTAGCTAGAGCGAACACCGCCAAGAGCAAAAATCGTGGTGAAGTGAGCGGGGGCGGGCGCAAGCCTTGGAGTCAAAAGGGCGGTGGGCGCGCTAGAGCGGGGAGCATCACTTCTCCCGTATTTGTGGGCGGGGGTGTGAGCCACGGGGCGACCAATAACCGCAACTACGATCTTAAAATCAACAAAAAGCAAAAAAGGCTCGCTTTAGAATACGCCCTAGCCCAAAAAGCTTTAAACAATCACTTAGTGGTGGTGGATCAAATCGACATCCCTAGCAAGAAAACCAAGGACGCATCAGCCTTTGTGAAAAATCTAGGCTTTAGAGATGTCCTTCTCATCACAAGGGCGTTAGATGAGGGCAATTACCTCGCCTTTAGGAATTTAAAAAATTGCTACTTGCTGGAAACGAGCGAAGTCAATGCCTATTGGATCGCCGCCTTTGGGGCAGTGGTGGTGGAAAAAGCCGCCTTTGAGGCGCTCATCAAAGCACATGAAGGAGAATGAGAATGGCAGACATCACAGACATCAAATCCATTCTTTACACCGAAAAATCCCTATCCATGCAAGAAAATGGGGTGATTGTGGTGCAAACCACAATGGGTGTCAGCAAAAACCAGCTCAAGGCGATCTTTAAAGATTACTTTGGTTTCGTGCCTTTAAAAATCAATTCACTCAGGCAAGAGGGCAAGGTGAAACGCTTTAAGGGCAGAATGGGGCAACGCACTGGCTATAAAAAGTTCTATGTCAAAGTCCCCAAAGACGCAAACATCACCGCTTTGAGCGCATAAGGACAGAATATGGCGATTAAAACCTACAAACCCTACACCCCCAGCCGCCGTTTTATGAGCGGCTTAAGCTCGAGCGACATCACTGCAAAAGCGAGCGTCAAAAAACTTTTGGTGAAACTCCCCGTGCATGCCGGACGCAACAACCAAGGACGCATCACCAGCCGCCACAAAGAGGCGGGGGCGAAAAAGCTTTATCGAATCATTGACTTCAAACGCAATAAATTCGGCGTTGAGGGCAAAGTGGCAGCGGTTGAATACGACCCTTACCGCAACTCAAGGATTGCGCTCATTGTGTATCCCGATGGTGACAAACGCTACATTTTACAGCCCAGTGGCTTGAAAGTGGGCGACATCGTGATCGCGGCTGAGGGCGGGCTAGACATCAAACCCGGCTTTGCCATGAAACTTAGAAGTATCCCCATTGGTACCATCGTGCATAACATTGAAATGCACCCCGGGGCTGGCGGACAACTCGCCAGAAGTGCGGGCATGAGCGCGCAAATCATGGGGCGGGAGGACAAATACACCATTTTGCGCATGCCCAGTGGCGAAATGCGCTATATCTTAAGCGAGTGCATGGCAAGCATCGGCGTGGTGGGCAATGAAGACTTCATCAACACCAGCATTGGTAAGGCGGGGCGCAACCGCCATAGAGGCATTAGACCGCAGACACGCGGTAGTGCCATGAACCCCGTGGATCACCCACACGGCGGTGGTGAGGGTAAAACCGGCTCCAGCGGACACCCTGTATCCCCTTGGGGCACGCCAGCTAAAGGCTATAAAACCAGACGCAAAAAAGCAAGCGATCGCTTGATCATTTCACGCAAGAAAGGCAAATAATGGGAAGGTCAATTAAAAAAGGTCCTTTTGTTGATAAGCACCTGATGGACAAGACGCTCAAACACAAAGCCAAAAAAGACAATCGCCCCATTAAAACATGGTCAAGAAGAAGCACCATTCTCCCCGACATGATTGGGCTCACCTACAATGTGCATAATGGGCGTATTTTTATCCCCGTTTACATCACCGAAAACCATGTGGGTTATAAACTAGGCGAGTTTGCGCCTACAAGGACCTTTAAAGGACATAAGGGCACCGTGCAAAAAAAGATAGGTAAATAACATGGCACAACAACACACAAAGGAAAGCAAATGAGTAGGGCAACCCTTAGATACACCCGACTATCCCCCACCAAGGCAAGGCTGCTCGCTAGACAAGTGCAAGGCATGAACGCCGAAGTGGCGATCGCCCGTTTAGAATTCACCCCCAACAAAGCCGCCCGCATGCTCTCAAGGGTGATCAGCGCAGCGGTTTATAATGGCGGGCATGACTCCAAAGAAGTGGAAGTTTTAAGCTGCCGTGTGGATGCAGGTCCCGTGTTAAGAAGACACATGCCAAGAGCTAGAGGGCGTGCCACTTCCATTAGAAAGCCCACCGCACACATTTTAGTTGAAGTGGGCAAGGGAGGGCAAAACTAAATGGGACAAAAGGTCAATCCTATTGGTTTAAGATTAGGCATTAACCGCAACTGGACTTCTCGCTGGTTTCCCAGCAGCAATGTGGCGGTGGCAAACATTGAAGAAGACTACCGCATCCGCAAATTCCTTAAAAAAGAGCTTTACTATGCTGGCGTGAGTGAGATTTTGATCGAAAGGGCAGCGAAAAAATTACGCATCACCGTGGTGGCGGCGCGCCCGGGGCTCATCATTGGCAAAAAGGGCGTGGACATTGAGAAAATCAAAACTTCTTTGAAAAATTTGATTAAGAAAGAAATTGCAGTCAATATCAAAGAAGTTAAACGCCCTCAAGCGGATGCACAGCTTTGTGCCGAGAATGTGGCGACACAATTAGAAAAACGGGTCGCCTTTAGACGCGCCATGAAAAAAGTCATGCAAACCGCCATGAAATCTGGAGCACGGGGGATTAAAGTGCGGGTGTCTGGGCGTTTAGCTGGGGCAGAGATCGCGCGCACCGAGTGGTATATGGAGGGACGCGTTCCCCTACACACTCTAAGGGCTAAAATTGACTACGGCTTTGCCGAAGCCTTCACCGTGTATGGCAATATAGGCGTGAAAGTGTGGATCTTTAAAGGCGAAGTTTTACACAAGGGCATCCAAGCCGAAAAACGCGAAGAAAATGAAGAACGCGCCCCTAGAGCGCGCACTAGAAGAGGGAGAGAATAGCCATGTTGATGCCTAAAAAGACCAAATACCGCAAACAAATGAAAGGGCGCAACCGGGGCAAGTCTTACCGCGGTGCGAGCCTTGCCTTTGGCGACATCGGCATTAAAGCCATTGAGCATGGACGGATCGACTCACGCCAAATTGAAGCCGCTAGGGTGGCGATGACCCGCCACACCAAAAGAGCGGGCAAAGTGTGGATTCGCGTCTTCCCCGACAAACCCCTCACCGCTAAACCCCTAGAAACGAGGATGGGTAAAGGTAAGGGCTCTGTAGAAAAATGGGTGATGAACATCAAACCCGGACGCATTGTCTATGAAATGCTAGGCATTGAAGAGGGCTTGGCACGAGAGGCTTTGACTTTGGCGCAAAGGAAGTTGCCTTTCAAAACCAAAATTGTGACTAGAGAGAGTGAAAATGAAGTTTACTGAGTTGAAAGACAAGGATACAAAGCAACTACAAGAGTTGCTGAAATCCAAGAAGTTGGAGCTTTTTGAATTGCGGGTGAAGTTGAAAACCATGCAACTTAACAAGCCTAGTGAAATCCGTGCGGTGCGTAAAGACATTGCCCGCATTTCTACGGCTCTAAACGCCCTTAAGGCTTAATGATGGAACAGAAACAAGCCCATAAGCGCACCATACAGGGCAAAGTGGTGCGCCGCATCGATACCTGTAGTGTGGTGATTTTGGTGGAACGCAAAGTCGTGCACCAAAAGTACCATAAGATTGTGAAGCGTTTTAAAAAATACACCATTGACGACCGCCAAAACAAAGCGGAAGTTGGGGATTTTGTGAGCGCGATTGAGTGTAAGCCGGTGTCTAAAACCAAAACCTTTGCACTCAAAGAAATCGTCATTAAGGGAGTGTAGATGATCCAAAGTTTCACGAGGTTAGTGGTGGCAGACAACAGCGGTGGCAAAGAGATCATGTGTATTAAAGTTTTGGGGGGCAGCCATAGGCGTTATGCCAGCGTGGGCGATGTGATCGTGGCTTCTGTAAAAAAAGCGATCCCCAATGGCAAGGTGAAAAAAGGGCAAGTTGTGAAAGCCGTGATTGTCCGCACCAAAAAGGAGGTGCAACGCCCCAATGGTTCATTGATTCGCTTTGACGACAATGCAGCGGTGATTTTAGACGCGAAGAAAGACCCCATCGGGACACGCATTTTTGGCCCCGTGAGCCGCGAAGTGCGTTACGCAAATTTCATGAAAATCATTTCTTTGGCTCCGGAGGTGCTTTAATGCGGATTAAAAAAGGCGACTCGGTCAAGGTCATCGCTGGCGATGACAAGGGCAAGATAGGCAAGGTTTTGGCAGTGTTTCCTAAAAAGTCTATGGTGGTTGTAGAGGGGTGCAAACTTGTAAAAAAAAGCATGAAACCCACGGACGACAATCCAAAAGGCGGGCATATACACAAAGAGATGCCCATGCACATTTCGAACGTGAAGAAAGAGGAGGAGTAGGCGCATGTATGGCTTAAAGAGCTTCTATGAAAAAGAAGTGAAGGGGAAGTTAGCCGAAGAGCTCAACATTAAAAACCCCATGTTGCTCCCCAAAATTGAGAAAATCGTACTCAGTGTAGGGGCGGGGGCTTATGCCAAAGACATGAAAATCATGCAAAACATCGCCCAAACCCTTTCTTTGATCGCCGGGCAAAAAGCCGTCATCACGATGGCAAAAAAATCCGTGGCTGGGTTTAAAATCCGTGAGCGCATGGCTGTGGGGGTGAAAGTTACCCTGCGCAACAAAGTTATGTATAACTTCTTAGAAAAGTTGATTGTGATTGCTCTGCCTAGAGTGAAAGACTTTAGGGGCGTGTCCAGAAGCGGCTTTGATGGGCGGGGCAATTACGGCTTTGGCTTAAACGAACAGCTCATTTTCCCCGAAGTGGTCTATGACGACATCATGGTGACACACGGGCTCAACATCGCCATCATCACTTCTACAAACAGCGACAAGGAGGCATTTAAGTTGTTAGAATTACTTGGAATGCCATTTGCGAAAGGACGCTAATGGCTAAAAAATCAATCATTGCAAAGGCACACCGCAAACCTAAATTTAAAGTGAGGGCTTACACCCGTTGCAACATTTGTGGGCGTTCTCACTCAGTTTATAGAGATTTTGGCTTGTGCCGGGTGTGTTTGCGCAAAATGGGCAATGAGGGTTTGATCCCCGGCCTTAGAAAAGCTAGCTGGTAAAGGGGTTACATGGTTAATGACATTGTGGCAGATTCTCTAACACGCATCCGCAATGCGAGCATGCGCCGTTTGGAGGTGACGGAGCTTTATTACGCCAAAATCGTGGTGTCTATTTTGGAAATCTTTAAAAACAGAGGCTTCATCACAAACTTTAATGTGATCGAAAAAGAGGGCAAACCTTTTATCTCTGTGGAGTTGGCTTATGATGAAAAAGGCAGGGCGGTCATCAATGAGATCAAACGCTTAAGCAAGCCCGGGCGTCGGGTGTATCGCCAGTCTAAAGAGTTGAAGCGCTTTAAAAATGGCTATGGTGTGGTGGTGGTGAGCACGAGCAAAGGGGTCATCACCAATGAAGAAGCCTACAAACAAAATGTGGGCGGTGAAGTGCTTTGCAGCATTTGGTAGGGAGAGTGCATGTCAAGAATTGGTAAAAAAATCATCCACATCCCTAATGGGGTGCAAGTGAGTGTCGAACACTCTAAACTTGTGTTTAAAAACCAAAAAACCAGCCAAGAGCTCGAAACACATGGGCGCGTGAAAATCATCCTGGAAGGCAACACGCTCCGTTTTGAGCCCGTGGGTGAAAACGCCCAAGATAAAGCCTTTTGGGGGACTTATGGGGCTTTGGCAAGCAACATCGTAACCGGCCTAGACAAGGGCTTTAGCAAGGTTCTAGAAGTCAATGGCGTGGGCTATAAAGTGGCTTTGGGGCATAAAGTCTTAGAGCTAAGTTTAGGCTTTAGCCACCCGGTCAAATACCCCATCCCCGATGGCGTGGATATGGTGGTGGATAAAAACACCATCACCATCAAGGGGAGCAATAAACAGCAAATCGGGCAGATCGCCGCCGATATCCGGGCTTTCCGCCCCCCAGAACCTTACAAAGGCAAGGGCATTAAATACAAAGACGAAGTGATCATCCGCAAAGCCGGTAAGACCGCTAAGAAATAGGGGATAAGCATGACTAAAAATGTGTTAGAAAAGAAAAAAGCCCAACGGGCAAAGCGCAAAATGCGGGTGCGCTCTAAGGTGTTTGGCACAAAGCAACGCCCCCGTGTGAGCGTCTTTAAATCCAACAAACATCTCTACGCCCAAGCGATTGACGACAACAACCACGCGACTTTAGCCCATGTCGATGGCAAAAAGCTAGGTTTGGGTAAGAACATGGAAGACAGCAAGAAAATTGCCGCGGCTTTTGCCGAAAACTTGAAGGCTAAGGGCATCACGCAAGTGGTCTTTGATCGCAACGGGTATTTATACCACGGCGTGGTGGCGGCTTTTGCTGAAACTTTGCGTGAAAACAACATCGCCCTTTAAAGGATAACTATGGAGATTAATCGAGAAGAATTCCAAGAAGTGGTCGTCAATATCGGGCGGGTGACTAAGGTGGTTAAAGGCGGGCGGCGCTTCCGCTTTAATGCTTTGGTGGTGGTTGGCAATAAAAACGGACTTGTGGGTTTTGGTTTAGGTAAAGCGCGTGAAGTGCCCGATGCCATTAAAAAAGCCGTGGATGACGCTTTTAAAAACATCATTGAAGTGAAAATCAAAGGCACGACCATCGCGCACGACATCGAGCAAAAATACAATGCGAGCAAAATCCTTTTAAAGCCCGCCAGTGAAGGTACAGGCATCATCGCCGGTGGTTCGACCCGTCCTATGATCGAACTTGCCGGCATTAAAGACATTTTGACAAAGTCTTTGGGGTCTAACAACCCTTACAATGTGGTCCGGGCGACTTTTGACGCTTTGGCAAGAATCAAGGGTTAAGGAGTTTTCATGGCATTAGAAAATTTACGCCCCGCTAAAGGGAGTGTGAAAAACACCAAGCGAGTCGGTAGGGGTCAGGGCTCTGGCATGGGCAAGACTTCTACGCGTGGGGGCAAGGGGCAGACGGCACGCACCGGCTACAAACAAAAACGCGGTTTTGAAGGCGGGCAACAACCCTTGCAACGCCGCTTGCCTAAAGTGGGCTTTAAAAGCCGCACAAAGGGGCTTACCTATAGCATCAATGTTTCTAAACACCCCGAGATTTTAAAGCTAAAAACCTTGAGTTTGGAGCTGATTAAACAAGTCCATCCCTTCCCAAGCTACATTGAAAAAGTGAAGTTGATAGGCCAAGGGGCAAAAGAGCTAGCCTCTAAAATCCAAGACGAGAGAATCACCACTAGCGGACAAAAATAATGACAAAAGCCATTGCCACTAAGATTTTCATCACACTGGGCTATCTCTTCCTTTATAGAGTTTTAGCCTATGTCCCCATCCCGGGAGTGGATTTGGCAGCCATTAAATCTTTTTTTGACAGCAACTCAAGCAACGCTTTAGGGCTTTTTAATATGTTCAGCGGCAACGCTGTGAGCCGCCTTAGCATCATCTCGCTAGGCATCATGCCCTACATCACCTCTTCGATCATCATGGAGCTACTAAGCGCAACTTTTCCTAATTTAGCCAAAATGAAAAAAGAGCGCGATGGCATGCAAAAATACATGCAAATCGTGCGTTACGCCACGATCGGGATCACCGTGATCCAAGCTGTGAGCGTGTCCTTTGGCTTGCGTTCTATCGGGCACGGGCATAATGGGGCGATCATGGTGCCTATGCAAACTTTCTTGTTGATCGCCACTTTCTCCATGCTTACGGGCACCATGCTTTTAATGTGGATCGGCGAGCAGATCACACAGCGGGGCGTGGGTAATGGCATTAGCCTCATCATCTTTGCCGGGATTGTTTCCGGTATCCCGCATGCCATTGCCGGGACTTTTAACTTAGTCAACACCGGGGTCATCAATGTCTTGGTGTTGATCGGCATTGTGCTCATCATCCTAGCTACAATTTTTTCGATCATTATGTGGAACTTGCCGAAAGGCGTATCCCTATTTCTTACGCTAGAAAAGTGGTGTTGCAAAACCAAAACAAGCGGATCATGAACTACATCCCCATTAAGTTAAACTTAAGTGGGGTGATCCCCCCCATTTTTGCCTCCGCTCTCTTGGTGTTCCCCTCCACGATTTTACAAGCCTCTTCCAATAAGATTTTGCAAGCCGTCGCCGACTTCTTAAACCCCCATGGCTATGCTTACAATATCTTAATGTTCTTGCTCATCATCTTCTTTGCCTACTTTTATTCCTCCATTGTGTTTAACGCCAAAGACATTGCCGACAACTTGAAACGCAATGGGGGCTTCATTGCCGGACTTCGCCCAGGGGAGGGCACGGCGAATTTCTTAAACACCGTGGCAAGCCGGCTCACCTTTTGGGGCTCTTTGTATCTAGCCCTCATCTCTACCTTGCCTTGGATTTTAGTTAAAGCCATGGGCGTGCCCTTTTACTTTGGGGGCACGGCGGTGCTGATCGTGGTGCAAGTGGCGATCGACACCATGAAAAAGATCGAAGCGCAAGTGTATATGAGTAAATATAAAACCCTAAGTGCTGTGGGCTTTTAATGGCGATTGCCCTTAGAAACTCCAAAGAGCTTGCCCTTTTAGCCAAAGCCGGGCAAGTGGTGGGGCAGACTTTAAAACTCTTAAAAGAAAAAGCCCAAGTCGGGGTGAGCTTATTGGAGCTGGACGCTTTAGCCGAAGAGAATATCCATAAAATGGGGGGCAAGCCGGCGTTTAAGGGGCTGTATGGCTTTCCTAACAGCCTTTGCGTGTCGCTCAATGAAGTGGTGATCCACGGCATTCCTACAGAGTATCAACTCCAAGAAGGCGACATTGTGGGGCTGGACTTGGGCGCGTCTGTGAATGGCTACTTTGCAGATGCGGCCATAACTCTAGCCATCGGGCAAGCAAGCGACACCGATCAAAAACTCATCTCTTGCGCTAAAGAGAGTTTATACGCCGCAATTTCCAAGCTCAAAGTGGGCATGCACTTTAAAGAAGTGAGTGCGCTTTTAGAGCAAGAAATTCGGAGGCGTGGATTTGTGCCCTTGCTGGATTTTTGCGGGCATGGGATCGGCAAGAGACCCCATGAAGAACCCCAAATCCCCAACTACCTAGCCCCACAGGCAAACCCCAAGAGCGGCCCTAAGATCAAAGAGGGCATGGTGTTTTGCCTTGAGCCGATGGTGTGCCAAAAAGAGGGCAGTCCTAAAATCTTAAAAGACAAGTGGAGCGTGGTTTCCACAGATGGGTTAAACACGAGCCATTACGAACACACCATCGCGATGGTGGGTCAAAAAGCGCAAATTTTAACGGAGGCTTAAAGTGGCAAAAGACGATGTGATTGAGGTGGATGGACGGGTGATCGAGTGTTTGCCTAACGCCACCTTTAAAGTGGAGTTGGAGAACAAACATGTCGTGTTGTGCCGGATTTCGGGCAAAATGCGGATGCACTATATCCGCATTGCCCTAGGCGATCGGGTGCGCTTGGAGCTCACCCCCTATAGTTTGGATAAAGGGCGGATCACTTTCCGCTACAAGTGATTAAGTTAGTTCTAACCAAAGATCGTTAGAATAGAAGTTTTGCTTAAGGAGATTTCAATGAAAGTTAGACCTTCTGTTAAAAAAATGTGCGATAAATGTAAGGTCATTAAAAGGCGGGGCGTGATCCGGGTGATTTGCGTAACCCCTAAACATAAACAAAGACAAGGATAGACAATGGCGCGCATTGCTGGGGTAGATTTACCCAAAAAGAAACGGGTCGAATACGCTTTGACCTACATTTACGGCGTGGGCTTGAAAAGCTCTAGAGATATTCTTGCCAAAGTGCAGATCTCTTTGGATAAAAGGGTGCATGAATTGAGTGAGGACGAAATCTCTAGCATCACTAAAGAAATCCAAGCCAACTATGTCGTGGAGGGGGATTTGCGTAAAAAGGTGCAAATGGACATCAAGGCGTTGATGGATTTAGGTAGTTATCGGGGGATTCGCCACCGCAAGGGCTTGCCTGTGCGCGGACAAACCACAAAAAACAACGCCCGCACCCGCAAAGGCAAGAAAAAAACCGTGGGCAGTAAATAAGGGAGTTTGAATGGCGAAACGAGTTGGGACAAAAAAACGGGTTGTTAAAAAGAACATCGCTAAAGGTGTGGTTTATATCTGTGCTTCCTTCAACAACACAAACATCACCATCACCGATGAGATGGGCAATGTGGTTTGTTGGTCGACTGCTGGTGGGTTAGGCTTTAGGGGGTCTAAAAAATCCACCCCCTACGCCGCACAGCAGGCCGTAGAGAATGCGATGATGAAAGCCAAAGAACATGGGCTTAAAGAAGTGGGGATCAAGGTGCAAGGTCCAGGCTCTGGCCGTGAAACCGCCATCAAGAGTGTGGGGAGTGTGGAGGGCATTAAAGTCCTTTGGATCAAAGACATCACCCCACTACCCCACAATGGCTGCCGCCCGCCTAAGAGAAGAAGAGTGTAAGGAGCAACTATGGCAAGATACAGAGGTGCAGTTGAGAAGTTAGAGCGCCGTTTTGGGATTTCTTTAGCCCTAAAGGGCGAGCGCCGTTTGAGCGGCAAGAGTGCGTTAGACAAACGCGCCTATGGTCCGGGCCAGCACGGGCAAAGACGGGGCAAAATCTCGGATTACGGCTTGCAACTGAGAGAAAAACAAAAAGCCAAAGCCATGTATGGGATTTCTGAAAAGCAATTCCGCTCCATTTTTAGAGAAGCCAATCGCATGGAGGGCAACACCGGGGAGAATTTAGTCCGCTTGTTGGAGCGCCGCTTGGATAATGTGGTCTATCGCATGGGCTTTGCCACCACCCGCTCTTTTGCTAGGCAACTTGTTACACACGGGCATATCTTAGTCGATGGCAAACGCATGGACATCCCTTCTGCGTTCATCAAACACGGGCAAAAAATCGAATTGATTGAAAAAAGCAAAGAAAACCCCCAGATTTTGCGCTCTATTGAGCTGAGCAAACAAACGGGGATGGTCGCTTGGATCGATGTGGATCAGGATAAAAAATTTGGGATTTTCACCCGCTACCCTGAGAGAGATGAAGTGGCAATCCCCATTGAAGAACGCCTGATTGTCGAACTTTACTCAAAATAGGGGTGCGCATGAAAGTGATTAAAACAGCGCCCCATGTCCCCACGGACATCAGCGTTGAGAAAATCAGTGACCGGCAGATTCGCGTTTGTGTGTCCGCTTTTGAAAGCGGCTACGCCATCACCCTAGCGCACCCTATCCGCCGTCTGCTCTTGCAAAGCTCCGTGGGGTATGCGCCCATCGGCATTAAAATTGAAAATGTCGCCCACGAGTTTGACTCTGTGCGGGGGATGTCTGAAGACGCTGCTCTTTTCATCGCTAACCTTAAAAACATCCGCCTAGTGGGGCAAGTAAAAAACCCTGATGAGCAACTTGTGGTGCATTACTCTTTCAAAGGTCCAGCGAAGTTGTGCGGAAAACACTTAGAAAACGAAGGCGTGGGCGTGGTCGATAAAGAAGCGTATTTGGCCACCATCAATGAAGATGTGCAACTAGACTTTGCCCTAATTGTCCAAAGGGGCATGGGCTATGTGCCTAGTGAGAGCATTAGGGGGCTGATTCCTAGCGATTACATCCCCCTAGATGCCTACTTCACGCCCATTAAAAAAGTGGTTTACAACATTGAAAACATGCTCGTGGATGGCAACCCGAATTTTGAAAGGGTGGTGTTTGACATTGAGAGCGATGGGCAAGTCGATCCCCAACACGCTTTCCAAGAGGCAGTAAAGACCATGCACGCGCAGATGCATATTTTCAGCACCAGCATGGCGCACTCCAAAGCCTACGCCCTAGAGGACAGCCTAGAGGTCAAAGAGCTTGTGCGTAAAGTGGAGGACTTGGACCTAAGCGCAAGGTGCTTTAATTGCCTAGATAAAATCGGGATCAAATACATCGGGGAGCTTGTGCTGATGGACGCTTACGAGCTTAAGGGCATTAAAAATCTAGGCAAGAAGTCCTACGATGAGATCGCTGAAAAATTAGAACAACTCAAATACCCCGTGGGGCAAGAACTCTCCCCTGAGTTTAAAGCATCGCTCAAAGCACGGATCGATAAATTAAAAAGTGAGGACAATTAATGCGTCACCAAAATCGTTTTAGAAAACTAGGCAGGACCAGTGCCCACAGAAAGGCACTTTTAAAAAACCTAGCCATCGCCCTAATCACGCATGGCAAGATTGAAACAGGGGTTTGCAAAGCCAAAGAATTGCAAAGCTACATTGAAAAGCTAGTAACAGCGGCCAGAATTGGGGACTTCAACGCCCACCGCTATGTCTTTGCCTATTTGCAAAACAAAGAAGCCACCCATAAACTTGTTACAGAAGTTGCCCCCAAGTATGCCGAACGTAAAGGGGGCTACACCCGTATCCACAGAAGCGCGATTCGCCGGGGCGATGCCTCTGTGTTGGCTCAAATTGCTTTTGTATAGATGGAATTTTTAGGCTTTTTAGCCACCTTGAGCGTGGCGGGGATTTTACTTTTTAGACCCGCCCTAGAGAAGCTCGCCTTCTCTATCTTCATCGGAGCATGGCTTGTAGAGATCGCCATGTTCATCGCCCACACTTCTACGATTTTACCTAACATGAATTTATAGATTCCCAAGCCCCCGCTACCCCTCAAAAACCTTAATTTTTAACTCCCCTATCTTTTCGACTACTCTAAATTTTTAAACTCCCCACTTTTTTGTTACAAATTTCTACTTTTTATTTTAATTTTTGCCATTTGTAGGCAGATCGCTTGACAGGGGGGGGGGGGGTAAAATGGGGTTTATCTTTTTGAGTAAAGGAGTTGGCATGTTTTTAGGCGCGTTGAATGCAGAGGAAAAAAGGGCGTTCTTGCAAATTGCCCACCATTTTGCGTGGAGCAACCATGATTTTTCAGACGCACAAAGGGGCGTGATCGCCACTTATTGTCTAGAAATGCAGATTGAGGACATCACCTATGAGGCGGATCAATTCGACCTTAAGAGCACTCTAGGAGTTTTTAAACAAAAAGAACACCAAAAAATCGTATTGCTAGAAACCATGGCGCTGGCTATGGCCGATCGCCTCACCCATTTAGAAGCCTTGCACGAGGGCGAAAAGGAAGTTATAGACACCATGGTTAAAACCTTTGGGCTAGAACCTCATCTTGCCACAATTTACGCCGACTGGACCAAGGCGATGTTGGTGCTCACCAATCAGGGTAAAAATCTCATCGCGCTTTAACATGGGCTTTCCTTGCACCATTTGCGGAGCGTGTTGCCGTAATATCAAGGGGGTTAAAGAGCTAGCCCCCTTTGATTTGGGCAATGGGGTGTGTCGCCATTTAGACACCGCCACCCAAAAGTGTTTGATCTACGACACCCGCCCCCAAATTTGCAGAGTCGATGAAATGTATGAAAAGGTGTTTTACCAACACTACAGTCTAGAGGAGTTTTACGCCCTCAATCTCAAGGCTTGCCAAAAATTGCAAGAAAAAGAGGGGGTAAAGTCCCTACATGAGCCTGATGATTAATCTTTAAAGAAGGAGAAAGTTATGTATTTGCGCAATGATGATTTTTGGCAAAATGATGATGAGATGGAAGAAAACCAAACCTATAAACAGGGCATGCGTGGCTTAAAGAGGATTTTAAATGGAGGGAAATCACATGCTCGACCGTCCAATCCCTCACCAAATGCCAATCCGTTTAATGACGACCCTTTTTGGGATGCCAAGATCAGTGTAGAAGTCACCACGACTGATGGCAAGTTTCTCAGGAAATTTAACTTCTTTGCTAGAGACACTAATCGTCCTCTAAAAAAGACAGAGGCTGAGGTGTTATTTGGAGACACGGCTTTTGAGAGCATGGTAGATCACCACTCTAATAGGTTGCCAAACAACCAAACACCTTCAAAATGGTCAGGTTTCTTTAAAAACATCTTGCCCAGCTGGATGAAAAAATAGAGTAAGGAGAACGCATGCCTTTGCCATTTATTTTAGGGGCAGCAGCCCTAGCACTTGCGGGTTATGGGGCTAAAAAAGGGGTCGATGCCTACAAAGACACCAAAGAGGCAGAAGATTTACACGATCGAGCACAAAGCCGTTATAGAAGGGCTGAAAGAGAGCTCAAAGAGGAACAAGAGGGGGCACAAAGGGCTTTTGAAAGTCTAGGGGCATTGCAAGAAAGGATTGTCAACACCTCGTTGGAGCGTTTCAAAGAGATTGTCGATAAACTTAAAATCAGCAACGACACGAGTTGGCAAGACATACTCAGTAAGGAGAGTTTGCAACATTTGGTGAGTGTGCGCAACGCCATTGTAGATTTAGGGACAGCGTTAAGCTCTGTCATGGGTTCTGCCACAGCGGGGGCGATGGCGGGGTTTGGGGCTTGGGGGCTTGCTGGCTTAGTGGGGAGTGCTTCTACGGGTACGGCTCTTAGTGCTTTAGGCGGGGCGGCTGCCACAAACGCCACGCTTGCTTGGTTTGGTGGAGGTTCTTTGGCGGCTGGAGGGCTTGGCATGGCTGGAGGGGCTTGGGTTTTAGGGGGGATTGTGGCTGCCCCCGTCATTGCGGTGGCGGCTTCTGTTTTTGCGAGCAAGGCAGAAGAGAGAAAATACAATGCTCAAAGTTATTACAGTAGTGTGCGTGCGGTGTGTGAATGCATGCAAGCCGAGGGGCTCACTTGGCAAAACATTGCTTGCAAAGCCCAAGAGAAGGAATACAGTTTGGGTAATTTAGACACCGCTTTTCAAGGAGTCTTGGATATTGTTGAGGGATGTATGCAAGCCAAGGGGCTTGATGCGGATGCTTGGAGCAAAGAGGAAAAGCTCCAAGTACAAACCCTCATGCAACAAGCAGAAACCATCACCATCGCCATCAGTGCCCCCCTCATGCACGATGAAGAGCCCTTGACCCAAGAGCTCCAAAAGCACCAACAAGAGTGTAAGGCATTGATGGAAAACATCCAAGCTAGATGGGGTTGAAGGAGCACACATGGCAAAAGAATTTTATGAGGAAGTGATCGAGGAGATCGGGACGCAGACTTTAGCCCGTTTGGGGCTTAATATTTTTAGCCTCAACACTTACGGGGCGTATGGGGCGAGTGTGGCGATGAGTGCGGACAGCTTTAGGGCGTATGACAGGCATAGAAACAACCCCAATTACCACGGGCAAACTTTTGAAGAATTGGATATTGGACAACGCAACATGCAAGATGCGTTGCTAAACACGGGGCACAAGACCTACACCACAGACACCTTAGCCGACATTAAAAAGGTGCAAGGGATTTTAGCCAGCCATAAAAAGCTAGACAATCTAAGCCCCAAAGACCAAGCCAAAGTGGAGCATATTCTAGCCTTCTATAGCGATGAGGTGCAACATATGGACTTTAGCAAGCTTGGCGATTTTGCCCGCACCAACCACAACACCACAGACACCATCACCCTAGACAAAGAGGGCAATGTCATCAACACCGCCCAACTCAAGGTGATTAAGGACACTAAAGGGCTTTTAGAAGATCGCTACTTGGAGGCGGGGGTGGATTTACGCATGCCCTATGAGGACTACAAACGCCATAAGGAAAACCTAGAGAAAATGGCGGCAAGTGGTGGAGAACAAGCCCAAAAAGCCAAACAAGCCCTAGATAAGCTGAATACCAACAACACCACTAACCGCTGGATGTGTGAAAACCCTAGAGCTACAGCCTTGATGACTCAAAGCGTGGCAGCGGGGGCACATATGGGGCAAGCAGGCCTTAGCGATGCCATTGTGGCAAGCCTTTCTACTTTAGCTAGTGGCATTGTGTGGGAAATCAAGGACATGTATGCCAAACACCCCATAGACACCGACACCAGCATTTTAGAGCGGATCAAACGGCTTTTAAGTAAAACTCTCGAGGCTTTTAAAGCGGCGTTTGCAAGAGGGGCGGGCTTTGTGGCGATCGATGTGGTGGTGGGCACTGTGGGGCAAATCTTTAAAAGTGTGGCGGGCTCACTACGCCAGCTTTGGGGCGGCATTAGAAACGCGGCGAAGTCCATTTATAATGGCATTGTGTCCTACATCAAAGGGGAAATTAAAAGTTTTAGGGATTTGCTCAAAACCATTTTAAAATCCCTTTTTAGTGCGGCGTGGGTGGTCGCTGCTGTGGGGGTAGAAAAAGGCTTAGAGGCTAAGTTGGCCGTGATCGCACCTCCCCTTGCCCCCTTTGTTGCCCCCATTTTAGCGATTGTGGCTGGGGCGTTTGCAGTGGTGGCAAGTCATCGTGGCATTGATATGGCTTTAGATTCTCTTTTTGGGGCATTTGCGGCTAGAGATCGCGCCAAAATGCGTGCTGAAGAGATCGCCCAGTTGGTGGAAGTCCATTTGCCCGCCTTGATCGCTAAGCGAGAAGAATTAGAAGTCTTGATTGCCAGCACACACCAAGAACGCTTGATGGCTTTGGATGCGTGCTTTCAAGATTACGAGAGGGCTTATGCGCATTGCGATGGTGGGCAAATTTACAACGCCTTAGAGGGCATTTGCCAACTCTATGGCGGGCATTTAGAAACCAAAACCATGCAAGATGTGCAAAGGGTGTTAGAAAACCCGAACCGCACGGGTAAATTACGCTGGTAGCTTTAAGGCGTTAAGCCCCTATTGCTTCATCTCTAGCAAGGTTTCGATCATGCGATCCACGGCGGTTACCACTTTGGCGTTGGCGGCGTAACCGCTTTGGAATTTAATGAGATTCACCATTTCTTCATCTGTACTCACGCCAGAAATGGCTTGTTGCTCCTTTTTGACAACTTGTAAAATCGCATCTTTGCTTTCTAAGGTCTTTTTGGCATGTTCGGCCTCTGTATGGATTTTACCCACGAGGAATTGGTAGTAATTCTCAAGTGTCATGGGCTTGTTGTCTAGTTTATTGTCTTTGAAAAAGTCCACCTTATCGTATTGGAGTTGTTGCATCATGTTGGCAACGTCAAAGTTGCCATCAATGGGGGCAAGCCACGGGCGCAGAGCGGTGGGCTCTTTGCGGTAGGTGTCGTTGATTTTAATGTCCCTGGCACTGTCGCCTTCAAAGAAGGTGTTAAGCCCTAGCGCGCCTGTGATGTTTGTGCCATGGTCCTTGAGGGATACAAACAACCCTTGAGAAACGTTTTTGGGTTGGATGGTGAATTGTTTCGCATCGCTGTCGTAGTGCGCCACGAAGTAGTCGTCAAAATCGTTCGTGGTGTTGTTGTCGTGGTTGTCATCTGTGTTGGCGTTGATTTGGGCGATCACATCGTTCATGGTGGTGATGGGGGTGATGGTGATGGTTTTTTTGGCGATCACTTGCCCGTTGGTGTTGTAGGCGAGTAAATCAAAAGTCCCCGTTTTGATGTTATGGTTGGTGTCTTTTAAGGCTTCATCGCCTTGAAAGTCCATGATGTGCCCTTCAATGCGGTGTGCGGCGCTTTGGGCGTAAATGGCGTTGGTGGCTTGGATCAAGCCTTTGGCGAAGGTGTCTAGGCGATCGATGTAGGTTTGCAATTTACCCTTTCTAGTGCCATTCAAGCCATCGTTATACACACCCATCAACGCCCCGACCTTGCCCTGATCGATCTTGTCGGTGATGTTGACGACTTTAAAATCGTCGCCCCTAAAGTAGATTTGGGCAAGCTGGTTTTCGTTTTTATTCGGCTCGACCACTAGGGGGTGGAAGATCGCCCCGTCCACGATGTTAAACCCATACCCCACATTAAAAACGTAGCCATCGTCAAAGTCGGCGGTTTTGATGTCATTGAGCGAGTAGGTCTGTATGTGGTTCTTGGTCACATTGCCCCCGATCAGCTCTTTGAGGTGAAACTCTAGCTGGTCGCGTTTATCGCGCAGTTCGTTGGCTTGTTTGAGGGTTTTAGCATCCTCCATTTCTTTAAGGTGCTTGTTGATGTTGGCGATTTCCCTACCTAGGCGGTTCACTTCGGTGATGGTGCTGGTGAGCTCATGGCTGGCTTTTTTCTGCAAGTCTACAAGGCGTGCACGGGCATCGTGGATGCTTGTGGTCAAGGTTTTTGTTTTCTGTACGAGGGCTTGCTTGGTGGCGGGGGATTTAGCGTCTTTGGCGAGGTCTTTCCATGCGTTGAAGTAGTCTTGCAGGTCTGTATGCACGCCCACTTCGTCCATGTCGGGGAAGTAAGAAGACGCTTCACGCAAATTGTCAAATTGGGTGCTGTAATAGGCTTGCTCTTGTTTGGCATGGGCATAGCGGGCAAAGACAAATTCATCGTGCGTGCGTTGGACGCTTTGGACATTCACCCCCATGTTCATGTTGCGGTTGGTGTACATGAGGGTGCTTTGGGGTGTGGCGATCACGCGCTGTCGGCTGTAGAATTCATCGTTGGCGTTGGAAATGTTGTTGCCCGTAACATCGACCATCACTTGGTGGGCTTGTAAGCCCGTGTAAGAAGTGTTTAAAGTCGCAAATATCCCGCCCATAAAACCCCCTTAAGCCTGCACTTGTAAAAAGCTGCTGACAATGGTCTTTTGGTTATAGTAGCCCGTGCTCTCATGCGGCACGATTTTTTGCATGAGGCTAGAGTAAAAATCCGACACCGCAAAAACAATGCGGGCGTAGTCGGCGTTGAGGTCTTTCAGCTCGGCTAAAAGTTGGCGCATTTTTTTTAAGAGCTGTGATCCGCGCTCATCTAAGAGATTGGCTAGAGGGGTGCCGGGGTTTTTCTCCATCAAATCCAGCATCTCTTGATCAAAAAGGGCTTTGCAATTTTCAAAAGAGGCGATCCGCTCTCTTTTGAGCCCATTACGATCAAAGATCGCTTCGTGGTTGGCTTCTTTAATGTCTTCTAGATCTTGGGAAGTGAGTTGGATGAGAGTCTGCAAGTCCTGCACGGACTGTTCAAGATAGCCATAAAGCATGCGCCGCCTTTAAGTGGTTTCATACCAAGCTACCTTTTACTAAGAATACAAATGGCTCGGTATCGCTTTAGCCAAGCAAATCTTGTGCCATTTTATGGGCGGTTTTGTCCATGTCCACTTTGTAATGCCCGTTTTCCACAGCCTTTTTGATTTGGGCGACTCGGTCGGATTCGTGGGCTTCGCTAGCTTGGGCGTGGCTGGTGGGGCGGGACACTTGCACGGGGCTTAGGTGGCTATAAGAGGGGGCAGTGCCTATAGGCTTGAGCATGGCAGATCCTTTCTCTAAGATTTCGGGCTATATCGGCAAAAGTTTCAAAACTTTAACTATTGCATGAGGCGCATTGTTTTTGACAATTCTTGACGCAATTCCTTTGCGCTCGCGGGGGCCTTTCTTGCAGTGTCTATCGCCGAAAACACGGATTGCGACCCACTGAAGGTGTAGACCAGCAAGAGCAAGAGCGCACAGCAAAAGAGCAAAAAGGTGATGGTTGGCACAAGCCAAATGTGCCAGTTGAGACGCACTTTTTTCATCAAGCCCTCCCAAAAGTTTATTTATAAGCTATTCTATACTAAAATTTAGCTTTTTTCAAAGTAAGGATGGTGATGATTCGTTTTATTTTGGCGTGGGTCTTTTGCGTGGGTCTTAGCGGGGCGGCTGTGGGACAAAAGCTCATTTGGGAAAATGGCATGACCTTACTCAAGTTTTTCAACAAACACCACATTGACCCCAAAATCTATTACAACTTATCCTACCAAGACAAGGAATTGGGGACAGAAATCCGCGCAGGTGCGCCCTACTATGTGTTAAAAGACGATCAAAATCAACTCTTACAAGTCTTGGTCCCTGTGAGTGAGTCCGTGCAGCTGCGCCTTTACAAAGACTCAAGCGGGCAATACAACCTAGACTTCATCCCCATCATTTACAGCTCCACCCAAAAAACCCTAGCGATGCGAATCAAGCACTCTGCCTACCATGACATTTTTAAGGTCACAGGGGATGCCAAACTCGCCCAAGAGTTCATCGGTATCTACCAAAAAACCCTAAATCTAAAACGCGCGGTCATTAAGGACGACCAGTTAAGCTTGATTTACACCCGCAAATACCGCCTAAATCAACCCTTTGGCTACCCTAACATCAAGGCTGCCATGCTCCAAACCCACAGGCGCAACCACTATGTCTTTGCCTACAAGGGCAAATATTACGATGAAAAGGGGCGAGAGGTCGTGGTGTTCTTGCTAGAGACCCCCGTGCACTACACCCGCATTTCATCGCGTTTTTCTCTAGGACGCATGCACCCCATCTTGGGGCAGGTTCGCCCCCACTATGGCGTGGATTTGGCAGCCAAAAAGGGGAGTTTGATCCACGCCGCCACCGATGGCTACATTGTGTCGATCGGACGCAGAGGGGGGTATGGCAATGAGATTGAGATCAAACACGGCAGCGATTTACGTATGGTCTACGCCCACATGAGTGCCTTTGCTAGAGGCTTGCACTTACACAGCTATGTCAAAAGAGGGCAGGTGATCGGCAAGGTGGGCAGCACGGGGCTTAGCACAGGACCACATTTACACTTTGGAGTGTATTTGAACGACCGCCCCGTTGACCCGCTCGGGCGTATCCGCACCGCCAAAAGCCAACTTAGCGGGCATGAAAAGCAACTTTTCAGCCAAGCCATCAAACCCTACTTTAAAACCCTAGAAGACTTGACTTCTTTTGAATACGCCCAAAAAGAAAACACAAAGAACACAGACTAATGATCGCCTACGACAATATCCAAATCACAGACTGTCCCACTTCCGCCTACTTCAAGCCCAAACGTATTTTATACGAGGAAGATGGCGTGAATAAAAGTTGGGACATGGTGCGCGTGCACGACAGCGTGTCTATTTTACTTTACCACACCGAGAAACAAAGCTTTGTGTTGGTGAAGCAATTTAGACCCCCCGTGTTTGTGAGCGCGTGCTTGTATGGGGGGCAGAGTGTGGATGGCTACACCTACGAGCTGTGCGCGGGGCTTGTGGATAAAGCGCATAAGAGCGTGGAGCAAATCGCTTGCGAAGAGGTGCTCGAAGAGTGCGGGTACGCCCTCGTGCCTGAAATGCTGCAAAAAATCGGGGTGTTTTACGGCTCTACGGGCATCAGCGGGAGCAAGCAAACCATGTTTTTTAGCCGCATCAGCCAAAACCAACACGCCCACCAAGGCGGGGGAGTCGACACTGAGGACATTGAGATCATTTACTTGCCCTTAGAGGAGGTGGAGAGTTTTATGGCAAACGAACAGTTTTGCAAAAGTGTGGGGCTGGGCTATGCACTGGTGTGGTTTCAACAACATTTCAAGGACGGGCATGCATAAGTGGATTTTTATCATTTTGGGACTATGTGGGCTCATGTCTGCCAAAGATTGGAGTGCACCCCTTAAAATCAACATCGACAGCGTAGACACCACTAGGAAAGTCGTGCAGTTTCAGGCCTACGATCTCAAAGTGGGGGAGAGCGGGTATGTGCTTGCCAAACTCACTGATTATGATGTGATTGCCGCTAGCCTTGAGGTGTTGTCTATTGAAAATGGCGTGGCTTATGCCAAATACACCGCCTACAAAGTGATGAAACAAAAGCACTTGCCCACACCGCGCATGACTCCTAAAAAGGGTAATCTAGCGATCTTTAGGGAGTTTAACAACCAGGCCTTTTTGATCGCCCCCGACGTGCACAGCTATGAAAAAGTCAAAGACGACTATCCCGACACAACCTTTATCAACTCGGATCTGTTGGTGGCCTTTTTAAACGGGTTCGATCCCACAGCAAAAACCTTAAGACGGGCTTGCGACATTTACAGCGTGGGGCTAGTCTATCTAGTGAGCACCAACCGCTTAAATATCCTAGACTGCCAAAGTTTCGCCATTTTAGAAACCAAACCCTTTGACACCTCAAGGGTAGGGCGCACCTTCACGCCCTTTTTTCCCGTGTGGAGGGGGTGGATCGGGGGACTTTGGGGAAAATCATGACTGGGGGCAAGACAAAGCACTACTTTAACTATTACGACACGCTCTTACGCAAAGAGGGGCAGAAAAAGTTAGAGAGAGAGGTTAAAGCAGAAGATAAGAAGGAGTTACGCAAAAACATCAAAAATGCCAAGAGTGCCAAACAAAAACAAGCTCTAGAGAAGGAATATAAAGAGGAAATCAAAGAGGAGCAACAACAAATCGCCCCCGCACTCTCCAAACAACAAAAGGCAGAGGAAAAGGTATTAGACCAGGCAACCACCAAAGAACGCGCCAAAGAAGCCAAAGAGGCGAAAAAAGAGCGTAAAAGAGAACTTGCCAAAGAAAAGCAAGAGGAAAAGGCAGAGAAGAAAGCCAAAAAAGAGCAAAAAGAGCGCGAGAAAGCCGATGAAAAACGCATACGCCAAGAGGAGAAAAAGCTAGAAAAACAATAGGAGGCAACCTATGCTAAACCCCGAACATGCCAAGGCCTTAAGCGCATTTGTGGGGGAGGATAATTTTTTCACAGACCCCGCCCATTTGAGTGCTTACGCTTACGATGCGACCAGAGAGCGCCACTTACCCGAGGGCGTGATCTTCCCTAAAAACGAACAAGAGATCAGCCAGATTTTAGCCTATTGCAACCAGCATCAAATCATCGTTGTGCCTAGGGGGCGGGCAGTGGCTTTACAGGCGGGGCTTTGGGGGTGAGTGGGGGGCTGATTTTAAGCGTAGAAAAGCATTTAGACAAAATCTTAGAGATCGACACCAAGAATTTAATCGCAAGGGTGCAACCGGGCGTGATTAATAAGCACTTCCAAAACGAAGTGGAGAAACTAGGGCTCTTCTACCCGCCCGATCCAGCCAGCCAAGAGCAAAGCACTTTGGGGGGCAATGTGAGCGAAAACGCCGGGGGCATGCGTGCCGCTAAATACGGCATCACTAAAGACTATGTGATGGCTTTACGGGCGGTGCTCCCTAATGGGGACATTATCCGTGCGGGCAAAAAAACGATTAAAGATGTGGCGGGTTTTAATGTCGCCGGGATACTCATTGCCAGCGAGGGATGTTTAGCCGTGATTAGCGAGATCACTTTAAAACTTCTAGCTAAACCCAAATTACGCCAATCGGCAATGGGGGTGTTTCACACCATACAAGAGGCGATGGAGGCGGTGTATCAAACCATGGCCAGTGGAGTTACACCCGTGGCGATGGAGTTTTTAGACAACCTCACCATTAAAGCAGTGGAAGAGCGTTTTAACAAAGGGCTGCCCACTGAGGCGGGGGCGATTTTAATCACCCAAGTGGATGGGAGCGTGCCCGAGCAGATCATATGGCAGTTAAACGCCATTGAGGGGCATTTTAAGGCGTGTGGGTGCGTGGATTTTAAGGCAGCGCAAAACCCCCAAGAGGAAGAAGACCTTTGGTTTTCAAGACGCAACGCCTCGCAGAGCATCAGCGTCTATGGCAAGAAGAAATTAAACGAAGATGTGACGGTGCCTAGAGCGAGCTTACCCGCCTTGCTTGAAGAAGTGGGGCGTATCTCAAAGGCCTACAATTTGCCAATCCCCTGTTTCGGGCACACCGGCGATGGCAATGTGCATGTGAATATCATGCTTGAAGACCCTAAGACCCAGCTAGAGCAAGGGCAAAGGGCGATGGAGGAAATCTTTAAATGCGCCATTGCTTTAGAGGGGACTTTAAGCGGGGAGCATGGCATCGGGCTGTCTAAGGCAAAGTTCATGCCCCTAGCCTTTAGCCCTGAAGAAATGGGTTTGTTTCGGGCGATTAAAAAAGCCTTTGACCCAAATAACATTTTAAACCCTTTTAAAATGGGGCTGTGATTTTAGCCTTTTTCAAACCCCCTAAGAGCTTTCCTAGCCCCTATTTGGCTTTACGCACGGATAGCAAGGGCTTAGTGAGCGTGGATTTTGTAACACAAAGACAGAGTGTCTTAAAACCCGATGCCTTAATGCAGGCCGTGCTAGAGAGTTTAGAGAGCTATTTTAGGGGCAAGCTTTTTAGTTTTAACCTGCCTTTGAGCTTATCAGCCAGCCCCTTTAGCTTGCAAGTGTGGCAGGCTTTGCAAAATATCCCCTACGGCGCAACGAGGACTTATCAAGAGATCGCCCACGCTATTAACAATCCCAAAGCGTGTCGGGCCGTAGGCAACGTCAACCACAACAACCCTTGTCCCATTGTGATCCCCTGCCATAGAGTGGTTTTAAAAAGCGGCAATTTGGGGGCTATGGGGGCGGGGTGGAAATTAAAGAGTGGCTGTTAAAACACGAGCAACGCCACAAACCTCACATAAAAATCCCATAAAGACCTGTGCTCATTGCAGTTCTGGGGGCTTTCGGGGGGTGAGATTTTGAGGATCAAGGTAACCAGTGGGCTAGAAAGCCCACAAGATTAACTCATGAAAGGACGGCTAAAAGTAGCGTATTCGGGCTTAAAGTCGGCTTATTTGTCAAAGACGCGCTTAAAAATCTGGTCTGTATGTCTTAGATAATGCGCCGTTTGAAAGCACGCCTTAAGTCTTTGGGGATCAATGTCTTTTAGTCTAGGGTCGGCGAGCAAGGCGTGTAAAAAGCTCCCCTTGTGGTGTTTATCCTCTTGTAAGTCCTGCCACACCTTGGCGGCGCACTCTTGCACGATGGTGTAGCTCTCTTGCTTGCTAAAGCCTAAGTTTGGCAACTCTAACAGCACTCTTTGCGAATACACCAACCCCCCCGTGTGCTCCAAATTTGCCTGCATGTTCTTGGGGTAGATGACAAGGGTTTTTAACAGGTTTGTCAAGCGGTGCAGCATAAAATCCGTGGTGGTGAAAATATCGGGGAAGGCAAAGCGCTCCACGGAGCTGTGGCTGATGTCGCGCTCGTGCCACAGGGCGACACTCTCTAGCATGGGCGTGGCATATCCTCTGATGACGCGGCACAACCCCGTGATGTTTTCGCTTAAAACGGGGTTACGCTTATGCGGCATGGCGGAGCTGCCCTTTTGCCCCGCACTAAAATATTCCTCTGCCTCATACACTTCGGTGCGCTGGTAGTGGCGGACATTGATGGCGATTTTTTCACAGCTGCTGGCGAGCACCGCTAAAGCGTTGATGAGTTTCGCGTGCCGATCCCTTGAGATGACTTGGTTTGTGATTAAAGCGGGTTTTAGTCCCAAAATTTCACAAGTCTTTTCCTCTAGCTCTAGGGGGATATGGGCGAAATTGCCCATCGCCCCGCTCACCATACCCACGCCAATTTCTTCTAACACACCTTCTAAAGACTTCACATGGCGGTGCATTTCTTCAAACCACAACGCCCACACCAACCCAAAGCTCATAGGTTCGCCGTGAATTCCGTGGCTACGCCCGATGGTGGGGATGTCTTTAAACTCGAGTGCCCGCGTTTTTAACACCTCTAAAAGCCCTTGCAAGTCTTTTAAAAGGATCTCTAGGCTCTCTTTAAGCATGAGGGCTAGAGCGGTGTCTATGCAATCGCTAGAGGTGATTCCATAGTGGAAAAAGCGGGCTTCCTCGCCTAAGTTCTCACAGACGGCATTGACAAAGGCGATTAAATCGTGTTTAGTGGTCTGCTCAATCTCATAAATACGCTCTAAGCTAAAGCTAACTTCTTGGATTTTTTGGCAACTCTTAGCGTCTATCACGCCTAGGGCGTGCCACGCTTGCACAATCGCCTTTTCAACTCTTAGGTAAGTGTTAAACTTATTCTGTGCACCCCAAAGGTGCGCCATCCCCTCCAAAGCATAGCGATCGACCATTAAACCTTGGCTTCCTCCCGCCGCTGCAAATATTCCCAACGCGCGTCCACATCTTTTTGCAAGGCTTCAATAATGTGCTCGTTCTCTTTTTTGAAGAGGTGGGCGAAGCGTTTTTGCACGCCCAAATAATCGCGCACAGGCAGGACATTGCGGGGGCGGTAGGTGATTTTCAACTCTTGTCCGTGAAAAATCTCAAACAAAGGAAAGATCAAGCAATCCACGGCCAAATCCGTCATTTCAATCGCTAAAGAAGAGTGGTATTTCCATTCAGTCGGGCATGGGCTAAGGGCGTTGATAAAACAAGGTCCTTCCGTGTCTAGGGCGGTTTTGATCTTTTTATTCATGTCCTTCCACTTGTTGGGGGCGATTTGGGCAGTGTAGGGGATGCCATGCGCTGCCATGATCAAGGGCAGGTCTTTTTTACGCTCTTTTTTCCCAAAGCTCACTTTGCCCGCAGGGGTGGTGCTGGTGCTTGCACCCATAGGCGTGCTCCCACTCCTTTGTCCCCCTGTGTTGGCATAGTTTTCATTGTCTAGGCAGATGTAGGTGATGTCATGTCCACGCTCCATACACCCGCTGATGAACTGAAAACCGATGTCGTAGCTCGCCCCATCGCCGCCAAAGGCGACAAATTTAGGCCGCTGCCCCTTGTATTTGCCCTTGCGCTCTAAGGCTTTATACATGCTTTCTACGCCACTAATGGCGGTGGAGCCGTTTTCAAACCCGATGTGAATCCAGGGCACATCCCATGAAGTGTGCGGATACACCGCCGAACAGACTTCTAAACAGCCCGTAGAATTGCCTAGCACAATAGGTCCATCCACGGCGTTAAGCACCTCCCTGACAATGATTCCATGCCCACAGCCCGGGCAGAGCAAATGCGAGCCTTCAAATTTTTCTGCCGATTGGCTAAAACTTTTGAGTGTTTTGACTTCTCTAACCATGTGTTCTCCTCAAAAATAAGACAATTCGGGGCCAGCAAGCCCGATGAATTGTTGGGTAGGGTGGGTGAGCGCGCCTTTTTGGGCATCTTGACTCAACTCCTCAAAAATGCGATCCAAGTCTGCTTGGGTCAAGTCGCGCCCGCCTAGCCCATAAATGTAGTTGCTAAGCACGGGGTGGCGTGAGCCTTGCACTTGATACAGGCTTGCGGCCACTTCATTAAAGAGCGCGCCCATCGCACCTGAAGGCGAGCTTTTATCCATCACCGCCACCGCTTTCGCCTTTTTAAAGACCTCGCCCAAAGCCACAAAGGGGAAGGGGCGCAGCAGGTGGGTCGTTACGACACCCGCTTTGATGCCCTTGTCTCTCGCTTTTTTGGCCGCCACAATCGCCGACTCCCACGTGGTGCCCAAAGCAAAAATCGCCACTTCGGCATCTTCCATGCCAAAGGTTTCTAGGATATTGTATTGCCGCCCGGTGAGTTTGGCAAAATCATTAAGGATTTCTTCCAATACATGGCTAGATTCCATGATGGCGTGGTGCAACTTGGCCTTGTGCTCAAAGTGCCACTCTTCTTCTGCCTGGGCTCCATAGCTTACAGGCTTATCAAAGTCGAGCATGGGATGCACGCTCACATAATCGCCCACGAATTTATAGGCGACATGGTCAGCTAGGGGGCGGACATTTTGCACGGTATGTGAAGATAAAAACCCGTCTTGATGCACCATGACAGGCACTCTAACCCCCGTATGTTCGGCGAGTTTAAACGCCATTAAAGTGAAGTCATAGACCTCTTGAGGGTTACAAGTACATAAACTGATCCAACCGCTATCCCTCCCCAAATACATGTCCGAGTGGTCGCAGTGGATGTTTAAGGGCGAAGCCAAAGCGCGGTTAGCGACATTTAGCACAATGGGTAAACGCATGCCTGAGGCTTGGTAAAGCACTTCAACCATTAAAGCAAAGCCCTGTGAGCTTGTGGCGGTGCTGACCCTTCCGCCCGCCGCCGCCGCGCCCACGCACGCACTCATCGCCGCGTGCTCGGACTCGACTAAAACAAATTCGCCATCGATGTAGCCATTGTCTTTAAAAGAGCCGTAGTTTTGGATGATGGGGGTGGAGGGGGTGATGGGGTAAGCGGCCACGACATCCACTTGTGCCTGTCTTAGGGCGTGTGCACTCGCCGTGCAACCATCCCACGCCTCTACGCCATTTAAGTGGTAACTAGAAGCCATTATAACCCCCTTCTGTGCGGTAGCTTTTCTTTTTCAAGCCCTCTTGTTTTTGCGGCCACTTGGTGAGTGCCTCCTCTACGGGCTCTAAATTGTCAAACATCAGGAGGGATTTAGGGTTAGTGGGGCAGACATCCACGCACACTCCACAGCCCTTGCAGTGTTCGTAGTCAATGCCGCTCATTTTGCCCTCTCGCGAGAGTATGGACGCATCGGGGCAGTAAACCCAGCAGTTAAAGCAGTTGATGCAAACATCCTTGTTGTGCACGGGTTTTTCCACGCGCCAATTTGCCACGCTTGCGGTGAATGAGCTGTCTGTGGTGTAGGTGCGCTCGTTGTTGTGCTTGCCTAATTCCTCTTGCCCTTGTTTTTCAAAGGGGAAGAGCACCGCCCCCATTTCAAATTCTTGCCAGTTTTTCATGTCTGTCCTTTATTGCACTTGGGCATAGGCGTGATCGATCGCGAGCATGTTCGCATCGATCAAGGCTTGGGGCATTTTTTTACCCAGCACTTCTTTAAAAGTGTTTTTAAAAAACTCCAACTCTAGCATGCCAGACACCTTCATCAAAGCCCCGAGCATGGGGGTGTTGGGGATGGGGCGTTTGATCGTGTCCATTGCGATTTTAATGCAATTTAGGGTGAACACCTTTTTGCTTGCCAACTCGGGTTTTTTAGCAAACAACTCATCCTTGCTTAAATGCGTGGTGATGATGTAGGTCGTGTCTGGTTTTTCATCTTCTGTAATGTCGGCGATGAAAGTGAGTCCCGGATCGATCACCAAAACATAATCGGGGTTCATGAACTTTTCGTGGTTTAAAATGGGTTCAGAGTCGATGCGGTTGTAGGCCGTCATCGCCGCCCCCCTTTTAGCCGACCCATAGACCGCAAAGCCTTGTACTTCTTTTCCTGTGGTGGTGAGCACATCGGCTAAGCCCTTTGCGCCCGTAACTGCACCTTGCCCGGCGCGTGCATGCCATCGAATTTCTAGCATTGTTCTCCTTCCTAAAATAGACAAAAAATAGTCCGTATTGCGCGAGGATTATACAAGATTTTGGGTAAACTTATGCAAAATCAGGGAGATTTTAAGAATGCAAACCAAGCAAAGCGCCTTTTTCTATAATCTCAAATCTCTAGCCTTTTGCTTGCAACCGATCCTGCCCGGTCAAAAGGGGCGCATCAAAAGGCGTTTAGCCCAATTGGCAAGCTTGCCCCTATCTAGCTTGGAATCGATCAAAGATCGGGTGAATAAGGCCTGCGCTCTGCCCCCACATCAAAGCGTGCAAAACCCACCCCTAGGGCTTTTTAAAGGCTTGTCTTTGGGAAGTCGGTATTTTTACGATTTCATGGCGTATTTTAGGTTTTTCGATCAAAGTTTGCGCTACCAGCTTGAGTACGGCGATGTCAATTACAATTTATTGACCCCCACGCTGTGTAAAAGCCGCCCCATCCCCCAAATCTCCCACTCAAACAATGTGCTTTTGCCCCTAGACAAGCGCCGCCACTTCAAGCACATTTTTCCCCCATGCCCGATGCCCTTTGAGGTCAAACAAAACAAACTTTTCTTTAGGGGGGCGTGTTTTCAGCCCCACCGCCTAGATTTTTTAAAACACTATTTCAAGCACCCCTTAATGGATTTAGACCATGTAGGGGCGCTTACCCCCGCTTTAAGCCCCTTTAGCAAACCTAGAGCGAGCATTGCCCAGCACTTAGAGTATAAATTTATCTTGTCTTTGGAGGGCTTTGATGTGGCGAGCAATTTAAAATGGATTTTAAGCTCAAATTCGGTGGCAGTGATGTCCCCGCCTAAATTTGAGAGTTTCTTTTTAGAAAGCCAACTTGTCCCCTATATCCACTACATCCTTTTAAAGCCTGATTACAGCGATACCCCCGCCCAGATAGAGTTTTTTAGCGCCCGTCCCAAGGATTGTTTGGAGATGATTTGTCATGCCAACACGTATGTCAAAAGTTTTCTCACTCCCCTAGAAGAGTGGACTGCTTTCTTGGTGTTGAGAAAATATTTTTATTACACGGGACAAGTTGAGCCCTTAGAGATTGAAAAGGCCCTTTTTAGCTAAAAAGGGCGCTATTTGTCTAGCTCATTTGTGCCCCATTTTCAGCCGATTGCAACCAAATAAAGACTTCCACCACGCTCGCATAAAGCTCGGGCGGGATGGGTGTGTCTAGGCGCACATCTAAGAGCGAATTGACCAAAGCTTCGTTGCAAAAAAGGGGGACATCAAAGGCTTTGGCCTTTTCTACAACTGTAACAAAATTTGAAAAATCTTCCTCTACAAACTGGGCTACTTGAAAAAGACTTTGGAGCTTACGTATGTCGGCTAATCTCCCAAAACTCCAAGATGAGTAGAGTCTAATGCCACTGTAAAGCCGCACCAGCGCATGGGGCTTGGGATAAAGCTCGGCATCTGTTTTTTGGGGGAGAATGGATTGCTCTTTGTCGATATACTCCTTTTCAAGCCCTCTTTCTTGCACTTCACCCTCGATCCATCGAGTGTTGATGATCGCTTTTTCTCCTCCATGGGATTTGTATTTGTAAGATAAATAGGGATTATCCCCGCCTGGTTCTGGCTCAACACATTCGATCATTTCTTCTTTGAGCTCGAATTTTGTATTGTTTTTACTTCCTTAACACCAAAACAAACATGGTGCTTAATGGGTATCCGGCTCCTCCGATCTAAAACTTCAGAAGTGACCACAGCGATTTCGGCTTCTTGAGCTCTATAATTTCCATTTTGGTGTAGCCACTCAATACATGAAGGTTTTTGAGTTCGATGCTTAACCCATTTTCACCAAACGAAAGAAAATTTTTAATTTTAACTTCTCTAATAGGTGGCTTAAACTCTACTTTAGACATCTACGCTCCTTGCGACTGCTTTAGACGATAGGACAAACTATCCCCATAACCAACTATAAGTGTCCACACCAAAAAAAAGAACAACAGGGATAAAACAACCCAAGCGTATTTTAACCACTATTTTAATATTTTTTGATAACCTAAGAAGCGTACATACAAATCCTAGTTCTATTGCAGCCTCTAATGCTTAGCAGAATACTGAAAACTTACTAACGGGTTTTAATGCCAAGACAAAACATCCTGAATCAGATCTACGTTGATTCTGCTCTGTTTATCATTACAAACTCCCCTTCTAAAATGCGTGCCACCATTTTTAACTTTTCCAAAACTTCCGCGAATACACCAACAAGTGTAAAATCTTCCAGGAATTAATTTTGATCGTGTGTAGCTGAGATCTGCTTTGTATTGACCTGCACAACGCTTTTATTGCTATAGATAAAACCAAGCCCCATTTTCTCTCAAAGCAGTGATAGATGAAGGCATTTATACGCAGAATTAAATCTTGCTGTGTATTGTTTTGACTTGAAACATTGTGAACCAAGCAGCCAAATCAAACAAACTATCTAGATTCGCCCCACCCTCTTGTATTTTCCTTATCAAATATACATGTGGTTGTATGAGCTTATTGTATAAAACGCTGTCAAAATCCATCAGATGTTTGCAATTTCTCCAAGTCTTAAAGCTATTTGTGTATCGTTTGTTCCCTCTGCTGTGTGCAAGATTTTATCAAGAACTTCTTTTTCTTAATCAACTAAACTTTCTTGAGTACTAAATGCCTCTAACTCAATCTTATGGGCTTGAGTATAGATGTATTATATAGACAAGAAACAATCTCCAAATAGTTTGTCAAACACGATCTAGGCGGACATACAAACCATTACTTGGCACCACACAAAAACTAATACAATAAACCATATAAACCATCAAGACCGTCATTTCTAAACTGCCAAAGAACAAAATTTTAGGTTTTGGATTGACTTGCTTCTGTGACTTTTCTGCATGTAGTTAACTTCTTGACATTAACACTATATACACCTACAACCAAAACGCCTACTATTTACACACAAGTCGGCAAGCTCTATCACCTACACTCTTCTCCATGGTTTTACAAATTTTGAGCCTTTGGTGTACTTGTGCATATCTTTAAGAACTCTATCTTGACTTTGTGCTACATGTAATAATATACGGTTAATACACGGTAAAAATATACGGTAAGAGCATCTATAGTGTTTCTCAGATTGACTTTGGCTGTTGGTTCTCTCTTCATTCAAAAACGTAAGGCTCTGCAAACAAATCTGTGCTTTTTGTTGTGTTTTCTGCTACAATCGTGCTTATGTCAAAACACCTCATCAGCACACAGGATTTAGATAATGCACAGGTTTTAGCCCTGCTAGATAGGGCAAATGGGTTTTTGGACCAAAGCGTGCAAGCCCCAAATTTAAGCCACAAGAGCGTAACAGCGTTGTTTTTTGAACACTCCACCCGCACGGTGGCGAGTTTTCAAACCGCCACCGCCCGCCTAAACGCCCACTTCAACGCCTTTAGCGTGCAGACAAGCTCGGCTAAAAAAGGCGAAACTTTGCTAGACACGCTCTACAACTTGCAAGCCATGGGGATAGATTTATTCATCATCCGCCACCACCACTCCAGTGCCCTGCCCTATTTAGCCAAACACCTAGACACCCCCCTAATCAACGCCGGTGCTGGGGCGTTCGCCCACCCCACGCAGGCCCTCCTGGACCTACTCACCTTGCATAGGCACTTTAAGGGGCAGTTGCAGGGCAAGACCATCGCCTTTGTGGGCGACATTAAAAACTCAAGGGTAGCTAACAGCAATTTAGCTCTCTTGCCCCGCTTTGGGCTCAAGCCTCTTTTAGTCGCCCCTCCCCATTTTTTGCCAAAGACTTCGTTTGACTACACCCACGAACTGCAAGAAGCCCTAGAAGTGGCGGACATTGTGATGAGCCTACGCACACAGACTGAGCGCCACTCTTTGCAAACCTATGGCTCTTTGCAAGACTACGCCTATCAATACTGCCTCAAAGCCTCCATGCTGAAAAAAGAAATCGTGGTGTTGCACCCCGGTCCCGTGCATCGAAACATTGACATTGAAGACGCGCTTTTAAACGATCCGCGCTGTCAAGTCCTAGAGCAGGTAAAACTGGGCGTGGTCATGCGTATGGCACTCATTGAAGCCCTATTAACCCAAAGCCTTTAAAAGTTTGCTAAACGCATCTTCAAAGGCTTTCAGTCCCGGAAATAAAAGCGAGTCTCTGCCTAAGTTGAAGTTAATGTCATCGTGATCTTGTGGCGTTTCGTCTAGGTCTAAACCTAAATCCCGCATGGTTTCTTTAATGTGCTTGATGGGGGTGGTGGGGGTGCTGGGGGTTTCGTAATAGGTAGCTTAAGAGCCTCTAGGGGGGCGGTGATGATGCTGTGCTCTAGCCTTAGGGCTTGTAAATAGTAATCTTTGGGTAAATTAGGGTCTTTTGTGCCCACACTGGCAAAGAGCGGATAGACACGGCTTGCCCCCACGCTTTGGATTTTGTCATAGCACTCTAGGGCGTTGGCAATGCCAAATTGGTTTAAAAGCGTGGCCTGGGTGCTTTGGCTTAGGCGGTTGTTCTTGTCTTGCAAAAGGGGGTTAGCTAAAGTGTCTAGCCTTGAGACAAAGACGCTCACCACACCCATAGGGGCTTTTTTGAGCGCAAGGGCACAATCCTCAGCCCTCTCTGGGTCAAAGACTAAGGTCGCATTGAGGGGGATGTTCTTGTCCTTGGCTAAATGCTCCATCGTTTCTAGCCCTGCCTTAGTGGCGGGGATTTTAATCATCACATTTGGCATATTGACACGTCCAAACAACGCCCGCGCCTCTGCCACGCTCGCCCCCACCTTGTCGGCTAGAAAAGGGTCGATCTCTAGGCTGATGTAGCCCGTGGCTTTGTTTTTCTCCCAAAGGGGCAAGAGAATCTCCGCACACCTTTTGATGTCGGCGATGACTAAGTGCTCGTAAATGTCCTTTACCCCCATTTTGGCGTTTTTAAGCTGGGTGATTTGCGCTTGATACGCCTGAGACTCTAAAGCCTTGGCAAAAATGGCGGGGTTAGAAGTCGCCCCCACAATCTGCCCCTGCTTTAAAAGGGTTTGAAACCCGCTTTCTAAAAAATCCCTCTCAATGAAATCACACCATAAATAAAAGTCTTTCATGTCCTGTCCTTGTAAAATGCACGCACCACTTGGCAATCGTCAAAGGGGTGCAAGATGTCGCCCACAATCTGCATGCTTTCGTCCCCCTTGCCTAAAATAAGCAATATCTCGTCTTGTTGCAATTCGCTTAGGGCACGCTCAATGGCGTTTTGACGGTTCGCCTCCACCACCACGCTAGAGCGTTTGTTTTCAGCAATCCCCGCTAGGATGTCCTTGATGATGTCTAAAGGGTCTTCGTGTCTAGGGTTGTCGCTGGTGATGTAGGTTTTGATCGCATGGGTGGTGGCGACTTGCCCCATTAAAGGGCGTTTGCTCTTATCGCGGTTGCCCCCTGCGCCAAAGACGACTTTAACTTTCTGCCCGCTAAAGCTGCTAAAAATTTGGCTAAAGCCATCTGCCGTGTGGGCGAAATCCACCACCACCAAAGGGCTGGTATGCACCACTTCTAAACGCCCCTTCACGCCTAAGAAGTTTGGCACAAGGGTGCAAATGTCTTCTAGAGGTTTATCGGTGAGTAAACGCACACAAAGCACAGCCCCTAGAAGGTTGTAAAGGTTGTGCCGGCCGATTAGGGGGGAGTGCAAGAGGGCGTTTTCAGCCGGGGCTCTAGGCGTGGGTTTGAAGCTTAAGTGGGCACTTAAGCTGGGGTGCAAGCTGTAAGCGTCCGTGCTTAAATGGCTCTTGTGCTCCAAGCCATAGCCGTAGGCGTTCACGGGGTTAAAACGCACCACAGGGTCGTCTCTATTGATAACCTTTAGCCCCTCACCTTGAAAAAACGAGTTTTTCACGGCCCTATAAGTTTCTAGGTCTTGGTGGTAGTCTAAATGATCGCTGGTGATATTAGTATGCACCCTAGCCACAAACTCCAAACCCAAAATGCGCTCTTGGACGATCGCGTGCGAGCTTGCCTCCATGATAAAATACGCCACACTTTCAGCTTGTGCTTGGGCTAAGTCCATATACAGCTCTAGCAAAGTCGGCGTGGTTAAGCCCTTTTCTTTCACACGCCTATCGCTGATAAAAAACCCCCTTGTGCCAAGCAGGGCGCATGCATGCCCCAAATCTAAGAGCAGTGAATAGATACAACTGGCGGTGGTGGTTTTTCCGTTGGTGCCCGTAACCCCTACGATTTTCAGCGATAAATTTAAAAGGCCGTAAAGCTCTAGGGCGTGTATAGTGGGCGTTTTAGGCTCTTTGGCTAAGTGTGCTTGCACGAAGGGAGCGTTGCTGGGGGTTTGCACTAAAAGGGTGCTGTTGTCTAATTCTCTTGTGTCCTCACTTAAGTGGGTGAAATTTTGGGCGTTGTAGGTAAGGGGATAAAAGTGTTTCATTCTTTGGCTTGTTTTTCTAGCTTTAGGGCTTTTTGCAAGATTGCACCCACCCGCCCATCATACCACAGCAACTCACGCATGTTTTCAATGTAGGAGATAGACATTTCATAAAAGCCATTTTCAACGAGGCTCTCTAAAAACTCGTAAAAATCCTCTTTCTTGTCAAAAATGACTTTCGTACTAAACATTAAATCCTCAAAGACCTCTTTAAAGTTTCTACCCGCACACATGGCTTTAAAGTCGGCGTACAAAATCCCCTCCAAACTTTCGGCTTTAAGCTGGTTTTCTGCGCTAAAGGCTTGCGCCATTTTGCTCAGGCTGTCGTCAAACGAAGCGATTAAATCGAGGATTTGGTGTTGGATGCTCAGTTTGTAGCGGCGCGGTTGGGAGTCTAATAAACTTTGGTACAACTCGTAAAAGCTGTGCGCCTCTTTAGGAAAGTCTAGGGCAATGTCGCTTAAGAGCAAGCCGATTTTGGCATGCGAATCCATCGGGTCTAAGAACAATGCCTGCCCAAATAAAAACCCCGCCCTCGGGTACTCCTTGTGTAAAAACGCCTTGTAGCCCTGCGTGCAAAAGGTGCGCTTCTTGGGGTCATTTGTCATCAAACACGCTTAAGAAAACAGCTCTTTGTAGCGTTCAGGCGACACATGCACGACTTGCATATCGGGATGGATTTCCTCTTGCAAGCACCGCTCAATGCCAAATTTTAGGGTGTTTGCGCTGGACGCACAGCCCTTACACGCCCCCTGCAAGCTCACATACACCTTTGCCTCTTTAATGCCTAAAAGCACCACATCGCCCCCATCCCTTAAGAGCATGGGGCGGATTTTCTCTAGGGCTAATTCTACGGGTTTTTGTAATTCTTCATCGCTAAAAACCATAAAGCACCTCCAAAAGCTTTTATTATAACGCAATATACCCTAAACCTCGTTTACCCCGTTAAATGGCGTTTTCAATGTCTAATCTAGGGCGGTGTTTGTGATTTTAGCTTGTAATTTCTTCTCAGTGGTGCTTAAAGGGTCGCCACTTTCTAGCACCAAAGCGATGACACTGCAATCATCAAAGGTCTTTTCTTTGACTCTCTGCTCTAATAGGGTTTCTAAAGCCCTTTGCACACCTTCTTGCATACCCGGCGCACGGGCTATATTCATATAATCCTGGAGTAAGGGGATAAGGACACGCTCTTTATTTTGGTAAAAGGACTCGCCCGCCCCATCGGACATCAGCACAAAGCCCGTGAAATTCTTAGCACTCAATGTGCCCTTAAAGACTTTTTGTCTGTTGAAAGTGGCGTACGCGGTAGTTATAGACAGTAGTCCACGCCACAAGTAGTGGTATCATTTTAAACAGCACCACAACGGTGGTGAAACCATCAAAACACAATCCTTCAACAAAACTCCTTAACCCCTATCAAACGGGCATCAGCCCAAATGCCCCTTTTTGTCAAAGCATCTTGACAATATTTCAAAAACTACTTCTCATCAGTTCGACCAACCTGGTCAACCGTCTTGGGAAAAAATGTTTTGAGGATCCGGCAAATGGTTCATGGTTGCTTATGCACTCTTCTTTGTTTGCTTTGCAAACCAAGAGAAAAAGCTCACAAGCATCTTTATTTCCCATTTCACAAACACCTCCAAAATATTGCATTGCCATTATTTTACCTTGATCTATACCCCACAAGCTGGCTGCTTTTTTGTAGTATTGCAGGGCTTTTTCTATGTCTCGTGGGACACCATGCCCATCATCTTCGTATAGGATTCCTAGGTTGTTGTAAGCCTCAGCACTCCCCAAGCTGGCTGCTTTTTTAAGGTATCTTAGAGTTTTGACATAGTTTTTATTTTCGAAAGCCTTTTGGGCTGCTGAAATGTAGTCTTGACTTGCGCTCTCGCCAGCAAACGCACCTACCAGGAAACATGTGCTTAATGCCACAATCTTGAGTATAGTTCTAGCTATGTTTTTCATTTTATTTCCTTTAATCTACCTTCGTCAATCTACTCCTATCCGCTAGTTCACTCGACCCCCTAGTTAATAGGAAACCAAAAAAACTTTAAAAAATGCTGAATATAGTCTGTTTTATTGATTAGATAACATAAAGGTTTCGTTTAGATACATTTTGTTTCCCTTGTGTCGGACTACACCGCTGGATGGGTTTGATTTTTCAGCAATACAATGGGAGAGTTTTGCCAATGGAGCGGTGAGTGTTATAAACAAACTACTGTGTAAGGTAACTAAACACACAAACACTCGATCTAGTTTAGAATTTATAAGCTAGGCAGAACCCTCAAGAAAGCACCCGCACCTCTTGCCTAACTTACTCTTGCAGAAAACCACTTTATTTGGTTTTTGTGTTGTGTAAAGCTCAAAGCATTTTTAGGGTATGTGTCGATCAGTTTCAATGTTTCCAACACTCCGATCTTGATAGGGTTCCGTGCCTTCAACATCTTGACAACCAAATTGGTGATTCAAATCGCAAGCTTTTTGGAAAAAGTGTTGCGCCATTTTTTTGTCCTGCCCAACTCCGGTGCCATAAATCCCATTTTTGTACATCATCGCTAAGTTGTAATAACCCCTAGCATCCCCTAGCTTTGCTGCCTCTTGAAAGTTTTGTAGAGCCTTTAAGTGGTTGTTGTTCTTACGCGCTTCTAAACCAGCCTTAAGATACTGATCTACTTTTTTTCATTTGCATAAGCCCAATTCAGGCACAATAACATTGCTAGCACCACTTGACTTGCTTTTTTCGATAACCCTTGCATTGCCTCTCCTTGAAAAAAAGAAATACAAATTGTATTGTAGCTGAAGAAAGAATCAAGAAGGTAAATTGTTAGACAATAAAACACTATCTTGCCCATTCTAGTTAATTCTAGAGCCATTTAAGGCTTAAGAAACACTATAATCTGTCAGCAACCATAAACTCAAAGCCGTCATAGGCGCAGAATTAGGGGATTTGGCCTACGACTCTACACAGACGCTCACAGACACCAGCGGACTAGAAAAAGGGTTTTTGCCTGCTAACTACTACTACATGGGGCGTAAAGCATTACAAAAGAATTAGGACACCCTGAGTGAACCCATATATACTAGCTAGCATTGGGGTCACGCGATACAAAAAAACAGTAAAGAAAACCGATCTAAGAATCTATATTGAATCTATATTAAAATTTCTTCTTGTGCGCATCTTCTAAAATGTCCTTGGAAATGCGATCGATGTTGTTGCCCACCTCTAAAGAGGTGTTGGCGACATTTAAATTATTTTGTGTGTCCTCTTTAAAGATTTGCAAGGACTCGTTGATTCCCTCCACGCTTTGACTCTGTGCCTTAATGGACTCTGTGGTGTCGGCAATGCTTTGGAGCAACACATTGATATTGCTTTCGATCTCGCTCAAAGACTTTTGGGTGCGCTCGGCAAGTTTACGCACTTCATCGGCCACGACCGCAAAGCCCCGACCGTGTTGGCCTGCGCGGGCTGCCTCAATGGCAGCATTGAGCGCGAGTAAATTCGTTTGGTCGGCGATGTCTTTAATGATCTCTACGATGTTCTAATGTCTTGTCCTTGGGCGATCATCTCTTCGCTTTTTTGGCTAATGCCCGAGATGTTCTCTGTAATGTTCTCAATGGCTTGAGAGGTTTGGATCAAGCTTTTATTTTGTTGGTTGGCGCTGTTGGTGAGCTGGTCCACACAAGTCTTTAACCCCTGCGACTCTTGAGTTAAAGCACTGGCAAAATCTAGTGAAGTACGCAACATTTTGGTGATCTGGGCCCCCAAAGCATCGATGGACTTTTCGACATCACCAGAGGGGTTTGGGATGCCTTGCGTGAAATCTAAGGCTCGGTAACGTTTAAAGGCCTCGTTGATGGTTTGCATGTGTGCTCCGATGTGTTGTTGCAGATACACCACCACATCATTAAAAAGCTCTCTTAGTTGTAAGAGATCGGGGTTGTTGGGTGTGGCGGTAACCTTTTGCGTGAAATTGCCCTCTTTAATGTGGCGCACCACGCCCAACATATTTTCAATGGTGGCACTGTCCGTTTTGGTGTTCTCGTGGATTTTTAAGATGTTCTCGTTGATGGATTGCTGCATATACCCAATCTCATCGAGCATTTTGGGCTGGATGATGTGGACATCTTGGTTGTTTTTGGGGTCGTTAAGCAGTCTAAAGAAACTGCTCAGGGTGTTAGAAACCGCTTCAATGCGATTGCCCACCAAATAGCGCACGAGGAAATAGACAGTAACCACCAACGCCACCACCACAACTAACCCCATGACCAAAATCAATTTTTGCAAATAATCGGCTGCTGCAAAGACTTCTTTTTTGCTAATAAACCGTGCGACAGCCCAATTGAATTTAAAATCCTTAGGGCCAATTTTGCTAAAAATATCAAAGGATCTGACGACCAAAAAGCTATCTGACGACCAAAAAGCTATCTTTATTAGTGCTAACGGCGTGGTAGTCCATAGCACCGGAGCTGTTTTCACGCACCATCTTTGTTAGGCGTTCTGCTGTCACATCAGGATTAATTTTGCTCAAGAGCTTGCCTTGCATATTTTTATAGCCTACGAGCAACACATACCCATTCCGTTGCATCACAAAGGTGTCGTTTTTACTGCGCATGACTACATCAGCAAAACTATCGATGTCTACAAAAGCGATCATCACCCCCACTAATTTAGTTTTGCCATGCTCATCCTTGTTAAGAGGCACCGCCAATTCAAAGCCAAAAACTTTTTGCCCACCGATCTCTTTAAAATAGGGTTTTGTTTTAAGAATCTTGCCATCTTGTAGCACTTGACGCGTGATCCCAGGATTGTAAAAATCCTTTTTAATGGAAGTTTCTAGGGTATCTCCCACTTTGCTCGTAATATAAGAACCGTTAGGATCACCCACAGCGGATACGCTAATCAATCTAACATTTGGACTACCATTTAAAAACTTTTGGATCAACTGTTGTCTTTTGTTCTCGTTATGGACTAGATCAATAGCAACTAGATCCTCTCCTAGAGTACTCATCCGCGCAAACATGCGATTCATCACCCTTTGTAGGCGAGCAGCATTTTGATCGATATTTCTCTGCATGTTTTCAATGGTGGTGTTGCGCATAACACTTCTTACCTGCTTATTAATCACCACCCCTAGGATTGTAATCCCCAACACGACTACTACGCATACTCCTATAATAATCTTAGTGGCAATCCCTAATTTAGAAAACATGAGTTTCCTTTCCATCTTTGACTTATGGTGGATCTAAAAATTCTTGCAAATCTCTTCTACTTTTACTTTGAGAATCGAAACCAATCTATCCTCCCTCTTAACGATCCCGTAACCAGTCTGCTTCTTAAATTTCCCACACAAACCCTTTAAAATTGCATAAATCGCATAGGATAGTATTCTACCTTAAATAAAACTCTCCACTCTTAAACTTGCGCCCTACGACCCCTCTACAGAGAATTTCCAAACAAAACAGTGTGCTGATCTTGCTAGGCTTGTATTTTGGTAGGACAATAACAAGAGATTGCAATCTCAAGAGGAGATTGCTGATTCGGTCGAAGTCATCACGCAAAATACCCCCACAGTCCCTAATGCCATTGTCGAAAAGTATGTAACCTTTCACAACGATGTCAATTCTGTATCTCTAGGTAAGCTAGGCACATTAGAGGCAAACTTACTCTTTGCCATATTCCACAAGCTCAAAGATAGACAAGATGAGCTCTTAGAAAACCCAAGTCAAAAGCATAGAAATCCAAGTGAATATGCCTTATTTTGGCTATTTACTTAACTATCTCCATGGTAACTTCACCTCCTTTGAGCTCTTGGAGTTTCAAAACATCAGTGGTAAATACGCTAAGACCCTCTATAGACTTCTCAAGCAATGGAAAAGCACAGGTGTGCCCCCTAAAATGGAGTGGAGGGAGTTTAGGGAGTTGATGGGAATCTCTGACAATATTAAACTACTTAGGGTGCTTGAGCGCGACATTCTCAAACCAGCCACCCAAGAACTCCACAAGCTCTCCCACTTTGAGAACTTATGCTATGAAAAGTTAAAAACTAAAGGTATGGGCAATCGTATCACCCACATACAATTCTATTTTCAGCCACTCACCAAGACTAGCAAGGACAGAGAACAAGCCAAAAAAGATTTAAGAACCATTGCATGGAAAATTAGAAGTGAAAAGGCGGTTAAACAAATTAAAAAATCTATGGAGCAACTAAAGCAAACCAAACAAGACAACGAAATGCTAGAAGTCTTAGAGATGGCCTTTTACAAACCCCAAGACCCTAGCGTTGTTCTTGTGGTGGATGGCATACAGCCTGCCAAGGATGGCTATGAGATTTTAGTGAAATACTACAGAGAGGGCAAAGAGTTTCAAGCAAAGAGTGCTGTATTAGCTAACAAAGAAACTTTCTTAACAGCTATGGCTAAGGGGGGTTATCAAATTGTAGAATCGCAAGTACCACAGATGCAACAGAAACCACAGCAAACACCACAACCCAAAGAAGTCAAAATAGGATTACAAACAGACAAAAACGGCTTTAAAACTTTTCAAGGTTTAACAAGACCAAACCAACCACAACAACCTAGCCAACCACAAACTCTAAACCCTAACAATGACCTAACAGAATACATAGGACGCAATCTTTACATGAGCAACAATGGCGTGCCTGCTGTTCTTAAGATTAAAGACATCACATATACTGAGACTAACAAGCTTAGAGTGGATATTCAAGACATAGACAAGCCCCACAAGATTCTAAACCCTTTCATCTTGGATAATGTCAAGCACTTTAAAAGCTGGTTTAAGAAGTATATGGAGTGAGAGAGGACAAATACATGTCTTACACTCACCCCATTAATCTCTAATCCAATTTATCTATAATCAACAATAGAGTTATAAGAATTATTAATAATAATATTTTTTTCATTTTAATCCTTTCATATTTTTTATATATAAAGCTTTTGATTTATTTTATTTTTGAACTTTATAGAGTAAGTCATGTCTTATGTTGGCTGTCCCCACTTGCGACACCCACGAGCACTTTGTGTATCTTTTTGACAACATGCAAGAATTGCAAAAGTGGATAAACAAACACACCACCCCAATCCCCACTTCTAAAATCCTCCACAACCGCCGACTGAACCAAACCCCACACCCCAGCACACACAAAGCCATCCTAGAGCCTTCTACAGCTTAAATAACTTTAAGCTATTTAAGCCCCCACGGCGATTGAGTGGCAAATTAACCGAGTGAGCTTGCGAACGAACCCCGATAGGGGCGGTTAATTTACAAATTAACCGCCTATCTATGATAGGACGCTCACAAGTTCGCTTGGTTAATTTGCCCCTAGCGGGGGACTAAGAAAATATAAAACAAAATGCTTTTGTCCGCATTGCGTGCTAAAATTGTAAAACAATCAAATTATAGGGAGTTTTGTATGCCAAGAGAATTTAAAGAGATGAAACACAGAGAGCTTTTGTCTTTTATGAATAAATGCGATGCACGCATTGTTGAGCTTGAAACCGAGTTAAAAGCATTAGATAAAAAAGCCGAGAAGTTGAAAGGGCAAGTAGATAAATTTAAGGCAGATAGAAAAAAGGCGTTTAATCGTGTGGCAGAATTAGAAGGGTTTATGGTAGTAGAGAGCGAGGCAACAGAAAGTAAAAAAGTGGCAACAGAACAAAAACAAACAGAAGTGGCGGTTAAGAACAAAAAAGCGGTAACCGAACAAAAACAAGTAATCGGGCAAACACAAGCAAACAAGCGAGAAATACTTTTTGGTGAGGAGGGCTGGGTAAGCCCCGAAGACAACACGCACGCATTAGATGATGAGTAATGGGATCAATCGCTTCAATTAACTTTAAACCCACTAAAAACCCCGTGCAGGTTTTTCACAACAACCGCACGACCCCGCCAAATTATTTATTGTCCCAAATGCCATACACTGAGTGGAAATTGCGAGAGTTTTATTTTTTGTGTAACAGAAGTGGTGATGAGGCTTTGGTATTAAAACAGCGGATCATAGACAAAGCCATTGACACCTACATGAAAAAATTCGGGCAAAAGTTTCAAGCAAGGAGTTATCTTTGGAGTGCCGTTGTCAATATCAAGCCCGATACTACTATGCAAGACCTAGAAAGACTTGTAAAACATTTTAAAAACAAATACGGCTTTCAATGCTACCAAATCGCTATTCATAGAGATGAGGGACATATTGATGAATACGGCAATACTATTATCAATCACCACGCCCATTTGGAGTTTGTTACGCTTGATGAAGCCACGGGCAAGAACCGCTTTAGGGGCAGTTTGCAACGACCTAGAGCTTTGGGGCTTATGCAAACAGAAGTGGCGCAAATCCTAGGTATGGAGCGGGGCGCATACAAAAACGACACCATAGATGAAAACGGCAACTTCATTAAAGGCACGGGCAGAAAACGCATTGAACCTAGAGCTTACGCACAAGCTGTAGAAAAGAACAAAAGGCTTGATGCGGTTAGAGAGGAGATAAAGGGCTATGAGGCGTTGAGTATGAGTGTAGATCGTGTTTTGCAAGAGGCTACGGGCAAGACCAAAGATTTATGGGTGATCTTAGATTCAAAATTCAAAGGCGAAAGGCTAGAGGAAATCATCGGCGATGCCTTAGCACAAAAGAAAACCGATGAGAACACTGCCTTAAAGCAAGACTACCAAACCCTAGAAACCGCCGTTATTGATCTTGCTAGTGTTGTGGAGCAAATGGAGGGGGAACAAACAGAGAAAAAAAAATCCTTTACTTCACCTAGTCAAAAAAACACACCTAGAAAGCTCACGACCAAAGAATTAGCGACCTTTTGCAGCAAAGCCCGTAAATACATGATCGGTGTTAATGCCGAGCTGGGCGATCTAAAGCTCTACACGAAAAAGATTTACATGGCGGTTGGCGAACTAAAAAAGCATAGGCTCACAATCGCCGAAGTAAAGACCAAACTTGCCGAGATAGACGAACAAGCCAAAGCAGACTATGAGGCGTTACAAGAGCAATACGAGGGCTATTTAAGCCCCGATGATGTGGAGGCTAAACGCTCTAATGAATTGAATAGGCTCTGTCATTTTGCGGGTGTGGGACATGAATATGGTGCAGAGCCTTTTAAGGCTGATGAGGCTTTAAAGACCCTTGAGGCGGACATTAAACAACGCAACGCAGATTTAACCGCACTTTGTGAGAAAGCGGGCGGGGGCAAGTGGAACACGCCAAAATATGCTAAGGAACACCTTGAAAAAGGTATAGACAAGCTCAAAGAGCAAGCGGACAAGGCAGAAACAGCACAAACCGCCAAGGCAAACCTAGAAACCGCCATAAATGCCACTTACAGCGCATTGATTGATCCCAAAGAGCAAAAGAGCGATCTTGCAGCCCAAGACAAGCTCAAGGCGATAGAGGACAAAGGGCAAGAACAAGAAACCACGATTAACAATCTTAATGAGGCGATTAAGAGCAAGGACAAAGCTCTTGAGGACATGGAGGCATTGAAAACTTTTGAGGCAAAACAAACACAAACCTACAATGCCCTAAAGCGATCAAGGGACAGATACAAAGCGATGAGAGTAACTAACAAAGGGCTTGTAACACAACATGCTGATGAGCTTGCGACCTTGCAAGAACAGCACGCTAAAGAGCTTGCAGAGGCACAAAAGCCTAAAGAGCCAAATAACACCCTACAAACGCAAGATGTGCTAAAGCAAGAGGATATAGCCCCTAATCCTTTGCAAGAGCCCTACGACCTTTTAAAGGGGCAGCACGAGGCATTAAAACAAAAGCTAGAGAGCCTAGAAATCAATTTACCCATGATCCAAAGCATAGGCGAGGATTTGGCTTACCACTTGCAAGAAATCGCCAAACTAGCAAAGACAAAACCCGAAGAGGTTAAAGAGGCTATGCAAGAAATTTTAGACTTTGTTTGTGATTGCTTACAATTCACAAAAAGAGTAGAAAACTCTATGCAAGTAGCACAGCAAAAAGATAGTAGCGGCAAGCATATTTAGCTATATCAAGTGAATTTAGACAGATGAATTAGACAAGTAAAATTAAATGAAAATAGACAGATTAATACAAGTGAATTAATACAAGTGAATTAATACAAGTGAATTAATACAAGTGAATTAATACAAGTGAAAATTAAGTATTTGCTTTGTATAATTCATTTGCTAATTTAACTTGTAGGAGTAACACATGAAAATAGAGAACTTAGATGACTTAGCTCAATGCTTTAGTAGATTTGCCGCTTTAAAAGACAAGTTTAAACAAGCTCATCTTTTAGATGATTTTGAGGAGGCTTTAGAACTTCATAGCTTTTTAAGAGAAGTGGCACGAAAAGCTAGTAAGATTTCAATCCCCACAGATCAAGAAACTCATGAAGTGGATACTGCTAGCAAAAACTCAATGCTAGCAGAAACACCCAAACGGACTTATAAAGGTTCTAAGAGAGCAGAGATCGAACACACTAAGAGGCTAGAAAAGATAAAAGCCTTAGAGCTCAAAGAACAAGAGGGCACGCTTAACGATAATGAGAAACGGAGCTTGAAAAGTGCCCGCAAAGCTGAAAGGGAGTGGGAGGGAAAGAATAACACCTTAGATGATCCTTTGCAATAAGCCATGCAAGGGGCTCAACTCAAAAACAAAGGGACAAGACAAAAACAAAAACTCAAAAGGCAGAGCTTTGGATAAGGCAAAATTACAAGGCCAAAACTCACAAACCCAAGAACCCAAAATCTCACAAACCCAAAAGCTCACCAAACGAAAAAATGCAAGGGGACATCATGGAGCAAAGAAGTCTTACTAAAGCTCCATGTTCTTTTTGGTATTAAGTCTTGTTTTTGTGGTTCTCACTATGTTGTTTCTTGTATGTGCAGTTGTTTAAATTAAATGACTGTACATAGAAAGTTGTTTGAGTAAATGGAGGCAAAGAGAGCATTTTTAGTTCATTGCCCTTTTGCCCCCACGAACCCTAAATTGCAGATAATGGCATTTTTTTCTTTTTTTATTGTTTTGTAATGGGTTTTTCTAGCCTTGTTTGGGGTGTAATGGGGGTGTAAGAAGTGTAATGCCAAGTGTAATGGGTGGCAAACCCCTATTTTGCGGGTTTTCTAGGGTTTTTGTATGGTTGTAATGGGTTTTGGGCTTAATTTCTTTAGTTAAATAGAGATAACAAAAAGATAATACGCAAGAGAGCAAAAGTAACATAATTTACGAAAAAGAGAATATATAAACGGATTTGACCCAAAAATCCATTACAGCCCTTACAAAGAGGGCAAATGCCCTAAAATAGGGGTTTTTGAGGGCATTACACTTTTTTAGCCCCCCATTACTCCCCATTACAACCCATTACACCCATTACAAAGTGGCGCACAACACGCCTTTTGTCTTTTTTAGCCCCCAAATCTTTGGGCTAGACAAGCAAGCCCGATCAAGCAATGCCATTTTTTGGGTTTTGGTTTCTATGCATAGTTATTTTTTAATAACCGAGCATACGAGATTAGCACGAAAAAACAACTATGCTTAGTTATTATCTTATAACTACGCATACCCATTAACGATAGATAAAGCAAGCACACAGCGGGGTTTATGTGGTTTTTTATGTGATTTTTTGGTAAGATGATGATTTAAATATGTCGGCTGGCGCAAACCCGCTCAATGGTTTTAACCGAACTTTTGACACGAGCGAAGTTAAAACCTTTACCTAGAAAGGTAGGTAAGCAAATGCAAACAGATAATAACACAAACAGCCAACAAGCAAACTTAAATCAAGCCCCTGCCACACCGCAAACCCCCTTAGACAATGGGGCAGAGCTAGAAAACACCATAACCCCCTTTGAAATTGAGGACATCTTACCCGAACCCGAGCCTATCCAATCCCCCGAAGTATCCACCATTGTGGCTAATGATCTAACACCCCCGCTAGACAGCGCAGAGTTTGAGGCAAAGGTTAAAGAAATCACTAAGGAAAATGAGGGGGCGGGTTTTGTTAATTTTAGACTTAATAAAAACAAAAAACAGCTGAAGCACAACACGAGAAAATTACCCCCTAGCTATTTGCTCCCCAAATGGGCTAACAAGCTAGAAAAAGGGAGCGGGGTAATCAGCACTTGCACCGCAGAGCAAGCCCATAAAGCGGGCGAGAAATATATTTTAGAGTGCATTGAAACATACGAGCGCACCAAGCACCCCAAGGCCAACCACTTTAGTGTGAAAAAAAACTTCGTTTTTAGTATGGTTTTTAAGATACCTAAAGACATCACGATAGAGCGAATACAAGCCCTAATGGACCGCCTAAATGCCAAATATGGTTGGCTTTTTTATATGGGCTCAATCCACAATGATGAGGGGCACATAAAGGATTATTGCGGGTGTATGGTTAAGAACCGCCACGCTCATTTGGAGTTTATCGCCTTAGACAAGGATACAGGCACGATAAATTTTAAAGATGAGATAAAATTACCCAAGTTTAAGCGTGCCCTTTATACCGAGATTTGCGAGTTTTTAGGATTAACCCCTAGCCCTAATTTAGGCAAAGCGGGGTATAAAAGAAAGTATTTAAGCCCAAGAGAATATGCCGAGAAAAAGGCTAAAGAGTGCAGTAATTGCAAATCTAAGCAAGAGCAAATAGACATCTTGCGAGAGGCAAACGAGCACGACCACACCCCGCAAGGTTTTTTAGAAATTCTAAAACGCCTTATTGAAACCAAAGCAAGCACGCTCCCAGAGGCGGAAATTAAAGGATTATGGCAAGCTTACGAGCTTTATAAGCGGGTTTTTGGGGTAGAGGGCGATATACAGCCCCAAGAGAGTGGGAGCGCAAAGGTTATTGCTTATCAGCAAGAAGTGATAAAACGCCTTATGTTTCACTTGTCTAAGCTTGTGGCTGAGAACAAAAAAAAGAACCTTAAAACCCGCTCCAAACTTGTTGAGATTGACAAAAAAGACACCCAAATAGAGCGTTTAGAAAATAAAAATAAGCGGTTAATTGAGCGGATAACAAAACTAAATGGGTGGTTGCGATCTATTCAAGTGGATAAAATCCACATCGCCCCGCCCCCCGCCACAGAAACGCCCAAGCTCAAGCCTTTAAGCCCCATACCCAACGCATTTTTGTTAGATAAAACGAGTGGTGCAGTGCCTAATAGCCCCCTTGATTTGGCTATGCAAGGGGTTTTTGCGTTTCAAAAAGCAAAAATGGATAAGTTAGCCCGCCTAATAGCGGAACGACACTCTAAAAAACCCAGCGACTACCGCCGACTTATGGCTAGAATAGATAGCCCGCAAAAGCCCGATAAAAAGGCAGAGAACACCCAAGAGCTCCACACCATAGCGGGCACGCTAAACAAGGCTTTAGAGCCCGCCCAAAGTGTTGCGATCACAGAGCCCGCCACACCCCCGCCCCCGCCGATAATGTGGAGGCTTTGCAAACAACAGAGCCCGCACAAGTGCAAGAGCCCATTAAAGCCACAGAAAAGCCCCTAGAAAGCGAGGCAGAGCAAAACCAAGCCAACACATCGCCCGAGCCAAAAGAGAGCCTAGAGAGCCCGCTAGAGCCCTTTAAAGGCGTAGAGCCCGAGCAAAAGATAGATGAGCTCACAGAAATGCTAAAAACTGACATTGAGGCAATGGAAGTATATTTAGCAAATCTCACTTTCAATGGCGACAAGCAAGAGCTAGCCACGGCTGTGGAATACATGCAAGACATGGCAGAGGCTATGGAGCAAAATAGTGCCGAGATTGTGAAAGCCCGCAAGGCAATGGGGCAAGAATTAGATAAAAGCGATAACGAGCTTTTGGAGAGAGCAAAAGAGGTTATCCAAAATCTTAGAGAACCCATAGAGGTAGAGCTAGAGCCCGAACAAGAGGACATAGAGGCAGAAAGCACAGCGACAGATCAAGCAGAGCCCACAGAGCCCGAGCAAAAGATAAATGAGCTTACAGAAAGCCTAGAGGCTAACCTTGAAACAGCAAGGGATTTTTTAGGGGGCGGGGTTCAACAATGCGACTTGCAAGACCTAGCAGAGATTATAGAGCAAGATAGTGCCGAGTTTGTGAGAACCCACAAGGCAATGGGGCGGGAATTAAGAGAAAGCGATAACGAGCTTTTGGGGAAAGCAAAAGAGGCTATCCAAAAGCTTAGAGAGTTTGCTAATACGCTTGAGGACACAGAGCCCAAGCAAGTGGCAAAGCCTAGCAAATATCAATCTTTAGCCCTTGAGATTGTTAAAGAGGCTAAAAGCTTGCGAAACGACTTTGATAGTTTGGCTTATGAGCTCCTTAGCTCGCTATCTTTGTGTTATACCAACTTTTTACACCCCGATAGGTTAGGCAAGTTTGACACTAGAACCCAACAAAGACTTTTGAGCCAAGCCGATGCCATTAAAATGAGTAGGCTTGATCTAGCAAAAGAGGGGCGAGCACCCGCACACATGGTTAAGAATTTAAGGGACATGGCAAATGAAGCCATTACTATCTACAAAGAGGACAACCCCGAAACGGCTTTTAAAATCCCCTTGCGTGGTGTGCTTAGATTAGGAATTATGGTTTCGCAGTATGCCGATCGGCTGAACTTTTTTGAACCAATAAACTACATGGCTCACTTTGTTAAATTCTTGCCCTTTTGCCAAACCCCTAGACAAAAAGAGCTGTGGGCGAAATTCATTGCAGAAACCGACAACAGCCCCATAAACGAGGGGCTAGCAATCATCTTAGAGCACGCCACAGAGTGGATACAAGCACTCAATGATACACCGCCCCCCACGCAAAAGACTTCTAAGGGCAACAAAAAAGGCAAGGGCAAAGGCAAACGCAAGGGCAGAAAGTAGGTTTAACCCGCCCGCTTTAGCGTGGTTTTTGGCTTTGGGGCGCAACCTAGCCCCAACCCCTATGAACCCCCTTTGCATTTTATCAATGCGTTTTAAGGGTGTTTTCTGTGCTTGCAATGGCACACCACACCGACACAAAAACAAGCAAGGCGCATTGCTTTGGAGTGTGTTTAGCCCACTGAGCGCACACAGACCGCCTTATAGGCACATCGCCCATTTAACCGCCTTAGGCACAAGAAACCGCCCATAAAGAACCCCCATTTAACCGCCTTAGTCACTATGTTACCGCCTTAGGCACTATCTACCGCCTAAGGCACAGCGGTTTTTAACCGCCTAGAGCAGAGCCTTTTAGTATCTTTTTTGGCACATCGTGCCGATTTAACAAATTAGGCACTACCCCACTAGGGGGACGCTTCGCTTAGTGCCTAGTTTGCCCCTAGCGGGGGGCTTTTTTTGACAAATCTTACCAGATTTGTGGTATAATGTTTTCTAGTAGATAATGGCTATTTTTGGACTATGGGGGACTTATGGCAACCAAGCCACAGCAAGGGCAAGAACAGCCCGAGCAACCAAAGCATAAACAAGCGCAAGCACCAACAAGTGCCAAACGCACCCGCAAGCTAAAGCCCATTTGATTTGTTGTAAAGAATGTTGCTGTGTTAAATAAGTCCGTAGGGATGTTTTGTGCTTGGGTTTTGGTTTTCGTGGCATTTGATAACTTTTGTTTTAAGATACGCTGTATATAGCATAAAAACTACCAAAACACAATCCTTTTAACAAAAGTTTTTAACACCTATGAAACGATGATAGAGTGATAATTGGTAATGGATTAAATACTATTTAAAATATTAATGATTGTGGTTAATACAATATTTAATGTTTAAAAACATAGCTCGGCAAAACGGGCGATAAATACGTTTTTGAAACCTTGCTTAGGGTGATCATGCTGTTTTTAAAAAGTGTGGATTTGATTGAAAAAATCAGTGCATGCGATTATAGGCAAGAAAAAATAAGCAAATGGGCGTTAGTAGTAGTGCCCCAAAACTTCCATAGAGTGATATAATTACCGAAACATTTTGGAGATGAATATATGCCAAATTTAAAACATACACAAGTTGAAATGAAACAGCCATTACATGAAAAGCAGGTAGAAATAAGTGAAGAACAACGCGCAAAAATCGTTCAAGATGCCCGTGTTGCATGTCGAAAAAGACTCGAAGATCCAAACATTTTAGCGGTCTATAAAAGATTGGCTGACAAATAGTTTGATTTATATCAATATTGGTGAAACCATTGATATACATAATGAGATATTGGAGCTGACGGGGGGACTAAAAGGAATAAACCCTACTAGCATAGGTTACCTTGAGAGTGTGCTCAAACACATTAAGAATGATGATTACTACCCAACATTTGAGAGCAAAATAGCGCACCTTTTCTTTTCATGTGTCAAATTTCATCCATTTCCAGACGGCAATAAAAGAACAGCTGTTTATCTCTGTATGCATTTCTTTTTCATCAATAAGAAAGAAATAATGGATAAACTTGAAGAAAAATTGGAAAAACTTGTATTGGATGTTGCCGAAGACAAAATCTCAAAAGATGAATTAAGAACTATCTTTAAAAATTTTTCGGTCAAGGCAAACCAAAAATATGAGGACAAAATACACATAACACAACTGTTCATAAGCGACTGTGAAACAAAAGAGTAGCTTGAATAAGTTTATTCTCAATACCTCATTCTACCAAATTACTAAATTCTTAACAAAATGGCATACAAACTAAGCGACTTATCTTTACTCCAAAAGGAGCAACTTTTTAGAACCTTGCGTGTTACACTCACGCACCACAGCAACGCCATAGAAGGTTTAAGTTTGCAATTAGGCGAAACTAAGCAACTTTTAGAAAAAGGTTTAACCGCACCTAATAAGCCCCTACACGAACAGCTCATTATTTTGGGCTTTGCTAATGCCTACGACTTAGTTGTGCGTGAGGCTAGCAACAAAGACATGCTTTTAACCACAGGTTTTATTAAAGATTTACACTATTTGTTGTTTAAGACCGCTTTAGACATAACCCCGCAATTTGTTTCTAAGCCCATCGGCACTTACCGCACCGCTGAAGTCATTGTGGCGGGTGCAAATTTTGCCCCCACTCCCCCCATTTTTATCGCCCAAAAGTTAGAAAACTTATTGTTTCAATACCCGAGCAATGCCCTTAACCTAAACCAAATTGCTGTGTTTCATGCCGAATACGAGCGTATTCACCCTTTCATTGATGGCAATGGGCGCACAGGTCGGCTTATTATGGCATTTCAAGCTATCCAAAATGACTTAATCCCGCCCTTGATTGTGGATAGTCGGCGAGCGGAGTATTTGAGCTTTTTAGAAAGTTGTAAAGCAGAGGGTGATTGTGGCGGATTTGCTCGTTTTTTAGAGCGTTGCCAAGAGCAGAGCTTAGAACATATAGAGCAATAAATGCCGAAATTAACAAGAAAATAAGCGATTTTAAATACCTATCCAAAACAACAAGGGATTTTTTAGCATTTGAGCTAGTGGATATGTTTTCTCGTTTGGAGCGTTTTTTGGATAACTTGCCAATGAATTTAGCGCAAGCAAAAATAGCCCAAGAGAACAACACCCCCAAGAGTTTGGAGGCTTTAAAGGCGCAAAATGCAGGAATAGACAAAGAGGTTGATAGCCTAGGGACTTGTATGACAAAATACCTAAATCAGCCCATAATGAGGTTTTAGAAGTGTTAGAGAATATGATTAATGGCACAGCCGACAATAGGCAAGGCAGACCCGCAAAAGGCAAGCGAGCTAAAGGGGGAGGCGCAAATGTATTTGAGAGACTTGTATAACCTTAACAATGAATTGCCAAAGATTTTAGAGCAAGTGAAACAAGAGCAAGCCCAAAAGGAGTGAGGCAAACACATTTAGCATTGTATTTAATGCTATTTGTAATATTATTTATTTTCATTTAATGCAATTTGAAATATTTTTTATTGTTTTAAATGCTTTTGAGTTAAGGGCAAAGAACACGAAACTTTGTTATAGCTAAAAAGATGTTAAAAGGTAAAGGAATGAATGTAAAGGAATGAATCCAGATGAACAAAGCCTAGAAAACGCTAAACAGCTCTTTGAAAACGGGGCAATTAACGACATAGAAGTCGGCACGATTAAAGGATTGCAAGAAATACATAAGGCGCTTTTTCAAGGACTTTATAACTTTGCAGGACAAATCAGGGACAAGAATATCTCTAAAGGTTACTTTAGGTTTTGTTCGGCTTTGTATATCCACGAAATCCTTAAGAAAATTGAAACAATGCCCCAAACAAACTTTGAAGAAATCATAGAAAAATATGTGGAAATGAATGTAGCACACCCCTTTATGGAGGGCAATGGGCGTGCGACACGCATTTGGCTAGATTGCATTTTTAAAAAAGAATTAGGACTTGTTGTAAATTGGCAGTTTGTGGATAAGAACGGCTATTTATCCGCAATGGAGAGAAGCCCCGTTAATGATTTAGAACTAAAAACATTGCTCAAGGCGCATTTAACAAATAAGGTCGATGATAGGGAAGTTATTTTTAAAGGCATCACACAGTCTTACTACTATGAGGGCTTAGAGTTAAGGTCTATTGTGCCAAAAACCACGGGTAAGCAAAAATAAACGACAAAGAAGACCCGCCTACAAAAGGTCGCTGCTATAACAAAACCACGCTCAAATTGCCTTTAAAGGTTAATGTAATTCAAAGCCCCCGCAAAATAAGGGGTTGTGTGGTAGAGATTGCCCTAGAGCTTTGGCAAGGTAAGAGCTTTAAGGCAATGTGGCAGAGCTACTTTAGCCCCCTAAGATTTGCAGTAAGCCAAGACTTGCTAACTGTGGTTTTTCAATGTCTCATAAACCACCCTTTTAGCATCCTTTGCTCTTTGGCAAATCACTTCACTGCACGCCTTGATCAAACTACGGCTCGGGCGGTATTTAGGATGTGGAGTAAAAGTAAAGTTTTTGAGCTTATCGCATAAGTCTAAATGCCTAGGTGTGGTGTGCATTTCAACAAGTTTATTAAAGCGGTAGCCCAAACTGCTTTTAAAATAGTATGGTCGTATGTAAGCTAAATTAAAATACTTATCAATCCCCCATTGATCGATGAAGTTAAAAATTGCCCACCCATTGTCAAAGATAGGGGCGGGTTTTATGAGCTCATTTGTATCATTGTCTATCAACATCCCAAAATTACCCAAATGGCGGTCAATGTTGCCAATAATGGCATCAAAGAGCATTAAATCACTAAAGGCTTGCTTACCCATCACCGCTTCTATGGCTTGCTCTAATTCTTTTGAACGCAACACCTCATAAGGCAAACACTCCCAAATGGCTAAAAACCCCACTTCTTGACTTGTAAAAAGCGGGCAAGTGCTAAACCTTTCACGCCTCTCCCATTCCCCAATCCCTTTTTCTAGGCCATATTCCACACAATCTAAACCCATTGCTTGTGCGACTTGGGGCATATAGTATTCACATAAAGGCTCTCTAGCCACAACATAGCGCACTTCATCTCCCTCCCCTGTCCCCTTGATGAGTTCAATGCCCTGAGAAGTTCTATACCAACACTTTTTAAGCATACCATCTGTGGTGGGCTCGGGGCTTAGGATTTGTCCTTGTGTTTGCCCCCTATCCCCATTAAAAGCCACTCTTTGCAAAATAGGGTTAAACTCATTTTCAAAAAGATTAACATGAGCCCACTTATACAGATGTGCCTCGTTAGTGGGCACAACCCAAAAGCTGTCTTTTAGTGAGAGTGCGAAAGTTGTGTTAAGATAGGACAAAGGGTTTTTTTCATCAGCCTCTATGCCTCCCTCTAGGGCGTTTAAGATTGAATAAGCGAAACAGCGATTATCGGGGACTTTGCGTTTGCGTAGCCATCTTAAAAGGTGCTTTTCACTTGCCCCATTGATGCGGATATAATGGGGCAATAGAGCTTCATTCAATACTTTAAAGTGTAGGTTCTTGCCCTCGTTTAGCACTTCAAATTCTAAAACGGGGCGGTCTTTGTTCTTTAGAGTGTAGTGCATTTATACTCGCTTTTTAGCATTGTTTGGCATTGATTCTGGGTATTTTGGCTGTTTGGGCTGAAAAAGGAGACTGGAATGATGGCTTAAGTTGCCAAAAGCTCTTAAAAAGTTATTCAAGAGCAAGAGATGAGAGCTTTACATTAAGCCACTCATCAAAGCCATAAAACCTTTTATATCCCCCTTAACACCTCTAACGCTTCCAGTACCTTCACCATCGCCAAGGTGTCTAGCTTGCAATACTCCAAAAGGGCTTGTTTGGTTTGTTCTTGTTGCTCTTTTGGCATGCTAGGCATTTTGGCGTAAATGACCATGGCTTCTGTGCCCTTATGTACCAATTCCAAATCCTCATAAGCCCTTTCAAAGTCGGGTACCAAAGCGGGTAAAACGCTTTTGATGGAGTAACTGCCCACCATTTTGGGATCGTAGTAATGCCCTTCTTTAAATGGGATCATCAGGTCTAAAATGTTCTCTTTGATCGCCAGTAGTGCTTTGACCACTTGTTGGTGCTGTGCCTCCAACAAATCAGCCAAATCTTTCAGGACATTTTTCTCAAAGGCGGCGTTGTAGGCGAGCACACACGCATCTTGGGGGATGTCTTGGATAAGTTGCTCTGCCAAAGCCAAACGCCCATCGCTGCCACACTCGGCTAAAAACTCTCTGTGCTCTAGTTTACCATCACCATGATCGATGTGGATAGAGTATTGGAAGGGGACTTGCCCATGGGGTTTTGTGCCATCAAATGGAGGGATGGCGGGCTTATAAGTTTCAAAATCCAAATGATAGGCGGGGTATCTTATGGTTTCCAAAAACTTTTTAATCTCCTTCTGATCGATGTGTGCCTTGCCATTTAAAGCGCATTCCACTTGTATTTTTTGATTGCGCGTGAGAGCTTGGATGTCCTCTTTTTCTAAATCTGTGAAAAAGATTTTCTTGTTTTGGTATAACTTCATCTTGGAAGCAAATTTTTGATTTGCAATGGCAAAGATGTGCTCATGCCCTACAATCCCCCGCTGTTTCTCCCAACAATAATGTTTAGCCAAACACTCATAGGGTTTATCACAATGCTTGCCGATGTCGGTATCTGGCTCTTGTGGGTTTGCTAGGGTGCTCTGTATGTCCTCTAAACGCTGGAGCATTTCACTATAAAAGTCCTTGACAAACCCTAAAAAATCGTGCTTGACAAACAACTTTTCTAAATCCAGTGCCCCTTGTTTTGTGTAGGTGTTGTTGAGGCCAACTAAGTAAGCCCCCTTAATCTCGTAGCCACAACCTTTAAGGACATAGTATTGCACTGCCAAATCCCATAAATATTTCTTTTCGGGCTTTGTTTTGTTTTTATCGCCATAGACACTCGTGGAGCTTTTAACTTCATTCAACACCACGCCATCGCTGTGGATTTCTAAAATATCCACCATCACAACAACCCCTTGAAACTCAAAAGTCGCCTCATAAATGGTTTTAACACCTTGCTTCAATAATTCTTGTGTGCGCGCCACCATTTGCCCTATGTCTGTGTTATAAGCCACTTCCACCCCACCAGCAAACAACGCCCGCGCCAACTGCCCCACCTCTTTGCCCTCTTGCATCTCATTGTCCAGTTCTCCATGCGCATCATTTGCTTGCTCTAAAACCTCTGGTTTGTGTTCTGCAAACCACAGCATTTTAGGGCATCGCATGCCCTGGATAAACTTAGATTTAGACAACATCTCTTCTCCTTTGTAATAAAATTTGTGTCTTGCCATTTTTAAAACACCCAAGCATTAACCATTTTCCTTAGATGTATTCAATGGAATCTTCATGGGCTCTTTTTTGTTTGTGATGGTTTCTGCCGTGATGATGCACTTGTAGCCACGCCACTTTTCCATGTCAAATCTCAATGGGTGGATCACTCGGTTTAAAAGGGTTTTAATGGCACGCATGCCCGTGCCCTCTTGCATGGCTTTCTCAATCAATATCTTTTTAGCTTCCTCATCAATTTCTAAGACACTGCCATGCTCTCTAAAGTTGTCTTTGAAGGGTTTGGACTCGTTGTCAATGGCATCAGATAACATCTTATGATCGACAGGCTCTAACACCACAACATTGCCAATGCGCCCGATAAACTCTCTAAACAGCCCACAACGCTGTAAATCCTGACTGCTCACTTCTTGTGGAGTTATACTGGACGGTGTAGGCTTAGTGTTTGTAAAGCCAATGGAGTTTTTAGGTTGTGTTGTTGTGTTTAAGTGCGTGTAAAGGTCTTTAAAATGCCCAGCAAAGATAAAGAGTATTTCATCGGTTTTTAGAGTGATGTCTTGCTTGTCGTAGGTGAAGGTGACTGTGTGTCCTTCCATGGGCTTTAATAATTCGGTTTGCACCAAAGATTTAAACTGGTTGTCGGTAACCTCCATGCCTAGCTTATCCACTTCGTCTAAGAAAATCACCCCCTTTTGGGCTTTTTCTATGTCTTTGCCTGCACTGACATATAGCCCAACAAAGATGCTCATCAATTCCTCACCTTTCCACCCTGTAGGTGTCAGGTTGGAGGCATCGGCGATGTAGTAAGGGATGTCTAGCTTTTTTAACAGCGTGGTGGTCATGAAAGTCTTGCCACTGCCTGAGGGACCGATTAAAAGCATGTTGGTTTTAGGCATGCATGGGTTGCCATTAAAGTGGGCATAGTGATCGCTAAGAGTAACACAAAGTGCCTCCTTGGCCTCTTCTTGACCACTCACGCAATCCAAGTATTTATAGAGTGCCTCTGGAGTGTAAGAAGTTTGTGGCTCATATTCAAAGGGGTCTATGCCCTCTTCTAGCATCTTGTATAACAATTTTGTTTGTTCCTTTGAAAAAGCCTCATATTGTTGGTATTCCCACTCATCAAATTCTTCTTGAGTCATTGGTTCTTCTTGAGTCGTTTCAACCATTGAGGGTCGTTGATCTCTTTGTGTGGAGAGGCTGTCTTTATTAATCTCAGGATTGTCCAACATGAGCAAAGTGCGTATCTCGTGTATAGGTGTGGGCTCTTGGTTTAAAGAGATGGCAAGGGGGAAAAAGTTAGAAACTTTTTCTACTCGCCATGCCTCTTTTTGTACTGCAACACAACAAGGAAGTCGCAAATGAATTAACAAGTTATACACACAAGACCAAAACGCACGAAGTTTTGAGCTTTCTTGCAGATGGGTTAATATAAATTGTTGTGGGTATTTTAGCCGCTCATATAGAGTTTCTAGCACGCCTTCATTACATTTGTTCAAAATTTCTTTTAAGCGTGCAAAGGCCCATAATCTAAAAGCAACAGGGAAGTAATAGTGGTGTGTATTTTGTGTAGGATGAGACACGCTTGCAAAACAGATGTGGGCATCTTTTAAAGCTCTATCCAGTCTTGCATGTGTGCAAACTCTATAAACCCACAATCTCTTTCTAGCCACAAGCGCATGAGTCTTTTAGATGAATGTGATGGTACAGAATCTAGGGGTTTTTTGCATAAAATGTCGATCAAGCGTTTAAGAACAGCTCTATCCTTCTTTTCTTGTTGTTCTAAAAACTTCAAGAAGTGATTCATGGATTCTCGTGGCAATGAAACTTTTGGAGTGTTCGCATTGGGTGTAATCGCAAACACCAAATCCCCATCCACACAATAAGGTTGTAATTTACAAAAAGCCTTGCACAACTCAAAATCATTGCCCTTGAAAGCCCCAAGCAAATCCTGCTTAAAAGCTTCAAAAGGGATTTTAAAATCGCCAAACAACCCTCCATAATTGCTCTTTAGATAATGCTGGGCGACATGATCGCAAATTTGCTTAGAAAAGGAAAAGCACCCGCATATGAATTTTTCAATTTGAGCAGAGTTTGCAAAAGTTGTTTGGGTTCTATGCTTTGGCGTTCTTGGCAGATTTGGGGGAAAAACCAATACTCCCCACAATCTTGGGCAATTTGGGAAAAATCAAGCTTTTGGACTTCTCTTTCTTCCCCTAATTTAGGAAAGTCCCAAGCCTCATCTCCCAACTTTCTGCCCTGTTTTTTTAACAAAGTCTTGGCATAGGCTTCATGCTCTTTGACAAAATCAAGGGCATAATTTTTAGGCAACTTGCCCCCATTTTTAAAAATGCGCTTGCTGATGCGTTTTGCTAAATCGTAACGCACACCTTTTCTAATGAGAAACTCTTGCAACTTGTAGTAACCAATTTCAATGAATTTTTGCATCGCTTCCCTTTCAGTTTTGATTAAGGTTATCGAAAAGCACAATCATGTTAAAACACTCTAGCTTACATATTTCTTAATTGTATAAACAAATATCTATTTTCACACACTAAACGCAGAACTTGATTTTTATTAGGTTTTTGTGTATAAACATTTTTTGAATTTCTTAAAAAGGTTGATTTTGTCAGAATCTCCAAACCATAACAATAGCCCACAACAAAAACCTGCTTTGTCTGTCATCGTGTGTAGAGGGCGCAATAAAAACTACCTAGAAGTGCCCAAGGTTCCAGTAGATCACCGCTTTGATCTTTTCACGCCTCCACCTCCTAGAAGATACCCACTGGGTTTGTTTCATAAAAAAGTTTAAAGCGTTTTGAAAGGCTTTATCAAAAAGCCAAAGAGCGCAAATCCCGCCTACAAGGCAGGAAAAGAAGTGGATTTGGTCCTCTAAAGGACAACACGCTCTTAAAGCTTGTCTTTAATGTCTACGAACACACTACCATAGCCAAATCACCCGTTTAATCGGTAAGATTGCCCGCTCTACGGATTTGCCCTCTTAGAATACACCCAAATCACACCTGTCGCTTATGAAGTGTGGTTTTTCACTTTGGATTTAAAGAGTGGCAAACAACTGGCAAGGTATTCTGAGGCTTTGAGTAAAGAAAACCTAATGCGCTTTCAGAGTTTGATTTATGAAGTTTTAGACCCACAGACAGAAGTTCCCGAGCAAGGGATGTTTATCTCCAGTAAAGAGTATTCAAGACTCACACGGATTGAGCAAGAACACCAAGACTTACAGGCTAAACTTAAAGAAGTTGAAACAGATGCCACTGAATTTATTGATGCTCTTGAAGAGTGGTTGTTTTTTACACAGCTGACAAATGCCAACACTGAATTAGAATACCTTTGGCGTTTTTGTGAAAAGGCAAACCCCTTTATGAAAAAGTATTTTGGGAGTTTGATTGGGCTTAAGGAGTTTGGGGGACAAAGGGCTTTGAGCTACTCTAATTTGAGCGTGCAAGAATTAGAGCGGATTAAGAGAGAGAAGAGGGGGTTTGGTTTGGGTAAAACACCAACGACTAGCTGAGAATGCCACACAAAATGGGTTAGATGACAAGCCTAGTGCTAGCACATTCATCCGTCCTTTCTTTTTGTCCCTCTTTTTGCCATAGCAAAGCTAGAAGCAATGCGCTGTTTAAGTCTCTCGTGTTTATATGGCTTTAATTGCACATTGTATTTTTTTAATTGCGCCCTGCATGCCTTCAATTCCTCTCGCTTTTCTCTGCGTTCTTGTAAAGAAGTGGTGATGTTGTCCCAAGCAAATTTAAAACACACATTCTTACACCATTTTGTATCAAAAATGAGAGTGTGTTCATTTAACAAGTGCCCTAAGCGCATCCATAAATCCTCGTCTTTTAGAGTAGGGCGATCTGTTAGAGATCTAAAACGAGAGACATTCTCCAAAAGATAAGAGGACTTTGTGTGTAAAAAGACATAAGAGGGTTGTCCAATACTTCCTAAGACTTTGCACAGAGTGTACAAATACATCCGATCCAAATCCCAAGACAGCACGCTAGTGGGTGGCACGCCCTGCAAGATGTGTTCTAGGTGTTGCCAAGGTTCAAGTTTTCTTTGCTCTAATGAAAGAGTTTCGTCTTTCTCTTTATAAAACAAAGTGAGCACCGCTCCATATCCGCACACTTTGGCTTTATCCGCATACACGCAACCGATGTGTGCATCCACTAACAACTTTTTCTCTTTTAAACGCCAAAACCTATTCTCAAATTCCTTTAGTCCAAAGGGTGGTGGGAGTGTTATATGGGGTTTTAGGGTCTGTGTTGTTGCTTTTTTTCTGATCATGTGTTTAGTATATCCTTATTTTGTTTGCAGTTGTGTTTTCATATTGTTAAGGAGCTTTTTACACGATCTGTGTAACAATAAGAGGAAATTCAACAGGGGGGGCTCCCCGACTTGAAGATTGGTTTTTTGGTTGTTTCACTGGGTTTTTTTGCCTTAATTTCTGCAGTAAAACTCTAAAAATGCTCAATCTTTTCGTGTGCAAGATTCACGATCCGCCTGAATGCAACCCCATCTCGCCACTTAGAATGCGCACAGAAATTCTAGGATATGCAATGCCATCCTTGACTTTGGTCTTTGCTAGATTTTCCTAGTGAAAACAAGCATTTTCAAATTAGAAAATAGGTCTAAGACAATGTTGACTTTGTGATAATTGGGGAGTTTTTAAATCCACTCTTTTTATTAAGACTACAAAAATCCCTAAAATCTAATCTATGTTTTCTAAAATCAAAGATCAAATTTTGCAAATGGTTTTGTTTGATGACAACGATAACAGATCCCAAGGTTAAATTAGACAGCAAATACGAATTGTAAGCTTTAAAATCAACAGATTGGGCATGGTCTATATCCTCTTGGGCTGACCTATCTCTCCTTGTTCGCCTATGAATCTTCTCTATCTCTTTGCTTAAGTAGGTGCGTTGATAATCCAAGCTGGACTGCCAGTGACTAATTGCATACAAAAATCTACAATGTTCCTTAGATAAATCTCTGCTTGGGCGATCTTTGGGGTGAGCCTAGCATTGAACTCTAAACTAGCGTTGTGCTTGGCAATGTCATTGTCATAGGTCTTTAAACGCTCTAAGGATATGAGATTTCTAATGTCGCTTTTAAAGGCTTGGACTTGCGCATGTCGGGCTTCTAGATCAAGATTTTCATCCATGGTAAACCATTTTTATTTCATCTCCAATCTCCATTAGAAATGTCATGGTATTTATCAGAAAACTTTGCATGCATCTTGGATTTTCTTTTTTATTTGATTGCATATAAACTGACCTCCAAAGTTTGAAGTAAAGAAAGAGGCACTCTCTTTAGAGAGAATTTTGGAAAGCAGAAGTTTCTCTGCTTCTTTTGCCGTGAGATATAGCAATTTAGGCATTTAAAGCCACTTCAATAGGGGCTATTATAGAATTTGTATTGGAGAGATGAGCTAACTCATCTGCCTCTAAAGTTTCTAAATAAAGCTCGATCGCCTCTTTGATATTTGCCAGAGCTTCTTCATAACTATCGCCCTGAGACACACAACCTTGCAAAGAAGGGACAAAAGCAAAATACCCATGTTCATCTTTCTCTATCACGGCGTTAAAAAAATGTCGCTACCTTTGATTAAATTGAAAATTGATTATATATATTCATTTAGTGCTTTAACCTGAAGACTTTTGCCATCACTTAACACCACAAACTCTAAAACGTATAGTCTTTGTTTTTAGAGTATCATGTATGGAGTCACTCTTTGTGCTTTTTAGCTATACTACGGCTTTATGTCTTGATCTATCTCAATGAAAGGGGAGAGCGCCATGCAAGGGCTTTTAGGGGGATTGTTAAAAAATACGGAGTTGGTGCCCCTTTATCGACTCACTTGTTGGGATAAGCGTTTTAGTAATGTCCCCAAAGAATGGCAACCCAAAACCACAGCCTTTAAGCATGTGAGTGCCGCCACTCTCAAGGAGTTGCGCCAAGAGGGGGGCGGTGTCAGGCTTTTATCGACGGGCAATTTTGAGGGCTACACCACAAAAGCCCTAGCAGGGACTCACCTCAATGATGGGGAGGTCATCAGTCTCCCCACAGGGGGGCGCGCTTACACAAAATACCATAAGGGACTATTTGTGGATAGTGGCAACCTCTTAGCCACATGCGCTAACCCAGAAACGACAAGCCTCAAATTTATTTTTTACTATTTAAAGAGTCAAGCTAGACTTTTAGAAAGTTGCTATCAAGGGGCTGGAATCGCACACCCCGATATGTCCCGCATTTTAGCCCTTAAAATTCCCCTCCCCCCTTTGCCCGTGCAAGAAAAGATCGTTAAAATCCTGGAGCCCTTGAGCCTTTTAAGTGGGGGTTAGGGGTTAGTGAGAAAATGCTTGAGACACTCAAAAGTTTTAAGATACACGTCATTGGGGGTTAAGGCTTTGTTCTCTTGCTTCTCAAAATAGGCTTTTGCTTGCGCTTCGTTGGCACTTTGGACAAGCTTTTTAAACTTTTTGATCTCAAGCGCACCATCTGCCATGCACTCTTTCAACAGCTCTCTATCCACGCCTAGAGCCTGCACCACGGCGTTGATTTCCTTCTCCTGCTGGGCTTGGAGAAACTGCATATAGCATTTTTCAAGCCCAATTTCCTCCCAATTTTTGGGCAAATTTTCTAAAAACGCTTGAAACTCCACGCGCGTTTTGGCATCTAGGGTCTGTAAATGCCTTTCTAACTTCTCTTGGTTCTTTTCTTTAAGCCAATCTGTGATCTTCTCATAATCAATGCGCATCCCCTCGTCTTGCTCCACAAGGCCATAATCAAACTCAAAACCAATGTCTTCCTCGCCCTTTTCGCGTTTGCGTTTTTCAAAATAGGCGGCGATGTCTTTGTATTTCTGCCCGTAAATCTTAAAACTTTCCTCGTCCAATTTAAGACGCACCGCTTTTTGGGGCTTGTCTAAAAGGCTTTGCTCCTCTGGGCTTAGGCAGTAGTCTTTTTGTCCCCAATTTAAGCCCTGTATCTGGGCGCTCTTGGTGGTGGCGTGCAATTTATTAAAAAGTTTGATAAACGCCCGTTGGTGATTGGAGTCTTCTAGGTCTTGATCCTGCTCTAAAAGCGTAGAGATGTCCTTGTGCAGCTCGTTGATCTCTTGCACTTTTTGGGGCAATTTGCGCGCCAGAATCTCCACCCCCTCGCCATCGGCATACTCTGCCACCGCCTTTTTTAAGTTCTCTTTCATGGTGGCGTATTTGCGTAAAATGGCAATATTGCCAAAGGGCTTATTCTCCCCATAAAGCCGGTTTGTGCGGCTGATGGCTTGGATTAAGTTCGCCCCCTCCAAAACTTTATCCAAATACAGCGTATTCACCCAATTTGAGTCAAAGCCCGTGAGCATTTGATCCACCACAATCACCAAATCTAAACATTCTTCACGGGGTAAAAAGGCATAGCACTTTTTATGTGAAAGGCGTTGGGCAACATCTTTTTGGAACGCTTTGTAATTCTCAAACCCAAAGCTGTGTTTGAAATGGCGGTTATAATCTCCTAAAATTTCCTCAATGTCTGCCCTTTTATTCAGGGTGGCGTTTTCGTTTGTGGCATTTTCGTTTGGATCAAACACCGCGGTGATTTTATAGCCATGCCCACGCTCTTTAAAGAGCTTGTAATATTCTAGGGCATCGGGGATGCTGGAAGTGGCAAAAAGGGCGTGAAACTCTCCTTCATTGCTCAGGCGGTCATGGTGCTTTAAAATGTAATCGATCACCTGGTTTTTATGCCCCTCATTAAACATTTCAGGGGGGATTTCTGCCTCCAGTTTGGTGTGGGGCGTTTGGGCTTTATCCATCCACTTTTGGTATTCAATCTCATAAGCCCCACGCCCTGCCTTTTGTGCCTTTTTCTCGGCTTTCATGCGGGCAATGTCCTCGCGTAAATTGGGCATGGTGTTGATAAAATCCACATCAAAACCCAGCACCGTTTTATCCTTAATGCCGTGTTTTAGGGTGTAGCGGTGCAACTCTTTGCCAAAAATGTCTTCCGTTTTTAACTTGCTCGCCTTGTCTGTTTTAGGCGTGCCGGTGAAGCCGATGAATAAGGCGTTTTTAAAGTTTTCTTGGATGGTTTTGAGCATGCCAAGAGAGTCGTTTTCTTTGTTATTAACATTGCCAAAAGTGCTTCTGTGGGCTTCATCCACGATAAAAATAAACTTTTGTTTCTCCAAAGCCCTATCGGGTGTGATTTTGCACATCGTTTGCAAAGTGGCGACAAACACCCCCTCCCCATGCTCTTTGAGCTTGTTTTTCAGCTCTTTGGCGGCCATTTTCGTGGTGTCTTGCACGATCTTCTTTGTGTCTGCATTTTGGTATTCGCCCAAGGTTTGCAACACCAACTCCCGCCGATCGGCCAGAAACACCACTTTCTTGGCTAGTTTTTCTTGCAAGAGCAAGATCGCGCTTTTAAAGCTGGTTAAAGTCTTGCCGCTGCCCGTGGTGTGCCACACGAACCCTCCCTTATTGCCCTGCGTTTCTTGCACGCTTTTTAAAAGGGCTTGCACAGCGTAGCATTGGTAAGGGCGCATGGCTTTTAGGCTTTGGTTGTTGTTATCTGCCACCAAGTAGCGGCTGATGAAGGTGTGGATAAAATCCACGGATAAAAAGTTTTTTATCAAGCTTTTGTAATCGTTTAACTCTTGGTTTTGCAAGTCCGCCCATTTGAGACAAAACTTCTCATTAAAGTTTTCAGCCCGTCCAAAATTAGGGAAATACACGGCTTCTTTAGGTGTGGCGCACACAAAGAGCTGGATGCAACTAAACAGCCCCCTAAAAGCCCCCTCTTTCGCGTAGTCTTTAATTTGTTTAAACGCTGCGCTTAAAGACACGCCCTCTTTTTTCAGCTCGATATGCACCAAGGGCAGGCCATGGATGAGTAGGCTGATGTCCCCGCGTTTTTTGCTCTTCTCCCACTTGTCCCCAAACCATGGTTGTCTGGCGATTTGGTAGCGGATGTTGCCAAGCCCCCTAGTGGTGTCAAAGATTTTAAAATGCTTATCTCTAGCCAAATGTTTTAAACTCCCCCCCTCTAGGACATTGTGGATTTCAAAGGGGCTTTTGCCCTCTAATTGTCTTAAAAGCTCCTGGGCTTCTAGCAAGTCTAAGGGCTTTTGATTTGGCAAGTTGGTGGGGTTTTGCTCGTTTAAAATTTTCTGCCAATTTTTAAGCAGGTCTTGGTGTGTGGGCAATTCTAGGGGCGCATCCCACCCGTATTTTTGCAACTCTTGGACAAATTGCTCTTCAAACTCTTCTTCTGTCATTTAAATCTCCTTGGGGATGAGCTGATCTCTTAGGGCGTGGGTGATGCGCTCTAAAAGGGCTTGTTTGTGGCCACACAAGACGCTTAAATCCTCTAAGGCACTTAAGAGCCGCGCGATTTTTTCTTGGGTGGATAAGGGGGGGAGTGGGATTTTAAAAGTAAGGGTATTTTTATTAGACAACATGGGATAATTTGCACCCTCCTGCCACACTCTAGCATGTTCAAAAAAACGATTGCTGGCAATGTTGCAATAAATCCATTGGGGTATCACCACGCTAGGATTAGGGCGTAACACACAAAAACCCGTGCTACAAATTTGCCCGTTATATTGGGGTCTAATGAGTGTATAGCGCCTTAAAAGGGGGCGTGTTGTGCCTAATAAGACATCGTTAGTTTGGATAACTTGGATAGCACGACTTGGGGCTGTTGTGGCGTTGATAGTCGTTGTTTCTGTAATGTCATGCGTGTCCCTACTCACGCATGCTAAATCAATGTAGGCGTAATTTTTATTGTTATTTCTCCAAACAATATTTTTTATCTTAATTGTGCATTGCGATAGCTCCACCTTCCCCCAATCTTTGCCATCGCCTTGAAAACGCCAAACACGCCCTAGTAATAACTCTAACATGCTCTGTTTTACCCTGGCTAAAAGGGCTTGTTGTTGGGCTAAAAGCATGTCAAGCCTTTAAAATTTTTAGCAATTCTTGCAAGCCCTCATGCTCTTTAAAGCCCTCTAAATCCTCTAGCGCGCTTTCTAGCTCCTTAGTGGCGTTGTCTATGTCCTTTTGCACCCCTTGCAAACAAAAGGCGTATTTATCCACCAAAGCCTGCACCTTGCGTGCTATACACGCCACAAACTGCCCGGGCAAAGCAAAAAGGGCGTTCTCTAAAGGCTCAAACCACTTTTGCCCCAACAGCTCTAAAATCTCAGCTTCGCTTAAATTTTTAAGTTTATCCAGCACCAAAGCCACTAATTCATCTTGCAAGGCTTTCAATTTTTGTTTAAGGGGCTCTTGGGCTTGGCTGAGTTGGTAATAAACCACAAGTTTCGCCCCTAGCTCTGTGGCTTCAAGGGCTTGCAATGCAAGCTCTAAGCATTTGGCTTTTAATTTAGATTGGTTGAAAGATTTTTTATTTTTATCCAGCAAATCCTCAAAAAGGCTTAGGGCTTTTGTATCTTGTAAAAGCTCCTCTTGGCGGGTTTTACGCTCCTCCTCGTGAGCCTTGCCCTTATAGGCTTCTAAAAAATCGCACAAATCAACCAATCTTGCTTGGGGGGTCGTGGGGGTTTCTTTAAGAATGCTCTTACCCATTTCTTTTAATAAAGTTTTCAGCCCATTGCCCTTATTGGCTTCCAAACGCGCCTCAAGGATTTTGATACTATTTTCCCCCTCCTCTTGCTCCTCTTGCTCCTCCTCTTTTGTGTCCAAGAACTCTAAACACTCTTGCACTTCTTCGGGCTCCAGCTCTAATAAAAGGGCTTGTTTTTGGGCTAAAATGCCCTCGAGTTTTTCCTCTAGGTGGGCGATCTGCTGGCTTTGGGGTTGAAAAAGTGATTTGCAATGAGTTCAAGGGGATGATACGCCCCTCGCACTTGGCAAACTTGGCTAATTTAGAAGGGCTTTGCTCCCCCCCCCCCCCCCCCCCCAGTCTCTAGGGTTTCTTCAATGGTGTCTGTCCCCTCTAATTGGATCGTTTCCAAGTCTGCTAGCCACACCGCCCCCAAATCCTCTAAAATCTGTAAGGCTTCGTACTTGTCAAGGTGCTTTGTGGTTTCAAAACGGCTAAAGAGCTCTTGCCTTAAGCTCTCCATTTGGGCCAAAACAGGGCATGCGTGCAAGCACTCTAGGCTGTTTAAAAACTTGTCTTGGCAAAATGCCTTAAAATCTGCAAAACGCTCTTTAAAATCCTCTTTAAAGGCAATAATGGGGGCGTGGGTGTTGAGTACCTCTGCAATGTCTGCCCCTGTGGCTTGGCAGTAACCCACACGCCCCTTAATGGGGGTGAAAAGCAAAGAAGTGGCGCTAAATTGCTCCAACTCTGCAATTTTAGCGATCCCGCTCTCTGGCACACCCCCTAAGATCAAGGCGTTTAAATCGTCCTTGCTCTCTTCTTTGGCGGCGATGTAGCTGGGGATGTTTAAGACATGATCCTTAGCCCTGATTTCCTCTAAGCCCACCTTGCGGGCAAAGTAAGGGACATCTTGGCGTTTTTCTAGGGTGTCGGCGATTTTCTTAATGTGTCTGGCTTGCAATTTATTTTTATTGCCCTCTTTGATGCATTCACTAGACGCGTCTATGAAAAAAACATCTTGGGTGTCTCTATTCTGTTTCAACACCATGATGATGGTGGGGATGCTGGTGCCAAAGAATAAATTAGGGGGCAAGCCGATGATCGCGTCGATTTTGTTATCTTCTAACAGGGCTTGGCGGATCTTGCCCTCTTCTTTGCCTCTAAAAAGCACCCCGTGGGGCAGGACAATGGTCATGATCCCATCGGGGTTGAGATGGTAAAGGTCGTGCAGTAAAAACGCATAATCGGCTTTTGTTTTGGGGGCAATGCCGTATTCTTTATAGCGTTCGTCGCTGGTGTATTCCGTGTTATGCCAATGGGCGGAGTAGGGGGGGTTAGACACGCAGGCATCGACTCTTAGGGCTTGGTTGTCCTTGCCACGGGGCCAATCCTCTTTTAAGGTGTCGGCGTTGCGTACTTGAATATCCTCTAAAGCGATCTCGCGCATGATGAGATTCATTTTAGTGAGGTTGCATGTACTGCTGATGAGCTCTTGGGCGTGGTATTTGATCTTTTCTTTTTCCACGATTTGATGCTTTTCCGCCAAAATGTGGCGCATGTGCAAAAGCAAGCTCCCCGAGCCGCAAGCCGAGTCGTAAAGGCTGATTTCTTTAAATCGATCCTTTTGTTCTTGAGCAAGGCGGGCTTTAAAAAACGAAGCGATGATTTCACTCATCAACACGCTCACCTCTGCGGGGGTGTAAAACTCCCCTGCTTTTTTGCCCGCACTGCTGGCAAAGTGGGCGATCAAGTACTCATATACAAAGCCCAAGACATCATAGGTTTTAGACTGGCTGGGGATTTTTTTGATGATCTTAAGGAGCTCTCGAACATGGTTGGCTTGTTGGTTGGCATTGTCGCCCAGTTTGTCTAAACTATTGCGCAAATCGTCAAAAATATGCCCTAAGAGTTCTGTATGTGAAGCCTGCACACCTTGGTTAAAATCCGCTAAAGCGTCTGTGATGTCCTTGATTGTTAACTTTGTGTCTTTGTCAAGGAGGGTATCAAAAAGGTTTTTATGCGCGATCGCATAGCCTAGTGTTTCTTGCAAGACTGTAAAATTTGGATTGTCGGGGTGTAAAAGTTTTTCTCTCTCTGCTTTTGAAATTTTTGCATCATCTGCCTCTCTTAGGAATCTTTCGCACAGATACTTGTAAAAGATAAAGCCCAATAAGATGTTTTTATACTCGTTGGCTTCAATCTTGCCCCGCATTTTATTGCAGCTGTCCCAAATCTTGCTAGCGAGTTGTTGTTTGTTCATTTAAACCCCATTATTCAAAAGAGGTAATATTGCAAAAAATCAGCTTATATTTCAATGGAGAGCAAAAGATGGCACAAAAAGGTTCTAAAGAGTGGATTGAACAATACAACAAAGAAGTAGATGCCTACAACGAACGCCACAAATCCAAATGGAGCAGAAAGCGCAGACAAGAATATTTGCGTGCGCGTTTTGGCACACCCCCTGGGAACACTGTCTATTGGTGGGACGATGCTTGGTGGTGTGATGGGGAGTATTTGTGTGGGGATTAAGTGCCATTTACCCCCTATTCACTCTCTTTGTTTAGAATTGCGAGCAATTATCACCTCTAGTTACAGAGTGCTCGTTGGTTGTGTGTCCCTAGTTTTTCTCTAGGTCCACAGACCCGCCCGAAGGCCGCTAGAAAGACCATCGCCGCCCTTTATGGGGTGTGGCTGATTTGGTGCGGTGTGTCACTTTGAGAACGCGCGTTAAACCTTCAAAAACACGGCTAGCTAAGATGTGGTGACCGCTACTACCTTTTCTCACTTTCCCACTTGCTAACGAAACCCATAGATAGAAATGTAGAAAGAAAACTTGAATGAAAGACTTGCTCTAAGGATTTGTTTTGTTTTCTCAAGCTTTGCAATTGCTTACAATCGCTTTTGACCCATAAGTCGTGTTGTACTCCCCAACCCCTAGACTTTCGCTCTGCGAGCCTTTAAAAGCCCTATACCATATCTTGGTTTACTTCTACTCTTTCATCTCAACTTGATTAAGATATTCTGCCTTTTTTGGCATATCTTAATAACCTTGAAAGAAAAACACATGGACAAACTTTTTAATGAGTGGAACGAGCAGAAGAAAAAAATACAAAACAAAGTTGCTAAAAAGACCCATGTTAAAAACATTTACTGGGTTTGTGTTGGCTACAATGTCGGGCATGAAGTCTATGGCAAATCTGCAAGCTTTACGCGCCCTGTGTTGGTGTTAAAAATGTTGTCTTCTCGATTGTTTTTGGGCATCCCCCTTAGTAGCCAAATCCAAAAAGGCAACATGCCTTACCACCATTGTTTTAAAGATAGCAACAACACAGAACAAATCGCTCTACTCCACCAAATTAGGGTTTTTGATGTTAAACGCAGACGAACCAAGATCGCTCAAGTGAGCGATGAAGTGCTAAAGGCGATTAAAGACAAGCTTAAAAGTGAAGTGATTGATTGATATTCCCCACTTGCAAAAACTGCCGTAGGGTAGCTAGTCCTAAAAGGAGAAGCCCTTTGCTCAAGTGAGCTGGGATGATTATAATACGATTGATTTTAAATGACACTGAGATTTGGTGTGCAGACACAAGTTGAAAATACTTTACAATACCCCAACCACTCCAACTCCCACAACCATAGCTCTCTAAAAACTCCCAACCCCTAACCTTGCACTCTACAACCCTTTAAAATGCTTTAAACACTATCTCTGCTCCATCACCCTCACACTACTCCAAAATAATTTACAACACCATTAAATCCAATTTCTAATAATATTCAATATATTAAATACAATTACAAATATTGTTTATTTATATTTATTAAAATATATAATATTGTTTATTTGTATTAGATACAATATAAAATATTATCTATTTATATTCAACACTATTCCAAACATTACTTATCCATATTTAACCAAATCTCAAACATTACTCATTTGATTAATCAAAATCTTAAACATTTTTTAATGGATTAAATATTATTCTAATTGAATATCATGCTAATTCAAGACTTCGCACTTTACACTAATCTAGTCAGTGGTGTCAGCGATGTCAGTGGTATGTCTACGCCCATTCTATGCCCATCAACCGCTAACACCAAAAACAAACCAAAAACCAAAAACAAAGGTTCTCATGATTTTCTCCATTATCAACAAAAAAGGTGGGGTGGGTAAGACCGCCTTTAGTTTCTCCATTGCTAAAGATTTAGATTTGTTCTTGCAAAGCAACGACTCTTCCATCATTGAGAGCATTTACCCTGATAAAGCTAAAATCAGCACCCGCCTTTCTTTAATCAACAATTGTGTCTATGACTTTGGAGGCTTTATCCAAAGTGGGGTTTTAGAGATTGCTAAAGCCAGTCAAGCCATCCTCATCCCCTGCACTCCCCTTTACAACTCCCTACTAAAGACCATTGAAACCATCCAAGAGTTACAAGTTTTAAAAGTGCCCTTAATGGTGCTCGTCACCGATTATCAAAGCCTAGAAGAGCAAGAACAAACAAGTTCTACCTTACAATCTAACTTCACAGATTTAAACTTTTTCTTTTTAAACACTCTAAGATTATAGAAAACTCTATGCGTAAGGGATTGAGCTTTAAAGAGTTGTCTTTGCAAACCCCACTCTCAGAATCCAATACAAGACTTTCATATGACAGAATACCAACGCCTTTTAGACACTTTAACAAAAGGAGTAAACAATGAATGAAAACAAAAACACCCCAAATCTATCCAAGATGCTTTGAAAAACACCCACAACCCCCAAGCAAACACTTTCAGTGCTAAAGACAAAGCCAAACCAGGTAGAAAACCTTTGCCCGCTCATTTAAAACAAAACCACATCGTTACCTTTTACTTATCCCAAGAGGAATACAACACCCTAAAAGCTCTAGCTGACAAGGAGGCTGATAGTGTGGGCTTCTTTGTCAAACGCTATGTGTTAAAGAATTTGGTGAGGGGTAGTAATAAGCTAGGGTATTGCTTGTGTGTAGATGAGCTTTGACAACTTTTCTTCTTAAAACTTCTGTCTTTTTGGCATATTTGGCATATCTTAGATTTTGAGAGAGCGGCGACCCATAAAAAATGGACACGGTGCCTTCTACGGAGCACCAAAGAGTACCAACCTTGTCATACCGTGTTTTCATTAACAAAGTAAAATTTAGATGTAGCAAAAGCACAACCTAACTTCTTTGGAACAACCCCAAAAAAGATAGCGAAGTCTTGTAACCCGTACCCCAACAACTCCTAGTTTCTCAACCGTAAAAACATTTTATTGCATGCTACAACAGCTATCTAACAGCATTTTTATCTTGTTTACTCCGTTGGCGATCTTTTTCAATTTCTTTATCGAGCCAATAAATGGGGTAGACCATACAAAACAATCCAAATAGGGCAAGAAGAAAAGACATAAACGACATCATTGCACACCCCTTTCAATCTTGTTAAGGTCAGCAATTGTGTTCTTAATGCAAAAGAACACAATCCTTAGCAAAGTACCAAATCCTATGAGAGATGCACTCCATTGAAACAAATCCATTTTGCTTGTAATGGATCACAATGAACCCAAAAATACTGAAGATGGCAGTCAATGTCGTGATTAACACTGTTTTAAAAATGTCAATCTCCGCTTTCGCTCTCTCCCTTATGCCCGTTATTTCTGAGTTTTCAACTGACTTTTTCTCGACCTTTCTTTGAAGGATTACACACTTCCATAATTCTAGCAACAGTATATCCAAGTGAAGGACAATCACTGAACAAGTTTTCTAGTGTCTTTTTTAACAAAAGGTAGTTGTTTCTATAAGCCCTCACAACCGCTTCCAACCCCAAAACCATTGTTGGGGGAACTCCCAACACATAACCTTGCGCTCTATGACCCCTTAAAAGCGCTTAAAATACTAAGTTTGATTTATTACTTTACTTCATCTTGCTTTTCAAAGACATGATTGCTCTATTTGGTCGTTTTTTTACTCTCTCCTCAAAGACATGATTACCCTACAGTCTGCAGATGTTTCAAGACCAAAAATCTAATTCTCACTTTAAAGCCTTCTCTTGGGGGTTTGGGGCTTGCCCCCAAGAGCAATATAGATGCCAAGCGTCAGCTTGGCTTACCTTTTATGTCTCTTACGTTTGTTTTTTTGCAAACTTAGCTTAACCGAAATTTCCTCGTGCGTGCGTAAGAACTTTGTTAACCACTTTGTAAATCATTTGTACGGCGGTCTTGTGGGCTTTGCGAACTGCGTTGCACACGGGGGTTCTAGTGCTTAAATTAACCTTAATAGGATACATTTTCGGCGTTATTGATAATAAATTCGGCACACATTAGGGCTCTTTGCAGGGTTGATGTTCACCGGCTCTACTTGGTTAGCTAAGGGGGCAAGCCAAACCATAGCAATGATGCACGACTTTAACAACGCTGGGGGCAGCGCACACATGAACACCACCTACTTCCAAATCCCCATCAACATTGGCTTTAGAACCAATGTCAGCAAACACCACGGGTTTGAGGTAGGTTTGCGTATCCCCCTTGCCACCAACTATTACTTCAAAGGTTACGATGCTCTTGGCAACAGTATGGAGATGACCTACAAACGCAATGTGGCGGTTTACATCAACTATGTTTACAATTTCTAGCCTTAGCGTTTAAAGTTTGAGCAGTGGTGCCAAGATGGCACCGCTGAGCAGGCGACACTAGGAGTGCTTGCCAAAACACTGCATTAAGAACGCTTTTGCGTTCCTCCCCTTTTTTTGGGTTTTTTAGGGGGAGGCGAATAAAAAGGGGAATGAACACCCCGTAAACCTACTGTGTCTTGGGTGTAACTAAACTCTCAAACAACTTAAATCACTTCTACTGAGTGCGCTTCATTGCAGTTTAAATGAGGTTAACTAAAGCATTGCTATAATGCATCGCCTTTTACAAATACATACAAGGAGCTTTTATGGATTCACGAAATAGGTGTGATCGGGAAGATAGGCGAGAAAGAGAAGAAGATAGGCAAGATATGAGAGAAAGAGAAGACAGAAGAGAAATGCGTGAAGATTCACGAGAAAGGTCTCGCTCTTAGTTTCTAAGGTTTGCATTTTCCCTTCCTTTGCTTGAGGGAGGGTCTAGGTTGTTTTTCGTTTTTTACTTTTCACTGATGATTTCTTATGGGTAGTCTTTATGTGCTACAAGATCAAGATATAGCAAGAATGCAAGAACTTGACAGGGCTTTCTAGTTAGGATTTCAAAGTCAGCACACATTGTTTTACTTTTGTGTTCATACAAGCCTCTACAACTGCTTTTAGTCACAAAACCATAGTTATAGGCAGTGATTTGTCCAAGCCCACCCCTACTCTCAACCCATGTATCCTTTTTAAAACACTCATCAGGATTCTTCTAAGCTTTTCACACAGAATCGACACTACATTTTACTAAAACCTAGGACACTATTCTTCACTTTCAGCTAGTTTTTATGGCAGTTAGTGTTGAATGACAGCCATTTCTAGGTGGATCCTTTTCCACCACTACAAATTTAATGTGTCTTATCTGCATATCTAACAAGTTCAGGGTGAAAGCTCTCTAATAAATCGTTCAAGAACACTGGGATTCTATCTGGTTGCAAGGCAATGTAAAGCTCTTGATTGTTCTTACCAATCTTAGTGTTGAGTCTTGGATAACCCTTGGGTGTGTATTTATAAAGATTTTCAAAGTGAAAAGCACGGTTTCTCAGTGTATGCAAGAGCCTTAGAATGATAGTTGCTTTTTGGTAGTTTCTCAAGTCCTTAGTGTTGTTGAAACGATTTTTGTTCTTATGGCAATATCTCTTAAAGTCTATGCAATGTAAAAAGTCAAGGCTAAAAATTTGGTTGTGGATTTTAAAGTGCTCCACTACTTTAATCCAGAAGCCTAGACTTTGTTTGGAAACTAGAGTGTTTGTGTGGGCAACATCACCCACAATATGGATTTCTGCTGGCAAGTGCTGCCACCAATTCTTGTCTCGTTGTGAGAGTAGAAAATCTATCTTGTTGCGGATAATCACCTCTAGGATGCCTATTTTGTGGCTAATAGCAGCGATGAGTGCAAAATTGTTTTCATGATCGTGGAGTGTGGCATAGCCCTCTAACCGTTGGAGGGAAAACAGGTTTTCTAGTTCTGATAACTCCATACTTGTTCCAAAAGTCTAAATTTTATTTTTTGGTAAGTCCATAAAAACCTAACAATACCAACTTTTGTTATTTTTGGCTATTCTTTGGACTGTATGGAGCTAGGCTGCTAATTCGGTCTATCTATGCTTCTACAAGCCTCCACAATCGCTTTCACCCCCAGACCATATTTGGATACTCATCGCCCCTAACCTTGCGCTCTACAACCCTTTAAAAGCGATTTAAACGCTATGTTTGTTTCACGGCTCTCTCCAATTTATTTGATTACAATATTGAAAATTTAAAAAAGAGAGACAGATGGACAGACTTTTTTAATGAGTGGAATGAGCAGAAGAAAAGGATATAAAAACAAAGGACGCTGTTCTCCACTTTCGGCTCACTTTTGTGGTGGTTAGTGTCGAATGACAGCTATTTCTAGGTGGATCCTTTTCCACCACCGCTCGGTGAACCGGTATTGAGACCCCAAAAGGAGGAGGGTGTGGGTCTAGACATTGCCACTTAAACGCCCAAATCGCCACTATTGTCGCCAAGCGACAGACTCTTAAGGAAGAGATTAGATAAAATCATCGGTGATCTAGAAAACGGAGCATCAAGAGAGAATTTAGAGTGTCCTCTTGCAAGCAAGTACCCGCTATTCATAGCGGTGAGACCTCTAAATTGGGGGGATTGTACAATAAAATCTCTTATAGGAAGTTGAATGTTTGACTTGCAAAATGCATTTTTTCAAAAAATATCTGCATTATTTTTAGATATGCCACATCTAATGACAGAGGAGTTTGAAACAAAAATTAAACAAAGCATTGGCGTTTTACACCACAGCTATTTATGGGGGGCTTGTAGGGAGGCCCAAATCTTATTAAAGAAGAAAAGAGATGCACTTGGAAAAAGCCTATTTGATTTGATCATGCAACTCTAATAACAAAAGAAGAAATGCCCACCAAGCCAGTTTTTTGTTGTTGCAATGCTTTGAGAACGCCTTAAGGAGCACCATGGCTGTTGCGGTTGCCAATGCGCTCAACACAAACCAAGATGATTGGTTCATGCATGACTCCAAGAACAAGATGCAACACCACCTTGTGCAGAAAATAGATACCATCATTGCCCTACGCAATAAGAAACGCCAAATGCCCTTAGATAAACATAAAATGAACTCTTTTGATATCTTTGATTTGTTCTCTTTGGGGGACTTAGAATTAATTTTAGACAGGCATTATTACCCGTATTTTGAATCTTTTTTTGCAAAGCCAAAAACATACAAAAATCAAGAAATCCCTATCTTTGGTACAAAGACACATGCCATCAACACCATCACGCGCATTAGAAATGCAAGGAATGAAATTTTTCACAACAAGCCCACAAAGATCAAATTCCAAAGAGACTTAGAAATTTTACTAGTAAGGCTGGGTTACAACCTCCAAAAAGCCTGCACCCTAGAGGATTTGCGCCCATTTGTGCGCTTAAAATTCAATTATACAAGCACAGTCCATACCTAAGTCCATGTTAAATTGTTAAAAGCACACACGCATTGCCAATATCCGCAATAACTTTTTACACAAGCTTAGCACTGCTCTCATTAGGCACGCTAAGACCCTTTGTTTAGAGAGCTTGAAAGTTAAAAACATGCTTAAAAACTCCAAACTAGCTAAGGCTTTGAACGATGTCAGCATTTCTGCCTTTAACACCCTTTTGGAGTATAAAGTCAAACACTATGGGCGTGCCATTTTACGAGCCGATGCCTTTTATCCTAGCTTCAAAACTTGTTCCAGCTGTGGCAGTGTGAAAAAAGACTTAACCCTAAACGATAGGGTCTATAAGTGTGGTGTTTGTGGTGTGGTGGTTGATAGAGATTTTAACGCAAGTGTCAATCTTGTCAAGCATTTAGTAGGCGGAGTTCCCGCCCAATTAACGCCTGCGGACATGACGGCAATGCTTGGCTGTTTTGCAAAGAATGGCTTAGTAACCAGCATGGTTGAAACAGTAACCAGCATGGTTGAAACAGGAATACAACAGAAACCGCTTAAATTTTTTTCTATTGATAGAATTTTATAGGATTTTATGCGGTTTTATAGGTTTGTAAGAACGGTGGAGTAAAAAACCTAGCAACGCACTCAAACGCCCCGTAGGCCGTCCCAAGAAAGAACGACCAGAGCCACACAACCCAATCTCTATGACAAACCCCTAGCGCCTATGCAACCCGAGCTCCACAAAAAACCCACAGAACCCACAAAATCGTCCAAATCGCCCAAGAAACCCAAAGCCACGAAATCCAAGACCAAGAAAAGGGGTAAACAAGACAATGAACCAACAGCCCCAAAGACTGCCCCAGAGAATACATAGCGTTTTTAGAGCCGTAAATGGGTCATAGAGCACAACCTTGACAAAAAGAGTATCGAACTTACCTAGCCCCAATAAATTGATTGTGGAGCGTTTTAGAGTGTTCTATGGCTATCTTGCCAACTTGTCTAGCTCGCCCCCTTCTCTTTATACCTTTTCTTTAGGCCATATCACGCCTACAATCAACACAACACCCTAACCCATACCAAACCACTCTTTAACCCAAGAAAGCGTCCTACGGCCTTTTAAACGCTGATTCTCACTTTAAAACCCAAGCCTTCTTTACTGCAATGGCATCATAAAGCCAAGAAAACAAACTCATTTCTCACTTCAAAGCCCTCTCTTGGGGGTTTGGGGCTTGCCCCCAAGAGCAATATAGATGCCAAGCGTCAGCTTGGCTTACCTTAAACTCTACTCAACCAACTTTTCAACAAACTCAAAAAATTTTTTTGCACAAAAGAGATATGTAACACGGGCAAGCGCACCCGCACGCGGTTTTTAAAAAAGTAGTTTTTTAAATCCTTTTTTAAGGTACATAATGTATGGCGAAGGGGGTTTCATGGAGGAATTCCGCTGATAGCATGGAGAAATTCCGCAAAAATGTTGGTTTAGCATGGAGAAATTCCGTTATGCTTGAAGTATTTTATAAAATTCGTTACAATTACTCGAATTTTTGGAATTTTTGGTAAAAAGCTTAACCAAAAAAGTAGTAAGAAATGGATAAAAACTACCATCTTTGCCAGCAGCTCAAAGCCTTAAGATATGATTTGGACGCATTGATTATTTTAGAGTTACAACACGCCAATAGCCCCACCAAGCTCGCAACTTTATTTGTCAAAAAAGCAGAAGTGGTCAGGGAAATGGCTCAAGTTGTTTTAAAGAACGAGTGGGATAGCGACAATACGACCAATACCGATACATTACAAGATACGCTTAAAAAACTCAAACACTTCACGGGACTCATCACCAACTTAGAAAATATGTTGCCTAAAACCACTCGCCCCGATATAAAACAAGACTTAGAGGATAGCGTTAAAGACTGCATTGAAAACATGCAAACTGCCCTAACCACATGGATGGATTGTGTGAAAAGGGAGGACACCCATACTTTTAATCCCCGAACTACCGAAACAACAATCGCAACATCGTTCACTACACAAGTTACCCAAATTGCCCCAACTGAAGTCGATAGTTCCCCAAATACTCATCAAACACCACCGCCACTACCAACGCACCTTCTCCAAGAAGCGGCCGAAGAAACTCCACAACGAGAGTCACAATTAAGCCCAGTGACCCAAAAAGCCGCTCAACCGTTACAAACCGTAGAAAACCTAATAGGGGATGATGTAGAATACGCTCCAGTTTTAGCCAAAAATACAAAAATAGCCAACCCCAAGCAAGTTGTAGTACACAATAACATCTACAAAGTCAATCTAGGCATGCTAGGTGAGCTTGAAAATAATTTGCTTTTTAGCCTATTCAATCGCCTAAAGGACAAAAAAGATACTGTGCTACGCTTTAACCCCAAAGAATTAAAAACTCTAATGGGCGACCCTAAGATGAATAACAAAGAGTTATATAAGGCAGTCAAACAGCTTTTTAATAACATTGCTGGAGCAAATTTTGATGCCATCAAATATTTACCCGATCAATCAATGTTAGTTGACAGGGTCATGTTTTTTAGGCGTTTTACTATGAAACTTGATAAAAATAAAAATGTTGAATACCTAGACATACAAGTCAACGATCCCTACTTCACATATCTGCTAAATGACTTAGAAGCAAACTTCACTACAATGCAACTCCAAACATTTGTAGACCTAAGCGGTAAATACACCAAGAATTTATTTAGACTTTTGGAACGGTTTAAGAACGCTACAGATAAGAGAGACATTTTTAAAGTGCATGTGTATGAAAATAATCTTGAAGGCTTTTGTGCCTTCATGGGCATCCCAAAGACCTTTAAAGTGGGTGATATTGATAACTATGTACTGAAACCCACACTTAAACAACTCACCCAAAAAACCAAAAAACTAAGCCACTTTGAGCCCCCCTACAAATCCATCAAAGTCATTAAGAACAAAGCAAGAGAGAGAGGGGTGCAAGGGTATTAGGTTACACCTTTGAAGTTGTCATAAACCCTGCCATGCAAGAGTTAGAAAATGCCCTAGAAAATGCCAAATCCCCTAGACTCAAATACTTCAGCAAAAAAGATATTAAAATCCTTAATGACTGTCTACACAAATGTGTAGATATAGTGCTAAAGGATAAAGAGGGCAATCCCTTTAACATCCCCCTTGCTACCATAGAACAGATTATCCCGACTAAAGACAGCAAAGCTCTCATCGTGCAGTTCTTCTCTTCCCCAATCATCAATGGACAACTAGAAGTGATGCAACTTTACCAAGACTACACCAAATACTGCCAAGTTTGTGGGCACGACTACTTCACTCTAGCCTTTGCGCACATGCAAGACTTGCTTGCCTTGATTGAAAAAACACAAGAACGCTTTAACACAGCTAACACACCCCAACAACCCCCCACCATCAACGCCACACAAAAAGCCCAAATCCAAAGTGCCCATGGCATGCTCGCTCCATTTTTTGAAAGCAACACTCCACAGCATAGCTTTACACAAGTTAAATTAGTGGATACCATTTTGTCAAAGACAAATACAGAAGTGATTGCTCTGTTTGAGATTATCAATGGCGCAGATAAAGATTTTTATGCTGCAGAAGAACATAAAAAACACATTGAAAAATTTAACATAGATGGACAAGAATACTTTACCCATGTGTTTTCAAACCCCCAAGACTTCTTAGAAAACTTTGGTAAAAACGCTAAACCCCCACACACCATAGGTGCAATCGCACCTAAAGGTAAAAAAGGCACAATCCACACTTTCAACACCGCAGAGTTAATCACTTACATCAAAAGCCCTAACACTAAAAGAGTGGGTGCCTTGTTTAAACTCATTGAGCCTAGCCCAAAAGATTTAGAAAACGCTAAGCTTTACCAAGAAAAATCTACATAGACTACTTTAAAAAATCTGTACTAAAATGTGATACCCCTGATTATTTTGTATATGTGTTTGAAAATATGCAAGAGCTGCATAAGTGGATAGAACAATACAGCTAAAAGTCCCTTTCTAAAATCTTCCACAACCGCAATCTAAACCAAAACCCATATACTTGCACTATCCTAACAATCCTAGGGTATTTTAAACTCAAATATAATTTAAGGTTTTATCCACAAAACTTAACTCAACTCACTCTACTGATGATACACTCATAAATCAATATACTTATCCTTTAAGCCCCACGGCGTTTGAGTGGCAAATTAACCAAACAAGCTTGCGCCGTGTTTTGCGTAGCAAATGGTTAATTTGCAAATTAACCATTACCTACGGGTATCGCTCGCAAGCTCACTATGGTTAATTTGCCCCTAACGGGGGATTTTTGGTAAAATATTGTATTTTATAATAAAAGGATTAAATAATGCTAGATAATTCAGGCAACGCAAGTAATGATAATGCAAGCAATGTCAGTCATCAAAGCAGTGACACTACCCCTAATACACAAAACAAAAAATATAAAACCACAACCAAAACTCTTGAACGAAAAGAGCACCCGAGAATTAGGCAAATTGATTGGCAAGCTAGAAGAACAAATTATAAAGATTGAAAATGAAAAGAACACTTTAGAAAACAGCTTAAAAAAACTTAATGATAAGCTCAATGACCTAAAACAAAGACAGGCTGAAGCGAGTGAAATGCTTTCTAAAAAACGCAAGCAAGAACAACAAAAGAAATAGATTAAGGGGAGGGGAGTATGGGCAACATCTCATCAATTAACTTTAAACCTACCAAAAATGCCGTGCAACTTAACCACAACGATAGAAGCATTGCCCCTAACTATCTCTTGCCTCAAGAAGTGATTTTAAAAGTGGGCGGAGGTGTTGAAGTGGATAGATCGGCGCAAGAAGCTTTGGCATTAAGAACCCAAATTATTAAAAAAGCTATGGACAATTACTTCCAATACAGAGGACAAAAGTTTCGGGCTAAAAGCTATCTTTGGAGTGCCGTTGTCAATCTCAAAGAAACTTCAACGATGCAGGATTTAAAAAATTTAGCTAAGCACTTCAAAGACAAATATGGCTTTCAATGCTACCAAATCGCGATCCATAGAGATGAAGGGCATATTGATGAAAATGGTAATGTCATCATTAATCACCACGCTCATTTAGAGTTTGTTACTTTAGATGAGAACACGGGCAAGAGCTTGTTTAGAGGAAATTTGCAAAGACCTAGAGCTTTGGGACAAATGCAAACAGAAGTCGCTCAAATCTTAGGTATGGAGCGCGGACAATTTAAGAACGACACCATAGATGAAAACGGCAACTTAGTCAAAGGCACAGGTAGAAAACGCATTGAACCTAGGGCTTATGCACAATTAATGGAGCAAGAAAAAGGCAAACACCAAAAAGTGGTGCAAGGCATAAAAGAGGGGGTGTATAAGGTAGCAAAGAAAGTTGATGAAGTCACCGCTAACATAAACAATAGACTGACTGAAAGCTTTGAGATCATAGGGCTTGATGCGTTAGACACCCTCAATGCTCAAATTAAAATAGAAACACAGAACGAAAAAGACATCGTGAAAGTCTATAATACTAAATATGACACATGGATAAATTGCATCAATGACAACCTTCATCGTTACAAAGCCGACAGCCTAGAACACAACATTTTAAAAACCAAACACGCACAAACCGAGCAAGACAATCAAAAACTAGAGCGTGCTAATAAGACTTTAGAGCAAGAGAAACTAGAGCTCAAACAAGACTACCAAGACCTAGAAACCGCCATTGTTGATCTTGCAAGCATTATAGAACAAGGGGAGCAAGAGAGAAACCCTTCACCCCACTTAGACAAGAAACTCACAGCTAAAGAACTCACAGCCCTTTGTAGTAATGTCCGCAAGTACATGATTGCTGTCAATGCTAAGTTTGGAGAGCTAAAGCTCTATCCGCAAAAGATTTACATGGCAGTCAATGCGTTGAAACAGCAAAGACTCACAATCACTGAGCTAAAGACCAAACTTATCGAGATAGACAAACAAGCCAAAGCGGATTATGAGGCGTTGCAAGAGCAATACAAAGACTATCTAAGTCCAAAACAAGTGCAGGATAAGATAAATTCTATTGTCAGGCAATACGAAAAGCACTTAAGCCCCGAACAGGTTGTCAACAAAGTGGAGGTACAACGCCTAAAGGATTTTAAAAGTCTTTGCTCTTTGGCGGGCATAGATAGCAAAGACATTTCCCAAGAGGCTGATGAGGCTAAAAAGAGTCTTGAAACAAGCATCACACAATTTAAAACCGATTTAACCGCATTTTGTGAGCGGGCAGGTGGAGGCAAGTGGCAAACGCCAAAATACGCTAAAGAAGGGCTTGAAAAAGGCATTGACAAGCTCAAAGAACAAGCGGACAAGGCAGAAACAGCACAAACCGCCAAAACAAGCCTAGAAACCGCCATTAACGCCACTTACAGCGCATTGATTGATCCCAAAGAGCAAAAGAGCGATCTTGCAGCCCAAGCCAAGCTCAAGGCGATAGCGGATCAAAGGCAAGAGCAAGAAAACACGATTAGCGGGCTTAACGACACGATTAGGATCAAAGACAAAGCCCTTGAGGACATGGAGGCATTGAAAACCACAAATGCCAAGCAAGCCGAGCAACTCAAAAAGGTTGAAACCCTAAAAACCGCCTTGCAAGAACTCAAAGACAAATGCGACACTCTAGCCGATGATCTTACTAACAAAAGCGATGTCATTACTCAAGCCATTGAGAGCGTGCAAGCTTTGCAAACGACAAATGCCAAGCAAGCAGAGCAGATTAAGACCCTTGAGAAAGCAGAACCAAAAACGATTATCAAACAAGATGACACCGCTCTAAATAATCTCAAGCGAGAGAAAGGCAAGTTGCAAGACCGCTTGTTAGGACTAAAAGAGAAATACGGACTAAAGGCAAAGCGGATCAAAGGACTTAGGGCGGATTTGTCTAAAGTCACTAATGAAGTAGGTTTTTTAACACTTGCAAGCAACGAGCAAAAGAGCCAAATCAAAACCCTTGAGGCAAAGCAAGATCAAACCTACAATGCCCTAAAGCGATCAAGGGACAGATATAAAGCGATGAGGGCGACTAACAAAGGGCTTGTAACAGAGCTTGCAGAGGCGCAAAAGCCTAAAGAGCCAAATAAAGCCCCACAAACGCAAGATGTGCCAAAGCAAGAGGATATAGCCCCTAATCCTTTGCAAGCGGAATATGACGCTTTAAAAGGGCAATACGGGGCATTGGAACAAGAGAAAGCGGGCATTGCCCTAAAACTAGACAATCTTGAAAAGAATTTGCCATTACTCAAAGACATAGATAAGGACTTAGCTTACCTTTTGCAAGAGGTTACCAAAATAGCAGAGATAAATCCTAAAGAGGCTAGCGAGGCTTTTGACGACATTCTAAGGTATGTCGATGAGCGCAAGCGATCCGCAGAAGAAGAAATCTCTATGCAAGCCTCACAACAAAAAGACAGCGGAGGCTATCATATTTAGCCCTTGCTTTTTAAGCCACGCTATAACGCAATGAATACTAGCAAAATATAGACCATTAAGCGCAAATTATTCTAATGTTTAATCGGGCGATAGAGTGATAATTAAAGCCACCTAAACACTATAACTTCGTGAACTAGCACCATCATATTTCTAGCCTTTTGACACCTAGATACAAACATTTGAGAGTAGCTAAAACAAAAGTTTACAAACAAAACGGCAATCACTATGAACAAGAAAAATATACAAGCGAACCTAAAGTTTCAAACGCAAAAACACAAAATCTAAATCTTCTGCGGCATATGAGTAACAGATTAACCGAGCGAACTTGTGAGTTGTGCTTTCATAGCTAGATGATCAATTACCCACCCAAAAAGTGAGAGCACTTCTCGGCTCTGTTGTAGGTAGTTTGCCCTACGGGGCTTCTGTTGTTAATTGTCATTTTCATCATCTTCATCATCTATTTCCCACTCTTCTTTGTCATACCATTCAGGCAACTCTTGAGTGCATCGCACCCATAAAACATGCTCTCCATATCTTCTACATTGGATACATCCCATCTATCTAGGGGACAATTGAAGTTTTCGCAATTAGCAAACATGTAGCTCATATCTGTAACTCTAGATACATCCCAATTCTCTAAAGGTTGATTGAAGTTTGTGCACTTTGCAAACATCCCACTCATACCATTTACTTGAGATACATCCCACTTTTCTAAAGGTTGGTTGAAGTTTGTACAACCAAAAAACATGTAACTCATATCTGTTACCTTAGACACATCCCAATTATTTAAGGGTTGATTGAAATTAGTGCAACCAAAAAACATGCCATCTAACTCATCACTAATACAGCCCATATATGTCACGTTAGATACATCCCACTTGTCCAATGGCTGATTAAAAGATGAACAGCCATGGAACATACGCACCATATTTGTCACTTTAGATACGTCCCAATTATTTAAGGGCTGATTAAAAGATGAACAGCCATGAAACATCCCCTCCATATTCTCCACATTGGATACATTCCACCTTTCTAGTGGTTGATTGAAATTGGCACAGTCAAGAAACATACCCCACATATTCTCCACATTGGATACATTCCAATTATTGAGAGATTGATCGAAAAGTGGACAAAGAGAAAACATGTACTCCATATTTTTTACTCTCGATACATCCCACTTGTCCAAGGGCTGATTAAAAGATGAACAGCCACGGAACATACATCGCATGTTCGTAACCTTTGACACATCCCAACTCTCTAATCCTTCAAAATTTTGGCGTTGGCTACCTTCAAACACCTTACCCATATACTCCACTGCACTTACATCAATCTCTCCCAAATGGATATTCTCATCCTTGACAAGCTCTTTAAGCTCTTCGTTTGTCTTAGGGAAATAGCGTTTTGATATCTTTTCTTGGATTTTTTCCACTATTCTTTCAAATTCTTTGAAGATATCTATACCTCGCTCGAGTTTTATAAAAAGCTCATCTTGATTTTCTTCGCGACTAAACTTAATAATTGATTTTTCACTGTCTACAGAAATGGCAAAACCATTAACAGTAAATTGTACCTCTGCATCATTTTTGTAATCAGAAATCAATTTACCTATTTCCTTGTGTTTGCAATAGCAATATAGGGCATAACCTAAAAGATCTCGTGAATTTTCCGAGCGTATCTTACTTTGAAGAAGTTTAGCTCTACAAACTTCATGATTTCCACGAACATCGAACCAAATTCTTCCACAATCTTTATTATCAGTATTATTAATAAATGCAAATAGTTTGTCTTCTTTGAGAAAAAGTTGCTCCCACCAAGTCCTTTCTATAAGTTTACATGGAAATTCCAAAAGACCATCTTCCCGACCATTAATATAACTACTAACAATCTCCTCAATCTTTTTTAACAATACTTCTTCACTGTTGATTTCTTGAGGACTCAGTAATAACAAAAGACTATCTAGAAGCTTACGAAGACAACTAGTACGCTGAGATTCATCAGAATTTTTTTCAAATATTCTGAATACAGGTTCCCTACCTCTAAACCTATACATTTCAAAGCGATTACCAAAAAACTGATTTTTATTAGTAGTGCTATTCTTATCAGCACTAACCGTAATACTGTAATCTCCAAAACATAAAAGAGCTTTTTGGAATAAGACTAGGTCACGAGTGGGCTTATTGAGGAAAAATACATTTAGAATATTCATAGTCAAGGTAGCATATTTTTCAAACTTCTCTAAGTTTTCTTTACCATTTTTTTTATCCTTACTAAAATCTAATAAAAATCCCACATACCCACATAAATACTTATGGTTACTCGTTTTATTTAAAATGTTTTCCCAGTTTGGATCTGTACCTCTACTTTCAAAAATGAGCTGAGCTTTTCTTTTTTCTAGTTTACGAACCTTTCCATATTGGCTTTGACTAGCCTCTTTCTTTGCGTTCACGACCATTCCCTTGTTCGCGAGTTTCTTCATGAAACTTCGTTGTTAGCTCATATTCTGGAGAAGATAAAAATCCATAGAAATTGTTATATCCACTGGTAATACCTTGAGAAATTTCAGAAAACAGTCTAAAAAATCCTTTAGTATATTCCACACGATCCAAGCTGTGGTTTTCTATAAAATGTCTACATACTCTCAAGTAATCTTCTACAATCTTATCTTCCACAATCACTCTATAATCCGCCAAATTGTTACCTACCGTAGCCCTTTTAGTCAAAAACAACAAGGCAAAGAAATAACAGATTTTTTTGAGCTCAATTCCTTCAGTTTCTTTTTTACCTTTTTTTTTGCCATTTTCTCTGCCCTTGTCAAAAAACTCAACGCCTTTAATCGCCAAAGAGCCCCCTTTTTGCCCTTCTTTTTGCCATCTCGGCAAAAACTTGATAACCCTATCTAGCAGCCTTAAATTCTCTTCTTTCTGTAAGAAACTATATGACTCATCAATAACGCGATCTGTTAAAAGGATTTCTTTGGCACTCTTATGCTGTTCTTCTTTATGCTGTTCTTCTTCTTGTTGTAAAAACGCAAAAAAAGCATTAGCATAGTGTAAAAAATGGAACATCCTATCATCAAATGTGTCTGGTTGTTCAGAATCAAAAAAATAATCGCTCCACTCATTATCTATGACAGTAAGCAAGTTTTGATAGAGATCAGTTTTGGAGGTTTTATTGGGATTTACACTCATATTGGATAGAAACGCACCATCGGTATCGGTGCGCTGCTCTATGGATCCTACGGGCTTTTTGATGGACCCTAAGGTCGTAGCTGGGAGACTACTTACTATCTTGGTAGGTTCTTGAGCGATTTCTACCGCTTTTTGTTCTATAAACGCCTTGAGTTTCTCGTATTTACTTAGCGTTTTGCCTCTGGCATTCAGTTTAATATAAAGATCTTCCCCCGATTCAAACCCCATATCAACAACATTAAAGATGTTAAACGAGATGCATTTCAACCTCTCTATGTAACTATTTAGAACATTATTATTTTTACCATTTAATCTATTGTGAATAAGGTCAAGCATATGAATCATAGCTTTGGTAGTAGGATCATCATTGAGATCCGTACCGAATGTTGCCCCTTGTGAAAAAATAGTTGCACTAGGTTCTTTTTCGATTTCAAAATTCTCTTCTTTCTTGAATAAATTCTCACAAAACTCTTTAGAACTCTTTCGCATGTTATAAGTGAATTTGCTGAGTCTATCCTTGATCTCATCTAGTTGTCCAGCATGTTTATATAAAAGGAAATGCAAGAGCCACAAAGTAGTAATGCGCTGTTGCCCATCTACGAGTTTGAAAGCTTGTTTGTCCTGATAACCATAGATCAAATCTAAATGTAGATTTCTTTCTTTGTTTTCTAAAACAGCAAATATGGCATCCAAAAAAGCTTTTGCTACCTCTTTACTTTTTTTGGACTGTCTTCCTTGTGCATAATCTCTTTGAAATCTAGGGATCTCTATTTTTTTGCACATTTCAACACACGACCACTCGCCCCCTAAGAAACTTAGTTCCAAAAAGTCTAAGAAAGTATAGAATTTCACTTTTTATCCCTCTCGATGTAATGCTTCAAATACGATTTAATCGCTTCAAGATAATCTTTTTGATCCTGCTTCATAAAAATAGATTTATTTTTATTTTCATTATTCTTAGAAAATTTTTTCTCAAATACTTCTAGTGTGCAAATGAGAAAAAATCTTCTAGGCTCTTTTTCTAAGATTTCTCTAATTTTTGTTTGTTTTCTCCTAAACATGAGATTTCCTATTTGTTTGTTGGAATTCTCATCCAATAGAGCAAGGTTCTGCAAGCGGTGCAGTTCCCCATCATCTTGAAAATTCTCGTCTATCTTTGTCAGCAATCCTTCTCCTTCTAAGTCTCTAAAGAAGTCCTTATCCTCTCTTTTTTTATCCATAAATTTCTTGATGGTTTCACTAAGTTTACCATCACCGAGATGCTCTTTTACATCATCCAACCACTCCTTAGTTTGTTGGATAAATTCTTGATTTATATTTGGAAATAAATTGATCCTAAATTGTTTAAGAAATTCCTCTGTTTTCAATCTTTTTCTTCTTTGTCTTTGAGCAAGCTGTTTAAATTACACACAACCCCTTCATCCATTTTGTCGATTTGGGATGATTTGGTCCAGTTTTTTAGTTTTCTTTCAATTTCATGGGCAATATTCTCTGCTTTTGATAACCCTTGCGATCCATTTTTTATTACTTTGCTTTCTTCTTTCTTTAATTTCTTTATTTTTTCTAAATCCTCTATGTTCCTTACTTCCTCTCTCAATTCCATTAAATCTCCTCTTTCCTTTTTCGACCACACACTTTCTGAGTTTTGCGCATAAAGATGCTCTAAATTCCACTTCTCTAATACGAAACGGTTAAATTCAAAAAGTGAAGACTTGGTTTTAGTAATGATATATTCCAAGTTAAAGAGCAAAAGCAGAGTCTTTAAAGCTCCTCTATCTTCATTCTTATCATATGTTAATTTATCTATCTGCAAGACTTGTGACTGAATTTTTTCTTAACTAGATCAAGAAGACGGTTTACAAACTCTCCGTTATAGTCTGTAAGTTCTTCGTTATATCTAATATTCAACCATTCCACATATAGAGCATTTATCCTGCTCCCATAGAATATCAAAAAACCAAGGTAATGAAAAATCTTTCTACTTATTTCTTCTTCTTTTTCATCTTCACATCCGTTTTTTCCTGAGGCGAAAGCAGAAAGGTACATGACCGCCTCGTTAAGTTTATCCCACTCCTCATCTATACTATTATCACTATATTTTTGATAAAAATAATCAAACAAGCAATTTTCCTCATTTCCATAAGGCACTGCTTTATAAATCTCTTTACCTTTCTTCTTTTTACCAAACACAATTGCCTTGAGATAAACTCCAATTCTTTGGATATCTTCGGATAAATGTCCATCCTCAATACTTCTTTTACCTACACGCTCTAACACACAATAAATAAAATCTTCATTTTGTCTAGCTTTCTTCTCGGTCTCATACCATGTTTTTGCTCTTTTTTCGTTTTGCTTTTCTTTCTTCTCCGCTCCTTCTGTCCGATCATTGGTCTGTGTTTGTGCCAAGAACAGTGCCTTAATTTTTTCAACTTCTGATAGTGGGATTTTTCCACTATTGAGACGCACGAACACCTCTTTTTCGTTGCCTTTGCTTTCATACCAAAGCAGTTTGCATCTACGGTATAGAGTGTTTAAAAACTCTTGTTTGTTTTCTAGATCATCAAAAAACTTCTTCTTCGCTTTTTCATCATCTTTATAATCTCTAATTGCCTCATAAGCCTCTTTGAAATGGTAAAAATCAATATTGAGCTTTCCTCCTTTCTCGCATTTTTCCTTGATCTTTTGCAAAAAATCAAAACTATCCTTTCTAGTTTCATAATCGAGGGTGAATAAATCCCTGCCCATCCCCTTGTATTGGCTATCGTCCATTGTAAGGTATTTGACAATTAAAAATATCGTGGTGAGCCGTTGTTGTCCATCGATGACATGGTAATCTCCCTCCACTTTTTTCACCACAATAGGTTGTAGGCTATAAGAATCCTCCTTTGCTTTACTTTTTTTGATGAAACGCACAATGTCTTTGAGTAAAGCCCGCACTTCTTTTTTAGTCCAACGATACCCTCTTTGGTAGGCAGGAATAAAAAACTTAAGACCACTTAACTCACCTACAGAATATAAAATACCGCTCTGCACACTGATACCCAACTTTAAAAAATATATACGCTAGTACTATGTTAACACACTTGTCTAAACTAGACTAAATCAAGTTAGTTGGTTAGAAAAATAAGGCGAGTGGTTGCTGTGTATCTAAACGAATGGTCTTGAGTATGCTTTAAGACGACGAAAACTTAAGGGTCTCTCTAAGAAATGGCAGTTCAACCACAAGTTTATGTAATTAAAACTTTATTGCGGTCGCCACATATCATTGGCAATGACTATATCAGAATATCCAAATACCTAGGGGATTAAGAGAGTGACAACTTAATGCTAATAATCCGAGGGAAAAATAAAGCGAAATATGAAATTAGCGTACACCTGTGTGTGCTCTCGATCCAAGCAAACTACAAAGCAAACTACTAAAGTCCACTAAATCCCCTCCACTCCTATATCAATCCATCTGTCTTTATTCCAAGGGTAATTCGAGCTCACCCCAACTCTTTTAAGCCCCCATTCCCCCCAACCTTTCACGAATCTCCAAGAGGTGTTGTCTCTATTCTCCATGCACCAAGCACTTCATCATAGACCACAGTGCATTTATAACCCTCGAACTTTGGCAAGTCAAATCTAAACGGGTCCATCACCCTTGCTAAAACAGAATCAATGCCACGCATCCCTGTTTCTTCTTGTATGGCTTGCTCAATGATCATCTGTTTAGCTTTGGGGCTAAACTCTAAAAGACTGCCTTGTTGTGAAAACTCTTTTTTGTAAGTGGGCAGTTCTTTGTCAAGCTTCTTTGCCAACATTTTCTTATCTACCTCACCCAAGACAATGCGCATAGGGATGCGCCCAATGAACTCTTTAATCAAGCCACAGCGGATTAAATCTGCATTGCTCACATCTTTGGGTGCATTGGATTGTGCTGATCGTCTATCTGGCACACTGGGTTTAAGAAAACCAATTGTCTCTAAACCCTTCGTGTCTTTGTTGGAGTACAAATCCTTGAAGTGGCCCGCAAGAACAAATAGGATCTCAGAGGTGTTGATTGTGATTTCTTGTTTGTCCCCCTCTTTGTCCGTGTAGGTAAAAGCAAAAGAGTGTGCCTCTATGATCTTAAGCATTTCTGTTTGCACAAGCGACTTAAATTGATGGTGATCCCCTACCTCCATACCCAATTTATCCACTTCATCCAAAAAGATGACACCTTTTTGGGCTTTGCTGATGTTCTCTTTGGCATTTCTATAGAGATCGACAAACATGCTTGAAAGATTCAATCCGCTATAACCTTCCGGTGTTAAATGCGAAGTATCCACAATGCCATAGGGGATGTCTAAGTGCTTTAAAAGTGTAGTGGTCATGGAGGTTTTACCACAACCTGAAGGCCCGATGAGTAACACATTTCTTTTTTTATGAACTCCCTCTTCTCCTATAAAACGCTTATAGTGATCGCTCATCGCCATACAAAAGCTCTTTTTCGCCTCCTCTTGCCCCTCTACATGCTTGTCTAAGTAGTCCTTGAGAGCTTGGGGAGAGTATTTTTGAGATGAAGAAGAGTGTGAAGGCCGTATTGTTTGTGTGGATGGGCTTGGGCTATTTAATGCATCATCCAAATCCACCTCCGTGCTTTCTGGCTGTGTAGTCTTTTCTAGTCGTGCAGCCATTTCTTCAAGTGATGGGGTATGTCGCCACCAACCAAGTAGTCCTGAGTTTTCTCCTCTGCGCAACAACATGTTTTTTAAGGCAGTGGTGTGTTGTTGCACTTCTGGGGGCATCAAATCATTCGAGAACAAGCACATCTCTTTATTCAAGAACAAACGCAGCTCTCCTAAATCATGGGGGGTTTTGCTCAAAAAGACATTAGGGTTAAAGCCTGAATCTCTTTCAAAGATGCGCACCCCATTCTCAAGCTTTTTGGCTTTGATGGGAATGTTAAGATGGCTAGCTATAATCTCTAGGCATTGCTCTTGCAAAGTGGTGCGTGCCATATCATCAGCATTTGTCGCTGCGCACTTATTGAATACCTGGACATTCTCTGGGGTGAGTTTAGCAAGCAAAGCTTCTTTTTCATCTACCAATATTCTTTTCTTGGTGAAGATCGTTACCAATCTTTCTAACACCCACGCTCTCAATGCAGCTGGGACATAATGCCATGTTTGCCCCTCTAGTTCAAATGAGTTCACATAGATACCCTTCTCACCTTTAAAGGCAGACATTTCCAGGCTCTTGCAATCATCAGGGCTGAATAACCCGTAGTTTTGCTCGAGATACTCGCTTATTAGGTTTTGCTGCATTCTATTGGATTTGCCATGAAACTTATGGCAAATGGCCCGCGCACAGCGTGCCTTGCTAAATACCTTTCGCTCTTGTTGTAGAAATTGGAGAAAACATTGTTCTTGCTCTGTGGTTAAAAATGTCTTTGATTCTGATAGATAAAATTCATATATGGACATCTCAATAGGTTTAGTGTCTAATAATTTAAAAGATAATCTGTCATTCGTAACATAAGGATTCAATTTGTAGAAAGCCTTACATATATTGTAGCTGTGCTCACTGAAACGATTGAGCAGATCTTGCTTGAAAGACTCGAAGGGGATTTCAGGGACACCAAATGTCCCATCGTAGTCATGCCCTAGATGCTCTTTAACACGAGCTTGGACTTTAATTGAGAACGCAAAGATGTCTAGTAAAAATCTCTCTACTTCTTTTGTGCTTGTAAAAAAACGAATTTGCTGTTCTTCTTGGCACTCTTTGCAGATTTTAGGGAAAAAATAATAATCACCTTTATCTTGCGCAATCAAAAGTCTGTCGGTTTTACAAGAGTTGGTGAGCAATGTATCTGGAGTGATGTGCTTAGCGATTTTAAAGTCCTTAGGCAACATCCCATAGTCCTCACGCACTTTTTTAGTGAATGCATCCACTAATACTTTAGATACCCCTTTTCTGATCAAGAACTCTCTGAGTTCAAAATAACCCATATTGTTTTCGGCCATTTTTGGCTCCTTTATAAGATATTTCGCTATAAATAGCAGCTTATTTTAACACGGCAAAAGTTAATAAAAAACTAATAAATAGCTTTTTGAAAAAATCAAAAATTTTTCAAAATTTTTGGATTTTTTGGCACTGCGGAATTTTGGACAAAAATTTTCAAAAAAATTCTCAAGCCTAAATTTTTTAAAATTTTTTCTTAGATTTTTTTGTTTTTGTTAAGAGCCAAAATTTTTGTTTTAAAATGCGGTTTGAAATTTGAAAAAAAAGAAAAATTTGTTTTCAAAATCTGATTTTGAAATTTTAGGTACTCTGCTATAGTGCTAAGAGTTTGAATATAAAAAGAGAGGCTGTTATGCATTCTTTGTTAATTGGGTACACAAGATTGGGTGCACAAGATAAATAGAAGGGCTTGAGTCCTTTTCTTGAAAAAGAGGAGTCTGTGTGCAGAACCGCAGAAATACGAAACTCTAAGTAAGTCTTGCAGGCGTTCTCTAATGTTAAAAGTCTCTTGGATCTTTAGTAACTCTGAGATACCTCAATAAAGAGAGAGGATCTCTAAAAACAAAAAAGAGCACACCCAAAAGCCTACTTTAGTGATTTGCCCTAGACTTTTGGTTTGTCAATCATCATTGTCATCATCATCTCCCCAGAATTCTTGATACCATTTAGGTAACTTTTCAAGTGCATCGCACCCATCAAATGTGAAGTCTATGTCTGCATACTTCAACACATTCCACTTATCTAAGGTTTGGTTGAAGTTGCTACAACCTTCGAACATGCTCCACATACTCTTAACTTTTGAGACATCCCATTTCTCTAAAGGTTGGTTAAAATCAGTGCATCTGTTAAACATATAGCCCATATTCGTGACTTTTGAAACATCCCAGTTGTCTAAGGGTTGATTGAAGTTGGTGCATTCAGAGAACATACCACTCATATCTGTCACCTTTGAGACATTCCACTTTTTTAAGGGTTGGTTGAAGTTCTTGCAACCTTCAAACATCGAGTTCGTATTCGTAACCGCTGACACATTCCAATCATTCAAAGGCTGGTTGAAGGTTTCGCAATAGGCGAACATTCCTCCCATATCCTTCACATTAAAAACATTCCAACTGTTAAGCGGTTGGTTGAAGTTGGTGCAACCCCAAAACATTGAATGCATATCTGTGATTCTCGATACATCCCACTTTTCCAAAGACTGATTGAAAGTTTGACAATATCTAAACATCCACTCCATTTCCGTAACATTAGACACATCCCAGTTGTCTAGGGGCTGGTTAAACTTGGCACAGTTGCAAAACATATGGCTCATGTCAGTAACCTTAGACACATCCCAGTTTGAGATATTGTGGTTAAAGTGGCTTGCTTTAAAAAACATCCCTCTCATATTTTTCACATGCGACACATCCCAAGTTTCTAGACCCTTAAATTTTTTGCGCTTAAAATCCTTTTCTTCTTTGAGTTTCCCATCCTCATCAAATTTAACATCTGCAAACACAAAACTCATGTCCTCCACTGCACTCACATCAATCTCACCTAAATGCACGCTCTCATCTTTCACAAGCTCTTTGAGCTCTGCTTTTGTTTTAGGAAAATAGCGTTTAGTTGGTTTGCCTGACATTTTGTTTCTCCTGTGTTTTACTAAGGACAAAGCAAGTCCTTGAAAGAATCTTAGCGGTAAACGCTTAATGTGTACTATGCTAGGATATTGTGCCATTGAGACACCTTGACACAAGATTTGCTTAGACCACTCACTTGAAATTCTTAATGCTGGCAGTGTTTCCAGTGGCGTTTATGTAGGATTTGAAGTTTTGCAAAGACAACACCTTTAGGCCTTTATATTTACTTTTGATATACTCCGCTAAAACAAAGGTGATTGCATGGCCATTGATTATAACGCTTGCAGTGAGAGACGACTATTCCGATATCTTAACACGACAGAGCAACAAATTTCAAAAACCCAAGCGGAGTATCAAGAAATCGCCCACAAGTTTCAAAATAAACTACAAAGCCTCCAGGATAAGAAAAGTAAGATTAGGGTAGCACTTGGCATAAAATCCCACATCCCTAACCGAGAAACACAGATAGCCATGCAAAATGTTCTTAATCCTGATGAAACTTACATGGAGACAATATCTTTTGCAGAATTTGCTGAAAGAGCAGAAAAAGAAGATTAGTGCTTTATGAGTGTATTAAGACTTGTCTCACTAAAAAGTCTTTCTATCAAATTAGATGCTAGATGCCCTTAATAGATACCTTCAAAACCGATGAAAGATGAAATAAGATAGATGAAATAAGATAAAAACTCACAAAAGATTTAGAGCTCAAAAAGAAACTTAGAACACACAAATTCTCTAATCACAAAAGCTAATCCCCATCTCTTTTTACAATCGCTGTGCGCTCCATCTCCCATTTACTTGGTGGATACATCTTATCCCACGCCTCCATGAGTTGTTTCTCTGCTTTACTTAGGTTGATCCCATAAGTTTGGCTCATGTGTAAATAAGCCCATGTGATCCAGCCTTTAGAGTAATCAGCAGGATAAAAGCGTTTCTCTTTAAAGTCTGTATAGACTTTGCAGTTGCCATATTGGTTAAACACCATATTCTTAGGGGCTTGAGCATAGCGGTAGTTGTTTCTATCTCCATTGACTTCTCCTATAGCCGGCACTAGGTTAAACATATCTGCCTCCATTTTTTCAAAGGTTGGATCTTTCTCACAAGCCTTGCGTCCCCCCTGTCTCCAACAAGCTAAATGCTTGCCAAAGTTTTCAGCAGGCATGATGTGCTCCCACTCCACACGCCAAGCTCTTTGGTTGATCTTGCCTTTCTTAGTCTTAGCATTGCGGGCTGTGTATTTGTTTGAATTAATGATTTCAAGACGGGTTCTTGTGCCTTTGTGTATGATTTTAAAAGGTGCTTGGCAATAGAAAGTGATTTGGTGATCGGGGTGTTGTTTATAGAGCTTAATGAGTCTTTGCTTGGTTTGTGTAAAATTGTGGGACTTGGGTATAGAGAAATGCATTTAGAGAGCACATAATGGCAAGTCCTTTGAAAGTCATACTTAGCCCTTGCAATCGTTTGAAAGGGAGTGTATTACAAGGGAGTGTTCTTTAGTCTGGGGTATTCTTTAGTTTTTTTTTTAAAGCTTTTTTAAAAAGGAGCAAAAATGGCTGAAAAAGGTTCTAAAGAGTGGATTGAACAATACAACAAAGAAGTAGATGCCTACAACGAACGCCACAAATCCAAATGGAGCAGAAAGCGCAGACAAGAATATTTGCGTGCGCGTTTTGGCACACCCCCTGGGAACACTGTCTATTGGTGGGACGATGCTTGGTGGTGTGATGGGGAGTATTTGTGTGGGGATTAAGTGCCATTTACCCCCTATTCACTCTCTTTGTTTAGAATTGCGAGCAATTATCACCTCTAGTTACAGAGTGCTCGTTGGTTGTGTGTCCCTAGTTTTTCTCTAGGTCCACAGACCCGCCCGAAGGCCGCTAGAAAGACCATCGCCGCCCTTTATGGGGTGTGGCTGATTTGGTGCGGTGTGTCACTTTGAGAACGCGCGTTAAACCTTCAAAAACACGGCTAGCTAAGATGTGGTGACCGCTACTACCTTTTCTCACTTTCCCACTTGCTAACGAAACCCATAGATAGAAATGTAGAAAGAAAACTTGAATGAAAGACTTGCTCTAAGGATTTGTTTTGTTTTCTCAAGCTTTGCAATTGCTTACAATCGCTTCCAACCTCAAATCCTAGTTTTTTGAAAAGCTCCCAACCTCTAAACCTGCACTCTATAACCATTTCAAAGCACTTTAATCGCCATCTTGCCCCATCACCTTCACGCCACCCATCTAAACAATTTAAGATATATTAAATCCAATTTCAAATAATACTCAATATATTTAATACTATTTTAAATATTGTTTATTTGAATTTATCATAATATGCAATATTGTTTATTGATATTTAACACAACTTATAATATTGTTTATTTATATTTAACACAATTATAAATAAAAATCATTTGATTAATCAAAATCTTAAACATTTTTTAATGGATTAAATATTATTCTAATTGAATATCATGCTAATTCAAGACTTCGCACTTTACACTAATCTAGTCAGTGGTGTCAGCGATGTCAGTGGTATGTCTACGCCCATTCTATGCCCATCAACCGCTAACACCAAAAACAAACCAAAAACCAAAAACAAAGGTTCTCATGATTTTCTCCATTATCAACAAAAAAGGTGGGGTGGGTAAGACCGCCTTTAGTTTCTCCATTGCTAAAGATTTAGATTTGTTCTTGCAAAGCAACGACTCTTCCATCATTGAGAGCATTTACCCTGATAAAGCTAAAATCAGCACCGCCTTTCTTTAATCAACAATTGTGTCTATGACTTTGGAGGCTTTATCCAAAGTGGGGTTTTAGAGATTGCTAAAGCCAGTCAAGCCATCCTCATCCCCTGCACTCCCCTTTACAACTCCCTACTAAAGACCATTGAAACCATCCAAGAGTTACAAGTTTTAAAAGTGCCCTTAATGGTGCTCGTCACCGATTATCAAAGCCTAGAAGAGCAAGAACAAACAAGTTCTACCTTACAATCTAACTTCACAGATTTAAACTTTTTCTTTTTTAAACACTCTAAGATTATAGAAAACTCTATGCGTAAGGGATTGAGCTTTAAAGAGTTGTCTTTGCAAACCCCACTCTCTAGAATCCAATACAAGACTTTCATGACAGAATACCAACGCCTTTTAGACACTTTAACAAAAGGAGTAAACAATGAATGAAAACAAAAACACCCCCAAATCTATCCAAGATGCTTTGAAAAACACCCACAACCCCCAAGCAAACACTTTCAGTGCTAAAGACAAAGCCAAACCAGGTAGAAAACCTTTGCCCGCTCATTTAAAACAAAACCACATCGTTACCTTTTACTTATCCCAAGAGGAATACAACACCCTAAAAGCTCTAGCTGACAAGGAGGCTGATAGTGTGGGCTTCTTTGTCAAACGCTATGTGTTAAAGAATTTGGTGAGGGGGTAGGGGGAAAGTGGGGTAGTGCTGTGAATGGTGTTACCACAGATAATCAAAGAGCCATAGAAACTACAAAAAAGCAGGTGAAATGGGGGATGCTAATTCTTTCTGCACATCAGCAGTGATGTATAAAAATGGCAATGGTGTTTCGCGTAATCTGCAAAAAGTCGCAGAGTATTATACTAAGACCAATGATATGGGATTTTCTGCAGACAATTGTGATGTATGTAATCATTGATGCATAGAATTCACTAAGGAAAGGATTAGGAGTAAGTTTGGGAGATATTGATGCAAGAATATAAAATTTTTTGCGATGAGAGTAATCACTTAGACTATAACCCCTCTTTGGGCTCTAAGGTGATGGTGCTAGGAGCAATTAGCCTACCTTCAAGCGAACTAGCCCCCATCAACCAAACAATCAAAGATTTAAAACACCAATTTAACCACAAAAAAGAACTCAAATGGACAAAACTCATTCAAATTCAAAAAGGATTTTACGATGCCCTTTTAGAATTTTTCTTTTCCAGCGTCCATCTACGCTTTCAAGCCATTTTAATCCCAGATAAACAAAGGCTCGCCCACGACTACTATAACCAAAGTAACCCAGACATTTTCTATTACAAAATGTTTTATTATGTGCTGAGAAACCTCATAGAACCCCAAACCGCTATCAAAATTTACCTAGACTACAAGGATTCAAAATGTGCGGTGCGGATGCGGGAGTTAGAAAGAGTGTTGCACCACCACTACAACAACACCATCCAAGCCCAATGTTTCACCGCCCAATCCCACCAGTCCCAAATCATCCAACTTACCGACCTACTCATAGGGGCGATCGCCTACAAAGCCCGCGATGACATCCCCCACCAGAGTGCCATTAAAACCATATGCACCCGAATCTCGTCCTCTAATGGGGGCAATTTTATACCCTTAGACTCCGCAACATGCCCAAGGGTGCGCTTAATTTCTGCTATGTCGCCATCCTCTAAAACGGCGTTAAGATAGCTTAAGCGTCTTTCCTCTGTATTTAGCATTTGTGCCACTCTATGTGCAAATTGACATACCAGCGAAGCATCTTAGCCCTTGCAATACTTAGCAACAAATCTTAGCGAACTTGTGAGAGACAACCCTACGCAAGCCTGTTTGGGAGTTTGCCCTGCGGAGTAAAACTCCACTCCACACGACCCAAGCCACTAGTTGTGTAACTCTATATCGTGGCTTGATCAAAGCAAAAATCTCGTGCCATAAAGTCGTAGACACATGCCGATAATCTTTATTTGAAGTGGTAATTTGACTGATATTTATGCTAGAATTACCGTCCAATGCTGGTTTGTAAGGAGTCTTTTTGGAGATTGTTGTGGTCGTTTCAAAATGGGATTACTCTTCGTAAGATGTGTGCGGGGAGTTAGTCTGTAGAGGCTAGGATGTTTTTATCGGTGCGACATGGAAAAACGAATGGATACATTATTTAACGACAATTTGAAGATATGCAATGAAGATTTGGCACTCTTAGAACAATACAAAACTGCTGTAGCCTCTGCTGATAGAATTAGTGATAGACGAGCAACGACGAATAATTTTTTTATAACCCTTAATGGTCTATTTTTCTCGTTAAACATGAATATTGCGGTTAAGTTTAAAGAGTGTGGATGGGTCTTAGGAGTGTTGCTAATATCTTTGCTTTCTAGTTGCATAGTTTGTTATGTTTGGATGTCTTTATTGAGGCATTACAAAGAAATGAATTGGGCTAAATTTGAAGTTATCCTTGCATTGGAGCAAAGATTGCCGAGTAATGTTTGCGGGTATGAGTGGTATCTTTTGCAAAAACAAGCTGAAAAGGAAAAGTCATTTTTTAGGTTTGAAAAATATATCCCCGGGATTTTTGTGCTCCTGCATCTTTTTGTCCTTGTCTATTATGTGTTCTTGCGTTTTCTATAAACCGCGCAGAATTACAGGATTGTGGTGATGCACGCTTTTATGGTTACAAAATTATGTAGGGTGGTATTTTTTATTAAGTTCTTGTACCAATTCATCTAGAGTGATAGTTGGTGGGGTAGGTCCTTCATTTTTACAGATATTCTCAAGAAAGTCTTTTACACTGTAGTTGACAAGTATTTTTGCGCTTTCCGACAATGTTTTTCTGCTTTCTGCGCTTATTGATACGGATGTTTTTTTCATGCATAAGCGGACAATTTCTAGTTCGTAATATATCCATGGGGATTGTGTGTATAGACCTTTCTTTACAGAGGCTTCTGTTTGTATAAAGACGAAAGATTTGCATGTTTGAATCATGTGAGCTAGAGCCACAGAAAGCATAAGATGGAGATGTTCTGTAACATTACATGCATTTTGATCTTCATCTTGAAAATAAGAAGAAAAATTAGGGTCGTCTATTAAATTTTCTTGTATTTCTCTAGCATTCGCCCAGTATAAAAAATCCACAAAGACTTTACAGGGGTCTACTGCAAGAATTCCGTATTTCAATTGCTTTTTTAAACACCTATCCCCTAAGAGAGTTTCGATTGATTTTTTTAAAGAGTAGGCCTTGTGGATATCTTGACCGGAATAGGAAACGAAAATATCTGATGTAACTTTTGGAAAAAGCAAATTCTGCAGTTCTTTACCGTCAAATACTCCACGATGATATGCTTTTTTAAATCCTTTAATAAAATTTCTTTTGTAGATCGATAGTTCTCCACATATCTCTTTGCAAGAAACCGCCGCACCATTATAGTCTCTGCGAGAATTGATTGTAGAGCCATCCACCACAAATATTTCTCTCATTTGCTCCGATCTTATAGTGAATATGACAATAGTGGTTTAACAGGCACCTTGTGTCTATCAAATAGAAAACGCTTGCAACCCCTTAACAGGGTGTATCTAGCTTGATTAGTCTTTGAGAAAATTGTTTAGTCATTTGTAACACCAAGTCTCTAGAAAAGAACAACTGGAGCTCACAGAGTCCATAATCTCACAAAACCGCCCAGGAAACCCAAAGCCGAGTCCAAATCTAAGAAAAGTGATAGATGTCATTGCCATGCTTTTAGACGGCAGCAGCACACGCTGGATTGAGAGCGAGCAAGATCTCACACCATAAGAACTCAACGCCATTTTTACGTATTGCAAGAACAAGAGTTTAGCGGGCTTTTGGCGCAAAAATTGGTAGAGATCAACGATGTGGGTGTGTGGCTTGGGCTTGGGTTGTTTGTGTGGGGTTTGGGAGTTGGGGAGTCTGTGTTTGTGTATTCGACTCCAGCAGATTCTTAAGACAATCGGTTTTTTCTTTTTCCAAGGATTGCCCATGAGCAATGTTTGTTTCGGTATCAATAAACATTTGCAGATCGCATAGGGGAGCTCGGTGTTGTTGTCATTGGCATCCTTTTGGTTGGCGCTAAAGGGCGGGTTGCCACAGATCACGGTGAGCTTTTGTTGGCTGATCTTGTCTTTTAGCTTTTTGTTTTCGCTTAAGGGTGTGGGGGCATCCCTAAAGGCTTCAAGCAAGCCTGCCTACGTTTTTTATAGACCGCTTCTTCTTTGTAATCCAAGCTATCGCAAGGCACCACATTTTTAAAAAGCCCAAAATTCGGGTTGCGTTGCTGGCAGGTTTGGCCGATCTTTAAAAGCGCGCTGTGGTAAAAGAGTAGCATGATCTCTTGGGCATAAATCCGTTCCTACAACCTATAAAACCACATAAAATTCTATAAAATTCTATCAACAAAAAATTTTTAAGGATTGCGGTTTCTGTTGTATTCCTGTTTCCACCATGCTGGTTACTAAGCCATTCTCTGCAAAATCACTTAGTGGAGTCGTCATGTCCGCAGGCGTAAATTCAGCGGGAACTCCACTTACTAAATGCTTCATTAGATTCGCACTAGCGTTAAAATCTCTATCCATCGCCACACCGCAAACACCACACTTATAAACTCTATCGCTTAGACTTAAGTCCTTTTTCACATGACTACAGCTAGGACAGGATTTAGAACTTGGATAGAATGCATCGGCTCTTAAAATCTCCTGCCCATAATACTTCGCCTTGTATTCTAAGAGTGTGTTAAAGGCGGATGTGCTGACATCGCTTAAAGCCTTAGCTAGTTTGGAGTTTTTGAGCATGTTGGATACCTTCAAACTCTCTAAACAAAGGGTTTTAGCGTGCCTGATTAGGGCGGTGCTGAGCTTATGTAAAGAAGAGCGGAGCAGATGTTAAAAGAGTGGAAAGAGAAAGGCGGAGATGAGATAGGTAGAGACTACCATAAGGTAGGGTCCTGTATTAAATAATTCAAGCAATATTAAATAAAATTTTAAATAATGTTTAATGTGTTTAATAGTGTTTGAAATATTGATTATTTGTATTTAGTATATTTTAATACACTTACCAACAGCATAAGCTATTTACAAGTGTAGCGCATGCAAATGCAACACCCCCAGCATATTTGACAGGGGATAGAAAATGACTAGCACCGACCATTGTTCTCTTTTTTATCCAGAGCATCCTGCAAGTGAAGAGACTCTCCAAATGGCACACTGCTACCCACGGCAGTTTAGACTCTCAAATTCTTGTGATTCTATCCTTTTTAGAATAAAATCAACTAAACCCTAACATGTCGAAAAAATCTAAAAATTTCGACATATCTGTCCAATATGTCGAAAAAATGTCAAATTTTCATCATATGAGCTCTTGGCACAAGATGTCAAATAAAGCTGTGTTGGCAAAGTACTTATTTCTGCCTTTTTTGAAACTTTGGAGAATTTTTAAATCTTCGCATATTTTTAGGTAATGAGAAGCTGTTTGTCTATGGATTTTTAAGTGGTTTTCTAAGAATTCTATCTTTGTGTAGGGATAAGAAAACAAAATTTCTACCAGGTCTTTGCTATAAACTTTACTCGCGTGCGTTTGTAAAATCTCTTGACACTCTTGCATAGCCTGTTGGATTCTTTGAATCTTTTGGATTGTCGCACTAGAAGTCTGTATAATGCCCTCAAGCATATAGGCAATCCACGCAGTAAAATCACCTGTTTCGCTTACCTGGGTGAGAAGATTGTAGTAATGTTCTTTGTGTTTGATGATGTAAGCACTCAAGTATAAAATAGGCAAGTCTAATAAACCATGATAAGTGAGATACAAAACATTTAAAATCCGCCCACACCGCCCGTTGCCATCATAAAAAGGATGGATCGTTTCAAACTGATAATGGATAATGGCTAATCTAATGAGTGGGTCAAGAGCATCCATATCCTCATTGATATAGCGTTCTAGATTACCCATGAGTCTTAAAATGTCTGCTTTAGATTGTGGTGGGATGTGTTTAATCTCACCTGTCGCTGGGTTTTTAAGCATCGTGCCCCCTTGACTTCTAAACCCAGCATTGTTGTGCTCTAATTGTGCGTGGATTTGTAAGAGATGGCGGTTACATAAGAGCCGATCTTGCTTGATGAGCTCAAAGCCTATTTTTAAGGCTTTAGCATAATCTTGTACTTCCTTGGCATTTTTAGTGATTTGGGCTGGCTCAATTTGAGCCAAGAAAATCTCATCATGCGTGGTGATGATGTTTTCAATGGCACTGGATTCTTTGGCCTCTTGTAATACTAAAGAGTTGATTAAAATGTCTTGGTTGGGGATGATTTTAGACACACCATTGAGTTGGCTTAGCCTTCTAGAGGCTTGGATGAGAAGCACATAAGTTTGTTCGCTAGGTTTAAAATTAGGCGGGAGTTCTTTAGGGATAAATTCTTGTATTGTCTTCATAATCTTACTTTGTCAGAGATAAGTTCAATCTAGTTCGACTATCGTAGCAAAAAAGACCGCATGCCTTCAAACTCTCTACACTTTTATACCCACCGTACTCTTAGAGAGCTCTCCTCTATAAAGAAGAATGTTTGCAAGCCAAGCTTGCAAGTCAAAGACCAAAACTACATTGTTGCAAACCATATCGCTATCAAGATAATATTCCCAAGATTAACGGCGATCCAACGGTAACCCTTAGTAAAGATTTACTAAAACACTTTAACTGTCCGTGAAATAAGCAGTCGACTAGCTAAAGTCCATCTATGATTGGGGCATGATAGTGAGACATGTATAAGGGATTGCTTAACCAAGGAGAAGTCCAATAAAGACAAGGGTTTGAGCAATCAAGACTAATATAAGCACCACTAAGCAAGTTGGCATCTTATTCTCTTGTTTTAATATACAATACTCTGATAGCAAAACTACCAAAGTATAATCCTTTTAACAAAACTTCTTAACCCCTATCAAACGGGCGATAGAGTGATAACCTAAACTGCTAAAAGCATTTAATTAGGCTAAAAGCAAGCACCAAAGGGAGTTAGGGTAAGGGCTTACATTAAGCCACTCATCAACGCCATAAAACTCTTTTATGTCCCCCTTAACACCCCTAACACCTTCACCATCGCCAAAGTGTCTAGCTTACAATATTCTAAAAGAGCTTTCTTGTATTTATCTTGCTCTTCTTTTGGCATGCCAGGCATTTGAGCGTAAGCCTCCATCGCCTCCTCGCCATTATGCACGAGCTTTAAATTTTTATAGGCGTTTTCAAAATCTGGCACTAAAGCAGGCAAGACATTTTTAATGGAATAACTACCTCCCATTTTGGGATCGTAGTAATGTCCCCTTTGGAAAGGTTGCATTAAATCCAACATATCCTCTTTGATCTGTAGCAGTGCCTCAGCTATTTTAGGGTGCTTGTTGGCAAGCAAATTAGCTAAATCTTGTAAGACGCTCTTTTCAAATGCAGCGTTGTAAGCCAACACACAAGCACCACTTGGAATATCCTTGATGAGTTGTTGTGCTAAAGCCAAACGCCCATCGGTGCCACAATCTGCTAAAAACTCTTTGTGTTCTAGCTTGCCATTTTCAGACTCAATGTGGAGAGAGTATTGGAAAGGGATCTTGCCATAAGGTTTGGTGTCTGTGAAAGGGGGGATAGCTGGTTGTATGGTTTCAAAGTCCAAATGGTAAATGGGGTATTCAAGTTGCGCTAAAAACTCTTTGATGCCCTCTCTGTCTATGTGGACTTTTTTATTCAAGGTGCTCGTGATTTGCAAGACTTGTTTTGGCTTGAGTTCTTGTAAGTCCTCTTGGTTGAAGTCCTTGAAAAACACGCGCCCACTCCTATAAAATTGCATTTTTTGATCGAATCTAAGCCTTGCGATCGTAAAAACATGGTCTTGATACACGGGCAACAATTCGTGGATTTATTAGAGCATCGTATTTTAGGGCACTGAACCAACAACTTTTGAATAGTTGAAAAATTTGTTCAATGGTTTAAGGAAATGGTTTAAAGAGTTGGGCTAGCTTTTCAGCTTCGACACAAAAAAAGAAAGCCCAATGACTGATAATTTACAGCTTGAAGACTTAAAACCAGATAACAAGAAAGTGGTCTTGGAGCTCCTTGTCGAATCATTAGAGCAATTAGAGAAGCTTAACGACCGCAAGTACCAGTCTATGCTCTTCAACGCGATCAACCGCTACCCAGATAATCCCAAAAAAGCCCAACGGTGTTGTGAGTGTGGCGAGTTTCTCCTCTTTAGCATTTATGAAAATATACAGACCAAAGAGAAAAAGCGCATTTTAAAGAGCGCAAACTTCTGTAAAATCCGCTATTGCCCAATGTGCATGGCGCGTAAAGCTACCCAAACCGCTGCACAGATTTACAGCATCTTAGAGCAGATCCAAGCCAACCACGATGTGGAGTTCATCTCTCTTACCTTGACCATTAAAAATGCCCCCCTAGAGCAATTACGCGCCGATAGCAAGCTTATGTCCAGAGCGTGGGATAGAATGGTTCATACAAAGCAATGGCAAGACAGCGTTCTAAGTTTTGTTCGCAGTGTAGAGTTCAAAGGTAAGAAAACTCGCAAGAGAGAACACCACGCCCATTTCCATTGCACTTTACTTGTGCGCCCAGACTACTACGACATTGATAAGCCCTACTATATCAAGCACTCTGAGTGGGTAGATATGTGGCAAAAAGCTTTGAGAGTGGATTATAGGCCCAGTGTGCGCGTTAAACGCATTAGACCTAAGAACAAGAAAACCAATGCTCTACTATCTGCGGTATTAGAATGTGTGAAATATAGCGTCAAACCTAGTCAAGTGATCAACCTTAACCAAGAAGAGTTTAGACTCTTAGACCAACAGACCAGAGGCTTACGCCAATACAACAAAGGTGGGCTTGTTAAGCAATACAAACCCAAGCCTCTTAAGAAATTAGACCCCGAGATTTGGAAGGAGATAGAGCAAGAATTTTGGGCTTGAAATGGTGGCCGCTATGCGCTTGAGAAACGCCAACCCTACAGCCTAGAACCCATCGTAACTGGAGAGTTTAAACCCAGTGAGCAACCCAGTGAGCAAGTGAATACACCAAAGGACATCTATACCCCTGAGACTCTCAACCACCTAATGATCACACAGAACCTTTTATGCGTCAGAGAATAGAAACGCCCACGACTGGATTTGGTTAGCCCTCGCGGCACTTGAGCGACAAATTAGCAGAGTGAGCTTGTGAGCGTCCCTCCCTTGCGGAGGGCTGGATAATTTGCTAGTTTGCTAGTTTGCCCTGCGGGGCTAAAAAAAAAGACCTTTACTCCACTTAGCAGTAAATGTGTTTTTTTATTTGTAATTAAAGCTATTTTTGTTTTGAGTCATAACAAAATTCAGGATAGCGTGTTTTTATGTAATTTCTAATATTGTCATAGTTTTTCATTTCTACTTCAAGCATATCTTTAAAGGTTCGAATAAATTTTTTAGATTGTCTTCACAAGATTTATGAACTAAAGGTCCATTGATAACATATTTGCAACATGTGTCCATTGTTGCAAGAAAATGTATTTGCATCTCTCTTTTATATTCATTTGAAGGGCAGTTATGTTTGGCATCTATATATTTTTGATAAGCATCTAATAGGAATATTTCAGTTTGAAGAGTTGCATTTCCTTTCGAAATATCTAAGGCAACTTCGGCAAATAAAGCGGCTATAAGTGTGCAAAGGATACTAATGCAAGCGGCAAGATTATCGGCAGTAATATGAAATTTTTTTAAAGGGGTTACATTAATCAAAAGGGTAAGATCTTGTATTAATGCTAAAATTCCAAAAAGCGATAACATGAAGACTACACTAAATATCGATGCTTGTTTTAAGGTGTTTAGTTTTGTTTGTTGCATTTATTTTTCACACCCCATGTTTAGTTTTATAAGTTTTATTTTATGAGAGATTATACTCAAGAGATTATAAGAGATGATAATCCAAATACTCTATGAATTATTAGATAATACATAGGCTTTCTAACTCCATATAAGCCTTATACAACGCAACTTAGCCTAAACCAAACCAAAACTACTCTTTACTCCCTAATTGCTCTTAGAATGCGATTCGGAGCATCCTACGCCCATTCTTATCTCTATCCAATAAAAAGCACAAAAACAGATGCAAGCGTTGATATAAAAACTCCAATTTGTGTGTCTGCAAGCTTTATTGCTATTGGCTTTGTAGCTAAAGTATGCCTTTTGTTTAAAAACATCATAAAGGACTCATTTGAAAACACAAAACCGTGAAAGAAAATACTTCCCTAAAAGCAAGGAAGAACTTCAAAAATTAGTAGAAAATAAAAAGATTCACCTAGCTGAGATTGACATTGGAGATTTGACGGACCTGAGCCGACTGTTCTATCGTCCAGAAAGAAAAAATTTTAAAGGCTTAGAAACTTGGGATGTATCCAAGGTAACAAACATGGAGAGCATGTTTTACGAGTGTGAGAATTTTAATCAATCGCTTAATGATTGGGATGTGTCTAGCGCAGTGAACATGAAGGAAATGTTTAGTAGGTATAAAAAGTTTAATAAACCTTTGGATAAATGGGATGTGTCTAATGTGACGAGTATGCGAGAGATGTTTAGTGGTTGCTGGTCTTTCAATCAACCCTTAGACAAGTGGGATGTGTCTAGGGTGGAGAATATTGGGAAGGATGTTTTCTGGTTGTACATCTTTTAACCAATCTTTGGATAACTGGGATGTCTCTTGTGTTGAATGTATGGATAATATGTTTTTTGGTTGCGATAGTCTCATTTATTAAATATCAAGCATGGTATCGGGAAGTAATGATGGCGAGCACTAGGTTGATAAGAATGAATCCGTATTGAAAGAAGAGATGAGAATGCCTAGTGAAACCAAAAGTTTGCCTAGGGCATAGACAAAGAGAGTCTAGATATTGCACAGTAGCCTGTTTTATGAAGTTCTCTTTGTTATTTGCAGTAATACAAATTGCACTAGACTAAACTAGACAACTTGTGTAGGCTTGGGCGCATTTTGATACACTCTAGTAAACGGCGTGCTGGGGGTGCCACTAGGAAGAGTGGTGGGTTGCATTCATGGACTGGGCATCATCGCCCAAAACCCCATAGCGCACAAAACAAAAACACTTTCTTCCATCATTTGATCTAGATTAGCCAAGCCAGTTTATGAGACTCTTACATGTAGACTAGACTTTATGAATAAATGACTCAAATACTTTTGTGCACTGAAAGACAATTTGGAGAAGATTGGCTATAATCTATTGGAATCAACAAGCTAACCTAATAAACCCTCTAGAAAACTTCAAGTTAGTGGGTTGTGCTTTTGGATGAAGGACTGATTACTATGAAAAAAGTTGTATGGAATCAAGAGCAAAGACAAACATTTCAGGGATTGTTGAGGGAGTTTGTGAGGCGCATGGACGAAAAAATAGCCAGCGGAGATCGCACCACAGATGGCATGGAGACATTTGACTTAACAGAAAGTTTTAACCATCTTCTAAATAGTATTGACTATAAATGCTATATGAGGTTTGGGCAGGGTCGGCTATCGGGTGCTGGCAAGAAGAATCTTGATCCCGAAAAAGGGTTTAGACCTGCGATCGTTTTTTGTCGCAAAGACATTTTAAAGGAACATCTTGTTAATGGAATCGAGTTAACACAGAGTCGGGGGTTTTATATCTGGTTTGCCTATTATTGGCTTGACACCTTAGTGAGGGGTGTTCCTGATTCCCAAGATGGTTTTCATCTTTCTATGGGTAGTGCTACGAATGAAACTGAGTCAGAAAGGTGCGAAAAGTGTCTAGCATATGAGAAATTCTTTGGAGAAAACTCTAGAAAAGACCTCAGAAATAGATACGAAATCTATCCTGATCTAGAAGCTGACTTGGAAGACATCACAAACCACTTTTTGGAATTAGTGGATTTCTTTAACGAAATCCCCCAAGAGTATTTTAAACCAATGGACAATCTACCCACTCCCCAACAAACAACCCACACACAAGAGCCAGTACAAGAGGAGAAGCACATGGAAACTTCCGCATACCCCCTAAGCATAATCCTTTATGGACCTCCAGGCACAGGCAAGACCTATAACACCATTGACAAGGCGTTGGAGATTCTGGGGATAGATACCACCAAAATAGATCGAACAGAAGCCAAAATCCTCTTTGATCACTATAAAGAGAAAAAACAAATTGACTTTGTCACTTTTCATCAAAGCTATGGCTATGAAGAGTTTGTAGAAGGGATTAGACCAGAGATGAATGAGGATAGCGATCAGTTGCACTATAAGATTGAAGCGGGAATTTTTAAAGAGATATGCAAAAGAGCTGAACGGGCTTTAAAGCAACCAAACTCCCCTACAGCTCAAGAACAAGAAATAGCACAAGTAGATTCGCATTACTGGGATGCTTTGTTAGAAGCCTTTGTAGCTTATTTGGAGCAAGAACAAGAAACTAATGGGAGATGCTATGTCCAACTCCATCAGGGAGGGCAGAAAGAGCTCACATGGAGCAAAATGGGGAAAGGTTTTAAGTTTGACATTATCTATAACCAAGAGAAAAGTCCATTCTCTATTGGAGCGAGTGAACTAAAAAGGACTATACCAAGAGGACAAAACAAAAAATATTCAAAGACCCCAAGACTTACAAATACCTAACACTTACTATTACGCACTTCTTAAAAAAATCACCACATTTGAAACTGATTACCTCAAGACCCAAAATCTAGCAGAACCCCCTATGACGACTGTGTCGCTCTCATTAAATCTCAAAGTCTTCGCCGAGAAACCCCATATTCTCATCATTGATGAAATCAACCGGGGCAATATCTCTAAGATTTTTGGGGAACTTATTACGCTAATAGAGCCTGACAAACGCATGGGCAACAACGAAGCTTTAGAAGTCACTTTGCCCTATAGCAAAGAATCCTTTAGTGTGCCTAAGAATCTCTATATCATTGGCACAATGAACACCGCCGATCGGAGCATTGCTCTATTGGACACTGCCTTGCGCCGTAGATTCACCTTTGTGGAGATGATGCCAAAGCCTGAGTATCTTAAAAATCACCGCATCAAAGATAAGAACGAGGATACAAGCATCGATCTGTCAAGACTCTTAAAAGTAATGAATAAGCGCATAGAATTTTTGCTCGATCGTGAGCACACCATTGGACATGCCTACTTTTTAGAACTAGAGACTCTAGAGGATTTACAAAACTGCTTTAAAAACAAGATTATCCCCCTCTTACAAGAGTATTTTTACGATGATTACGCCAAAATCAATGCGGTGCTCAATGACAATGGCATGCTTGTGGGTGAAACGATGCAAAGTGCAAGTGAGGAGGACGAAGATTTAAAAAATGCGAATTTCAAGGACTCTCTTACAAATTTTGTCAATACCAATAAAGAAGTCTATCGGATCACAGATGAAGAATGGGAGGTTGATTGTTTCAAAAAAATCTACAATAGTAAATAAAAACAAAGACTAAAGGAAAAATAACTCCGATGATACTACTTTGTGACGAGTAATCTGTGCTAGTCCCACCTACACTCTATCTAACGGAGTATGCTAACTTTGGAGAGCAAAAAATCATAAGTCGTTTACCACCCCAAGAAAAAAACAAGTCCAAAGGTATATGGGAAGCCTTAAAAGAATTTGCTAAGGCTAACAAAGAGTTGTTAAAATTTGAAGACTCAGATACTCTAAAAACCCAAAATTATGTGGGTTTGATCCAGATTGAAGGCTTTTGCATAGAAATTTTGCCTAAAGTTTGCGAGTATGATGAACATGATTTAGAGAGACATACTAGTTGCAACAAAAAAATCTCTCAACTTGATACTTTAAAGTTTCAAGAGTATGCAAGAGAATTTATAAAGCCACAAACTAACCTAGAACTTTTAAAAGAGCCTACTTGCCCTATTTGCTATGCCAAACAAATTCTTTACAATTGCTTGTCTACTCTTCAAGATATGTCCTTTAAGCAAACCCACTTTTCTCAGCTTGACAGTGCGCATTTACCTATACTGGATGTCTTTGTTTGCATGTTTTTAGATGAATGTATGGAGCTCATCAAGCGTGGATTAAAACGGGATTATTTGGGTGTCTCAGAAAATCATCATTATCTTAAAGGCAAGCTAGAGTTTCCCAGTCATCTTAAGATTAATTTAGTCCATAAAGAACGCTTTTACACAACAAGCGATGAATATAGCCTGGATGTCGCCCCTAATCGCTTGATCAAATCCACACTTGAAACTTTCAAAACATTAGCGTTAAGTCCTCAAACACAAGAAAAACTAAATGCTGTGCGTTTTGTTTTTGATGAAATAAGCACTAGCAAAAACATAGATGCGGATTTTGCTAAAAGTGCGCATGCGAGTCGTTTTAAAGAATATGAAAACCTCTTGGCATGGTGTAACCTTTTTTTACGCAAAAAGTCTTTGATGGCTTATAGCGGTTCTAACCAAGCTTATGCGCTATTATTCCCTATGGAAAAGCTTTTTGAGTCTTTTGTAGGGGCTTGGTTGCAAAGGAGTTTAAGAGGCTATGATGTGAGTTTGCAAGAACAAAGCAGACACCTTGCAAAAGATGAAAACTCTCAAAATTGCTTTGAAATGCGCCCTGACATTGTACTTAGAGACAAAGAAGAAGTTTTAATTTTAGACACTAAATGGAAAACGCCAAAAGAAAACAAAGAGCCTCTTCGTGCAGATCTTTACCAAATGTGGGCGTATGCAAGTAAATACGCTTCTGTTGAATTAATAGGTAAACAACGGCGTGTGAGCGTGTGGCTGGTCTATCCTTGGCAGGGGTCAGGATCCACTTCTACTTGGACTTTTAAGGCGAGTGAGTTATTTAGTGCAGATGGCATTCAACTCACCTTAAAGTACTTCCCCCTCAGTCTTTAATCTATATTTATCTATATTCGACCTATATAAAGGGGCATTTTAGTGCTTTAAAGTATTCTCAAGTTCCTAGTTCCCAGAACAAAGCACTTTATAAATTATCCAATGAATAAACAGAGTGCAGAAGATCGACATGTTTTGATAAATCTTCTGGAGTATGTTGTTTCAAAGAATCCAACTGAACAATAACCCCTTCTCGTTTAGCAAATTTGATGGCGGGGACAAAGTCGCTGTCATTGACAACCAAAACGATCTTTTCAACTTGCTTTTTAATGGCAAGAGAGGCAATGTCTGGACCTATCTTCATGTCTACCCCTTTTGCCGTAAGTTCAACTGAAAATCTTCATCTATCAAATCTTGTATAGACTTTTTGTTGGATAGAATGTCAGACAAGACTTGAGGTTTTAATATCCATGGATTCTTCTTATCAAGCCTAATTTCTCCCAATCTAACAGTAAAATAAGGCTTGATATTGAGTATCTTTAAAAGCTCCGTCCTAAACTGAGCTACATCGCTTTGGTCTAAAGCAAATTGTTTCTTGCTCTTTGGCCTTTGCACCCTCCCAGTAATCGGCGCACAATCATAGACAAAAACACGAAAGAGATAGTCTTTAGAGTTGTGCAGTGTTCTAAGGACATAGTGCTTGATCTCTTCAGCTAAACTGCCAGGCTCAAGATACTTCTTAGAACTAGGGTGGTACACCTTAAGAAAAAACTTAAGTCTACTAAAACTGCTGTTTTTTTTGGGAGAAAAACATCGAAATCTTGAGTGGTAGAGAAATCACCAGAGGATCGATCACATTCGTTTGGCACAAGAAACTCCGCAAAGACCCGGGGCTTGAGTGCCGAAATCAGCATGACACTGAACCAACCGAGCCAATATTCACCCCAAATTTTAGTGCTTTTTTGTTGATTGTCAAATTTATTTCACCCTTGTTTTATCTTTAGCAGACACCATAAAATACGGACATTGAGTTAGTAAGCAATGAGCCACAGCAAAAGCAGAAAAAAGTCTCAAATACAATCAAAGAACTATAAAATGCTTATAAGTCGAAATAAACACCGTTTCTTGGACAATCTTGAGAAAAAGAAAAGTCGTTGCTTTAGCCTCCTAACTGCCCGAGGGCTACTTTTTAGCTTATGCCTCAAAGCCCTAGCCAATGGCTCTGAACCTTTGCTAAACTTGCGTAAGTCTATCAGCCAAGAGTTGTTGGGGCGTTTAGAATAGGTTGCCCCTAGGGGCTAACCCTCACTCCCCCACCAATCCCACATCCCGCAAGCCTTTTTAAGGTATTCAAACGCCCTTAGGGGGTCGGGTGTTACGCCCAAACCCTTGTCGTACATATAGCTTAACCTGCGAAAAGCATCATCGTAAAAAGGCTCTTCACAATATGCCCCTTTAGCAACTATTGTGTAGTACTCTAAGGCTTTGGCATAGTCTTGCTCGACCCCCTCACCCTTAAAATATAGCTCGGCTAATCCAAAATAGGCTCTGTGGTTCTCTTGATCCGCCTCTACCGCCTTTTGGTAAAACTCTAAGGCTTTTTGGTAGTCCTGCACGCACCCCTGCCCTTCAACATACATTTGCGCCACACAAACATAAAGGCGCGTGTTGCCTAGTTCTATGGCTTTAAGATACCATTCTAAAATTTGGGTGTTGTCATAGTCCGCCCAGCCCATATCCGCCATCCAATCATAAGCCTCTGCCCCAAAGACTTCTTCAGCAAAAGCTGCGGCTTTGTCAAAAAAAAGCACCGCTTTTTTGCGATCTCTCCTAGAACGGAAACCCTCACTACGCCCCATGTATTGCCTCGCTATGCGATAGCAAATGCGTGCCTTCTCTAATTTAGTTTGACACATTTTAAGGGCTTTGTTGTAATAATCCTCAGCTGTTTTAGGACTTTTACGCACATGGATACCATCAAGATAAAAGTGGGCTAAGTCAAAACAAGCATCTTTAGAACCCATATCCGCCGCCCGATTTAGGTATTCTAAGCCTTTTTCTATATCTACAGGCACACCCTTACCATTTAGGTAAAACCCTCCAAGCATTGTATAAGCCCTAGTGTCCCCCATTTCTCCCGCTTTTTTCAGGTATTCTAGAGCTTTGGTGAAATTAGGACACCCCTTAAAAGAACCAAGCCGTACAAAATCGCTATAGACCTTGCCTAGCTCATAGAAACTCTCCACATCCCCAAGCTCTGCGCTCTTTTCATAGCACTCTATGGCTTTATCAATATATCCTTCCTCGCGCGCCTGTGCGCCCTTTAAAAACAGCACATCTGCCTTTCTAGGGAAGGTTTGTTTAGAGCCAACACCTCCCATAAAATCTTGCAAGGGCAAGTCGTTAAACAACGCCACGAGTCTTAAAAAACAAACCGCATATTCATAGTGATTGAAGTGGTATCTGGCCTTATTGCCCTTAAAAAGCTTTTTAAATGCGGGGCATTTTTGCGCTTCTTTGAGATTTTGCGCTCCACAAGTGATGCAAAAAGAACATCTATGACCGCTCTTTTTTAAAGGTGCAAAACACAGATAAAAACCACGCGCGCTCTCTAGCCTGCTGGTATTCACTAAATCCTCTTGCAAGAGATTTTGGGGGGCAAAGATGAGCGCACCCCTAATTTCTTCTACTACCCCTCTATGGTTTAGAATTTTAAAGGGCTCTTTCTCAAACACGCCCACCCATCCTAGGCTTTTTAAGAGCTTGTTAATGCCCTTAAGCACGCCCCTTGCTTTGGCATCATCGCCCTCATCCGCACAGCGACTAAATGCATCAAAATAGTCATCAAGCTCTTTTTTCTCTTTAAAACCTAAATCCACTCTTTCTATCATTGTGCCTCCTTAATAGCATATTCTTAAAAACACACATAAACGCTAGCAAATCTCCTCTGTGCGCACTCTAACGCTATCGGAAAGTCAATCTCACTCTTGGGGAGTTTGGAAGATGAAAAAATCTTGGAGCGTTTTTTTGGCAAATACGTTTAATTGTGCATTGCGTACTAAAGATAGACATCCTCCCGCAATTGCCCAACTTGCTCGCCCCCATGCATAACCTCTTTGGCAAGGGGGGACTATAAATTCATTTTTAGACAAATGACCTAAAACATCCATTTGAATGCCTTGCACATCTGACCTAGTCGCCACAATAACCTCCGTAAAACAAAGTAGTTCGGTCTAGCGTATTTTTTTTAATGGATAGCTAATAGGACTAGCTAAGCCACTCTAAAATCCTCTTACTAGCTCCTTAAATAATCTACTGAGGACGGATGCGCCTATACTGATGCTATAGAGTGTTACCACCAAACTAAGACTTTCAAGATCTTAAAATCCCCTACCAAGCAGCTACTAGCGCAAAGCTTCTTAGAAATTAAAGAGAACAATCAGTAGATTCAGTAAATGAAAATCAACTTTTAAACAAGTCGCTATGACTCCCTAATCTGACCAGCTCCAAGGCATCCCTACGGTAGCGATAGATTAAGATTAAGTCAGCTTTGATATGGCAATCCCTAAAACCTTGCCATAAACCACTGAAAGATAATTCATCACAAACTGATCTCTTAAAAATGGCTTGAGATCCTTTTTAAAAGATTTTTTAAAGACAAGTTCAAGCATCATCTAAGGCTTTCTGTAAAAAGGCTTTATAGCTGTCAGTACGCATATAATCTGAGTCAGGACTATCTGCCTCTCTCATAGCTTTTATCGTTTCTTGGTTAGGCATGTGCTCGCATTGGACGATAAATTCTTCTACGGCTTCTTGCAATGAATGCATGCCTAACACATTTTGCAATCTTTGAGCTAGCGAGTCGGAGATGTTGATTAATATTGTTTCTCCTTGCTTTACAAGTCAAGGCATTATTTTAGCTTGAAATACTCCAGTTGGACTGAAACACCAATATACCGAACAAGTAATCACAAATTCTTAGACATTGCAAGCTTTCGTATCCTATGCTTCTACAAGCCCTCACAACCGCTTCAACCCACAAACTATGTTTTTGTTCTCCTAACCCATAACCTTGCGCTCTACGACCATTTAAAAGCGCTTTAAACGCTATGTTTATTTTATTGTTTTGTTTACTCTCTCTCAACATCCATTATGACCCCAAAAATCTTAGATGTTTCACACAAATAATCTAATCTACATTTCAAAGCTCTGAGGAGCTATTTTAGGATGTGGATTGTTATTTGCAAGCTTGACTTATTTAATTTGGATACCCTTTCTTCACGCCATATAGCCCCCACAACCAACACTTTACCCCTAACCCATACAAACCACTCTTTAACCCAAGAAAGCGTCCTATGGTCTTTTAAACGTAGATTCTTATTTTAGAATTCCCCAAGCCATTTTACTGCAGGGGCGTTTTTGGTGTTAAAACCAAAAAGCTCTCTTTACTGCAATGGCGTGATAAAGCCATAAAACAAACTAATCCTCACTTCAAAACCTTCTCTTGGGGGTTTGGGGGCTTTTGGGTGTTACAACCCACTCAATGTCCTACGCAATTTGTCGTTATAAAGAACAAGTCGTAACGCCAAACGTTACAACAATACATTCGAGCAGAATAGAAAATTTCTTAAATGATTTGTTGAGGGCTTTTGGTGAGAGATTGTTAGCATATGCTAACTGTAAGTGAGTGAGCGAAAGTCTGCTCTCTAAATTGCTCGTCCGTTTTAATGCAAGGCATATAAAAATCTGCTGAGAATAGATACTTTAAAAATATTTGAAAGCCAAGCTGGGGTATTAACACCACTGCCATACACAACTTATTTATTTCTCATCTATAATCGCAATAATCGCATACACCGATCTTTTCAATCAAATCCACACTTTACCCAAACAGAGCGAGAGATGATAAACTAGCGCACCAAAGTAGCCCCAGTAGCTAAAAAGGCTGAGAGTAAGTGCACCAAACCCCTGCTGTGTGGGACATTGCAAGTATGTGCGCGCTAAAAATGCCTTGCAGACCTCGCTGTATGGGAGTTGTGGCACGCACCAAAAAACTACCTAAGTAGTGTGTGGTAGTGAAAACATACTAAATAGAGGATTTTTGCTAAAATGATGTTTATATCCAAAAAAAGCTAATGCCATGCACTACAATCCGCAATTCTTAGACAACTTACACATTTTAAACTCTCAACAAAAGCAACGATTAGAGTCTTTGACGCTTGACTTTAGCGATTTTATTGAGTTGCAAGACTGTATGGAGAAGTTACGTTTTGATTTTATCTATTCCTCCGCTCAAATTGAGGGCAACACCTATAGCAAGCTAGACACGCTTGCCCTATTGGAAGAGGGATTGACTGCAGGGGGTAAGAAATACAGCGATGCCAAGATGATTTTAAACTTGAGAAACGCTTTTGATGTGATTCTTAAAGAGGATTTATCCATCAGTTTGGAAACTTGTCAAAACTTACACGCTCTCTTGTCCCAAGAGTTGGTCTCCCCCAATAATTGTGGTGTGATGCGTAACCACAACATCACTGGCATTACAGGCACATCTTATCTACCCCTTGCTTGTGGGGATAGACTCCATACAGAGATGAAACATTTATTCAAACAATACGCTAGCCTTGGCCACCCTTTTGAACGGGCTATTTATCTACACAACAACTTGTGTTATTTGCAATATTTTGAGGACTGCAACAAACGCACGGCAAGGTGTATGCAATTTTTATCTCTTAAAAATGATAATAAAATACCCTTAGTGCTTGTGGAGGACAACTCCACACTTTATAAACAATATCGAGGGGCTTTGATTGCCTATTATGAGAGAGGGGATCATCAAGAATATTTGGATTTTTTTATCAAAACTTATGAAAGAGAGGTAGAGTTTTTGAGAGAAGTCCAAGAATTAATGGCGAATAAATACCATGGATAAATGCCATGGCAAGAGTAAATAATGCTCATTAATTTTTTATTGATAGAGTTTTGTGCGGTTTTATAGGTTTGTAAGAGCAAGTTCTTACCAATCGAGATTTAAACGAATATAATCGCAATTCCTTTTTCTCTAGGCGGAGGATATAAGGCTTGACACTTTAGCAAATTTTTGCTAGAGCTAGGGTAGGGACTACCCGAAGTCATGCCTTTGGAGAAGGCGAGCTGTGTGTTTGCTAGATTATGATGTGTAAGACCCCGTAAGAAATTAGACGGTTGGAGATCGAGCTCTTTGACACACTCCCCATAGCTAAAGCTAGGGGATGGAATGTCTCAACAAGGCTAGCCCGCTAGGCGGGTCTTACAGCCTCTACTCCAAGAGTGGATGCCCCCACTCCATGTAAATTGATGCTTGCGTTTAAATCTCTATCCAAAGAAAACCCACAAGAAGGGCAATTTTGGCGGGCACTATATGCCCGCTCCCTATCCTTAAGGCCCAAATCCTCTTTGAGTGTCCCACAGTGAGAGCAGGTCTTAGAGCTAGGAACAAAAGCAAGGCTTTTGATGAAACCTATCTTAACCACTTGGGTTTTTCTCTCCAAAATCGCCACAAACTCACTGAAAGCCCAATCGCTGATTTTGCGCCCCCATAGTTTAACCATGCCCTTCAGGTTTAAATCCTCTATGAAAATATGGCTGTATTGTTGGGCTAGACTATTAGCGGGTTTATAGAAAAAGTCTGTTCTAAGATGAGCCACTTTGCGGTGTAACTTAGCAAGCCTTAGCCTAGCTTTCAAGCGGTCATGACTCCCTCTTTTCTTTTTAGAGAGAGATTTAGAACAAGATTTAATCAAAGGCAAGAATTTAGAGAAAAATAAAGGCGATGGGATTTGTGCGCCATTAGAGCAGGTGAGAAAAGTTTTTAAGCCAAAATCAAGCCCCACGCTGTTACCGCATGCGGGCTTAGGGGGAAAACGCTTTGCGTTTTTCTTCACATACCAGACACAAGAAATAATCGCCTAAAGGTCTTGGGTTTGCCTACAAGGCCGTAGGTTTTGACAAACTTAAAAGCATCGCCACTAAAAGAGATAATGTTATCTTGGATTTTATAGTCCACTTTGCTTTTGAATGTGAAAGATTGATAAAGAGTCACCTTTTTAAATCTAGGCGGTCTGCCCTGCTTTTTAAAAAACTTTTGATAAGCCTTGTCTATCCTCTCTACCAACTCCTGCAATGTCTGAGAACCTAGAGTTTTTAAAAAGGCAAATCTGTTTGTTCTTTTAGTTTGGTGATGTGCTTTTGCAAGGCATAAAGTTTTAAATGCTTTTTAAAAGCCTATAATATCGCTTATGCAAAGCGATACAATGATGGTAGCAAATACCATAAAGGCGTAGGAGATTACCTATGTGCTTATTTTTGCTTGCATTGTAGAGCTTCTGCTTGTAGGCGATCAACATAATCTTTCCACTTGTTTTTTTTGTTTAGGCCACTTAAGAATTTTGTTGGTTGGCAATGTCTTGTTTAATCACCTCTAAAGACGCACCCCCCACAGAAGAGATCAAGCAAGAGTTCGTTTATAGTGTAGGCAACTTAGTTTTCAAATGTGAAAACTCCTATCTTAAAAGGCGACTGCTTCTGCCCTTGGCCGTCCTGATAAACTTCATCATTCCAAATCTGTTTCCATCTCTAAAATCTCTACTTCTAGTTCTTGTGCCACTTCTATATTTTAGACACCACACGATATGACATTTGCAAGAGGGGTTTAACGCAGAGCGTTAGACAATGTTATTATCGCTCTTGTATTTGATAGTTCGCATGCAGTGTGTTATACAAATACAATATTGACCAATACTTTAAAGTGGATATTTTTATTATGCTCTAGAGAGCATGCGCCTTAATCCCCTTAGCTAAAGCTAGGGGCTTTACGGCGCAAGTGGTAACAATAAGCATGAAATTCAACGGGGGGCTCCCCCGGCTCGAAGGTTAGTTTTTAGTTGCTTCGCTGGGTTTTTTGCCTTAATTTCTGCAGTAAAAACTCTAAAAAATGCTCGATCTTTTCGTGTGCAAGATTCACGATCCGCTTAGAACGCAACCCATCTTTGCAAATGGTTTTGTTTGATGACAACGATAACAGATCCCAAGGTTAAATTAGACAGCAAATACGAATTGTAAGCTTTAAAATCAACAGATTGGGCATGGTCTATATCCTCTTGGGCTGACCTATCTCTCCTTGTTCGCTTATGAATCTTCTCTATCTCTTTGCTTAAGTAGGTGCGTTGATAATCCAAGCTGGACTGCCAGTGACTAATTGCATACAAAAATCTACAATGTTCCTTAGATAAATCTCTGCTTGGGCGATCTTTGGGGTGAGCCTAGCATTGAACTCTAAACTAGCGTTGTGCTTGGCAATGTCATTGTCATAGGTCTTTAAACGCTCTAAGGATATGAGATTTCTAATATCCTCTTTAAATCGTTGGATTTGCGCGTGTTTAGCTTTAAAATCAAAATTTTCGCCCATAAAACCGCTTAATTATTTCCAATCCTGACTAGAAATGTCATGGTATTTGTCAAAAAATGCTTGTAGAACAGATTGCACTTGATTTTTTAAATGATTGCGCATGGGCTGACCTTCAAGGTTTATGCTAAAGAACGATGCCCTTTCTTTAGGGAGAAGTGTAGGGAATTGTGTCCCCTTGAAGCTGATGTTATGGTGCTTAAAGGCTTTGGACATAAAATCATGAGCAGGTTTTTCTTGGAGTTGATAATGCTGGACAATATTAGCAAATTCTTGTTTCCGCTGACTATCCATATAATCTCTAAAACTGGCTTGGATGTCTGGACTTGGATGTTGTTTGAAGAACTCCCAAAAGTTTAAAATCACCTCTTGCTTACTGCGCATTTTGGGGCTGGACTTTATAGCACGCAAAATATCTTCTGTGGATTTACCCTCTGCAATGAGATTTAAAATATAGTCAATGTTGATTTCCACTTGCTTGATGAGCTCCATCTCAAACACACAATTATCCTCAAATTCCCTATGCGCCTTGTCTGGACTTTCTCTAGGTCCTCTAAACTTTTCAAACAAGTCTAAATAATGCCGTTGGTAGTCTTGCAACTCTCTAAGGCTAATGGGGTCTTTATCTAGGTCAAATTCCGTAAAGCACACCAAAACATTGCGTATTTTTAGAATTTCACCATAAAGATTAATAAACGCCTCTTCTGCACTCTCCGCCATTGTGTGCTCGGAAAATGCATGGAGCGGATATGTGCTCAAAAGTTTGGATACCAAGTCTTCGTACTTCGTGTAGGTTTCTTTAAAGCCACCTAAGATCACAACCTCATGAGAATCTTCTCTGCCAAAATGAGAATCTTCTCTGCCAAAGAGCCTTAAAGCGTCGTTTAAATTGTCTTCTAGGGGTCTAAAACACACGATATTGCCCTCACTCTTAACGCTATTGTGGGGGCGGTTTGTCCTTGAAAAGGCTTGCAGTAAGCCATGGTATCTTAAGTTCTTATCCACCCAAAGCGTGTTGCAAGTGCGTGCATCAAAGCCGGTCAAAAACATATTGACCACGATGAGCAAATCGATCTCTCTGTGTTTCATCCGTGAGGAGACATCTTTATAGTAGTCGTTAAAAAGCTCGATGCTGTAATTGCTCCCAAATGTGCTGTTATAGTCTTGGATCGCCTGTGTTAGAAAATCCTTGTCATTTGGCTTGAGTTTGTCCGCCTCTTCGTTGTTCTCATCTTCTAGGTCATCGCTAGGGTTATAGCTGTAAATGAGGGCGACTTTTAAAGAATGCACATGCTCTTTAAAGGCTTGGTAATATTCTTTAGCCATCTCGATGCTAGCACAGGCTAAAATGGAGTTAAAACTCCCCTTTGTAACTTTGGCAAAATTGTTTAAGATGTGTGCCACGACCTGAGCAATGCGTTTAGGGTGGCAAAAATCCGCCTCACTCTTTAACTCTATGTCCGTGTTGGTGTTGTAGTAGTGCATCAAAAAACGCAAAACATTGCCATCGTGAATGGCATTGACAATCGTGTAACGGTGCAACTCCCTACCAAATCTCTCCTGTGTGATGGCGTGCTCTTTGCCATCACAATTTTCCTTAAAAATAGGCGTGCCGGTGAATCCATAAAAGTGGTGTTTCTTGAAAACCCTAGCAATGTCGGCGTGCATTTTACCCAGCTGGCTTCTATGGCATTCATCAAAGATAAACAAAACTTCCTTTTCCTTTAAGAGTTCTTGGAAGTTTCTTGCGATCTCTTTTTCTTGATCGTTCTTGTTCTTGTTAGTCTGCCCATTTTGTTTCTTGTCCGAGTGAATGAGTCTGTGTAACTTTTGGATCGTGGTAACAATAATTTTTTTGTTAGTGTCTTGGATACCCAATTGGTTTCGCAACCCTTTGGTGTTTTTGGTGGCACTTGCGCTGTTTTTCTGGTATTTCTCATATTCTGTCATGGTGTGGTGGTCTAAGTCCTTGCGATCCACCACAAAAACCACTTTAGAGATGAAGTCTAATGCCCCGGCAAGCTGGGCGAGTTTAAAGCTGGTTAAAGTCTTGCCGCTGCCCGTGGTGTGCCACACAAACCCTCCATTTTTTGGCTTGCCATAGTTTTTTTGGTGGTGTGTGATCACGATTTGCTTTAAAATCTCTTCCACCGCCGCGACTTGGTAAGGACGCATGGCAAGAAGTTTAGACTCGCTAGTAAAAACACAATAATAAAGCAGAAGGCTTAAGAGAGTATTTTTATCAAAAGAAAGTGGGGATGAAGTCCTCCAAATCCTCAATGCGTTGGTTATCCCTATCTGCCCAAAAGCTGGTGAATTCGTAAGAGTCTTGGTCAGTATCGCTGGCTGTGGTGTTGCTGTAATACTTGGTCTGCGTGCCATTGCTGATCACAAAGACTTGCGCAAAGCCAAATAAGCTACCGGGTGCGCTCATGCTCGTCTTATGGTAGCCTCGGATTTGTCTAAAGGCTTCCTGCAGATTAACCCCTCTTTTTTTAAGCTCAATATGCACCAAGGGCAGCCCATTGACCAAAATGCTCACATCATAGCGGTGCTCCCTGCCCGGGGTGGGGTATTGCTGGATCACTTGTAGGTGATTGTTATGGATGTGCTCTTTATCTAAAAGCTTGATATTTTCAGTGTTCCCATTGTCCAATTTCAAGGACTGCTTATGATCGTGCTGGAGCGTGCGGGTTTTATCGATAAAAGTGGCGTTGCTGGGGTTGATTTGTTGCATAAAACGCCTCCATTCCCCATCGCTAAACGCCAATTTGTTCAGCTTTTCAATCTGTACCTTTAAATTCGCCTGCAAGCTCTCTTGCGTGGCCCCTTTAAGCAGAGTGTAGCCCTGCGCTTGGAGCTGGGCGATCAAATGCGCCTCAAGTTCGGCTTCACTTTGGTAAGCACTGGCTCTGCTTTGGCTGGCTGGCTTGCTGGCCACCACCGTGCTTAAATCCCCTTGGGCGATTTGTTCTAAAGTGGTCATGCACTCTCCTTAAAATTGAGCAAGGCGTTGAGGTAGTGGGTGTATTGTTTTTCTCGTGCCTCTATCTCAGCGGGCAAACCCTCTTGTAAGTCTGTGGTGAGGGCGTGGAACTTGTCTAAAATCTCCACGATTTTTTCTTGGAGGGCAAGGGGGGGTAAAGGCACGACAAAATCGCGGATCATTTTTAAGGTCAAGCCACCACGAAACCCGTCCAAACAAGAAATCTGCCTTAATTGTCTGTATTGGCTCGTTAAATAGTGGTAGAGATACCTATTGCTGATTTTTGCGGGGTCAACGACAATGCCACATAAAGATTGGTTCGTGCATAGCTCAATCTGTGTAACGGCGGCTAATCCTCTTGTTTTGCCCTGCCCTGCTAGAGCAATGACAACGCTACCAATGGGTAATATTTTTGTGTTACAAGATTTATAGCCCAACTCCGTGATCTTTTTGTGCGTTGTGGTGATGGTTTTAAAATTCACTTCGCCCGAACTCATCCATGGGATTGTCCCATTTTCCCAAAATTCTTTTTGACTTGTGCTGGGCGTTGCTCCCGTGAAACAAGTGGCAAAATCTTCGATTTTGCTCCACTCCACCTGAAACGATTCTTTAAGCAGGGCATGGCGTGCGCCTTTGGGGCTTGCAGGGGTGCCAAAGTCTAAAAGGGCGTTGAGGTAGTAAGAATATTGTTTTTTTCTAGCTGTAAGCTCTGCTGTAAGCTCTGTAAAGCAATCGAGAATGCTTACTATTTTCTCTTGCACTATAAGAGGGGGGAGGGGAATTTGAAAGGCTGAATAGGTTTTAATCCAGTGGCGGGCGTGCTCGCGTGGTGTGAAGCGAATACACTTCATCGCATAGAAAACAAACTTAAAATTAATGTCTTGGGCTGTTTGTGTAGGCGTTAAAATCTTTAGGGCGGAAGATTTTACCTTTAAATCCCCTCAATTTCATCGGTGTAGCCCAAGATAAAAGTTTGCCCAGCCGTTAAAACGGGAGTCTTGTGGGCGTTGTCGTAATCTGTAGATTTGACAAGGTATTTTGTGGGTTGTGTGTAGCCCAAAACCTCCCCCAGCTTTACAAACTCCACCCCATCCGGGCAATGTTCTTGTAATAATTTTTCTAAAGGGTGCTTAGGCATGCTCTAACCCTGCGATGATTTGCTCTAGCTTCTCTCTTAGGGCTTGTTGTTTGGCGACAATGGCGGCGATTTGGGCGTTTAATTGGGCGATGTCTAGCCCCCCGCCCTCCTCTTTGGGCTCTAAATAGCGGCTTACTGAGAGGTTATAGCCATTGGCTCTAATCTGCTCTGCCCCCACTAAAATCGAAAAATGCGGCAACTCCTCTCTATTCTCATAGACCTTGAGGATTTGAGCGATGTTGCTTGGGGCTAGTTTGTTTTGTGCGTCTGCACGCACACACTCTAAACTAGCATCTATGAACAACACCCGTTGATCGCGTCTATTCTTACGCAAGATCAGCACGCAAGTCGTGATGGTGGTCCCAAAGAAGAGATCGGGGGCTAGGGCGATCACCGCGTCCACAAAATTACGCTCTACGAGGTATTGGCGGATTTTTGCCTCCGCCCCGCCCCGATACATCACCCCCGGAAACTGCACAATGGCACAAGTCCCCTTAGCCGAGAGCCATGAGAGCATGTGCATCGTGAAAGCCAAATCCGCCTTATTCTTGGGGGCAAGCACCCCCGCAGGGGCAAAGCGGGAGTCATTGATGAGCAAGGGGTCATCATCGCCGACCCAAGTGGTGGAGTAGGGCGGGTTAGACACAATGGCATCAAAGGGCTCATCGTCTTCGTGCTTGGGCTCTGTGAGGGTATTGCCATAGGCGATGTGGAATTTATCGTAATCGATGTTGTGTAAAAACATATTCGCCCGGCAAAGGTTGTAGGTGGTCGGGTTGATTTCCTGACCAAAAAGGCCCTGTTTGATGTTGTCCTTGCCTAAAATCTTGGCAAATTTGAGCAAGAGCGAACCGCTCCCACAACAAGGGTCATAAACTTTATTGATGTCCTTTTGCCCGTGCAAGACCAATCTGGCTAAGAGCTCGCTCACCTCTTGGGGGGTGAAAAACTCGCCCCCACTCTATCCTGCAGCACTAGCATACATGCCCATCAAAAACTCATAAGCGTCTCCAAAAACATCGATCCCGCTCTCTTGGTAGTCATCAATTTTTATTTTTCTTGCGAAATTTAAAAGGCTAATGATCCTTTCGTTTTTCTCCTTGACGCTATTGCCCAGTTTGTCGCTATCCATGTCCAAATCCGCAAAAAGCCCTTTAAAATTCTCTTGCGCTTCGCCCTCTAAGCTGGAGGCTTCAATGTTTTGGAAGATTTTATTTAAACTGATATTAAGGTTTTCGTCTGTATCTGCCCGTTTAAGCACATTGCAAAAAAGCTCGCTAGGTAGGATGAAAAAGCCTTTTTCCTTTAAAAGCACATCCTTGGCAATCTGTGCCTGTCCATCGTTTAAGGTGGCGTAATCAAAGTTTGGATCTAGGGCTTGTTCATTGGCATTGATATAGCTTGTGAGATTCTCGCAGAGGTAGCGGTAAAAAATCATGCCTAAAACAAATTGCCTAAAGTCCCAGCCATCCACCGCCCCTCGGAGTTTGTCCGCAATATCCCAAATGCTCTTAAAAAGCTCATTGCGTTTGGCTTGTGCGTTTTGCTCGTTGTTTTGCTTTGTTGGTGTGGTGGCTTCTTGCATGGCATCCTCAAAAAAGGGGTATTTTAACACAAATTTTGGTTCTTATGATTTTTGCTTTAAAATCTGTATAACCGCTTCTAACCCGCAAACCATGGGCTAACCAAAGACTTTTCTAAGTCTGTTTTGAGCTGTATATTCAGAGCCACTTGATCTGCTAGCTTTGTTTGTGTGCCACTAAGATCTACTTGGAGATCATCATTCTGCTTTTGCAAGGCGTCTTTTTGTGCCTACAAGTCCTCTATTTGGTTTGCAAATTTGGCGATCTTATCTCTCTATGTCTCATTTTCTAGGCGCAGATCAGTGTTTCTAAGATTGGTGTTTTCTTCCTTAAGGTTTTTAATCTTTTTATCTTTCTCTTCTAGCTCCGCTGTGAGTTTCGAAGTTTTGTCCCTATAGTATTGGGCATCCAATTTGGCTGTTCCAACATTCGTCCATAGGCATCGCTGCTCTTAAACTCTTTAGTGATCTTACCTATATCTCTTTCTAGCTCTTCAATACCCTCATTGTTGCAAATCATATCGCTATCAAGATAATATTCCCAAAGATTAACGCCAATCTAACGACAACCCTGGTAAAGATTTACCGAAACACTTCAACTGTCCGCAAAACAAGCAACTGACTAGCTAAAAGTCTATCTATGATTGGGGGTTCTTACCAATCAAGATTTAAACAAATATAACCATGATTCCTTTTTCTCTAGGCGGAGAATATAAGGCTTGACACTTTTAGCAAATTTTTGCTAAAGCTAGAGTGGGGACTGCCCGAAGTCGCGCCTTTGGAGAAGGCGGGCTGTGTGTTTGCTAGATTATGATGTATAAGACCCCGTAAGAAATTAGACGGTTGGAGATCGAGCCCTGTAAGTCCCTACAAATAGGGGTGATTGCCCAAGGAAAGTAGAGCAATGATCATGAAAGAAAAAATTTATCCACATATGTTACACGCCACAATTAATAATTCTATAGGCAACATTAAAAACCATTTAACACTGGAGCATCTTGTCAGTTTATTTCTAAACCCTCCAAAAATATTAACTTTGTTGGAAAAATATGCGATCGATGTGATTCAAAAAGAGGCAACAAGGCAAGAGATCGATTCTTTTAGTCAGGCATTTCATATCCCACAAAAAGAGGTAGAGCACATTTTGTCGCTGAAAATCCAATGGTGATGCTAAGATGCTAAATATGAACGAACTTGAGCTAAAAACAACAGATGAGATCATTGGCATATCCCCATAGCTAAAGCTAGGGGGTTTACGGCGCGAGTGGTAATACCGAATGACCTTAACCTCACATTAAATCCAAGCTAGCTAGTTCTGTTAAGGTTGTCATCTAAACTGACCTAACTACTCTACTGAAGTGTTAGATTCAGCTTAGACTATCTCCATATGCCCTCTTGAAGTACTGCGAGGCTTTTTGAGGGTCTTTAGGGACACCCAGGCCTTCTGCATACATCACCCCCAAGTTGAAACAAGATTTGGAATGCCCTTGATCTGCAGCTTTTTGGAAGTATTCTACAGCTTTAAAATTATCTTGAGGCACACCCTGTCCTTTATAATACATAATCCCCAAGTTAAAACAAGATTTCACATGCCCTTTATCTGCAGCCTTTTGATAATACTTAGCAGCTTTCAAGTTATCTTGAGGCACGCCCTGTCCCATAGCATGCATGACACCTAATTTAAAATTAGCCTTGCAGTAAACTTCAACGCCTCCGCTATCCACAGCTTTTGTATAATACTCTAGGGCCTTAGAGTAGTCTTGCAAAACACCCTGTCCTTTAGCATACATGCGCCCTAAATTAAAACAAGCATCAGCATCTCCCATATCTGCAGCTTGTTGATAATATGCGGCAGCTTTAGAGTAGTCTTGTAAAACACCTTGCCCTTCGTAATACATCACTCCCAAATTAAAACAAGCACCAGCATTCCCTAACTCTGCAGCCTTTTGATAATATTTGAGAGCCTCTTGGAGATCTTGGGCGATTATCCGACCTTCATCATACGCAATTCCTAAATTAAAACAAGCATCGGAATGTCCCAATTCTGCAGCTTTTTTAAGGAATTCTAAGACTTTTTCATAATCTCGGTTTTTACGCGCCTCTTGAGCCATGACAAAATACTGGTCGCCACTTTCTTTTGGCACAGACAACCTCTAAAATAAACTTTATATCCATAACCTTAAAATACGATGCAGGAATTATAGCAGTGTTTGGCACTCTTGAAAAGAGGAATCGTTGTATTTTGTTATACAATTGCATTTTTCAAAATCAATTAGGACTCGTTGCCAAACTCCACCATATGGCTCCCTAGAAAGACTTAAAAACTACACTTTCAAACGCTACCCTACCTACAACTTACCTGAAAATAGGTAATTTTGGGATGCTGATTGACAACGACACAAATACACTCATGAAACCTGCTCCTATCTTTGACAATGGGCGGGCGTTCATCAATTTCATTAAAGGGGGGCAGAGCTCCCAAATCATCCACCACTTCAAGCTAGGGCGCAAAACCCCGTTTTTTAAAAGTTATTTTAATCACCGCTTTGACAAGCTCGTAAAAATGCACGCCATGCCTAAACATTTGGCAATTTTAGACAAACTCAAAGACTTTGCCTTCATCGCACACCCTCAATACACCCCATCCGCAAGTTTTCTTGCTACCCTAAGCCAAGTGATTTGTCAAAGGGCAAAAGATGCTAAAAGGGTGGTAGAGCGAGCGTTACAAAGCAAATAAGACCAGCTAGACAAGGGTTTTATCTAGTCTAACTTATCCAACTTGTGAGACAACTCTTGTTTGATCTGCTCTTTTTTGCGTTTTAAATGCTCTTCTAGGGCTTCTTGGATAAAAGTGCTCTTGTTCTCTTTGAAACGCCCAAACTCTTTAAGGTAGGTCTCTAGTTTCGCCATCGTGGCTTGAGACAAAAACAAGGTGTAGTATTTCTTGGTGTCCTTGTTTGGCTCGTTGGTGAATTTGGAGTTCTAGAACTTCTAGTTCGTTTGCGTCCATGTTGGTGCCTCTCTTGGTGTTTTTAAATTGCATTGGTGCTCCTAATGTGGGATAGAGAAGTGGGTGCTCAACTCATCAAAGAATTGTTCCCACTCAGCCTTAGCTTTAGGGTCGTTGTACTCCATCACTCCTAAGCCCTCGGCGATGCTGCGCTTAAAGGCGATGCGCTCACATAGGCTGCTGTCTAACAAAAAAACTCGGTCGTTGGTGTTGTGTTGCTTGATGAAGCTTACCAACGCTTGTTTTTCTTTGAGGATGGGGATGGGGGGCATGCGGTTGATGAGAATCAAGGCTTTTAGTTTCTCGTTGAGAGCTTGAAGGTTTTCAATGCGCTCAAACATTTCCAACAAAACAGCGGTGTCTAGCTGGCTTGGGGTGGTGGGAATCAGCACAAGATCGCTGAGTAAAATCGCCCGTTGGCTCTCTTTAGAATGCTCGCCCTTGGTGTCTATGACAATGGTGTGGTACTTACCTATCATTTGTTTGAGCGTGTCTGTGATGTTGCCCGTTCTGTTAAAAGGGGGAAGGTGGGCAAATTAGTTTCGCCCCTGATATTGACAAAGACTTCTACGCTTTGTTGTGGGTCGGTGTCTAACACCACGATGTCTTTTTGCTCTTTTAAAAACTGCAAGGCTAGGTTGATGCATAAAGTGCTTTTACCGCTCCCCCCTTTTTCATTGGCGATGGTGATGATCATAGACTCTCTCTTTGGTGGAAAATACCATAAAATACAAGGCTTTAAAATACCGCAAAATACATTAAAATAATATACAACAGCGCAAAATATAAGAAAATACAAAGTAGCAGCATAAATTACTAGACCTTACAAATCATGTAAAACAATACAAAATACCAAACAACACCGCGCAATAAATAACCATAAATTACAATAATTTACAATAACACAAAATATCATATCAGATAATACTTTATCATACAACACAATACATTACAATATAAATAATATTGGGAATCGTAGTTTTTGAGTTTGGGGCTTAGGGCTCTTAATTAAGTAATGCAAGCGCAAATACTTAAATATGATACAGCATAATACAATACTTAAAAACACAACACAATACCATAAAATTATTTTATGCTTAATACTTTTAATGATGTTAGAATAGTGCACCAAACTTAGAACCTATGCCGTTGGGGTTGTGTTTGTATTGTTGGGTGCTCTCATAAAAGTATGATGGGGTGCGGGGGGTGTTTGTATGATTTTTTAAAGGTGACGTCAATGGTTTCTTTAGTTCCAGACAAGGATTGTCTTGGTGTTTTTACCATTCAAAATGATTTTAGTGTTAAAACATATCCAAATATCGATCGGAGTGCTCCATCTAAGTCTTTTCAAAGAGGTGTGTTAGGTTTGGCTCGTGTTTTAGGGAATCACAATGTTTCACTTGATAGCAATGCAGAACGACAAGAGATTGATGGCGCAATCGATCGGGTTATGGTGACACCCAACCGATGTGTATATCTACAAGTACCCTTTCTCTCCCTTAATCTCTAAAACTTATCCTCAAGGTTTTTAAAGCCAAAGGGCGGGGAGAAGCACTATGCTGGGTTTTATGGGTTTCTTTTTCATGTTCTTTTCTTGATTGTTGTTTTATATTTAGCACTCACCATTGAAATAGGACTCTCTTTAGAACTCGCAATACCTTCACCATTGCCAAAGTGTCCAGTTTACAATACGCCAAAAGGGCTTTTTTGGTCCGTTCTTGTTGCTCTTTTGGCATGTGGGGCATTTGCTCATAAGAAGTGGCGGCATCTGCACCATCGTGAATCAAATCTAATTGTGTGTAGGCGTTTTCAAAGGTAGGCACTAGGGCGGGCAAGACTTTTTTAATCGAAAATCTGCCATGCATTTGTGGGGTGTAGTAGTGTCTATGCTTAAAGGGAATCATTAAATCCTGCACATTGTGGCAAATTTTTAACAACGCAACGCTCAAGTCTTTATGTGTGTGGGCAAACAAGGTGGCAAGCTCAGTGAGCCTATCTTTCTCAAACGCCGCATTGTAAGCCAAGACACATGCATTAGTGGGGATCACCTTTACGAGGCTTTGCGCCAAAGCCAAACGCCCATCAGTGCCACAATCTGCTAAAAACTCCTCGTGTTTTAGTTTCCCCTTGCCAAAATCAATGTGTATGGAGTATTGGAAGGGGATTTTCATAAGAGGGCGCACCCCATCAAATTCGGGGATCACTTGCTGAAAAGCTTCAAAATCCAAATGGTAGATGGGGTAGCGCAATTGTTTTAAGAAAGCTCTGATTTTTCTACGCTCAATGTGGGGGGCATTGCGCCATGCACACCTAATTTGCATTTGTTGCCGCCAATTAAACACCGCTAAATCTTTTTTACTCAAATTCCTAAAAAAGACTCTCCCTCTTTGGTACAAGGGCATGGCTGTTTTAAAAGAAATCTGTGGGATTGCAAAGATGTGTTCAAACCCCACGATTTTTCTTTGTTTCTCCCAGCAATATGTTTTAGCACGGCACTTGTGGGGGTGTATGCAATGCCTACCGATGTCTATTTTAGGTTCTGTGGGGCTTGCCAGCACTTGAGACATTTGCGCTAAAAGTTCGGGGATTTTCTTTTGTAAAGGTGCTATTGCTTCCAAAAATGAGCTTTTTAAAAAGAGTTGTGTGGAGTCTAGTGCCCCGTGCCGGGTGTAGTTGTCATTAAGACACAGCAAACACGCATCGCAAATGTTGTAGCCCAAGCTTTGCAAGACATAGCATTGTGCTGCCAAATCCCATAAATGCGTTTGTAGGGTTGGATGCCCGCCTTGTGTGCAAAGGCTCGCGTGCTTACTCACCCCATAGAGCACCACGCCCATAAGCGCCCCGCTCTTGTCGCGTACAATCTCTAAAATATCCACATACAGGCATAAATTCCCGTATTGAAAAGTTGCCCCGTAAAGCACGCTATGCCCTTGACGCAACAACTCTTGCGTTTCAAGCACTTGTGCGTCTTTGTCTTGATGTTGTGCCACTTCTTTACCCCCCACAAACAAGCCTTGCGCCGCCCTAAGCACCTCCATTTCTTGGCGCAAATTCCTTTTCTCTTCTGTGTTCAATGCACTCAGTGTTTGAGGCATGTGCGTTTCTAACCACAGCATTTTGTGGCAACATAAGCCGTTTAAAAATCCAAGCCTAGAGAGTGTGGCTTTTTCTTGTTCAAACATTTGGCTTAGTTGTGGGGGAAGTTAGTGGGCGTTTTGTTGCCCCTTTGCCTTTTAGCGTTTCTTCCGTGACAACACACACAAACCCCTCCCACGCCTTCATGTCAAATCTTAGGTAGTGGATGGTTTGGGCTAGAAGGGTTTTGATGGCACGCATGCCCGTTTCCTCTTGCATGGCCTGGACGATGAGAGTTTCTCTAGCCCCATTGTCTATCTCTAAATCACTGCCATGTCTTTGGAAATGTTTGCGAAAGGGCTTTAGCTCGTTTATGATGGCATCGGCGAGCATTTGGGGGTTTATGGGTTCTAAAACCACCCTTAAGCCAATCCGTCCGACAAACTCTCTAAACAGCCCACAGCGTTGTAAATCCTTGCTATTCACCTCTTCTAGGGCTTTATTGTAGGGCATAGTGGGAGCGGGGTTTTGTGTAAAGCCGATGGGGTTTTGGGATTGCTCTGCATTTTTGCCTGTGTTGTTGGCATACAAGTCCTTAAAATGCCCGGCAAAGACAAACAAAATTCCATCGGTTTTCATGGTGATGCTCTGTTTATTGTGCTCAAAGGTGATGGTGTGCCCCTCCATGAGTTTTAGAAGTTCGGTTTGCACCAAACTTTTAAATTGCTGGTCGGTCACCTCTAAGCCCAACTTATCCACTTCATCTAAGAAAATCACCCCTTTTTGGGCTTTTTCTATGTCTTTGTCCGCATTGATGTAAAGCCCAATGAAAATGCTTTGCACCTCTTCGCCCCGCCACCCTGTGGGGGTTAAGCTTGAAGCGTCTGCGATGTAGTGGGGGATGTCTAGGTTTTTTAAGAGTGTGGTTGTCATAAAGGTCTTGCCACTGCCCGAGGGCCCGATTAAAAGCAAGTTGGTTTTCTCTAGGCTGGATTGCCCCAAAGAACGGGCGTGGTGTTCGCTGATGGCGATACATAGGGCATGTTTTGCCTTTTCTTGTCCGCTCACTTCATTTAAAAAGCCCATGAGGGTTTCTGGGGTGTAGAGCAAGGGTTGTGTGTCTGGCACTTCCTCTTGGCAATCCATGTCAATTGCCCCGCCATGCACCATAGCCGTCATTCTATCCCCCTCGCTGGTGTGCTTCAATCTCTCTTCTCTGGGAGTCTTTGTTTCAAATCTTTCGCTTCTTTGAAGAAGGGGGAGAGTGTTGTGTCTGCCTCCTTGTAGAAAAAAATTAATATCTCTAGAGAGCGTGGGCTTGTCGTTTAACAAGAGTGCAAAAGGGGGGAACCCTAACACGCGATCTGCTTGCCACGCCCCCTCTATTCTTGCTATGTGTAAGGGGAGTTGTAAATGCTCGAGCATGGCATAAAAACAAGAGTGCCATCTCTCCCGCTCAAAACGCCCAAAACGGCATAACATAGAGAAGTGAGGGGGTCTTAGTCTTGACAATAAAGCTGCTAAGGTGCCTTTATGCTCTCTTTTAAACAGCTCTTGCAAGCGTTCTAAAGCCCATAATCTAAAGACAAGAGGAAAATAATAGCGGTGTGTGCCATCTATGTTGATAGGGACACTTGTAAAAGCGATCTCTGTGCGTTGCAAAGCTCTGTCTAGTGCAAACGAGGCGTTTAGCTCTAAAACCCCACAGCCTTTTTCTAAGTAAAGGCGCATCAGTCTTGTTTTTGGCTGTAAAAGGGGCGACTTCAAGGGGGTTTGGCACAAGATATGCACTAAATGTGTGAGGTTGTTTCTCTCTTGCATTTCCTGTTGTTTAAGTGTCTTGCAAATGTTTTCCACAGAGTCTTTAGACAAAAATCTTTGGGGGGTGTTTGTGTCTTTTGTGATTTCAAAGAGCAAGATTTCTCCCACTAAGTAGGGTTGCAATTTGCAAAATGCCCTTTGCAACTCCCAATCATTACCCTTAAAAGCTTCAAGCAAATCCCATTTAAACGCTTCAAAGGGGATATGTAAATCACCTGAGTTGCCAAACAAGCCCCCAAAATCGCCTTGGGCACCATGTTTGTCTATGTGTTTGCGGATTTGCTTAGCGTGGGCGAAAGAAAAACACCCACATAAGAAATTTTTAATCTCGGCATGGTTGGCAAACACTTGCTTAGGCTCTTTGCTTTGCCGTTCTTGGCAAATTTGGGGAAAGAAAAGATAATCTCCACAATCCTTAGCGATTTGGCTAAAGTCAAGTGGCAAAACTTGCACTTGCTCTTCTTGTTTAGGAAAATCCCAAGCTTTAGAGCCTTTTTGCCATCCTTGTTTTTTTAATAAGATTTTAGAGTAGGCTAGTCTCTCATTCTCGAAGTCAAGAGCATAACTTTTAGGTAACAAGCCATAATTGTTAAAAAGGCGTGTGCTGATGCGCTTTTCTAAGTCGTGGCGCACACCTTTAGAAACCAAAAACTCTCTAAACTCGTAGTATCCCATTTTTGCCACTTCTTGCATCCTTGACCCTTTCATTTTTTTCAAGAACACAGGCATGGTAGAGTATTTTTGCTTATCGGTTTCTTAGTGTATAAACAGATAGCTTGTTTTTCTCTCAGTACAAGCTTCGGGTGTGTGCCTTGATTTTTATAAAGTTTTTACGTATAAACATTTTAAACATTTTAAAGGTTGATTTTGTTAGGAGAAATACCCCCCAAACAACAAGCAAATCTTTTCTTATCTGTGATTGTGTGCCGGGGGCGCAACAAACATTACCCCGAAGAGCCCGGGGTCAAAGTGGATTACAGATTCGATCTTTTCACACCCCCAAAGGGCAAGGAGGGGTTTCGTAGTGCTAAGGGATTGCATTGCTTTGAAAGACTCTATGCACGGACATATGCCCGCAAATACACAAAGACGGAGCGCACAAGGGGGTTCTTCCCTAGAAGGGACAATGCCTGTTTAAAAATGGTGTTTAATGTCTATGAAGACACCAAGCACAGCCAAATCACCCGATTGATTGGCAAAATCGCCCGTGCTACAGACTTTGTGCTCTTAGAATACAATAAAATCAAACCCACCGCTTGGGAAGTGTGGTTTTTCACCTTGGAGTTAAAAAGCGGCAAGCAACTCGCCCGCTACTCTGAGTCTTTGAGTAAAGAAAATTTAATGCGCTTCCAAAGATTTATTTATGAAATCATAGAGCCAAAGGTAGAAACCCCCGAGCAAGGGATGTTTATCTCAAGTAAGGAGTATTTAACACTCGCACAGATCAAGCAAGAACACCAAGACTTACAAGATAAATATCAAGCCCTGCAAGCTAAATTAAAAGAGATTGAAAAGGACACGACAGAATTTATAGATGCTGTTGAAGAGTGGTTGTTTTTTACGCAACTCACAAACCCTAACCCTGAGCTAGAATATTTAATACGTTTTTGTGAAAAGGCAAACCCCTTTATGAAAAAGTATTTTGGGACTTTAATCGGGCTTAAAGAGTTCGGGGGACAAAGGGCGATCTCTTATAACACGCAAGAGTTGGCACGACTTAAAAGAGAGAAAGAAGGGTTTTACACTAAAGACTTGCTTAGAAAGAGTGAAAGCGAATAGATACTTTAAGCCCATTGCTTGAGACTACTTGTGTCTTATGGGCGGATTTTGAGGTTTTTTATCACTACACAATACAATATTAGTATTGTAAATTATTGTATTTTACAATATTATATTTATAATACAAGTATTTAAAACAAAATTTAATTATTTTTAGGTGTTTTGTTGTAAAGTATTGTATTTTAATGTCATTTATTGTGATTACCATTATTTTACATTGTTGTATAGTGCGGTGTTGCAAAGTATGGTGCTATGTTGTATTTATGTTGTAGTGTTGTGATTGACACCCGCTACAAACTAAAATCTCTCTCAAGTGTGCCAAGCCATAGCTGGATAGAGTTAGAGCTTAAGCATTAGTAAGCATTTGTTATAATCTCCATTAAAACTATAAAAACTAGATTAGGGCTAAACAATGGCACAAAATCTCAAAGAAAACATCTTAGATGCCTACACTATTGTGGAGCATTTGGGGGAGGGGGACATTGATAAAAGAGACAAGAAACTAAAACCCCTTGGCACACTTGACTTTGAGTTGCCCGATCAAAAAGACTACAAGCAATATTTTTTAAACGAGCTACAAGCATTTAAAGATAGACAAAAAATACAAGACGATAGGAAAATGGGGCTTGTGTGTTACTTTGGGATTTTTGCCTTTGAGGAAATCGTGCAAATTTTTAGAGAAAAATACAACATCCAGGCTGAGGATGACAATGACGACATCGTTAAAGGTGATAAGTTCAGTTTGGCTCTTGTGTTTGACAAAGACTTAAGTTTTGTAGAAGACAAGACTTTTTACACAATGAGTGCTTATGTGCGTGAAAATGGGGATCTTACAGAAGACATGCAAGCCCATGAAAAAGAGCTTAAGCATGCATTGCAGATACAATTTGAGGAGCAAGGATTTGATGCAACCTTTCTAGATCTCTGCAAAAAATATAAAGTGGATAAGGACAATTTTAGATTTGTTTTGCTCAAAAATATAGACACAGAACTCACTAATTTACATTCTTTTTTTATCAAAGATCTACAGATAGCCAAGAGTCTAAACAATAAAAATCTCACCACTTACTTCAGTGAATCCAATAAAGCCAAAAAGAATTGTGACAGCGAAAGTAACTCACCTAACTTTAACCCTAGTTTGTTTCACGAAATCTTAGCCCCTAAAAACTACCCTTTGGGGCGTTTTGTGGCGGACAGCAAATACGCCCTCTCTTTCATGCAACAAGTGGCTTTAAACATTGCCCTAGATGAAAACAATGAACCTTTAAGAAGTGTCAATGGACCGCCGGGCACGGGCAAAACCACGCTCTTAAAGGATGTTTTTGCTGAGCTTGTGGTGCGCCAAGCCTATGAGATTGTGCAATTAAAAGATAAGACCATTAAAAGCCATGTTAATTGCAAGTTGTCTAAAACGGAGATGGCTGAGTTGGGTCTTTTGCCTGAGAATATAGCGGATAAAAACATCTTAGTAGCTAGCTCTAACAATGGAGCGGTGCAAAATATTGTCAAAGAGTTGCCTAAAAGCAAAGAAATTGCAAACGAGTTTAAAGAGTTGGCAGAAAAGATAGACTACTTTTCAAAAGTGGCTAACAATGAAATAAAAGACGATGAGGGAGAACAAAACTGGGGGTTGTTTGCGCTTGAAGGCGGGGCATCCGCCAACGTCAAAAAACTATTAGAAAAAATAGAAGCAATGGTAGAAACTCTGCAGGATTTGCAAAATAAACAGGATTTAAAGCATACATGCCAAACATGGCTCAAAGCTTATATTAAAGCGCATTTTCCCGTTGATATAGATTTTTTAGACATTCTAGATTTTCAAGATGATGATAAAGACACCAGGCAAGATTGTTTTGACATTTACAAAGCTTTTTTAGCTCTCTACCACCATGTAGACAAGAAGCGTCAAAAGATGCAAGCGTATAGCCAGAGCTTGACCGAGTTAAGCCATTTGCAACAAGAATACATAGCCAAAACTAAAGACTTTGAAAGCGCTAAAACTAGAAGAAAGAATGAATTGGATGCAAAACTCTATGAGTTAGAGCATAATAGAACCAATATAGAAACGAAAAAGCAAGCCTTAACAAAAGAAATGGGGCAAGTCCAAACACATTTGACTGGTATAGATAGGGGTTTGCAAACTTTGGAAGAAGAAAAGCGAGTTTTAGAGTCTAATAAACCCGGCTTTTTTGCTCGGGTTTTAGGAACCTCTAGCTTTAGATCATATAGTGAAAGAGAGCAACAAATCCTCACGCAACTAGATGCCTTGAACCAGCAAAAAGGTGAGAGTCGCGCACATTATAGCCGGCTTGCTACAGAATTACAACGGCTACAAGCTTTAAACATAGACCAAGAGCAACAAAGCCTACAAGAAAATTTTAATCGGTTTGTCAGTCAAAGCAACAAGGATTTAGAGAATTTAGAACAAAGAATAACCCATTTGTCAAACACCCAAGACACCATCATTAAACCCCTAGATTTTTCTTTGTCCTATGAGGATTTGCAAAAATCTAACCCTTGGTTTAATGCCGACTTTAGAAAATTACAAAGCCAACTCTTTTTGTTGGCTCTAGGGGTGAAAAAGCAATTTTTACTAGATAATTTAGACAATCTTAAAAATGCTAAAGATATATGGGGCAATGCCTATAAGCTCAAAGATAAAGAAAATGGCAAAGAATTATTAAAAGGGGCTTTTCATTGGATCAATCTAGCCATCCCTGTCATCAGCACCACTTTTGCCAGTTTTCAGCGCATGTTCAATGCTTTGGGTAAAGAAACAGATTTTATCGGCAATCTTTTTATCGATGAAGCGGGGCAGGCTGTGCCCCAAAGTTGTGTGGGCGCGCTCTTTAGAAGCCAAAAAGTCATGGCTGTGGGCGATCCTTCACAAATTAAACCCGTGCTTACCTTGCACCCAAGTCTACTCAATCTCATTGCTAGAAAATACAATGTAACAGAACACTTTTTAAGCTATGAAACTTCTGTGCAAAGCATCACGGACTATATCAGTCCCTATGGTTACCAAAAACAAGACAAGAGTTATATTGGTATCCCCTTATGGGTGCATAGGCGTTGCAACAGCCCTATGTTTGATATATCCAACGCTATTTCTTACGATGGGCTAATGGTGCAGGGCAAAGATAAAGCTCATGGCAAAGCGCAGTTTTACGATGTCAAGGGGCGTGCTGACAATAAATTTGTGCCAGAGCAAGCAAATTTTTTAAAAGGGCTGATTGGAGCAAAATTGCAAGAAAACCAAGAACTGAAAGCAACCCCAGAGGGCATTAAAGACAAAGAAAACAAAGACGCGATTTATGTGATTTCACCTTTTAGAAATGTTGCCTTTAAGCTTGCAGAGTCTTTAAAGGATTTGGGTTTTAAACATAAAAGAGATGTCGGCACGGTACATACTTTTCAAGGCAAAGAAGCCAAGATTGTATATTTTGTTCTAGGGGCTGATGAAAACTCTAAGGGGGCGGCGGCTTGGGCGGTAGGTGAGCCTAACATTGTCAATGTCGCCGCCACAAGAGCCAAAGAAGAATTTTATATCATTGGGGATAGGGATTTGTACCAAAACTTAGGAGTGATGAAAAAAACCATTGAGGTGATTGAGGATTGTAGCAAGCGTTGCCCTTAAGTTATTGTCAAGGAGTTTTAATGCCACCAAACAAAGACATGCCAACCACACCCAACCAGAGCGCAAGGGATGCCCTGTTTAAGGCGGTGAGAGAAAAATGCCAAAGCAAGCTCAAAGACCCTGAAGTGTTGGCGGTCTATCAAAGGTTAGCGCAAAAGTAATGTTTTATCTCGCCTTAGAAGAAGCCATCATTTTGCACGATGAAATATTAGGACTCACACAAGGGTTAAAGGGTTATAGTGTTGAGCGGGTCGGTTATTTAGGAAGCGCACTAGAGAATATCCAAAACGACACCTACTACCCCACGCTTGAGGACAAATGCGCCCATTTGATGTTTGCATGCATTAAGTTTCACCCCTTTGCCGATGGCAATAAACGCTCTGCCATTTACCTTGCCGTCCATTTCTTAGAAGCTAACGGGGTGGATACCACAAATTTTGAAAAAGACTTTGAGGACCTTGTGGTGTTTGTCGCTGCAGGCAACACTAATAAAGCGCAACTAAGCGCACATATTTGCCCCTACACCAAGCATAAAACTTAAATAGGCTCACTATGCAAGGCGCAAACCCCCCTTTAGACTTCACCCCCTACCCCCAAGATAAAACAAAATTCTATGACGGGGCCAATGGCAATAAAATCGCCATATTTTTCAACAACGCCCGCTATATGCTGAAATTTCCGCCTAAAGTCAAGCCCACTAAAAACCTTGAAATGACCTACACCCACGCTTGTTTTTGCGAATACATCGCGTGCCACATTATTAAGTCTTTAGGCTTAAGGGTGCAAGAAACAATGCTTGGGACTTACTTAGATAAAGTAGTCGTGGCGTGCAAAGACTTTACAAGCGACACCGAGATTTTTGTGGATTTTCTCTCGGTGAAAAATGGCATTTTAGCCCTAGAGAGTGGGGGCAAGGACACGACCTTAAGCGGGGTGTTGCTTGCCATAGAGCAACAAGGCATTGTGGAGAACACAGCTTTAAAAGCACACTTTTGGGAGATGTTCATTGCCGATACTTTGATAGGCAACTTTGATCGGCACAATGGCAATTGGGGGTTTATCAAAGACTTAAGCACACACAGCTACTCCATTGCACCCATTTTTGATTGTGGCTCGTGTCTATACCCCCAAAGCGATGCCGCTCATATGCAACAAACCCTAAGCGACAAGCAAGAATTAAATGCACGCATTTATAGCTATCCCTGCTCTATGCTCAAAGACGACCATGATAAAAAACTCAATTACCACAATTTCTTAACAACCACTGAAAACAAGGACTGCCTAAACACCCTTGTCAAACTCGCCCCCAAAATGGACATGATTAAAATCCATTCTACCATTGACAACACGCCCTTTATCTCTAACTTACACAAGGACTTCTTAAAAGTGGTGCTGACACATAGAAAAGAAAAGATCATAGACAAAGCCTACGCTAGGGCTTTAACCCTGCTCTAGACATTGCTCTAGGCTTTGACACTTTCTAGCTCCATTTTTTATCTTACCCCTTTTCATCCTTTTTCGCAGACTCTCAAACTCTGCATGCGCGTAATTGTGGCGCAATTTAGCAAGATTCTTTGCGCTCACTTTGTTTTTCTTGGCAAGACTTTCAAAGCTCTCTTGCGCCTTTAGCATGTCCGCTAAAATTGCTTGAAATTGACTTTCACTCACCCCAAACTCCCCTTTAATGCGCTCAAATAAAAGCAAAGAAGGCAAGTATTTATCGGGAGCAAAGCACAAAGCGTGGGTTTGTTTGGCAAAGTCTTTAGGGTCGGGCGTGAGATCAAAGGCGGGGCTTAAGCGCCACTTGCCTTTTTGGTAAAGCAAACCATGGTTTTTTAAATGGTCATCGCAATTGCCAAACAACCCATTAAAGACCATACGCCTAAAAAGCTCTAATCGGTCTTGGGCTTCAAGCTTTTTAGCGAGATTGCAATAATCTTGGTTGAGTTCATCTTGTGCGCTTAAGAGTGTCAAGGCAGACATATAGGGGATGCGCTCATTATTCTCTCTATCAAAGCGTTTGACCAACAACACCGCCCCCATGTCTGTGTGTAGTAAGTGGCTCTCACAAGTGTTGATTCCTGCAAGGCGCGCTACTTCTAGCATGGTCTGCTCACACGCGACAACTTGTGTGTCTTTGTCTTTGATAGAAGAAAATTTAGCGATGTAGAGCACATTGTCTTTGACGACACTTGCTTTAGGTCTAGCTCCCCCTAAGCTCCCCGATGGGGCAAGAAGTTTTTGAAAGTCGGCTTGGCTTGCTTGCCCTTGCTCTAGCTTGACACAAGCCCTTTGCAAGTCTTGTAAGTGAATAGGTTTAGGGATTTGGCTTGTGTTGCTGATAAACGCATTACCCACAAAGCAGCGCAACGCCCCGAGCCTAAAAAAATCACTCACCCCTAGCAAATAGGCACTTGGGCTTAAAAGCCCTTGCTTGCCTCTTTGCACAAACCGCCCCCAGCGATCGGGGCAAGTATCAGTAAAACACCCCCACAAAGTTGTGGAGAGTGTGGGAGTCTCACAAAAAGGCAAAGCAGGGTCTAGGCTAAAACCTTGTTGCAACCACTTGGGGCTGTAGGTGAATTGATAGGTTTCTTTCAGCCCCTTAGCCCATATCTCAAGCGTGCCGACAGATGTTGTGTTGCAAAAGATAGAAATTGTCATGGGGGTATCTTAGCGCATCGCGTTTAAAACAAAGAGAAGCAAGAAAGGGGTAAATATACTCACTACACCTTTAACAAGAGAGATGTTCCTCTCCCAACTTGCCACGCAAGATATATACCCAAAAACACTAAAAACAAGCCTTAACTGAAGGCATGTTATCATCCGTAAAAGGCAAAAAGAACTCACATGAGAATAAGTGGCACATCTATAGACACTACACGACAGGCGGTAAAAGATTGGTTAAAAATCTTTCATTTAAAAGACATTTGTTTGGATTATAGCCCTAAACTCCCTTCTAGTGTTGAAGCCCTTTTGACTAAAAAGCTTTATTTGACAGCAGGAAGTTTATTAAGGTTGCTACAGCGCAAGCGTTTAGATCATGTTCCATGGATTAAAAGCACGCTTGAATCTACGGATTTGGTCTTACAAGAGCAAGACTTTTATCTGTTTGTTAAGGAGATTGGTTGTCAAGATAGGGTGTTTTGCAGTTGTGCTAAGGATTTTGAAACAAAATTCATTGTGGTGGGCAATGCCTATAAAAGGGTCGCCACACTTAAGAATAAAATCAAAAAAGGTGCAAGGGTTGTTTATAAAAATGAAAATGCTGTGAATATGTTTATAATTTAGCTTTAGTTGCAATTGACAAAAAGACCACATGGCACTTAAACTAAGCAGTTTATCCTCTCTGCAAAGAGAAAATCTTTTCACCGCTCTAAGGGTTGCCCTCACACACCACAGCAACGCCCTAGAAGGGCTTAGTCTGTCTTTAGAGCAAACCCACACACTCTTAACAAAGGGACTCACAGCGCACAATAAGCCCCTACACGAACAACTCATCATTTTAGGCTTTGCCAAAGCCTATGATTTAATTTTGTATGAAAGTGATAAAAAAACACCTTTAAGCATAGCCTTGATTAAAGACTTACACTATTTATTGTTTAAAAGTGCTTTAGAGATCACCCCGCAGTTTGTTTCTAAACCTATCGGGGCTTACCGCATGGCTGAAGTCATTGTGGCGGGTGCAAATTTTGCCCCTACTCCCCCGCATCTTGTCGCCCAAAAATTAGAAAATCTATTGTTCCAAACCCCAAGTACTCTTGATTTAACCCAAATCGCGATGTTTTATACGGCATTTGAAAGCATACACCCCTTTATGGATGGCAATGGGCGCACAGGGAGGCTTGTGATGACTTTTCAAACCTTACAAAATGACTTGATCCCGCCCTTGATTTTGGAACAACAACGCCAAGAGTATTTGAGTCTTTTAGAAAGTTGCCAAACTCAAGGCGATTATAGGGATTTTGCACACTTTTTAGAGCGTTGCCAAAAACAAAGTTTAGAGTATGCCAAACAAGGAAACTTAGAAAATTTTATTGAAGATTTGAACTAAAACCCTATTTAAAAATATTCTTAGCAAGCATTGACTCTCTTAGCCATAGAAAAATCCAACTCAAAGCGTTTTTCAGCCACTTCTTTGAGTATCCCTAAATCCCTTAAACGCAAAATGTCGGGCCCTATCTCGTTTGTGATGGCCTTTAAGGCGGTGCCAACACAATCCCCCCTTAAACTCTTTAAATGTCTTGCGAATAAAGAGTTAAGGATTTGGACTTGGTTTGCGTTCAATTCTTGGCTAAATCGTTTTAAAATACACTCTTTGAACATGATTAAGCCCGCTTGTTGATAAATCAAATCTATCCCCACTTCTAGGCTTTTGACACCATATTTAACCCACTCTGTTAGGTTGTTGTGCTGTTGCTTGTTTAGAATGTCAAGAGTGTCGTAGTAATCTTTGCGGGTCTTATAAATGCCTAGCGATAACCCATAGTAGCCTGTGCTAAAAACTTTTGAGTGGGCTAGTAGATTGTAATGAATCAGCCTTGCCATACGCCCATTGCCATCGTCAAAGGGATGGATCAGCACAAAGATTAAATGAGTTAAAAAGGCGTGGGCAATTTGCTTTTCTGGCGTGCCTTCTTTGTGGTTTGCAAAGTGCAAGAAGGCTTGCATGAGCCCTTCTAAATCCTTAGCAGGCGGGGCGATGTAGTGTATGCTTTCCTTGTTCCCACGCACAGACACCACTTGCATACGCCCATATAGATCTTTGCGGTAAGCCCCGATGTCAATGGGCCATAAGCCGTATTTGGGTGAAATGAGTAAGCCCCTATGACACGCTAAAAGCCTCTCTTTGTCCCATTGTGTGGTGTCCTCTCTTGTATTATGCAACAACATAGCAAGGCTGTCGGTAGGTTTTATTTGTTTGGAGCTTGTGGCTGTGGGATTGTTTAAGATGTGCTCAAAGGATGCATACAGCGATGCCCTATTTAACTTCTCTGCTTCAATAAGAAATGAGTAAATCAGCTCATCGCTTAACACCTCTGCCAAAATCTCCACATTGTGTGCCACTTGATTCAACTTGTGGATTTTTACAAACAGGTTAGACATGTCTATGCTCTCATAGACAAAGTCCATGTTCTTAAAGAAAGTGTGCTCCCATATCCACTTAGGCATGGGCGGATTTTAGCGCAAATGCCTTAATGCCCACCATTATTATATTTTATTCACAGCCCCCGCCGTTTGCACCACTTGACAAATCCACTATACACACTTTTATTCTGGATTTCTAAGAGCTTATAAATCGCCATATAGCTTAAGCCCTTAGAGCGCAAGATGCGGATGTAGTCTAAGTGTGGATCAAGTTGCGGGTGCTTTCTTAACCGCCCCTTTTGCCAACCCAGCTTGACACCCTTAGCCTTTAAGGCTTGCAGTCCCGCTTTGGTGCGCTCACTAATGAGTGTGCGCTCGGTTTCGGCTAAATAAGCATAAATGGCTAGCAGTAACTTGGAAGTGGCGGAATTAACATTAGAAAGCTCAGGCTGCCTAATAAAAATAAAAGACACGCCCTTTTTGTCTAACTCTAAGAGTAAATTAATGATTTCGTGCATGGTGCGCCCGATACGGCTAATCTCAGTGGCAATGAGCGTGTCACCCTTTTGTAGCTTTACTTTCAATTCTTCAATGCGTCTTTTAGCTTGGGTTTTCGTGCTACTCATCTCAATGGCAATGGTCTCATCAATTTTTAGCCCAAGCTTTTTAGCGTGCATTTCTATGGCGTGGTCTTGGCTGTGCATGTCTTGCTTGTCGGTAGAAACACGGATATAGGCAACAACCGCCATTAAACTCCTTTAATCGTTTTAATGATCTCTTGACCTCTTACTCTTAGCATCGTTTCTCCTGCTCGTAACCACTTTTCGGGTAGGTTATATTGCGAGTGGTGTGTGAAGGTAAAATCCTTAAGTCTTTCTAATAGGGGGATGTGGCGGGGGCGCACCACTAATTTAATCTGTGTGTCAAATTTCAAGTCTAGCGCACTATCCACACTTGCAAAGAAGGCGGGGATGTTGTCTAACTCACTCTCGCTCATTTGCCCCAAAAATGCCATGCCATTGTCAAAGATAGGGGCGGGTTTAGCAAAAGTGTTTGTGTCGTTGTCTAACAACATCCCAAAATTGCCTAAGTGGCGGTCTGTGTTAAACACCAAGGCATCAAAGAGCAATAAATCTTCTACAAACTCTTGCCCCAACACCTGAGCCAGCATACAAAGGCGGGCTTTGGGGTCGTGTTGTAAGCGTTGGTATTTAGGGTAGTCTATACACTCTAAGATAGGCACAAAGCCGATTTGTTCGCTCGTGAAAAGCTTGCAAGTGCAAACAATTTCGCCATGTTGCTTGTCTAAATCGTAAAAAAGAGCATTTAGCCCCATTGCCTTAGCGACTTGGGCGATGTAGTGTTCGGAATAGCTCTCTGTGCCTATTTGCCCTTTAATGAGTATGATTTCTCCCGTTGTGTCTTTGTGCCAACACTTCTTAAGCATGCCATTTGTGGTGAGTTCGGGAGAAAGCTTTAACCCGCTTGTTGGTAATTTGGTTTCTGTGCTTTGTCCTGTGAGTGCGGTCAAACTTACAGCTGTATTAAAGGGGTGATCGTAGAGGTTAAAATCTTGCCATAGGTAGTTACTCCCACTTGGCACAATCCAAAAGCTGTCGTTGAGCGATAAAGCAAGTCCCACTTTAGCGTAAGATAGGGGGTCGTTAATGTCAGCGCCTAGGGTATTAAGAATTTCAGGCATGAATTGGCGGTGTTTAGGGATTTGGCGCGCTTTAATCCATTTGATTAGGTGTTCTTTTAAATTTTGTTTGCCTGCTCCTTGAAGGCTTATAGGGAGCAAGCGGGGGGCTAACACTTCAAGCGTGGCGATGTCTAAATTTTTTTGTGCTTTATCCACACTAAAACTTAATACATTTGTGTTTTTACTTTTTAAAATGTATTTTTGCACCAAAAGCCTTTTTACATGAATTGCACTTTAAATATAGTTCTAAGATATTACTATAAGAGTATTTTAGCAAGGGTTAAAAGGCGCTGTTGAAAAGACAGATAACGGGCGTTAAAGGGGAGCTAATCCCTAAAGAGTGGTATGGCTATGGATACAAGCATATCTATATGAACCCCAAGTACAAACACCACGCCGCCCAAAAGCCTGTAGAAATATTAGAGCATTGCTTAGCCATTGTGCCTAGTGGGGCGTGGTGTTAGATTGTTTTTTGTGGGAGTGGGAGCACAGGGTGGCGTGTGCAAACTTGGGTTTAGATTTTATTGGGGTGGAGAAGTCTAAAGAATATGAAATTGCTAAAAAGCAATTTAGAGAGGCTAAAGCCCAAGGGTGCTTAAGCTTTGCGCCCCCAAGAGGGGGGCAGGGGGGCAAACTTACAAGGATCAGGGCGCGCTTAGGCTCATCGCCACGGAAGACAACACGCTCTAGAAGCGCACACGCTTGGAAGAGCGCAAGAGCCATACAAGGGCACACACAACGCATTTGAGAGATAGTAGCGGGTGCACAGGGAGCACGGATACAACACCTATGGGCTTAAATGCCATTCAAGTTTATTTTAGACTAGAATCTGTTGCAACATCTGCCCCCTCTGTAATAAGTCTATAGCCTCACCAATACTCCTTAAAAGATCAATTTTTCATAGGTCATGAAAATCCCGATGTCTTTGGCATTTTGATCTAATTGCAGATGAGTAGAATCTACCTGCCAGTTGAGTTCATGGGGGATCAAAGGGATGTCAACTCCCCATTTGATGATATTTGTTGAAAACTGAAACCTAAAACCTAAGTCCACATCTAAATTGTAAGAGGCGCGCCATAGACTTTTATCCCCAGCACCTAACACAAAGTTGGTGCTACCTCCCTGTACACCTGCAAACATTCCATAAAACAAGGGAGATTGGTAGTTTTTAGGCACATTGAAGTCATAGATCAAATTCCCCCCGACATCTATTTGGATGTCTTGGAGGTTTTTGAAGAATGAGAGGCGGCTATAAATAGGGCTGCGTATATAGCCATAACCTAGGAAAGCATCTAAGGAAAACCCTAGATGTTGGCTAAAAAAGTGCTGGTAGCTAGCCACCAGACTACCATTGATGCCCATGTCATGGTAAAAGGCATTGCTAAAGGCATGCACCATGCCTGATAAATTGGGACGGGTGGCAAATTGAGGAACATTTAAACTTGCAATCTTGGCAAAACTAAATTTGTAACTAAATTTTGGGTTGGGGAGTGGACTAATAGGGGAGGAGGTTTGCCCGGGGGTGTGGGAGTTGGATAAGGGTTGTGTGCTCGCCCAGGAGTGGGAAAACTAGAGGTGCTAAGAGTATTTAAGTAAGATTGGTATGCATTGATCAGTCCCTCTTCAGCATTCTGAATGGTGTTTTCATTATAGCTCCTGATCTTTTTCAAATCAGAGATCAACACCGCTTTTTGGTAGAACCATGACTGGACTTCTATGAGCTGGTATGGATTGGTGGGCAGTATTCCTTGATTTAGTTTGGGCACCATGTTTTGTATGCAATTTATAAAATACTGCCCCCACCCACCAGCAGCTTGAGCAGCACTTTGATCCACCCTGCACGCGCTACCTTGAGCTTCGTGGTAACCATCTTGCTGGTATTGGCTAAATTCTTGGGGGTTCCAGGGCATTGTCAGTATCGCTTTATTGGCGCTAATCATTGCATTGATCGCATCAAGATTGCCACTAATGGATTTAAGATTATTCAAGAAAGCCTGCCATGAAGGGGGCTTGCTTATCTGGTTTCCTTGATTGTTATATTGGGGCACATACTCGCGGATGTTTTGAATCAGGTGGTCTAGCGTTTGGTTGTAATCATTGACAACTCCTGAAGCTTTACTATATTGCTGCTTTTGTTGATCATAAGCCCGTTCTTTTTGCTGATACTGGGTGTTTTCTTGTGCGGTTTGTTGGTGTTTTTCAAGAGCGCTCTTGTAGGTAGCTTTGGCTTCATCTAATGCCTTATTATAGGCATCGATCGCCTCATTGATCTCATGGATTAAATTTTTAGATCCCTCTTGCAGGGCTTTTAGAATGTTGGCATACTCGGTGCTGGCTTGCTGGATTTCTGGAGTATCTGGAATCTGTTTGTTAGCTATCATCGCATCCAGTGCTCCAATCTTTTGTGCAATGGCCTGCTCCAAAGTGTTGTCCTGGCTTTCAAGCCCATTTAAAAGCGGAGTGGATAACGGATCGAGGTTGTTTACATCCCCTGTAGTAGAAACCTGATTGTTTTGTGCCCTATAGGTCTCCTTATTGTTCTTCAAGGCATTCTCTATGGCTTTGATCGCTATGCTATTGAGATTGGCAACAAGCTTGTCAATATCGGCGTTGAGTTGCTGTTGCAAGGCAAAAGCTTGGGTATCAGAGGGATTAGAGGCATTGTGCTGTGGTGCTTCATAAGAGGGGCTCACATTTGTCAAACCTAGCCGCCCCCTACAAAAAACCCATCGCGCACATCAGCAAACACCACGCCTAAAACAAGGGGTATGGATAAAAATCTTTTAAGAGAGCACACACGCCACAACCTACCCCCCCCCCCCCCCCCCCCCCCCCAATTTTAACGGCAAGACCGCCACATGCGACCACCATATTGGCGTACATCCTCTTTTTACCATCCGTGCATTATACCATCCAAAATGGGGAATAGAGTGATAATTTATAATTGATTAAATACTATTTGAAATATTAATACATAAGCGAACGCACCAAAACCGAGTTAAACGCATTAAAAGCAAAAGGCTACAAATTAGGTTGACAAAAAGGCAGAGTGTGAGCTAATACTATCTTGGACTCACTACTAGAATAAATCAAAGACTACCGCAAGAAGCAAGTATCCTACATTGACATTTACAGTATTTTGGAGCTCAAGAACCGCAGAGGTGTGATGTTAGGGGGATTTAAAAAAGGTTTCGTTAAAATGGAGGGCGTGATTGAAAAAAGTTGAGATTGAGGGAAGTGTGTTAGCCCCGACCAAAGTTTTAACACACCCTAAAACAAAACTATCCGCCAATCCTCTATCTTTGACCTCAAACACAATCAATCAAAGACCATACAAAAAAGGATCAACATGAGCAATGTACCCAAAAATACCCAAAAATCAGCTGAAACCTCCATATATTCACTTAAAAGTAACTTAAAAGTTACTCAAAAAGAACACGAAAATATCAAAAACACACCCAATTCTGAAACTCTAACCCCACTAGACCCCCCTACCACAACCACAACCCCCAAAAGCAGGCTTATTTGACAGATAAAATTACCATAACCCCCGAATTTGGCGAAAACTTTGCAGAGTATGCACTCAAAGGTAAAGAGGCAGTGAAAAAGCTCCTACAAATGCAATGCGGACAAGTTGCCCAGGCGTTCTATCGCCCAGACTTAGGCGAGAGTGGGGAGTGGTATATTGATTTAGTGTGGGGAGCAAATGCAGCTAGCTTAAAAGGCTTGAAAGATGCTAAAGGCAAACCCCTTAACCCTTATGGCTTGGCTAAAATCCTTGAGAAACATTTAAACGACTTTAAAGACTTTGAGGGCACAACACCGCAAGAGAAGTTGGCAAGTGGGATTGAGGAGATTATACAAAAAGGTACTCTTATCAATGAGGATGGCAAGGATACCCTATGGCTTAAAAAGGGCGATGACTACTATTTGGTAGGCTTATCTAAAGGGTGGTTTGGCAAAGGCGAGAACAACTGGGTTCTTACAAGCTATAAAAAGACAAAAGGCAAAATACCTAAAGAGCTTAAGGGCGATGGCGCGAACCTGTCCGCTTATAGCACTAAGTTTAATCCTGCACTGACTTCTGCAGATGAACCCTTAAGTGTGCTAGAGGATAGCACAAAAGGGCTTAAAAAGTAAAACTAAGCCTAACCCCACCGCTGTTTAAAAGCCACAGACACCACACAAATAAATTTGGAGCATGAAAAGGGTATCCACTGAAAACAAGACATCGCCAGTCAAGACTACTTAATACACAAATATGCTAAAGACCACAACTTAATCACTGATGACAAAATCATTGTAGAAGCGAGCAGTGGTCACACCCTGATTTTATGCGTATCACTGACCTATGCAGAGCTCTCAAACGCAGGACACCCTCATCGCTACAGAAATCAGCCGGTCAGGATGCTCAATGGCAGAGATGATGAAAATTGTTGATTGATTGATTTAATTGATTTAGATGAGTGGGGCGATAGAGTGATAATTCACAATAGATTAAATACTATTTGAAATATTAATTATTGTGTTTAATAAAATATTTATTATTTAAAAACATAGCTTGATGAAACGGGCACTCAATGGTAACCAAACATCCATCTTGTCAACACCTTAACAATATTTCAAAACCATCTCTCATAAGGTCAACCAACTCAACTACTTGCCTTGAAAAAAGATGTTTTGAGGACGAACCAAAGCGCTCTATGTGGGGTGTAGAGTTTATAAAACATCTTTTTAATTCTTTAGTACAACAGATTACAATATCCATAAATACTAGCTAAATACTGATTTAGTCATCTTTCTTGTCCTTTTCATCTTTTGCATCATTAGAACTGCCTACTTCGGTTATCTCCTCTATCGAATTGGGATATATCACCGATAGACTTTCAAAACTCCTAGCAATCTTGTTTTTATCCGTTTGCACTTTATTTACATCTCTACTTAGTGCGTCTATATGCTTAGAAAATTCTTCGAAGTTCTTTTTTAGTTTTGTAATTTCTTTCATAACCTTTTCGTAATTCTCATCTATTTTTGCGTTTTTCCATAAATGATCTATGTACATTAAGGTTACCATAAGCGTGCTAGGCGATGCAATGATGACTTGGGCATCTTTTGCCTTTTCTAACAATTCTTGAGCATTAAGGTCAAGCAACTCTAAATACACACCTTCTAAGGGGATGTACATGATGGTGAAGGCTACACTATCTGGTATGGTGTTGTGGTAGTTTTTCTCCCCTAGCTTTTTTATACTTTCATAAACCGCTTTCTTTAAGTTCCCAAGTGTCTTAACTCTCTCATCTTTGCTTTGGTCACCTTGCAAATCCATATAGTCATTTAGATTGAGTTTAGAATCAATCACCACACTGCGCTTATCTGGCAAATATAACACAACATCTGGGCGCACTGAAGAAGAATTGTCATTTTGGATACTCTTTTGCACTTCAAAATGCACGCCTTCAATAAAATTATGCCGCTCAAGCAATGTTTTGAGCAATAACTCCCCATAACTTCCGCGTTTTTGTGGGCTACCCCTTAAAGCATCTGTAAGATTTTGAGCCTCTTGGGCTAAGTTTTTATTTAAATTCTGTAAAGAATTCAACTCTGTTTTTAAACTGGCTTGTTCGCTAATCTAATATTCTTTAAAACTTCTGACTAGATTTTCTAGGCTTTGTAACTCAGATTGTAGGGGTTTGAGAGTTGCGCTTTGCGCTTCTTGGAAATCTTTGGTCTTTTGATCTAGTAAATCGCTACTTTCATTTTTAACTTCTTCTAAGACAAGCTTCTTTGTCAACTCACCCATGTCTTCTTGTTGTTTTTGCATTTGTTCTTGCAAGGTCTGGTATTTTTCTTGCCAGTCTTGAAGTCTTTGGTTAAAATGGTTTTCTTGGTCTTGCAGTCTCTGGTTTGAATGCCTTCCTTGTTGATCTAAATCCCTCTTACTGCTGTCTTGTAGAATTTGATATTTTTCTTGCTCATCTTTGAGCCTTTGATCTAAATATTTTTTTTGTTGTTCTAATTCACTATCCTTGTTCTTTTCTAGTATCTCACATTTTTCCTTAGTGCTATTCAAAGATGCTTCAGTTTGTGAAATCCGCTGTTTCAACTTATAGATCCACACTAATAACGCAACAATCCCTACACTTTCTAATGCCAATCCTAGTATGAGTAGTTGTAACATCCGATGATCTCCAAAAAACTTTAGCTTGATATTTAGCTGAGAGTATCAAGATTGTTGATTATACATTAAGCCCACTGTACACGGATGAATTTTTAGTGTACAGATAAAGCTCTCTATAAGCTAAATCTCTCTGCAAGCGGGTTTTAAAACCATTCCTCAATATGTAAGCCTTATATTTGGAAGTCGTTTTATAAAGATACTGGGGTGTGAAAAGAATAAGGCATTAAGTTTACTACGATTTGGTAGTATGATTTCTGCTAATCTTACTGACTTTATAAGGATGCGTTGATGCTTTACCCTTACAATCCCAACGCCAGACAGCTTAAAGAATTTAGACAGAAAATTCACACGCATCCACTTGTATTGTTTTGTGATTATGACTGTGATGGACTAATGGGGGCTAGCAGTGTAGTAACTCTTTTAAAAAAGTCAGGTATAGAAAGTAGGGTTTATGTTTATAGCCCCAATCGCAACACCCATGGGTATGGTTTGAGCTTAGCGGCTTTAGATGAGATTGCTAATAACGAGTCTTGTTTGATGGCATGTGCATTTGGTTCTTCTCAAAGCTCCCCAGAATATCTCAAGACAAGCTACAAGAACATTTTGCAAAAACATGGCAACTTGGGACCCTTGTTAGTGAGTATTGGCTTAGCTATGGCGAAAGAGGGTGTTCTACAAGAATATTCTATTTTTTTTGAGAATATCATTATCACAGACAATCACACACCTACAAAGACACGAGTTTACCAGTATAACCCCGAAAAAGCGAATATTCATAGCTACAGCGGTTCTTTGGTGGCTTACCATTTTTTTAAGGAAATGCTAGAATTGGAGGATTGCGAGGATGCCTTAGAGTTAGCAAGTGTAGGATTATTGAGTAGTTATATCCCCCTAGATGATTGTAACCGTCCTTATTACGAGAGACTGCTTAATCCTAAGCACATGGCTATCAAACAACTGATTGGCACAGATAAAAACACATGGGAAAATCTAAGTTATCAGTATGGATTTCACTTCATCAATGTGATTAATAGTTCGGGGCGTTTGAGTGGTCTAAAGCTAGATCAAAAAGAATACAACCATAATCATTACTGTGCTCTTCATTATTGTCTTAATCCCAAGTGTGAGGCTAGTCTTAGCATTCTTAATGACTACAACAGAAAGCGACTTGAGTTAAACAGAAAATTACTTGCTGATCTCCGTGCTACAGAGTATGCAGATGGATTAGTTGTGGCTGGTAATGCTACTTTGCCTTTGGGCTTTCTAGGACTCTTAGCTTACTGCTTGCTTGATCGCCATAAAGCTAATGTGGCTCTTGTTTATCAAGTTACAAATGATGATTGTTTCACCATCTCTTGCCGTGCGCGTTTTTTTGACTTGCAAACTTTTTTAAACGATCAGCAGGCTAATGGGCTGGACATAGAGTTTAGAGGGCATACTAGGACATCTGACCTGCAAAGCGATCGAAAGACTTTTGAATCTCTTCTAAATGCCTTACAATATGCCTTGACAAGAGATCCATTAAAAACAGAGGTTTCACCAAGCAAAAATAGTGTTGCAATCCCTAATTTCTCCAAAACGGCTACTTTTAAAAAAGAGATCGAAACCGTTATCAATGTAGATCCCAATGATCGTTCTGCCAAAGGGCTTAGAGTCTATTTAGATCAGTATGTGAGTGGACAAGAAGAGGCTAAGAGAAGACTCTGTATGGTCATTGCTAATCACTATAAGCGCTTTGTGGGGGATGAGAATGTTATGCCCAAGACAAATACACTATTGATAGGTCCTTCTGGTTCAGGTAAGACCTTTATGACAACGACACTTTTAAAACATTTGGGTATCCCTTATTGCATTATGGATGCCTCACATTTTACACCAGAAGGCTGGCGTGGTGCAGACATTCTTAGCATGTTTGCTGATCTTTATCAAAATGCTGGGCAAGAAATTGAAAAAGCCCAAAAGGGCGTGATATTCTTAGATGAAATAGATAAACTAGGAATAGAAGTTAGTGATTACGATTCGTTTAAAATGAGCGTGCAAACACAATTGCTTAAAATTATAGAAGGGCATAACATCACCTTTACTTACAACCAACAAGAAGATGGAAAGACTAAAGAGCTGAAGATATCTATAGACACTTCAAAAATTTTGTTTATCTTGGCTGGACATTTTGCAAATCTTTATCACAATAAGGATAATCAAGACCATCAAGAAGGACAAGATACGATAGGGTTTGTCAAGCGTCCGCCTATTGTTTAACCACAAGAGCCCAGTGTTCCCCAAGAGGTCAAAAGTGCTGATTTAATGCGTTGTGGATTGATTAGAGAACTTATAGGGCGTATTCCCGTGCGCATTGTGTTAGAAAATGTGGATACGAAAATGTTAGAGAGTGCCTTTGATCGGGCAATCATTGAATATGAAAATGAGTTTTTAAGATATGGGAGTTGTCTTGTCTTTACTCCCAAAGCCAAAAAAATGATCATCGATCAAACGATGCAAGAGGGAACGGGCATGAGAGCCATTGGGCTTGTGTTAACAGACAGATTGCTCCTAATTATATCCGACTTGCAAGAACAAAAGTTTGTGGGGCATCAATGTGTCATCACAAGCGATACACTTGTAACGGGCAGACCTCATTTGGTCGCTGAAGGGACAAAAATAGAAGAGATGGATTGGTATAGGGAGGAGTTAGATAGTGAGCATATTTGAATGTGTAGCTAGTCAAATTTTGACTTGATTAATGGTAGAAATTGATGGATGCAGTGGTGCAGTTTAGATTTTTATGCGATTATTCGATAGATGGTGTTTTCTAGAGACTTTTGATATTAGGAGGAGATGTAGTGGCAGATTCTAAATATCCTTTAAATCAAATCCTTTATGGACCTCCTGGGACGGGCAAAACTTACAGAACTATTGAAGAGGCGTTAAAAATTTTGGAGTTTGAAACAGGAGGGAAGTTAGATCACGAAAAAATTGAAAAAAAATTATTTGGAGATTCTGTCAAATATAAAATTCCTCAGTCTGTCCAAAAGGAGATTAATGAAACTGATGAGAGTAAAAGAGAAGAAAAAAGACGAAGAATCTACGCTAAGGCTTTGTTTGATCATTACAGAGAACAAGGGCAGATCGAGTTTGTAACCTTTCATCAGAGTTATAGCTATGAAGAGTTTGTAGAGGGGATCAAACCTAAACCAAAAGGCAATCAAGTTGATTACCCTGTCGAAGATGGAGTTTTTAAGAGGATATGTGAAAGCGCAAAAAAATACTTAGGCATTCAATCTAAGCAAGTTTCTAATGAGAAGTCCAGTAGTATGGAATCAAACACGGAGGTACAATCTGATACACACCATGAGAATATAGATAGGATAGGTCTAGAACTCCATGTGGATAATTTGTTTAACAGGTTTGTTAAGGCTTTGGAAGAAAGATACAAAGAAGAAGGGAATTATGGAACTGCCAAACTTTATAGTGGCATAGTGCACAATATCGGGGAAATAAGTCAAGCACAATTTATCTTGACAAATCAAAAATACTGGAAAAAAGTCGGTAACCCCCCATCAAAAGAAACATTAAGGAATAAGTATAAAGAATTCTATGAATCAATACGGGATGGAAAACCTCCGAACCCAACGGATCTTAAAATTGGTGGCAATACCTACATTTGGGCAATGCTTAATAAAATGATGAAATTTGAACGAGAAGAGGACCCTGAATTGCTGGAATATTCGGGACAACAAACTCCATATGCTCTGTCAAAAGAACAAGAAATCCAGCAGAATCCATTAGACAAGGATGCGCCTAACTACATCCTCATCATCGATGAAATCAACCGAGGCAATCTTGCGAGCATTTTAGGTGAGCTCATCACACTCATAGAACCCAGCAAACGGCTAGGCAATAGCGAGGAGTTAAAGGTTGTATTGCCTTATAGTCAAGGTCAAAAGAGTGGAAATGGAGAAAAAGAACTTTTTGGTGTCCCTAAGAATCTTTACATCATTGGCACAATGAACACCGCTGATAAGAATATTGCCTTGATGGATACCGCTTTACGCCGTAGATTTACTTTTGTGGAGATGATGTCAAAGCCTAAGGAGCTTAAAAACCTTTGTATCAGAAATGCGAAAAACGAGGACACACATATAAGTTTGCCGAAACTCTTAAGGGCAATGAATAAACGCATAGAGTTTTTACTAGATCGCCACCACACCATTGGGCACACTTACTTTTTAGGGCTAGAGACTTTAGAGGATTTGCGAGAGTGCTTTACAAACAAGATCATCCCGCTTTTGCAAGAGTATTTCTATGATGATTATGCCAAGATTGATATTGTGCTGAATGGCAATGGTATGCTAAAAAATGAGACAATAGAAGATGCAATGAAGGATGGGGCGGTAGCGGTAAAAGATGACAAGAAACTTAGAAAATCTTTTAATGGTTTTGTCGATACCGATAAAAGGATTTATGAGATTACAGAATCGGATGAGTGGGAGGCTAAGTCTTTTAGGGAAATATACAACGGTGAACCGGACAAATTGAATGATGGCAAAAGGGAGACAAGCGATACAGATAGGGAAGAGGTGTCAGACGAAGTCAAAACAAGCCCAGCAGATGAAGAGAGCGCGTCTCCTGAATCTAATACACCATCCACTGATGAATAACTCCTATGCGCACCATACCTACACTTTGCCGAGCAGAATACACTGACTTCACCAAGGAGGATATAAGGGGTCGCCTACCCGATCCCAATGACGATGAGGAGGCGCAAAGAATATGGAAGACTTTGCAGAATTTCGCCGACCCAAAGAAAAATCGCTGTTTTTTGAAATTTGAAAATAAGGATACCTTGAGAACACAAAATTATGTAGGTTTGCTCCAAGTGAGGGGGTTTTGTTTAGAAATTTTGCCTAAGGTGCATGAGGGCGATTCAAACGCCCAACATGACTCTAGTTGCCAAAATTCTCTATATGCATTTGACAACACTAAGTTTCAAGAACAAGTCGTGGAGTTTGTTGAGAAACTTCAACCCAAAAAGAAAGAAGAACATGGAGAAGAACCTGAGAAACAAAAACCCATAGCACCACCACCATGCCGCATTTGCCATGCCAAACAAATTCTCTACAACTGTCTAGCCACTCTTAGGAGTGCTCCCTTTAAGAAGATCCAATCTGCCTATTTAGGCAATGCAAACTTGCCCTTGTTGGATATTTTTGCATGCATGTTTTTAGAGGAGTGCCAGCAACTGATTAAACGCGGACTCAAACGCGATTATTTGCGTGTAGCTAAAAACCGCACCTTTCTCAAGGGCAAGTTAGAGATTGCTAAACATCTTAAGTTCAATTTAATCCACAAGGAGCGTTTTTACACCACTAGCAATGAATATAGTTTAGATGTGCCACCTAACCGCCTAATCAAAGCCACACTTAAATATCTTAAAACGCTAGCGTTAAGTCCTAAGACACAAGATAAATTTAACCCTGTGTGGTTTGTCTTTGAGGAGATCAGCCCTACTCTAGACACAGAAATCGATTCAGACTTTGCCAAAAGCGAACACGCCACGCGTTTTAGAGAATACCAAAGTTTATTAGCATGGTGTCGTCTGTTTTTGCGCCAAACATTTCTGACTCCCTACAGCGGAGTAGATCAGGCTCACGCTTTTTTGTTCCAGATGGAAAGACTCTTTGAGTCCTTCGTAGGGCATTGGTTACAAAGGAGTGTAGAGGGCTATCGTGTGAGCTTGCAAGAAGAGAATAGAGAATACCTTATGGAAGATGAAAAACTTAAAGATCACTCTGCATTAGTTCCCGACATTGTTCTTAAGAATGAAAAGGAAATTTTGATTTTAGACACCAAATGGAAAGTTGAAAAATCAAAAAAAGTTGAAAAAGCTGATCTGTACCAAATGTGGGCGTACGCAAGTGTATACGCTTCTTTAGAAAAACAACGAGAAAAACGACGACGAGTGAGCGTTTATCTTGTTTATCCATGGCACGGTAATACTCAATCTATTATGGGGATATTCAAACCACGCATATCAACGGGTAAGTCAGATATGTCCATTAAACTAGAAACCACATATTTTCCATTAGTCATTATGAGTTAGAAAAATACTTTTAGAACAAGGAGCGAGCGATATTACGGACGCACCAGAGTGAATTTACGTTGTTTCTCAATGTGGGTGATTTTCAATTTAGTGAATATAGATATGCCTGCTGAACTCTTTAAGTATCGTATCTAGTCATTTTGTGAAGAATTTATAAAAGGGAGCGTTTTAGAGCTTATTCCAATACCAAATGCTTATTGCTTGAAGAGGCTTCAGAAAGAAAACATATGTATGAGCGCACTCGATCAAAAATCCAAGAGGTACTAACAGGGCATGTACATGTGGCCAGACAAGCTATTATCTTTCATTTATCTTTCATTTAAACAATCTTGACTAGAATACAGTATGGGAGCATCCTTGCAACAGATCACCAGCCATTATCTCAAAGCTTTGGACAAAGAAAGTGTACGCACACAATTATTCTCTAGAGCACAGAGCAAAATTTTACCTGATCAGCAGCCAACCTATGCTAGCTTGCAAAAACACCTTAATGAACTAGAGCACTGTATCAATAGGCTACCTAGTAAGAAAAACTCTAAGGCGGTCCATGATGCACTTAGGTTAGTTCTTGGCGTGATTAACAAAGCACAAAAACAAATTGCTAGAGTGGCAACAATCAAAAACACCGACCCACGGGGCAAGCTAGATAACTATTTGCGTAATCTTGCCCATGCCTTTAGTGAGATTGACCCAGTGGTGCAAGAGTTATTTAAATCAACAGAACAACAAGACTAACGCCCATCGCCTACAGAAACACAACCGCAGTCTTTGCCACAATCAGTTACCACCATCTATTCTACACAATAGACTATAGACAAATTCTACGTAGAGATCTTTTCTCTCTCATAAAGGCGCTCACCTTCTTGTGCAAGATCCTTGTAGCTCACTACAACATCTTTTATGCCATCTAACCACTTCTCTAAGTTGTTTGTGTAGTTTGTAGCATTTTCAAGATGGCTCTGTGAGCGAGTTAAGGCAACATACAGTAACCGCAACTCCTCAACCACCACATTGTCCTCAAAATCTTGCTTTAAAAACGCTTTAAAATCTCGTAAAACACGCAAGTAGTTCTTTGCTACCTCTCCCACCTCACCCTCTCCCTTCTTTTTCACCTCCCTCACTTTAAACTCTACCTTATCTAGAGATTTTTTCAGCTCATCAAAATCAAACAAATCAATCCCATAATAACGCATAAATCCTTGTGGCGCTAAACACACAGACTGAAACTCCATACCCTTGCTTTTATGTGCTGTGCTGATGTAACAATCAAAAGGGCTATCCTTTTTCCCCTCCTCCTCTAGGCGCCTAATTTCATCAAGCAATACCCCCACATTAATCCCCCTATTTTCTAAACGCTCTTTTATATCCATAAAACTTGACAAATCGCTAGCAAATACACTATCGCCTTTTTCAATAGCCGTTTTCAGCACTATTAATAAACTACCTTGCTTTTGCATTAACTTCTCATAGGGGCTAAACTTTTCTTTATTATCTATCTTGTCAAAATCTTTTTTCCAAAAAAGACACATGTCTTCAAAATCTCGAAAAATCTGTCCTATATCTTTTTCACCTAAATTAAAAAACCGCAGCTCTTTTTCGCGCTTACCGTCCGGTAGAATCGCCCGCGCAATGTGCTCTAAAATTGCAAAATTTGTGCGACACAATAAAATACTCCCCTTGCCTTTAAATTCATCCCTGTATTCATTCTTCATCTCGTTTTTAAAAGATTGCATTGGTATCGCACCTAGTAATGCCAAGATTTTATTAGCTTCTCCTACGACATGGGGCGGACATCTAAAAGAGCAAGTTAAGTGAAACTCTTTATAAGACACCCCTTCTTCTTTTAAACGTTTATGTAAAAAGTTAAATCCCTCCCTAGGATCCAAGAAACCATAAATCTTTTGACATGGATCTCCCACAAAAAATACCGCCCCCTCCTGTCCTTGACTGCACATTTTATCAACATACTTAACTTGCCGCACCAGCATCTCTAAAAACAACCCTTTCAAATCCTGCACTTCATCTACAAAAATATACCGATAAGGTTGCACTTGATTGTCTAGCATATACAATCTATCACACAGTGCATGGGTGATCTTAAAATCCTTGCACTCTAGCAATTTTTCAACTAAAAACTCCATTTCTTGATCTTCTTTCCAATTTACCAACCATTTGCTCATTTCTTTCAAAATTGCTTTACAACAATCAGACATGTCCATGCATGTCAAATCAAAACCTCTAGCAACTAGAAAATCATCAAATTTAGGTACCCCACCGTTCCTTTCAAAAAAAACATACTGATAAGTTATAGAGTTAAAAGTCCCCACCCGCACTTGTTTTTCTAAACCTTTCATTGCTAGCTTTTTCTTTACATCTTCTTTTAAGTGCTTATTAAAACAAAGATATAACAATTTTTCTTGTTTGCCAACATAACCTAATATGCCGTTGGTTTTTTGGGTCTTGGTTCTTGCATCTCTTTGTTGTTTGATGTGCTCCATCACCCCTAATATCGTAGCGGTTTTGCCTGATCCAGCGCAAGCGTTGACAAAATTAATGCGCTGATATTTTGTAATGATTGCCTTTTGTTCATCTGTCCATTGTGTCATATTATTATCACTTGTATCATTTATCATTTTCATTATCCGTTAATAATTAGTGAAATGAATTATAACACTAGATAATGGCACTATTGATTTTGGTTACTCGAGTGTTGGAGAGGTTTAAGCAATGGCTTTTTGCTGTATTTTTACCCATAGGCTCACAATCCTCCCATGCTCTCAATATTACGCACGGAATAATTGGGATGTCGCATTCTAACCCTACTTTTTCAAAAAATCTATAGATTCTTTTTGTAATAAATTTGGCAACCTTTAAGTCTTGTGACTTCGGGTCGATAACTTGAAACGACGCGTCCACTCTATTGCTTTTTGGATTTTATCACAAGTGATTAGTTGCACAGTATCAAAAGTGCTGTCTAGCTGCATTTGTTTTCAACTACATTTTACCCATTATCTAGGGCTGGTGGGTGCTAAATTTATTACTTGTCGTTTATAATGCGCCATTATTAAACACAAAGGACAACCATGAACGACAGCATCACATGCCCTAATTGTCAGCACACCTTTAATGTGGGCGAGATTCTATCTGAGCAAGTTGCCAAAGAGTTAGAACACAAAATGGCTCAAGAGAAGGCTAATTTAGAGCAAGAGAAAACCCGTTTATCCCAAGAGCAAGCCCGCTTAAACACACAAATGGCTAAAAACAAGCAAGAAACCCAAGAAGCCCTAAAACAGCTAGAAGCCCAAAAGCAAGTAATGGCACAGCAAGTACAACAGGGTATAGCACAGGCTCTCGAGAAAGAACGCGCCCAAATGCAAGCCCAAATACAGCAAGAGCAAGCCCGCTTGCAAGCCCAAAATGCCATGCAATTGCAGGCACAGCAAGAAGTAATAGAAAAAACTTTAAGGCTCAAGTTGCAAGAAGAATACGAGCTCAAAATCAAAGAAGAAAGGGTGCAAAAAGAGCGGTTAGAAAAAGCCCTAGAAGAAGCCCATAAAAAAGCACAACCCACAATTTCGCAACAATTACAAGGAGAAGTCCAAGAGTTGGTGATTGAGGAATATTTACGCCATAATTTCCCACTAGATGGCATTCAAGAAGTCCCCAAAGGAACAAGGGGAGCGGATTGTTTACAAATCGTGCGGGACGATAGGGGGCAAGATTGTGGCATGATTTGTTATGAAAGCAAGCGCGCCCAACATTTCAAAGAAGAATGGATTGAAAAACTCACACAAAACAAACGGGAATGCGGGGCGCATTTGGGGGTGCTTGTGACACAAGCCCTGCCTAAAACGATGGAGCGCATGGGGCTTTATAAAGGTGTGTATGTCTGCACTTTTCAAGAATTTAAGGGGCTTTGTGGGATTTTAAGGGAGATGATTTTGCATGTCGCCTTAGCGCAAAGAAGCCAAGAAAACAAGGGCGGTAAAGTCCACGAGCTCTATAATTACTTGGTGGGGGCAGAGTTTGCAAGAGAAGTGCACGATGCCATTGTGATTTTTCAAGCCATGCAAGCTAGCCTCAATGAAGAGAAAAAAGAAGCAAAGAAATACATGGGTAAGCTTGAGAAGCAATGGGCGAAAAGGGAGAAACAAATAGAGGGCTTGCATTTCATTGTGGCGCGCACACGTGGCTGTATTGAAGGTATTGCTGGCAACGCCATCGCCCCCTTGAAAATTTTAGAATTAGGTGTAGATGAGGATGATACAACAGAAGAAAAGGATGCTTAGTTGGGCTACGCTGTATGTGTCCCACTCTAAGCGGGGATCAAGCTAGGAGCTGTTTCGGTGCTTCATCCGTCCTTTCTTTTTGTCCCTCTTTTTGCCATAGCAAAGCTAGAAGCAATGCGCTGTTTAAGTCTCTCGTGTTTATATGGCTTTAATTGCACATTGTATTTTTTTAATTGCGCCCTGCATGCCTTCAATTCCTCTCGCTTTTCTCTGCGTTCTTGTAAAGAAGTGGTGATGTTGTCCCAAGCAAACTTAAAACACACATTCTTACACCATTTTGTGTCAAAAATGAGAGTGTGTTCATTTAACAAGTGCCCTAAGCGCATCCATAAATCCTCGTCTTTTAGAGTGGGACGATCTGCTAGAGACCTAAAATGGGGGACATTCTCCAAAAGATAAGAGGACTTTGTGTGTAAAAAGACATAAGAGGGTCGTCCAATACTTCCTAAGACTTTGCACAGAGTGTACAAATACATCCGATCCAAATCCCAAGACAGCACGCTAGTGGGTGGCACACCCTGCAAGGTGTGTTCTAGGTGTTGCCAAGGTTCAAGTTTTCTTTGCTCTAATGAAAGAGTTTCGTCTTTCTCTTTATAAAACAAAGTGAGCACCGCTCCATATCCGCACACTTTGGCTTTATCCGCATACACGCAACCGATGTGTGCATCCACTAACAACTTTTTCTCTTTTAAACGCCAAAACCTATTCTCAAATTCCTTTAGTCCAAAGGGTGGTGGGAGTGTTATATGGGGTTTTAGGGTCTGTGTTGTTGCTTTTTTTCTGATCATGTGTTTAGTATATCCTTATTTTGTTTGCAGTTGTGTTTTCATATTGTTAAGGAGCTTTTTACACGATCTGTGTAACAATAAGCATGAAATTCAACGGGGGGCTCCCCCGACTTGAAGATTGGTTTTTTGGTTGTTTCACTGGGTTTTTTGCCTTAATTTCTGCAGTAAAAACTCTAAAAAATGCTCAATCTTTTCGTGTGCAAGATTCACGATCCGCCTGGAATGCAACCCCATCTCGCCACTTAGAATGCGCACAGAAATTCTAGGATATGCAATGCCATCCTTGACTTTGGTCTTTGCTAGATTTTCCTAGTGAAAACAAGCATTTCTCAAATTAGAAAATAGGTCTAAGACAATGTTGACTTTGTGATAATTGGGGAGTTTTAAATCCACTCTTTTATTAAGACTACAAAAATCCCTAAAATCTAATCTATGTTTTCTAAAATCAAAGATCAAATTTTGCAAATGGTTTTGTTTGATGACAACGATAACAGATCCCAAGGTTAAATTAGACAGCAAATACGAATTGTAAGCTTTAAAATCAACAGATTGGGCATGGTCTATATCCTCTTGGGCTGACCTATCTCTCCTTGTTCGCTTATGAATCTTCTCTATCTCTTTGCTTAAGTAGGTGCGTTGATAATCCAAGCTGGACTGCCAGTGACTAATTGCATACAAAAATCTACAATGTTCCTTAGATAAATCTCTGCTTGGGCGATCTTTGGGGTGAGCCTAGCATTGAACTCTAAACTAGCGTTGTGCTTGGCAATGTCATTGTCATAGGTCTTTAAACGCTCTAAGGATATGAGATTTCTAATGTCGCTTTTAAAGGCTTGGACTTGCGCATGTCGGGCTTCTAGATCAAGATTTTCATCCATGGTAAACCATTTTTATTTCATCTCCAATCTCCATTAGAAATGTCATGGTATTTATCAGAAAACTTTGCATGCATCTTGGATTTTCTTTTTTATTTGATTGCATATAAACTGACCTCCAAAGTTTGAAGTAAAGAAAGAGGCACTCTCTTTAGAGAGAATTTTGGAAAATTGTGTCCATTTCACATAAATTCTATGACTGCTCTTCTGTCTAGCCAAGATAAACCCATTTTGTAACAGGAGTTTTTCTGCTTTTTTGCTGTGAGGCGTGGCAATTCAGGCATTAACCGCTACCTCAATAGGAACTATTACAGAATTTCTATTGGAGAGATGAGCTAACTCATCTGCCTCTAAGCTCTCTAAATAAAGCTCTGCAGCCTCTTTAATATTCTCTAGAGCTTCTTCATAACTATCACCTTGTGTCATGCAGCCTTGTAAAGAAGGGACAAAAGCAAAGTACCCATGTTCATCCTTTTCTATCACGGCATTTAAAAGCATGTCATTACCCTTGATTAAATTGAAAGTTGATTATATACACCATATTTATTCGAGCACATTATAAGACAATGATCAAAGAAAGCCAAGTTAGATGCCAAGAGTCAAACACACATTAAAGCCTTTGAAAGAGAGACAACAAGACTTATCGAAAACATTTATTCCACTAGTCTTGAGTAGCACAAGAAACTCACAAGCTTTGGTTTTTGGGCAGTCCAGCAATTTCAAACTTTCAGAAAAAGCGAGTCCCATTTCTCTGTATTAGCCCGCCCTAAGTGTATGCCATCGGCTTTTTTGGCGGCGAGAGCGGATTTTGTGCGTAGGCTTATCATCTCTCGTTCGGCTTGAGCGATATAGCCATAAATGGCGATGAGTAGCCCGCCTAATGCGCTTTTATAGGTGTTGAGCTCGGGCTGTCTAATAAAGCGCACAGAAACCCCGCTTTGGTTAAAATGCTCTACTAGGTTCATCACTTCAACCATTGAACGCCCCAAGCGGGTTAATTCAGCCACTAGCAGTAAGTCGCCTTTGTGTAACGCTTGCTTGAGCTCTGTGATTTGGTATATACTAAGAGACGAAAGTATCCTCAAAGACCATTCGAGGGCTGTTGGGTATTAAAAGACTGCAGAGATGGGGAGTACTGGGGTCCTAGAAATGCCCTAACACCTTAACACTATTTTATCAATTTGCTTTTATCAATTTGCTTATATAGTTCTAATTTTCATACAATAATTAGCCATGACTTGATATAACCAAGCGTGATGGCATGTTCGACATTGGCACTCGTCTAATTACAGGATTTGCTAGTATCTAATATTTAATTTTTTGCAAGGATCTTTTATGCAAGAACCCAAAAAATCCATGAGTCGTTATGAGTTAGAAAAATATCTACTGGAAAATGGAGCAGGTGAAGTTGCTGAATTGTTTTTACAAAAGGCGTTTAAAAATTATGGGTGGGTTAATGTAGAGGAAAAAGAGTTTAAGGATATACAAATCAAATGGGACAGCATTGCCGATGATTGTGAGTTTTGGGGTGGGAAGTGGTACTTTTTTTCTCAAATATGCCAAGAGAGGCAAGCAATACAGCCCGTGCCCGGGTTTTTTGACAGCGGGACGCTAGAGGAATTTTTGTATGACTTAGCTGACTGTTACGCTTACTATGATCCAAAGTTTGAAGATTATGAGAACTTTAAGTGGGAGCAACTTCATGGTGATTGCGATGAAGATGATGAGGGTTATGATGAAGATGAGATAAATCAAAGGGCAACAGAGCTCGCATTGGACGACTGGCATGCTAATTTTTATGATTCTTTAAACGCTGTAGAAACAACCTCCCAGATAGAAGTGGATGTCGAACGGCTTGCCTTTCTCCCCAAACATGTCTCTGTTGTCCTAGAAAAATACCGCCAAGGTGATGTCTATGTTTTTCCAATTGATCGCGATCCAGTGCCCAACAACATGCCTAAATACGATTCCCAGTACTTGCGCACATTTCTCTCTAAACAGCTTGACATCTGCCAAAACAAATTAGAACGCGTGATCAAGCACTTGGTTCGCTCTAGAGTTAAAGATAACTCAGCACGCCAAGTCCGCTATAAACTTGCAAGGCTTTGTTTAAAATGGCATTGTGGTCTAATTACACCTGAGTACATTGCAGAGTTCCGCCTTAGCAACCCCAAGAAAGACAATTTTTTAGCGAGGTGGCATTTTATACACGGCGAACAAGAGAACTATTACATTGCAGAAGCATTATGGGTTTGGGCTTTGGAGCACCTATTGGAAATTTTTGATGAATTTGGAGAGTTAGAAGAAGTTAAACTAAGTCTTTTGGCAAGTCTAAGCCCTGTAGAATCCCAAATATTTGAAAGAGCTTTTTATGAACACGAGGAAAGTTTATGTGTGGTATCTTTGGAATCTATCTTGTGTCATATGGATTTTCCTATCGCTGTGTTTAAAGACCAAGAAAACCTGATTTTTACCAAAAACCATGACTTCAAATCAAGTGCGCTTTTATGTAGGGGTGCCCGTGATTTAGGGAATTTACGCACTCTTTTTGGCTTTGGGAGCTTAGAAGAAACCAAAATAAAAGAGATTATGGAAAACTCTCATTGCAACATCCAAAGCTATGCAACTCAATTACAAGCAGAAGAATCCACAGACCCCCAGAACAAATATTCTCCCAAAGCCATTAAGAAGTATTTAGATAAACACATCATCGGTCAAGATGGGGCTAAAAAGCGCATGAGTTTGGTTTTTAGCGACCATTATAAGCGCATCAATGGGCAGTCTAATTTAATCAAAGCCAACGCCATTTGTGTAGGACCATCAGGTAGTGGCAAGACTTTTTTAATTGAAAAGGCCACAGAATATTTAGACATCCCCTACTGTATCGCCAATGCGGCTTCCTTCACACCCACAGGTTATAGGGGGGAGGAAACCGACCAAATGTTTATAGGACTCTATGTGAATGCTGACAAGAACATTGAAAAAGCACAAAAAGGCGTGATTGTCTTAGATGAAGTGGATAAATTAGGACAAGGGAATGACGACTCTAAAGAATGGCGGCAGGGGGTGCAGAATGAATTATTGAAGGCGATTGAAAAAGGCGTGATTTCGTTTGAATATGATAAGAAAACCATTTCTTTAAAAACCGATCAAATCCTTTTTGTAGCTTTAGGGCATTTTGAAAAGTTATGGCACGGCAATTCAACGGAGCAAAAAGCGCATTCTATCGGTTTTATCCCCACAGACTACTCCAAACCTTTTAAATTGCCACAATTTAGCAATGAAGATTTAATGGAATGTGGGATGAAACGGGAGTTTTTGCGCCGTTTTGCCGTGCGAGTCGTTTTTGATTTGGTGGATATAGACATGCTCGCTGAACTTTTTAACCGCCGTATCCAGCCCTTTTGTGAAGAATTTAAAGAAAAGTGGAGTGCTTTAGAGTTTAGCTCAGATGCTAAGCGCCTATTGATTGAAGACGCTTTAAAAGAGGGCACAGGCATGAGCGCACTCGATCAAAAAATCCATGAAGTGCTGACGGATTTACGCTTTGACATTGAAAACTACAAAGGATTAAAATGCATCATCACTAAAGACACCTTAAAGATAGGGCAAGCTGTGTGCGTGCCTTTATGATAAAGAATTAAACTTAAAAGCTTTTGTACTCACTATGCCTTGCGTTTGCAAGAGATCAAAGACAAAATGCAAGAAGCGAACTTGCTGGAGTTGTTTGAGGAAGCTTTGGAGATTCAGGAGGGTTTTAAACACCTTTTAGCCTTGTCTAATAAGAATAAAAAAATGCTGACAGCAGAGCTTATGGGTAAAAGACCTGTGGGCAGACCTAGAAAGGTGGCACAAGAAGTGGCTACAGCCACGCAAGCAAGAGTGGTGCAGGAGCAAGGGAGTGCAAAGAACGAAGCCAGCCCACAAACCCAAGGACAAGACACACAAGCTCTACAAACCCCACAAAGCACTACACAAGACACACAGAGCACAAAAACAAAACAACAGCAAAGACTAGGCACTTCTAAGCCCTCTAGCCCAAAAGAACCTCAAAAGGCAAATGGCAAAAAGCCTAAGAAAGACAAGTAAGACACACCTTGATAGATCAGACAACAGACCAAGCCCAAAAATTTAAGGGTAAGAAAAAAGATTGGACAAATGGAGTTAGAAAAGTGTTAGACCTAGAAACCCTACTCTCTACAAAGCGTTTGGACTCTTACAACAAAGACCTACAAGCGCACCTAGAGAATTTAAAACTCATCGGCAAATACACGCCTAAAATTGCACTTGTAGAGATTGCCTTGCGTAATTCTTTAGACCATTTGCTGAGTGCCAAAGATACAGAATGGATTAACAACTCCACAGACCCCCGTGTGATCCAAATGCGCACAGAAACACTTAAGGCATGCAAGGCGACCACTCTTAGCCACGATAGCTATCTCTCTAAAATGACTTTAGGCATGGTGATTTATGTCATACGGCAAGAAAATCTTTTGGCACACATTTTGGACGCCACAAAAATAGAACTCCAAAGCTATGACCCTAGCAACAAGAAAAGGCATTTTATCAATGGCAGAAAAAGCCACTTAAACCACTACCACAAAGCTGAAGCCGTTTTAAGTCTGTTTCACATCTTACGCAACCGCTGTTACCATTGGGAGAACCTCACAAAGGTTAGGGTAGGCAAGAACGGACAGACCTACCCAAGATTGACAACAAAAATCCTAGATAACTTTATAGGCATACACCCAAGCAAGATTGGAAAATTCTTAGACGACTTATTGAGGGCTTTCAGTGAGGATTTACTAAGATATGCCAACCACTAAGGGTGGTTGATGAGCGAAAGTCCGCTCTCCGAATTGTCCGCCCATTCTAGCATAAGATAACTAAAAATCCGCTTTAAATGGTTATTTTAAAATGAGGCGTTGCCACCGCCCACCCATTCACCTATTTTTTCTTACCTATAATCGCATGCGCCGCTCTTTTCAATCAAATCCATACTTTTTAAAGACAGCGTGATCGCCCATAGATCTCACTAAAACACAAGCTAGAACTAGACATTTGGTAGTGAGGCGAGAGCTCATGGGCATGTCTGTCACAATGAAGTCAAGAGCCGTTGGAACAATAGAGATGATTTGTGCTGAAGTTGGAGACTTGGTTGAGCCAAAAAATCTAAGTCCATTCACGCAAGACGCTTATAAGTGTTCCACACAAACGGCAGACAATAAGACTAGATCATATAATAATTAGTGGAGATTTTTAAGGGATACCTTGCACTGATTGGACATGAGCAGGGGGAGTAAAAAATCCCTTAATTCTTCTAGTTGCCTAGAATTTTGCATATTCAGCGATCGGAGGGTGAGTAGGGGCACAACGATTTTATTAAAGGATTCGATCTCATTTGGTGTGGGGATATAGATTGGGTGTTTCTTGAGAGAATCTGTCTGTAAGTTTTTAAGCGTACTGCCATGAAAAAATCTAACCTGTAGTTCTTGTTTTAAGTTAAGTAGAAGTAAAAAAAGATAGTCGCTAAATTCGTTGGCATGGATACACCATGTGTGCGATGAGTATGCTGCTTTACCCACATAGAATTTAATGTCTGCATTTCCTCCGTCATTCAAAAAACAATTTCTTTGATCGATGCGATCGATGATGGCATGGGGGTAGGACAAAATAGCATCCCCACTGGTAAAAAAGGGGTAGGGACCGCGAGCATTTCTGGCATCTTTTACTGCAATCTTGGATTTGGGGTTTTCAATGATTAAGTCTTCTAGCGTGCCGTTCTTGCATCGCCCATAAAAATAGTGCCAATAAACATCATTCACGCTTTGCAATATGACTTGGTTGATTTTTTCATTGAGTTCTATTTTTTGATCCAAGATGGAGAGCACATGGGCAATGGCTTTTTGTGTGTGGTAGTTTATTGGTATCTTAACTTTCAGTGATCCTATTGTATCCGCATTAAGTTCTCTAAAAATAGTCCCACTACCCATAAGTTCAAGAATATCTTTGTTATATCGTATTAGATAATACAAAAACTCAAAATAAACTTTTTTATTAGCAATCATGTTTTTTAAACCCTGACCAGTGCATACTCTCCTTTTGGCAATCGCAACATAGCCTATGGGTGCTCTAGATGAAAATAAAATGGCATGTTTGGGTAATAAGACCGTAGAGCAAGATTTAAAACCTAATTTTGTAAGATTTCTCTTGCCTTTTTCAATATAGCGTCCCTTCAAAGTGGATAAATCCTTGGGGGTGATCCAGCGTATCTTGCCTCCATAGTGCTTAGGATTGCGAGTAGAGGGGGTGGCACCCCCAACGATTTTGGCTAAATCTTTAAGGTAAAAACACCCCCATTCATTCAACCTCCACCCCCTGCAACATCTCCAAAATCTCTTGTTGCAAGTTTTGGCTTTGAGTAAAAAGGGTTTTGATCTCTTGTGTATGCTTTTGCATGCGCTCTTTAAACTCTTCGGGGCTGATGGGATCGAGGTTGTGCCCTATTTTAAAATAGCGTCCCGGCACTAGAGAATAGCCATTTTCTACGATTTCTTCGTGAGAGACATAGGCGCAAAAATCGGGGGTAGCTTCTTTATGTAAAAATACTTTTGTGATGTCTTTAATTTCGGATTCTCTCAAGCGTGTTTTTTCTTGTTTGTTGTGATCTTTATATTTTTCGCCCATTTTAGAAGCATCGATCAAGACAACACCTTCTTGTTCTTGTTTGGCAAAAAAGATAATGCTTACATTGGTCCCCGTGTTGGCAAAGACTTTAGCAGGCATACAAATGACACCATAGACAAGCTTTTTATCTACAATATGCCTTAAAACTCTATTTTCTACGCCATTTTTAGCACTAATGAAACCCGTAGGGACGACAATGGCGCACTTGCCATCGTCTTTTAGCAGTGTTAAGCAATGCTGAAAAAACAAAGTATAAATAGGCATTTTGCTTTTATCGCTCACACGCACTAAACCATCTTTTTTTATATCTTTAGGGATGGCGGGTACACCTGCAAAAAAGATGTTGTTTTTATCAGCCTTGATGGTGGCGTGATCGCTCGAAAAATCTAACTTAAAGGGCGGATTACTGACAATGTAATCAAATTTTTGATCAAGATGATGGGGATGTGTTAGGGTGTTGCCTTCAATGACCCTTGGGATCGAGTGGGTTAAATCGTTTAGGATCAAATTAAGCTTAAGCATTTTAAGGCTTTTTTGGGAAATGTCTTGGGCATAAAGGGTGCATGCGCTCGTGCCTATTTGGTGGGCTAATGCCATTAGAAGCGTCCCGGTACCTGCACTTGGATCGTAAATTTTTTGATCTTTTGCTGGGTTGGGGACTAGGATTTTTGCCATGACCTTAGCAATGCTTAAAGGGGTGTAGTATTCGGCATACTTGCCCCCGCCTGCATTATTGTAATCTTTAAGCAAATATTCAAAAATGGGGGCAAAGAAGTCATAACCCTGTTTCTCTTCAAAGGCTGGTTGGAAACTAAAATTATAAATGCTGTCTAACACTTTCCGTGTAAAACTTGCCCTTTTGGATTCCTCATTGATATAGGGACTGATTTTCTCAAAGAGATCGATTGCGCTTTTATCTGTGCTAAAAGCCCTATAAAGAGATGCATTTTCTTTAGAAATCTCTTCAAAAACTTGATCCAATTGTAAATGGATGTCTGAAGCATTTAGATGTGTGTAGAGACTGCTTAAAAATTGGTGGGGTTGAAGTTTAGGGAGTTTTTCTTTTGTTAACACTAGATTGAATATTTCTTGCTCTTTTTTAGATAAATCCTCGTATTTTTTATGAGGATATTTTGCATTCGAGAGCACTTGGATTTTATTGCATAGGAATTTATACAAAAATAATTGCATGATAATCTTATATTCATTACCATCATTGCCTAGACCATATGCGGCGCATGTGCTTTTTAAGTCATCAATGAGTCTTTGTGTATCTTGTCTTAATTTTAAAAGTGCATCACTGGGCATGGAGTGTCCCTTATTTATAGGCTTGGTGGTACTGCTGGTAGATTGTTTCTATCATAAAATCTTCTTGCTCGCTTGTGAGTTGTTGTCCCATTTCTGTTTCTGAAAAACATATCCTTATCTCTGCCAAAAATGTTTCTCTTTCTTCTACAATGGTGCTTCTTTGCTCCACAATCCCATTAAGCGTGTTTTGACATTTTTGTAAGAATTTAAACAAAGTGACAGGCTCTGTAAAAATTTGCCGTTCTGCCATGCGCTTGTGTATGTGCATATATTTCACATCGCCCGAATATTTTTCCAATAGATGGATGTTATTATGATTGAGTTTTTGTACTCTTTGCGTGAGTTCTTTTGTCCCTTTCAAAATGGAGTCAAAATTACTGCTTGTGATCCTTTCGTGCGCAAGACATATACTATCTTTGAGGAATTTTTTGAACTCTGGATCGCATAGTTCTTTGTTTGCATGTAAGGCGGATTTTAGACCATCTTGTGCGGCTTGCAACTCTTCTTTTTGTTTAAAATGGAGCTCCCCCTCACCTTTATGTACAAAATCAAACTCCAATGCCTGCAATACATTTTCTAAGGCTATTAGATTTGGTTTATCATAAAAATCATTTAAAGTGGTCTCGGCGTTAAGTTGTTTTCGTCTTGCACTAAGCAAACTCTCTATGGCTCTAAGCCTATCAACTTCTAAGAGCTCTTGGGGCAATGAGTGCATCGCATCGTCATTGCGTATCAAATTACCATAAATCTTTAGGGTTCTAGCGGCCTCAGATAATTTCCTAACATCTGCCAAATCCATACCACTAATGGCTTGACTCATTTTTTCTAAGTTCTTGCAATCATAGTTAAAAAAAATATTTTCAATTTCTGAAATCTTTTGCCTGATCTCTTTTTGGATCGGTAAACATTGTCTCAAAAAGACTTGGAAAATGTCTCCCGTCTTGCTGGATATGGGCATCAAATTCGCAAAGCTCTCCTAAATAATCATTGGTGGTTTGCTCAAAATTTTGTTGGATGTCTGCCAAATCTACAATGTAACCATTATGTATTTTCTCCCCATTGGACAAGGTGTATGGACGATTGACGCGTGCCAACGCTTGAAGCAATGTGTGTTCTTTTAACTTCTTGGCAAGATAAAGGCGTTTAAGTCTAGGTGCATCAAAGCCCGTTAAAAGCATCCGATCCACCAGTACAATATCTATGGGCAATCTTTCTGCACCGGGTTTTTTGAATTGCTGGATTAGTTTTTCTACTTCTTTGGTGTCGTGCAATATTAGGGCATGGTGCAATCGCTTTAAATCCTTCACATTGTCGTCTTCTTTAAATATATCCTCTTGCACTTGCTTAAAAAGCTCATTGGCTAATTTGGCTTGAGCACTAGAATAACAAACAATCATTGCCTGTAAATTTTCATCATCGAAAACTTTTCGAAACTTTAAGAAGTCTTGGATGATGTAGTGTAAAAAACTTTTGATATAGCGGGCATCTTCAAAAATATGTTTTTCTTTTATGGAGATTTCATCAATCTTTATTTCATCTTGGATTTTCTTAGAAATGCCTTGCAATCTTATCTTGTATTGGGGCTCTATGGCTTCCCTAATGAGCTTGAGTGTGTGCCCGTCCTCAATGGATTGCGCATAATTGTAAGTGTGCAAATAATTTCCAAAGATTTTTTTAGTCGCTTTGTCTTGTTTGTTTTTTTCTAAAAGTGGAGTGCCTGTTAGGGCAATCTTTATGGCATTCTTATCTGCGTTAAGCAAATTAGCTAAAAAACAGCCTTTGGGATCGTAGCTTCTATGGGCTTCATCTACAACAAACACTCTTTGCAAATGTTCGTTTTGCGCCGGTGAAACTAAGTCGCTTTTTGATAAGTCTTCAAATCTTTGTATATTCACCACCACGATCTCGTCCCCACCGCTTCGATAAGCATTTTGACTCGAGAGTTCAACATTTAAGGCATTTTTGTTTTCGGGGACATGCACCTTTATACCGCGCTCATCGAATTCTTGTTTGGCTTGAACCAATAGATCTAACCTATCCACAACAAAGTAGAACTTAGCATGCTTAGACTTAGGCAAATGTTTAAAAAAATCTTTAATAAGGCGTGTAAGGTGGTAGCTTAGAGCAGTCTTGCCACTGCCTTGTGTGTGCCAAATCACCCCATTTAATGGATTTTTGGGTACTTTAGACTCGCTATAGTGGTTTTTTAACGCTTGTTGCACCCTTAGGCTTGCAAACAATTGGTTATAACGCCAAATGTGCTTTGTATAGTTGTTATCCCTTTCCAAAAAAACAATGCCGTATCTCAAGGTAAATAAAAATCTAGTGGGATGGCATAGAGAGGTGAGAAGCGCATTTGTCGGTGTATCCACTTGCATATTCGTAGAAAATTCGGGAGTATTTTCTAAATTCACTGCTTCAAAATCTTCTAATATCTCTTGTTGTTGGGTGGGAGAGATCGAGGCTAAATCTATGGGCATTTCTTCTCTGAAGCGTTGAAAGTTGGCTTGATAAGAAGTGGTGTAGAATACACCTTGCGAGTTATCTTGACCATAGGATTCGTTTGTGCTGAAAATCCAAAGCTGTATAAGATTCAAAAAATGCCTATTGCTTTGGTCGCCACAGCGTTTAATAAAACGCTCCTGCTCATCTTGTATGTTTTGTTGCCCTAGAGGTTTTTTAACTTCAATGCAAGCTAGAGGCAGACCATTCACAAAAAGCGTAATGTCTGGTCTTAAACTTTTATAAGGTAACTCTGCGCGCATTTCAAAAATATTATTACTTGGATTTTCAAAATCTAAAAGCTTATATTCAGCGTTTAAAAGATACCAATAAAAAGCTTTCCCTAAATCTTTTTCATTGTCTAGTTTTTTTGCATGGTTTCTAAAATCTTTTCACATGTACCCACAGGTGCTTTTGAATTTAGTTTTTCAAAAGCCTTGTTAAAGGAATCTAATAAAATGTTCGTGCTTGAATCCATGCTATTTGTTTTGTCTGTTTTGCCTATGTAGTGATAACCCATTTTATTTAGATGGATTAAGGCTGGAATTTGAACCCGGTTCTGTTCATTAAATTCGGATTTTGGCAAAGATCACCCCTGTATTCTCATTCTATCTGATTTTTACACACCAAATATGAATCAAAAACGTTAATCCAAAAGCAACATCAATCCTCCATTATAACATAGTTTAAACGAGTAACCTCAAAGCAAGAGTGGGCAATAAATGGCACAAAAGGTTCTAAAGAGTGGATTGAACAATACAGCAAAGAAGTAGATGCCTACAACGAACGCCACAAATCCAAATGGAGCAGAAAGCGCAGACAAGAATATTTGCGTGCGCGTTTTGGCACACCCCCTGGGAACACTGTCTATTGGTGGGACGATGCTTGGTGGTGTGATGGGGAGTATTTGTGTGGGGATTAAGTGCCATTTACCCCCTATTCACTCTCTTTGTTTAGAATTGCGAGCAATTATCACCTCTAGTTACAGAGTGCTCGTTGGTTGTGTGTCCCTAGTTTTTCTCTAGGTCCACAGACCCGCCCGAAGGCCGCTAGAAAGACCATCGCCGCCCTTTATGGGGTGTGGCTGATTTGGTGCGGGGTGTCACTTTGAGAACGCGCGTTAAACCTTCAAAAACACGGCTAGCTAAGATGTGGTGACCGCTACTACCTTTTCTCACTTTCCCACTTGCTAACGAAACCCATAGATAGAAATGTAGAAAGAAAACTTGAATGAAAGACTTGCTCTAAGGATTTGTTTTGTTTTCTCAAGCTTTGCAATTGCTTACAATCGCTTCCAACCTCAAATCCTAGTTTTTTGAAAAGCTCCCAACCTCTAAACCTGCACTCTATAACCATTTCAAAGCACTTTAATCGCCATCTTGCCCCATCACCTTCACGCCACCCATCTAAACAATTTAAGATATATTAAATCCAATTTCAAATAATACTCAATATATTTAATACTATTTTAAATATTGTTTATTTGAATTTATCATAATATGCAATATTGTTTATTGATATTTAACACAACTTATAATATTGTTTATTTATATTTAACACAATTATAAATAAAAATCATTTGATTAATCAAAATCTTAAACATTTTTTAATGGATTAAATATTATTCTAATTGAATATCATGCTAATTCAAGACTTCGCACTTTACACTAATCTAGTCAGTGGTGTCAGCGATGTCAGTGGTATGTCTACGCCCATTCTATGCCCATCAACCGCTAACACCAAAAACAAACCAAAAACCAAAAACAAAGGTTCTCATGATTTTCTCCATTATCAACAAAAAAGGTGGGGTGGGTAAGACCGCCTTTAGTTTCTCCATTGCTAAAGATTTAGATTTGTTCTTGCAAAGCAACGACTCTTCCATCATTGAGAGCATTTACCCTGATAAAGCTAAAATCAGCACCCGCCTTTCTTTAATCAACAATTGTGTCTATGACTTTGGAGGCTTTATCCAAAGTGGGGTTTTAGAGATTGCTAAAGCCAGTCAAGCCATCCTCATCCCCTGCACTCCCTTTACAACTCCCTACTAAAGACCATTGAAACCATCCAAGAGTTACAAGTTTTAAAAGTGCCCTTAATGGTGCTCGTCACCGATTATCAAAGCCTAGAAGAGCAAGAACAAACAAGTTCTACCTTACAATCTAACTTCACAGATTTAAACTTTTTCTTTTTTAAACACTCTAAGATTATAGAAAACTCTATGCGTAAGGGATTGAGCTTTAAAGAGTTGTCTTTGCAAACCCCACTCTCTAGAATCCAATACAAGACTTTCATGACAGAATACCAACGCCTTTTAGACACTTTAACAAAAGGAGTAAACAATGAATGAAAACAAAAACACCCCCAAATCTATCCAAGATGCTTTGAAAAACACCCACAACCCCCAAGCAAACACTTTCAGTGCTAAAGACAAAGCCAAACCAGGTAGAAAACCTTTGCCCGCTCATTTAAAACAAAACCACATCGTTACCTTTTACTTATCCCAAGAGGAATACAACACCATTGACTTTATGATAGTTAGGCAGTTTTAAATCTATTTTTTTATTGAGATGGCAGAAATCTCTAAAGTCCAACCTATGCTTTCTAAAATCAGATTTTGCAAATGGTTCTGTTTGATGATGACCACAATAGACCCTAGTGTCAAATTGGATAACAAGTAAGAATTGTAGGCTTTTACATCGGTCCTTTGTATATAAGCCACATGCTCTCGAATGAGTCTGTCCCGGCTCACACGCTTGTTGATCTTCTCTATCTCTCTGCTTAGGTAAGGCGCATCTACAATCCAAGCTGGACTACCAACCACTAACTGCATGCAAAAATCCACAATGTTTCTTAGATAAATCTCTGCCTGGGCGATCTTTGGAGTGAGTCTAGCATTGAACTCTAAACTAGCGTTGTGTTTGGCAATGTCATTTCCATAGGATATAAGCCGCTCTAAAGATATGAGATTTCTCACATCGCTTTTAAAAGCTTGCACTTGTGCGTAATAGACTTCTATGTTTATGTTGTCTTTCATAACTGGCAAGAGTATCCAAGTTTTATTTCAACACAAAATTTCATGTAAATTATCCAAGTGTGCTTGCAAACTCCCATTGTAAGAATCTAAATACTTTTGCCAGAAGAGTTCTTGCGAGCGTCGCCCATGGAGTACTTTTTCTTCAATAAAACTTTGGATTACTTTCACCCCCTCACCAAATTCTTTAACACATAGCGTTTGACAAAGAAGCCCACACTATCAGCCTCCTTGTCAGCTAGAGCTTTTAGGGTGTTGTATTCCTCTTGGGATAAGTAAAAGGTAACGATGTGGTTTTGTTTTAAATGAGCGGGCAAAGGTTTTCTACCTGGTTTGGCTTTGTCTTTAGCACTGAAAGTGTTTGCTTGGGGGTTGTGGGTGTTTTTCAAAGCATCTTGGATAGATTTGGGGGTGTTTTTGTTTTCATTCATTGTTTACTCCTTTTGTTAAAGTGTCTAAAAGGCGTTGGTATTCTGTCATGAAAGTCTTGTATTGGATTCTAGAGAGTGGGGTTTGCAAAGACAACTCTTTAAAGCTCAATCCCTTACGCATAGAGTTTTCTATAATCTTAGAGTGTTTAAAAAAGAAAAAGTTTAAATCTGTGAAGTTAGATTGTAAGGTAGAACTTGTTTGTTCTTGCTCTTCTAGGCTTTGATAATCGGTGACGAGCACCATTAAGGGCACTTTTAAAACTTGTAACTCTTGGATGGTTTCAATGGTCTTTAGTAGGGAGTTGTAAATATAACCTAGAGAAAAAGCGGTTTAAGAGCTACTGCAAAATCAAGATAGATCAAGATCAAGATAAATCCAAGAAAGAACAACAAGAGCAAATTAACATGTTATAATTTATGATCAAAAGAAGCACAAAATGAGAGTGGTCCGTGCCTAATTACAGAGAGAGCGATGCTCTTTATACTGAGAACCTTGGTGTAAAAATTCTAGAAAAATTGGGCATTGTAGCCATCAAAAATAACACAAAAGATATTCATGCCGTAGATTTAATCACGGAAATTAACCATATACGTATAGATGTCCAATATTCGCAAGACTTTAAACGGTGGGGAGATCTAAGACTAGATTTTGTGTCAGCTTATTTAAGATGGAAACAGCAAAAAAGATCGTGTTAGCGCAGATATTTTTGAAAATTTCGAGATTGCACATACCAAAACAATAAAATAAAGTTGGCAAACACTTCCAAGAAAATTACCTAGATGCATTGATTGTTCTTTTTTATAATGAAAAATTAAGCCTTGATAAAGATCCAGACCATATCTTGTTAATCACAAAAGAAAAATTATTAGAATATCTCCATAAGAATCTAGATGCATGTCTAAAAAAGTCAAACTTAACGATAAAACTAATTTGGGCGATACACATGGCTCAGCCTTTCTACCTATTAAAGTTTCGAGTTTAGTTAAGGATACTGCTTGTTTTTTTGGAACTATTGAAAATCTCCAAAAACAAACAAAAGAAATTAAAATCTATCTAGGATGTTGCGCTTAGAATACGCTTTTGGCAATCTGTACACATTCTTCATTCGCATCAAATCCTAGGTACTTCCGTTTTAGTGATTTTGCAACCAATAAATGTGCTCCACTCCCACAACAAGGGTCAAAAATCAAATCACCCACGTTACTATTGTCTAAGATTAAATCGACTAATAGTTGATGATTTTTTCTGTTGGGTGAAATTTCGTACTGCCATTAGGATATTTGAAAACTGTATTTTTACAATGGGCATTGAAAGTTCTAGCCCCTCGCTTTTTAAACCAAATAGCCATTTCTACTCCACTTAAATACACAAATTGACCATTCATAGGACATGGATTCGACTTCTCCCAAACAATGGGTCTTGTTGTCCCTTTTTTTGGAAGCAAAAAAGTTATAGATATTACTAAATTGTTCTTTACCACAAAAAATCACTAAACTATTCGAATTAATGCGGTAAAGCTCTTTTGTAAACAAGTGCAAATCAAATGTCGTCTGATCAGCATGTTGTTTATCAAGATTACGTAACCCATGACTTTTACGATTTACAGCGGCATAAGGAATATCCGTTAAGATAAATGGAATTGATTGACTTTCTATGTATTGCATACCCAATAAACAATCCACATGATAGATTTGATTCATCTGTAACTTATAGCCATTAAGATCTTCACATTGTTGCTCATGGTTTTCAAATGGTCCTAAGGTTTCGTTTTGTAAACTGCCATCCATTGGGTTCGCCTTTGTTGTTTTGGTTTGCAATTTCTCAGACTGCAACTGCAAGGCTGACCTATCAACTCTTACAAAAACTTAAAACTCTCAAAGAGTCTTCAAATTAAGAGTAGTAAGGTTATTATTATAATATCCAATTTAAGGCGCGCTTATGAAACTTGTTTGCATTGTTGCTACTCAAGTGCCGCAGGGCTTAAAACTTTTTGATTAAACCTTTTATACTTAGCAACAAAATTTTCTCTTAGTCTCACAGAGCAAATTCCACCCGATAAAGGCGTTAAGCCGTACCCCGTGTGGGATTATTGCGTAAATTTGCCACTCAAATGATGTGGGGGCTTGAAGACATTATAGAGTGATAGACTTATGTTAAGTTGATATTCTTTTAGTTTTGTTAAGTGTGAGGTGTGGTTTTGCCTAGCGTGTGTTTAAAATTTTACCGCTGTTTTTACCGCTATTGCCACACATAAAAAGTGGATTAGCTACAGTGGTTGGGTCATATGTGTGAGTGCATAGAATACAAGATGCCCACTGCTAAAGTGGCGGAGTAAATCTACTTTTTGCCTTTGTGTTTGGTTAGTTTATGTTGAGTTTAAAATACTCCAGGATTGTCTTATATGTTTGACACACTCCCCCTAGCTAAAGCTAGGGGGAGTGTGGAATCATCAAGGTTTGCCCACTAGGCATGTTTTACAGCCTTGACTCCAAGAGCAAGCCCGCTCTCTATGAACATCAATGCTTACATTGAAGTCTCTATCCAAAGAAAAGCCACAAGAGAGATAATTTTGGCGGGCACCATAGGCCCGCTCTCTATCTTTTAGGCTCAAATCCTCTTTAAGTGCTCCACAGCTAGAACAAGTTTTAGAGCTGGGAACAAAAGCAACGCTTTTGATGAGACCTATAACCACTTGGGTTTTTCTCTCTAGAGGATAGCCCTTGCATTATAACAGTCCTCGCAGTTTGGCATTAGACGCGCAACCCTTCGGCTTGCGCACCCCCAAAGTTTAACCATACCCTTCAAGTTCAAGTCTTCAATGAAAATAGTGGCGTATTGTCTGGCTAGACTATTGGCAAGCTTGTAGAAAAAGTCTGTTCTCAGGTTTTTGATTTTTCTGTGCAATCTAGCAAGCCTTCATCTAGCTTTCAAGCGGTGATTCTGAGCCTCTTTTCTTTTTAGAGATTTAGAACAAGATTTCATCAAAGGCAAATATTTAGAGAAAAATAAAGGTAAGGGGATTTGTGCGCCATGAGAGCAGGTGAGAAATGTTTTTAACCCAGCAAGCCCCACGCTGTTAGTGCCTGCAGGTTTAGGGGAAAACGCTTGGCGTTTTTCTCCACACACCAGGCACAAGTTAAATCTAGGAGGTCTGCCTTGTTTTTAAAAAAATCTTTGATAAGCCTTGTCTATCCTCTCTACTAACTCCTGCAAGGTTTGAGAACCCAAAGTTTAAAAAAGCAAAGTGTGTTGTTTTCATTGAGTTTGGTGATGTGCTTTGCAGAGTGTAGAGATTTAAGTGTTTCTTGTAGAGCCTTCATATCTCTTATGCCAAGCCATACCATGGTTGTAGCAAATGCCATAAAAGCGTAGAAGCTTGCTGATGTGCTTGTGCTTGCTTGCATGGTAGAGTTTCTGCTTGTAGGCGATTAACATCGTCTTTCCACTTGTTTTCAAAGGCGCACCCCCCTATAGAAGAAATCAAACAAGAGTTTGTCCATGGTGTGGGTAGTCTTGTTCTCAAATGCACAAAACTTGCCTTAAAAGCCGACTGCTTCTGCCTTTAGCTGTTCTAATAAACTTCATCACTCCAAAATGAGCGCAGCGGAGTTTCTATGGTCCTTATCTGTTTCCATTTCTAAAATCTCCACCTCTAATTCTTGTGCCACTTCTAAAACAATTTGTTTCAATCTTATCTCTACCTGATTTACAAGAACTTTTCTCTTGTATTTAGGACACCACACAGCATGGTATTTGCAAGTATAGACAAGATTGTTGTTGCTCTTGTATTCTTGTATTTGATAGTTTGCATGCAGTGTATGATTTATATAGAATTAATGATATGATTTATACAGAATTATCTTAGCTGACACTTTAAGATGATTGTCTTTTGTTATGCTCTCAAGAGCATGCGTGGTAACGATCCAAATACCCGCCCGCATGCACCTCTATAGAGAAGAACGCCGCCACAACAGAGGCGAGCCACATGAGCCAAAAGCGGTTATCTAAAACAACTTTACCCACCATGCCCTCTCTAGGGGTTTTAAGCAAACGCCCCAAAGGACATGAGTTTTTGGTAGCGTAGGGTTAAAAAGTCGCTCTGTTGGATGAGGGGAAGTTGTTGCAAGAAGTAGTCTTTAATGGATTGGCTGGCTTGGAGTTTGTCGCGGTGCGCGCCCCTTTCAGGCTCTAAAATGATGTCGTCTATCAAATTGGCCTTTTTGAGATCAAAGGGGGTGATTTTCATGGCCTTGACCGCGACTTCAATTTTGCTCGGATCGTTCCACAAAATCGCCGCACAGCCCTCGGGCGAAATCACGCTAAAAACCGCATATTCTAGCATGGCCAACTTATCTGCCACCGCAATGGCTAACGCCCCCCCACTGCCCCCCTCGCCGATGATGATGGAAATAGTGGGGACTTTCAAGGCGGCAAACTCTTGCAAATTTTTGGCGATCGCCTCGCTCTGTCCCCGCTCTTCTGCTCCAAGCCCGGGGTAAGCCCCCGCCGTGTCCACGAGCATTAGAAGCGGTAAGTTAAATTTTTCGGCAAACTTAGCACTCTTTAGGGCCTTGCGGTACCCTTCTGGGTTTGGCATGCCAAAATTGCGCATGATTTTATTTTTGGTCCCCCGCCCCTTTTCTTCAGCGATCACCACAACCGGCATGCCCTCAATCTTGCCCACAAAGCACACAATGGCTTTATCGTCCTTAAAGTGGCGGTCGCCAAAGAGTTCGTACTTGTCGGTTAAAATCAGCTCAATGTAGTCCATCGCATAGGGGCGGTCGGGGTGGCGGGCAAGCTGCAGGCGTTGGTGGTCGGTGAGATTGGAGTAAACGGCATTGGTTTCCTTAGCTAGGCGTTTTTCCAAAATCTCTTTTGCATCCAAATCCCCTCGAATGACCGCCATTTCGATGTCCTCTTGCAACCCCCTAATGCGGTTCTCAAAATCTAAATAGACAGCCACTGCAATCTCTAAACTACAAGGCTTTGAAGATCACCACGCCGTTGGTCCCGCCAAACCCAAAGGAATTGCTCATCACCGCCTCCAACTTGGCTTGCCTTGCCTCGTTGGGGATGTAGTCTAAATCGCAATTAGGGTCAGGAGTTTCTTGGTTGATTGTGGGGGGCAGTGTGCCCTCTTGCATTGCCATGATAGACACCACCGCCTCAATCGCCCCCGCTGCACCCAAACAATGCCCGATCTGCCCTTTAGTAGAACTCACGGGAGGGACATTGTCCTTACCGCCAAAGACATTCTTTAGGGCAATAGTTTCGTAAAGGTCGTTGTAGCCCGTACTCGTGCCATGCGCATTGATATAGTCCACTTTTGCCCCCACCTTGCTGGCCATATTTAAGGCTTGTTTCATGGCGCGGTAAGCCCCCTCGCCATTGGGAGCGGGTGCGGTGATGTGGCTGGCATCTCCACTTTCGCCATAGCCCACAAGTTCGGCATAAATGGGCGCACCTCGGCTTTTTGCACTCTCATATTCCTCTAAGACTAAAGCCCCCGCCCCCTCGCCCATCACAAAGCCGTTACGCTCTTTATCAAAGGGTCTAGACGCTTTTAAAGGTTCATCATTGCGGTTAGAAAGTGCGCGGATGGACGCAAAGCCCCCGATACCCACGGGGCAAATCGTGGATTCTGCACCCACGACCAGCATGCGATCTGCCCCCTCCAAAACGATCGTCTTGTAGGCCTCGATGATCGCGTGCGTGCCGGCGGCACAGGCCGTAACGCTGGAGAGATTGGGACCTTTAATGCCGTATTCAATCGACACAAAGCCTCCGATCATGTTCACCAAAGCTGAAGTGATGAAGAAGGGGTTCACCTTGCGTGGGCCCTTATCAAAGCAATAAATGGAGTTGGCCTCAATGTTGCCAAGCCCCCCGATGCCTGAAGCCGAGCTAATGCCCATGCGCTCCGCCCACTCGGGCGGGCATTTGCCCTCTTGCAAAATTTGGCTTTCTAAAATCGCCTCTTTAGCCGCTAAAAGGGCGAGCTGGATAAAACGCCCGGCTTTTTTAACATCCTTTAAATTCATCACCAAAGCAGGGTCAAAGTCGGTGATCTCTGCAGCGATTCGCACGGGAAAGCCGGTGGTGTCAAAGCTGGTGATCTCTTTCACCCCGCACTTGCCCTTAACAATGGCACTAAAAGCATCTTTTTTGTTCAGTCCTAGGGCATTGACCATCCCCATGCCCGTTACCACAACCCTATGCAAAAGAACTCCTCACCTACAAGGATCAAGGATTAAGCGAGTTTATTGTCTTGAATGAAGCGGAGCGCATCACCCACGGTTTTGATCTTTTCAGCTTGCTCATCGGGGATCTCGATCCCGAATTTTTCCTCAAGAGCCATGATGAGCTCCACCACATCAAGCGAATCGGCGTTTAAATCCTTAATGAAATCCGCCTCTTCGGTCACCTGCGATGCACTCACATTCAACTGCTCCACAATCACCGCCTGTACATCTTCAAATAAAGCCATAAAGTCTCCTAGTTTATTTAAAATTTTAAGAACAATCCCGAGATTCTAGCTGCAAAACGCTTTAAGAACCCTAAAACAAAAGCCTACTTGCGCTCCAAAATGTCGGCAATGCGGTACAAAAAGTAAACAATCGCCAACAACAAAACAATCACCAAAAAATGCATCTTCTCTCCTCTATTGAACTTGCGCCCTACATATACAAGCCGCCATTGACCTTCAAAACCTCGCCCGTGGTGTAACTGGCTAAATCGCTTAACAAAAACGCCACGGCCCCGGCGACCTCTTTAGGCTGGCCTAGTCTAGCTAGGGGAATATTTTTTAAATACGCCTCTTTCACACTCTCCTCTAAGTGCGTCATGTCCGTGTCGATGAAACCGGGGGTGATGGCGTTAAAGCGAATGCCGCGCAGTGCCCCCTCGTAGGCAAAGGACTTGGTCATAGACAAAACACCCCCCTTGCTGGCGGCGTAGTTGGCTTGCCCCATATTGCCCCTTTCGGCGATCACAGAGGAAATGTTCACCACGCTGCCAAAGCGTTGCTTGCCCATTACCTTTAAGGCTTCTCTGCACCCGATGAAGACAGATTTAAGATTGGTGTCTAAAACCTGCATGAATTCTTCGGTTTTCATACGCAAAGCGAGTTTGTCTAACACAATGCCCGCGTTGTTGACCAAATAGCTTAAACCTCCATCGGCATCCACGATCGTGCCAATCCCCTCAACGAAGGCCTTTTCATCGGTGACATCAAACTTCACCAACGCCGCCTTGCCGCCCATGCCCTCGATCTCAGCTTTCAAGCTGTCGGCACTTTCGGGGTTGGAGCGGTAGTTGATCCACACCTTTAAACGCCCCCCCTCTTTGTGGCTGTAGTTAGCCAACAACAGCGCAATGGCGCGTCCGATCCCCCGAGTCGCCCCTGTGATCAAGACATTTTGTCCGCTAAACTCCATTGAAAAACCTTATAGCTTGGACTCGTAGCGTCTAAGCATATACAAGCGTTTGAGGATTTTCTTTTTGGCGTTGATTTTTTGTTTCTTGCGTTTTTCGGTTTTAGACTCAAAAAAGCGCCTTGCACGGCACTCAGTCACCACTAAATTGCGATCTGTCTGTTTTTTAAAACGCCGATAAGCCTCGTCAAAACTATCTGTCTCGCGCACTTTGATCCCGGGCATGCCATCACCTACTTTCTTGTGTAAATATCCGCACATATTAACAAATTTTTGTAAATTTAACCTAAAATCACGAAAACTCTGCTATAATAAAGCTTTTTGGGTGCTCATAGCTCAGCTGAATAGAGCAACAGGTTGCGGTCCTGTAGGTCGGGGGTTTGAATCCCTCTGAGCACACCACCTCCTAAAAATCCCCCTTTCAACTTAATATCCTTGTTCGATCATCGCTTGAGCGACTTTCCTAAAACCAGCAATGTTTGCGCCTAAAACTAAGTTTGTAGGGTCTTTAAACTCGGCAGCAGTTTGGGAGCTGTTGGTGAAAATGTCTTGCATGATGGTGTGTAGTTTTTGATCCACCACCTCAAAACTCCAAGTGTGCAGACTCGCATTCTGCGCCATTTCTAAGCCACTCACAGCCACGCCGCCCGCATTTGCAGCCTTGCTAGGCCCGTAGCAAATTTTTGCCTTTAAAAAGGCTTGCACTGCTTCAGCAGTTGAGGGCATGTTGGCCCCCTCAGCCACGCACTTACAGCCATTTTGCAGCAAGGTTTTAGCGTCCAGCTCGCTAAGCTCGTTTTGCGTGGCGCTTGGAAACGCCGCAAAACAAGGCACGCTCCACACCCCATTTGTGCCGGCTTTGTAGTCCTTCGTGGGGGTGTAGATGGCACTTTTTTTATTCTTGGCATAGTCTTCAATGCGCCCCTGACGCACCTCTTTGATTTCTTTCAAGAGCTCTAAATTGATCCCCTCTTTGTCGTAGATCATGCCTTTAGAGTCACTGGCTGTTACAGGGATCGCCCCCACTTGCCATAATTTTTCAATGGTGTAGATCGCCACATTGCCGCTACCAGAAACAGAACATACCTTGCCCTCTAGCCCCTCTTTGCGCGCCTCTAGCATCTCTTGGGCAAAGTACACGGCCCCATAACCCGTAGCCTCTTTACGCACTAGGCTGCCCCCCCAGTCTAAATTTTTGCCCGTGAGCGCGCCCTCAAAGCCATCTACAAGCTTTTTGTAGCGCCCAAAGAGATAGCCAATTTCTTTAGTCCCCACACCAATATCGCCTGCCGGTACGTCTTTTAACGCCCCAATATAGCGGTGCAATTCGTCCATATACGCCTGACAAAAGCGCATGATTTCCGCCTCACTCTTGCCCTTGGGGTCAAAGTCGCTCCCCCCCTTTGCCCCACCAATATTTAGTGTGGTGAGCGCATTTTTAAAAATTTGCTCGAACCCCAAAAACTTGATGATGCTGGCATTGGCACTGGGATGAAACCTTAAGCCCCCTTTGTAAGGACCTAGGGCGTTGTTGAATTGAATCCGCCATCCCCGATTGACTTGCACCTTGCCCTTGTCATCCGCCCACACGACCTTGAAAAAAACCTGCCTATCTGGCTCCACTAAGCGTTCTAAAATGGCGTATTTTTCATACTTAGGTTCTTTTCTGAGCAAAGGATTTAAAGCGTGCAGCATTTCGGCGACCGCTTGTCTAAACTCCACTTGCTGGGGGTAGGCATTCTCCACATGTTTTAAAATCCGATCCGCATACATATTAAGAACTCCCTTCAAAAGTAAACTTTACAAAGCTAAATACCCGTTGTATAATACCCGCTCATAACTAACCTATGGAAACACAATGGACGCTTACGAATACAGTGAACTGCTCAAGGACTTACAGGGTAAATGCCATAACATCGCCCAAATCATCAAACCCCAAGACTTGCAAGCGCAATTAGACAGCTTAACTCAAGAGCAAGCGCACCCCAACTTTTGGCAAGATAAAGCTCTAGCCACGCATAAGAATAAAGAAAAAATGCATGTAGAACGGCTGTTGTCCGCCTATCGCAAAACCAAAGATGCCCTAGAAGAAGCCCTTGAGTTGTTTGAACTCAGTCAAGAGGACACGACCTCCTTAGAGCAACTTTTTAAAGAAGCCCCTAAATTAGCGGCGTGTATCCAACGTATGGAGGTTGAGGTGATGCTAAGCGATCCCAACGACAGTCTGGACGCGTTGGTGAGCATCCAGCCGGGGGCGGGGGGCACAGAGAGTCAAGACTGGGCGAGCATGCTCTATCGCATGTATTTGCGTTGGGCGGAAAGAAGGGGGTTTAAGGTGGAGCTGCTAGATTATCAAGAGGGCGAAGAAGCGGGCATTAAGGGGGCAGCCTTTAGCATTAAGGGGGTCAATGTCTATGGCTACATGAAAAATGAAAATGGCATCCACCGTTTGGTGCGCATGTCCCCCTTTAACGCCAATGGCAAGCGGCACACGAGCTTTGCCAGCGTGCAGGTGAGCCCTGAAATAGACGATGAAATCAACATTGCACTAGAGGAAAAGGACTACAAGGTGGACACCTACCGCGCCAGTGGGGCGGGCGGACAGCATGTCAACAAGACCGAGTCGGCGGTGCGGCTCACCCACTACGCCACGGGGATTGTGGTGCAATGCCAAAACGACCGTAGCCAGCACAAGAACAAAGCCATGGCGCTAAAAATGCTCAAATCCAAACTCTACGAGCTGGAGCTACGCAAACAGCAAGAACAAAATAGTCAAGAGGAAAAGAGCGAAATCGGCTGGGGACACCAAATTAGAAACTATGTCCTAGCCCCCTACCAGCAAATCAAAGACGCACGAAGTGAGATCGCCTACAGCCAAGTGGAGGCGATTTTAGACGGGGATTTAGACCAAATCATGCAAGATGTCCTCGTACATAAGGCGCAAATGCCTTAAGCCTGATTTGGATTTTGTAGACTCACTTTGTCCGTGTTGCTCTCTAGTGGTTTACTAGACCCCGCTAGCACCGCTAAAGCACTTAAGCCGTTTGCAACTTGAAAGCCGATGTGGGTTGCCCCCCCAAAACCCCTTAAAGCAATCTACAAAGTAAAATAAACTATAATCGGCGGACTATCTAAGGAGAATAGATGACCCAAGAAGAACTAGATGCCTTGATGAGCGGGGGCGGTTTGGAAGTGGCTGCCCTTGAAGAGCTAGAAAAGCCCGAAAAAGCAGAAGAAGAAGTGGAGAAAGAGGGCAATGGGGACGGAAAAGACCAAGAGGCAGGAAGCCGTTACAAAGTGGATAAAAAAACTGCCGAAAAATATGGCAAGGTCGACTCTGAGGAGTGGCCCCCCCCACCCCCCACTGAAGAGCACAAAGTTGTGCACCAGCTAGACGATGTCACACGCGATTCGGAGGTCAAGGCGACTCAAGTTTTCGACCAACTTGACTACATCAACATGAGCGCAGATGGGATTTTAAATGTTTTAAAGACAATTAAAACCCCCTTGCAAAAGCACCTAGAGATTTTTGAGGTTTTAGCCGAGAACTTCCCCCTTATCCAAACTTTCCAAACTTCCTTAGACGAGACAAACGAGATTTTACAAGGCATAAACTCCATACAAGAAAAAGCCGAAGGCTGTTCGGACAGCTCCATGCAGGCGATGGACATCATGCAATTTCAAGACATCCACCGCCAAAAAATCGAGCGGGTCATCAATGTCATGCGGGCTTTAACGCAGTACATGAACTCTCTCTTTGAGGGCAATATTGAAGACTCCAAGCGGGTGAGCTCCGCCTCCTACATCATCGGGGATGACAACGAAAATGCGGCGAGTGAAAGCGACATTGAGGCTTTGATCGCCGCCTTTGGTAAAAAATAGTTTTGGCAGAATTATTAGCCCCTGCGGGCAACTTAACCAAGCTTAAAATCGCTTTAGACTATGGCGCGGATGCGGTCTATGCCGGCTTAGGGCAGTTTTCTTTAAGAAACCGCGCATCTAAAGCCTTTGATCTAGAGGGTTTTAAAGAGGGAGTGGCTTACACCCACAGCAAAGGCAAGAAATTTTACGCCACCTTAAACGGATTCCCCTTTAACTCCCAAATCAAGCTCTTAGAAGAGCAGCTCTTAAGGCTTGCCGATTGTAGGGTGGACGCGCTCATCATCGCCACCCCGGGGGTGTTGAAGCTGGCGCAAAAACTCACCCCCCATATCCCCATCCACCTATCCACCCAAGCCAATGTGATGAATGTTTTAGACGCTGAAGTTTATCACGAAATGGGCGTGAAGCGCATAGTGGCGGCTAGGGAGATGAGCCTCAGCGATGCTGTAGAGATCAAAAAACACCTGCCCGAGCTGGAGATTGAAATTTTCGTGCACGGGAGCATGTGCTTTGCCTTTTCGGGGCGCTGTTTGATCTCTGCTCTGCAACACGGGCGCGTGCCTAATCGGGGGAGTTGTGCCAACGATTGCCGTTTTGACTACGAACATTACATCAAAAACCCCGACACGGGCGTTTTCATGCGCCTTGAAGAGGAAGAGGGTGTGGGTACGCACATTTTAAACGCCAAAGATTTGAACTTAGCCAACCACATCGCCACGATTTTAGACACTAGGGCGATCGATGCCTTTAAAATCGAGGGGCGCACAAAGTCTAGCTACTACGCTGCCATCACCACCAAGACTTACCGCACCGCCATAGACGACTACCACAACAACCAACACCGCCCCGCCCTTTACCAAGCTGAGCTCGCCACACTCAAAAACCGGGGCTTTACAGAAGGGTATTTGATCAAACGCCCCCACCAACGCCTAGACACGCAGAATTTTAAGACGGCGATCAGCGAGGGGGAGTTTCAAGTGAGCGGGGAGGTGCTAGAAGATGGCTTGCATTTCTTATGCAAATTCACCACCCGCCCAAACGAGCCCTATGAGGTGGTGTTGCCCTATGGAGCGCGCTTAGAGCCTATGACAAATGAGCTAGGCAAGCTTTATAGTTTTGAGGGCAAGGACTACCTTTGTCTGTATAAAATTGCGCTAGAAAACGGGCAAGAGTTGGAGAGCATCCACAGCGGCAACACCAACCCTGTAAAATTACCCGCCAAACTGCCCGCCCGCACATTTTTACGCACGAGGGTGGCTTAAGACCTTTAACATAAGGCAATTTTAGCCGATTGTGTTGTTTTTTGAAAGGGGAGCTTGATGCGGGCTAAAAGGGCTTTTTTGTCGTTGTTGATGCTAGCCCCTTTAAGCGCACACCCCACCGCCCACCTTTTAAATGGGGCGTTTTTTTCATTAGGGATGGGGGTGGGGGAGGGGCGTTTGGTTACCGATCGCATTTTAAACACCACCCACAATTTTTCCACCAACTCCGTGTTTTTGGGCATGCAAGGCAAGCTTGGCGAACAAAACTACTTCACGCCCCTCATCGGAGTGGGCTATTACGGCTATTTCTCTTACCGCTATTTATACATGGACCAGTGGGCAAAAACCACGAGCAAGGCCAACAACATCGACCGCTACCAAGTGGGGGTGGGGGCGAATTTATTGCTTAACTTTTACAGCAAGATTGTCAAAACAAAGAGCAAACACGCTAAAATCCGGACTTTTGGGATGTTTGGTGGGCTTTTGGCGGTGGCTAACATTTGGACTTTATACTTCAACAACAACACCCCCTATATCCGCAACAACGCCAACATCGATGCGGTTTTTGGCCTGCATATGCGCTTTAACCGCATCAAAATCAGTCTAGGAGTACACGTGCCTATTGCCAACGAAACAAAGTACATCAAGTTGCCCGCGGGCAACCAGCAGTTTAGCATGTTTGAAATTGTCAACAACTACAAGAGTTCCGAACTCTTTTTAAACTTCACCCATCTGTTTTAGCGTGCTGAGAATTTGGCTCTTTTTTCTATGCTTTGTGGGCTTAAGTGCCCACCCCTTTGCGTCCTATTTAGACGGGCCTTTTGTGTCCTTTGGCATGGATGTGGGTGGGGGCAGCATCGCGCACGAATACTTTTACGACCCCCCCATCAACGCCGTGAAACAACAAGCATACCAAACCAAGCTCAAAGCCTATCAAGAAGCCATCGCCAAAATTAAAGCCAACCAAACCCAAACCATCAACACCCTAAAGATCATCGCCGGGCAATTAGCCAACTTGACCCCCACTTCCCCCCAAGCCACCACCCTACTTGCCAAGCTCAACGCCCTCAACACAGACAACCAAACCCCCGCTGCGATTCAAAAAGCGTGGAACAATACCTCGCCTATTTGCAAAAAATCGTGGCAGAGTATGGGGACAACAACCAAGAGCGCATCAATGATACCAAAACGCCCTCAACCAATACAGCGAGTCGATCAACAAGTATCAAGAGACCACCGATGGCCAACCCAACAGTCAAGATTTACAAATTTTGCAAAATGCGATCAACACTCTTGAGAGTTACAACACGCAAATCAGCGATGTCGCCCATAAAATCAACCAATCAAGGGCTTCAAAAGCTACCTAGCCCCTATCACTTTCACTCCCTTGCCCCTGCCCACCCCGCTAAACGCCAATGGGAGCAATATCGGTAGTCTAAGCCAAGCACAAATCAAAATGGCCTTAAATGGCCTTAGCAACGAATTAGGGGCGTTGATCTCTAGTGTAGGTACAAACATCGACAGCTTGCAAGCGGGCAACCGAGAAATCGCTGTAGAAAACGCCTCCCAACTCTCAAAACTCCAAGCTGAAAAAAACGCCGCCACCAACCAAGCCCTGAAACAAATCATCGGGCTTTCGCAAATGGTGGGGCGGGCGTTCCACAATGTGTGGGTGAATTACGCCGATGGGCAAGTCTTTGGGGTGGACAACGCTAAGGTGAATAGCATAAGCACAGATATTAAAGGACAACATGTCAACATCAACATCCCCGATGGCAAATACACCTATAAGGGTAAAGAATATAACTATATCAATGACAGCTATAATTGTGTCTTTGTCCCCATTTTAACTTCTAATGGAGGGTACAAAAACTATATCTCCAATAATTGTAGCGAAGGGCAAATCAATACCCCCACACAACTCAAAGATTTAGGCTTAAATGCCTACAATATTTGGAACACTCTTTTTGATGTGCCCTATTTGCAACAAGAAATCCCGGCTTTATTAAACTCCAATTGTGCGGGTGGCATGAATAGTTTAGGGGGTTGTGCCTCTAATGGCAAACCCCAAATCACCACAGCCCAAGCCCAACAAGACATGAACACCTTTTTTAATGTGTTGAACAATTATTTAGGCAATGGCACTTCCCAAGCTTACGGCTTTGACGGCAATTTTGAAAACTCTAAAATCTATGAGCTCTTGCAAGCCGACTTAAACAACACCAACACCACACAAGGACTAGCCGCCGCCTATGCACTCATGCAAGGTTACCAACAAGGCGTTAAAAACATGATCAGTGCTTTCCAAAAAGCTCCTGTGTGGATCATGAGTGCATTGCCAGAGGGGGTGCCAAATAGCATTAGGGGTAGTAAAGAAGATGTTGCAAATAGCATGAGTAACCCTAACAATCCAGAAATACCCGATAATGTGAAGTATTGCTATGGAGCGGCTAAGGGCAATGCAGGTTTAAGTTTTCCTTACAATAACTCCACGACAAACACTATGTGCGAAGCCAATACGGGCTGGTCCAATGGGATTTTTGTGGGCTATTTTGGTTTTACCCCAAGCTCCCAACAAAGCCTAGAAAACCAAATAGACAGCTCCACACAACCCTACCAAGATGCCCTCACAGAATTGCAAACCGCCAATAAAAACCTAGCGGATTTTAAACCCACCCAAACTTTTCCCATCCCCCCCTTCACCCCGCCCCCACCCGTGCCCTTAAAAAACCCAAGCCCACCACCGCCCCTACCTTTGCGCCCAATCATCAGCACCAGCCCCGCCCCCATGCCCACCATCAGCGCCCCCAATCAGCCCGTTTTAACCTTTGCGTCTGGCAACTTGCGGGCAAATTCCTTACAACTGGGCATGCAGGCTGAAGGGGGGTATCAAAAGTACTTCACGCCCTTTTTTGGAGTGTCTACTTATGGCTACCTAGCCTACCGCTACTTGTATATGGGGCACGCGATGAGCGAGCAGACAAATCTAAGCGGGCTGAATCGTTACAGCTTAGGCTTTGGGGCAAATCTTTTGACCAACTTCTACAGCAAGATTAGAAAGTCTAAAATCGGGCGGGTGAAAATCCAAACTTATGGCTTCTTTGCCGGACTTTTGGCCCTAGGCAATATGTGGAACGCCTACATCTTGCAAGCCCCCATGCAAGCCCGCTATAACCTCAATGTCGATGGGGTCTTTGGGCTTAGTGTGCGGATCAACCGCTTCAAATGGAGCTTGGGCGTGCATGTGCCTTTGGTGGGCCAAACCCAACGGATCAAAGCCGTGAGCAAAGAAGGTCTGCGCGAAGAACTACAGCTCATCGACAACTACAAAAGCTCCCAACTCTTTTTAAATTTTACACAAATTTTTTAACCCCCTATCCCTTGCCTTTTGCGATTCTCAGTATTCAATATAAGGTGTACTTTATATCACTAATGGTAGCATTGGTCATCTGTTTTTTGTTTTCTTTGGTTTTTATAATGGTTTTCTAAAGTATTAAGCATTTGGAGAGTCGATGGCAAAGAGGAGTGTGATGTGGTTGCTGCTTTCTCTTGCGCCAGCGCAAGCCCACCCCTATGCCTCCTCGTTAGACGGGGCGTTTCTCTCCTTTGGCATGGGTCTTGGTGGGGGCAGTGTCTTGGAAACAAGTCGCGATGTGCCCAACACCAACGCCGAAGAAAACCAAGCCTACAACACAAAGATGGAGGCTTACAATAATGCCATGTCCGCTCTGCAAGCCGATCAATCCCAAACCGCGGCCAAACTTAAAGCCCTCATCAGCTCCCTGGATCCTAACTCCCAGGAGTTTCAAACACTGATCACCCAAATTAGCCGCCTAGCAAGCGACCCCGCGAGTGTGGGCGGGAGCGCAAGTGCCTACCAGCAATACCTAAACCAAATCCTTGCAAACTACCAAAGTGCCAATACACAACTCATCAACAACGCCCAAACCAGCATCACAAATTACCAAAATGCCCTGAAAACCACCGCCGCCCAAAACCAACAAAACCTGCAAAACGCCCTAAATGTCTTCAACGCCACAAACACAAAAATCGCCGCTGTCTATAAAAGTCTTGGGCTCTCTTACACCCCAATGAGTCTGCCCTCACCTCTTACCCCTAATGCCAATGTCTCTAGCATGAGCCCCCAACAAGTCGACAGTGCCCTGCAGGCCTTAAGCCAGGAGATAGACCAAGCCATCGCCGCCGCCAATAGCCAAATCCAAGCTTCCAGTGCCAAATACCAAAAGCAACTCACCAGCCTAGAAAATGCGGTGAGCACTACAGAAACCGCCTACACGACCACGCGCACCAATGCCTTGAACGAAATCGTGGGGGTTTCCACGACTTTAGGCAAGGCCTTCCACCAGCAGTGGATGGACTATGTGGTGGGGGAAGCTTTGGGGGTGAAACCCGGTGCTGCCATCAATAATCTCACCTTTGCCACCAGCGGGCGGCCATGTGTGTTTTTAAATATCTTGGGCTCAGCCTACAAGGGTTCAAGCAATGGCTGCTCGCCTGTGGGGGTTTCCCTGCCCTCTGGGATGAGCTCAGAGGAAGTGTGGGGGACACTTTTTAACCTAAGCACCCTAGAGCAAGATGTGAAAATCATCGCCATTCCCCCAAGCTTTAGCTCCACAACTAACCAAAACCTCATGCATGAAACCTTTGAAAATCTCAATAATTACATTGGTAACAGCGCGTTTGCGGGCAATTTTACCAACTCCCAACTCTACCAAGAGCTAGAAAGCGACCTTTCCCCCACAAATTCCCAAACCCCTAATTTCACAGCCGCCCAAGGTCTTGTAAACAGCTACATCAGCACCATGATTCCTTACATGCTCAATGTCTTTAATGTCGGGTCGGGCGGTGGGGGCAGTAACAACCCCTTTTGGGTGCTCGCAGAAATTCCTAATAGCCCCAGCGCGCAAAACGCACTCAATGACTACATCAAGCAAAGCGGGCATAGCGGCGAGTCCCTGCCTTCAGGACAACTTAGCTTTGGACAACAAGCCGGTTGGGATGGTGTGAGTTTTAAAACGCTGGGCGTATTTGGGTTTAATGGAGTATCTAACATCATGCAAGAGATCGACTCCCAACTAGCCAGCCAACAAAGCACGCAGGCCATGTTGGATCAAAGCGCTCAAGTCCAAACTGCCCAGCTGGGCAGCAACCCAATTCCACAAATTTTTACCACCATGCAAACAGATTATTCCAACTACCAAAATGCGCAGACAGCCCTTAAAAATTTTGAAGCCTCCCACCCCGCATCCACCCCTTTAAGCACACCTAGTATTTCTGTGGTCTCTCCGCCTGCTCTCCCCAAAGTCAGTTCCAGTGCGGCCACTCTGCCCCATGTCGCCGCTCCCCAAAAGCCCCTTTTAACCATCACCAACACAGGCTTACAATCCAAATCTTTACAACTAGGTGTCCAAGCCCAAGCAGGATATCAAAAATATTTTAATTTTTTTGGTATTTCTTACTATGGCTACTTGGGTTATCGCTATCTTTACATGGGCTCTTTTGTCAGGGATTCGAGCGGGGTTAACAGCTTGGATCGCTACCAAGTGGGCTTTGGGGCTAACATGCTCTTTAATCTCTACAGCAAGATCAAGAAGACAAAGGCTAAACACCCTAAAATCCAAGCTTACGGGCTTTTTGGTGGGCTTTTGGGCATGGTCGACATTTGGAGCGCGCGCTTTTCGGGCAGCAGCACGGCTTATGTCCGCAACAATGTCAACATCAACGCCGTCTTTGGTTTGAGTGTGCGGGTGGATCAATTCAAATGGAGTATAGGCATCCACATGCCCTTGATCAACCAAATCCGCACCGTGAGAACGCCTCTTGAAACAGGGGGGTCTGAGTCGCTAAAAATTGTAGACAATTACAAGAGCGCCGCGCTTTTTATGAACTTTACGGAGATATTTTAGAATCTAAATGGCGTTGCTTAGGTAAGCTAAACATGAAACGACTCGGGCTACTCTATTTTCTCTGCTCCCTCATCGCCCATGCACATCCTTATTCTTCCTATTTAGACGGGGCGTTTTTCTCCTTTGGCATGGATGCAGGCGGGGGCAATGTTTTAGAGAGCAGCCACACAGAACCCAGCAGCGACATCCAAAAAATCAACGCTTACCACGAAGAGCTCAAAGACTACCAAAATGCCATGAACACTTTGCAGGCCAACAAGACTCAAACCATGCAGACCTTGCAAACCTTGCTGCAAGATTTACAAAATCTCAACTTGCCCTCCTCTGCTAGCCTCATCGCACAAATCCAAACAGCCATCCGCACCCAAGACATAGAGAGTGTGTCGAGCATCGCCGATGGCGTGGCTGCCTACCAGCAATACCTCAACAAAATCATCAGCACTTATGAGAGCCAAAACCAAGCCCTAGTGACTCAAGCCCAGCAAGAAATCGCTCAATATAAAAAAGAGCTCTCGGAGTCGAATAGCCAAAACAAGCAAGCCCTAGAAAATGCGATCAACACCTTTAATTCCTTCAACAGCCAAATCGCCAGTGCGGCTCAAGCTTTAGGCATTTCCTACACGCCCTTGAGCCTACCCGCGCCGCTCAATTCTAACAGCAATATTTCTTCCCTCACCCCCCAACAAGCCAACGCTGCCCTGCAGGCTCTAGCCGATGAAGTCAACCAAATTGCCTCCATTGTGGGCGGGGACATTAGTAAACTAGGGCAAGCTAGCCAAAAGATCGCCATTGACTACTTAAACCAATCCAACACGCTTAAAAACGATGAAAGCAGTGCCGTTACAAATGCTTTAAACCAAATTGTTGGCATCACACAGATCGTGGGGCGGGCTTTCCATAACCAATGGGTCAACTTCGCCAATGGGCAGACTTTTTTCTTAAATAATTCTGCGCATGTTCCCTATATCAATGCGGGCGACACCTGCGTGTTTGATATTATTTTGAACAACACGGCAAGCAATATCCACTCCTGTGGTTACCAAGGAGGAACAACGCAAGACTTGGAAAGTTTTCAAGAAGCTGCCAAAAAAGCCGGGGTGAGCATGTCTGAGATTTGGGGGACTTTGTTTAATCTCGACAAGCTTAAAGATGTTTGGATCAGCCCCTCGGATTGCGCTAAAGGGGGCTGTAGTGGTGTGAGTGCCCAGGAAGCCCAACAAGGGATGCAAAATTTCTTTAACCTCATGAATGGCTATGTAGGCGCGGCTAATTTTGTGGGTAATTTTACCAACACAAAGCTGTATAGCTCGATCGATAATGACCTTTTAACGGGAGATTTTAGTGCCGCTACCAACTTTGTCGATGCCTATGTCAAGACTTTTGTACCCGACATGCTCCAAACCTTTGTGGATAACCCAATATGGCTGATGAGTTTAGTGCCCGGGGCTAGCGGACACAATGGACCCCCTGCGACCCCCTCAGCTTCCCAAAAAAACGAAGTGGTTTCAAAGTGGAATAGCCAGAATGTCAAATACTGCTACGATTCGCCAGCCATAGGCTTGGATTTTTCGCAAGGCTATGCGGTGTGTGGGTATAACTGGTGGGCGCAGGCGATGTTTATGGGTTATTTTGGATATTTGAGCAACCAAACCGGCGCGTTGGAGAGCACTCTATCAGCCCAGCTTCCCACCGTGACAAGCGCAATCACAGCCGCCAGCAACGCCACCACTACCACAACAACTTTAAAGCCAAAAACCCCCAACCCTCCAATCCTGCCTATAAAGTCCCCACTCTGCCCAATCCCCCCATCCCTAAACCCGTCCCTGCGCCCCCCATACCCAAAATCAGCACCAACGCCACGCCCCTGCCCTCCGTCAACAAGCCCCAGCCCCTTTGCTCACTTTTACCACAAAAAATCTACAGAAAAACTCGATGCAACTAGGGCTACAAGCCCAGGGGGGGTATCAAAAGTATTTTAACTCCTTTATTGGCATGTCTTGCTACGGTTATTTGGGATTCCGCTATTTGTATATGGGTGTTGCCACCAACAGTCTAGATGACTTAAACCGCTACAGCTTGGGAATCGGGGGTAATGTCCTCTTGAATCTTTATAGCAAGATTAAAAAACCTAAAGTGGGGCGCGCCAAAGTCCAAGCTTACGGGCTTTTTGCGGGGTTGCTGGGGATTGTCAACTTTTGGGATGCCAACTTCATCAAAGGCTCACTGATACGCCACAACGCCAACCTAGACGCCACCTTTGGCTTTAGCATACGCGTGGATAGATTCAAATGGAGCCTAGGGACACACATCCCTATCATTGATGAGATACGCACCATGAGTGCTGGAGGCAATGGCTTAAAGCTCATGGACAACTACAAAAGCGCAGACCTATTCATGAACTTCACAACTTTTTTCTAATCACTCCACCTGTTTAGGCTCACCGGTATTCGGGCATTCATCTTGCGGGGCTGCCTGCGCTAGTCCTTTTTGTGTAGGGGGTTTGCTGCCCGCACAACCCGTTGCTTTTTGACCACTTGTCGCACAGCCCATGTTCAGTAAAAGCACCAAAACACCCACTAACCCAAAAAACCCATTCTTTTTCATGCAAGCTCCTTTAAGGATGTCATTGTATTCTTTTGGAAATAACCATGCACTAACAATGAGGTTTCTTAGAAATTTGCACGATCCACAGCCACAGCCCGACTAGGCTGGCGATGAAACACACGGGCAAAAGATAAGAGTAAGTGTTGCCCTTGTCTAAAGAGTGTTGTACCCAGCTGCTCGCGTGGTAGGTGAGCTCGCCTAAGCTCAATGCCCACAGCACGCAAGAGAGAGCATTGAAGCACACAAAGCGCCTAAAGGAAAACTTGCTAAGGCCTATGGCTAGGGGGACCAGGGTTTTCACCCCATAAATATACTTGTTAAAAAAAATCAGCCACACCCCGTATTTCTGTATCCAAATATGCACTAAAGCCAACTTGCGGCGGTGTTTGTGTAAGTAGGCGCGCACTTCCCTCTTCTGTGTGCGCCCCAGCCACACCAATAAAGAGCTGCCTACAAAATTACCCAGCCCCGCCACGAGCATGGTTTTGCCAATATCCATATGTCCTGTAGCGCTTAGGATTGCCGCCAGCACAAGCCCGATATACCCGCTTCCAAAGGAATAGACGAAGAGAAACAAATACCCCCACGAGTCGAACAAGGCCTGAAAGTGCGCTAAATCCACCGCAATCCTTCGCTTAAATCTTTCTAGGGTATAATAGCATAAAGTCCACATAGGAGTTTCTCATGACAAATGGCTATTACGCAACCACGGGGGGCATGGTTACCGAGTTCAACCGCTTGGATCAAATCTCTAACAATTTGGCTAATCTCAACACCGCAGGGTTTAAACGCGACGATGTCGTGGTGGGCGACTTTTTGCGCCTTTATCAGAACTACCGCGACAAGTTGCCCCTGCCCGATCAGACCAAGCAAGCCGCCAAGTATCTAAACCGCAACCTAAACAGAGTGCCCATCATCACAGAGAGATACACCGATTACAGCCTAGGGCCGATGCAAAAAACCGACAATGAGTTGGATTTTGCCCTAAGCGATCCTAACGCCTACTTTGTGGTGCAAACCCCACAGGGCATTGCTTTTACGAGGGATGGCAGTTTCACCATCGATGCGCAAGGCTTTTTAAGCACCAAAGAGGGCTACCATGTCTTGAGCCGGGGGATTGAAAGCGGGGCGGGGATACAAATGCTCCCGGGGGCAAGTGTGAGCGTGTCGCCCAATGGGGACATGTTTTTTAGACAAGGGGGCGAGGAAGTGCCCGGGGGGGCTTTAGCCGTGGTGGCCTTCCAAAGCCAAAAGCTCTTAAAGAAAATAGGCGACAATCTCTACACCTACCCACAGGATAAAATGGACGAGCGCACTGAGCTAAACGCCCCTATTGTCCGGCAACACTTCCTAGAAAAGAGCAATGTCAATGCCGTGATTGAAATGACTCGCCTCATTGAAGCCAACCGCCTCGTGGACATGTATTCTAAAGTGTTGAGAACCCACATGGACGACATGCACGCTGAGGCGATCAGTAAGTTGGCGGCAAGGGCGTAAGGGGGCGTTATGAAGTTTTCTCAAAAGTTTTTACCCCTTGCCTTTTTGACGTATTTTGGGGGGGCTTTAAGTGCAGAGCAAAGCGCGTTTTTCCTCGGTGGCGTGTATGAAGTGGGCGGTTCGACCTTTAAGGCGCGCATCGATGACAAAAACCCCAACAATGTGAACCGCACTGCCATCACGCAGGGCGTGGGCGTGCGCATCGGGTATAACCAACTTTTCGGGCAGAAGGGCTACTTCGGGCTGCGCTACTATGGCTTTTACAACTGGGGCTTAACCAACTTTGGTAGGGCGGTGTGGAACAAAAACGCGAACTTTGGCAAGAACACCTTTAACCTGTCGGGCTATGGTGTGGGCGTGGATTTACTCGTTAACCTACTCAATGGCGAAAAGTCCAACTTGGGGATTTTTGGTGGTGTGGCTTTGGGGGGCAACACATGGTCGGCAGTGCATGGAAGCGGAGCAACGCGCTTCCAATGGATGGTCAATGTGGGCGTTAGGGCGGTGATCGCTAGACACAGTGCCTTTGAAGTGGGTGTAAAAATTCCCATGCTCGCTACCCATGTGCAGGGTAGAGTGGACGGTGGTGTTTTTAATGACTTCAGTCTGTCCTTAAAACGTGATTGGGCATTCACCGCCGCCTATTATTTCTTATTCTAATGTTGCGCTTGTGGCGTGTGCTGGTGTTGCTGGCTTTAGGCGTGGGCGTGGGCGTGGTGCTCTTCTCTGGGGCGTGTGTGGCCCCCATCCTCTTTAAGACCCCAGAGATTTTAAACCAGCACAATGCAGGGGTGCTGATGGGGCGTATTTTTGTGCGGGGCAACTTCCTTTTAAACTCGTTGGCGTGTGTGCTGGTTTTAGACGCTTTGGTGCTTTGGGCGGTGCATAAGTCGGGGCTGCTCTTTTTTCACCTAGCGGGGGCGGCACTCATTGCCCTGTTTAGTTTCCACTACACCCCCTACATTTTAAACGCCCAGGCCACCCACGCCACCACCACCCCCGAGTTTTTGGCCGTGCACGCTCAGAGTGAAACCCTATTTAAAGCCTTGCTCGCTTTGCTTTTGATCTCTTTTGTGTGGCGGGCGTTGCTTAAACCTAAGAGAGGTGTTTAAAGCTGGCTACTAAATTCTCTACCAAGAGATTGAAGCCGTCCACCAAGATAAACACCAAGATTTTAAAGGGCAAAGAGATCATCACGGGGGGCAACATCATCATCCCCATCGCCATCAAAATGGAGCTGACAACCATGTCAATGACTAAAAAGGGCAAGTAGAGCAAGAAGCCGATTTGAAACCCGGTTTTAAGCTCGCTGATCATAAAGGCGGGCACAAGCACGGTCAAAGGCACAGCACTCGGGTTTTTGGGGTTTTCTAAGTGGCGTATGCGGAAGAACAGGGCTAGGTCTTTTTCGCGAGTGTTTTGCAGCATGAACTCTTTAAAAGGCACAATGCCCACTTCAAAGGCCTCTGTGTAAGAAATCTTTTCAGCCAAATAAGGCTTGATGGCGGTGTCGTAACTCTTTTTAGCAGCGGGCTCCATGATAAAAAAGGTTAAAATCAACGCCAAAGACACTAAAATCTGCGTGGGGGGTTTGCTGCGTGCCTAAAGCGGTGCGTAAGAAGGAAAACACCACAATCAGGCGGATAAAGCTGGTCATCACCAAAATTAAAGAGGGTGCTAGCACCAAGAGGGTTAAGACCAGCACCACATTGAGAGTGGTTACTAATTGCGTGGGCGTGTGGGGGGCAGTTAAGGACAAATTGATTGTGGGGATCACAGGGTCTTTAAGCGCAGCCCCTAGCAACACACAAGAGGCAAGCACAGCCCAAGAGAAGAGAAAACGCAAGAAAAAGCCCTTTTGTGTGGGATAACTTTCAAGTATAATAGGCTTGTTTTTAAAATTGCCTAAAAGGGGAAAAGATGGCGGTATCGGTTGTGATCTTAGCGGCGGGCAAGGGCACACGCATGCACTCTAGATTGCCCAAAGTCTTGCATAAAATTTGCGGGCAGGAGATGCTCGTGCATGTGCTCGAGTGTGCCTTGAGTGTGAGTGAGGATGTGCATGTCATTTTGCACCACGAACACGCATTGATCGCTAAGGTGATTGGCAAGCACTTTAACAACAAGCCAACCATCCACCTACAAAATGCCACGCAATACCCGGGCACAGGGGGCGCGCTCATGCAAGGGGGCGGTGGGGGCGTTGCGCCCACTTCCATAAAAACCGCCCACGACCGCCTTTTGGTGCTCAACGCCGACATGCCCCTTGTGTCTAAAGAGGCTTTAATGCCCTTTGTAGAAAGTCAAGAATCTAACGCTTTGGGGGTCTTTAGTTTAGAGTCTAAAAGCGGGTATGGACGGGTGTGCTTGCAAAACAACCAAGTGCAAGCCATTATAGAAGAAAAGGACGCGAGTGCAGAAATTCTAGCCTTAAATACCCTAAATGCCGGGGTGTATCTCTTTAGCCAAGAGTGCTTGCAAGAGTTTTTACCACGCTTGGATCAAAACAACGCCCAAGCCGAGTATTATTTAACCCAACTTGTGGGGCTGGGGGTGCAAAAGGGCGTGCGCTTTGCCCCCATTTTTGTCAACGCCCACGACTTTTTGGGAGTCAATTCACAAAGCGAACTTGCCGCCGCTGAGGGCAAAATGCTAGACAAACTAAGAGCGCAAGCCATGCAAGCGGGGGTGTGTATGCACATGCCCCACACGATTTACTTAGAAAAGGGGGTGCGCTTTGGGGCGGGCTGTGTTTTAGAGCAGGGGGTGCATTTGGCGGGGGATTGCTATTTGCAAGAGGCGCACATTAGGGCGCACAGCGTGGTCGAGTCTAGCCACATTGAAAACAGCTCCGTGGGACCGCTCGCCCATATCCGCCCCAACTCTAAGATTGTTGATAGCCATGTGGGTAACTTTGTGGAAACCAAGAGCGCGTATTTAAATGGGGTGAAGGCAGGGCATTTGAGCTATTTGGGCGATTGCAGCATCGCAAGCGGGACTAATATCGGGGCGGGGGTCATCACCTGCAACTACGATGGCAAAAACAAGCACCACACCAACATCGGGCAAAATGTGTTTATTGGCAGCGATAGCCAACTTGTCGCCCCCTTAAACATCCCTAATAATGTGCTCATAGGGGCGGGCAGCACGATCACACAGCCCGTGCAAGAGGGGGATTTAGTGTTAGTGCGCCCCCCCCAAGTGTCTATCTCCAAGGGATATTTTAAATTCTTTCAAAAGCCCTAGTTGCCCCATTTATAGGCTCGGTTTAGTGCTAAGCTCCCTATGGCTAAGCACAATGGAGTTTATGGTGGTGTGGGATTTCAATACCCTAAATAACAAGATTTAACACAAAAAATTTTTGTCAAAAGTGCTTAAAATGGCTTTAAGTTTTGCCTTTTGGCTGGTTTGAGTATTTCTACTTTGGGTGTCGCTGATTTTCTTTAGGGTGGGCTTGGCATAGCTTCCCCGTTTGTTGCTGTCATGGCATCTGCCATTTCATTGAAAGCAAGGGAACAACTCTAGGTTTGGGGTTGAATGGCTTAGCGGTTTGGCTTGTATTCAAGACTTAAGGACGGATTATGTTGTTGCTAAGCCAAATAAACCCCAACACCCTTAAGGCTTGGCGTAGCTTGAAGCCTGCTTGGTTGTTACCATCCCTTTAGCCCCCACCAGGATAAAAATAGACTTTTATGGATTTTCTCCAAGACCATGAACTTGGGCTAGAAGTCCTGTTGGTGCTCAACGCCCTAGCGCATGAAAACCTAAAAACACATCCTCACCATCGCAAGGATTGTGAAAGATCAAGAATTATCTAAGCTGTTATTGCTCGATCAGTGGGGGAGTTAAGAAAAGGGAGAGGTTAAAGAGTGGGGAGATACCAAAATAAAAAACCCTCATTAGAGAGAATAGAGCGTTTGCTAAGGGGCTTGTCAATCTTTTCTTTAAGGGCGCATCTAACCCCTTTTTGGTGCGGACTTTGCCTTTATTTGAGTAAAATGAACTTTGAACCCCACATGCTAGACACCTTGATCCGTTATAGACAAAAGGACTCTTATAGTGGCTCGATGGCAAACAACCCAAGCAACCCTTAAAGACCTATTAGGGGGCCTAAAAATCCCCTGTGAATGTGGGGATTTGCCCCTTTTAAGCGCACACGAAAACCTGAAAAATACACGATGGACTTCATCATCCCTGATAAAATAAACCCCCAAATCATCATCGAATGCTCGTTTTTAAGCACAACTTCTAGCGCACAAGGCGATAAATCTTACCAAGACCAGCTCGCCCAAGAGGCGTATTTAAAATGGTGTGAGGCATGGATTGGCGAGGCTTTGCGTGTCTTACAAAGAAGGGGGTTTTTCTTACACAATATCCCTAAATAGCTCACGCACTACGCGGCTTTTCTCAACACCAGTTGCCCGTGCATTTGCTAGAAAGATCGCTTTTACTTAGATCATTTTTGTGGCTTCATTTGGCCGCGCCATTCCTTTAAAATTTCTTGCTGTTGGCCTCGTCTAAAATGTTTTGCGCAATCTCTTTGACATTTTTACTAATGTTTAAAGAAGTTGTGGCGATTTCGGTGTTGTAGGCCATCGTTTTTTCTAAAATCTCCATCGCTGTGCTGATTTGAGAGATGCTCTCGGTCTGCTCCTCGATCGCGCTGGTTGCTTCACTGATCGATTGACTCAAGGCCTGTATGCTGCCTTCAATCTCGTTTAAAGACTTTTGTGTGTGTTCGGCAAGTTGGCGCACTTCATCGGCCACCACTGCAAAGCCCCGGCCATGTTCGCCTGCACGGGCGGCTTCAATGGCGGCATTCAAGGCCAAGAGTCCGATCTGATCGGCGATTTCATTGATGATGTCGACTATTTTTTGGATGCTCTTGGATTGTTCTGTAACTTCGTAACTTTTGGCGTTGACATTCTGCATAGAATTGTTGATTTGTTCGAGCGCGCTGGTGGTCTGCTCAATAGACTCCATTTGTTGTTTAGACGCGTCTTGTAAGCGGTGTGTGGTGTCGTTGAGCGTGTTCGTTTCCTTGTCTAGGGCGTGGGCGATGTCTAAAGAATGCTGGAGAGAAGAAACAATGCTTTGTTGCAAAGTGTTGATGTCCTTAGCCAGCTGTAAAAACCCACCTTGCAAGCCTTCTGTCTGCACCCTCGCTTTAAAATCATTTTTAGAATAAGTTTGGATCGCAACACTGATTTGGTGGAAGATATCGTCCAAGAATTGCACAAATTGGTTTAGATTTTTACCCAAATATTGCAACTCGGGGTTAGCTGCACTGGCTTGGATGTTTTGCTTAAAATCCCCGTGTGTACCCCATTCAAAACTTTGAGTGCATCTTTAGAAAAAACCTGATCGGACTGGAAGTGTTTAACCGCTTCTTCTATATTGTGCTTCAGGGCGTTAGCCATTTGACCTAATTCGTCTCTTGCGTGTAACACCACCGCTTGCGGGACAGTTTTATCTTTGTAGTTCACAAAGGCGAAAAAATCATTTAGACCGCGGTTGAGCGTGCTGATGTTGCGGGTGATTTTGCGGTAAAAGATGTAATAGGTGGGCACGACCACCAACAACAGCAACAGAGCCACAATGCAGATATAGGTATAAAAATTACGCTGCATGCCGTTCTCAATATCGCGGGCGATCGTTTGGGTGCGCTGGTTGACATTGTCCATATACACCCCCGTGCCGATCCACCAATTGGGCGCGCCCTCGATTTTTTGGGCGTAGGCAATTTTGTCTACATCGCGCGTGCCGCCACCGATCAAAGGTTTAGGAAAAACATAATGCGAAAAACCCCCTTTTTTCATGGCGCCCTTGTAGAGTTCTTGGACGTAAAGCACCCCGTTCTTGTCTTTCACATTTTCAAGACTCATGCCTAACTTGTGTTTGATATTTGGATTATAAAAGGGGCTATACTTATCATAGACAAAGAAATAGCCCGATTTGTCATCCTCAAAGCGAAACCCATCTAATAAGTCGGTGATGATTTGCTTTCTTGCCGTGTCTGCGGGGACATTTCTAATGGCGTGGGAAATGCTGTGGGCTAGGGCATCTGTCGCCAGCTTGAGCTGATCGCCGAGCAGTTGTTTAAAATCAACATTGACCAACGCATTTGTGCGCTTGATCGCCTCTCTGTTGCCATGCACAAACAAAAGCAAAACCACAAGAATCAAAACAATGGTCAAAGTCCATAATGCGACAATCTGCTTGCCCAAAGAAAAAGAAAACGAACGCATATAAGCCTCTCAAAATTTCTCGCGATTGGCTTCATCCAAGATGTCTTGAGCAAGGCTTTGGATACTTCCACTGATCTCTAAAGAATCTGCCACAATTTGGGTGTTGTGTGTCATCATTTCCTCCAAAGTTTCCGGTTTGCCACACGCCACTAACTTTTTTCCTAACAATCTCTTCAAAATTAGAGGACAAAAACTGCCCGCGATAAACGCGCTGTTTTTTCTCTGCACCTAAAGACATCAAGGGAAAGAAAGTGGGCTGTGAGGCCATACCAAAAATCCATTTCTCCAAAAAACTTAGAGCTGGGTAGATGTTAACTAAAATTTTATGGGGTTTTCAAACTTCAAGATTAAAAAGCTCCACAAGTTTTGATAGATTGGTAAAATAGAAACAAAAGCGGGGTGATTTAGATTGCCCATGTTGCGCGCACACCCCCAAAGCCTTCTTTGAAATCCCCTTAAAGTGCAAAACATCGATATGCTACTTTTTAGCTTGTTTGCCTAAGTGTTGGGCTTGATCTTTAAGCCGTTAGTCCCATTAGCCGTCTCATGAAAAAAGAAGTGCTAGAATCTTGGGATATCTTTTAATGGAGGTTTTTATGGCGTGATAAGTTAAGAATGGATACTTTACAAATGGATATTTTAGACTATTTGTCTAAAAATAGATTTGTGGTGCCTGAATACCAAAGGGGTTATGTGTGGCGGGAACATTGCGAGAAGTTGTGGGAAGACATCACGGCGTTTTTTGAGGGGGAGGGGGGTGAAGCTACCTATCAAAACCCCTATTTCTTAGGTTCGGTCGTCTATTACCCCATTGGAGAGAAAATGCACATCGTGGATGGGCAACAGCGCACCACAACTTTAATGTTGTTGCTTAAAGCTATGCATACCAAACTTACAGCAACCAATAACGAAAGCGTGCAGTTCTTAGTTAATAAAATCGCTTCTTGTCTATGGGATGTGGGTGGCAAAACAGGCAAAATCGACTCTGCAAAGCCCCATTTAATCAGCCATGCCATCAGCGATGACAAGCACCAAGTTTTGCAAAATATCCTAGAAAACGGACTAGAGCAAGACGAAGCCGAGGACAACTCAAATTACGAGAAAAACTACCGCTATTTCTGCACACAACTGGACGAATTTGCTAAAGATGACCCGACACGCTTTGAGGACTTATGCTTGTGTGTCTTGGAGTCTTGCATTGTTTTGACTGTGGCGTGCAATGGGCAAGACGATGACAAACGCCTAGAATACGCTTTGAGGGTCTTTAACACGCTGAATAATAGAGGACTCGTCCTAGCGGAGACGGATATTTTTAAAAGTGTGATTTTTTCAGGCAAAAGCCCTAAAGAGAGGGAGGCGTTTATTGCGCAGTGGCAGGATTTAGAGCAAAAGTGCGATGTGGAGTATCTTTTTAGGCTTTGTATGCATGTCTTGCGGGCACGCCATGGAGAGAAAAGCCGCGAGATTGGCCTGCACCCCTTCTTTTATAGTAAGCACCGCAACCTACTCAAAGACGGCTCTATCATGCAAGAGCTTGAAAAGATGCGGGAATTTTTGTATAGCGATGAAGTTTATTCTAAGATTTCTCAGCGTGCCGATCAGTTTTACGAGGTGCTTTTCACTTTAGAAAATGGGTATTGGGAGTTTTTAAACGGGGCTTATTACGCCTATTGCTTAGAAAAAGGCAAAGACTATCTAAAAGGGCTGGATGAAGTTTTAATGCGGACATGCGCGCATTTCTTGGTTTATACCATTGCACGCCACCCCGGACAGATTAAAAACTTGATCTATCACGCCTACACTTCGCTTTACAAAACGGGCACAATCAACTTTGGAGCCCAGAGTCAAGAGATTTTAAAAAGCGTGGTTTATACTAAAAGGAGCGAACACACTTTCCGCACCTTTTTTGAGGCAACGCAAACTAAAAGGCTCACCAAAGCCCTTTTGTTGCTCAACATGTATTTAAAATACCCCGAGCAAAAAGTGGAGGTTTGCGAAAAGCCAGAAATCGAGCACATTTTCCCCAAAACTTGGCAGACAAATTACATGAAGCTTGACAAGAAAAAGGCAAGTGCTTTAGTCGAGTCCATTGGCAATAAAATCTTGTTAGAAAAACCGCTCAACATCAAGGCGAGCAATGGCTACTTTGACGCAAAAAAGCCCAAATACGCCAAATCCAAGTTTTTAGAGGCGCAAGATTTAGCCAAACTTGCCAAAAGCGATTGGCTTTTAGAGGACATCAAAGCCCGCACGGAGGAGATTTACCAACGCTTGTATGCATTCTTTAAAGAATACGCCGTTTAAGGAGGCGCGATGATCGAAAGGGTTAGCTGGGGGAGTGTAGCAATAGAAACCTTGAATCGGTACTTGATCAGCTTTAATAGGGGCGTAAAATACGAAATGATCAAAGAGTTAAACACGCTCTTAAGAAGCATTGGGTGGGTGTGTACGCTGCATCAAACGCCCCTTAAACTTTTAAGCCACCAGGGGATAGAAAAAGTGGATTGTGCGCTGATTTTTGCCCCTAAAGCTGTCTTACAAAAGGATTTAATCAACACTTCTAAACTAAACAGCACACATGGGTTTTATGTGTGCTTTAATCTAGATGTAGGAGATTTTTTCATCACCTGTGGGGTGCAAAATCTTAAAGAGGCACAAGCTTGCCCTGCCTTTAAAAAACTCTTTGAGGGCGATAAAGCTAAATACCGCTTGAAGGGTTATAAGGGTTCTTATTTCCATAAGTCCTTTTTAAGACTGGTGGCGTTGTTTAACGACTTGCCCTTGCAAGATTTTAAAGTGGGAGGTGTTGGCTCTAAACAAACTTTCCCTAGAAAGGCAGATGTTTATTTGCTAAGAGGTGCACAGGCGCACAGCAAGGATTATTTTGAGGAAGCCCTAGAATGCTATGAAAAGAGCGCAAAGATGGGGGATATGGAGGGCTATTATGAAATGGGTGAAATCTATGCGCGTAGAATGGGCAATGAGTATGTGCGTGGTTTTTTTTCAAGTTATGTGAGAAATGGGCCTTACCACACCCAAGCCTTAAAGTATTATGAAAAGAGCGCGAAGATGGGGAATGCAGAGGCTTACAACGAGCTTGGCAAGATTTATTGGTATGCTAAGGGCGTGCCGATGGATACAGAAAAAACCGAAGAATACTTTAACAAAGCAATAGACATGGGCTCTGTGGAGGCTTGTTTGAATATGGCAAGGATGTATCGGGAGGGTTTTGGGTTTATTCTTGAATCCACGGGTAGCCTTGCGTTTTACAGAAAAGCCATGCAAATGGGTAAAACTAAACTAGAGAGGGCAAACATTTGTCTTAGAATTGCCAAAGACTGCTGGGAGCATTGCACAAAATTGCATAAACATCCCCATTTGGCCTTTTACTATTTGAGAAAAGCCGTGGAGTTAGCCAAGGGAGTTGTGGGGGTGGAGGCTTGTAGGCGGCTAGCGTCTTTGGGCTGGGACATCTATGGAGAGGATTATTGGAGAGGCGATACACTAGAGTTGTATCTTAGGGCAATAGAGTTAGGCGACACGGGCCTTTATGGGCGCGTAGCTAAGATGTATGCTAGAGGCATAGGGTGTAAGCAGGATGAGAAAAAAGCCCTAGAGTATTACCAAAAGGCGGTAGAAGTTAGAAGGGGCGATGAGGATTATTATAAGGCTTGTTGTGGGCTGGCGGACATGTATTTTGAAGGCAGGGGGGTGGATAAGGACTATGCTAAAGCCTTGGAATATTATAAAGAGATCATTGAGGCATGGCAACAAAGAAGCGCACAGCCAGAGGGGAATCTGCGGTTCAGCTGGAAAACTTATGGCAAGGCTTGCCATCGCTTGAGCCAAATGTATGAAAAAGGTTTAGGCGTAACACCCGACTTACAAAAGGCGTTTGAGCACCTTAAAAAGGCTTGCAGAAAGGAAGACTGGGAGTGGGAGGATATGGACTACATCGCCCCTAGCCCCTACTAGGGCCAGCCCTTAAAACTCACAACCGCCCCAACAACTCTTGGCTAATGCTTTTACGCAAGTGCAATAAAGGCTCTGAGCCACAAGCTAGGGCTTTAAGGCATAAACTTGTATAGCCTTCAGGCAGTTTGGAGGCTAGGGTGCTTACCCCTGCTTGGCCTTCAAAGCCTTCTAAAAAGCCGAGCAAGCTGTCTTGATCTAGGTGCTTGGTGAAAGCCACGAGGTTTAAATAATGCGTGTAGTTGCCAAACATGCATGGGTTTTTTAAATCTATTTTGCTGGGCTCTAAAAGCGTGTTATCTACAAACAAGGGGTGCACGCTATTTTCTTGCGAATAAGCGATGTTGAGCGTGGAGTGCAAGCGTTTAAAGACAAAGGCTTCGCCGTGCGCGATGCGTCCGGCGGTGATGATCTCGCTATAAAGCAGTTGGGCGTTTTCGTAAAGCACGATATGGCTGTGGTTTTGAAAATGCGCGTTAGCAAAGGGGATAATAGGCAGGGGGCTAAAGTCTAGTAAAGCGTTTGGCTTGACTTCTATGCGGGTTTTACGGCTCGCATAGCCATCTTCCGTGTCTTGGATTTTTTCAAAACTTTGGCTAGAGAGTTTAAGCTGGCAATCTTGCCCCACTTCAATGTCTATCTCGTGCGCATCCCCCTTTAGCATCCCTGGGCTCACGGCAATGAGCATGATCTCAGCGAGGCTGTCTCGAGCGTAAAAGGGGGGCATGAGCTTAAAGGGTGGGGTGAAGTAGTTGTCGGCGATGACACACTTGCCATTGAGCCCCATTTTGGTTTTGAGCTTCAGCCGTGAGGCTTGGGCGTAACTGCTCTTGTGCTCCATTTTAATCTTCTAAAAGCGCGTATTTTTGAATCCAAGAGATCACTTGGTCTAAGCCGTCCTTGCTTCTAATGTTGGTGAATAAAAAGGGTTTGTCCCCACGCATTTTTTTAGAATCGCGCTCCATCACGCCCAAATCTGCTCCGACATGGGGGCTAAGTCAATTTTGTTGATGATGAGTAGATCAGATCGGGTGATGCCCGGTCCGCCTTTTCTAGGGATTTTATCCCCTTCCGCCACATCGATCACAAAGATCGTGAAGTCAGCCAGCTCGGGGTTAAAGGTGGTGGAGAGATTATCCCCTCCGCTTTCAATAAACATTAATTGAATGTCGGGGAATCGTTGATGCATTTCTTCCACGGCTTCTAGGTTCATGGACGCATCTTCCCTAATCGCCGTGTGCGGACAGCCGCCCGTTTCTACACCAATAATTCTTTCGCGGGGCATCACAGAGTTTTTACACAAAAACTCGGCGTCTTCTTTGGTGTAAATGTCATTCGTGATCACCCCAATGCTGTAATTTTGGCTCATCGCCCTAGTTAAGGCTTCGATCAAAGCCGTTTTTCCACTGCCCACAGGGCCACAAACACCGATTTTTACCATGGTAGTCCTTTGTAAAATTTAAGATCAAGACATATACAGGCGGGAGTATAAATGCTCGTGTTGCATCGCCTTAATGTCGTTTTGGATGCTCGCCGCACACAAATAGCGTTCATCTAGATTTTCTAAAGTGTCTAGCAAATTGCTAAAAGTTTCTTGCAAAGCTAATAAAATGCGCTGTCCGTCATTTTGGGCTAAAGGGATGGTTTTCACGCAGTTGATCACCATGTTAGAGCTTTGGGCGTAGAGATAGTGCTTGAGGGCGGTGTCTAGGGCAATGTTAAAGCAGGCACAAAAGACTCCGTAGGCTGTGGCGTGTGTGGGGATGGTGGTCGCCTTAGCGTAGGCTCTAAAAAAGCGCACAAAGGGCAAATCTAGCTGTAAAATGGTCTTTAAAAAGCGGTTGCCAAGTTTTTGGTTCGCGCTCCTTAGCTCTAAAGGAGGGTGGCGAGGCAAACCCTTTCTTCAATGTCTAAAATGTGCCCCAAATGGGGGTCTTGGCTCTCTAGCCCTTGTAAAGCGTGTTGGTAGCTTAGTTTTAAACTGAGGAGATCGCTGTATAAAAATTGTGTGCCTAGGTTGGCTTGCAAGTAGGCAAGCGCGCTCTCTTTGTCTTTGACTTCTTTGTGTTGGATATAGGTTTCTAGCCCAAAAGAGTGGGTGTAAGAGCCGATGGGAAACACGGCATCGTTGATTTGGAGCAGTAAAAAATCGGTGTGCATGGGAGTCCTATTTTTTGATCACAATTTGTAAGTCTTGGCTGTCTGTGAATTTTAGGGGCCTAAAAGTGCCTATCTCTAAAGGGTCGGCGTGCGGCGCGCTCACAGAAATGCGTTTAGAAGCGTCTAATTTGCTCTTTAAAACCGCATGTTCCACGCCCAGCCTTTCAAACAAAACTTGTAGGGGTTTTTCAAATGGGGTTTTAAAACTCAAATTTTCTTCGCCGTAGTATAAAGAGGCGTGGCGGTTACCCACTTCATAGCAGATTCGCGCCACTTCGTGCATGTTAGAGGCGTAGGCGTAAAGCACTTGGGTAGGCAAGATATTGATCGCAATGGTGGTGTCGGGGGTTTGGATCAAAATGTCTCCGTCTGCTAGCCCCACTTTAGGGGGATTTTCTAGCTTCATCACCACTTCCTGCCCGCCTCGTGTCTTAAAACGCCCCATGCGCTTTTGGCTATCAAACCACTCTAGGTCAATGTAATCCACAGCCCCATTTGGGGCTGTGATGTGGAGGTTGCCTAAGATAGCCACAGCGTGCATTTTTTACGCCCAGTGCTGGATAAAGAGCAACCAAGCAGGAATCCAAGCCGTGATGATCCCTTCGATAATCGCAAGCCAAGGCACAAAATTGCCAAGTTTAATTTTAGCCACTTCTTCAATCCAGCCAGTAAGCCAGAGCACACCCCAAGCGAGCCAAATGAAAGCCCACCAGTCGCCTTCAGTGACACCCAAGAATTTGTGGTCATCAAGCACATCTGAGTAGTGGGAGAGGATCGCGGCAGGGATGGTGTTGATGGTTACAAATAAGCAATACCAACCATAGGGTTTCCAATCCAAATTAAAGGTATTGTTAATGGCGGCATAAAGGTAGGTAAAGCCGAATAATAAACCTGTCGCAGGGCCATAGAAGTTGATCAGGTGGTGCGCCACTTGTTGTACATTTTCGGCCCCTTCAACCATAGGGGTGGCGTGGAAAGTGGAGTAAATGATCGCCACCACATTACATACAATGGAGAGCCCACCCACAAAGTAGTTCATGACTGCTTTGCTTTTGGCATCCACGCCTGTGAGCCCACAAACGCCGTTGCTGATCAACACGATCGCAACATACAATAACACGAGTCCTAACATTCCTATCCTTATTGTGAAATAACCAGAGCGTTATCGTTTTATAACGAAAACCCCAAGGAAGCTCCATTATAAAACAATAAAGTAAATCAAACCCCCCCTAAACGACAAAAGCCCCGCTAAAAAGCAGGGCAAATCCTCCCCCCATTTTTGCAGCACTAGAATAGGTTATAGAGTTGTGCTAGGCTCAATTTGTCAGCCGCATGGGAGGTAACTTCGTTGCCATCCACTTTAACTTTGTAGGTTTCAGGGTTGACTTCGATGTGTGCGGTGACATCGTTGAACTTAAGGTCTTTTTTGGTGATGTTGCGGCAGTTTTTCACAGGCAACACAACTCTTTGCAAGCCCAACTCGTGCTTAATGCCGTTTTCATAGGCCACTTGAGACACAAAAGTGATGTTGGTGTCAAATTTGGCTTTGCCGTGGTGGCCGAACATTTCGCGGTAGTACACGGGTTGGGGAGTGGGGATAGAAGCGTTGGCATCGCCCATTTGAGAAAGCGCAATGAAACCGCCTTTGATGATCATGTTGGGTTTAATGCCAAAGAACGCAGGGCTCCAAAGCACCAAGTCCGCGTATTTACCCACTTCTACAGAGCCGACATATTCAGAAATGCCGTGTGTGATGGCGGGGTTGATGGTGTATTTGGAAATATAGCGTTTGATGCGGAAGTTGTCGTTGTCGCCTTTTTCTTCAGGCAAGCGGCCAAATTCTTTTTTGTTTTTGTCCGCTGTTTGCCAAGTGCGGGTGATCACTTCGCCCACACGCCCCATGGCTTGAGAGTCGGAGCTGGTGATGGAGAAAATCCCCATGTCGTGGAGTTTATCTTCAGCCGCAATGGTTTGAGGGCGGATACGAGAGTCGGCAAATTCCACATCTTCTTTGATGTTTTTATCCAAGTGGTGGCACACCATCAACATGTCCATGTGTTCGGCTTCAGTGTTTTTGGTGAAAGGGATGGTGGGGTTGGTGGAGGCAGGAAGGATATTAAATTCGCCCGCCATTTTGATCACATCGGGAGCGTGTCCGCCACCAGCACCTTCAGTGTGGAAGGTGTGGATGGTGCGTCCAGCGATGGCTTCTAGGGTGTCTTCCACACAGCCGGCTTCATTCAAGGTGTCGGTGTGGATCGCCACTTGCACATCGTATTTGTCAGCGATGTTTAGAGCGTGGTTGATGGCTGAGGGTGTGCTGCCCCAGTCTTCGTGGATTTTAAAGCCAATCGCGCCGGCTTCTAGCTGGTCAATGAGAGCAGGTTCAAAAGACACATTCCCCTTACCAAGGTAGCCAAGGTTCATGGCGTATTCTTCAGAAGCGCGGAGCATTTCTTTTAAGTTCCAGCGGCCGGGAGTGATGGTGGTGGCGTTGGTGCCATCTGCAGGTCCAGTCCCGCCCCCGATCATGGTGGTGATTCCGCTAGCAAAGGCAGTAGGGATTTGTTGAGGAGAAATGAAGTGGATGTGGGTGTCGATCCCACCGGCGGTAACAATCAAGCCTTCAGCAGCGAGAGCTTCTGTAGCAGGTCCTACGCAGAGCCTGTTGCAAACGCCATCTTGTAGGTCTTTGTTGCCGGCTTTGCCAATCCCGTGGATTTTGCCGTTTTTAATGCCAATGTCGGCTTTGTAAATGCCGGTGTAATCCACAATCAGCGCGTTGGTGATGACAAGATCGAGCTCATGGCTGCTGGGGCTGTTGGTTTGTCCCATCCCATCGCGGATGGTTTTCCCGCCCCCGAATTTGATTTCTTCGCCATAAGTGGTGCAGTCATGTTCGACTTCTAGGATCAGGTCAGTGTCGCCCAAGCGCACTTTATCGCCCGTAGTGGGTCCATACATAGAAACATATTCTTTTCGAGAAATTTTTTTCATCGGTCTTCCTTTCCTTATTTGTTGTCGCAACCGCAGTTGATAGTGCCAAAGTGTTTTTCTTTAGCGCGTTTTAAGGCGAGTTTTTTGCCATCGTGATCGGCTTGGCGATCGACTAGAGCGTTGAAACCATAAATGCGTTTATTGCCACCGATGTCGATGAGTTCCACGGTTTTTTCTTCCCCAGGTTCAAAGCGCACAGCGGTGCCAGAAGCAATGTCTAGGCGTTTGCCATAGGCTTTTTCGCGATCGAAGTCTAAAAGCTTATTCACTTCAAAGAAGTGGAAGTGTGAACCCACTTGTACGGGGCGATCGCCTTTGTTTTTGACTTTTAATTGGACGGCGTGTTTGCCGGCGTTGAGGGTGATGTCTTCGTTTTTGAGGATCACTTCACCGGGAGCAAGCTTGTCGCTGCCAGCTTCTACGGGAGTGTGGATGGTCACTAATTTTGTCCCATCGGGAAAGCCCGCTTCAATCCCCACTTCGTGGATCATATGCGCCACGCCGGGCATCACATCATCGGCTTTGAGTAAAGTCCTGCCTTCTTGCATCAAATCCGCCACGCTTTTTTTACCGGCGCGGGCCTCTTCCATGACATGGGCGCTAATGAGTGCTACAGCTTCGGTGTAGTTTAGCTTAATGCCTTTTGCTTTGCGTTGTTTGGCTAGTTCGCCCGCATAATGGAGCATCAACTTATCCAACTCTTTAGGTGTCAGTTTCATCCTAAACTCCTCGTATAAAATGGTGTTATTGAATAGCGCAAGCTATCAACGAGGCAGATTTTAGTATCTTTTGGCTAATGGTTGTTAATATTTTGTTATCCAAAGATAATATTATTTATTCTTTGTTAATCTTATTCACAAAAAAGATAGAAAGAGGGGAAAATGGCGGAGAGAAAGGGATTCGAACCCTTGAAGGCTTGCACCTTACACGCGTTCCAGGCGTGCTCCTTCAACCACTCGGACATCTCTCCAACAAAAACGCCTATTCTAGCACATTTTGCCTAAAAAATCTCAAGCCCCAAAAACTCCCTAAACACCACGCCGTCCATTCTCATTTGTAGGGCTTGTTCTATTTGTTCTTCATCGTCAATCACCCACAACACCCGCGCATCGCTCAAATAGTCGTCTGCCAAATTTTGGTAGGTTTTAGGCTCGCTTTCTACCAAAATATAGCTGGGTTTAAAATTTTCCATCAACGCCCACTCTAAGGGGGAGCGCACACACACGGCGTATTTCACCCCGTTTTGGGTGCAATGGGCGGACAACTCAAAGGCTTTCTCATCTGTGGCGTGAAAATACACGACATCGCTCGCCAAAGTTTGGGCGATTTGCTCGGTTTCTTTGACCCGCACAAAGGGGCTTGTGGGAATTTGTGGATGCCCGAAAATCAACATGCACTCTCCTTTAAACACGCCTTAGAGCAATAGACACAGCCTTTAGCATACACCGCCTCCTCTGGCGTAACATAGGTTTTGCAATGGGCGCACTCGAGCATGTCTAGCCCCGTGTTGGGGTCGTTCTTGGGGGCTGGACTTTCATTTTGGGCCTTAGCCACAAAAACAGCCCCACCACAATGGCTAATAAAAATAACAATCTCAATTTGTCCCCTTGCGGTAAAAATACACCCGTTTGCCATAGGTGAAGCACTCTTTGGGTAAACAAGAAATCTCTTGGCTTAAGTTACTCCCTTTGTAAAAGAGAAAATGCCCGCCTTTCTCTAAAAAGGGCGCGCTCAAATCTAATAAATCTTTGGCGTTCATCAAAGCCCTAGAAGTGATTAAATCCACTTTTAAAGCGGGCAACTCTTGCAAGCGTAAGCGTTTTAGCAGCACATTGTCTAAGTTTAGATTCACCTTTAAATGGTGCAAAAACGCCATTTTTTTTGCGTTGGGTTCTAGCAAAATAAAATGGGAATGAGGGCAGGCTAGGCTTAAGGGAATGGCCGGAAAGCCCGCCCCGCTGCCTATATCTAAACAGCTTTTGAAGGGCTGGATGAAGTCTAGGACTTGCAAGCTATCAGTTATGTTGTGCTCGATGTCTTGGCGGTTTTTAGCCCCGCTCAAATTATGCACCCGATTCCACTCTAAAAGCAAGTTGCTGAATAAATCTAATTTGTCTTTCATAAGATCAACATCCCATCGCCGTAGGAATAAAAGCGGTAACGGTGTTCTATGGCGACTTTGTAGAGCTCTAAACACTTCTCTAGCCCCACCATAGAGGCGACTAACATGATTAAAGTCGATTCGGGCAAATGGAAATTTGTCAGCAAAGCACTCGCGTGTTTCACAGGATTGCCTGGGTGTAAAAAGAGGGTGCAGGGCTCATGGCTAAGGCCCCTTTTATAGTGCTCTAGTGCCCTTAAAGCGGTCGTGCCGACACATAAAATATATTTAGCATTGTCTAGGGCTTGCCATGATTGTGGGGGCACCTCCACAAACTCGGCGTGCATGGGGTGATCTCTAATGTCCTCGCTTTGTACACTTAAAAAAGTCCCCGCCCCCACATGCAAGGTAACAAAGGCGTGTTTAAAATTCTGTAATAAATGCTCCTTTGCGCTTTGGGAAAAATGCAAAGACGCTGTGGGGGCCGCGATCGCCCCTAGATTTTTAGCAAACACGCTTTGGTAGTCTTGTATGTCTGCGTTTGTGTCTAGGCGTTTTAAGTAGGGGGGGATGGGCATGTGCCCTAAGAGTTCTAGCATGGCAAGCACTTTTGCCCACTCTAAAACCCCCCCTTCATGTCTAAATGTAAGCACCCTTAAGCCATCTTTACGCACTTCGAGAACTTCACACGAATAGCCCTGCCCTAGCTCGAGTGTCAGCCCGGGACGCACCTTGCCGCGTATTTGGGCTAAACAACTTGTGGGGCTCATGGCGTGGTGTAATAAAATCTCTACGGGGCGTTTTGTGGGGGTATGGGCGCATAATCTCGCCTTCATCACCTTGGTGTCGTTTAACACCACTAAAGCATCTCTTGGAAAAAAGCTAAAGACTTCTTTGAAAGTGGCGTGGGTGATCCGACCGCTTGCCCTTTCATAGACCATTAACTTTGCGTTTTCTTTGGGGCTTATGGGGTGCGTGGCGATGAGGTGCTGGGGCAAGTCATAGCGATAGCTGGCACGCTGAAACTCTTTGGGGACATTAGGCATGGGGGGGTTCTTCGGAGTTTTCTTCTAGGGCTTCGTCAAGACTTTCTTTAGGGGCAGGATTAACCCATTTGGCAATTAAGATAGAGAGCCCATACAACCCGATTAAGGGCATTGCCATTAAAATTTGGCTCATCACATCGGGGGTGATGATCGCTGCCACAATAAAAATCGCCACAATGGCATATTTAAAGTGGGCTTTGAGCGTGGCATCGGTGATGAGTCCCACTTTTGCCAAGAAAAACGCCAAAACGGGCAATTCAAACGCCAGCCCAAAGCCTAAAATCAGGCGGGTAAAAAAGCTTACATAGCTAGAAGCCGAAATGTTCGCTTCAAACATGGTCCCCCCGAAGTTTGCCAAATAATGCATCACAAAGGGGAAGACTACATAGTAAGAAAAACAAGACCCGAGTGCGAACATCACACTTCCAAAGAACACGAAAGGCAAAACGACCTTTTTTTCATTTTTGTAAAGACCGGGGGCGATAAACAGCCATGCTTGCCAAAAAATCACGGGCATAGACACAGCTAGAGCGGTTAAAAAACTCACCTTAATGGCGACCATCACCCCTTCCACGGGCGAAATCTGTATGAGTTTGCCATGATAAGACGCTTTGATCCACGCAAAAATTTCTTGCCAAAAGCTAAAGCACAGCGCAAAGGCAAGCACCAAACAAGCGACCGAAATGATCAGACGCTTGCGCAGATCCTCTAAATGCGGTTTTAAATCTTCAAGCATCTAGGGAGCTTTTTGGGGGTTTTTCTAAACTCACTTTAGGTTTTTCTGCCTTTTCTTCTAATTCTAGGGTGTTTAGACTCTCTAGGGGGTTGCTTTTAGCGATGCTCTCCACGCTTTTTTGCAAGTCTTGCACTTCAGGCATTTGAGGGATGTTTTCTAGCTCTTGCTTTAAATCCCCCAAGGGTTTAGCTTGTTGTTTAAAGAGCTCTTGGTATTCAAGGGCTTCTTTTTTCAGCTCTTCCATGTGGATTTCCTTGTCTAGGCTCTCTTTGGCATCATTTAGCGTCTTTTTCACCGCCCTAAAAAAGCGGGCTAAATCCAACATGGCTTGGGGGAATTTGTCCTACCAAAAAAATAATGGCGACCACCACGATCACCACCAACTCAAAAATCCCATCCCAAACATTTATTGACCCTGCCTAAGTAAAAGCCCCATTATAGCACAAGCAATTTTTAACCTTTTTATGGGTTTATAAGCCACATTTTGCTATAAAATACCACTTCTGCAAGCCACTAGGTTTCAACCATTCTAAAAGCGAGGACACATGGAGAATAAAGACAATAAGGCCCCAAAAACCCCCAAAACCTCTACAAAACAACCAACCATCCAAGAAGAGTTAGAACAGCTTTTTAAAGAAGAGCAACCCAGCGTGTCTTACGAGCGCGTCATTGATATTTTGCAAAAGATCCCCAGCACTTCTCAGCTCAAAAAACTCAAAGAGTGGGCGCAAAAATACCATAAAACCTTTATCCATTCATCCGAGTACGCCCACACTTCATTATCTTCTTTGGAGCGCAAGGCCGGGCGCAAGAAACCCAAACAAATTGAGGAAGAACCTGAAGAGAATTTAGACTTTAAAGAAAAAGAGTTGCCTGAATGGTCTCGAAGTGATAGCCCTGTGCGGATGTATCTGCGGGAAATGGGCGAAATCCCCCTACTTAGCAAAGAAGAAGAGGTGCATTTAAGTAAACAGATCAAGCTGGGCGAAAACATCATTTTAGACGCGATTTGCTCTGTGCCCTATCTCATCGACTTCATTTACAACTACAAGGACGCTTTGATCAACCGCGAAAGACGGGTCAAGGAGTTGTTTAGAAACTTTGACGATGAGGGGAGCATGCCCAAAAAGGATGAAGAGGGCGAGATGGAGGAGAGCGAGGGCGAGGAAGAGGACAACCCCGAAGTAAAAAAGAATGTGTCTGAAAAGGATAAAAAGCGGGTAGAAAAAGTCCTAGAGAGCTTTAAAGCCCTCAGCAAGGCAAAAAAAGATTGGCTCAAATTCTTAAACACCCCTAAAGAGGAACAAGAAGATTCGCTTTTGCACGAATTGACTTTAGCCTACAAATGCCGCATTCTCAAAGAAAAGCTTTACGACCTAGGGCCTACAAGCAAGCTTATCAGCGAATTGGTTAAAGCCATGGAAACTTCGCTTAAAAGCGGGGATGGCTTTGAAAAAGAGCTCAAACGCTTAGAGTATAAGCTGTCCTTATTCAATGAAGCGTTGGTGGAGAACCACAAGAATATTTTAAAAAACATCACCACCATGAGTCGCGATGAGATCAGTGCGATGGCACCCGAGTCCACCATGGTGAGTGTTTACATGGAGATTAAAAAACTCTTCCAGACCAAAGAGGCGAGCGAGGACGGCTTTAATTTAGAGCCTGTGAAGTTGAAGGAGATTTTAAACCAAATCAAGCGCGGTAAGCTCATCTCCGATAAAGCCAAAAATAAAATGGCACGCTCCAACTTGCGCCTGGTGGTGAGCATCGCCAAACGCTACACTTCAAGGGGACTACCTTTCTTAGATTTGATCCAAGAGGGCAATATCGGGTTGATGAAAGCGGTGGATAAGTTTGAACATGAGAAAAATTATAAATTCTCTACTTACGCCACTTGGTGGATCAAGCAAGCTATTAGCCGTGCCATTGCCGATCAAGCCCGCACTATCCGTATCCCCATCCACATGATTGACACCATCAACCGTATCAACAAAGTGATGCGCAAGCACATGCAAGAAAATGGCAAGGAACCAGATTTGGACCTAGTGGCTAAGGAAGTGGGCTTGCCCCTTGATAAGGTCAAAAATGTGATTAAGATCACCAAAGAGCCCATCAGCCTAGAGTCGCCCGTGGGCAATGATGACGATGGCAAATTTGGCGACTTTGTGGAGGATCGCAATGTGGTCGGCTCCATGGATCACATCATGCGTGAAGATTTGAAAGCTCAAATTGACGGCGTGCTCGATCAGCTTAACGAAAGAGAAAAATCGGTGATTCGCATGCGCTTTGGGCTTTTAGAAGATGAGAGTGATCGGACTTTGGAGGAGATTGGCAAAGAGCTCAATGTTACGCGTGAAAGGGTGCGTCAGATTGAAAGCAGCGCGATTAAAAAGCTGAGAAGCCCGCAATACGGGCGCTTACTGAGAAGCTATTTGCGCATATGAAAAGCCTTCTATTCTTGTGCTTAGGCAACATTTGCCGTTCCATGCTCGCACGGGGGATTGCCACCGACATCATTAAAAAGCGGGGGCTAGATTTAGTTGTAGATGGAGCGGGCATTTCTAGCTACCATGAGGGTGAGCTGGCCCACCCGCCCATCATCGCCCTAGCCACAAGACATGGCATTGACTTAACCCCCTTTAGAAGCAAGCCCATCACCCAAAAGCTGGCAAGTAAGTTTGATCGCATTGTGGCGATGGACACAAGCAATGTTAAGGCTCTAAAGACTTTAGGCATTGCACACCCCCATGTCTGTAAGTTAGGGGATTTTGGCTTGCAAGGCGCGGACATTCCCGACCCCTACACCTACTCAGAAGAGAAAGATTTTGAAAAGGTTTACACCTTGATCGATCTAGGGGTGCAAAATCTCCTAGCCAGCTTGCATGCGTAAGGCACTGTTTGCTCTATTAGCCCTCTTGCCCCTTTTGCACGCCCATCCTGGAAGTTTGCTAGGCCTACCCCAAGAGGCGCGCCACTACTTGCCCAAGCACGCTTTACCCATCCCCCAAAGAGCCAAGCTTAAAAAATCCTATCTAGAACAATGGTACGCCCCTTGGGTAGACATGCAGGCGATGGACGACCTCAACAAAGTTTTTTGGATGCAAGACACCTTACATAGGGTGGGCTATGATAAAAATCTACAGCCCTACACCTCAGATCGCTTGCAGGCCATCCTAGAGGACATGGACATGCCCCACTACCCGAGCGTGGAGCTTAGGGCGGTGGTGATCGCCGATGCCAATGTGCGGGCAGTGCCTAGCGATGCCCCCTATTATCTCAAAGACGGACAGCCCTTTGATCGCTGGCAAAACTCCATGATCTTTGCGGGCACCCCCGTGCTCATCACCCACTACAACAAGGCCAAAACCTACGCCCATATCCAAAGCTCTTTTGTGTTCGGTTGGGTGCGTTTAGATAAACTTGCCGCCATTAGCTCCAAACAAATGCAAACCTTTTTACACTTTAGGCATTATTTAACCCCCACAAAAGACAAAGTCCCTTTGACTAATGGAAGCGTGGCGCACATGGGCGAAATTTTCATTAAAGTCCCCCACCACTTTAAGCAGGTTTACACCTACGCTAAGGATACTAAGGGCTTTGTGAAATTAATCCCCACCCCTTTGCACTCTCCCCACTTCACTCCCTTCCCCCGCCCCTTCACCCAAAGAGCGATGGCGGTGGTGATCGACACCATGCTAGGCCAACCCTATGGCTGGGGCGGGGCGGAGCAAAAGCGCGATTGCTCGGCTTTTACAAGGGATAGCTTTGCAAGTTTTGGGATATTGCTCCCCCGCAACTCTTTAGCCCAAGTGCGCTATGCCAACAACATGGTGGATTTAAGCCATCTGGCCCCAAGAAAAAAGGAAGCCTACATCATCAAGCACGCCACCCCCTTTGCCACGATTTTATGGCTGAAAGGGCACATCATGCTCTACTTGGGCGCAAAGCACCATAGGGCGATTGTGGCGCACAATGTGTGGTCTGTTTTGGTGTCTAAGGACAACGCCTATGACATTAGAAAAACGGCGATCACCACTTTAGACATCGGGCATAAACATGCCAAAAACCCCCCTTCCTTCTCGCTTTTGGCAAGGATTTTGGGCATGTCGGATTTATACCGCTATGCGCTTAAACTACCCAACAATTTTTAAAGGGCTTAAAGGTTTTCATAACTAAATGTGCTAAAATCGACCTTTACTGTTGGTAAAAAAGGACAAGAATGAACCATGAATTTGATGTGGCGATCATCGGGGGCGGGGTGTCTGGTTGTGCGGCCTTTTGGGTGCTCAGCCAATATACAGACCTTAAGAGAATCGCCATTGTAGACAAAAAAGACGCGTTGGCAAAAGTGAGTTCCAGCGCAAAAGCCAACTCACAAACTATCCACGATGGCTCGATTGAAACCAACTACACCGCCCAAAAGGCGCGCAAGGTCAAACTGTCGGCGGATAAAGTCCGCCACTATGCGCTCAACAAGGGTTTGCAAAACAAGGCGATTTTTGAGTGCCAAAAGATGGCGATCGGCGTGGGCGATGTGGAGTGCGCCTTCATCACCCAAAGGCATGAAGAGTTTCAAGAGATCTATCCGGGCCTTACTTTTTTTGACAAGAAAAAAGTCAAAGAGATCGAACCACAGGTGATCTTAGAAGACCACGGGCTAGAACGCCCTGAAAATGTTGTGGGGAGTGGGTTTGAAAAAGATTGGTGTGCGATGAACTACGCCCTGCTGAGTGAAAACTTCGTGAGCGAAGCGATGGCGATCAAGCCCCATAACCAAGTCTTTTTAAACTTCCATGTAGAAACCATTGAAAAACGGCTAGGCGACTGGGCGTTGATCTCCGATGAAACCGATGAGATTTACGCCAAATATATTTTGGTCAATGCCGGCTCTTACGCCCTGCCTCTAGCGCAATCGCTAGGCTATGGCTTGGATTTGGGCTGTATGCCTGTGGCGGGGAGTTTCTACTTTGTACCCGACTTACTGCGCGGCAAGGTTTACACCGTGCAAAACCCTAAACTGCCCTTTGCTGCCTTGCATGGCGATCCTGATGTGGTGATTAAGGGGCGCACCCGTATCGGGCCCACTGCCCTAGCCATGCCCAAATTGGAGCGCAATAAAAAACTACTCAAGGGCATCAGTTGGGAGCTGTTGAAAATGGATTTCAACGCCGATGTTTTAAACATCGTCTTTGACTTGTTTGTAGAGCGCGACATCCGCAACTATGTCTTTAAAAACATGGTTTTTGAAGTCCCCTATGTCGGCAAACGCAAATTTTTACACGATGCGCGCAAAATCATCCCCTCCCTCTCTCTCACCGATCTGCACTACGCCCATGGCTTTGGTGAAGTGCGCCCGCAGGTGCTCGATCGCACCAAGAGAAAACTCGTGCTGGGTGAAAAACGCATTAAAACCAATCAAGGCATCACTTTTAACATGACCCCCTCCCCCGGAGCAACCAGCTGTTTGCAAAACGCCCTCATCGACTCTCAAGAAATCGCTAAATACTTAGGAGTGGATTTTGCGCTCGAGCGCTTTTACGAAGACCTATCCCCCGAAGAGTTAGACACACTCTAGGCTTTAAGGCCCAAGGAGCTTTAGTAGTAGATACAAACCTCTTCCTCTAGGGCGATGCCAAAGGCGTTAAACACCCGCTCTTTGGCTAGGGCGATGAGCTTTAACGCCTCGTCAAAGTCCCCTCCCCCAAGATTGATTAAAAAATTGGCGTGTTCTTGGCTAAAGCCCACCCTCCCCAAGCGAAAGCCTCTAAGCTCCACCGCTTCTAAAAGCCTACCTGCAAAGTCGCCCGGGGGGTTTTTAAAGCAACTGCCAAAGCTAGGATTTCTAGGGTGGCAACGCATGCGCTGGCAAGCTTGTTGCACTTCTTGCCTAAAACCCTTGCGCTTTTTAAGACGGGCTTTAAACACCACGCCTTGGATGTTGCTGGTGCGGTAAGCAAAGCCCAAATCCGCCGCTTCCACCCACTGCCCATTGATGTTCAACGCCTCCACCACTTCCTTCATCTCATAGGCTTTCATGCCCGCATTCATTTTTGCCAAACCGCCCACACTCCCGGGCAACGCACCTAAGAACTCCAAGCCTTGCAAGTCGTGGCTTTTGTAGTGGCTAAAGAGTTTTTGGGCACTTGTCTTTGCCCCCACTTCTATATGCGTGCCTAAGTCGATGATGTAATCAAAGTTTTTAGACAGAATTGCTAGATTTTTGGCCTCTGGGGCGACTAAAAGATTATTTGCCAAACCGACCATCTGCACGCCAGTATAAGGGGCGCACCCGTCCAGCACTTGCACCTGCACGGGCCCACCGATTTTCACGCTGGAGTAGCGGGAAAAGTCGATCAACACTTAAGAGATCACTTTAGGGATGAGTTTAAAGAGCGTATGGGTGTAATCTAAAAGCATATTTAACATCCATGGCATGGCAAAGATGATCACCGCGATCACGGCCAAAATCTTAGGCACAAAGGATAGGGTCATCTCATTGATTTGGGTTGTGGCTTGAAAGATGCTGACAAGCAAGCCCACCACCAAGCCCACCAAGAGCACAGGCAAAGAGATCATCAAAGTGATTTTATAGGTTTCAATGGCAAGTTTCATTAATTGTGCTTCCATAAGACCCCCTTACATAAATTCTTGTAGTCGGTTTGCCCGCCCCATCCATTCCTCTAAAGTGTCCCACTTCTCATTTTTTAGCAAGTCTTGCAGCATATCCATTTCTTCTAAAAACACTCCCATCGCCTTTAAAATCTGCTCTTTATTCTGCTTAAACACACTCCGCCACATCACCGGCGAGCTTTTAGAAAGGCGACTCATGTCCTTAAAACCCCCGGCAGCTAAGGATAAAATGGTCTGCGGACTCTTTTGCGAGAGCACGACATTTGCTAGGGCATAGCTAATGGCGTGGGGCAAGTGGCTCACAAAGGCGATGTGTGCATCGTGGTTCTCGGCATCCATTTTGACAAGCTGCATGCCAAGCGCACTAAAGATTTCCTTTGCCCTCTCCACATGCTCGGGTGCGCTCTTTTCGCAATCCACGAAAATGACAATCTTGTGTTGGTAAAGCCCCTTAAGAGCAGCTTTGGGGCCGTAAAACTCTGTCCCACACATCGGGTGCGTGGCGACCACTTGGGGGCGAATTGCTTGGGGTATGGCGTGGATGATTTGCTCTTTGGCACTCCCTATTTCGATAATGGTGGTTTGCAAGCTAGGCTTAAAGTTTTGTAAAATTTTCACAATGCCATCTAACGGAGTCGCTAAGAACACCACCGCACAATGCTGCAAGGCGTGCAAGTCCACACACTCCTCCACGAGCCCCAAACTCAAAGCCATTTGGGCGTGTAAGGGATTATTATCACAGCCCAAAATACGCTTAATGCCTAGCTCGTGGCGCACTTCTTGCAAAGCAAGCCCCAAAGACCCCCCCATAAGACCCAGCCCAACGATCCCGACTTGCATTAGGGCACCAACGCCACGCCGAGCACATCTTCGATTGTCTGTACGGCTTTGATCTCCATGTGTTCTTGCACTTCTTTAGGGATGTCCTTTAAATCCCTTTTGTAGTTTTTCTCAGGAATCAGAGCGGTTTTTATGCCCGCTTTAAAGCTGGCAATGAGCTTTTCTTTGAGCCCCCCAATAGGCAAGACTCGCCCGCTTAGGGTGAGCTCACCCGTCATCGCCACATCGGAGCGCACCTTTTTCTCGCACAGAATGGACGCAATGCTAGTCGCCATGGTGATCCCCGCACTGGGACCATCTTTGGGTGTAGCCCCCTCTGGGACATGTAAATGGATGTCGTAGAGATTGTAAATTTTCTCTTTCTCTTTATCCTTGTCTTTTTCTTTGGGGCGTTTTTTCTTGCTGATCAAGACTTCTTCATCCAAAAGAGTTTTCACCACAGAGTGGGCGATTTGGGCGGACTCCTTCATCACCTCGCCTAAAGAGCCGGTGAGCTTTAAATTCCCCTTGCCCTTGATTTTCACCGATTCGATTTTGAGCACATCGCCACCCACACTCGTCCACGCTAAACCATTGACAATGCCTAGCGCATCCTCTTTATCCACAGGGTCGATCTCAAACACGATTTTGTTCAAGAAGTCGGGAACATTATCAGTGGTGATTATGGTTTTGCGGTTGCGTTTCTTGCCCTCTTCTTGGTTGTGCAAAATATTTTTAGCGCATTTGCGCATGATGGTGGCAATGGTGCGTCTTAAGCCCCGAACCCCCGCCTCTCTAGTGTATTTTTCTATGATGAGTTTCACCGCCTCGGGCGTAAACACCACCTCGCTAGGTTTCAAGGCGTGTTTTTTCAACTCTTGAGGGATTAAGTAATTAATAGCGATTTGCTCTTTCTCTTGAGGAGTGTAGCTCGACACACTAATAAATTCCATGCGATCCCTTAAGGGCGGGGGGATCGTTGAAATGTCGTTGGCTGTGGCAATGAAGATCACCTTAGATAGGTCAATATTGAAGTTGGTGTAATAATCCCTAAAGCTCGTGTTCTGTTCAGGGTCTAAAATCTCTAAAAGCGCACTCGCCGGATCGCCGCGCATGCTTTTATCGACTTTATCGATTTCATCAAGCACCATCACGCAGTCCATCTTCTTGGCTTCGATCAGACCCTGCACGATGCGCCCGGGCATAGAGCCTAAGTAAGTGCGCCGATGTCCTCTAAGTTCGTTGACATCCTCTAGACCGCCTAAAGCGATTCGCACAAGCGGGCGCTCGATGGCTTTGGCAATGGAGTTGGCTAAACTCGTTTTACCCACCCCGGGGGGACCATAAAAGCATAAAATCGTGCCTTTGGTTTCTTTATTTTCCTGCTTGCGTAGACGCATCAGCTCCATCGTGGCAAAGTACTCCACTATGCGCTCTTTAGGCTTTTCTAGGCTGTAATGGTCGGCGTTTAATTGTTTCTCCACCTCTTTAATGGAGAGCGTCTTGTCGCTGTATTGCCCAAAGGGGATGTCTAGCACCCACTCGATGTAATTTTGCAAAATCCCCACATCTGAGCTGTCTTGATGCACGCGGCTTAGGCGTTCGATCTGCTTTTTGATCTCTTTGTGGACCTCTTTGGTGATGAAAGGCTCAATGGCACTCAGTTTTTGGTAATACTCTTGGATTTCTTCATCTCGTTGCTTGTCAATACCCAGCTCTTTTTGGATTTGTTTGAGCTGTTCTTTTAGGAAGTACTCTTTGTTGACCTGCTCCATTTTACTATGGACTTTGCTCTTGATCTCTTTTTGGAGCTTTTGGGTTTTGATCTCCTCCATGACCAAATCAATCAGTCCGAGCAACCTCTCCTCGGTATCGTTGCTTGCAAAGAGCGTGTAAGATTGATCCTTCTTAAGGCGCAAGGCAGACGCGACCAAATCCACAACACGGTTGGGATCCGTGTTGTCTTCAATGGCTTTAAGCAAATCGGGGGGGAAGAACTGACTAATGTTGGCTAAATTGCCGACCTTTTCTTTAAGAATATCAATGATGGCGTTGATTTTGTCGGTGTCGTAGTCCTTGTAGGTGATGACATCCACCATTGCCTCTAGGGGGTCGGTGGACTCAATGTTTAAAATCCGCCCCTTGCAAATGCCCTGAAATAGGATTTTCATGCGGTTGTCGGGCAAGACCACCTTACGCACAATCGAGCCGATCACCCCCACATCGTAAAACTTGTCCCTATCCACCACGCCTGACTCGCCCTTAGCACAACTCACAAAAATAAGGTCGTTTCTCTCTTGTGCGGCTTTGTTTGCCGCTTTGATGTTCGCCTCGCTGTTGATGAAAATGGGGGCGATCATGAAGGGGTACATAAAGGTTTCTTCTTCTACGATCACAGGCACAACACTTGGAAACTTATCTGTCATTTTGTCCCTTACCAGTTAAAGATAGCCACATACCAAGGCATGTAGGATTTTTTAGGGTGGGTTTCTTTCTCTAAAACCTCGTCCACCCTTTCTAAATAGCGTTTCACCCCCTCTTTTTGGTGGCGTTTTCTGTAAACATTGGCGATCGCCCTGTTTAACTCATTTTGCCCTAAAATGAACTTAACCTGCATGTACTCCACTTGGTTTAAAAACCGGCTATTAGGATATTTATCCACAAAGTCGTTTAACATGCCTATGGTGTTGGACATGAACTCCTGGTCCTTGCTGTGGTTTTTAAAGGCGTAGTAGCGGGCTTGCAACTTCATATACTTGAGATAATCAATGTTATCTTGATTGCCAAAGCGTTTAATGTACTCATCAAAATAGTATTCTGCCAAAACAAACTCTTTTTTCTTTAAATGGGCTTGCCCTAGGGCGAGCATGGCATCGGGCACCAAAGGCGAGTTGATGTGCTCGCTTTGCAACGATGAATAATAATTGTCTGCGGTCTCTAGATTTAAAAACAAAATCTCACGCAAAATCCCCTGATACCAAAAGATCGCCGGCCGGTTGTAAATGGATTCTTTTGTCTTTTTAGTGCATCCAAAAAACAAGGCCAAAACCACGGCCGAGAGTAAAACTACACGCATCCTCTTCCTTAAAAGCTAAAGTTACCATTATACCAAAACCCTAAATTAATTGAATTGATTTTTTGGGGCAGTTTTAGTAAAATCCGAGACCTAAGTTACACAAATTCAAGGGTTGGTATGGTTTTTAGTGTAAAATCCCCCATTTTGGGGTTTGAAGAAGTCTCTCAAATGGACTTGGAGAAAATTGACGAAGTGTTTATGCGCCTACGCAACGCCGATGCCCCCACGCCCACCTTCACTTTGGTGAACCCCTTTGCCCTGCGCTCTTACGAATTTGAAATTCCTCTAGCTTTGCAAACGCTTTTAAACCTAGAAAAAACCCAAAATATCCTGATCGCCAATATCATGGTGATCCAAAGCCCCCTAAAAGAATCCACCATCAACTTTCTAGCCCCCTTAATCTTTAACTTCGATCACAAACTCATGGCGCAAGTGATTTTAGACAGCGTCAAATACCCCAATTACAAAATCTCAGAGAAAATCTCTAGCTTCTACCAAGAAAGGCAACCCGTTCATGATAAGTAAAATTTTATTCATCGGCTACGGACAAATCACTAGGGCAATTTTAAAGGGCATGCAGAGCGCATTAGTAGGACAATCAGTCAGCATTGTGGGCAAAGACCCTTCTAAGATTGCCCCCTTTTTAAAGCAAGAAGGGCTAGATTTTATCAACTTAAAAGCTTGCGATAAGAGCATCGATGTTACGGGTAGCGTGGTGTTTCTCACCCTAAAACCCCGCGCCCTAAGCGCATTCACCTACACAGGGCAAGCCACCGCCGTTTTAAGCGCACTCGCGGGCGTATCCCTTGAGATTTTACAAGCCCACTTGCAAGCCCCCCATTTTGTGCGCTTCATGCCCAATGTTGCCGCCTTTTTGGGGCTTTCAGCCACCACCTACTTTAGCCCCACTGCCGCCCCAAAAGAGCTCATAGACCTGCTTGCAAGCTTTGGCACAGCCGTGCAAGTGGATAAGGAGGAGTTGGTGGACGCTTCTATGGTTACTAATGGGAGTACGCTTGCTTTTTTAAGCCTATTTACCCAGGCCTTGATCGACTCCGGCGTTCGCGCGGGCTTAAAATACACCCAAGCCAAAGAACTCATCACCCAAAGCTTTAAAGGCTTTAGTGCCCTGCTTGCTACAAAGAGCCCCCAAGAGATCAGCCAAACCATCTGCACTCCTGCCGGTGCGACCATTGAGGGGCTTAGCGTGCTTGAAGAAAAGGGCGTTAGAGGGGCCATCATGCAAGCCTGCCATGCCACAGCCCAACGCTATAAACCCAAATCTTAACCCTCTAACTGTTACAAAATGTAAAACTCTGCACCTTTTTTAAGTAAAATTTTTGCTTTCATTAGCCTAACACCGACTCCTTGTATGTAATAATGCCCCCACAATAACACGAGGAGCAAACATGCACGAAGTCCACATTTACAGCGCAAAACGCACCCCCATTGGGTCTTTTAACGGCACTCTCTCCAGTGTCCCCGCCACGAAGTTAGGTTCTTTGGCGGCCGAGCAGGCCCTACACGCAAGCGGTTTTGACATCAGTTTTGTAGATAGTTGTATTGTCGGCAATGTGCTCAGCGGTGGATTAAAGCAGGCCCCGGCTAGACAAGTCGCCCTAGGCGCAAATTTGCCTAAGTCCGTAGCTTGTTGGTTGGTCAACGAGGCCTGCGGATCAGGCTTAAGAACCGTGATGCTAGGGGCGAATGAAATCGCTTTAGGACGCAGTCGGGTTGTCTTAGTGGGGGGTATGGAGAACATGAGCCTTGCCCCGCACTTGCTGATGAAAAGCCGGGCGGGTTTTAAAATGGGCGACACCGCCCTAGAGGACAGCATGCTTAAAGATGGCTTGCAAGATGCCTACAAGAAGGCACGGATGGGCGACTTTGCCGAAAATTGCGCACGCTTGAATCACTTGAGCCGCGCCGAACAAGACAATTTTGCCAAAAATAGCTACGAAAAAGCCCTAAAGGCCGTTGAAAACCACGCCTTTAAACCCGAAATGATCAGCGTGTCGCTGCGCGGACGTACGGGCGAAATCGTGGTGAGCGTGGATGAAGAGCCCACAAGGGTGAATTTTGATAAGGGCTTAAAGCTCAAACCCGTCTTTGACCCCGAGGGCACGATCACCGCTTTCAATGCCAGTAAAATCAGCGATGGGGCGAGCATGCTAGTCTTAGGCTCAGCCGACTTGTCTAAGGACACACATACAAAAGCCCTAGCCAAGATTGTGGATTATGTGTCCTTTAGCCACGACCCCCACCTTTTCACCACTGCCCCCGCTCCAGCCATTAGAAAACTCTTAAAGAACAACAACAAACAGCCCGGCGATATTGACTTATACGAAATCAGCGAGGCGTTTGCGGTGGTGGGAGTGTTGACCCAAAAGGATTTAGGCTTGAAGGATAGCCAAGTGAATGTACACGGGGGCGCGATTGCGCTAGGACATCCTATCGGGGCGAGCGGAGCTAGGATTTTAACGACTTTGGTCCATGCCTTACACACACTTATGACAAACATCTAGGTGTGGCGTGTTTGTGTGTGGGTGGAGGCGAGGCTTTGGCAATTTTAATTGAGCGGTTGTAGGTTTGGCTGTGGATAAAGTAGTCAGTACAATCCAAGAGGCGATCGCAGGCGTGCAAGATGGCATGACCATCATGTTTGGAGGCTTTGGGCTGTGTGGCATTCCCGAGAATGCTATTTTGGCTTTAAGTCAAAGTGGAATCAAAGACATCACTTGTATTTCTAACAACCCCGGGGTGGATGATTTTGGCTTAGGATTGTTGGTGAAAAACAAGCAGATTAAAAAAATGATCGCTAGCTATGTGGGCGAAAACGCCACTTTCGAGCAGCAGTTCTTGGCTGGTGAAGTGGAGGTGGAGTTTAACCCCCAGGGCACTTTAGCCGAGCGCATTAGAGCCGGCGGGGCGGGAATCCCCGGCTTTTACACGCCCACAGGGGTGGGGACAATCATCGCTGAGGGCAAGGAACATAAAGAATTCGAGGGGCGCACCTATATTTTAGAGAGAGCCCTAAAGGCGGACTTTGCCTTCATCAAAGCCCAAAAGGCGGACACCTATGGCAATTTGATCTTCAACAAAACCGCCATGAACTTTAACCCCATGATGGCCAAGGCGGCAAAAATCACAGTCGTTGAAGTGGAGGAGATTGTCCCTTTAGGGGAGCTTGACCCTAATTTTATCCATGTCCCCGGGGTGTTCGTGAATCGTATTTTTAAGGGGAGCTTTGAAAAACGCATTGAACAACTCACATTGAAAAAAGGGGAATAAATGGAGAGCGGTTGGAGCAGAGAAGAAATGGCTAAAAAGGCGGTGGAAGACATTAAGGATGGCTACTCCATTAATTTAGGGATTGGCATCCCCACCTTAGTGGCTGATTTTATCCCTAAAAATATCCGCGTGATGTTGCAGAGTGAAAACGGCTTGCTTGGCATGGGTCCTTTTCCCACAAAAGAGCAGGTGGATGCGGATTTAATCAATGCGGGCAAGCAGACCATCACTGCAAGTTTGGGGGCGAGTTATTTTAGCTCGGCCGAGAGCTTTGCGATGATAAGGGGCCAACACATCGATTTAACAATCTTAGGGGCGATGGAGGTTTCGGCTCGGGGGGACTTGGCTAGTTGGATGGTGCCGGGCAAGTTAGTCAAGGGCATGGGCGGCGCAATGGATTTAGTGGCAAGCGCAAAAAAAGTGATCGTGTTGATGCAACACACGGATAAAAAGGGCAACTGCAAACTGGTTAAAGAATGTTCTTTGCCCCTAACTGGCCCTAGGTGCGTGTCTAAGGTCATCACCAATTTAGGCGTGTTTGCCGTGCAAGAGGGGTGCTTTATCCCCCTAGAGTTGGCACCGGGTGTTACAAACCCACCCTTACCTTGAAGGAGGTGTGCCGAAGAAAAATGTGTGGATTTTTAGCAGGTATTTGAAGATGGGTCTAAATTACGAAAGGAAACAGATGAAGTACTTAATCAACCTAGACAATGGCGGGACTTTGACAGATATTTGTGTGGTGCGTGGCTCAGAGGTGCGCTACACCAAAACCCTAACCACCCCAGTGGATCTCTCCGAGTGTTTTTTTAAGGGAATCACTAAGGCGAGTGAAGAGATTTTTGGCCCCGATGGCTTTGTTAAACTTTTACACAGCACAGACCTGATTCGCTACTCATCCACGCAGGGCACCAACGCCTTAGTGGAGCGCAAAGGCCCTAAACTAGGGCTCATCACCAACGATGCCGCTTTGGCAACGAAGCTCACCAAAAGCCCACAGCAACAAGAGTTGTTTAGTAGTTTGGTGGGCAATCGGGTCTTTGTGATCGGGGATTTGGAGGGTGAGAACTTCGAGGCGGATTTGGCCAACGCCGTGAATACCCTCACGAATAAAGGGGCAGAGCGGCTCGTGGTCGCCATTGAAGATAAAAACGATGAAAAGTCTTTCAAACACGCCTTTTTATTGCAATTTCCTAGACACCTATTAGGCTCTGTACCTGTGCTTTTTTCTTGGGAATTCACCAACGACACCAGCCGCACCCGGCGCATTTGGTCGGCACTGCTCAATAGCTTCTTGCACCCCACAATGGAGCGTTTTCTATACTCTGCTGAGCACCGCTTGCGCGCCCATAAGGTCAAAAATCCGCTTTTGATCTACCGCAACGATGGGGCATCTTCACGAGTGGCTAAGTCTGTGGCTTTAAAAACCTACTCTTCAGGCCCTAGAGGGGGGATTGAGGGCACGAAAGCCCTTGCTAAAGCTTATGGCTTTAACCATGTCTTGATGGTGGATGTAGGGGGGACAACCTCGGATGTGGGTGAAGTGGAAACGCACAAGATCAAGACCGAGAGGCGCGGACATATTGAAGGGGTGCAGGTTTCTTTTGAACTCAGCGATGTCAAGTCCTTTGGCGTGGGTGGGGGATCTATTTTTAGACTAAACGACCGGGGCGAGATTTTAGTGGGTCCTGATAGCGTGGGCGCAGCTCCCGGGCCAGCTTGCTTTGGCTTTGGGGGCAAGGAGGCGACCATCACCGATGTCAATGTGGCACTAGGCATCATCGATCCGGACACTTATTTAAACGGGCAACAAAAGCTAGACAAGGAGCGGGCAATCCAAGCCATCAATGAAAAAATCGCCAAACCCTTGGGGCTGAAGTTTGAAGAGGCTTTGTTTAAAATGGAGGAAGCGTATGCCAAAAGGCTTGCTGCGTGTTTGAAAAAGCAGGTTCAGCAAGATACGGTGCTCGCCGCCTTTGGGGGCGGTGGTCCTATGAGTGCTTGCTTAGCGGCTAAAAAAGCCGGCATTAAACGGGTGATTGTGCCTAAATTGGCGGCGGTGTTCTCTGCCTATGGGATCAGCTTTTCGGATGTGGCGCAGACCTTTGAACATGACATTACGGGTTTGAACAAACACGAGATTGAGAAAATCAAGATCCAGATGCAAGAGCGCGCTAAGCGGCACATGTTTCAAGAGGGGTATGACTTTGAGGATTGCCAGGGTGTGTGGCGGGTGATTGTAGAAAACACCGATGGGTCTGAGGCTTATAGCACAAGCCTAGAGGACACCGCCCAAATCAACAAAGATCAAAAACGCATTTTGTCTTACAATGTCCGCTACGAACTCTCTCACCCAAGCCTACACGCCAGCCTGCCTAAGCGCAAAGTCGGGCCTAAAGTGAGTGGGACAAGAAATGTGATGGGCTTGGATGGCGTGCACCAAGAAGTGGTTTTGGTGTTAGAAAAACAAGAGATGGGGGCTTATATGGAGGGGCCCGCCATCGTAGAGGGTCCCTTTTTCACCGCTAGGGTGCCCGAAGGGTGGAGCTTGAGTGTGACTGACAACGGCGATTTGATTTTAGAAGACTTAAAAGCTTAAGGAGAAACCATGCGCGTTCCAATGACCGAATACTTGATGATCGATTTAAACAGCGAGAGATGGTTGTGCCGCGTGTGTGGGCATGACTTTGGCGATGCGAGAGACACCTACAAAAAGGGCACACTCATTTATGACCGCAACCCAGAGGAGATCCACCCGCCTATTTTAGACCCCAAACGCTACCAATACACCTTCTCTCCCGATCCCAAGTTCTGCCGCATTTACGAGTATTATTGCCCCACTTGCGGGACTCAGATTGAAACCGAGTATGTCCCCCCAAACTACCCCCCCACCATCGACATGCTTTGGGACATCGACGACCTTAAAAGGCGCTGGAAAGAGATCGGGCAAGACCCCGAAACTTCTGTGCATTATGGTCCAGGCGAAAACGCCCAAGCCGATTTGCGGGCTAAGTTTGACACCAAAGACAACAAATAAGGAGGTTGCATGAGACGCATTTCTGTAGACATTGGCGGGACTTTCACGGATTGTTTCTTTGCGTGGGACGATAAATACATCGAATCCAAATCTCTAACCACCCATCACAACCTATCTCTAGGCTTTAACGCCGCATTAGACAACGCCTGCAAAATTGCCGGCCTCACTAGAGAGCAAGTGCTCAAAGAGGTCGACAGCGTGCGCTACGCCACCACGCTCGGCACGAATGCCTTGATTGAGGGCAAGGGTCCTAGGGTGGCTGCGATCGTTACCCATGGCTTTGAAGACACGATCCACCTCTCAAGGGGTAAGGGCTATGGTGAGGGGCTAGATGTTACCGAGCAGGGCAACATGCCAAACGCGCAACGCCCTGATCCAATAGTGCCTAGGCGCATGGTGCGCTCGGTCAAGGAGAGGGTGGATAGCGTGGGTGAAATCCTCGTGCCTTTGCAAAAAGAAGATGTACGTAAGCAGGTGCGCGATTTGGTCGATCACGGGGCACAAGCGATTGTGGTGGCTCTGACTAATGCCACTGAAAACCCCAGCCATGAGCAATTGGTGCTAGAAACCATCTTAGAAGAATACCCCGCCCACGAATTAGGCGCAATCCCCGTGATTTTAAGTTCACAAGTCTCTGGGCGCAAGGGTGAGTATGTGCGCGCCAACACGACCATCATCGATGCGTTTTTATACGAAATCATGTTCCACGCTTTGGGGCAATTAAGCTCCAATCTACGCGATAGCGGTTATGGCAAGCCGATGTTGGTGATCCACAACAGCGGCGGGATGGCGCAAAGCAACTCTACCGATAGCCTACAAACCATCCACTCTGGACCCGTAAGTGGGGTGAGTGCGTCCCAGCACTTGTCTGAAACCACAGACATTGGCAATGTGGTGTGTATGGACATGGGTGGGACTTCTTTTGACATTGGGATTTTACCCAAAGGCGGGGTCAAACACTATGACTTCCAGCCCGTGATCTGCCGCTGGCTCGTAACCTTGCCGATGATCCACCTAAACACTCTAGGGGCGGGTGGCGGGTCGATCGCCACCTACGATCGCATCCACCAAGCCGTTAAGGTGGGTCCAGAGAGCGCGGGCTCTGATCCCGGTCCTGCTTGCTACGATCGCGGTGGCTTGAACCCCACGGTTACGGATGCTGACTTACTTTTAGGCTATTTGGATCCGGACAATTACGCCAATGGGGTGATCAAGCTCAATCCCAAACGATCTAAATTTGTGATTGAGGACAAGCTGTGCGATCAGCTCGATTTAGATGTGATCGAGGTGGCTAAGGTGATTAAGCGCACGGTGGACGAGCAAATGGCGATCGGCATTGAAATGGAGCTTAGAAAAAATGGGGGCAATGTGGATGAATTCACCATGGTTGCTTACGGGGGCAATGGTCCTTTGCATGCCTGCGGGATCGCCTACCATGCGGGGATTTCTAAAATCCTATTCCCCCCCTTTGCTTCTGTCTTTTCTGCGCTTGGGGCGGGCAATATGAAGCCCTTGCATATCCACGAGCGCAGTGGTTACATCGTGCTTTACGAGCCCATTGAGCGTAAACTCTTTGATGAATACGATCGCATGAACGAATACATCGAAGAGTTAGAACGCAAAGGCAAAGAGGACTTGAAACGGCAAGGTTACGACATCTCAGGCGTGCAACACCGCCTAGAGATGGACATGCGCTATGGTAACCAACGCGTTACGACTTCTGTGGTGCTTGACATTAACCGCTTTAACCATGTGGGCGATGTCTTGCGCGCGATCCGCACCTTCTCAGATGTCTATGCTAAACGCTATGGTAAGGGAGTGGAAGCTCCAGAAGCGGGCGTGCGCGTGCAAACTGTGCGTGTAGCGACCTACATTGAAACCGATGTGGTGCAATTCAAAGAGCTCTACACCGATCACAAGCGCACCACCCCTCCGGCTAAAAGCCACCGCAAAGTCCACTATGTGGATGAAAAAGAGCCGATTGACACGCCTATTTACGATGAAAGTGTGCTCACAGCTGATTATGTGATTCATGGGCCGGCCATCGTGACTACAAAAAGCACAACCTATTTGGTCGAAAAGAATTGGCGTATCGAGCCCACCCCACAAGGGGCGGTTTGGTTGCTTAAAGACAATGTCAATGCAAAATAAGGAGACACCCATGCCAAATAACAAGAAAGGGACACATGTCCATGCCCACAACCACCCCCACGCCCACAACCACCACGCTCACGAAAAGGAGAAAAAGGAATTAAGTGCTGAGGAGCAGGCTTGGGTCGATGACTTCATGAACGAAACTACGCTCTTTTTAGGACCCGATCCTAAAATCATGCGCCACCACTCCATCGCCAAACGCACGCCCTTAGAAGAAGAGGTGCTTAAAAAAGGGGGCGATCCCTTGCTTTATGACAGGATTCGCCGCCGCTTAAGTGGCTCGCTCGATGAAGCCTTTGAAATGTGCGAGAGCATGGGGGCAGCCCCGGGGGCTAAATGGGCGGATTTATCCGTAGCGGTTTATACAGCAAGTGGGGATGTGTGCTACATGTCTAACCGCGGGGTGATCGCCTTTGCCGCCGTCTTGCACCACCCCATCCGCTATATCATGAAATACTGGAAAGACGAACCCACCGTGGGCATTCACGAAGGCGATGGGTTTTTCCACAACGATGCACGCTTTGGGTGCGTGCACAACACAGATCAGTCCATGCTCACTCCGGTGATTAGAAATGGCGAGATCATCGCCTGGGTGGGCGCAACCATTCACGAGGGAGAAAAACGGAGCGTGCGAGCCGGGCGGGATGCCTTCAGGCTCAGAAACGCCCTTTGATGATGGTCTACGCGGTAGCCCGATGAAGATCGTCGAGCGGGGCAAATTGCGCCGCGACTTGCTGACCTTCTTGCAGCACTCCACGCGCGATCCAAAGCTCATGCTGGCTGACATTAAGGTCAAAATGGGGGCGGTGCGCCGGGTGATGGACATTGTGGATCGTATGATTGATGAATACGGGATCGATGCCTTTGTGGGGGCGATTCGTATGACAGTCGAGGATGTGGAAAATGAAGTGCGCCGCCGCATCGCTGCTATGCCCGATGGCATGGTAACCGTCGAGCAATTTGTCGACTCCACGCTCAAAGAAAATATCTTGATCAAATTTGCGTGCAAAATCACAGTCAAGGGCGATCACATGACCGTGGATTTAAGAGGCTCGGGCAAAGAGATCATCAACCGCGCCATCAATTCGCCTCTAGCGTCTACAAAAGCCTTTTTCGCCCAAGCGATTTTAAACCACTGGTGGCCTGATTTGCCCCGCTCTACCGGTGCACTCTCTCCCATTGAGATCATCTCCGATGAGGGCACTTGGGGGGATTGCTCTTATGATGCGCCCAATGGGCAGAACTTGCAGGCTTCTTTTAGGGCGTTTAGTGCGCTGCAAATCGCCTACGCTAAATTGCAATTCTCCATGCACACCAAATACGCCAATGTGCTCGCTCCGTGGTTTAACCAAATCAACGACTTCTTATGGGGCGGGGAAACCCAACACGGCGAACAAGTCGGCAATCTGTGCGCCGATCTGAATGGCATGGGCGGGGGCGCGAAAGCCTTTAGAGATGGCGAGGATGCGGTCGCACCACTTTTCTGTGCGATGGCAGACATTGGCGAACAAGAGGTGATGGAAGAGGAAGTGCCCTTTTTGCAATTAGTCAGCAAACGGGTGGTGCGCGACAACCAAGGCTTTGGCAAGTACCGTGGCGGGATGGGCTATGAAATGATTGTGGCAGCACGCAACACACCCGAGTGGGGCTTTATGACCGTAACCTCTGGGGCGAAATTCTCCAGCGTGCCCGGGCTCTTTGGGGGCTATGGGTGCGCCACTTACCCCTTAGCGATGGTTAAAGGCATTAACATTTTTGACATCATCAAGAAAAACCCTGAAGAGTTTGACCTGTCTATGGAGCGGGTGATGAATGAGCGCCCTTTTAAAGGCGGGGTTTACACCACTTACCACATGGGCTTGCAATTTGACCGCTCTCAAGAGGGCGAGTTGTATATGATCGCGCAAGGCTGCGGGGGTGGCTATGGCGATGTCTTAGAGCGCGACCCTGAGCTGGTCATGGAGGATTTGCAAATCGGACGCATTTCTGAACATGTCGCCTCCGAGATTTATAAAGTCGTGTGGGATAAGGAAACCTTCGTGGTGGATGTGGAGGCCACGGCTAAGTTGCGTGCCAATGAGCGCAAAGCCCGCTTAAAAAGGGCTTGCCCTACGATGAGTTTGTCAAAAAGCATGTCAAGGATGAGCCGCCCAAAGACCTTTACTACTACGGCTCTTGGGGCGAGGAAAACCCAGAAGAGTTGATCGCCACCGTGTGGGATCACCACGGACCCAAACGCATTAAAGCCAAGCTCAAAGACATCCCCCTCGTGGTGATGCCTAACCGCCATGTAGTCAAGATCGCGCAATTGGAAAAACGCGTGGAGGAGCTCGAGATCAAATACGAGGGCGGGGTGAAACCTAAATTAGTTTAGCCTTTTTAGTTTAGCCTTTATCGCCAAGCTTTAGGGCTTGGCTAGCTATAAGCTTATGGGGGTTATTCCTAGGTTTTAGATTCGCTTATTGAGCCCCTGCCTGTTCTGTTTCATTGTGGACTTGACAGTTTCTGCCACCCACTTAAAATCCATAAGCCCATCTTTGCGCCTTTTTGTGTTTACTTTTGGCTAGCAAGATGTTTGCTTATTGCTCTAAGAGTTTTAGGGCGTTTGCTGCAACTTCTTGCCGCAATTGTGTAGGACTTCAGGGGGAGGTTTTGTGATTCTTAAATGCTTAAATTTGTCTCGCAGGAGTTGTTATCTTTACCTGTAAGGGTGGATTGACATAAAAATCTTTCTAGCACAGACTTTAAAGGGTTTAAGTGCTCAAGACTTATCTACTTGACATGTTTAATTTAAGATGTGCGCGATGTTGGTGACGCAGATGGAGTTTTAATTTATCAAACGACTTTTGTTGCTCCTCTTATGAGAGCATATTCTATGCAAAGAGTGAAAAGGGCCGCATAGTAAACAAATGTTGGTGTAAGTTTGTTAAAGTATAGGTGTTTTACGCTAAATACGCTCAGTATGAGGGAGAACATGAAAAAGCCCACAGTGGAGGCAAGAGTGCTTTGGCGTGGCTTGTTGTCTTTCTGCCTAGTCTTGGCCCCTCTACATGGCCGTGGCCGTGATGTCCGCAGTGGCCGTGATGTCCGCAACGGGGTGTATGTATCGGGTACAGTTGGTGCACAAAGTATGGGAACAAGCACCGATTCCTCTTAACAGCACGAATTTGCAAGATGGCCTCAATGGCAATTTGCAAAAATTAGTCAATGACATTAAAAGCCTTAATGCAAGTGCAGCACAAGTGGGTACGACCTTCAATGTGACTCAGATCAATCCCATTGAAATCCAAGCTCTCCAAACCCAAATTCAAGACTTAGAGTCTCAAATTTCCGTGCAAATTGCCCATTTAATAGCATTGATGGATTCTAGCCCTCAAACCCTTAACGACGCCAATGATCAAGCCATTATCCAAAACTACCAAAATATTTTTAACACACTCAAGAGCATCGATGGAAATTTACAGCAACAGATCGATCAGTACAATGATAAGCTCACCACAGATAAGGATGCTTACGAGAACCAGGTCAATAACGTGATTAAAAATAACCAACAAGCCCAAATCACTTATAGGCAAAACCAAAGCACCTATACCGATCAAGTCACCGCTTATGATCGCACAACCCAAGAGTTGTCTCATAATCTCAGCACTTGTATTGGTTCGCCAGATTGCCTAGCTCTGCCTAGCACTTATAGCCCTACCCAGGTACAACAAGCCCTTAACCAAATGATGCAAAATACTGATAGCATCGTGAATAGCAACATGCCTTGGTTCTTTGACGGTCCTTATAAAAACGACACAAGCAAAGTGATCACCCGAAGTCAGTGGAGTCGGGCTGTGCAAGAAGGGAATGTGAAAGCAAGCCATTGCCAATCTGCAAGCTGTATGCATAACTTTGATGTGAAATTTCAAGAGGTGTTAGGGCCTATAGCTTATTCAGGAATTTCTGCCTCTCAAGTGACACGTGTCTCTGCATGGTTTCATCAAATAGGGGAGGAACTTGTAGATTTTGGCTCACCCACACAAGCGATTCGTGCGATCATCAGGGTCTATAATTCTTTTATTATGCAAAGTACAATGATCGCCAGTTATTCTTTTTCTCCCCCTAGTACTCGTAGTGTGTTTGGACCACCACCTACTTTGCACAAAGAGCCCATGCCTACACCCCCCACTTTGGGGTTGACCTATCATAATCTCATCACTGAAATCCAAAACGCCCAAGCTAAAATCGGGCAACAAGGAAAATTCACACCACTACAAGGCACCATTAGTGTAGCCTCCCTTACACGGACAATCAATAGCCTTTCGCGCCCCTTTGCCAATATTAATTGGAATGCCAATCTAGGAGTAGGTGTGCAATACTTCTTTGTCAATCGCTTAGGGGTTGATGTCCATGTTAATGCTGGGTATAGTTATTTGGCTAGCCCCTTATTGCGAGAACTGCAAGGGTTTAAATCTTTGCAAGGGTTTTTATGGGAAGCAGGAGCTGATTTGATCTTCGATCTTTTTGTTTCTCATGGCGTGCGTCCATGGTTTACGGGCATTTATGCTGGGGCCATGGGAACGGGAGATTACTATTTCTTAGGTGCAAGCGGTCCGCATTCAGGCGTTACTGCCAACTATAATGTCCTATTTAATGTGGGTTTGCGTTTTCAAATTAGTCGCAATATCTTTAAGGTAGGAATCATGGACCCCTTAATCGCCCACTACATCGATATGAAAATAGGCAGCAATGTCATTGTTTTAGATGAAGATCATAAAGATGTCGATGTCTATATTTCTTTTGCGCATCTTTTCTAGACTTGAGGTGGAGTGACGAAAATTACCAAATCTTATTTTGTTCTCTAAAGAACCCTGAGAATTTACCCATTTCCAATGTTGGTGTGCTAACTACTACTTGAAATCCACTACGGTTGTTCGCTTATCCATGTTGTAACTCAAAAACACAAAGCGGGCATGCGTGTGTTTAATCACATGTTCTAGACTTTGGGGGGCTAAAGATTTCTTACACCATGCAGACTTGTCATACGCCCTAAGCCCCGTCTTGCCCTGTGGAGTGAAGTTGTCATATAGGGCAATGCTGTTTAAGATGTGGTAGTTTGCCCCATATTCGCGTTGGTTATAGGGGGGGTCTAAGTATAAAATGTCGGTTTGTAGTTGACAGATGATGTCCTTAGCGTCTGTGTGGTAGGCATGATGGGGGTTGGGGCTTAAGATGAAGGGGGCGGGGGTCAAGATCAAATCTTGCTGTGCGCTCTTTTTGAGCTTCTTTAAGAATGCTCCATAGACACAAGCGGTGTTGGCGACTTTATCCGCCACTTCTAAAAGCGAAGTGAGTAAAAAATAATGTTCGGCTAAACTTGTCGCCCCCCTGTGTGTGCCATTTGTCGATTTGGGTACGCATGGCATCGATTTTTAAGGCGTTGTGGTCGCTGAAATACTGCCTGCCTTCTCCGCCCCCCAAAGCGTAGTGTTGGTAGATTTTACCCGCCAAAGGGGGTAAGTGGTTGAGCTCATCTATCAGCATTTGTGCCCGCTTTAAAGGTTTGGTGTTTTCTATGTAGTGTTTGGCGAGCACAAAACTATAGAACTCTTTGTCGTTGCTGATCACTTGTTTGGCGTGGTTTTTAAAGAGTCGGCCCACTTCTATATCTATGTTATTTTATGTTCTCGCTTGTCCCCACAAAGCCTAAAGTGACACAGGGCTTTTTTCTCAAGCCTCTCTATGTCTTTTCTAATGGCTCGGTTAAATAGAGACATCTGTGTTGAACCCAGTCAACGGATGTGATCGATGGTGTTGTCCGGGATTTAGCTTTTGTCTGTTTCTATGCGGTATTTTTTGTTAAGTAGTTGCTGCCACGCCCCCAACTCAAGCCATTGCCCAGCATAAGACTTTTATAACGCCCTTCAAATTCGCTCACGCACACCCGACGGCTGATGCCTTAATTGTCAGCTTGCGCGAGTTCTTCAAGTAACTCTGCTTGTGTTGGATTTTTTGATTCATCAAGCTCTTTTTAGTGGAAATTGGGGTGGTACCCCTCCTCTTCATGATGAAGGCTATTTGCATTATTACAAAATATTTAATATATAGCGGTAACGGGTCTGCAAGGACACATATTGCCGTTCGCTTTTGCCATTTGTTCTCTTAATCTCAGATTACAAAATTCACCACGCAGATTTTAAACCCTTCTCTATACTTTAAGCCCCCCTTAAGCTTTAAAAGCATATAATGCGCTTTTGCAACAAAAAAGGGCAATGCGAAAAGTTTTAAAGCTTGCTGTTTGTTGCAAGGTGTTTAGTCTAACTAAATGTGTTCTTTGACATCCAAGCAAGAGAGTCTTGTGGCCAAATTTGTTTTTTACATTTTGTTTTGGCTTTAAGGACTCTAGTTTTTGACACAACTTGTCTAATAGAGTAATCTTGTGTGCTGTAGAGAAATCTAACAGCACAGAGCCAGTTTAGGATAAACTTAACTTTATGGAGAGTTTGATCCTGGCTCAGAGTGAACGCTGGCGGCGTGCCTAATACATGCAAGTCGAACGATGAAGCCTAGCTTGCTAGGCGGATTAGTGGCGCACGGGTGAGTAACGCATAGATGACATGCCCTTTAGTTTGGGATAGCCACTAGAAATGGTGATTAATACCAAATATTACCCTACGGGGGAAAGATTTATCGCTAAAGGATTGGTCTATGTCCTATCAGCTTGTTGGTGAGGTAAAGGCTCACCAAGGCAATGACGGGTATCCGGCCTGAGAGGGTGAACGGACACACTGGAACTGAGACACGGTCCAGACTCCTACGGGAGGCAGCAGTAGGGAATATTGCTCAATGGGCGCAAGCCTGAAGCAGCAACGCCGCGTGGAGGATGAAGGTTTTAGGATTGTAAACTCCTTTTGTGAGAGAAGATAATGACGGTATCTCACGAATAAGCACCGGCTAACTCCGTGCCAGCAGCCGCGGTAATACGGAGGGTGCAAGCGTTACTCGGAATCACTGGGCGTAAAGAGTGCGTAGGCGGGGTTGTAAGTCAGATGTGAAATCCTATGGCTTAACCATAGAACTGCATTTGAAACTACAACCCTAGAGTGTGGGAGAGGTAGGTGGAATTCTTGGTGTAGGGGTAAAATCCGTAGAGATCAAGAGGAATACTCATTGCGAAGGCGACCTGCTGGAACAATACTGACGCTGATTGCACGAAAGCGTGGGGAGCAAACAGGATTAGATACCCTGGTAGTCCACGCCCTAAACGATGGATGCTAGTTGTTGGGGGGCTTTGTCCTCCCAGTAATGCAGCTAACGCCTTAAGCATCCCGCCTGGGGAGTACGGTCGCAAGATTAAAACTCAAAGGAATAGACGGGGACCTGCACAAGCGGTGGAGCATGTGGTTTAATTCGAAGATACACGAAGAACCTTACCTAGGCTTGACATTGAAGAAATCTGCTAGAAATAGCGGAGTGTCTAGCTTGCTAGACCCTGAAAACAGGTGCTGCACGGCTGTCGTCAGCTCGTGTCGTGAGATGTTGGGTTAAGTCCCGCAACGAGCGCAACCCTCTTTCTTAGTTGCTAACAGGTTAAGCTGAGCTCTCTAAGAAGACTGCCTGCGTAAGCAGGAGGAAGGTGAGGACGACGTCAAGTCATCATGGCCCTTACGCCTAGGGCTACACACGTGCTACAATGGGATGCACAAAGAGATGCAATGCCGCGAGGCTGAGCCAATCTTAAAAACATCTCTCAGTTCGGATTGTAGGCTGCAACTCGCCTGCATGAAGCTGGAATCGCTAGTAATCGCAAATCAGCCATGTTGCGGTGAATACGTTCCCGGGTCTTGTACTCACCGCCCGTCACACCATGGGAGTTGTGTTTGCCTTAAGTCAGGATGCTAAAGCAGCTACTGCCCACGGCACACACAGCGACTGGGGTGAAGTCGTAACAAGGTAACCGTAGGTGAACCTGCGGTTGGATCACCTCCTTTCTTAGAGAAACTCTTCAAGACTTTGCTGTCTTGAAGACAAGGCTCAAGGCTCTCTTGCTGGGGTGTTAGGGATGTTTTTGAATCCCCACGAAAAATTTTCCAAAAATTCACGAACTTTATATTAAGAGTGGCGACTTTAAAATTGTAGGGATCGGACCATGCCATTTTTCCTAAAGGGATTCTTTTTATCTTTATCGCTCATTGTGGCGATTGGGGTGCAAAACGCCTTCATCATCAAGCAGGGCATGATCAAGAATCATATTTTTATCGTCAGCGGCATTTGCTTTATCTGTGATGTGGTCTTGATGGGGCTTGGGGTGTTTGGCGTGGGGGGTTTTTAGCCAAGAACAAAATCTTAAACCTACTCATCGCGTCTATTGGTGTTTTGTTTGTCCTGTATTATGGATGGATCTCTTTAAAGGCGGCATTTACAGCAGAATCGCCCCCAAATTTTCCCAATCCAATCCCCTACCTCTTAGAAAAACAATTTTACTCACTTTAGCCGTAACACTCCTAAATCCCCATGTCTATCTCGACACCGTTTTTGTCATAGGCGCGTCCGCATTGATGTTTAGCGTTGAGCAAAAGCTCCTCTTTGCCTTAGGGGCCCTTAGCGCATCTTGTTTGTGGTTTTTTGGTTTGGGCTATGGGGCGTTTAAATTAAGCCAGATTCTCATTAAAATCACCAGACTCCTAGACCTCCTCATCGCTGCCATCATGTTTTTCGTGGCCTTCTCGCTGATGCGCTATGTTTGGCTTTTAGTGTGGCACTAACCCCCTAATCCTAATCCTCCAAGAATCCGCTAAAATACCCACTTTATCCTAAAAGGCACGCCATGATCACAAAAGACAATCTCAAAGAAGTTTTGCAAGCCCTAGGCTTCTATCAAGAGGGCGAGCTTTTCACCCACGCCTACGCAAACGAGGCGAAAATCGTGGTGGATTTTCAGGCGCAGAGCATCACCTACGACCCGAAAGACCCAAATTTTAAAGAGGGAGAATACCCTGGCCTTGAGCACCCCAGCACGGGTTTTGTTATCCACAGAAGCACCACAACCAATTTCAGCGCAAACGAAAACTTTGTCTGTTTGGTGGCGGTGCATAAACTTTTAGAAAAAGGCTACGCCCCCAAGCACATCATGTTAGAGCCCACTTTTAAGGTCGGGCATGGGCAAAAAGCCTATGGAGACATTTTGGTGCTCGATCAAGAGTTTAAACCCTTGATCCTTATTGAAAACAAAACCTATGGAGAGGAATTTAACAAAGAGTGGACTAATACGCTCAAAAACGGGGGGCAACTTTTCAGCTACTACGCCGTGCATAAGGTTCCCTATTTGTGCTTACTAGCCTTTGGCTTTGGAGCCTCTAAACTGCACACAGAAAAGCACATCATTTACACCAAAGACAATGAGGAATATTTAAACCTCATCAATGCTAATCAGAAAATCAAAGACCAAAAGCGTGGCTTTAGCGATGAGAATCATGGCAACGCTCATGACTATTACCGCGCGTGGAGCGAAACCTACCAATGCGAAAGCATGGAATCGGGGCTGTTTGGCAAGAACATCGAGCCCTACCACATCGGCCAGAAACGCTACACCCTAAGCGATCTAGAAGCCGTGCCCTATGAGAAAATCAGCACAATTTACCACAAATTCGCCACGATTTTACGCCATCACTCCATTGGCAACTACGAAAACAGCTTTTACATCTTGGTGGATTTGTTCTTATGTAAGGTCATGGACGAGTTACAAAACGAAGGCAAAAAAGAGGAAGATCAAAGTCTAGACTTTTACTACAAGGGTCCAGCCGCAGACAGCCCCCTTAAATACTGCGATCGCCTCTTAGACCTCTACGCCAAGGGAGTGGAAGAGCTGTTTAACAAAAAGGTGGTGAATGTCAAAAAAGAGGAAATCGCTAAACTTTTTGACAGAGCCAAGCGTTACAAGGGCAAATTTAAAAAAGACCTCGATGCCCTCTTTGACAAACAAAAATACTTCAACATTAAAAAATTCAACTTCATCGAAATTGAAAACGAGGAGGAGTTCCAGCTCAATTTTAAAATCCTGGTGCAAGTGGCAGACTTGATTAAAAAATTCTACATCTGCAAGAGCGAGAATAACCAATTTTTAGGCGACCTCTTTGAAGGTTTTTTAAACCGCTCCATCCACCAAACCGAAGGCCGCTTTTTCACCCCCACGCCCATCACGAATTTTATCATCCACGCCCTGCCCCCTCTAACGAGCAATCCCAAAGTTTTAGACTTTGCCTGCGGGGCGGGGCATTTTTTAACCGAATTTTTAGCACGCCACAAGGACGCGAAAGTCTATGGCATTGAAAAAAACAAAGACCTCTCCAAAGTCGCCAAACTCGCCTGCATTTTCCATAACCCCAAAAGCCCCTCTTTAATCATCTTCCAAGACGCTTTAGATCACATCCACCAAGCCCATAGTTTAGAATTTGAGCCCAACAGCTTTGATTGCATTTTAAGCAACCCGCCCTACTCCGTCAAGGGCTTTTTAAGCACTCTAGAGTCTAGCGTGGTGAAAAGTTATGATTTGCACCACAGCGTGGAGGAAAAGAGCTATGAGAGCCACAACGCCATCGAGTGTTTCTTCATCGAGCGGGCATGGCACTTTTTAAAAGAGGGCGGGGTGTTTGCCCTCATTCTGCCCGTGAGTGTCCTGCAAAAAGGGGGGATTTATGAAAAGACCCGCGCCCTGCTTTTGGAGCATTTTAAAATCTTAGGGCTTGTGGAGCTCAATGCACGCACCTTTGGGAGCACAGGTACACAGACCATCATTTTATTCGCCCAAAAGACCAAAAAATACAGCCACGACCTCATCAACGCCCTACAAGAGGCTAATTTTCAGGGCACAGGCTTAAAGGGCGACTTCACCCAAGTGGGGTTTTTAGAGGAATATTGCACCTTTAGGGGCTATGGCTTGGAGGACTTTAAAGCCTTCATGGCGGGCAAAAACTTAAATCCAGCCCTAGAGCAGAGCTTTAGTGAGTATTTGAGCGATTTTCACGCCAAAGAGCCCAAAACCTTTAAAAAAAAGCTCCCCACAGAGGGACTTAAACAAGAGTGGTTTAAAGCTTCTAGCTTTTATACCAAAGACCTAGACAAGCAAAAGGGCAAAACCCAACAAAACGCGTATTTTAAAAGCAAAGACTACGAAGACACCTTAAAGGCATGGCAAAGAGAGCAAGCCCTGGCGCAAATGCACGCCCTAGAGCTTGAAAAAATGCGCCTTTTTGCCAGCATTCAGGGCGAGGAGGTGCTGATTCTAAAAAGCCCGCAACAAAGCAAGCCAAAGATCATCGAGTTCTTGGGCTATGATTGGAGCAAGCGCAAGGGCGATGAGGGCATCAAATACACCAGTTCGCAAAGCACAGAGGACCTAGACAATGAGGCCCTAAGCAATATCCAAAGCGTCAAGCACATTTTAATCCCCCTATATCACCCCCCTAAGACCCAGACGACCCCACTAAATTAGCCCACGCCTTTAAAAATTTTATGTATGCAAGACTCACCAACACCCCCAGCCCCGACTTGAGCCCCTATAGGGACCCAGACCCCGAAGGCTACCAACTCTTTAGCACCCCTTTAAGCGGGCTTATTGACTTTTCTAAAAGTGTTTTAGACAAGGCGATTAGTTTAAACCCTAAGCAAGATGACCTAGCCCCCGCTAGTGGCTGGGAATTGGTGAGTTTGAGCGACCCGCAAAAATTTAGCCTAAGCATAGGCAAGCGTATTTTAAACAGCGAGCTAAACCCACAGGGCAAAATCCCCGTTTATAGTGCCAATGTGTCTAAGCCCTTTGGCTATAGCAATCAAGAGTTATTAGAGGATTACAACAGCGATTGCGTGCTATGGGGCATTGACGGGGATTGGATGACCGCCTACATGCCCAAAGACACCCCCTTTTACCCTACAGACCACTGCGGGGTTTTACGCCCCCTTGACCCCAATATCAAAGCTAAAGTTTTACGCTACGCTTTGTACCAAGCAGGACAAAAAAAGGGTTTTTGCCGCAATTTACGGGCTTCACTCCAAAGGGTGAGAGACATTAAAATCCCCCTCCCGCCCTTAGAAGTGCAAGAGCAGATCATCGCCACGTGCGCCCAAGTAGAAAAACGCGCTAAGGAAGTGCAAGAGGGCATCCGGAATTACCAAAATTTAATTTTGGCAGTCTTAGGGGTTTGCGGGGTGGTGCAAGACAAAGCCCCTCAAATTGCAACAATCCTAGAAACCCTAGAGCGCCTTAACCTAGAGCTGACAAACCCTACAACCACAGAGCCCAAGCTAGAGGAGCTCAAAAGCTTAGTGCAAAACTTACCCAGCCCGCCAGCGGGGGGGTGGGAAATGGTGCGTCTTAGCAACCCCGAGCAATTCTATTTAAGCATAGGCAAACGGGTTTTAGACAGCGAGCTAAACCCACAGGGCACAATCCCCGTTTATAGTGCTAATGTGTCTAAGCCCTTTGGCTACACCAATCAAGAATTATTAGAGGATTACAACAGCGATTGCGTGCTGTGGGGCATTGACGGGGATTGGATAACCGCCTACATGCCTAAAGACACCCCCTTTACCCGACCGACCACTGCGGAATCTTACGCCCCCTTGATGCCAACATTAAAACCCCAATCTTACGCTACGCCCTGCACCAAGTCGGGCAAGAACAAGGCTTTTGCCGCAATTTACGGGCTTCACTCCAAAGGGTGAGAGACCTTAAAATCCCCCTCCCGCCCCTAGAGGCGCAAGAGCAAATCGTGGCTGTGCTTAGCCAAATCGAGCAAGAAATCGCCCGGCTCGATCAAGAGATCGCCACCATGCAAGGCAAAGAGCAAGAAATCTTACAAGAGTTTTTAGGCCAAGAGAGAGAGAGAGAGAGATCGCAAAAACTTAAAACAATCTTAAATAATTTAGAACGCGCCAAAGCCTTAAGAGAGTCCTACCTAGCCCTATTCACACTCACCCTAGAAAAAACGGGGCTAAAGCCCACCCTAGCCACGCTTTTAGAAAACCTCCCCACCCCTCCAGCTCAAGGATGGGATTTTGTCAAATTAGAGGCGCATTGTGCCCTCAACCAACACAGCCATAACCCTAGCCAAGAGAGCCAAGCCTACCACTACATCGACATCGATTGCGTGGAAAATGGCACGGGCAACATCCGCCTAAACCCCCCTATAGCGGGCAAGCAACTCCCCACAAGGGCGCGCCGTCTAGCCCCTAGTGATAGCGTGGTTATCTCCAGCGTGCGCCCCTACTTAAAAGGCTTTGCCTACATTGAGGCAAGCACGCCCCATACCCTATTTTCCACAGGCTTTGCGATTTTGCAGGGCAAAGAGAGCCTAAACTCTAAATTTCTCTACCTTTTATTCATGTTTTCAGCGGACTTAATGCGCCAAATGCAAGAGCGCATGCCTAAAGCTTCTTACCCCAGCCTCAACACAGAGGACTTTAAAGCCCTTAAAATCCCCCTCCCGCCTCTGCAAGTGCAAGAGAAAATCGTGCGTGTGTTTAGCCACATTGAGCAAAAAATCACCGCCCTACACACCCAAGCCCAAACTCTAGAGGGACAAGAGAGCACCATTTTAAAAAGGCATTTGGGGACTTAGCCCAAGATGAGGTGAGGGTTTAAAGCATGTTACCTTCTCACTCATTTTGTGCCCAAAAAAAGCAAAACTTAAGCCCATTGATATTTGGATTGCTGTATCATTAAGTCCTTATTTTAAGACTAGGAGATTTGATGCTAGAGTCTCACGATACGCTTTTTTACAACATATCCAACCGCTTAGAAAGTTTGATGCCTTTAACCGCCCACAATGCCGACAAAAACATCCACGAGGAAATGGAGAAAAGCGGCATTGAGCGGCGCGACTTCATCAAATGGGCGGGGGCGATGACCGCCACTTTTGCCCTGCCTGCCAGTTTCACCCCCCTAACGGCTAAAGCCGTGGAGGTGGCTAACCGCCTGCCCGTGATTTGGTTGCACATGGCCGAGTGCACGGGCTGCAGCGAGAGCTTGCTAAGGAGCGAAGACCCCAGCATTGACAGCGTGATCTTTGACTACATCAATTTGGAATACCACGAAACCATCATGGTTGCCAGCGGACACCAGGCGGATTTGAGTCTAGAAGAGGCGATTGAAAAGCACAAGGGCAATTACATTTTAATGGTGGAGGGGGGGATTCCTAAAGGCACAGAGTATTTTTTAACGATGGGTGCACAGGCGCGCACAGGCGCACAAGAGTGCATCCATGCCGCCAAGCACGCTAAGGCGATCTTTGCTATTGGGACTTGTTCGAGCTTTGGAGGCGTGCAAGCGGCTTACCCCAATCCCTCAAACGCCCAATCCTTAGATAAAATCATCTCCCAGCCCATCGTGAATGTTCCCGGTTGTCCTCCGAGTGAAAAGAACATTGTGGGCAACATCATCTATTACTTGATGTTTGGCACGCTCCCCCGTTTAGACGCTTACAACCGCCCCACTTGGGCCTATGGACACCGCGTGCACGACCTTTGCGAAAGACGGGGGCATTTTGACGCCGGTGAGTTCGTGCAGCACTTCGGCGATGAAAACGCCAAAAATGGCTTTTGTCTGTATAAAGTGGGTTGCAAGGGACCCTACACCTTCAACAACTGCTCAAAACTACGCTTCAACTCCCACACTTCTTGGCCCATTCAGGCCGGACATGGTTGCATTGGCTGCTCTGAGCCTAACTTTTGGGACACCATGAGCCCCTTTGAAGAGCCCATTTCTAACCGCTTGATTGTGCCTGTAACCACCGCCTTTGGAGGGGCGGGGGCAGATAAGGTCGCCGACACTGTGGGCGTGGTGGCTTTGAGCGCGAGCGCAATTGGCATTGCGGCGCACGCTTTGATCTCAGGGCTTAATAAAGACAAGGACGCTTAATGGCTAAGAAAATCATTGTAGACCCGATCACGCGCATTGAAGGGCATTTACGCATCGAGGTGGTGGTGGACGATAACAATGTCATCACCGATGCCTTTTCCTCCTCCACGCTCTTTAGGGGGCTAGAAACGATCATCAAGCACCGCGACCCACGCGATGCGGGCTTCATCGCGCAGCGCATTTGTGGGGTTTGCACCTATTCGCACTACAAGGCGGGCATCAGTGCCGTAGAAAACGCTCTAGGCATCACACCTCCCCTAAATGCCCAACTGGTGCGCTCTTTAATGAACATTGCGCTCTTGTTGCACGATCATGTGGTGCATTTTTACACTTTGCATGGCCTGGATTGGTGCGACCTACTCAGTGCGCTTAAAGCAGACCCCAAGAAAGCGAGTCAAATCGCCTTTCATTACAGCGAATACCCTCTAGGCACGGGGGCGGATGAGCTTAAAGAGGTGCAAAAGCGCGTGGGTGATTTTGCCAAGCAGGGCGCGCTAGGGCCCTTTAACAATGGCTACTATGGGCACAAGACCTACCACTTAAGCCCCGAACAAAATTTAATCGTGCTCTCCCACTATTTAAAATTGCTGGCCATCCAGCGGGAGGCTGCCAAAATGACCGCCATTTTTGGGGCCAAACAACCCCACCCCCAAAGCCTAACTGTGGGCGGGATCACTTCTGTCATGGATGTACTCGATCCCACCCGTTTAGCTGAGTGGAAGAGCAAGTTCGAAACCGTGAAAGACTTTGTTGAACGGGCCTACTACCCAGACATTGTCATGGCAGCGGCCATGTTTAACAAAGAGGACAGCGTGCTGCATGGCTGTGGGCTTAAAAACTTCATTGCCTACGAAGAGATCTTGCTGAGCCGGGGCAAGCACCTACTAAGCTCGGGGATTGTACTCAATGGCGATTTAAACACCCTGCATGCCATTGATGAGAACTTGATTAAAGAAGAGGTGACTCACTCTTGGTATCAATACAACAACACTAAAGAAGTCCAGCTACACCCCTACGATGGCCAAACCAACCCCCATTACACGGGCTTTAAAGACGGCGAGAGTGTGGGCCTTAGCGGCAAATTAGAAAAAAGCAAGGTGCTAGACCCACATAATAAATACTCGTGGATCAAATCCCCCCGCTACGACGGCATGCCTATGGAGGTGGGGCCCTTAGCGTCCTTAGCCGTGGGGCTTGCGGCCAAAAACCCCTACACCACGAAAGTCGCCACGCAGTTTTTAAAAGACACGGGATTACCCATTGAGGCGATCTTTAGCACGCTGGGGCGCACGGCGGCGCGTTGTTTGGAGGCAAAAATTTTAGTGGACAATGGGTTGCAGACTTGGGACTCTTTGGTAGAAAATTTAAAATCCGATCAAAGCACTTGTGCCCCCTATGTGATCGATAAAGATAAAGAATACAAGGGGCGTTACATCGGGCAGGTGCCCCGGGGGATGCTTAGCCACTGGGTGCGGATCAAAAACGGCGTGGTGGAGAATTACCAAGCGGTGGTGCCTTCCACTTGGAATGCGGGGGCTAGAGATTCTAAGGGGCAAAAGGGGCCCTATGAAATGAGTCTCATTGGCACAAGACTCGCCGACTTGACTCAGCCACTAGAGATCATCCGCACGATTCACTCGTTTGACCCCTGCATCGCCTGCTCCGTGCATGTCATCGACAGCAAGGGGCAGAACTTTGGAGAGTTTAGGGTCGATCCCAGCTTTGCCCGTTTTGACAAGGGGGGACAACATGGATAGTTACCACAGAACACAAGAATTTAGCGGTCTTGTGCGTTTTTTCCACTGGGGGCGGGCGTTGGCAATTTTTGCTTTAATGGGCACAGGCTTTTACATCGCCTACCCCTTCCTAGCCCCCCACTCTAGCGTGTATAAGCACATGGGCTTGTTGCAAGCCTACATTAGAAGCACCCACACCATGTTAGGCTTTCTTTTGATCGCCATTTGTCTTTTCCGTTTTTATCTCTTTTTCTTTGATCGAAAAAGCTACCGAGAACGCATAGCCGCTAAGAATGTGCTTAGCATTAGAGCATGGATCCGACAATTTAGAGTGTATTTTTGGATCGCTAAACCTATCCATGCCAAAGGGGCTTATAACCCCATACAATTTGTGGCTTATTTGACACTTTGTGTCTTGCTGATCCTCATCATCTTAAGTGGCTTGGTGCTGTATTACAATGTTTACCACTTGGGGCTAGGCGGGGTGCTAGAGCCTTTGTTTAAGTGGTTTGAAGTGCTGTGCGGGGGGTTGTCTAATGTGCGCTACCTGCACCACTTGGCGACTTGGGGCATTTGCCTATTCATCCCCGTGCATGTTTACATGGTCGTTTTCCACTCTATTAAGTTCCCCGATGGCGGGGCGGATGTGATGGTAAGCGGCATCCGCTATGTGAAAGATTAGCCTGAAAATTTTAGTGCTTGGGATCGGCAACATTTTACTAGGTGATGAGGGGGTGGGGGTGCATTTGTGTCATCAACTGCAACACAACTACGCCTTTAGCGGACGAGACTTAGATTTTATGGATGGGGGCACGATGGCGCAGGCGTTGATCCCCTGGATTGTGGAGTACGATCAAATTTTGCTCTTAGATTGTGTGAGCGTGGAGGGGGCGCAGGTGGGTGAAGTTTTTTGCTTTGATTTTGTGCAAATCCCCCCCAACATCACATGGGCGGGCAGCGCGCACGAGGTGGAGATGTTGCAAACCTTAAAGCTCACCGCTTTAATGGGCGACCTGCCCCCCACGACCATCATCGGACTGATTCCCAAGATCGTTCCAGACAGCACGACTTTTAACTTGAGCCCCGCCATGTTAGAAGGCGCACAGACTGCTAAAACCAAAGCCCTAGAGATTTTGCAAGCGTGGGGCGTTACAGCCACACCAAAGCTAAAGCCTTTGGGTTTACAAGAAATCGCCAACAACTCTTATAGGATCGCTCTATGAAAGCTTTTGCGTTTAAATTTAAATCTGTCGGCACAACTGAGCTAGCTGCTTTGTTCATGGACTTTATGGCGCACCACGCCCACGCTCAGGGGCTGCCTTACGCCACGAGCAAAGAGGTCTTTTACCTAAAAGCTCCCCCTAAAAAGGCAGAGAACTTTGCCACAGAACTAAGCCAACGCCTGCCCCTAGCCTTTAGCTTTAATTTTACGGGCATAGAGGTGACTAGAGAGTCTTTAAAGTGGCAAGATCAAGAGGTCGCTTGCCCGCCCATTGACATCAGCTGCGCTAAGGACTTTTTAGACCCTAAGCATCAAGACTTTTGTGCCCCCAAAGCCCATTTTGAGAGCCTAAGTTATCAAAACCAAGAGTTGGCAACCCCCGCTAAAGTGCAAGAAGCCATGCAAAAGGCGGTGCAGACCTTGCAAGTCGGGCAGCTTGTGGTGCAAACTTCTAGGGGGACAATCACCCTTTCACCCACGCCCCAAAAAGATGCCAGCGTGTTGTTCATGGACCTAGCCAGCGTGTTGTCAATAACCCGCCTAGAGCCTAAGAGCGCGCAGGTGCTATGCACCTATGAAAAGCCCACGATCCGCACAGCACTTAAGGAGGTCTTTGCCAAAGAGTTTGGGCGTTTAGAAATAGATGCTTGTTTGCCCTATGATTTAGGGCTTGCCTTGTTGGCCCATTTTGCCCTAGAAAAGGGCGTGTCCTATCTCTTTTTAAGCAAATCCCCCCAAAGCACCCCCAATTTAGCCTATGTGTGTAAAGCCCCAAGCACGCCAGAGCAGATCTACAGCGTGGCGCAAAATGGCTTGATGCTCTCCCATCAGCGCGCCCTAGCTAGGGACACTTTAGACTTTATCCAGCAAGAAGCTCCCAGCGGATCGCATTTACTCGTTTATTTAAACTTTGAGCGTCCTAGTTGCTTTTGGGTGTATCAAGAGGGCTACAAGCAGCTTTTAAGCGTGGAGCAAGAAACCCACCCACAAGCCCTACTCGCCCAGCTGCAAAGCAATGCTAAGGGGCGTAAACTTTATGCCAACTATAAACAGGCGTTCCCTGATTTGTGCCAAGCCCTAGAGCAAGCCCCGCAAACCCCGCCTAGCCAAAATCTCTTAGACTTTTTAGCGGGGCTTTTGCAGGTTTTAGGCTTTAGCCAAACCCATAACCCCCGCGCCATTTTTGAGCTAGCCACAAGCTTTTTACGCAACAAAGGCCCGCGCGTGGACTTCAAACTCACTAAAGAGCCTTTAAGTCTTAATCCCACCCCCACTTTAAGGAGTGCTGCCAGCTACACACTAGGGGGCACGGACGCGCCCACGATGTGCTTTGGGATTTTAGATTCTCTAGCCGAGTTTTTAGGCAATGTCATTTACGATGCGCACACAAAATTTAGCTGCGATCGGGTGTATCTGTGTGGAGAAGTGTTTTTGCAAAAGGTCTTTTTGGATTTGTGTTTGCAGTATTTCCCCAAAGAATGTCCCCCCACTTTCCCCACAAAGGCGATGGATTACCAAGATGCTGGCGCGTAGAGAATTTATTTTGGCGGGGACGGGGCTTCTCTTAAGCCTTAGCATGCCCCTTTTAGCACAGGCACGGGTTAAAGAAGTGGTCGGCATTGTGCATGTTTTTGGTGATGGAGCGAGGCTAGACACCCTAAGCATTGCCTACGACACAAAGATTTCTAAGGCACGCAAACAGGATTACCAAGTGTTGGGCTGTGTGCTCCAAGAAGTCTATATCAGCCAAGACATTTGGGGCGCAAACCACCACGCAAGCGGACATTTTGTCATTTTAAAGCTTAAGGAGGCTAAGCCCCTGTTAGAAAGCATCCAGCACCACAAACCACAGGCACACCCCAAAAGGAAATTTATCGCTGGGGGTAAGCCCGAGCACACTCTAAAGCTGCAAATCCCGACAATGCTCCTTAAAATTAAAGACAGGACTTTAGGGCTTGCTAGGGTGTCTTACCCGATTGTCGAGGATTTTAAGGCGTTTGTCTTTGAAGATCAAGCCTTACAAAGGACTTTGCCCTATCATTTGTTTATCCCCCAATCTAAAGAAAAACTCCCCCTCGTGCTTTTCATGCACGATGCAGGTGTGGTGGGCGATTTAAAACGGGCCACTTTATTGCAAGGTTTGGGCGCGCTCATTTGGGCGCACCCTGGCGCACCCTAAAGAGCAAGCCAAACGCCCTTGTTATGTGCTTGCCCCGCAATACAATGAAATCGTGGTCGATGACAACTCTAACGCTTCGCCCATGCTGGATGTTACCATGCACCTTGTCAAAGAGTTGTGCCAAAAATACCCTATAGACCCCTCTAGAATCTACACCACAGGACAATCTATGGGCTGTATGATGTCCATCGCTATGCTCATCAAATACCCACACTTTTTTGCTGGGGCTTTTTTAGTTGCCGGGCAGTGGAAAGCGTCCTTATGCGGTCCCTTAGTGCATGATAGGCTATGGATTTTGGTTTCTCAAGACGACCTAGGGGCTTACCCGGCACAAACGGCCATTGTCGAAAAATTAGAGCATGGGGGGGTTAAAGTGGCTAAAGCCGTTTGGGATGGTAGGTGGGATCAAGCGCACTTCATGCAGGCTTGTAAAGAGATGATGGCCAAAAATGCACCCATCAATTACGCTGTGCTTAAAAAAGGCAGTCTGCCAAGTGGGGATAAAATGAGTGCACACCGTGGCACTTGGCAGGTGGCTTACAATATTGAGCCGATCCGGGCGTGGCTTTTTAAACAAACCTTGAAAAATGTCTAGGAGAGTGTATGCAATGCAGTGATCGCATTTTTGTCGCCGGGCATACGGGTTTAGTGGGGCGCGCGATCACCGCGTGTTTGCAAGAGCAGGGCTACAGCAATCTCATTTTAAAAACCCATAGTGAGTTAGATTTAAGCAATCAAAGCGCTGTGGAGGCGTTTTTTGAAAAAGAACGCCCCGAGATCGTAGTTTTGGCGGCAGCTAAAGTGGGGGGGATTTTAGCCAACAACACTTATCGGGCGGACTTCATCTATGAAAATTTGGCGATCCAAACCCACACCATCCACAACGCCTACAAATATGGGGTTAAAAAACTTCTCTTTTTGGGATCGACTTGCATTTACCCCAAAGAGTGCCCCCAGCCCATTAAAGAAGAGTATCTTTTAACCAGCCCCCTAGAGCCCACAAACGAGCCTTACGCCATCGCCAAAATCGCCGGGCTTAAAATGTGTGAGGCCTACAACGCCCAGTATGGCACAAACTTCATCGCCGCCATGCCCACGAATTTATACGGAGAGTTTGACAACTTTGATCTGCAAAACTCCCATGTCTTGCCCGCCCTACTTAGAAAGCTGCACCTAGCCAAACTCTTAGAAAACAAGCAAGAAGAGGCCGTGCTTAAGGATTTAAATCTACCTAGAGAGCAAGCCCTAAGCTTTTTAAAACAGCAGGGCATCAGTGTGGAGGCCGTCAAAGTTTGGGGCTCTGGCACGCCCAGACGCGAGTTTTTGCATGTCAAGGATTTGGCGCATGGTTGTTTGTTTCTCTTAAAACACCAAGCAGCTAGCTCCACGCTTAATCACACCAACATCGGTACAGGTAAGGACATCAGCATTAAAGATTTAGCATATTTGATGAAAGAGATTGTGGGCTTTAAGGGGGAGTTGGTGTTTGATGACTCTAAGCCCGATGGGACTTTGTTAAAGTGCTGCGATGTGTCTAAGATTGCTAGTCTAGGATGGAAGGCGGGCATTAAATTAGAAGAGGGGATTAGAGGGGTGTATGACTGGTATTTAGCGCGCCCTTAAAGCGCGCTGGGGGATTAGAAGTTATAAATGTAGCGCAAATACATGGAGTGTTGCCGCCCAAATGTCCGCAACGGCAATTACCACCCCGTGCGCAACCCCTTTGCCGTCACTTCTAACGAGCCCACCAAACCCCTACTACCCCCAAGAAGTCAACCAGTGGTGTAGCCAAAATCCGAGCGATTGTGAACACGGCACCATCACCCCGGTTTCTGGCGGTGGCTACCAACTCAGCCCAAGCAACATCGCCACCGGCTGGATTCCCAAATACAAAGCCTACGACATGACTCCGCCCAATGCCAGCAACTCCGCTTCAAACGATTGGACTTTAGACAATGCAGATGCTGAGAGGACTTTACAAAAAGATATTTTCTTGATCAACTCTGGGTTGAATGTCAAAGTACAGCACCCCATTAGTCCCGATTATGGCAATGTCTTCAAACACGGCGCGAATTACCAAAACCTGACCGCCTTCTCGGGTCTTGGCAAGAAAAATGGTCTGTATCCGGGCAACATTAATCCCAACGACCCCACTGGCCCCGGTCTGCCCTACCGCCACTACTATGTCGATCCGGGTGATGAGTACAACCAAAACATGAGCTCGCCCAATCCCGCCTACCGCTCTTTGCCCCAAAACTCCTATGGAGTGGGCAACATCATTGGGGGGGTATGTGCAGGCCAACTACAACTTCTTAAAAAATTTGATCGTGGGGGCGGGTACGCGCTACGACATCTGTCTACTCAAAGACAAAGATGGTGACAACCACATGACCTCCGGCTTTAGCCCCAGTGCCACAGTTCTTTACAACCCCATTGAAGCACTGAGTCTAAAGCTCTCTTACGCCTATGTTACATCTTGACACACTCCCCCTAGCTAAAGCTAGGGGGAGTGTGGAATCATCAAGGTTTGCCCACTAGGCATGTTTTACAGCCTTGACTCCAAGAGCAAGCCCGCTCTCTATGAACATCAATGCTTACATTGAAGTCTCTATCCAAAGAAAAGCCACAAGAGAGATAATTTTGGCGGGCACCATAGGCCCGCTCTCTATCTTTTAGGCTCAAATCCTCTTTAAGTGCTCCACAGCTAGAACAAGTTTTAGAGCTGGGAACAAAAGCAACGCTTTTGATGAGACCTATAACCACTTGGGTTTTTCTCTCTAGAGGATAGCCCTTGCATTATAACAGTCCTCGCAGTTTGGCATTAGACGCGCAACCCTTCGGCTTGCGCACCCCCAAAGTTTAACCATACCCTTCAAGTTCAAGTCTTCAATGAAAATAGTGGCGTATTGTCTGGCTAGACTATTGGCAAGCTTGTAGAAAAAGTCTGTTCTCAGGTTTTTGATTTTTCTGTGCAATCTAGCAAGCCTTCATCTAGCTTTCAAGCGGTGATTCGAGCCTCTTTTCTTTTTAGAGATTTAGAACAAGATTTCATCAAAGGCCAATATTTAGAGAAAAATAAAGGTAAGGGGATTTGTGCGCCATGAGAGCAGGTGAGAAATGTTTTTAACCCAGCAAGCCCCACGCTGTTAGTGCCTGCAGGTTTAGGGGAAAACGCTTGGCGTTTTTCTCCACACACCAGGCACAAGTTAAATCTAGGAGGTCTGCCTTGTTTTTAAAAAAATCTTTGATAAGCCTTGTCTATCCTCTCTACTAACTCCTGCAAGGTTTGAGAACCCAAAGTTTTAAAAAGCAAAGTGTGTTGTTTTCATTGAGTTTGGTGATGTGCTTTGCAGAGTGTAGAGATTTAAGTGTTTCTTGTAGAGCCTTCATATCTCTTATGCCAAGCCATACCATGGTTGTAGCAAATGCCATAAAAGCGTAGAAGCTTGCTGATGTGCTTGTGCTTGCTTGCATGGTAGAGTTTCTGCTTGTAGGCGATTAACATCGTCTTTCCACTTGTTTTCAAAGGCGCACCCCCCTATAGAAGAAATCAAACAAGAGTTTGTCCATGGTGTGGGTAGTCTTGTTCTCAAATGCACAAACTCTTGCCTTAAAAGCCGACTGCTTCTGCCTTTAGCTGTTCTAATAAACTTCATCACTCCAAAATGAGCGCAGCGGAGTTTCTATGCTCCTTTCTGTTTCCATTTCTAAAATCTCCACCTCTAATTCTTGTGCCACTTCTAAAACAATTTGTTTCAATCTTATCTCTACCTGATTTACAAGAACTTTTCTCTTGTAATTAGGACACCACACAGCATGGTATTTGCAAGTATAGACAAGATTGTTGTTGCTCTTGTATTCTTGTATTTGATAGTTTGCATGCAGTGTATGATTTATATAGAATTAATGATATGATTTATACAGAATTATCTTAGCTGACACTTTAAGATGATTGTCTTTTGTTATGCTCTCAAGAGCATGCGTGGTAACGATCCAAATACCCGCCCGCATGCACCTCTATAGAGAAGAACGCCGCCACAACAGAGGCGAGCCACATGAGCCAAAAGCGGTTATCTAAAACAACTTTACCCACCATCACCTCTCTAGGGGTTTTAAGCAAACGCCCCAAAGGACATGAGTTTTTGGTAGCGTAGGGTTAAAAAGGCGCTCTGTTGGATGAGGGGAAGTTGTTGCAAGAAGTAGTCTTTAATGGATTGGCTGGCTTGGAGTTTGTCGCGGTGCGCGCCCCTTTCAGGCTCTAAAATGATGTCGTCTATCAAATTGGCCTTTTTGAGATCAAAGGGGGTGATTTTCATGGCCTTGACCGCGACTTCAATTTTGCTCGGATCGTTCCACAAAATCGCCGCACAGCCCTCGGGCGAAATCACGCTAAAAACCGCATATTCTAGCATGGCCAACTTATCTGCCACCGCATGGCTAACGCCCCCCACTGCCCCCTCGCCGATGATGATGGAAATAGTGGGGACTTTCAAGGCGGCAAACTCTTGCAAATTTTTGGCGATCGCCTCGCTCTGTCCCCGCTCTTCTGCTCCAAGCCCGGGGTAAGCCCCCGCCGTGTCCACGAGCATTAGAAGCGGTGAGCGTAGATACAAGCTAGAGAGCCTTAAAAATATCAACAAAAATATCATATTCAACAATGATAACCGCAAAACCATCGCTTATGCCCGTGTTTCTAGTGCCGACCAAAAAGAGGATTTAATCCGCCAAGTGCAGGTTTTGGAGCTGTATTGTTCGAAACTGGGCTTTAATTACGAAGTGATACAGGACTTAGGCTCTGGGATGAATTATTACAAAAAGGGCTTAACCAAACTTCTTGACCTTATCCTAGAGAGCCAAGTAAAAAGGCTTGTTTTGACCCATAAAGACCGCTTATTGCGTTTTGGTGCGGAGTTGGTGTTTGCTATCTGTGAGGCTAAAGGTGTGGAAGTGATTATCATTAATCAAGGCGATGAGAATATCCGCTTCGAGGAGGAGTTAGCTAAAGATGTGTTGGAAATTATCACAGTATTCTCCGCTAGGCTTTATGGAGCACGCTCCAAGAAAAACAAACAGCTTTTAGAACAAATGCAGGCGGTGGTAGAGGACAATGTTACAACTGACCCACAAGATTGAATTACAACCCAACAATAAAGCTCAAACCCATTTTAAAAAAGCCTTTGGGTGTGCTCGATTAGCCTATAATTGGGGACTAGCCAAGTGGAAGGAAAACTACGAAAAGGGCATAAAATCTAACCACTTTGCCCTAAAGAAAGAATTTAACGCTTGCAAAAAAGAGAAGTTTCCCTTTGTCTATGAAGTGTCCAAATATGCCACAGCCCAGCCCTTTAACCACTTAAACCTAGCGTTTCAAAAGTTCTTTAAAGATTTAAAATTGGGTAAGGTCAGTTACCCCCGCTTTAAACGCAAAAGAGAATATCAGGGGAGCTTTTACATCGGGGGCGACCAAATAAAAATCATTCAAGGCAGCACAAAAGACTATCTTAAAATCCCCAACCTGCCTAAAATCAAAATGACCGAAAAACTACGCTTTAAAGGTAAAGTTAATGGGGCGACCATCACACAAAAGGGAGATAAATTCTATGTATCTATCCAAGTCGACACCACACAAGAGGAGTTTCACCGCACCCACAAGCCCATCAAGAGTAACCACACTTTAGGTGTAGACACAGGAATAAAGGCTTTTGCTAGTCTATCTAATGGCTTACAGATTTTCGCCCCCAAGCCACTAAATAGGCTCGCAAGACGGCTTCAAAGACTTAGTCGGCAAGTTTCTAAGAAACAACACCCGAAAACCAAAGGTGATAAGACTAGAAAATCCGCTAATTATCTTAAAGCCAGCTTGCGGCTGAATCGCCTACACACCAAAATCGCCAACACCCGTAACACCTTTTTACACAAACTCAGCACCGCCCTAGTGCGGCACGCTAAGACCCTTTGCCTAGAGAGCTTAAAAGTCAAAAATATGCTTAAAAACTCTAAACTAGCCAAAGCTTTGAGCGATGTCAGCATCTCCGCCTTTAACACGCTCTTAGAGTATAAGGCGAAGTATTATGGGCGGGAGATTTTACAGCGGATACCTATATAGACTACGGGCTTGTTTAGTGGCTTGCAAGGGCATTAAAAAAAGCCTAGCTTGTTAGGGCTGTAGCTCACCAAGATATTTTTAGTTTGCTGGTAATGCTCCAACATCATCTTATGCCCCTCCCGTCCGATTCCACTCTGTTTATAGCCCCCAAAGGCCGCATGGGCAGGATAAAGGTGGTAGCAGTTGGTCCACACCCGTCCGGCTTTAAGCGCGCGCCCAAAGTGGTAAGCCCGGTTGATGTCGCGCGTCCACACGGCGGCGCAAGTGAGCACAACAAACCCCCAGTGCCTCTAGGTGTTTTTTCTAGGGTTTTGTCTCCTCGCTAAAACTTTCCAGCTGTTTTTGACGTGTTTGTAGGTTTTGCAACTCTTTGGCTTGGCTCTCTAGGGTGTTGGCATGCTCTAAAAAGCCCTTGTATCTAGATGCACTTAAAAACTCTTTAGTGGGGGTGTGGGGGTGGTGGTGTTGAATTTGTCCTTAGACTTTTCTAGGCTCTCACGCACATTGCCAAGGAGTCTTATGGCTTGAGATGGCAGGATTAAATTCAAATTTTGCAAATCGTGATTAAGTTGTGTGCTGTCTTTAACGTAGGTTTCGTGAATCGCCCCTCCCTAAAGGGAGGAGCTTCCTAACTAGCAGAAACTCATGTTTCTTAAGCTCGAAAGGCTTTGCATTACCCAAGAGACTCTAACCCCAATCTTAAGATATTCTTAGCGGCATTGATGTCTCCATGTTCTATAAAGGTAAGCCAAGTAGAGTGGTTAAAGCGATCGTTGTAGCCAAAGCTATCATTACCTGTGTTGTAAGGCAGATCAATGTAAATCATTTTCACTCTGCCATAAATGTCCTTGCGCTTTTTGAGTGTATGGAGGATGATTAAGTTATTGCCCTTAATGAGTAAATTGGGCTCTTTAGTGAGTGCGTCCTCTAGGCTCACATCACTTGCACCTACTAAGCTAAAGTTTTTAATGCCTTTGGGATTAGTAAAACATCGATCTCACTCTTGGCTAAGACGCTGTTAAAGAAAAGCTCGGTGCTTTTATCCTTGTCCTTGCTTTGAGCGCCCTTAAGAACACCACCTTTAAACGGAAAGTTTAAAACGACCTGATTAGTGTTTTTTAAAAATCTTTTGTTTTGATAACCTAAACCGATTTTGTTAGAAAATGCCGTGAAACTTGCATTTAAAAGCTTTAAGTCTAAAAATTCCAAGAACTTGTCTTGCTTAAAGACAAAGCTATTACAGACTTCCTCAAAGAATCGGTGCGGTATTCTTCCTTAAAGCTTGAAGTTTCTAGCAAGAATTGCAAAAGCTTTTGATCGTGGTTTGCTGCCAAGGGCGCACCGCTAGGATTGTCCCGAATCACGTCCTAATGTTCCCTAATAAATCGTTTTCTTTCATGGCTATTGTTTCCCGTATTGACCTGCTCAAAAGCCCTAGTTGTAGTGCAGTCTCTTTCTTTAAATGCTTAAAGCAACAAAGGCACTCTTAGAGCTTTCAGCCAAGGGTCTCTTGCCTTTGATTCATCAATTAATGGCTTTTACTTCGTGAACTTCTTGTCGTAAGTGCCTTTGTCGGTTACGATCTGCACTTCCAACATTTGGGAGGGATCGCATTTAAGGCGGTAGGCAATTTTTTGTCCATATTTGAGGGTGTGGTTGAAGAGAGGGCCTTTGTCAAACTTTTCTTTAAGGTTGTCGCCCACTTTACGCACGATTGCACACGAATCGCCCCGATTGGGGATCACCTTTTTGATCAACACCTTTTCATCGTTGAGCGAAATGATTGTTAAGATCGTGCGATCGAGCATGTTGCCGATCAGCTTGCCCCCACGGGGTTTATAACTGATCTTAAATTGCAAACTAGAGGCACTAAGCACACTCACAAGACTTAAGGCAAGCAGAGTTTTAAACATGGTCTTCCTTTTGGATTTCTTGGGTTAATTCAACTTCAAGGGCTGTGGTAAAAATGGGGGTGTAGGGCTGTTCTTGGGGCAGATTGCTTTTAAAGGCGTGCAGGGTGCTTAGGTAGTTCTCTTCGCTAAGTCTGCCCTGAGCCACAAGGTATTTTAGGTAGAGCCAATAGGTGTTGAGCACATCGCTTTGGCAATAGCTGTTGATTCGCTCCATTTGGGGCGGGTCTTGGTAGTAAAGTTGATAAACTTGATCCCCGCTTACATCAAACTTACCCGGCAAGCCACACAGCGCACAGACTCCATCAAACTCAATCCCCTAGTGGGGCTAAAATGCGTAAGGCTGTCTAATAGGTCGGTGTGATGCTCTTCGCTGTAGCGGTAGCGGTAGTTCTCCCATTTATCACCTTTGGCGTAAAAGGCGTGGGCGTTTAGGTTGTGGGCTAGGGCTTTTAACATCAAAAGGGGCAGGTCAAACACCCGCCCATTGAAGGTGACAAGTTGGGGTTGGTATTTGTTAAAAAACGCTAAAAAATCTGCCACAAGAGCCTTTTCATCACAAAGCCCCTTGCCAAAATTGCCCACACGTTTAAAAGCCCCACTAGGCTCGGCTAGCACGCTCGCGACACTGACAATTTGGTGGAAAAACAAGGGCGCAAAAGAGCTTTTATACTTCTCTTCGCACCACTTAAAAAAGTTTTCACAGGTTTGCAAGGGGGTATCTGCCACACACTCGGGGCAATGTTTGGCGATGATAGCCAAATTGGGCACACTCTCAATGTCTACAACACAAATAAGGCGCATAGATCCCTTTGATGGCAAAGTAAAAAGGCTATCTTAACTAAAAGTTGGCAAACAAGCGTTTAAAGGTGTAAGTTTTAAGCGTAAATCCCCTTGAAATCGTGGATGGCTTCCTCGTACATGGCGATGGCTTGTTTGATGGAGTCGTCTAGGGTGTAGTTTTGCGCGCTTGTGGCGTAGGCACTCTCGGCTTTGTTGCGCTCATCGGGGTGTTCTAGCCAGTAGTCAATTTTTTGCGCCAGGTCTTGGGGGTCGTTAGATTGGAATAGGGAGCGTTCGTCTAGGGCAAATTGGTTAGTTGCGCTGATTTTGCTGTCTGAAATGATGGGCACAACCCCGCAACTCATTGCCTCCAAACAAGCGATTGCCTCGCCCTCCACATCGGCAGTGTGGATGTATAAATCGCACTGATAGAGCAAGGCGAGCAAGTCTTTAGGCTCTAAAAAGCCAAAATCCACCGGGTGGGCGAGCCCCTGGGCGCATTTTTGCAATTTGGTTAAGTTTGGCCCGATGCCTTTTAAGTGGAGCTTGATTTGCGCGGCGTGGCGGCTTAAGCGCACGGCCTCTATCAACACTTGTTGGTTTTTCTCATTGGAGTAACGGCCTATCATGATGATATGGTAGAGGTCGTCTGTTTTGGTGTTTTGGAGGCGTTTGGTATAAAGAGGGTCAAAGCCATTAGAGATGACATACTTTTTCCCCCCATAACCATGCCTTTCCAGCTCAGCTTTAATCAAGGGGGAGGGGCAGTGGATATGGTGGATGTGTCTGTAATAGTTTTGCTTAAACCACCAAAAGATCAAGCGATTGAGCCACCCTAAATTCTGCAAATTCATGTTGTAGGTGATGTGCTCGGGCTGTAGGTGAAACGCCCCGATATAGGGGATTTTAAGTTTTTTAGCCACCTTAACGGCGACTTTTTCTAATTTAAAGGGTAAAAACACATGCACAATATCCACACCCTCAAAGGCTTGGGCTAGGATTTCTCTATCGGGCTTGCCAAAAATCATGTGCTGTTTATGTGACATCTCGGTAACAAAGGGGATATAGCGCTCTTGCAGGCCGTAAAAGCCCTCCCCTTGCACAAAGGGTGCCACCACCCGTACCTCATGCCCCCTTGCTTTTAGGGCTTGGTAAAAGCGATAACAGGTCATAGAAGTCCCGTTGCTCTTGTCCTCAAAACTATCCACGACTAAGGCAATGATCACTGCTCCTCCTTAAAATTAAACTTAAAAGGGCGTTTCTCAAAAACTAAAATCTCAAAATCCCCCTCAAAGACTTTGATCTCCATAAACTCGCCCTCGACATGCACGGCACACTTCTTGGAGCTGGCATGCGCGACCACCGCATTAAAAAACACCTCTTGCTTGAGCTCAATGGGGGCGAGTAGGCCTAACTTCATGGAAGAGATTAAGCTATTCTTTTTATTCAGCGCACACAAAGCCGCAAAGCTAGCCGCACTCACAATAAAACCCGCGTGCACGACATCTTCCTCACAGAGCATGAACTCTTTAGGTGCGAAGCACACGGTGGCTTTATTGCCCCCAAAGGACACCAAATCAGCGCAAAGGGTTTGGTCTAATTTGGAGCAAACCAGCAAGCCCTCTTCAATCGGCGTTTCCATGTTCTTCCTTTCATTTACGTAAGATAAAATACCCACGCAGGGGAGCGGGGTAGCCCTCTATACTTTTGGTGGGGTCTAGCGGGTCTAAAAAGGCTTCTAAACTCAGTCCCTCAATCCAAGGGGTCTGGCGCTGCTCTTTGGTGGTTGTGGATTTAAAGGCAAGGGGGGTGCACTCTTTAAAGCCCGCTTTAAAAGCCCAGTTTTGCAAGGCCTTCACGCTAGGGATAAAATAAACATTAGACATTTTAGCATAGATGCTAGGGCAAAGGGCCACCTCTAGGGGGCTGTCAAAAATCAAAGTGTCGAGCACCAACACCCCGCTGGGCTTTAAGCCCATAAACAAGGCTTTAAGGGTGCTGTGGGGGTCTTTTCTGTGATAAAGCACACCCAAACAAAACAACACATCAAAGCGTTTAGCATAGGTGCGTAAATCCTCCACGCCTAGACTCTCATAGACGATAGAAGTTTTTAAAAAGGAATTTAGCCATTTAAATTGCTTTGCATAAAGCGCGCTAGGGTCAAAGCCCACCAGACTTTTAGGCTGTTGCTCTTGCATGCAAAAAAGGTAATAGCCATTGTTACAGCCGATGTCGGCAACCTCGAGCCCTTCTAAACCCACCGCGCCCTTGATTAAATCCCATTTCATGTAACTTTGCCACTCGCTGTCAATGCAAAAACCGCAATCGCCTTGATGGAAACAAAAGGGCCCTTTGCGCCACGGCTTGAGCTTTAAAGCCTCGTGATAGACTTGCTCTAAAGAGAGATGAGCGGGCAAGTCAATAGGCACGCCCCTATGTGTGCCCTCACAGCGGGTCAAACAAACTCCTTAAGGGCGGCTTGCGCCAAAGCTCTTGTAAGGACACATTACCTAACACAAAGCCCAGTGAATAATCTTTAGTGCAAAGCAAGTTTTGCAAGTCGTGCAAGTTTTTATAGCGCACATGGACCAACTCCAAAGATTCTTGACTAAAAACGGCTAGCTTGTGGTAGGGGGCAATTTTTTTGACAAAGTCTAGCATGCAGGGCAACTCTGCCGCGTTTTTTTCGTAGATTAAAACCCGTTCACTTTGCCCATAGGCACAGGGTTCTAGACGTTTATTGGTGTAGTGGGGTTGCATAGAATTTAGCGTGCCTAAATGGCCTAAATGCACCTCTAGTCCCAAACTTTCGCATAAATTTAGCACCCTTGCTAACTGGGTCGCGTAAAGTCCCGAGATTTTTAAATCATGCCGTTGCCCCTTGTAGCACAGCACCATAGAAAAGAGTTGGGTTTGTAAGAGGGTGAAGGGGGGGGTGTTGGCAATTTCGTTTGTGTCTAATTTGGGGGGATTTGGGTCAAAAGCAGGGTGTGTATGCCCCTTAAGTCCAAATCTAGCAATTCTAAAAAATCCCCCTCAAAGGTACACACGCCGGGAGCTTTGGCGAGTTTGTTAAAGATTTCCATCTCTAGGCTAGAGAGTTGATAAAGGGCGATGGGCGCGTCTAAAAACTTGTAATACAAGAGTTTAAACACCGCCTCTTGCAGGTTTTCTACGCAAATCCACGCAATCTCAGGGTCACTAATGTGGGCGTGTTTCTCAAACAACACCCCGTAAGCCCCCAGTTTCACCGCCTCTTCAATGCACGCCGGGTTGAAGGCAGCGAACAAGCTCCCCTTTTTCACCCGATTTAATTTGTCTGTGGCGTGGGTGAAGGTACGCACAAAAGGTTCAGTCTTTAAAACCCCCTTTGTAACCGCCACAACTTCACAGACATCCACTAGCCGATTTTCGCCCCATTTTCTACGGCCTCAAGGGGGCTGATGAGTTTTAGCCCCCCCACATCGCTTGCGCTAAGCACCATGCCCTCACTCACTAACCCCAGCATTTTGTGGGGGGGTAGATTCAGCAGGGCGCACACCTGCTTGCCCTCTAAATCCTCGGGGTTATAGTGCTTGGCAATGCCCGATAAGATTTGGCGCACTTGACCCCCAAAGTCTATTTGTAGACACAAGAGTTTATCGCTCTTAGGCACCCTTTCAGCTTTAAGGACGGTGCCGACCCTTATATCTAGCCTGGCAAAGTCTTCAAATTTAATGAAATTGTCTTGCACCTCTTGCGGGGCTTGGCTTGGGGCTTCTTTAAATTTAGGGATGGATTGGACTTCGTCCAATCTAGGATAAAGTGCCTCTATGGGGGCAAGCTTTAAAGCGGGGAGCAGATAATCTTTCTGCATGCATGCCTTAAAGTTTTCAGGGGTTAGATCCACACCTAGCCACTTGGCTAGTTTGGCGGTGCTTTCAGGCAGCACGGGGTAGAGATAAAACACGCTCTTAGCTAAAAAGGTCGCCACAAGGGCTAAGAGTGCCATGGCCTTTGTGGGCGCGCTCTTAGCCATTACCCATGGCTGTTCTTTGGCAATGGTGGCGTTGCAGTTCTCAAACACCCGCCACAATTCTTCTAAATAGCGGTGTAACTGCAAGCCGTGCAAATAGGGCTCTAGACTCTCTAATTGCGCCTGCCATGTGGCATAAAGGGGAGCGTAATGCTCCAGGATGTGGCTGCTCTCAAGCTTGCCATTAAAGGGCTTAAGTAGTCCTGCCAGCCTTTGGATTAAATTACCTAAAGTGTTGCTTAAATCGGCGTTGAAACGGCGGATCAGGGCTTGGACGCTAAAGTCCCCATCTTGGCCTAGGGGGGCTTCTCTTAAGAGAAAATAGCGCAGAGCCTCAGTCCCATAGCTTTGGGCTAGCTCTTTGGCGTTGAGCACATTGCCGATGCTCTTACTCATTTTCACGCCCTCAATGGTCCACCATCCATGCACACAAAGCTGTTTAAACAAGGGCAACTCTAGGCTCATTAAAAAGGCGACCCAATAAATGGCATGGAAGCGCAAAATATCCTTACCCACAATGTGTAGAGCGTGGTTAAAATAGTCCATTTTGGCGTTGTCTGCCCCATAGCCTAGGCTACTCACATAGTTTAAGAGCGCATCTAGCCACACATACACGACATGCTTGGGCTCGTTTAAATGCTTTGGCAAAGGAATGCCCCACTCAAAACTTGTACGGGTGATAGACAAATCATACAAACCTTGTTTAATGAAGCTTGTAACTTCATTGCGCCGAGATAAGGGTAAAATGGCGTGGGGGTGCTTCTCGTAAAACTCTAGCAGCTTGTCTTGATAAGAGCTCAATCTAAAAAAATAGCTCTCTTCGGCAACTTTGGTGGTAGGACGGTGGCAATCCGGGCAAGTTTGGCTGTTTGTGGCAAAACTCTCACAACTCACGCAATAATCCCCCTCATAAACTCCTTTGTAAATGTCGCCCTTTTGCAGCATAAAGTCAAAGGCGTGTTGCACGGCTTGCTCGTGCGCCTTGTCGGTGGTACGGACAAAGTGGTTATAGTCAATCTTAAGAAAATCCCACTCAGCCCTAAACACTTGGCTAATTTTAGTGGCGTACTCCAAAGGACTCAAGCCGTGCTTAGCGGCACTTAGGGCGATTTTTTGCCCGTGCTCGTCTGTGCCTGTGAGAAAAAACACCTCTTTGCCTTGCAGGCTGTAGTGTTTTTTGAGCATGTCGGCAATGAAGGTCGTGTAGGCATGCCCTAAATGGGGGCTGTCATTGACATAATAAATCGGGGTTGTGATCAACATTTTCTGCATAAAAAACCTTCAAATAGCGGTGTTCTCCACCTTATTAAAACAAAACCCACCCCCTAAAACTCTAGCCTCTTATTTTATGACAAAAGGCAAAAACTAAAGCCTCTATCATAGCACAAAAGCATAAACTAGGCATGTTATAGGTCTTTTAAAATGCGGATTTCAAAGGTCTTTTCTGCGCCGTCTAAGAGCGTGATCTTACCCCCATGCGCTTGCACGACCTGCAAGGACAGGGCGAGCCCCAGCCCATTGCCCTTTAATTTCGTAGTCTCAAAGGGCTCAAAGAGCAAATCTTTATCCAGCACTTCCTTGCCATCGTCTTTAATGTGAAACACCACCCACTCGTTTTCTTCAAAAGCGGTCACTTCCACATGCCCCTCTTCGCACGCCCCCTCTTCGATCGCATCTATGGCGTTGTATAAGAAGTTTTGCAGGGCGATAGAAAGTAGGCTCAAATCGTAAGACGCGCTGATGGGGGCGATGGCGGTTTTGAGGCTAATGTCTTTGGTGTAGCTGTATTGATTCAACGCCTCTTTAATTTCGTCTTCTAGTAGGCCCAAACTTTGGGGGACTTTATTGGCATGCACGCCCTTAGAGAATAAAAGGGTCGCTTTGATGATGCGCTCCACCCGCCATAAAGAGCGTTGCAACTCAAAGACAATGGGCTTGGTTTTGTCGTCTACTTTTTTAAGGAGCACCGAAGTTAAAAGCGAGATAGAGCCCACGGGGTTTCTAATCTCGTGTGCTAAGTGGGCGGAGATTTTCCCCATAGACACTAGGCGTTCTTGGCGTTTTTGTTTGGTGATGTCCGTGGCGGTGATGATTTCCTTGCCTTGGATTTTATTGTTTTGGAAAAGGTAGTTCTTGCCCTCGTGCTCGATCTCGGTGTTAAAACCTAAAGCCTTGGCCTTTTCAAAGACTTCTTGGCTTTCGATCGCCTTGCTGTTCTTGTAAAAAAAACTTTTGTTCTCGTTGATCACCCAAATGGCTTGGGGCAAAATCTCAATCACCCACTCGTATAAAGCCTTGTAGTCTTTAAACTCTTTTTCAACTTTATAGCTTTGCAGAATAAATTCATTCAGTAACCTCAAGAGTTCTTGCCGATCTTGCCCCCCGATATTGTCTAAGATGTTTTGATCCACAAGAGCACTCACCCTTTTTTCTGCGCCTCTTGGTCTTTTAAGAAGTTAAACAGCAATTCGCTGTAGCCAAAATGCCCGCTGAGCTCATTAGACAGCGACTCTTTATACATGGATTGGTAAATCTCACTGCCCGCTTGTTTAGGATAAAGCGGGTTGTCTAGCTTCAAGGCAGTGTCTAACATAAACTTTAAAAGTAAGGACTCAAAGGCATCGGTTTGGGCTTTGAGCTGTTGGTCTTCTAGCTTGCCCCCCTTGGTGTGTTTGAGCTTGTTTGCATCCAGTTTATTGGCTAGGTATTGGTTGTAAATGTCTAAATTGTTCTTGATCATATGACCTCCATATCTGCGCTGATCGCGCCGCTTTTTTTCATGGCCTCGAGGATAGATACAATGCTCTTAGCCCCCACCCCGATTTTTTGCAATGCCTTCACCACGCTGGCGATCGTGGCCTTCGGGGTGCTTAAAATGTTCTCTTTGGTGTCTAAGTTTGTGTTGGGGTCTATCTTGGTGATGTCCTTTTTCGCCTTGCCCTTTTTAGGCTCTAAAGGCTCGGGGGTGATTTTAATCGTGATGTCCCCACTTGTTACAACCACCGGGTGCACCTCAATATCCACGCCCGCCACCACCGTGCCCGACTTCTCGTCAATGATGATTTTATTTTGGTTGCTGTAGTCAATATTGACTTCCTGGATTAAAGCCAAAAACTCGACCATGGTGAGTTTTTCGGGCTTTTTTAGCTTGATTGTTTTAGGATCAATAGCTAGAGCTACGGGTTCTTTAAAGGCTTTGTTTAGGGCTTCTTGGATTTTCACGGCGTTTTTAAAATCGGGGCGTTTTAGGCTCAAAGTCATGGCATTTTTATGTGCCAAATCATAGACGACTTCTCTTTCAATGGTCGCTCCATTGACGATCGTACCTGAGAGCAGGTTTTTAGAATTGCCTAAACTCACGCTCCCCTGCGCGATGGCGTAGATATTGCCATCGATCGCCGTTAAGGGGGTCATCACCAACACCCCATGATCTATGGATTTGGCATCCCCGATTGAGGAGATTTGCACATCGATCTTATCGCCCTGTCTTGCAAAAGAAGGTAAAGTGGCGGTGATCATCACGGCCGCGACATTTTTAGACTTAATGTCCTCGGGCGACACCTTAACATTGACACTCTCTAGCATGTTGGCAATGGATTGCATGGTGAATTTCGAGCCCGATTTGTCCCCCGTGCCATTAAGCCCAATCACCAAGCCATAGCCGATCAGCTGGTTGTCGCGCACACCCACGATACTCGCCACATCTTCAATCTTTTCGGCGTGCAAGGAAGTGTTTAACGCCCCAAACAAGCACAAAAGCCAAGCGCATCTTTTAAACATAGTTTAGATTTTACCCAAATATCTTTTAAAAAATCCTAGCCCCTAGGTCTTGGTATAAAGGGCGCAGTTTTCCTCTGTTATAATGCCCCCTATGTGTGGATTTCTTAGGTTTTTGCTGTGTGTGATGCTCCCTTGCCTGTGTTTGGCTCAAGTTATAGAAAATGAAGACTCCCAAGAGTCCCCACAAGAGCACACGATCCAAGACCTACACGCCATCCAAAACAGCTTTTTTACCAAAGAGCATGGCGACTTAGACAACACGCTTTTCATTGACTATAAACTCGGGCAAATGCCTAAACTTCGTTTGCGCTACGCCATGGTTACGACCCTCGTTTTTAGCGAGCCGATCGCTGAAGTGGTGCTGGGCGATAGCGTGGGTTTTAGCACCAAAACCCTAGGGCGCAATGTGCTCTTAATCAAGCCCCTAGAAGTGGGCATCGATTCAAATTTAAATGTGATTGGGACGAGCGGCAAGATTTACGCCTTTTACATTTTCTCCACGACTTTCACCAGCCCCAAAAACCCGATTTTAAATGTCTATGTCTCCAGTCAGCACTTTTTTAAAGACAAGGGGGCGTTAAACCAGCCTTTAGTCACGCTTGAAAACAAACTCCAAACCCCCACCACGCCTACGCGATTTTTGAAAATCGGCACGGGGGGCAATGTGCTGTTAGTGGATAAAAGCCAAATGCAACGGGGTTATCGGGTGCTTGGGGGCAAAAGGCGGGCGTGGTTTTGTCTGTGGTTATGCAAAGTCGCTTTTAAGGCGCAAATCAAACCCCTAGATATTTTTAACGACAAGCATTTCACTTACTTTAAGTTTGACAGCCAAAGATCGGGCGTAAAATTCCCTGTGGCTTACAAAGTGGTCGATGGCTACGACAACCCCATCAACACCCGTATTGTGGGGGATTATTTAATTGCCGAAGATATTTCACGCAAGTGGACGCTAAGAGAGGGTAAAATCCACGCCTGTGTGCGTAAAGTTAGCAAAACCCAATGAAACCCTTTGTCAAAAAAGCCTTGATTTTTGGGGGTGCTATGGCTGTGGTTTTTACCACTTCTTTAATTTTGCACCGCCCCAAAAAGCAAGAAATCTTAGAGTTGCAAGACACCAACTACCCCCTAGCCGACTACCTTTTTACCCCCAAAACCCCACCCCCATCCAAAGAAAACTCCGATCTAACTCATTTGCAAAAGCTCTTGCAAGAAAACGCTAAAGAAATCGCCAGCCTAAAGGCACAGTTAGAGCAAGCCAAAAAATCCCCTCCACCACCGCCTAAAGACACAGAGCCAAAGCAAGAAATAGAACCGCCCCAAGAGCAAGAAATAGAACCCGAGCCTGCTGAACCCACCCAAGAGGAGCTAGACATGGAAGACGCTTTAAACGGGCGTATACAGGGCTTTGAAGAACCCCAAGAGGAGGAGATCGACTACGGGGCGAGCCACTTTGAAAATGTAAAAAACCACGATCTAGCCACGCATGAAAACCGCCTACTACGCACCATCACCGCCGATAAGATGATCCCCGCTTTTTTAGTAACGCCCATTAGCTCCCAGCTTGCCGGCAAGGTTGTGGCGCAAGTGGAGAGCGACATTTTCGCCAACATGGGGCGGGCGATTTTAATCCCCAAAGGCTCAAAAGTCATCGGCTATTACAGCAATAACAATAAAATCGGGGAATACCGCCTAGACATTGTGTGGAGTCGCATCATCACCCCACAGGGCGTGAACATCACACTCACCAACGCCAAAGGGGCAGATGTCAAGGGTTATAGCGGACTCGTGGGGCAAATGATCACACACAACTTCCAACGCTATGGCATGCCCTTGCTCGTGTCGACTCTCTCTAACGGGCTTTTGATCGGCTTGACCTCTGCCCTTGCCAACAAAACGGGCAAGAACAATCTCTTTGGTGATTTTTTACTCATGCAACTCACCCGCCAAACGGGCTTGGGCTTAAACCAAATCATCGCCCAAATCTTAAAAGACAAGAGCAACTTAAAGCCTATTATCATCATTAGGGAGGGCTCTAGGGTGTTTATCTCGCCGAATTTAGACATCTTTTTCCCCACGCCCACAGAGGGCGAAGTTATGGCAAAGTTTTTCACACACCAAGCATTGCATTAAATGCGTTATAATGCGAAGTTTTGATTTTAACTAGAAGGTTACCTATGAAAGTCTATTTTTTTGCCACTTGTCTGGGGGGGGCGGTGTTTAGCCAAACGGCACTAAATTGCATTAAACTTTTGCAAAGGGAGGGAGTGGAGGTCATCTTCAAAAAAGATCAAACCTGTTGCGGGCAGCCTAGCTACAACTCCGGCTACTACGATCAAACCCGTGAGGTTGTGCTCCACAATGTCCGCCTATTCAAGGAGGATTATCCCGTGGTTGTGCCTAGCGGTTCTTGCGTGGGGATGATGGCGCACGATTATTTAGAGCTGTTTGAGGGGCATAAGGAATACGAGGAGGTGAAAAACTTCTCTCTTAGGGTCTTTGAGCTGGCTGAGTTTTTGGATAAAAAACTAGAGGTGCGCTACACCGACCTAGGCGCACCCATTAAAGTTACTTGGCATTCTAATTGCCACGCTTTAAGGGTGTCAAAGGTGATTGAAAGCGCGAAGAAAATCATCGCCCAGCTGTCTAATGTCGAGCTGGTGCCTTTGCAAAGGGAGGAGGAGTGTTGTGGGTTTGGGGGGACTTTTGCGGTCAAAGAACCCGAGATTTCTAACGCCATGGTGCAAGAGAAAATCCACGACATTGAAAGCCGTAATGTAGAATACATTTTATCCGCCGATGCGGGTTGTTTGCTCAACATCAGCGGAGCGATGGCAAAGATGAGAAGCAAGACTAAATCCATGCACTTTTACGACTTTTTAGCCCAAAGAGTGGGATTAGGAGTTTGACATGACACACACCACCACACACAGCGACCACGATTACGAACAAGTCATCGGCGAGAAGTTAAACGATGCGCAATTACGCACCAACTTGCGCTCAGCGATGGACACTTTAATCCACAAGCGCAAAGACCTATTAGAAGATCGTTACCCAGAGTGGGAGCAATTACGCACCATGGGGCAAAATGCAAAATTAAAAGTCTTAGCCCAACTAGACACCTATGTCCAACGCTTTGAGGAAAACGCCACAAAAAATGGCTTTGTGGTGCATTATGCCAGCACGGCAAAAGATGCCAATGAGATCATCTACAACCTAGCCAAAGAGCGGGGCGTTGAGCGCATTTTAAAGGGCAAGTCCATGGCCAGCGAGGAAATCGAGCTCAACCGGTATATGAAGGAAAAGGGGATTGTCGCTAAAGAAACGGATTTGGGCGAGCTCATCATCCAGCTGATTGACGAACACCCCGTACATATCGTGGTGCCTGCCATCCACAAAAACCGCCACCAAGTGGGTAAGATTTTCCAAGAAAAGCTAGGCGCACCCCTAGAGAGCGAACCTGAAAAGCTCAATGGCATCGCTAGAAAGCACATGCGAGGCGAGTTTGAGGGCTTTAAAATGGGGATTTCGGGGGTGAATTTTGCCATCGCCAATGAGGGGGCGATTTGGCTTGTAGAGAACGAGGGCAATGGGCGCATGTGCACCACGGCCTGCGATATCCATGTCGCCATTTGTGGGATTGAAAAAATGGTCGAAAGCTTTGAAGATGCTTCGATCTTAAACAACTTGCTTTGCCCTAGTGCCGTGGGCGTGCAAATCACCTGCTACCAAAACATCATCACAGGACCCCGTCAAGAGGGCGAGCTAGACGGGCCCAAAGAGGCGCACATCATTTTACTCGATCACAACCGCAGCAATATCCTAGCGGATGAAAAATATTACAGAGCCCTAAGCTGCATCCGCTGTGGGACTTGTTTGAACCACTGCCCCGTGTATGACAAAATTGGCGGACACGCTTACTTAGCGACCTACCCCGGACCCATCGGGGTTGTCATCACTCCCCAGCTTTTTGGGCTAGACAATTACGCCCACATCGCCAATTTGTGCAGCCTTTGTGGGCGGTGCGGGGAGGTGTGCCCGGTCAAAATCCCTTTGCCCGAACTCATTAGAGATTTGCGCGCTGAAAAGAGCCACGAGGGGCGGGGTGTGGTGCGGGGCTATAAAGACACCAAGCACAGCAAATTAGAAGAGCTAGGCATGAAGGCGTTTGCCAAGATTGCGAGCAATGGCACGCTATGGCGGGCTGTTATGGCACTGAGTGGGACTTTTGCCCCCTTAGGCAAGCTTTTTGGGCATTACACGCCGGTGTTGCAAAAGTGGTTGCGTTATCGCGAAATGCCAAAAGTGCAGGGCAGTTTGCACGCTAAAATTAAAAATTTACCGGGGGTGATTTATGAGTAAGCAAGTGGTCATTGAACGCATCCAAAATGCCCTAAAACGGCACGCTATTAGCCATGAAAATCTACCCTATAGAAATATGATCACAGACGCGAAAGCGGATTTGATCGAACAATACAAGCACCTACAAGAGCTCAACCGCTCCCAACTCACAGAGTGCGCTAAAGAGGACTTGCTCGGGGCGATCCAAGAGGCTTTAAAAGGTTTTGAAACCCAAAAACTCTTGTGCGCCACGAATTTACCCTGCTCTTTAGAGGAACTAGACCCCCAAAATCTTTACCAAAAAATCCCCTACGATAAGCCCGTAGAGGCGTTTAAAGAGGAGTTGTTTAACATCGACACGGCGATTTTAGAGGCGACTTGTGGCGTGGCAAACTTAGGTATTGTGGGCGTGGTGTCTTCTAAGTTTGCCCCGCGTTTGACTTCTCTCATCACCCTTAAATGCGTGATTTTGTTGGATCAATCTAAAATCGTGCAAAATTTGGCGCAGGGGCTAGAGGCTCTTAAAAACGCCGGGGAAGGGCGTTTGCCCACAAATATGCTCTTCATCGGCGGGCCTAGCCGCACCGCCGACATTGAGCTAAAAACCGTCTTTGGCGTGCACGGACCTATGGCAACCCATGTCATCTTATACTAAGGAGCAAACATGCGTTTAGAAAAAGGGAGCCCAGCTCCCGCCTTCACTTTAAGCAATGCCACAGGGCAGAGTGTTAGCCTTAAAGACTTTTTAGGCAAGGTTGTGGTGCTTTACTTTTACCCCAAGGACAACACCCCGGGGTGCACCCTTGAGGCGCAAGATTTCACCAAGTTAAAAGCAGAGTTTGGGGCGAAGGGAGCGGTGATTTTAGGCGTGAGCGCGGACGATGCCAAAAGCCATTGCCATTTTATAGAGAGTGAAAGTTTGGGCATTGAATTACTCAGCGACCCTAACCACGAAGTGGCAAAAGCTTACGGGGCTTATGGCGAGAAAAATTTGTATGGTAAGGTGAGCGTGGGGCTGATTCGCTCCACTTTTGTCATTAACCAAGAGGGCAAAATCGCCCATGCCCTTTACAATGTCCGCGCCAAAGATCATGCTAAGAAAGTGCTAGGATTATTGTAATGGTGATTCTTTATGCCACTGAGCAATACCACCCCTTGCAAACCGGCACCGCCACCGCCGACTATGGTTTGAGTCAAGCACTCGCACAGGCGGGACATAGGGTGTATGTCGCCACAAGCGATGTTTTTAACCATGCGGGCATTGCTATGGGCATCCAAAGAGAGGGGAAACTTTGCGAGGTGCAAGGACGCAGGGCATTAGAAATTGCACCTAATTTATGGGTTTTAGAGTTTCATATCTTTCACGATGGCCAAGATTGGCAAGGGGAGCTAGAGGCTTACCTCGATTTTGCCAAGAATTTTGCTTGCGATTTGCTTGTCAATTCTTCCTTTTTTACTTGGAATTGCGATGTGCTGTTGCCCCACTTAGCCACCTGCAAGGCAGAGAAGAAGTTTTTAAGAAACCACACAGAAATGCCAAACATTGCCAAAAAACCCGCCAAAAAACCCCCACAATCTAAACTGACCCAACTTCTTAAAACAATCTACCACAAGTCAAGGGGCATCAAACACCCCCTAGACCCCCTAGAGACCCTTAAAATGCAATTAAGGCAATACGATAAAATCCTTTTCTTGCATAAAAACAGCAGCTTTTACCAATACTTAAGCCAAGAAGTGGACTTAAATTTAGACATTTTGCCCAATGGTGTCTTTGCTAAGGACATTTGTCCGCCCAAATTCCTACCCCCCCCCCCCCCCCCCACAGAAAGCCGCCTAGACCCACATCAACTAAGCCCCCACGCACTTTTAGAGCAACTTTGCCAAAACCCTTTCATCTTAAATGTGTCTAATTACTATGCTGAAAAAGGGCAAGAGATGGTGCTTAAGGCGTATTACGCCAGCCACGCGCAAATGCCCTTAGTTTTTGTAGGTTCTCTCAACAGCGGGCACACCCTCGATCGCTTAAAAGCCCTTAAGACCCATGAGGACGGGGTGCATGGCTTTAAAGAAGTGTTCTTTTTTTATGGCATTGGGCGGGATGAGGTGTTGAAACTTGCCAAACACGCCACCTTATTTTTGCACGCCAGCACGGCAAGTTACGAATCCTTTCCTATGGTACTTTTAGAAAGCATGCAATTTGCCACCCCCTTTATTTGCACCCCCGTAGGCAACGCCCTAGAGCTTGCGCCTGAGCTGGTGGTGCAAGATAGTGTGCAAATGACGACCAAAATCAACGCCCTATTAAACGATTCCAAACATTACCACCACACCTCCACCACCTTGCACCAACAAATCCAAAACTTGACCTATGAGGAAATTATCAAGAAACTCTTGGCGTTTTAAGCCACAATCCTACCTAGAAGTACCCCCTCTTCATAGGTGTGGCAAAGGGCGGTGTAGTGTCCCGGGGGGGTGTGCTCTAGCATACTTTCATTGATGAGAATCTCCCCATCAATTTCCAAGCCCCAGCGCCGATCACGCGCACGCAAAAAGAGATGATCCTCGCTAGCCCCCTCCACAATCACCTCTAAGGTCTGCCCGACTAAGTTTTGCATGGAAGTTTGCACCTGCTCTTGCACTAAAGCGTTGATGCGATCGAGCCGTTCATTGACAAGTTTGCTCGCAATTTGGGGCATGCCATAAGCCTTTGTGCCCTCTTCAGCACTGAAGGCAAAGAGATTTAAGCGATCGAATCTAAACTCTTGTAAAAACGCCTCCAGCTCGTTGATGTCGCTCTCTTGCTCGTGGGGGTGGCCTAAGAGCAAAGTAGAGCGTAGAAAGCTGCCCGGCACGGCACGCATGGCTTTTAAGAGCTCTAAATGCTTGGATTTTGTGGAGTTGCGGCGCATGGTTTTGAGCATGGAGTCTGTGATGTGCTGGATGGGCATGTCAAAGTAATTGGCAAAAATGGGCGAGCTGGCGATCGCCTCGATGAGCTGGTGTGTGGTGCTGGTGGGGTAGAGATAAAAAATCCTGGCACTTTTGATCGCCCCTTGTTTGTCGATCGCTTTAATGAGTTGCACCAGCCCCTCTTTATTGCCTTGATCTTGCAAGTAAGAGCTGGAGTCTTGGGCGATGAAACTGATGTCTGTGTAGCTCCTCTTGGCTAGGTCCTGCACTTCCTTTAAAATATCCTCTATACGCTTGCTTTGCAAGCGTCCTTTAAAGCTAGGGATCGCACAGAAACTGCAATGTTGGTTACAGCCCTCGGACAATTTGACATAGGCATGCACAGATGAGCCGATGATGGTGCGGGCATGTTGGCTGGCTAAAAAGACTTGTTTAGAAAATTGGCTTTGCTTTTTAGCTAAGAGCGTGTCTATTTGGTCGTAATCGCCCACGCCCGTGAAAATGTCGATTTCGGGCAATTCTTTGGCTAGCTCCTCTTTATAGCGCTGGCTTAAGCACCCACTTGCCACGACCACAGCCCCCTTTTTACGCCCCTCAATGGCTTCTAGCAAGACTCGAATGCTCTCTTCTTTGGCGGACTTTATAAATCCGCAAGTGTTGACAATGATGGCATCGGCACTGCTTAGATCGCTGGTGAGCTCGTAGTGGGCGAGTTTGCCTAGCATCACCTCGCTATCGACTAAATTTTTGGAGCACCCCAAAGAGATCAAATGTAATTTAGGCAATGTGATCTCCCTGTGTATCCACCTCCCAAAAGAAGTCGATCCACGAAGTCGCCTCTTTGAGGGTGTAATCCGCCTGAAAATGGGCGCTCTTGTGGGCGAACAGCACCGCACTTTTAAAACGCTTTTGGGGGTATTGCTCTTTTAACACCTGCATCACGCCTAAAAAGCTTCTACCACTATCCACAATCTCATCGACCACTAAAATTTCTTGATGGGTCGGTTTGAGTTTGGGGACATTGTCTATAATAAGCTCGCCTTGTTTGCGATCTGTGCTATAAGAGCTGGCGTTGATCGCATAGACCTCTTTAGTGTCCCAGTAAAGCCCCAAAAAGTGGGCTAAAGTCATCCCGCCCCTTAAAATTGACACGATCGCTTGGGGCTTAAAGTCCGCTTCAACCATTTTGGCTAAGCCCACGACATCTTGTCTAAACTCGTTGTAGCCGTAGTAAAGCCGCATTAAATCTCCTTGTAGTGGTGTTGCATGAACGCCTTGATCGCCACGCCCTCAAATTGAGCTTTTAGCCCTAAATCCACCAAGCTTTGCTCTAGGGCACTCAGCACCCATGCACTTTGATAAACCTCAATGATCCCCATGTGGTTGATGCGCAGCAAATGGTCTTTTAAGTCGTCCTGCCCGCCTGCCACAAGCACGCCATATTTCGTATTTAGGTGCTTTCTAATGTCTTTAGCCCGCTCGTGGTAGATCACAGACATACACAGAGCCGGGGCTTTGGGGTAGATTTTAAGCCCCAATGCCTCAAGGGCTATATTCGTGCTTGCGGCTCTTTTTTTAGTGGCACGATAAAGTGCGTCAAATCCGCCCAAGTCTTGCAGTAGCGTAAAGTAAGTTTGCAAACCCAAAATATGCGAGATACCCGCTGTAAAAGCCGTGGTGTTCTTTTGTTGGTTTTTTAATTCTAGCTTTAAATTAAAGTAATAGCCCTTGTCCTCTAACTTTGAGAGGGCAAAATCGCTCAGTCCTAAAAAACTAAGCCCTACGGGCAACATGAATGCCTTTTGGCTGCCCCCGATCAACACATCGACATGCGTGGTGTCTAAAGGCTCGACTCCCAAAGCGGTGATCGCATCAATGATGGTAACAATCTTAGGATTGTGTTGTTTGGCAGCTTTTGTAATGCCTTCAAAATCTAGTCTTAGTCCCCCCGAAGAGTCGCACACTTGCAAGGCGATCGCTTGGATACTTGGGTCTGCCTGCAGGGCTTTTAGCACTTGATCGGGGCTAATGGGGGTGTCCCACGCGCTCTTAAGCTCCACAACACTAAGGCCATGCGCCCTAGCAATTTTGCCAAAGCGTTCGCCAAATTTACCATTATTCAGCACCAATAAAGCGGGTTGCTCGCTGGATAGGGGTACAAATTGTAAAAGGGCTGCCTCCATTGCTCCCGTGCCGCTGCTGACTAAAGTTAAAACCTCAGCTAGCCCGACCATCTCTTTAAGTTGTTGCCTTGCAGAGCCAAAGATCGCCTCAAATTCCGGCGTGCGGTGGTGGGGGATGGGCTGGCTTAGAGTATTGCTAATGCTCGGGTGGATGGGTGTGGGCCCGGGGGTGAATAACAAGGTCTGCGCGGGTTTCAAGCGTCCTCTTTAGCGATCAAGTGTAAAACACCAGTATAACATAAAACCCATGGGTTTTTGTGTATAATGCTCTAAAGGATTTGTATGCGTTTGTGCTTGTCTTTGGCGCTTTGTACCCTTTTTACCTCCCCTCTTTTGGCGGAGTTTTCCTTGCAAACGGTCGATGACGCTGTGCGTGAAATGGCGATTTACCAAGTGAGTGTGCGCGAAGACATTGCGCTCTTTAACGACCAACTCAACCACACCATCACCCACGCTCAAAGCCACAAAGATCACACTACAGAAACCGATCAAGAACGCGATTTACTCAAAGAAAGCACCATCCTTTACCAAGTCTTACAAGACTACTACAGCAAAGACTCGGCTTTGTTTGACTACTTAGAAGGCTTGTTTGAAGGCTACAACGCCATTTTAAAAGAAGCCCTGCAAGTCCCCCATCTAGCCCCTCTAATCCCTCTCCTACACGAAATCGTGGACCAAATCCAAACCATGGCACAACTAGAGCGCAAAATCACCACCTTAATCGATGAATGATCTCCTAAGTTTAGCCCCCTCAAGCTAGGGTGTCAACTTAAATCATCGAGGGGGCTGGTTTTGTTGCAACATCTGCAACAAATGCGCCACCCCGCCCTTAGAGCTTAATTTTTTAGCTAGCTGACTGGCTTGATCGAATCTCTTTAAAATCCGGTTGATCTCCGCCACTTCTAGCCCAGAGCCTAGCGCGATGCGCTTTTTACGGCTACCATTAAGCAAGGCGGGATTGTCCCTCTCTTTGGCGGTCATGGAGGCGACCATCGCCTTGATTTTTTTGATCTCTGCCGAGTTTTCTAAGTCTGTGCCCTTAAGCGCGCCAGCCACCCCACTAAGTCCGGGGATCATCGACACCAAAGAGCTGATCGAGCCTAGCTTTTTGACTTTTTCTAATTGCTCTAAAAAGTCGGTGAAGCCAAATTGCCCCTTTTTGAGCTTTTTAGAAATGTTTTTCGCCTCTTTGGGGTCAATCACGCTGCTGGTTTTCTCCACCAAGCTCACAATGTCGCCCGCTCCCATGAGGCGGTTGGCAATTCTCTCGGGCACGAAAATATCTAAATCGGGGATTTTCTCCCCATGCCCGATGAAGCGCAAGGGGATTTGTAGCTGGTGGGCGATGCCTAACGCCACGCCCCCCTTGCTGTCGCTGTCAAACTTGCTTAACACCACGCCGCTAATGCCTATCTCGGTGTGGAAGGTCTGCGCCGAGCGCACCCCGTCCTGCCCGCTTAGTGCGTCTGCCACATAAAAGGTTTCCAAAGGATTTAAGAGATTTTTTAGGGCTTTAAGCTCGTCCATCAAGGGCTTGTCGATCGCCAAACGCCCTGCACTATCCACAAGCACCACATCAAACTGCCCCTCTTTGGCACGCTCTAATGCCCCCTTGGCAATGTCTAGCACACTCCCCGCTTTGTGAAAGACTTCTACCCCGATTTGTGCCCCCAAGACTTGTAATTGCTCGATGGCGGCTAACCTCTCCAAATCGCACGCCACCAACAACACCTTTTTATTGCGGGTTTTTAAATAGTTTGCCAGCTTGGCGCAAGTGGTGGTCTTGCCCCCCCCTTGCAAGCCACACATCAACACAATCGTGGGCGGGGTGGGGGCATAGACAAAACCACTAGCCGCCCCCGGCACGCTTAAAATCTCTAACAAACTCTCTTGCAAAGCGTCTAAGAATTGCTGTTTGCCGATCCCCTTCGCCTTGGTCTTTGCCTCGATGTTTTTGACTAATTCTTTGGCGACCTTGTGGTGCACATCATTACGCAATAACGCCTTTTTCAGCTCATCTAGGGCTTTTTCAAGGGCTTTTAAATCGTCTTGAAAACGGATTTTGCCTAAAGCGTTTTTAAAAGATTGGGTTAGGGTGTCAAACATGTTTATCCTTCTAGCATTAAAAGTTCTTTTTGCACTTGGGCTTGTTTCTCTAATAAGGTCTTGTTGCGCTCTTGCAAGCTCTCTAGCAAAGCTTTGGGGGCTTTAGCCAAAAATTGCGGATTGTCTAAATTCAACTTCGCTTGCTCTTTTTTGAGCTTCTCTAATTGCGCCTTTAAACGATGGACAAGTCCGCTCACATCCACCCCCTCTAAGCTGACATGCACCACGCCCAGCTCCCCTCGATCGCTAATGGCTTTAGGCGGTTTGCTTTGCGTTGTGGAAATGTTAGGGATTTTGCTAAGTTTAGAGATGCATTGCAAATCCTCCACCTCTAGGGGGGTGGGGCTTTCAATGGTGGCGGATTCAAGGGGGCGTTTAGCAAGATTTTAAGCCGCCTTAAAGCCGTGATGCTCTCTTTCATTAGATTAAAGCGCGCTTCTAATGTGGCGTTTTGCGTGGTGTCTTTGGGGTAGGGGCTTAACATGATAGACGGGCTGTTTTCTAGCGCGCTTTTACCTAGGCTTTGGTGCAAATACTCGCTGATAAAGGGCATGAAGGGGTGCAAGAGTTTTAAACCCCCTTGAAACACAGAGGCAAGCTCGCCAAAGACTAGGGGGGCTTCTTGGCTGTTTTTGTAGGCCTTAGAAAACTCCAGCACCCAGTCGCAAAACTCCCCCCAAAAGAAGCGATAAAGCGTGGTGGCCGCATCGTTGAAGCGGTAAAGCTCTAGGGCATGGCGGACTTCTTTAGTCGTGGCGTTTAGGCGGGATTTGGCATAAGCCCCTAAGCTCGTGCTAAAGCCTGTGGTTTTTTGCGCTGTCTGTGCGCTTAAGAAAAGGGCGGCGTTGTAGAGTTTGTGGCTAAAGTGCTTGGCTTGCTCTAGGACTTTGGGGTTTAGGCATAAATCCCGCCCCTGCACGCACAACATCGCCAGCGCAAAACGCACCGAGTCGCTCCCATAGGTTTTAATAAGCTCTAAGGGATCGATCACATTGCCCTTAGATTTACTCATTTTTTCGCCCTTTTCATCGCGCACCAAAGCGTGTAGGTAAATGTGCTTAAAGGGCAAAGTGCCTAGCAAACTCTCCCCGCTTAAAAGCATGCGTGCCACCCAAAAAAACAGAATGTCAAAGCCCGTAACCAGCACGCTATTAGGATAAAAGTCCTTTAAATCCTCAGCACTAAACTTCACGCCCTCAAAGCCCTCCAAGCCCTCTTGCCCAAAGCCCAGCGTGCTAAACGCCCACAGCCCCGAGCTAAACCAAGTGTCCAGCACATCGGGGTCTTGCTCTAGGTGTGTGTCGCCACAAGTGGGGCAGTGCGTGGGGGTTTCTAGGGGCACGAATTGGTGTTTGTGAGCGCACGTGAAAACGGGGATTTGATGTCCCCACCAAAGTTGCCGACTGATGCACCACGGGCGCAACTCTTGCATCCATGCATTGTAGTTATTGCGCCAATGGGGGGGGTAAAATTGTGCTAAACCTTGCGCCATTTTTTCTATGGAGCCTTGTGCCACCTCTTGCTTGACAAACCATTGCTTGGAGATGTAGGGCTCAATGGGACTCGCACAGCGGTAGCACACGCCCACTTGGTGGGGGTGCTCTTGCACTTCTTGAATGTAGCCCCCCTCTTTTAAAGCCTCTACAATTTTAGGGCGTGCCTCTAGGCGGTCTAACCCCGCAAAGTCTCCCGCATGGGCGTTTAAAACCCCCTTTGCGTTAAAAACCACTAAAGGCGTGAGCTTGTGCCTTTGCCCCACGCCATAGTCATTAGGGTCATGCGCGGGGGTAACCTTCACGCACCCACTCCCAAAGCCAGGATCCACATAGTCATCGGCGATGATGGGGATAGGGCGGTGCGTTAAGGGCAATAAGGCGTTTTGCCCGATTAAATGCTGGTAGCGTGCGTCTTCAGGGTGCACCATTAACGCCACATCGCCAAAGAAGGTTTCGGGGCGGGTGGTCGCCACCACCACCTCCCCGCCTTTTTCTAAGGGGTAGCGTAAATAATACAGCTTGCCTAGCTCTTCCTTGTACTCCACTTCAATGTCGGCCAGTGCCCCGTCCTTGCAACACCAGTTGATCATGTAGGTGTCTTGCACAATAAGCCCTTGATCAAACCACGCTTTAAAGGCGATTTTTACCGCCTTTTCTAAACCAGCATCCATGCTAAAACGCAAGCGACTCCACGCACAAGACACCCCCAGCTCTTGCATTTGCTCTAAAATCTGCCCCCCACAAGCCTCCTTCCACTCCCACACTTTTTTAACAAATGCCTCTCGCCCTATCTGCTCCTTTTTCACCCCTTGTGCGAGAAGTTGCTTTTCCACGACATTTTGTGTGGCGATCCCGGCGTGATCTAGCCCGGGCTGATAAAGCACACGGTAGCCATCCATGCGCTTAAAACGTACCAAAATATCTTGCAAGCTCAAAGTGAGTGCATGCCCCATGTGCAAGCGCCCCGTAACATTGGGCGGGGGCATCATGATAGAAAAAGGGGGTTTAGCTCTGTCCTCACTCACCTCAAAATGTCCCCGACTCTGCCAAATCTTGTAATAATGCTTTTCTAAAGCGTGCTCAAAGGGGGGGAAGTCCATGAAAATCCTTGGGAGTTTTTGGCTTTATTTTAGCTTGAAGTGGCTTAAAAAGGGCAAGAGAGCGGGGGCGTAGTCAGCGCAAAAGGGCGGCCCTATATTTTCACAATGTGGCTTTGTATGGTGTGGCGTTAAAGCAGAGTTTACACCACATAAGGGGTTTTGTGGGGGGTGTGTTTAGAAACCGCCTATTGCCCCTTATGCTCTAAATTGCCTCTAGCTTGGCATGGATAAATTTAAGGCTTTACACAAGGACTTCTTAAAAGTGGTGCTGACACATAGAAAAGAAAAGATCATAGACAAAGCCTACGCTAGGGCTTTAACCCTGCTCTAGACATTGCTCTAGGCTTTGACACTTTCTAGCTCCATTTTTTATCTTACCCCTTGCCCATTTTCATCCTTTGGGGCAAGAAGTTTTTGAAAGTCGGCTTGGCTTGCTTGCCCTTGCTCTAGCTTGACACAAGCCCTTTGCAAGTCTTGTAAGTGAATAGGTTTAGGGATTTGGCTTGTGTTGCTGATAAACGCATTACCCACAAAGCAGCGCAACGCCCCGAGCCTAAAAAAATCACTCACCCCTAGCAAATAGGCACTTGGGCTTAAAAGCCCTTGCTTGCCTCTTTGCACAAACCGCCCCCAGCGATCGGGGCAAGTATCAGTAAAACACCCCCACAAAGTTGTGGAGAGTGTGGGAGTCTCACAAAAAGGCAAAGCAGGGTCTAGGCTAAAACCTTGTTGCAACCACTTGGGGCTGTAGGTGAATTGATAGGTTTCTTTCAGCCCCTTAGCCCATATCTCAAGCGTGCCGACAGATGTTGTGTTGCAAAAGATAGAAATTGTCATGGGGGTATCTTAGCGCATCGCGTTTAAAACAAAGAGAAGCAAGAAAGGGGTAAATATACTCACTACACTAGACAGAGTTTGGAGTATGCCAAACAAGGAAATTTAGAAAATTTTATTGAAGATTTGGACTAAACCCCTATTTAGAAAATGTTCTTAAGTGTTCTTAGCAAGCATTCACCCTCTTAGCCATAGAAAAATGATCATCATACACCCCGATTTTTATGGCATGTGTGTGCATAATGGCGACATGAGCGAGGCGATCAAGACTTATACAAAATCCCCCAAGTACAGGCACAGGTTTAGAGCCACCCCAATCCACCCAACATTGAGGATAAAGGCAAACCCCCGAGCTTGTAAAACCCACAGATAAAGTAAGCTCTAGCAATCAGGATATTGCCTCTTAGGATTTTAAAGAACAGCGAGGGTGGTAAGACTCTTTAAAGTGGCAAGACAGGGGGCAGAGGGGGGTAAACTTGGCTTTTCTTGCCTAAAAATGGGGATTGTGGCTCAAGCTGTGCTAAAATAAAACTTCTTAAATCCCAAGAAAAATAAGGAACATGATGGTCGGTATTCGGGTCTTTTTGTGCGATTGTGATGGCACGCTCACGGATGGGGGGATGTATTACTTAGAAAGCGGGCAGCAATTTAAAAAATTCAGTGTGGCCGATGGAATCGGCTTTGAGCTTTTAAAAGAGGCGGGGATCAAAACGGGCGTTTTAACGGGCGAGGTGACATCTATTATGGAACACCGCGCCAAGAGGTTAAAAATGGATTATTTGTATCAGGGGTGTAGACCGCAGGGCAAGCTAGAGGCTCTGAAAGAAATTTGCGCTAAGGAAAACATCAGCTTAGAACATGTCGCCTATGTGGGCGATGACCTCAACGACTTGCCCGTGCTCGAATGTGTGGGTTTTAAGGGCTGCGTGGCCAACGCCCATCCCCATTTAAAAGCTCTGCCTGGTATTGTGGTGTCGCCCAAAAATGGGGGTGAGGGGGGCGTACGCGCGCTCATCGACTTGTGGCTAGGCAACCCTAGAGAATTGAGGCACTAACATGCGCCAAGCCTTCAAAGAAAGCCTTAAATCTTTAGCCATGTTTTTGTCTAACAACCCCCTAGCCAAAAGTTATTACAAAGGGCAGGGGGTGATTTTCATGCTGCACGACATTTTGCACGACACCCCTAAAACCCTAGACCCCTATTGCAACCCAAGCATGCCCTTTTTGGATCGCTTTTTAATCCACCTTAAACAAGCAGGCTATGCCCTTGTAGATTTAGACGAGATTTGCGCTTCATTGGAACAAAACAAACCCTTAAAAAACACCACGCACTTCACCTTAGATAATGGCTTTACCTCCACTTACACCAACATCTTGCCCGTTTTTAAAGCCCACAACGCCCCCTTCACGCTCTACATCACCGCCGATGACATAAACAAGCCAGGCATGCTAAGCCTTAAGCAAGCCCAAGCCAAAAAACCCCTATGTACGATCGGTGGGCATGCCAAGACCCACCCAAGACTTGCTAAATTGCGAGGGAAAGAGAGGGCGTTAAAGGAAATCAAAGCAGGCAATGCACTTTTAAAGGAGTCGTTAGGGGTTGAGGTCAAGCACTTTGCCTACCCCTTTGGGCGCATGGGGGACGTTGGTCTAAGAGAAGTGGAGGTCATTAAAGCGTTGGGCTTAAAAAGTGCCGTAACCACAAGACAGGAGACACTCTTTGCGCGCCATAAAGATTCGTTGGCTTGTTTGCCCCGCATCATGCTGACCCAACACATGCCCTTGCATGGCATTTGGCGCAGCTGTAAGCACAAGGTGGCATAGCTGTGAAGGTTCTACACCTCAACGCCACGCTCACGGGGGAGGCGACAAGGGCGTGTTTGCGCTTACATAGGGCTTTACTCAAAGAGAGAATAGAAAGTTTTGTGTGGGTGCAAGATAGGCGGGGGGCTGGGTTAGAGCCACATATCTTAAGTCCTGAAAGCAGATTGGCCAAAGCGTGGGCGTTTATCCGTCCTTTTTTAGACAAAGCCCCGATTTTGCTCTACCCTAAACGCAAAAAGGGGGTGTTTAATTTGGGCTACTTGCCCTTAAGGAACTCAAGCCCGACATCGTGCATTTACAACTGGATAGGGCGGGGGGCGTTGGCTTTAAGGGATTTGTCGAAAATCAAAACCCCCCTTGTGTGGAGCTTGCACGACATGTGGGCTTTTACAGGGGGGGATCATTGCCATTATGATGAAAGCGAGCACACCTATAAGCACTCTTGTATCCTCAATAGCCCTTTTGAGCGCGATCTAGCCACTTGGGGTTTTAAGATGAAGCAACGCGCCTATGCTAAAACCCCTAACCTAAACATCGTGGGGGTGAGCTCGTGGATTTGTAAGTTATCTAAGCAAAGCGCGCTTTTAAAAAATAAGCCCCATCACAATATCCCCAACCCCATAGACACAGACACCTATCAACCCCTAGACAAGGCTTTTTGCCGTCAATTGTTGGAGATAAACACCTCTAAAAAGCTCGTGGGTTTTGGAGCACTAGACACAAACGACCCCAACAAGGGTTATGACCTACTTTTACAAGCCTTGCGCTCTTGCAACTTAGATTTAGAGTTAGTGGCGGTGGGGGCGGCTAAGCCGGCTTATTTGCCCTTTAAAACCCACTATCTAGGCGCACTGCGTGATACGCCTAGTTTGGTGGCGTTTTACAACGCCCTAGACGCACTCATTGTACCCAGCCGTCAAGAGAATTTAAGCAACATGGCACTAGAGGGTCTAGCTTGTGGTGTGCCTGTGGTGGCGTTTAAAGTGGGGGGTTTGCGGATTTGATTGTGCATCAAGAAAATGGTTACCTTGCCAAGCCCTTTGAGACCGAGGATTTGAGAGTGGGGTTGGAATGGGTGCTAAGCAGTGCAGATTTAGGTGCAAGGGCAAGGGCGCATGTGTTAGAGCATTTTAGCGCGCATAAGGTGGCGTGCCAAATGATCGCCTTGTATGAGAGCTTAAAGGGGGGGGCTTGCTAGATTATCTCATCCTAACACCCATTCCTGTTTTTTATAAAGTCAATCTTTACAACGTCCTAGCGCAAAAACTAAAAATTTTTGTGGTGTTTTTAGCTAAGGACACCAAAGAAGTGCGTGCCAAGGATTTTAACACCCTAGAGAATGCCAAGTTTGGCTATGAAGTGCTTTTTAAGGAGGCTTTGCAAGAGCGCCCCACCTTTGCTAATGCGCGCAAACTCTTGAAAATCTTAAAACAACACCCCTATAAGTGCTTGTTGCTTGGAGGCTGGGATTGTGTGGAGTTTTGGAGCGCATGGGCGTTGAGCGGCAAGCCTAAAAACGCGGTAGTGGTGGAGTCGAGCATTGTAGAGAGCCAAACAAAGGGCTTCAAGGCACTCTTAAAGAGGCTGTTCTTAAAGCGGATTTTCAAAGCCTTTGTGTATGGGAGCTTGCATGCCAAACTTTTAGGGGCTTTGGACTTTCAAGGGGAGGTCAAGATCACGCATGGGGTAAGGATCATCAACCCCCCTAAGCAACAACGAGAGCCACGCCCCTACGCTCAAAAATTTATCTGTATCGCAAGACTTGCGGCGGTGAAAAATTTAGAGTTTTTACTAAGAGTCTTTAAAGAGCTACCACATTTGAGCTTAAGCCTTATAGGTGCGGGGGAGCTAGAGGCTAAACTAAAAGGCATGGCAAGTTCTAATGTGTCTTTTTTAGGGGCGGTGGTAAATAGTCAAATGGACCCCCTGCCGTGCGCCCACGATGCGCTGATTTTGCCAAGCATTGCCGAACCTTGGGGTTTGGTGGTGGAGGAAGCCTTGGCAGTGGGTTTGCCGGTTTTGGTGAACCGTGCGTGTGGGGTGCAAGTGCTTGTGGACAATGGAGTCAATGGCTTTGTGTTCGATCCTAAAGATGAAGGGGCTTTAAAAGGGCTTTTAGAAAGCCTAAAAACCCATTATTCTACGTTCTTAAGGGGGGCTAGCACATGGGATTTAGAGGCAAAAGACACGGCGCAAGTGGGGGCGTATTTGTGAGCCTAGTTCATCTTAGTTTGAGGAGGTACCATGAAGTGTCTATGAAAGGATGAAGGGTAGAGTTTTGGAGTTTAGGTCTATGTTTTTGAATATTTTAGGAGAGACCATGCCTTTTACAGAAAAAACAAAATTGATTGTGTTTGTGGATTGGGAGTGTTTGCGTGGGGATTTTGAGTATTTGCAAAAGTTTTGCCCCGATTTCAAACCCCCCCATTTCAACTACAACAACATGCACCAGCTCATGGCATTTTTTAAAGCCTTTATCCAACCTGACGAAGTGCTTTACCGTATGTATATCTATGTGTCCGAGCCTTTTGTGGAGGCAGCCTCTAGGGCAAGAGACGAGCTGAAGGCGCAAATTGAAGCCTACAAGCATGACTACCCTAAAGACTATGAGGGCAAAATAAGGAGGTCTAACAATGTGCAAGAGTTTAACCGCAACTTGACACTCTTCACCGACATGCCTAAAGAGGTGCGCGTGGGTAAGGCAAAGATTTTATTTGAGTACGTGCCCTGCATTGAAGAGGTGGATCGGGTGAAAATGGAAAGTACCCGTAAGCAAATGTTCGTGCGCCAAAAGCAAGTGGATTTGCTTTTAGGGCTGGATATGGCGCATTTAGTGGATAATTTCTACCAAACGAACCAGCACGGGCACATTTTACTCTTTAGTCGTGATAGCGACTTTGTGCCCGCCCTAGAGTTTGCCAGAGGCCAGCATGTCTTTAAAGTCTTTATCGGGCGCATGGAGAAGTTCCCCCCCTTCCCCGACGAGCTCAAGGGGGCGTGCGATGGCGTGCGGATGCTTAGTGTTACCCAAGTGCTAGAGAGCATCCCCCAGCCCAAGCACAAGGCGCACAAGCCCTACACGCCTTTAAACAACCCCTTTGAGGGGCTTAAGGGGGGGACGCATTATTAATAATCTCTCTCATCACCCCCGTGCTCAACGGGGCAAAAACGATTGAAAAATGCGTGGAAAGTGTCGCCTCTCAAAGCATGCTCCCAATGGAGCATTTAATCATAGATGGGCAAAGCACGGACAACACCCTAGAGCTTTTAAAAGCCTACCCGCATTTGCAAGTCTTTAGCTCTAAAGACAAGGGGCTTTATGACGCGATGAATAAGGGCATAAATTTAGCTAAAGGCGAGATTATAGGCATACTTAACAGCGATGATTGTTACGCCCACTCTCAAGTACTAAGCCAAGTGGTGGAGGCGTTTCAAGCCCACCCACAGGCGGATATGGTCTATGCCAATTTGGTGTATGTCAAGGGGGCTAAAATCATGCGCCACTATGTGAGTGGCAAATTCAGTAAGCAAGGGTTTTTTACGGCAAGATGCCGGCACACCCGACTTTATTTGTGCGTAAAGAAGTCTATGCCCGCTTTGGGGGCTACAAAATAGACTACAAAATCGCCGCCGATTATGAGTTCTTGCTAAGGACTTTGGTTGTCGGGCTTAAAAGCGGTGTATGTGCCACTGGGTGTGGGTGCAAATGGGCGTTGGGGGGGGGGTTAGCACAAGGGGCTCAAAAGCCTATGGCTAGCCAATCAAGAAAATTTAAGAGCGTGCAAGGAAAATGGCATCAAAGCCAACATGGCAACCATCTTTTGAGGTATCCGTATAAAATTTGGGGAGTGTTAAAAAGCCGCTTAAGGGTTTAAACGCCCTTTAAAGCTACTGCCCCCCTGCCTTTTGTTGGTCTAAAAGGTGTTTGTAATGGGTGTATTTCTTTTCATCTTTTAAGGCTGTAGGCGTTGGCGAGGTTTTCTAATAAAATCGCCGTGTAGCTGGCTTACTCTTTGATCGTTAGACTTTGTTTGTAAAAGTGTATAGCTTCTTTATCCCCCTGTGTGCTCGCCCTTTCCACATTGCTAGCCATCGCTAAATTTAAAAGCTCTTTGGAACTCAAGGCATTCGTGGGGGTTCTCACCAAGAGCTCATCGGGTTGTAAGTGGACTTTATAATGCGCGAACACCGCTTGCTCGTATTTAGCCCGACTTTGGGGGCTAAACTCTAACATGCCCTGCACGCGGTGGTTGCCCGCCAACACTTGCCCGTCTTCAAGCACCACGGGCAAATCGTCAAAGCCCCCCCTTAAAAAGACTTTTTGCGGGTCAAAGTCCTTAGCGATCTTCTCTACTATTGCCCTGTCGGTTTGCATGCGTGTTTGCGTGCCCGTGTGGCTGGTGAAGTTGGGCTTGATGTCTGTGGCTTTGATGATGGCGTAATCTAAAGGGGTGATGTGGCTGTCATCTAGGCTCACACTGCTTTTCACTTCGAGCCTTTGCATGGGGACACTTGCGCCCACTTGCAAAAGGCGGTCATTGTCTTTTAACCCGGCTAAGGCTTGTTTCTCTTTAGTGATTTGGGCTAGCTTAGCCCGCCATTGGTCGGCGTTCTCTTTGTCTTGTAAGGCTTTGGCTTTCATCTCTTGCTCTTTGGCTTCTAGCTCGGCTTGTTGCGCCTCTAGGGCTTGCTGCAAGCGGCTTTTACCTTTAAGGGGGGATGTGGTAGAGTCGCTTAAGTCCTTTTGGGCAAGATCGGAGCCATGCCTAGACTTAGTCGCGACTTGGTCGAACTTCTGCGCGGGGGACTTTCTATTCTCATATGCCGTAACAATCCAGTAGTTTTTGCCCTTATGCTCCCAACCCTGCGAAACTCCTACCCTAAACTCTTTGCCCTTGTCTTTGAGAATGATGGTTTTTACGCCCGCTTGATCGGTAACTAAATCCCCACTTCTTATGATTTCCTCAATCCCATGACCCAACTTCTCTAAAGGTGTGTCCCCTGCAAAAGGGCTAAAGTCCTCAAGGTGTTTCTCGACAATCTTACTCAATCCATAAGGTTTAAGCGGCTTGCCATTAGCCCATTTAAGCTCTTGCAAACGCTGCGCGTTTGCTCCCCACACCAAATCAATATAACCCCGCTCTCGCCTAAGTCTGGGCGATAAAACGCCCCCGCCACTTGTCCGCGTTGTTCTTGCAAGAGCTTTTTCACCGCTTCAGCCCCTTTACCCGCATACTCGGCAAAGTTTTCCCCAAAGGCGGGATTGGCTTCAATGTTAAGGGGGTTGTGGTAGAGTCGGAGTCCACCTTTGCGCTAGACTTTTGCCCAAGTCCTAGCTCGTAACTAGGGTGCTTGGGGTGCTCTTGCACTGCTGAATCAAAGATGAGATTCTTGTGTAAATCCCCCCGCTCAAAATACATGGTCTTAAAGGCTAATTCATTCTGCCCCTTACGGATTTGCTCCACCACCACATAGTGCCCGTTGATTTGCTTACCGCTAATCACCACCTCCCCGGTATCGTTTTGCCCTAAAACCTTAACATCCGCACCATCGGCGTATTGGGGGTATTGGACGATGTCCTCTTTCGTAACGGGAGTTGTTGGCATGCTTGTGTGATGGTGCCCTTCTCCCCATGCCGCTCTAGCACATGGATAATCTCGCTCTTGTCAATGGTGCGCCTCACATCTTTGGGGTGTTTAAAGTCCCATTCTTGCGCCTTAGACTCTTCTAGTGGCTCAATGGCGATTTTCTTGCTCCCCTTTCAAATTGTAAGAGATAATCTAGCACAGCGGGGGTGAAGTTCTTACGCCCTATGAGTGCCATATCCCGCCCTTTGGTGGGGCTATTGTCGATAAGCTCTTTAATTTGCGGGCTTAAGTCGGCTGATAGGGGGGGTGTGGTAGGCTTATCGTCGGCGATAGGTAGTTTAGAACTATAACCGCCTTGGTAGTCTGTAAAATTGCGGTCGCTATAAAAATCAGAGATTTTACGCCCATCGTTAAGCTCATCCACTACCACTCTTAAATTTACCCAACCGCGCCCTAAAGCCCCACAAAGCAGAATGCTTTGCTCTTTAGCTAAGGGGATTACCACGCATGCTCTTGAGAGCATAACAAAAGACAATCATCTTAAAGTGTCAGTTAATATAATCTTGCATGGCACTTTGTACGAAAACCACGATCAAATACAAGAGCAACAACAATCTTGTCTATACTTGCAAATACCATGCTGTGTGGTGTCCTAAATACAAGAGAAAAGTTCTTGTAAATCAGGTAGAGATAAGATTGAAACAAATTGTTTTAGAAGTGGCACAAGAATTAGAGGTGGAGATTTTAGAAATGGAAACAGAAAGGAGCATAGAAACTCCGCTGCGCTCATTTTGGAGTGATGAAGTTTATTAGAACAGCTAAAGGCAGAAGCAGTCGGCTTTTAAGGCAAGAGTTTGTGCATTTGAGAACAAGACTACCCACACCATGGACAAACTCTTGTTTGATTTCTTCTATAGGGGGGTGCGCCTTTGAAAACAAGTGGAAAGACGATGTTAATCGCCTACAAGCAGAAACTCTACCATGCAAGCAAGCACAAGCACATCAGCAAGCTTCTACGCTTTTATGGCATTTGCTACAACCATGGTATGGCTTGGCATAAGAGATATGAAGGCTCTACACGCTAAACCCACAGGAGCCCCTAACAATACAAGGGTGTCAGTGGCGGATCAGGGGGTTATGGGGCGTGGAGTCGTGGAGTTTGACAAGACTTTATTTTTTGCTAGCATTTGGCTTTTCATTTCACTTTGGTAAAGGAAGTTTTGGCACGATGGAAGAAGCAATCAGCAATCAGCAATCAGCAAGGCAAGTCAAAGCAAACTTCTAGCACTCTCTTTAGCCCTGTGTTCTCTTGCCCCTTTAAGCGCAGAGAAAAATGGGGTGTTTGTGGCAGGGGGCTTTCAATATTCTAACTTTAGCGGGACACAAAAGGCAAGCAACCCCGTTCTATACCAGGTCTTAGGACAATCAAGCGGGCTAAATGGCAATCTCTTCGGGGCAGATATCCAATTGGGCTACAAACAATTCTTTGGCAAGAAAAAACGCTTTGGCTTGCGCTACTACGGCTTTTTCAGCGGGCAGGGTGGGCCTGCTTCGTTTAAACAAGCCCTAGAGGATGAAAATGGCAACTCTTTTTGGGCGACCACCAAGCAACAAGCCGCAAATCTCTTTTATGGTGTGGGCATCGATGCGCTCTTTAACTTCTATGAAAAGAAAAACAAGAGCTTTGGCGTGTTGGCGGGTGTAATGGTCGGGGGGAGTAGCTGGCTGATGGGCAAGGGCTCTATCGATGGGCAATGCGCTTGGAGCAAGGACAATGGGCAATGCACGAGCATGAACAACTACTTTCAAGAGCGTGCGCAGTTTTTTAACACCGATGAAGGGTTTAAGGGCAGTTTCACGCCCACCCATGTGCAAGTTTTGGTAAATCTTGGTTTTAGGGCGAACTTCAGCAAACATCAGGGCTTTGAGCTTGGCGTGCGTATCCCCACCATGAACGACCCCTATTTGACCCTCACGCGGACAGAAGACTACGCTGAACTGGGTGTGAAAAAGGGCGATGCCATCGCCATTAGGTTTAGGCGCAACATCGCCATTTACGCCAATTATGTGATCAACTTTTAACCATCAAGCGGCGGGAGCTATCCGGTTGGGTTATTTTCTGCTAAATGGTTTTTTAGCTAAATTTTTGACCAAACGTTAACCAAAAGTTAACAAAAAAACTCTAAAATGCGTGCCCATGTTTGCATTTCACAATCTCAAATTTTAAAGGAAGTTTATGCGGAAAATGACAAAAGGGATTTTATTATCATTAGTGGGGGTGTCGCTTGCACTTTCAGGCTGTGCCACAGACACGGGAACAAAACCTACAAGCAATCAAGCCAAAAAACAAGCGGTGGCAAAAAGTGCTACCCCCTTAAACTTTAACTACCCTGTCAACATTGAGCAAGAGGCCTCCAACAACCACACCATCGCGATCCTAGCCCCCAACATCCAAGCGGGGGAAAATGTCCAGCCCTACATTGACCAATTCCAAAGCGCATTGGTGAAACAAGTCCAAGAAATCCTAGAGAAAAAGGGTTACCACATCATCCACCTAGCAGATGCGCAAAATTTAACAGCCGATCAAAAAATGAATATCTCCTCCATTTTAAAAATTAGGGGATGGATGGGGATTTTAGAGGACGCGGACATGAACACAGAAAACCCCGAGGACACCAAGATGAACGGCACAGTGGATCAAAGCGCGGGGGCTGTGATCTTTAAATTCTTTGAGCCCAAAACAGGACGCACCACACACAACTTTGCCATCAATGTGGGCGCACAGCGAGCAATTGTCTATTTTTATTCCCGCCAAACGACAAATTCAGGGGGATTTGCAGGTGCGAACTTAGAGGGTGTCAGTGAGCTAGACAAGAATCATAAAGATGCTGTCCACAAGATCCTTGATAAAATGTATGGGGTTGTGGTGAAAAAGTTAGTGCACTGGGTGACAAACACCAATTTAGAGCAATACAGAAACGCGATCGACAAAATCAAAAAGTAGGCATTGTACAGGCGGGTTAGAGCAACCCCTAATCTCGCCAAAGAGCCACGCCTACGCTCCTGGGCTTGCTTTCTTGCCTTTTGGTGCTGGTTTGGTGAGGTCTGCCTCTCTTATAACCCCATCAACCAACCTCTACAAAGCTGTGGTTGTTGCTGTGCATTTGCTCCATCTAGCCTATTCCTAATTAAAAGTGCCGTTTTATCTTTTAGTTTTTAAAAAGTGGGCATGGTGGGTGCTTTTATATAAGTTCCCTCACAAAGGGGTAAGCGTTGATCTAGTGAAAACCACACGCGCGCAAGGCAATGTAGGCGTTGCGCTTATAGTGTAGTTTTCCTTATAACCCCCCGCTCTTGTAGGCTGGGGGTAGCAAGGGGCTTTTTCTGGGCTTTGTCTTTGAGGGGTTTGGTGTGGATTTGAGCGATAAAATCGGGATGGGATTTAATAAAACTTAGATAATTTTCAAAGAGTGCGGGGTTGTAAAAATAGATTTCTCTCGTTTGCACTTCTCTTAAATGCGTAAAGGCGTTTTTAAGGTCCTGCTCAATCGCGCGCATATTGGCCACTTCACAGCTGAATAGATAGCTATAAGCATTCTCTTGGGATTGCCCCGTGAGGCTATTGTATTCCTTAAGCCGCCTTTTTAGGTCGTTGGTGATGCCGATTTTGCACTTGCTAGGCTCTAGATTAGATTGGACGATGTAGAAAGCACTCTTTTAGGCATGGGGCTTTCCTAAAAGTCTGCAAAGGGGCATTTTAACATAGGGAAAGCCGCTTTTTAGTTTCAAAAATCCTTACTAACCCTAATCTATCCATCATAAGGATAGTGTAGAGATTTTTAAACTAGCATAATGCCTTCGCCTTTAGCCCTTAAAGCTTCTTGCACCTTTTCATACCACTTAAGAATGATTTGTGAAGTTTCTGCCCCCGGGCTTATGCATTTGTTTAAGGTGCCCCTTCCTTGTGGGATTGTCTGCCCTTCGCTTGCCCAAGCCAAGATTCTAACGGGTCGCCTATAATGCATCCAATCCACTAGGGGGTTTTCTTTTTCAGTGATGAACAGAGCGCGATCTTTTCTAATGTCATACGCTCCACCAATGACTTGCGTGAGCGCAACAAGTTGTTGCCCATGTTTGATCGCCACAATGTCATTCACCCGCATCACTTCTAAGAAGTCTCTAATTTGCCCTTTCTTCTCTTCCCAATCCGCCAAACCAATGAAGCTATATTTTTCTAAAATTTGACGCACATCTAGGACACTCCATGCCTCTTGCATATGTTGCTGACTAAGTTGCATGTGCCAAAATTCTTGAAAAGGAATGTCTGAAACATCTACGACCATAAAAAACCTCCTAATTTTGTATTCGGGTATCATAACACAAAAGACTAAAGATTATCTTACACAAAAAATGAGACAAGCGGAAAGAAAACTTTATAGAAACTAAAGAAAAAAATTGAGTAACCGTGGAATCAAGAAAAAATATCTAACAACTCCCCCGCATCACCCTACTTTCCCACACTTGAAAAGCGCAGTATCATCGGCGTAAGAGAGCTTGACTTCCAGGTTCGGGATGGGGCTGGGTATTTCCTCTCTTCTAGGGACACGGGAAAAGCGAAGCTTTTTAAGGCTTTCGGTTCTCTTAAAGTTTTAAGAGAGCCTAGGGTTACGCCCTTGTCTTAAGGACTGAGCTTCGATTATTCTAAGTTAAACTCCTAGAACAATCAAGGATGGCTCAAGTTAAAACTAAGCCATCCCTAAAATAAAAACGCCATTCTAGCATTTTTATTTAAAAAAGCAAACTTAAAAAGCAACGCTTTAAATCAATAACCTATGTTGGTCTATCTACAAAGCCCCATTACACTCAATAAGGCAGTGAAGCTATTACGCAAGCAAACAAGCCAAACGCTCTATTAGTAGTGGTTAGCTGAGTGCATTACTGCACTTACACACCCACCCTATCAAACATGTAGTCTTCATGCGAGCTTCAGGGAAAGCTCATCTTGGAGTTGGCTTCGAGCTTAGATGCTTTCAGCTCTTATCACAACCATGCGTGGCTACCCAGCGGTGCTCTTGGCAGAACAACTGGTGCACCAGTGGCATGTCCATCCCGGTCCTCTCGTACTAGGGACAGCTCTCCTCAGCTTTCCTACGCCCACAGCAGATAGGGACCGAACTGTCTCACGACGTTCTGAACCCAGCTCGCGTACCGCTTTAAATGGCGAACAGCCATACCCTTGGGACCTGCTCCAGCCCCAGGATGCGATGAGCCGACATCGAGGTGCCAAACCTCCCCGTCGATGTGAGCTCTTGGGGGAGATCAGCCTGTTATCCCCGGGGTACCTTTTATCCTTTGAGCGATGGCTCTTCCACACGAGAACCACCGGATCACTATGACCGACTTTCGTCTCTGCTTGAGTTGTCTCTCTTGCAGTTAAGCTAGCTTGTGCCATTACACTCAACTGGCGATTTCCAACCGCCATGAGCTAACCTTTGTAAGCCTCCGTTACTTTTTAGGAGGCGACCGCCCCAGTCAAACTACCCACCAAGCATTGTCCTGCCTAAGGATGACTTAGGCCAGTTAGCTAACAAAAACGCCAAGGGTGGTATCTCAAGGATGGCTCCACAGACACCAAAGTGTCTGCTTCAAAGCCTCCCACCTATCCTGCGCATGGCATTCCCATTAGCAGTGCTAAGCTATAGTAAAGGTCCACGGGGTCTTTCCGTCTTGCTGCGGGTAGGAGGAATTTTCACCTCCACTACAATTTCACTGGATCTCTCTTTGAGACAGCTCCCATCTCGTTACGCCATTCATGCAGGTCGGTATTTAACCGACAAGGAATTTCGCTACCTTAGGACCGTTATAGTTACGGCCGCCGTTTACTCGGGCTTCAATTCAAAGCTTCGCCTTGCGGCTAACCCATCCTCTTAACCTTCGAGCACCGGGCAGGCGTCACACCTTATACTTCCTCTTACGAGTTGGCAAAGTGCTGTGTTTTTGGTAAACAGTCGGGAGGGACTCTTTGCTGAGACCTACTTGCGTAGGCACACCTTATCGCGAACTTACGGTGCTAGTTTGCAGAGTTCCTTAAAGAGAGTTCTTCCACGCGCCTTAGAATACTCATCTCATCTACCTGTGTCGGTTTGCGGTACGGACAATTGCAACTAAACTTAGAGACTTTTCTTGGCACGATAGTGTCAGTGATTCTCCCCTTGACCCGAAGGCCTTAGAGAGCCTGTCAGGTTTGAAATACAGGAGCGGATTTGCCACTCTCCCAATCTACACCCTTCGACCAGCACATCCATCAGCTGGCTCACCTAACTTTATGCGTCCTCCCATCGCGCATTGCAATTGGTATAGGAATATTAACCTATTTTCCATCGCCTACCCCTTTCGGACTTGGCTTAGGACCCGACTAACCCTACGATGACGAACATCGCGTAGGAAACCTTAGATTTACGGCGGATACGATTCTTACGCATCTTATCGCTACTCATTCCTGCATGCTCACTTCTGTGCGCTCCAGCACTCCTTGCCGGTATGCCTTCAGTGCTGCACAGAACGCTCTTCTACCACTATGTGTGAAACATAATCTACAACTTCGGTGTCTATCTTAGCCCCGTTATATTTTCAGCGCATGATCACTAGACCAGTGAGCTGTTACGCTTTCTTTAAAGGATGGCTGCTTCTAAGCCAACCTCCTGGTTGTTTGAGTAACCACACATCTTTTTCCACTTAGAATAGAACTTGGGGACCTTAGTTGGTAGTCTGGGTTGTTTCCCTCTTGACGATTGATTTTATCACCCACCGCCTGACTCCCAAGATACAACAAAAGGTATTCGCAGTTTGACAGGGTTTGGTACTGCGGCGAGCAGCCCTAGCCCAATCAGAGCTCTACCCCCCTTTGTCATCACTTGAGGCTATACCTAAATATATTTCGAAGAGAACCAGCTATCACCAAGTTTGTTTGGCCTTTCACCCCTATCCACAGCTCATCCCAGCCCGTTTCAATGGGCACGGGTTCAGTCCTCCACAAGCTGTTACACTCGTTTCAACTTGGCCATGGATAGATCACTTGGCTTCGGGTCTGCAGCGTCTGACTGATGCGCCCTATTCAGACTCGCTTTCGCCACGGCTCGTTTTCACTTAACCTTGCCAGACACCACAACTCGCAGGATCATTATGCAAAAGGCAGTCCATCACCCTGATAAATCATAGGGCTCTGAATGATTGTAAGTAGATGGTTTCAGGTTCTATTTCACTCCGTTACCCACGGTTCTTTTCACCTTTCCCTCACGGTACTTGTGCGCTATCGGTCAAAGAGTAGTATTTAGGGTTGGAGAGTGGTCTCCCCGGCTTCAGCCCGGATTTCACGTGTCCTGGCCTACTCTGGATCCGGCTATCTAGGGTTTTCCTTTCGCATACAGGGCTATCACCTTCTATGGCTTGTCTTTCCAAACAACTTTGCTAGAAAAACCCCTTGAATGTTGCCGTCCTCAACCCCGAGTGCAAGCACCCGGTTTGCCCTTTTCCCCTTTCGCTCGCCACTACTGAGGGAATCTCGTTGATTTCTTTTCCTCTAGCTACTGAGATGTTTCACTTCGCTAGGTTCGCTCTCTATAAATAGAGTAATCCACATTGCTGTGGATTGGGTTGCCCCATTCGGACACCTACGGATCAATGCTTCTTGACAGCTCCCCGTAGCTTATCGCAGTCTAGTGCGTCCTTCATCGCCTCTCTTTGCCAAGGCATCCACCATCCACTCTTAATATCTTGTTTGCCACTCTAGCATATCCGCTAGAGCGTTGCATAAGAGCCACACCGCCTTATTGAGTATAATTCTTTTGGCTTTGTAGTTTTTACCTTTACATAGGCTATTGACAATAAAAAGTCAAATAACACGCTTTTAAGATTGACGCTTTAGAAAAAAGTTTTCACCTTTTCGATGTAAGCTTTCTTAGAAGCAAAACGCAATACTAGCGGTTTGGAGCTTAAGGGGAGCTGAAAGATTGGGGGGTTAAAGAGATTTAAGCAAAAAACCCAGTCAAATTTAGTCTATTTGCCAAATAAAAGACCACCTATGTCAAAACCTAGAGTATAGGTTTGTTGGGGTTAAGAGTTGTTACCCCTAAGCAAGTCGTTAAGCCTATCTATGTGGCTGCCGAGTTGTTGCAATTCTTTGGTGATTTCCTCCAACTCTTGCTCGACTTTAGACAAGCCCGTTTCTACTTCATCAAAAAGCTCATTGACATTATTGTAGTCGTTCATGCTGCACCACCTTTTTAAATTCTTCAAAGATATACGATCCATCGTGAGGACCGGGGCTGGCCTCTGGATGGTGTTGTATCGAAAGGATTGGGGCGTTTTTATAGCGCACGCCCTCAATGGTGTGATCGAACAAATTTTTATGCGTGATCGTGGCGATTTTGGCAATGCTCTCAGGCACGCAGTAGTTGTGGTTTTGCGCACTGACCTCGATTTGTCCGGTTTGTAAGTTGAGTACCGGGTGATTGCTCCCATGATGTCCGAATTTGAGTTTATAAGTGGGGTAGCCATGCGCAATGCTTAAAAGCTGATGCCCTAGACAAATGCCTAGCATGGGGATTTGTTCTTGGATTAAAAGGCTGATTTCATGGATCACGCTTTTTAAGCGCAAAGGATCGCCCGGTCCATTAGAGAGTAAAACACCTACAATCTCACCCTTTTTGTAGGTCTCTATGAGCGTTTGTGCCTTGGTGTCGTGGGCGAAACACACAGGCTTTAGCCCCATTTGGGCTAAGTTGTTTAGAATGTTGGTTTTTACACCTAAATCCAAAACCCCGATGGTGCTTGTGAGCGTGGGGGTTTGGTAGTCTAAAATCTTAAAATCAAAAGTGCCTTGCGTGTGGGCTTGTTTGTGGCTTAGAGGAGGGATTAAATACTGCTTGGCAATGCTTTTAGAGGATTGCAGTAACTTTTGCAATTCTTGCTTATCTAGCCCATCGGTGGAAACCACCACGCCCATCGCTCCCTCATCTCTTAGCATGCCCACTAAAGCCCTTGTGTCTAGGCCACTCACGCCCAAGACCCCGTGCTGTTGCAAAAATGCACCCAAACTCTGTCTAGCTCTAAAGTTAGAATAAAGACTTGGAGTGTGGCGCACTAAAACGCCCGCACAAAAGCTGTTTGGCGACTCGCGATCTTGCTCGTTTGCCCCCACCACGCCCACTTCAGGCGTGCTAAAGACCACAAACTGCCCTCTGTAGCTCGGATCGCTGATGACTTCTTCATACCCGCTCATGGCGGTGTTAAACACCGCCTCGCCGGCCACAACCCCCCTAGCTCCAAAACTCTGCCCCTCTAAAAACAGACCATTTTCGAAGTAAAGCGTGGCCTTCATAGAAACCCCTTGCGTCTTAACTCATCCTCATACATGCGCTCAAAGACAAGTTCATACTCATCGCTGCCGATGGGGAGCTTGCGCTTGTAGTGCTTGATCTTTTCGCTCACCTCGGTTTCCACACTCTCATAAAGTTTGGCATAGGTGTCTATGGATTTAAAAATCACATTGCGGATACGATTCTCCGACACCGAAAACATGATTAAATCCTCGTCCAAAACCTTTTCTAGAATCTTGTGGGCAAGCAGATTGCAGCGGTCCTCCCAACCCAAAGCAAAGCCCCTTTCAAGGGCGACCTGTTTTTTAAATAACCAAAACAAACTCCTCTCATCCATACGCATGAAGTCTATCTCATCTAGGTTTTCCTCAAGTAAATCCCGTACGCGGTTGTCAATCGCGCTCTCTTGGCTGACATGCTCTTGCAACACGCCATGCGTGATTTGGGTGAGCGTTTCTAAAGATCCCTTTAGCTCCAAAAGGGGGGATTGGACTAAATCTTGGGTGATTTTGTTAACGATGTAACGGACATGGTTAGGTTTTAGTCTCATTTTTTGCCCTAGCTTGTTTTAAGTTAAACTCCATTCTAACATAATCTAAATTGACATAGTCCCAAATAGCCAAAACAGGGGGATAAAAGCACCGCTTTAATATCCTCAAGACTTGCCTATTGAAGCAGGTCTTACAGTCTCCCCTCTAAGAGTGGAATCCTCCACACTCATGTACTGATGATTGCGTTTACATTTCTATCTAGTCCGGCTCTACAAGGCTCGCATTGAAAAACCCTATCTTTTAGATTCGAGCTTTCTTTAACACGTCCACAATCAAAACAGGTTTTAGACCTAGGAACAAAAGCATCTCTTTTAAAAAATATAGCTTAATGACCTTGATTTTTGTGCTAGGACGGTCTTGAACTCATCACAAGTCTCGTAGTTTTGCATGAGACCTTTTAGCTTACGCACCCCACATTTTAGTACTTTGTATATTGAAACACCCTATGAAAATGTAGCTGCATTATTTGGCAAAGCTGCTAGCAAATTTATAAAAATTTGTCCTCAAAACCTTAGTTTTTCTGTGTACGTGGCCACTCCCTTATTTCTTAGATAGAGATTGAGAGTAAGTCTGGTAAGTCTGAATCAAAGGCAAATATTTTGTTTGGTAAGCTAACGGCTCGTTCCCCATGCTTTAGTGCCTGCGGACTTGAACTTATCCTCTGCTCCACACGCAAGATGCAAGAAATGATCGCCTAGATGATCTCCTAGTGGTTAAAGCCTTAGGTTTGCTTACAAGACTGTAGATTTTGACAAGCTTAAATCAAGAGCCTTAAGAGAAATTACATTGTTTGGATTTTATAGCTTGTTTTCCACTTTCATATAAAGTAAAAGTGAAAGATTCATGCAAACCCACTTTTTTAAATCTAGTCGGTCTGCCCCGTTTTATAAAAAAGCGTTGGATAGGTTTTGTTATCCTTTCTGTCAACTCTTACAAGGTTCAAAGACTTAGAGTTTTTAAAAAAGGCAAGTGTTTTATCTCTTTGGTTTAGCATTGTAAGTCTGCAGTAACGCTTGTACAAAATAATACAGTGGCCATAAATGTACTACAGAGACTTAATAGCTATCATCTATCTGTTTCGTTTTGGCTACAAAGCTTTTGTCTGTAAGTGATGCACGTAGCACTGGTTATATCACGATGCCAAATTTTGTAAAATGCAGATGTATTGAGGGCTGCAAAGTGGGACAAAAGCGTGGTTGGATCTTAAAAGCTTAGGTTAAAAGCTCGCTTAGCTTTCATGTGCTAGAATTGGGTCTCTAATTTTTTTTAAGGGTTGGTATGCAGGCACGGCGGTTTTACTTTCTTTTTTCTTTGGCGATCATTGCCATCATCGCCTTGCCTGTGGGAATCGCTAATCTCATTTTGGGCTTCATTTACCACGACTCGCCCTGCATACAGTGCTGGGGTGAGCGTCAAAGCATGGTTTATGTCGCTTTGGGGGGGTTGTTTGTCCTACGCTATGGGCTTAAGCCTAAATACATTGCCATGCTGGTGCTTGTAGTGGCAGGGGGGCTTTACCAAAGTTTTTACCACTCAGGCAACCATGCCCTAGAAGATGTCGGGCAGGGCTTTGCCCTCACGATTTTTGGCTTACACACGCAGTTCTGGGCCGAGTTCGTCTTTTGGATGACTTTGTTGGTGTTGGGGGTTTTGTTGTTGAAAGCCCCCAGCTTTGAAACCCAAGCCCTCCGCAAACTCACCCGCTCTAATCTTTGGGCTTTTGGTATTTTTAGCTTTTTAGTGGCTTCAAACATGATACAAGCGTTCATTTCCACAGGACCCTTCCCCTATTTAGGGCATGGCGACCCGATCCGCTTTTCATGGCGCATGGCAGAAAATATTTGGAGCACAAGCAACTGGGGGCATATGGGTTTTCCTAGAAGTTTGGGCAAGCGCATTGTGGATAAACCAATCTTAGCTGAAAGCCCCCATAAATGGGAGGATGACTACCACAAAGCCCCCCTTGAAATCCACAAAAGCTTACACCTCCTACAAACCCAAATCAGCTCCTTGAAGTTAAATGCCCCCATCAGCGATTTAAATTTTTTAGCCGCCAAAGACACCCCCAAACCGCCAAAGCCCCTCAACCTAGCTTACTCCAAATCATCAGTGCCGATCTTTTTGGCAAACACAGCGATGGATGCGCCCCTGCCCTAAAACCCCAGCCCTACACCTTTTCGCCAGAAACTTTTGTGGGCAACAATGCCTTTTTAAAAAACACTTTTCTCATCGCCACGCAAAAAGAGGGGCTGTATGTGGTGGATGAAAAATTGCAAAAAGTCCTCGCCCACTTAGTGCTAGACAAACATTATGCGGTAACGGTGGAGCACTTCGTGGGGGCGAACATGGTCGGCAACACGATTCGTCTCATGGGGACAAACAAGAGTAGTGTAGATGTGATCTACAACCCACAAGCTAAAAACAACTTCGCCAACTTCCTAGAAGGGGCACACCACTTTGACGAGATTGGACGCAACCGCCTACGTACAAGTCGAGCTTCGACTTACTATATCCTAAGCGCCAGGAGCGATGGCACACACACCTATATGCTCACCGTGCCCAACAAACGCTACAAGCAATTAATTTTGGTGGGTATGCTCGATCAAGATTTGGGCTTAAGCTCTGAGGCTGTCGTCCGCCCTTTGAAAACCAACCCCCTTAAAAAGGGGCGCACCCTCGGGGAGTTTTACATCACGGGGCTTGCCTTTTATCAAGGGCGACTCTTCGCTTTGAGCAAGGCCTACAACACCCTTTTAGTCATCAACCCCTACGATGCCACGATCATCGATGCCTATGGCCTGCCTGCTAGCGTGCAAAACCCCACCGCTTTAACTTTCGTAGACAACGCCCTGATTGTGAGCGGCTATGCCAACAAGCACGACATTTTTTACACACTCGACATTTCTAACTTGTCGCTAGCCTTGCCCCCCGCTGAAAAGCCCACCCTCAAAGCACCCATTTTACAAACGCATGGTTGCTGAGTTTCTCAAAAAGGGCGTGTTGCTCTTGCTCGCTTGCCACAACCAAAGAGAGCTGCAAGCTCGTGTATTTGCCCTGTGCGCTCTTGTTTTTGGTGCACACTTGGTATTTTAAGGGGGCGAGCAAATCCGGCAACTCTTCTAAGAGCTCTTCGGGTTTGTGGGTGATGAGGCGGTATTCCCATAAACATGGGTAGCTGATTGTGCTTTTAGAATCCATGTAAAATCTCCAAGAAGTTTGGGGGGATGGGAGTAGGCTTTTTCTGCTCCAAATCAATGAAAGCCAATTTGATGTGCATGCAAAAGAGCACTTGATTTTGTCTAAAAATCTCTTGTTTTAGGCTCAAGCTCACTTTTTTAAGCTCCAAAATTTGGGTTTGCACGCGCAAACAATCGCCCAAAAGAGCCGGGGCGATGAACTCGGCTTGTAAGCCTTTGATCACAAAAGCACCTTTTTTATTTTGCGGAGTGCAACCCGCTTTAAAAAACACTTCACTTCTTGCCCGCTCGCAAAACTTTAAATAGTTGGCGTGGTAGACCAGCCCCGTGCTGTCCGTGTCTTCATAGTAAACTAGAAATTGCATAAACTCCCCTTTCAAAGTTTGCATAAAGCCATGCATTTGTAAAGCCATAGTAAACCTTAATCCTTGTTATGCTACCATGTCAACTTTTCCTTTCAAAATTTAGCTACTGGAGAAGCGATGAATAACTTTTCAAAATTGGGCTTTATTCTAGCAGCTTTGGGCAGCTCAATCGGCTTAGGGCATATCTGGCGTTTCCCCTACATGACAGGCACGAGTGGAGGGGGCGGGTTTGTGCTGCTGTTCTTGGTGCTTGCACTCACTGTAGGGCTTGCCATGCTTGTGGCCGAAATGGTGATCGGGCAGAGCACGCAAACCGATGTCGCCTCGGCTTTTGAGCAACTAAACCCCACAGGCTCTAAAAAATGGAAGTATGCAGGACTGATGCTTTTTACGGGCCCCATTATTTTATCCTTTTATGCCATTGTTTTGGGCTGGGTGTTTTACTACCTAGTGGGGGTGAGCTTTAGTTTGCCCGCCGACATCCATGCCTCTAGACAAGTGCTTGTGGATGTGGAAAACTCCATAGGCAAGCAAGTGGCAGGTTTAAGTTTCACGCTTGCCCTCACCGCTTGGATCGTTTCAAGGGGAGTCAAAGACGGGATTGAAAAATTAAACTTCGTTTTAATGCCTCTCTTGTTTATCATTTTCTTTGGCTTGCTGATCTATGCCAGCACGAAACCCTCTTTCAAACAAGCGGTGAACTTCATGTTTGGTGTGCGCCTTGCTGACATCAACCACAAGGTCTTCATGAACGCTTTAGGACAAGTCTTCTTTGCTCTAAGTATTGGCATTGGCATCAATATCTCCTATGCCTCTTCGACCGAGCCTAAGCAAAACCTCTTGCAGAGCGCGTTTTGGGTGGTCGTGCCCGGGGTTGTGATCTCTCTTGTGGCGGGCTTGATGATCTTCACTTTTGTGTTTGAATACGGCGATAGTCCCACTGAAGGGGCAGGCCTCATTTTCGTGTCCCTACCTGTGGTGTTTTACAAAATGGGCTGGATGGGCAGTGTGGTTTTTGTTTTATTCCTATGCGCTTTGGCCTTTGCAGGGATCACCTCCACCATTGCTCTCCTAGAACCCCCTGTGCAATATTTAATCGATCACGGCTATGCCCGTCCTAAGGCGACTTGGCTAACAACTTTGGCAATCTATCTTCTAGGCGTGATTCTCGTTTTTTCACTCAATAAAATCTATCAACCCCATTTGAGCCTTTTTAACAAGAACTTGTTTGATTTGGCAGATTTTTTCACCACATCGGCTTTAATGCCTCTGGGTGGGTTGGCGTCTGTACTCTTTGTGGGTTGGGTCATTGACAAGGAAAAATTGCGCCAAATCACCGCCCACTTTTTGAGCGGTGGCCTTTTTGCCTTTTGGCTCTTTTTGATAAGGTATATTGCCCCCTTAGTGATTTTAGTGATTTGGGCGGTGAAAATCACGCAGGAGTAGAAATGGGGTTTTCTAAACTCGGCTTTATCCTAGCCACTTTGGGCAGCTCAATAGGCTTAGGGCATATTTGGCGTTTCCCCTACATAGCAGGTGAGTGTGGCGGGGGGGCGTTTGTCTTGCTTTACTTGGGATTAACCTTGACTTTGGGTGTAGCGATGCTCTTAACAGACATGCTCATTGGCAATTTGGGGCGTAAAGATATGGTTTCTTGCTACCAACACCTAAACACGCGGCATAAAAAGCTTTGGAATTTGAGCGCACTTTTCTTGCTGAGTGGCCCCATTATTTTATCTTTCTACACCGTGGTTTTGGGCTGGGTGTTGTTCTATTTGATCAAGGTGAGTTTTGCCCTGCCACCCACATTAAAAGTTTCTAAGTCCCTTTTTGCACACCTAAGCTCACAAGATTTAGTTTGGCAAATTCTAGGCTTTAGTGTGTGGTTGTGGCTCACTGTATGGATCGTTTCTAGGGGGATTAAAGAAGGCATTGAAAAATTGAGTTTGTGGCTCATGCCCTTATTGTTTTTGGTATTCATTGGTTTACTTTTTTATGCCATGAGCATGCCTAGTTTTTCTCAGGCGTGGCACTATATGTTTCATTTTGACAGCTCTAAAATCACCCTTAAAGTCCTCGTGGATGCTTTGGGACAAATGTTTTTTTCACTAAGTTTAGGTGTGGGGACAATCGTCACTTACGCTGCTTTTACAAAGTCTAATGAAAATCTTTTAGGCAGCTCTTTATGGGTGGTTTTGCCAGGGATTTTCATTTCATTGATCGCTGGGCTGATGATTTTTACATTTATTTTCAAATTCAACGGCACACCCTCTCAAGGTGTGGGATTGGTGTTCATCTCTTTACCTCTAGTGTTCTACCAAATGGGTTTTACTGGCTCTATTGTGGCGGTGTTCTTTTTTTTAGCCCTGATTTTTGCAGGCATCACTTCCACGGTTTCGCTCTTAGAGCCCATTGTCCTTTACCTCACAAACCACTTTAAACACAGCCGCACAAAAGCTTGTTATCTTGTGGGGGGCTTCACCTACCTGTTAGGTTTGTTGGTGATTTTATCTACACATAAGGGCTACAGCCATGCCCTCACCTTTTGGGGTAGAAATGTCTTTGATTGGGCAGATTTTAGCACTTCGGCAATGTTAATGCCCCTTGGGGGGTTGTTCTCTCTGCTCTTTTTAGGCTATTTCATGGATAAAAAACGCATTTACAAGTCTAGTAAACGCTTTTTGAGTCGCTTAGGCTTTTCATGTTGGTTCTTTGCGGTGCGTTTTGTCGCGCCCACAGTGGTGCTTTTAATTTTAATCTTACAATTTAAGAAAGATGCGTAGAGTCTTTTTATTGCTCGGTTTGCTTGGCGCGCTCAAAGCCGACAACCGCCTAAGCCCCACACAGATCAAAAACAAGGGCATCACCACCACCACCTATCAAGACTTTTACAAGCCCTGGTATTATGGTCTCAAAAATAGCTGGGAGATCGCCCCTAGAAAGCCCAAGAAACATAATATTTTTGTAGATTTTGCTAAAAAATATTTAGACATCATGGAATACAGGGGGACTTATTTTTTACCCGCTTACTACAGCTTCACGCCCATTTACCAGTGGTACCACCCCGACATTAACCGCTACCAACCCGTGGAGTTTAAATTCCAAGTCAGCTTTAAAGTCCCCGTAATTCGTAATTTTCTTTATACAAGAGGGACGCTCTACTTAGCCTACACCCAAACCAACTGGTTTCAAATTTACAACAATCCCCAAAGTGCACCCATGCGTATGGTCAATTACATGCCTGAGCTCATCTATGTCTATCCGCTCAAAATCCCCTTTTTTACAGAGAAGTTGGGGAATTTTACGGAATTTTGGATCGGCTGGCAACACATTTCTAACGGCATCGGGGGCAGGCAGTGCTTTCAGCCCTATCGCGACGGCAATGCCCTTGGGCCCTTTCCTGGAACACCCGTTCACATTACAGAAGAGGATAAGCAAGTCATTGTTCAAGCGGGGGGGCTTGATGGAGGGTGCCGCTCAGTGAGTGCCGGGCAGCGCCCCGTGTTCCACTTAGTGTGGCAAAAGGGCGGATTAAAGCTCAATGTCGCTTATTGGCCTTATATTCCCTATAACCAATCTAACCCTAACTTGATCGATTACATGGGTTATGGCAACGCTCTACTCGAATACCGCCGGGGCCGCCACCACTTTGAAATGCGTATTTACGACCTTTTTACGCGCTATTGGGAGTTTAAGGATTGGCATGGGGCAATCCGCTTGGGCTACACCTTTAGGATCAATCGTTTCGTGGGGTTTTATATCCAGTACTTCAATGGCTATGGGGACGGGCTTTATGAATACGATGTCTTCTCTAACCGCCTAGGCGTGGGTATCCGCCTCAACCCCTAGTTTTTAAATACTCCTTGACATTCTCAATCGTGGCGGCGATGAGCTTTTTGATCGTGTCGCCATAGCCCCACGCAATGTGGGGGGTGATGAGTAATTTTTCTTGGATTTGGGGGTTTAAAAAGGGGTGGTTGGCGCGCATGGGTTCTTGTTCTAGCACATCGGTGGCGTAGTAAAAGTTTTGTGTTTCAAGCTCTTTAGCCACCGCTGCTTCATTGACGATCCCGCCCCGCCCCACATTGATCAAAATAGCCCTCTCTTTCAAGAGTCTGAGCTCGGGTGTGTCTATGAGATTGTACGTTTGGGCGTTTAGGGGGGCGTGGATAGAGATCACATCGCCTTCTTTTAGCAAAGCTTCTAGGGGTTTTTGCGGGTAGGTGCTGTCGTTGTTGCGCCCGCTCGTGGAAGTGTAGCTCACATGCGCGCCAAAGCTTGAAACAATGCGGGCGACATTTTTACCGATATTGCCTAGCCCCACAATCCCCCACTCTTTGTTTTCTAAAGACATCAAGTCTTTATTAAAATGGGTGAAAATCTCACTCTTGCAATACTCCCCACTCTTACAGTAGCGATCGTAATAGGGCATGTTAGAAAGCAGGGTAAAAGCCAAGGCGAAGGTGTGCATGGTAACGCTGTGTGTAGAGTAGCCCACCACATTTTTAATCTGTATGCCTAGCTCTTTTGCCACCTCTAAGTCAATCATATTCACACCCGTAGCCGTCACACAAATGCATTTAAGCTTGGGTAGTTGCCTTAAAATGTCTTGGCTCATCTGCACCTTGTTTAAGATGACGATCTCGGCATCCTTGCACCGCTCAAGCACCAAATCCTGGGGTGTGCCCGGGTAGGACACCAGTTCTACAAACTCGTCTAACGCGTCTAATTTATTCTTGCGCCCTAAAGAAAGGGCTTCTAAAAAAACGGCTAGGGGTTTCATTGGAAAATCACCATGCTAGGATCGATGCTGTCCCCGTAAACGGGTTTTAAAGTGGCGTTGTAAGCCTCCTTCATAAAGCCTTCTTTGGTGAGTTTGTCAATCTCGTTATTGAGCCATTCTAAGAGTTCTTTATGCCCCTTTTTGACGGCGGGGGCGATGACATCTTGATCGCCTAAACTAGGAATGCCCACCTTAAACTCGGGGTTCTTTTTCACCCACGCCAACAATAGCGTGTTGTCGTGGGCGAGGGCGGGGGCGCGGTTGTCTTTTAAAGCCAAAAAGGTTTCGGTGTTTTGGTCGTATTTGAGCAGAGAAATCTCGGGATAGTGCTTGGAGAAGTAAAAATCTGCGGTCGTGCCTTTGTTGACAATCAAGGGCTTGCCCTTTAAATCCTCAATGCTCTTAATCACCCCGTCCTTTGACACCACGCCTAAAGCGACTTTCATGTAAGGCTTGGCAAAGTCCACCACTTCAGCGCGCTCTTTAGTCTTGGTAAAATTTGCCATAATCACATCAACTTTATTTGCCTTTAAGAACTCCACCCGTGCTGCTGCCTCCACGGGGATAAACTGCACCTTGCTTGAATCGCCTAGCAAGTCTTTTGCCATGCGCCTTGCGATATAGACATCAAAGCCTTGAAACTGCCCCTTGCTGTCCATATACCCAAAGGGGGGCTTGTCGCTAAACACCCCTACTTTCAACACCCCCCGCTCTTTAATGCTGGCTAAACTGCCCTCATCGGCTTTTGCCTTGTGATCCGAGCAACCCGCAAAGCCCAAGATCGCCGCAAAAACTAGGCCAAAAACTTTGAATAGACGCACAAAACCTCCTTTAAATAAAATCCCCCAAAACCCACAGCATAGCAACAAAAAATTAACAGCCCCCTAAAAAGTGGAAAACATCTAAGAATTTGCGGGCGCGCTGAGATTGTGGGTTTTCAAAAAACTCTTGGGGGTTAGCTTGCTCTACAAGCAAACCCTCATCAAAAAACACCACCCGATGCGCCACTTTTCTAGCAAACTTCATTTCGTGCGTTACCACCACCATACTCATGCCCTCGTCTGCTAGCTCTAAAATGACTTCTAGCACCTCTTTCACCATTTCAGGGTCTAGCGAAGCGGTAACCTCGTCAAAAAGCATCACTTCAGGTTGCATGCAAAGCGCCCTAACAATGGCAACTCTTTGCTTTTGCCCCCCGCTAAGCTCTCTAGGGTAGGCTTGCATTTTATGCTCTAGCCCGACTCGCTTTAACAAGGCATGCGCTTGCTCGGTAACCTCGCTTTTAGCGCGCTTTTGCACCTTCATGGGGGCTAATAAGATATTTTGCAACACGCTTAAATGGGGAAAGAGCTCGTAATTTTGAAAGACCATGCCAATCTTTTGGCGCACTTGCGTCCAATCCTTGCTGTGCTCTATCTGCTCCCCATTAAAGAGGATTTGCCCCTCTTGAATCTCTTCTAGTCCATTCAAGCACCTCAAAAATGTACTCTTGCCACACCCACTAGCTCCCAAGATCACCACCGCCTCCCCTTTTTCTAAGCTAAAATCAATGCCTTTTAGGACTTCGTGGTCGCCATAGCGTTTTTGTAAGTTCATGGTTTGCAAAATTGCCATTTAGCCTCTATTGTGTTGGTATTTTTTCTCTAAGTATTGGCTTAGGTAAGATAGGGGGTAGCACAGCGCAAAGTAAAGGATAAAAATCAGCCCATAGACAAAAAAGCTGGCATGGGGCATGTTGATTAAATGCACCTCTATGATTTGTTGCCCTACCTTGAGTAAATCAATCGCCCCGATTAATGAGATCAAAGCAGTGGTTTTGATCATGCGGGTGAATAAATTCACGCTTGCAGGCAATAGGGCTAAAAAGGCTTGGGGGAATAAAATATATAAAGTCGTCTGCAGGGGCTTTAGCCCTAGGGCGGTGGCGCTTTGGCTTTGGTGTTTGGCAATAGAAGTTAAAGCCCCTCTTGTTAAATCCATCATCTCCGCCACGCCCCACAAACTAAAGACCACGACCCCTGCCATAAACGCCTCTATGTGTAAATCCAGCACGGATGCAAAGCCAAAATACACAATAAACAGCCACACCAAGAGCGGGACAATCCGCACACTCTCTAAATAAACGCGGCAAATGAGCTGAGCCATGCGCCCTCCAAACGCCATTAAGACCCCAAACGCCACACCTCCCACTAAAGATAGGGCGATAGAAATGAACGCTAGGGCTAAAGTCGTGCCTAAACCTTCAGCCAAGCGGGCTAAATTGTCGGCATTAAAAAGATTTAAAACCTCTAGCATGTCTTTTTCTTGTAGTGTTTTTCTAAGAAAACAAACAGACCACTTAAGGGCAAGAGCACAACCAAGTAAGACAAGACTAATAAAACTAAGGCTTCGTTGGTTTTGTAGTAAATGCCGATCAAATCTTTCGCCACAAACATTAAATCCGCTAGAGCGATGGCACTCACCACAGAAGTTTCCTTGAGTAAGAAAATCACATTCGCGCCCAGAGAAGGCAGAGAAATTGCCAAACTTTGGGGCAAGAGCACAAACAGCAAACTTTGCCATTTACTAAGCCCCAAACTTAAAGAACTTTCCAGTTGCACCCTATTTAAAGCCTTGAAGCCCAGTAAAAAACTCTCAGCCATGTAAGCCCCCCCTAGAAAGGCCACGCCTAGCACAGCACAGACCAACGCGCTAAAAGAGAGCCCCACCTCGTGCAAGCCGTAGTATAAAAAGAAAAGCTGTATGAGTAAGGGGGTGTTACGGGCTAGTTCGCTATAACCCTTTGCTAGGCTCTTTAAAAATTTTGGCTTAAAGAACAGACACAAAGCCACGCCAAAGCCTAAAAGAGTTGCCCCTAAAATGCCAAAAAAGGAAATCTCAAGCGTGATGCACAACCCACGCCCAAATAGGGGCACGGCGTGGCGCATAAACTGCCAATCCAAATCCAAGACACAACCTTCCGCAAACTTAAAGTCTGCTAAAAGCCCCTATCTTAGAGAAATAAGCTAAGGCTAGGCTTAAAGCCTAGAGTGCCATTTTTTCCATTAAGTGGAAATTCATGTAGCGGTAAATCTCTTCTTTGCGATCTGTGAGCTTGTGTGCTACGAGATCTAAATACTCTTTAGGTGTGGGGATCTTGCCTAAAAGGGCACACACCGCTCCAAGCTCAGCACTGCCTAAATACACCTGCGCGCCCTTACCCATGCGGTTGTCAAAATTACGCGTGGAAGTGGAAAACACCACGGCATTGTCCCGCACCCTTGCCTGATTGCCCATGCACAAGCTACAGCCGGGCACTTCTGTGCGTGCGCCCGCTGCCCCAAAAATCGCAAAATACCCTTCTTTAATGAGTTGTTGCTCGTCCATTTTTGTGGGCGGCACGACCCAAAGACGAATAGGCGATGCCCCCGCCCCTTTGACAATCTCGCCAAAGGCTCTAAAGTGCCCAATATTTGTCATACAACTGCCGATGAAGACCTCATCGATTTTTTGGGGGCGTTTGGGGTTGCTTAGCACCTCGCTAAGAGTCGCCACATCGTCAGGGTCGTTAGGGCATGCCAAAATGGGCTCTTTAATCTCGTTTAAATCAATCTCAATCACGGCGGCGTATTCTGCGTCCGCGTCTGGCTCAAGCAAGGTGGGGTTGTTGATCCACTCTTGCATTTTGGCTGCGCGCCTTTGTAGGGTTTCTTTGTGCTCGTAGCCACTTTCTATCATTTGCTCGATGAGCTTAATGTTTGAGCTCAAATATTCAATGATAGGCTCTTTATTGAGTCGCACGGTGCAAGCAGCGGCACTCCTCTCAGCACTCGCATCGCTAAACTCAAAGGCTTGCTCGATTTTAATGTCGCCCAAACCCTCGATCTCTAAGATCCGCCCATTGAAGATATTTTTCTTGCCCTTTTTCTCCACGGTGAGTAAGCCCTGCTTAATGGCGTAGTAGGGGATGGCATTGACCAAATCCCTTAAAGTGATCCCCGGCTGCATTTGTCCTTTAAAGCGCACCAACACAGACTCGGGCATGTTTAAGGGCATGGTGCCCGTAACCGCGGCAAAGGCAACTAACCCACTGCCGGCAGGAAAACTAATACCGATAGGAAAGCGGGTGTGGCTGTCTCCGCCCGTGCCTAAAGTGTCGGGCAAGCCCATGCGATTGAGCCATGAATGGATGATGCCATCTTTAGGTTTGAGTGCCACGCCCCCCCGGCTGGTGAAAAACTGGGGCAAGGTGGCTTGCAAACGCACATCGGCGGGTTTGGGGTAGGCGGCGGTGTGGCAAAAGGATTGCAATACAAAGTCGGCTTCAAAGCTAAGGCTGGCAAGTTCTTTGACCTCATCTCTGGTCATCGCCCCCGTGGTGTCTTGACTGCCCACAGTGGTCGTAATGGGTTCGCAATAAGCCCCGGGGCGCACCCCCGCCACGCCACAAGCCCTGCCGACCATTTTTTGCGCTAGGGTGTAGCCTTTGTGGCTCTCAGCAGGTTGCTTTGGGCTGGCAAAGACACTTGAGGGGGGCAGGCCTAAAAACTTACGGGCTTTGTTGGTTAAGCCCCGCCCGATAATGAGAGCGATACGCCCCCCTGCCCTAAACTCATCGGCTAAAGTCGTGGGCTCTAAATTAAAGCGGCTCACCACCTGCCCTTGTTTATGGATTTCGCCCTTGTAAGGATAGACTTGGATAATGTCGCCCTCGTGCAAGTCTTTCACATCGGCAATTAGGGGCAACGCGCCGCTATCCTCACAAGTGGCAAAGAAAATCGGGGCAATGACCCCTCCGATCACCACGCCCCCGTGCGTTTGTTAGGCACAAAGGGAATGTCCTGCCCGAAGTGCCACATCAACGAGTTGGTCGCGCTCTTACGCGAACTGCCCGTGCCGACCACATCGCCCACATACACCACAGGCACACCCCGTGATTTTGCCTTTTGTAGCCGCTCAGCAGTGTTTTCAATGCGGTTTTTGAGCATGGCGTTGGCGTGTAGGGGGATGTCGCTACGGGTAAAGGCATCACTAGCCGGACTCAAATCGTCCGTATTAGTCTCCCCATCAATTTTGAGTACGCACAACTCCAGCTTTTCGGGCAAAGCGGGTTTGTTTAAAAACCATTCAGCATTAGCCCACGACTCTAAAACCTCTTTGGCTAGGGCGTTGCTCTTACTTAAGTTAGCGATCGTTTCAAAAGAGTTATAAACAAGAAGTGTGGATTTTAACGCCTTGCACGCCTCTTTGGCGACCTCTGTATCTGTGCTTTGCAGTGCTTCTATCAATGGGCTGACATTATAACCGCCTAGCATTGTACCCAAATAGCGCACCGCCTCTAAGGGGCTAAAGTGCGCACATACACACTTTTTAAGCGCGATTTGCCCTAGAAAATCCGCCTTGACCTGTGCGCCCTCATCCACGCCCGGGCTCACGCGCTGAATCAGTAAATCCTTGACAAAAGCACATTCCTCGCTGCTTTGAGAGTGCATTAAAATCTCCACCACGCTTTTAACCTGCTTCGCGCTTAAGGGCAGAGGGGGAATATTTTCTTTTGCCCTTTCTTGCAGGGTGGCTTGGTATTCTTGGATGAAAGTTTGCATATAACTCCTTGATAAAATAATGTCGGTCATAGTATATAATAATTTGAAGCACTTGTAGAGTGCATGGCTTTAAGGATGATCTGATGTCTAATCTAGTGAAAATGCTCCCTCTAACTTGTCTAGCTTGCCAAGTCCTCTTGGCTGACCCCCTGGATTTTAACACCCAATTTGAAATTCTAAAACAAGTGCGCTTGCACGCCCCCCTCCCCTTTCAAGCTCTCTTGGTGCAAGATCGCCATACAAAAATCCAGCAAGTGTTCTTAGCCGATCTGAAGAGTCCTTTAAAAGTGCAACTAGGCGAGGGCTTCATTTTGCCTAGTAAAGAGGACAGCGCGCAGCTCAAACAAATGCGCCGCCTAGTCATCAAACATAATTTTTTCATCAAAACAATGTCATCACCCTAGAGCCTCTATCCAAACATGCCTCTAAGGAGTTTATCTTGATTGTGAAGGGAGGGCTAAATGAAAAGTTGGTTTCTAAGCTAGCAGATAGACTTAAAAACGCGCGGGTGTATCTGGTGTTGTTGGGCTCATTTGCAGACGAGGAGGAGCAGGACGACTCCTTTGATGCGGCCACCTACCTCAAAGGCTTACACACCACTTCTAGCACGCTAAAAAGACTCGCGCTCTTGAAGTTAGGTCTGCAAAATGTGCGTGTCAACCCTCTAAAAGAACCCTTTTTGGATCGCATCCAAGAGAATGACTGATAACGGCACGAGTCCTAGCGAAACGCACGCCTACAAGCACAGCCTAGAGATCGTGAAGAACTTGCCCCAAATGCTCAAAAACGCGACTCTCCACCTAGTGCCTACACTAGGCAAATCCACTTACGATACTCAGTACATAGAAGTTATGATTCAAAAAGCCCATTGTCTCAAGGACAACCACGCAAAAATCGCGTGGATTCAAACGGTTTATAACGCCTTGACCCGTAGCGGTGAATACGGGGGTTGTGAGGACGGGGAAACTTATCTTGGAGACAAGATTTGTACTATGGCACCCCATTGCCCCGCTTTAAAAAATTATCATGAAACAGAAGAGTGGATCAATGTCTTTTTTGGGCAGGGGGCTTGTGGGGATGGCGTGAAAGATTGGTATCCCCTGCCCATCGTCTATGAATACAAAGAGGATTGAAGGGTTTAAGCGTGGGCTTTTGGAGTAGAATGGGATTAAAGATTAAAGGTTTAGCATGCGTTTTGGAAAAATCGATTATTTAAATTTGCTCCCCTTTGATATTTTCATTAAAGGCTACCCCACCCCCTCTAGCTTTAAACAATTCTTAAACCATAGAAAAACCTACCCTGCTAGACTGAATAAAGACTTTCTCTTGCGCCACATTGATGCGGGGTTTATCTCTTCCATTGCGGGCTACAACGCGTGGCGCAAAAAGCAGGTTACGCCCTGTGCCATCATTGGCAATAAAAAGGTCTTGAGTGTGCTTGTGGTGCTGCAAAAGGCGGGCTTTGACACACAATCGGCAACCTCTAATGCCCTGTGTGAAGTGTTGGGGCTAAAGGGGCAGGTGCTGATCGGGGATAAAGCCTTGCGTTTTTATTACCAAGAACAACCCAAGCCGGATTTTGTGGATTTAGCTACGCTGTGGTATAAAAAAACAGGCTTACCCTTTGTTTTTGGGCGTTTTTGCTACCAAGCGCACGGCAAGTTTTATATAAAAATGGCAAAGGCGTTTAATCAAAGGCCTATTAAAATCCCGCATTATATCCTAGAGCAAAGGGCAGAGCAGAGCGGGCTCACACGGGCGCAAATTTTGCACTATCTAAAATACATTTTGTATCGGGTGCGCCCCAAAGAAGAGTTTTCTCTGCGTTGTTTTTACCGCCAAGTGCGCTTAAAACGCGCCCCTAGGCCTAGACGCTTTTAGGGCGCAACATCCACTCGGCAAGCCAACTTAAAACCCCAAGCACATAAAAGCTTAGGCGGGCTTCATTGAAACGCTCCACCTGAAAGAGCGTGGATGCGCTCAAAAGAAAGATTAAGATCCCCGCCCCCAAGACCCACAAGTTCGTGTATTCGTAAAGCCCAAAATGGTTGGGGCGCGCCGACAGCACATACAACAAGTACCCCAACCACAGACAAAAGAGCACAAAATCCCCACAGGCCAGCCAACTAAGTTCAAGCAGGTAGCTTTGCAAGCTTGAAGCAAAGAGAAAAAATAGACAAGTGTTGAGCGAGGGGGCAAAAAAGAGCAAAGAGCGCGCTAAGGGGCTGTCCTGCCATTTGAGTAAAAAGCGCCCCAGCCCCAAGATGCCAAAGGCGATAAAAAAAAATAAAGAGAGTAAAAAGCCTTGAAGCGGGCTAGGGCTTGGGGGGTGTAGGCACAAGCCAATAAAGAGCGCGCCGCTTGCCAACGCCCCCACCCTAGCTAGCCAAAAGCCCTCTTTATGCCACAAAGAGCGCAAGAGATACACCAAGGAGAGCACAGCCCCGCATAAATAAAACCCCCAAATCAAGGGCTTATAAAAGCCCTTGTTTAAAATACCAAAGAATTGCGAAAACGAGTGGCTAAAGCTTGTGCATAGCAGGGCCAAAGCCGTGATCACAAAGAGCACAAAAAAGAGCGAGGAGAGCACCATTTGGTCGATCGTGGGTTTATGCATCAGTAGTTTTTGCTAATGAAACTTTGCACGCCATCGGCAATCCCTTGTGCGAGCCACTGCTCATAGTGTTTGTCTTGAATGCGTTTGGACTCTTTAGGGTTGGAATTATAGCCAATCTCAATGAGAATAGAAGGCATTAAAGCTCCCGCCAGCACCCAAAAAGGCCCCTCGCGCACCCCCCCATCCACCACACCTTTATAGTGTTGGTGCAACTTGTTTAACATTCCAAACTGCACATCAATGGCAAGTTTATTAGAGATAATGAGCCGCTGCGAGTTAAGAGAATTTAAAAAGGAAAGCTTAGAAAAGTAATCCATGACTTTGACATCGTCTTGGTTTTCTTGTTCGGCCACCTTGCGCGCCCGCTCGCTTCTAGCAGTGGAGAGAAAGTAGGTTTCAATGCCCTCGGGGTTGGTGGGGGCATTTTTGGGGATAGAGTTGGCGTGGATGGAGATAAACAAATCGGCATTTTTATCGTTGGCAAACTCGGTGCGGGCTTTCAAACTGATATAAACATCTTGTTTGCGCGTCATATAGACCTTATAGCCCCTTTTAACCAACTCTTGTTGTAAGTCTTTAGCCACAGCCAGCACAATGCGTTTTTCACAAACATGGTTTACCCCCAATGCCCCGCAGTCATGCCCGCCATGCCCGGGGTCGATCACCACCTTAAACTGCTTCAACTCTTTGGGGTTGGACTCAAGGGGACGCACCTTTTGGCGCACAAGGGGGTGGGTTTGGATAAAGATATATAAATGGTTGTGGGCGATTTTATAGCTGTAGGTGGCGTTCTTGTTCCAGGCGATCCAAATTTGCGTGGTTTTGTGGTGGTGGGCGAGTTTAATCACGCTCTTGTTGGCAAAATGGTAGCGTCTAGGCGGGGGCAAGAGATCTGCTTGCACCCGCAACAAGGCTTTAAAATGTGTAAGGCGGGTTTCTTGCACCATGCGGTGGCTGATGGGCATGTTGAAAGTGATGCGGAACGAACTCACTCCAAAAGGCACGACATCCACGATTTTGAGCGCATGCGCCCCTAGGCTGCAGACAAAAAGGCAGAGGAAAAGGAAGCGCACCCTTTAACCCTGGATCAGCTCTTGCACGAGTTCGTGTACGCTGATGATCTTGTCGATGCGGTATCCATTTGCGCCTGTGAAATACAAGCCTTCTGCCCGGTTGCCCTGGTGCGCCCGCCCGAGTCCATCGGCGATGCAATAGCCCACATTGCGGGCTTCCTCGCCTCGGTTGCAAGGGCTCACACAATTGCTCACGCAAGCGATTTTAGGGGCGTTGCCCTCTTTAATGCGCTCCAAAACCCCGGTATTGATGGCGCGGGCAGGGTAGCCTACGGGGGATTTGATGAGCAAAATGTCCTCTTTCTTTAATGAAGGCAAAATCTCTGCATACACCTTGGCGTCGCACTCTTTCGTGCCTAAAAATCTAGTCGCCATTTGCACCCCACTTGCCCCCAAACCTAGCATAGTGTCGATGTCCTTCCTGTCCCAAATGCCCCCAGCGGCGATGATGGGGATGTCCCCCCACTCTTTGGCCGCCTCCACAATGCCCGGGACTAAATTTTCTAGCTGAAACTCCTCTTTGAAACAATCTTCATATTTAAAGCCCTGATGTCCGCCGCTTAAAGGCCCTTCCACAATCACAGCATCGGGAACGCGCTTATAGCGCGCACTCCAACGCTTGCAGATGATTTGTAAGGCTTTGATGGAGGAGATGATGGGGATCAAGGCGACATTGGGGAAGTCTTTTGTAAATTCGGGCATGTTCGTGGGCAGTCCCGCCCCCGTGATGATGACATTTGCTCCCGCCTCACAAGCATCTCGAACAACCCGCCCGTACTCGTTGATGGCGTGTAGGATATTTGCCCCCAAGGGCTTAGACCCACAAATTTTCCGGGCGTTTTTAAAGATTTCCATCAAGGCTTGTTTGGAGTAAAAATTCAGGGCTTCAAAGGGCTTTTTTGCCACAATCTTCTCCACATAGCGCATGTTTTTATAATAGCCCGTGCCCACCGCTGAGATCACGCCCAAAACGCCCTCTTTGGCGGCGTTGCCCGCAAGTTCGTCCCAACTAATCCCCACGCCCATGCCCCCTTGAAAAATGGGGTATTGGATGGTGTGTTTACCGATTTTGAGCGGTTTTAATGTGGAAGTCATGTGTCCTGCTTTAGTGGATGATGGCTTTTAAAAATTTTCGTTTACCCACCTGCACCACATAAGTGCCGGGAGTAAAGCAAAATTGCTCGTCCAAAAGCACCTCTTGATCGATTTTCACGCCCCCTGCTTTAATGTCGCGTCTAGCTTGCGAAGTGGAGGGACACAAGCGCGCTTCTTTGAGCACTTGGGCGATCCAAACGCCTGCACTAAACTCCATTTGTGCCAAATCGCTAGGGATTTGCTTTTGGCTAAAAACCAAATCAAAAGCGGCCTTTGCCTCTGTGGCGTGCTCTTGAGAGTGCAAGCGGGCAGTGATCTCCAGGGCCAAATCCTCTTTCACCGCCTTTGGGTGCAAATCCCCTTTTTCTACCCCACTTTTAATCTTAGCGATCTGTGCGCTCGTTTTACTACTTAAAAGCTCATAGTAACGCCACATTAAAGAATCGCTGATGCTTAAAAGCTTGGCATACATGCTCTTTGGCTCTTCGCTCACGCCGATATAGTTGCCTAAACTCTTACTCATCTTAGCTACCCCATCCAAGCCCTCCAAAAGGGGCATGGTCAGCACGCCCTGCTCTTTAGAGAGCCCATACGCCCTTTGTAAAAACCGCCCCACAAGCAAATTAAACTTTTGGTCATTGCCCCCCAATTCGATGTCGGATTGCAAAGCCACCGAGTCGTAACCTTGCAAAAGGGGATACATGAACTCAACCATGCTAATGGGCTTTTTCTCTTTGTGGCGTTTCTCAAAATCATCTCGTTCAAGCATTCTAGCCACTGAGAATTTAGAAGTCAATACCAGCAAGCCCTCCGCGCCCAGCGGGCGCAGCCACTTGGAATTGAAACACACATCGGTTAAGGCGGGGTCTAGGATTTTAAATACCTGCTGTTTATAGGTTTTGGCGTTTTGCAACACTTCCTCAAAGCTTAAAATTTTGCGCGTTTCGCTCTTGCCGCTGGGATCGCCGATGGTGGCGGTGAAGTCCCCAATTACAAACTGCACCCTTGCGCCGTGTTTTTGCAAGGTGGCGAGCTTGTTTAAAAGCACGGCATGCCCTAGGTGCAAATCGGGAGCGGTAGGATCAAAGCCCGCCTTGGCACTAAAACGCTCTCCGGTGGCATAAAACTTCTCCACGAGACTTTGCAGATACTCCAAACCGATGCACTCGCTCATGCCTCTTGCAATATCTGACATTGCTTCTGTAACGCTCATATCCATCCTTTAATCCTGATAGGCATCTTTGATACTTATAAACTCTGTAAGGCGGTCTTTATATTTGTGGGTGAGCATGTCCTTAAACTCCCCAATCTCTCTCTTGCCCGTGTATTCAAAGAGAATCTCGCAACTCGTGGAGTATTGCCCATGGCTGGCGTACTGGATCTTTACAATGTTACAGTCGTTTTTGTTCAACAAGTTGAGCACTTGTAAAAGGCTATCCCTGGTGCTGCCGATATAAATGTTGATTTTGTAAATCTCCTTGTCCTTCTTACTCCAACTGATAAAAACCATTGGCAAACCCACATTAATATCGGCATGCCCCATCTTACAAACCTTCGTGTGGACCACAACCTTATACTCTTTAATGCTAGGCATGATTGCCACGATGTCATCGCCCTTTTTGGGGTGGCAACAATCGTTGAAGAGCACTTGCCTGATCTGTGTGTGGGGGTTGGCGTAGACGATGAAGTGGTCTAAATCACATTTTTTAAGCCCGATGTGCGGGGCAGGCAAACCCAAAACACGCCCGAATTTAAATTGCATAAGATTTTTCATTAAAAAGCCAAATTGTCTTGGCTCGGGACGGTGGTGGGGGTTTGGATGTCCTTGCACCTTCTCTTGGATTTGCTCCACAAGCTTTTTCAGCCCATTAATGCTCTTAATGGCTTCGCTCAAACTAAGATCCACCCCATGTTCGGCGAGCTTTTTCTCAAAGGTGGTGTATTGCTTGGGACCGATGTCTGGTCCAAAAATGGAGGTTTCAAAAATGGTGTTTAAAATATTCACCATGCTTTTTGCGTCAATCTCTTTGAGGCGATTCTTTTGCAGGCGTTCTAAATGGTTTTTGGCCCGCGTGGTGCGGAGTTGGTTGATCCAAGTAAAGCGGGGGATGCTCTCTTGACCCTTAATGATTTTCACCACATCCCCACTTCTAAGCTTGACATTCAACTTCACTTTTTTGTTGTTGACAAAGGCTGTTTCGGCTTTATCACCCAGTTCGCTGTGAATCATGTAGGCGAAGTCTAGCACAATCGATTCGGCGGGCAAAGTGTAGCTGTCCCCACCGGGCGAAAACACCGTGATGTCTTCGCGGTACAACACATCGTTTTGCACCAGCTCATAAAACTCTCGAGGGTTTTCTTTAGACTCTTCGCTTTGGTATTGTAAATTGTGCAGCCATTTTAAATGCTCGCTCTCCACGCCCCCGGCTTTATACTTCCAGTGCGCCGAGTTGCCATACTCTGCCCCTAGGTGCATGTCAAAAGTGCGGATCTGCACTTCATAGATGTTTGACTCGTCAAAAATAGTCGTGTGGATCGTCTGGTAGCCATTTTCTTTAGGCAGGGCGATGTGGTCCTTAAAGCGTGAAACAATGGGTTTGAAGTGCAAATGCACGATCCCTAGGATTTTATAGCACTCTAGGGGGGCTTTTACAAGCACCCGCACCGCCATTAAATCTAAAATCTCGTCTTTACTCACCGCCCCTTTTCTTTGTGTTTTGAGGTAAATGGAGTAGGGGCGCTTGATGCGCGTGGCAATTTTAAAATCCCCTTCAGCAAAACCCGCCTCATAAAACATTTTTTCTAACTTGCTGGCAAACTGATTGAGCTTTAAAAACAGGGCTTGCTTGCTCTGCTCTAGATAATCTTGAATGCTCTTATAATCTTGAGGGTAAATGTAGTAGAAACATTTATCTTCCAATTCGTTTTTGATCGTAGACATGCCAAGACGGCTGGCGATGGGGGCGTAAACGGCCATGGTTTCTTTAGAAATGCGGATTTGTTTGTTTCTAGGCAACGCGTCTAGGGTCAACATATTGTGTAAACGGTCGCTGACTTTCACCACTAAAGCTCTGGGGTCTTTAATGGCACTGACTAAAATTTTTCTAAAGGTGAGGGCCGTTAAGAGCAAGTGGGGATTCTCAGGGTCAAAGGCAAGTTCTTCCTTACGGATTTCTGTGATTTTGGTGAGCGCGTCCACCAAATTCGCCACATCTTCACCGAATTTATCAAGGATTTCTTCAAGATTGCAAGGCGTGTCCTCCACGACATCGTGCAAGAGAGAAGCGCACACCATCGCCTCATCTCCCCCACAAAAAGCCACGATGCAAGCCACGCTGATTGGGTGTGTGATGTAGGGCGCACCCCCTTTACGTTTTTGTCCCTTGTGGTAGTGGGTGGCTAAGTCTAGGGCTTCTTGGATTTTTGGGGTGATTGTGGTGGTGTTTTTTAAGACATCAAGCACCTCATCGGGGCTCGCAATGTCCTTAACGAGCTCTAAAATTTCGCCTAATCTGCCATAGTGGGGTGGTTTAGAGTCTTTCATCAATGTAGTCGAGACCGATCTTTCCCTCCGCAATTTCGCAAATGGCAATATCGGTGGGCTTGTGGGTTTTGACATCCATCGCCACGAGGGGTTGCACCCCAGCACCTAGCTGCTTGACGCGTGAAAAGATTAAATTGGAGAGGATATAGCGATCCCCATTGACTTTATCCAAAGCCTTAGCCACAATTTCTTCTGTTCTCATCTGTCGTCCTTTTAGTTATTTCACCATAGAAAACACGCCCTGTTGGTCCTTAATCACATGCAACAAATTGTCTTTTTTAAACATGTTGCAGACCACAATAGGCAGCTTATTATCTTTGGCCAAAGAGATGGCGGTGTCGTCCATCACTTCAATGTTGCCGATCAGTGCTTCATTATAGCCCATGACATCGATTTTTTGGGCATCTTCAAACTTATGTGGGTCTTTGTCGTAAATCCCATCCACTTTCGTGGCTTTGACAATCAAATCTGCCCCGATCTCAATAGCTCTGAGTGTGGCGGCGGTGTCGGTGGTGAAAAAGGGGTTGCCCGTGCCCGCAGCAAAGATCACAATCCGCCCCTTTTCTAAATGCCGAATGGCTTTGCGGTGGATGTAAGTTTCGCACACTTCTTGGATTTCCACCGCACTTTGCACCCGCACATCCAGCCCCATGTGCTCTAGGGCTTCTTGCATCGCAACCGCATTGATCACTGTCGCCAACATGCCCATGTAATCCCCACTCGTGCGCCGAATAATGCCCCCTTAGCCGCACTCACCCCCGAATGATGTTGCCCCCGATCACAATGCCAACTTCTATGCCGTTGTCAGCAAGCATTTTGATCTCTTTGGCGATGTAGCTTAAAATTTGTATATCGATCCCAAAGTGGGTTTCACCCGCTAGAGCCTCCCCCGAAAACTTCACCAACACACGCTTTTTAGAGTGCTCTTTGTTTTGCATAAACTCCCTTCAAATCCCTTCAAATCTATAAGTGCCAAAAGGCCGCATTTTACAACAAATAGCCTTAAGTCAAGGCACGCACCACGCCCACCATTGCCCCCACGCTTTTTAAGACTTCATCGGGACTCATGGTGTAAGCGGGCATGAAATAAATGGTGTTGCCTAAAGGGCGTAAAATGATGCCAAATTCTAAGCCCTTTTGAAACACCGCAAGGCTTAGGCGTTGGCTGCCCTTATAGCCCTCTAGCTCAAAGGCAAAGACCATGCCACATGAGCGCAAATTTTTAACGCCCTTTAGCCCTTCTAGTTGCTCTTGCATACAGGTTTGGATAGTTCTACTGAGCGTCTTGTTTTGTTCCACCACGCCCTGCTCAAATAAGTCCAGCGTGGCGTTAGCGCACGCACAAGCCAAAGCATTGCCCGTGTAGCTGTGTGAGTGCAAAAAGCTTTTATCCTGCTCGTAGGGGGCGTAGAATTTGTCATAAATCCCATCGCTTGTGAGCACCACCGCCAGGGGCAGATACCCCCCCGTGATGCCCTTAGATAAGCACAAAAAATCGGGCTTGATGCCGCATTGCTCAAAGGCAAATAAACTCCCTGTGCGCCCAAAGCCCACAGCGATTTCATCAAAGATCACCAAAATCCCCCTCTCTTGGCACATTTGTGTGGCTTGTTTGACAAAGTCTGCGCTGTAAAAATGCATGTTGCCTGCACACTGAATCAAGGGTTCTAAAATGAAGGCGCTGATGTTTTGGTGTTCTTGCTCTAAAATCTTTTCTAGGGCGTGCAAGGCTCTTTGGACGTCGGCTTCATCTTTGGGCACAGGGGTTTGTAGTTGATCGCAAAAAATCCCCTTGTAGGTGTCCTTATACAGCCCCACGCCCCCCACACTAAGAGCCCCCAGAGTTTCGCCATGGTAGCCATTTTCTAGGGAGAGGAATTTGGGCTTTTGTTTGCCTTCCAGTAAGTGGCTGTGGTAGCTCATTTTCAACGCCACTTCCACGCCCGCCGAGCCGTTGTCGGCAAAAAAGCACTTATCAAACCCGCTTAAAGCGCACAATCTAGCGGCTAAATTAATGGCCTGCGGGTGGGTTAAGCCCGCTAATAAGACATGCTCTAGCTGGTCTATTTGCTCTTTGAGTTTCTTGTTAATGTAGGGGTGGTTGTGCCCGAATAAATTCACCCACCACGAACTGATTCCATCGATGTAGCTTTTCCCCTCAAAGTCGTAGAGATACACCCCCTTAGCGGACTTGATGGGTAATAGGGGCAAGTGGGCATGATCGTGCATTTGGCTGCACGGGTGCCAAACGTATTTGAAGTCTAAAGCGTGCCATGTGGCGTTAGTTGGCATACAAACCCTTTAAATCGGCATTTTCCGCCTAACAAGATAAAGAATTTAGCAATATTTTAGTGAAATTCTTATAAAATTAGAGCTTATGGTGAAATTGCGTAACAAGGGTAAGGGTCTATGATTGCGTGGATGCAAAAGCACAAAAAATACTTGGTGGTCACGATTTGGATCAGCACCATCGCTTTTGTGGCTGCGGGCATGATCGGGTGGGGGCAGTACAACTTCTCTTTGGCCGGCGGGAGCGTGGCAAAAGTGGGGCAAATCGCCATCAGCCAAGAAGAATTGGCTAGAGAACATAAGCAACTCTTAGACATTTACAGCCAATCCATCCCCAACTTCAAGGACTTGAGCGCAAAAGAGATCAAGGCCCTAGGGTTAGAGCGCAGTGCCTTGAATGTGCTCATCAACCAAGCCTTGTTGAAAAACTTCGCTTTGGATTTGGGGCTAGGGGTGAGCGATGGCGAGATTGTCGCCGAGATTCAAAAAAGCGAGCTTTTCCAAAAAGACGGGCATTTTGACGAGGGGCTGTATAAAAAGCTCTTGCAAGAGAACAACTTCCGCCCCGCTGCCTTTGAAGACAATGTGAAAAACACCCTATTACTCAAAAAAATTGCCTCTTTATTCCCCCAAGCCCTAACCCCCCTAGAGCAAGAGGCGTTCATGCTCCCCCTTAGTTTGCAAGATCGGGTGCGTATTGAGGTGTTAGAGCCCAAAGAAGTCCCCCTCAAAGAAGAGAGCCTCAAGGCGTATTACAACGCCCACAAGCAAGACTATAAAAAGCCCACAAGCTACACGTTAGCCAGTCTACAAGTGTCTGCCAAGGACAACCCCAAAGAGAGCACTTTAAAGGACTACTTCAACAAACACAAAGAGCAATACACTTTGCAAGGCAAGCCCCAAGAGTTTAGCAAAGTGGAAAAAGAAGTGCGCCAAGACTACAACAGCGACAAGGCCAAAGAGCAAGCCCTCAAAGACTACCTAGCCTTAAAAAAGGGGCAGCTTAAAGCCGAAAGCGAAACCTTCACCACCCTGCCTTACGGCGAGGACATCAATAAAAAAATCGAGTCCATGCGGGTGGGTGAGGTGTTAAAACCCCTGCCCTACAAAGAGGGATGGGTGGTTTTAAAACTTGTGGAGAAAAACGCAAGTGCGCTTGAAAGCTTTGTTGAAGCTAGGGCGAAGATCGCCCAAATTCTGCAAACAGAAGCACAAATTAGGGAGCTTAAAAAAGAAGCCTTGCAAAAACTGCCCACCTTCAAGGGTAGCGACATCGGGTTGTTGAATTTAGACTTTAAAGGCAACATCCACGACTTGGGCGAAAAGCCCTCCAAGGCCCTCGTAGACTACATCTTTAAACACCCCTATCAAGAGGGCTTTGCGCTCTTAGAGGGCCCTAGGGCAGTGCTGTATAAGGTCTACGCCCAAGACTTTAAACACCTAGTGAAAAACACCACCTATCTAAAACAAATGGCGCAAAACCTCAAAGCCCAAGCCCTAGACGGGGCATTGATTGCCATGTTGAAACAACGCTATAAAATCACCCTATACGCCAGGAGCCGCCCTTGAATCCCATCGTTTTGGGCGTAGACATCGGCTCTAGCAAGATTTGCGCCATCATCGCCGAATTGAAAGAGGGCACGCCGCAGGTGATCGGTGTGAGCGTGCATAAATCCGAGGGCGTGAAAAAGGGCAATATCAGCAACATCAGCCAAGCGGGCGAGGTCGTCAAAAAGGCGATTGAAGATGCCAAGCGCATGGCGGGGTTAGCCTTTGTGGAAAAGGCGATCGTGTCTATCTCGGGGGCGTGCACGCAGAGCGTGAATAGTGCGGGTTTGATCAATGTCCCCAATAATGAAATCACGCTTAAAGAAATTAACCGCGTGCTAGACACCGCCCTGCATAGCGCACACATCCCCACGGGCTATGAGGTGATCCACATTTTGCCCTACCAATTCAAGCTAGACAATCAAGACAACATCGAAGACCCGATGGGGATGAGCGGATCGCGTTTAGAAGTTTCAACCCACATTGTTACAGTGCAGCGCAGCAGTTTAGAAAACTTGCGCCGCACGATCCAAATTGCGGGCGTGAAGATCGAAAATGTCGTTTTGAGTGCCTATGCGGCCTCCATTGCTGTGTTGAATGAAGATGACAAGGCCCTGGGCGTGGCGTGCATTGATTTGGGTGGGGGGACTTGTAACATGATGGTCTATGAGGGTGGGTCGATGTGCTTTAACAACTACTTAAATGTGGGCTCGGAGCACATAAGAGACGACCTAGCCAGCGTGCTAGAAGTGCCTTTAGGCACAGCTGAATACATCAAAAGGCAATATGGCAATCTCATGGCTGAAGAGAGCGATCAAGAGATTGAAGTTCCCGACATCGGGGCAGAGAACAAGAAAAACCGCTTGTCCTTGCAGCTCGTGCACAACATCATCCGCGCGCGGGTGGTTGAAACCTTTGATGTGCTCCATAGGCGTTTGGTGAAAAGCAATTTGAAAGACAGTATCCGTAGGGGTGTGGTGCTGACCGGCGGAATGACCCATGTAGAGGGGATTAGAAATGTCGCCGCAGTGATCTTTGGCAATATCCCCGTGCGTATTGCCAAGCCGGTGGAGCTGAGCGGTTTGTCTGAGGAACTCAAAGATCCCACAAGCTCCGTGGCGATCGGCTTGATTTTGTACGGGGCGGGTAAGCACACAAACTACGAAAAAGATTCCGAGAAAACAATCCGCTATAAAGAAAACAAGCAGGCTCTGCCCGCCGGTTTCACCTACACCCAAGAGCGCAATTACATTGAGACGGATTTGACAAATCTCAAAAATACGGGCGTAGGCGAAAGCGTAAAAGAGCGGAAAAAGGATATAATACAAACTCCTGAGATGCCTAAGAAAAAAAGCGGACTTTTGGACTGGTTCTCCAAGTTATTTTAAAGGATGAGTTGTGGCGATGGTGCATGAAGAGGGCATAGGCGTAGAAGAAGTTTTTGAAACCAATGGGGCGAAGATTGTCGTGATCGGCGTGGGGGGTGGAGGTTCGAACATGATCGCCCACTTGATCGCCACGGGCACTTTTAAGGACATCACCTTGATCGTCGCCAACACGGACGGACAGGCTCTCAAATCCTCCAATGCCAAGAACAAAATCCGCTTAGGCGAGAAGCTTACGGGGGGCAGGGGGGCTGGCATGCGCCCTGAGATCGGTAAACAAGCCGCCCAGGAGTGCATCGAAGCGATTAAAGAGGCGGTGAGTGGCGTGGACTTGGTCTTTATCTCAGCCGGTCTTGGCGGGGGCACGGGCACAGGGGCGGCTCCTGTGATTGCCCAAGTGGCTAAGGATGCGGGAGCGCTCACGGTTTCTGTCGTGACCAAGCCCTTTAGTTTTGAGGGCAAGAAGCGCGCTAAGGTCGCCGAAGAGGGCTTGAAAGAATTAAAGGCGGTCAGCGACTCGATCGTGGTGATCCCCAATGAAAGACTCATGGGCTACATTGAAAAGAGTATGGGCATGCGCAACAGCTTTAAGGAAGTGGATAATGTCCTTGCCAAGGCGGTCAATGGGATTTCGGGGATGATCATCAACTTTGGCGAGAATGACATCAATGTAGACTTTGCCGACTTGAAAACCGTGATGGGACATAAGGGCTTGGCGTTGATGGGCATTGGCGAGGCGACAGGGGTCAACGCGGCCACGGTGGCAGTGGAAAACGCCATCACTTCGCCCCTATTTGACAACATCTCCATCAATGGGGCGATGGGGGTTTTGGTGAATTTTGAGTGCCACCCCGACTACCCTCTAGCCGAAGTCCACGCCGCTATGGGGACAGTCAACGACATGGCAGATGACGACGCTGAAGTGATCTTTGGCACATGCACTTCGCCCAACATGCCGACAGACCAAATCAAAGTGACCATTGTCGCCACCGGCTTTGAAAAGCAAGAGGAGCACAAACCCGAGTCCAAACCCGAGGGCAACACGCCCAACCTGTCTAAAAGCACGCTAGGGGGTTTGCGCCTAGCAAGCGGAGATGACTACCAAAATGTAGACCTAGACATCCCCGCCTATCTGCGCCACCAAAAAGACTAATAACACGCTAACATGCAGGTTTTATAGTCCGCATACTCTCCCCTTAAAATCGCCTCCCTAGCTCCCCTAACCAACTCTAGGTAAAAGTGCAAATTATGCAGGCTTGCAAGGCGAAAATAAAGCAACTCTTTAGCCTTAAACAGATGGTGCAAGTAGGCTTTAGAGTAGTGCTTGCAGGTGTAGCAAGTGCATGCAGGGTCTAGGGGCGCATCGCTTGTCTTTTGCGCTTGCGCTTTGATAGAGAGTTTGCCAAGGCTTGTAAAAAGCGTGCCGTTGCGCGCGTTTCTTGTAGGCATCACGCAATCAAACATATCCACGCCTAACTCAATGGCATTGAGTATGTCTTGGGGCGTGCCCACGCCCATTAAATAACGGGGCTTGTTTTGGGGTAAAAACTCTGTAGTGTGGGCGATGGTCTCTTGCATCTCCTTGGCACTCTCACCCACTGCCAGCCCCCCAATGGCGTAGCCATCAAAATCTAGCGCGCTAAGTTCTAGCGCACTCTGGCGGCGCAAGTCAACATCTATGCCCCCTTGCACGATGGCAAAAATATAGTTTGTCGCCCCCGCATGGATTTTGTGGTGCTTGAGGCTTGCTTTCGCCCACTCTGTGGTCTTCTCTACCGCTAGTTTTAGGCGATTAAAAGGGGCGGGCAAACCCACTAAATCATCAAGTACCATGCAAATGTCGCTGTTTAGGGCGTATTGAATGTCTAGCACCTTTTGGGGGGTGAAAAGGTGTAAACTGCCATCAATGTGGGATTTAAACACAATGCCATCGGCATGGGCTTTGGTGTTGTGCTTTAAAGAAAAGGCTTGAAACCCCCCGCTGTCGGTCAAAAAATTACCCTGAAACTTGCTAAAGCCGTGTAACCCGCCCAGCTTTTGGATTAAGCTTGCCCCCGGTCTCAAGTACAAATGGTAGGTGTTGCCTAAGATGATGGGGGTGGATAAATGCGCTTGTAAGTCTATGGCATCTAGGCTTTTCACGCTCGCCTGCGTGCCTACGGGCATGAAAATGGGGGTTGCTACCTTGCCATGTGCTAGCTTTAAAGTCCCCGCCCTTGCCTTTTTATCCACGCCATTTAGGATAAAATCCATTTTTAACCTTGATCTTTTTAGTTATAATAGCCGAAAATGTCGGGAAATGCGGGTTGAAAAAAGTTGCCTTGATTGTTGAGGGTATGGTCGCCAAAAAATTCATGGAACTGGTGGTGTCTAAGTATTTCAGCAATAATTTTTACTTAGTCATCACCAAAGCCCCTGAGTGCCTGCCCACAAGTCTGCCCAGCACTTTTGAGGTGCATGTCTTTGACCCCACTTCCGCTTACCGCCTAAACCCACTCATCGATGCGCATGTGAGTGATGCGCTTGTCCTCCTTGAAAATGTCAAGGAACAACAAGCGGTGTGCGAGATTGTCCGCCAAAAAAACAAAGAAGTGCGCCTTGTGAGTTTGGCACAGAAGTGGGAGGGGGCAAAGGACGAACGCATTGTGTTTTTAGACCCGAGCGAAATTCTTGCCAATAAATTTATCGCCCAAATCCCCAATGTCCCCAGCGTCCCACAGGGCTTTGGACTAGAGCAGGGCGAAGTGATGGAGATCGGCGTGCCCTTTGGGAGCGTCTTTGCCTACCGCCATATTGGCTCTTTGCGCCAAAAGGATTACCGCATTGTGGGGGTTTATCGTAAAAATGGCTTTCATTTAAGCCACCCTTCTATGGTGATCCAGCCTAGAGATCAGCTCTTAGTGGCGGGCAATCCCGAAACCTTGAACAATGTTTATTTGCAAGTTAAGAGCAATGTGGGGCAATTTCCTGTGCCTTTTGGGCGGGATTTTTATTTATACATCGATATGTGCTTGCAATCTAAAGAGGCCTTACAAAGGGATATAGACCAAGCCTTGAGTCTGCACGGCCAGCTTAAAAGCGCCATGCTTTATATCCATGTGCTTAATCCCACAGATCCCGCCATGATTGAGCAAATCCGCGCCACTGAGGATAAGAACATTCGGGTGGTGTTGGACTTTAAGGGTTTGAGTTTTGCGGCAAAATTGCGTAAAGATAGCCAAAAGAAAATCGGGCTTGTGGTGGTGGGTCAAGAGCTTTTTAAACGCCAAGAGAACCGCAAGGCGTTGTTTGAGAGTGTGAGCCCCATTTTTAAAACCAACGCCACAGGGCTAAAGGGGCTACAAAAAAGCCTCGTGGTGCTGAATAAAAGCATGGAGGGCAACGAGGACATTTCCTCGGTGATGTTTGATGTGTGCGCGCAGATGAATTTGAAAATGCTGCTCTACGACTTTGACCCCGATAAACGCTATAATATTGAGGTGATTCAAAATTACCGCTACCTATCCCACATTTACAATAGGAAAATCAAAGTGATCCGTACCCAAAGTAAAAACCCCGTGCTGTTTTTAAAGAGCCTAGAGACCCCCGTTTTGCAATTTTTGCCCTTTGAATCGTGCATCATTAAAAGCCCCTTTTGGGGGCTGTTTTTTGCCAAGTTGGAGCGCGTGGCGTTTTTAAACGACACCCACCCCCAAATGTTTATCCCGGTGGTGGAGTGATGCAACTAGACATACAGACCAAAGACTTTAGCTACTCCGTGTGTATCGGCAGCTTAAAGCCCATCACCCACACGGGCAAGGTGTTAGTGGTGAGCGACTCTATAGTCGCCCCCCTGCATTTAGACACGCTATTAAACAAACTCCAAGCCCCCCATATTTTCACCCACATTCTGCCAAGTGGGGAAGAGTGCAAGACTTGGGAGAGTGTGGAGGAAATTTTAAACGCCGCTTTTGAAGCTAATTTAAGCCGCAAGGATGGCATGTTGGCTTTAGGCGGGGGTGTGGTGAGCGATATGGTCGGCTTTGCCAGCGCCATTTATAAAAGGGGCATTGCCTTTCAAATTGTGCCGACCACGCTTTTAGCCCAAGTGGATGCGAGCGTGGGGGGCAAGACAGGCATTAATAATAAGTATGGCAAGAATTTAATCGGGGCGTTTCACCCCCCACGCGCAGTTTACATTGACCCCACATTTTTAAAAACTCTGCCAAAAAGAGAGTTCAAAGCAGGCATTGCCGAAATGGTTAAAAAAGCGGTGTGCTTTGACAAGGATTATTTTGCGTGGCTAGAAAGCCACCCTTTAGAGCAGCACCTAGAACTAGGCATTCATAAAAGCGTGGCGATCAAGGCGCAAGTGGTGGCGCAAGATGAGAGGGAGGAGGGGCTACGCATGGGGCTAAACTACGGGCACACCTTCGCGCATGCCATTGAAAAGGCGGGGGCGTACAGTACGCATTTACATGGCGAGGCGGTGGCGATTGGCATGCAAATGGCAAACGCCTTAGCACTCAAACTTGGACTACTAGAGCAGGATACTAAGGAGCGCATACAAGCGTTGCTGCAAACCTATGGACTAGATTTGCCCTACCGCATTGCCAATTTTGAGAGTTTTTACAAGGATTTACAAATGGATAAAAAGAATAATAAGAGCATTTGTTTTGTTTTGCCAAAAGGTTTAGGCAACTTTGTGGCGCAAGAGGGCATCGATCAAAATATCGTCCAGAAGGCACTCCATGCGTGGCTTTAGTGTGTTTTTATTGCTCTTTGGACTGCTCTTTGCCCAGAGTGTGCCAGAGCTTACCCAAAAGCTAGATAGTCTTAATAAAAAGCTTGAAAAGACAGACAGCATATGGCTACAAAAGTATAAAAACTTTGAGGACTATGGAAAAATCTCTTTAGAGATCGCTAAAATCCAAAACAGCCTCAAAAAGCTTGATAGCAATAGCTTAGAGGCCAACACACTAAAACACAGCCTACAAGCCTTGCAACACCAAGAAAAATTGCTCGAATCCTACAAAAGTAACCCCTTTAAGGGACTCATAGAAAAGCCCGCCATCGCCAATGTCCCCAACATCAACAATCCTCTAGCCATCGTTACGGGCTTGACTTTCATCAAAACCATGCATGCCAAACTTGCAGCCTTAGAGCAACACCAAAAGGCATTAGCTCAGATCATCGCAAGCATCCATCAAAGACTTAAAATCTTAGAAGAATTGCAAGCCCTAGAGCCGAGCAAGTGGCAAGCCCCTCTATATGCCGAAAAAGTCAAACAAATTGAATTTGAAAACGCCCAAAACCTACTCAAAGCCAGCCTAGATGCCTACAACAAGGACATGGAGGAGACCACCCAAGCCATCAAGGCGCAAATCAAAGACCAGCTTTTTAAACTCTTCTATGTCTTGTTGATTGTGTGCGCCAGCATTGTTTTAGCGTGGGTGTTAAAACACCTTAGCCACAAATACCTTTACAACGATGAGCGCACCTACACCATCAACAAGGCGATCAACTTCATCAACGCCAATGTGGTGGTGTTGATTTTTCTTTTCGCCTATTTAGAAAATGTATCCTACCTTGTTACGATGTTAGGCTTTGTGGGTGCGGGCTTTGCCATTGCCATGCGCGACTTGTTTATGAGTGTGCTCGGCTGGCTCACCATTATTTTGAAGGGGAGCGTGCATGTGGGCGATCGGGTGAAGGTGTCTAAAGACGGCAACACCTATGTGGGCGATGTCTTAGACATCTCCATGCTCTACATCACGCTGTTTGAGGCGGTAACACCCATAACCTACCTAAAAAACAACGGGCAAGCAGGGCGCATTGTCTTTATCCCTAATAATTGTATTTTTAGCGGGCTGCTCACCAATTACAGCCATTTAGGGCTAAAGACCATATGGGACAGCGTGGAGTTTTTTCTAACTTTTGACTCCAACCACGAAAGGGCGAAAGAAATCGCCACACAAATCGCCGCCGAATGCTCTAAAGATTACAGCCAAACCACCGCCGTACAGCTTTCCAAAATGCGCACCAAATACGCCCTGCGCTCCATCGAAACCGAGCCCAAAGTCTTTCTTATGGCAGAAAAGGAGGGCATGCGCTTGTATGTGTCCTATTTAACCAACGCTTACGCCACCCTGTCCTTGCAATCTGCCATCTCCACCGCCATCGTGCAAGCCTTTTTAAAAACCCACGATGTCTTCTTAAGCCCCGCACTTAAAGAAGTGCAAGAAAAGCAAGAAAAACAAGCCGATTAAGCTAGACTCTCCACCATCGCTTTAATCCTGTCTTGATACGCCTTTCTAGCTTCTAGGGCTTCTTGCATGCTAACCGCTTTAAAGCGCACTTTTTGATTGGGCGCAAATTGCCCCAAGCGGTCTAAATCGCAACTAATGACCGTGCAATACATGGCAAAGCCCCCTCCACTGGGCGCGTCTCTTTGCAAGACGATCGGCTCATTACCCCCGGGGGCTTGCATCGAGCCTACGGGGTAGCAAGCGTCCGTGATATTGCTAGGATTTGCCCCCGCCCCAAAGGGCTGGGGTAGGTCTTTGTAGGTGAATTTCTGCCCGTTTTTAAAGCGATAGCCCAGCCTGTCCGCCTGTGTGGAAACCACAAAAACATCTTTAAAGAGATTGTCTAGGCTCTGATCTGTCAGCTTGTAATCTTGCAAACCCAAGAGCACCCTAAGCTCTTCAATCTCTTTTAATTCCAAATGGTAACTGGTGTCTAAACTTTTAGTGCTGGGTTTGCCTGTGGGCGTGCCTATGGGTAAAATGTCGCCCACTTCTAATTTGCGCCCCTTAAAGCCCCCGATCCCCCCTAGTGGGTAAGTGGAGCGTGAGCCCATCACAAGGGGGACATCGACCCCCCCAGCAATGGCTAAATACGCCCTCGCCCCCTTTTTAAAGTAGCTAAACTCTAAAATGCCCCCTGCCGGCACTTTTAAGGCGGTGTAGCTGGGCATTTCCTCCCCATTGATCTTAGGCGTGGTGTGCGCCCCGCACACGGCGATCAGGGCCTCCTTTTCAAACTCCAATTTTGCCGGCATTAAAGCCATTTCTAGCCCGGCAGCGTTGGGCTCATTGCCCACTAAGGCATTAGCCACCATGAAAGACGCTTGATCCAAAGCACCCCCCGGGGGAATGCCCAAATGGTAATAACCATAACGCCCCAAATCCTCTACAAAAGTTGCAATCCCCGGACTTAAGACTTTAAATGTGTTCATGCAAGTACCTTTAAGATTTTTTGGTTGTAGCCGGTGGGGTCGGCTTGCCACTCTTGCAAAGAAAAAGGGGTTTGGCAAATTTTTAAGTCAAAAGTCCCCTCTTCGACTTGCTTGACATAGCTATGGTATTCGGCTTCAGTGCAAGGGCTGAATTTGATAATATCCCCCGGGTTTAAAAACACCATGCTCTCTTTAAAGTAGGGCAGGCGTTGCGCTGGGTCCCACACGGGGGCTGGGGTGATCCCCATCATTTGATACCCTCCCCCGCCTCTTACCGCATAAATGCACCCAAAGCACCCCCCATGCCCGATCGTCAAAGCCGGGGTGTCTATGCGCGCTATGGGGTATTTGGGCACTTCAATTTGCTTTTTGCGCTCCACTAGCTGATAAAGCCAAGGCAAGCCAGCGACAAAGCCGATCATGCTCACAAACCACGGGCTATTGGCATGCGCTTCTATGAACTCTGCGACACTGGCATAGCCATTTGTTTGGCGGGCGTATTCAATGTCGGTCATGTTAGGGTCTAAAGTGGAGCCGGGCTCTCTGCATTGGTGGTTGTTACGAAAGCCCATTAAACACTCGTGCGTGTAGGGGTCGTTGTAAAAAACGGGCATTTCTATCAAGCGGGTTTGGATCGTGGTTTGCGCCCCCACGACTTCTTTTTCTAAATCTTGCAAAATTTTTAGGGCTTTGGTATGGGGTAGAATGTCGGGGTTGAAGGCGATCATATAGGACGCGTTTGCCGGACAAATCTCTGTAATGCCCTCCACTTGCATTTCTCTTAGTTTTTTGCAAATCGCCATCGCTAAGAAAAACGCCTCTAAGGACATGCCCTCCTCACTCACCTCCACAAACAAAAAGGTATCGCCCCCAAAGCTGTATCTAAACGCCATGCTTGCCTCCTATGTAATCCTCTAGAAAGTGTATGTTGTAATCGCCCTGTTGCACCCTCTCGTGCTGGATCAACTCTTTAAACAGCCCGATTGTGGTTTTTACCCCCTCGATCTTAAATTCCTCCAATGCCCTTTTGAGCTTGCTTAGGGCAAAGGGGCGGGTTTGGTCATAGACAATGAGTTTAGCCACGAGCGAGTCGTAAAAGGGGGGGATCGTGCGCCCGCTAAAGAGCATGCTGTCTAGGCGGATGCCTGAGCCTGTGGGGCATTGTAATTTGCTGATCTGCCCGGGGCTTGGGAAAAAGTTATTTTTGGGGTCTTCGGCATTGATTCGCACCTCGATAGAATGCCCTCTTAGCGAAATGTCGCTTTGTTGGTAGGCTAAAGGCTCGCCATCCGCGATCCTTAGCATTTGGCGCACCAAATCCACGCCCGTAACCATCTCGGTAATGGCGTGCTCGACTTGTATCCTTGTATTCATTTCTAGGAAGTAAAACCCCTTGCTTTGTGAGTCGTATAAAAACTCCAAAGTCCCCGCCCCCTTGTAGCCCACCTCCTTAGCCATGCGCACGGCGCACGCACATAAAGCCTCCCTTGTTTGGCTGTCTAAACTAGGGCTGGGGGCTTCTTCTAGCACCTTTTGCCTACGGCGTTGCATGGAGCATTCCCTGTCGTAAAGGTGGACGACATTCTTGCCATCGCCTAGCACCTGCACCTCTATGTGCTTGGCGTTTTCTAAATACTTTTCTAAATACACCCCCCCATTGCCAAAGGCACTGGCCGCTTCCGCCACGGCCACGCTAAATTGCTCTTTCAAGCCCCTTTCATTTTCTACAAAGCGGATCCCCTTGCCCCCACCCCCAGCAATGGCTTTAATGAGTAGGGGATAGCCCATACCTTGAGCGTGCTCTAGGGCTTGCTCTACGCTTTCTAAAACGGGCGTACTTGGCATGGTGGGCACTTGGCTTTTCTTGGCCTGCTCTAAGGCTTTTGCCTTATCCCCCATCGTGGCGATCGTCTCGCTATTTGGCCCTACAAAGACAATCCCTGCCTCCTCTACCTTCTTGGCAAACAGGGCGTTTTCGCTCAAAAACCCATAGCCCGGGTGGATCGCATCGACCTTAGCTTCTTTGGCGATCTTCAGCACATTTTCGATATTCAAATAGCTTTTATAGGCGAGATTCTCCCCCACTCGATAGCTCTCATCGGCAAGCTGGCACGCCAAATTGCCCGCATCGGCATCGGTGTAAATCGCCACCGCCTGCATGTTTAACTCGTGGGCGGCTTGAATGATTCTAACCGCAATCTCGCCCCGATTGGCGACCAACACCTTAAATATTTTGCGTGGAGTGTAAGCCATTCATTCCACCACAAAAAGCACATCGCCGGGGTTGACAAATTGTTCGTTCTCAGCCTTGATTTCTACGATCTTGCCCGCCACTTCGGCTTTGATCTCGTTAAAGGTTTTCATCACTTCCACAAGGCAGAGCGTGGTGTCTGGCTGGACTTGTGATCCCACTTCTACAAAGGGGGCGGCATCGGGGTTGGGCTTTCGATAAAAGGTCCCGGGTATGGGGCTGATGACTTCGTGCATGCATTCTCCTTTAAGCGGTGTGGATTTTAGGTTTTTGGATTTTGATACCCTTTTCTTCTAAGAGCTTTCTAGTGGCTTGTATGAGAGCAAGGGCTCCGGGCGTGTCGCTGTGGATACAGACCGAGTCGAAATCCACGCTTACCATCTTGCCACTCACACTTTTCACGCTGCCCTGCTCGCACGCTTGCAAGACCTTTTGGGCGACTTCCTCAGGGGTGTAGCCCCGCGCCCGGCGCACCATCACCAACTGCCCGTCATCGCCATAGTCGCGATCCCCGTAAAACTCCCGCACAAAGGGGTGTTTCAACTCCTTAGCCACTGCGTGCGTCTGTGTGTTCTCCATGCAATAAATGGGTAAATGGGGGTTGTATTTGTGTAAAGTGCTGATCAATGCATAAGAAAAATCGCGATCCTTGCTGGCGTGTATGTATAGACTGCCATGCGGTTTGAAGTGGTGCAAATGCCCGCCTAGCAAGTGCAAAAAGGCTTGCAATGCCCCCATTTGGTAAAGGCAGTCGTTGGTAAGCTCCACAGGGTTAGCCACCATGTGCCTACGCCCAAAGCCCACCAAATCCCTAAAGCCCGGGTGCACCCCGATTTCTACGCCTTGTTTTAGGGCATTTTCCACAGAGTGGCGCATGGTATTGGGGTCGCTGGCATGAAAGCCCGCCGCAATGTTGCAACTGCTAATGAGTTTCATGATCGCATCATCCACGCCATCGCCAATGATCCAAGGTCCAAAACACTCGCCCATGTCGCTGTTTAAATCCACTTCTGTTTTCATGTTTCTCCTTTACAAGATTTTCAAGTATGGCATGCAAAAAACAACGCTTTAAACCAGTGGATTTAATAAGACAAACACACTATCACTATAGCGTTACCAAACCCCCCAAAGCACAGCCCAACCCACTAACCAACTTTCAAGTTGTGGTGTGCGGTTGTCTAATCTAGTTAACATGGTGAAAAATGAAAGGACAGACATGGCAGACAAGCAAAAGGCAATCGCTGAGTTTAGGGCTTTTATAGCGTTGCGCCAACGGGTGTCGTGGGTTTTGGCGGGGGTGGTCTTTGCGTGTTACTATTTGTTTGTGTTAGGAATCGGGCTTTTTCCCCAAGTGCTCGCCTACCGCTTAGGACCTAGTGCGATCACTTTAGGCATTGTGGCGGGGGTGTTTTTGATCGTGCTGTGTGTCGTGCTCACAGGGCTTTACACCTTCTTGGCCAACAAGCATTTTGACACCCATCAAGCGCAAATTTTAGACAAACTTCAAAAAAGCGGTGCACTGCAAGGATTGCAAAATGGGGCGCATTCGTTTAATTTTCATCGGGCTTAGTGTCCTGAATGGGACTGGGTTAGAGAATATGCAAGTGCAAAAGCAAGAGTTCAACCCCACCGCTGTCGCCATGTTTGCACTCTTTGTACTCAGCACGTTTTGTATCACCTACTATTCGAGCAAAAAAGCCAAAGTGCCAGCGGATTTTGCACCGCCGGGGGGAGCATCACGGGGTTGCAAAATTGCACAGCCATTACGGGCGATTTCATGAGCGCGGCGAGCTTCTTAGGAATCACGGCTTTAGTTTTCACCAATGGTTTTGACGGCCTGATTGATTCAGTGGGCTTTTTGGTGGGCTGATGGTGGTGCTGATGGTGGTTTTAAGCCCTAGTATTTGGGTCAAGAGCTTAGGGAACGCCCACGCCCTTTTCCCCTACGACCACCCCGCACTCTTTTCCATGCCCTTGACTTTTATTTTGATTTACGCCATTTCTAAATGCGATCAAAGCCCACGAGCGCGGATAGACAAGGCGGGCTTTAGCGCACAAGATTTTAGGACACAAAGCGGCGTGGGGATTTCAGGCGCAAGCCAACATTAAGGAGATTTCAATGATTTTAACGACTTTAACCGCTGAGATCGGCGCGAGCAAACACGGCAGCAGTGTGGGGGTGCTTAGGCTTAAGGAAAAGCTGCTTGAAAAGCACCCCGAGATCAGCGAGCACATGGTTTTGATCCGCCAAAAGCAGTGTTTCTTAAAGGATTTTTTTAGATTTGCCAAGAACTTTGAGGATTATTACTTCTTTTGCAAGGATAGTTTGATCCCTAGCATGCGGGCGGTGTTTAAAAAGGGGAGCTTTCCCATCATTTTAAGTGCCGAGCACTCAGGGGCGTTTGGGATCGTCCAAGCCCTACGTTCAGTACACCCAAATAAAACCGTAGGCATTTTATACATAGACGCGCACGCCGACATCCACACGGCCTATGACAGCAGCTCGGGCAATCTGCATGGCATGCCCCTTGGCATGATCTTAAATAAGACGCATTCAGGGCAAAACGCCTTAAACGCCCAAGAGATCGAATACTGGGAGAGGCTATGCACTTTAGACTTGCCCAAAGGGGCGTTAGAGTTTAACCCCAAGCATTTGGTCTATTTTGGCGTGAGAAGCACGGAAACAAGCGAGCGCAAAATCATTAAAGATCGTTCTATCCCTCTTTTTAGCGTGGCTGAGATTAGGCAGAACACCCCGAGCGTGGTGGCGCAAAGCCTTAAATGCCTAGAGGGCGTGGACTTGGTGTATTTGAGTTTAGACATCGATGTGCTGGATGGCAAAATCTTTAGCTCCACAGGGGTTAGAGAGAATAACGGGCTCACCCCTGAGGAATTAAAAGAGCTGTTAAATGGGCTTTTAAGGGCGTTTAAAGCGCGCTTGGTGGGGGTGGAGCTCACCGAGTACAACCCTGAGCTGTGGGATGGCAAAAACCCCGATGAAGAGGTCATTTGGGGGCTTTTAGAAGATGTCGTGTTAGAAATGAGGGATCAATGTTAGGGCTCGTCAAAGAAAGCATGGATTTTGAGTTTAGGGTGGGCTTAGTCCCCCACGATGTGGCGCAAATCACCCCATATTTTAAAGTGGTGGTTGAAGAGGGGGCGGGGTTGATGAGCGGGTATAGCGATGAGTCTTATAAGCAGGCAGGGGCTAAGATTGTTAGGCGAGCTGAGGCGTGGGCGCAAAGTGTGGTGGTGAAGTGTAAAGAACCCCTAGAGCACGAATACGCCCTACTGACAGAGGGGGCGACTCTCTTTAGCTACCTAGATTTAGCCTACAACAAGTCCCTAGCACAAATGTTGATCGATAAAAAAATCGCTTCCCTTTGCACCGAAACCTTAGCCGGCCCCAAGAACAACTACCCCGTGCTCGCCCCCATGAGCGTGGTGGCGGGGCAACTTGCCGCCCACTTAGTGCAGCATTATTTGCTTGCCCTTGAGCATTTGCCCGGGGTCTTTGGGTTAGGAGTGCTCTTAGGCGGGCTGGCAGGGCAGGCTAGGGCGAAGGTCGTGGTTGTGGGTGGGGGTGTGGTGGGCTTAGAGGCGGCTAGGTTTTTAAGCCAAGCAGGCGCGCATGTCGTGGTGTTGGAGCTTGACTCCTTGAAGTTGCAAAACCACCCTTACAAAGATCTTTATCATTTAGAGGTGTTGGCTGTGCATGAGGCAAATATTGAGTACGCGCTAAGCGGGGCGGTGGGGCTTGTGGGAGCGGTTTTAGTAACCGCCACAAGCACGCCTAAAGTCATTTTAAAACGCCATTTAGCCCTCATGCAAAAAGGGGGCGTGGTGGTGGATGTGGCCTGCGATTTGGGAGGGTGTGTAGAAACAATCCGCCAAACGAGCCACTCCCAGCCCGTGTATTTACAAGAGGGCTTACTCCACTATGGCGTGCCTAACATGCCCGGCGTGGTCGCCAAAACAAGCTCTATCGCCTACAGCCAAGCCAGCTTGCCCTATTTGCGCTACTTTCTAGAACATGGGCTCAAGGGCTTTTTGGGCGCAAACGCTAAAGAGGTTGCCAACACTCTAGGGGCTTTAAGTGCCTACCAGGGCTATCTCACGAAGGAGGGGATCGCCAAAGCCTTTAACTTGCCCTTTATGCAGGCTCACGCCGTCCTAAAGAGTCTTGAGACTCGCTGATTTAATGGATAACGCTCCCCAATATGGTAGTTTTTCGAACTCTTGATTAAAGGTTTCTCGTGCGCTCTCTTGTAGGGCGTGGTTTGGGGTTAAATTTAGAAAAGGCACATTTAAAATCCTTTTTTGGTAAAAATGGCGTTTTGTCAAATTTGCCCCCAAAAAAGCTCCTTAAGCCTTAGTTCCATTCTAGGGAAAAATGAGATGGTGGCATACTAAGTCTACTTTTGTAAAAAAGTCGCGATCATTCCATTTTTTCTCCACAAAAATAGACTAAAATGTTCGGTTGTAAAAACTTCAAGGCGAGATGCGATGACTAAATGGAATAAAGAAGACACGATATGGAGCTTAAGTCTTTATGGCACAGCCATTGGTGCTGGGGTGTTATTTTTACCCATTAATACAGGGATGGGGGCTTGATCCCCTTGATTGTCATGCTCGTGCTTGCATTTCCTTTGACTTTTTTGACACACCGCGCCCTATGCCGTTTTGTGCTGGGCGGGTCGGATAAGAGCGATGACATCACAGTGGTGGGGGAAAATTATTTTGGCAAATTTGGGGGGGTGCTGCTAACCCTGCTTTATTTCTTTGCAATTTTCCCCATTTTGCTCGTGTATAGTGTGGGGATCACGAATAATATCAGTAGTTTTTTTGTGCATCAATTGGGCTTGGCTGAGCCCAACCGCTTGTTGCTCTCTTTTTTGGCGGTGGGTGTTTTAATGTTCGTGGTGAGCTTTGGTGAAGAGGTTGTGGTTAAAACCATGTCCGCCATTGTGTTCCCCTTCATTGCCGTGCTGGTCTTTAGCGCCTTGTGGCTCATCCCTAAATGGAACAACGCACTTTTTGCGCACATTAGCTTAAATGGCGTGGGGGGGGAGAGTTTAGGAATGGTCATGCTCTTGATTTTACCCACGATGGTGTTTGCTTTTAACCACTCGCCCATCATCTCATCTCTTGCCGTGCATTGTAAGCAAACCTATGGGGAGGAGGCGGATCAAAAGGCTTCTAACATCATTGCCAGGAGCAATGTTTTAATGATTGTTACGGTGATGTTTTTTGTTTTCTCTTGCGCCATGTGTTTAAGCCCTATGGAGTTTAAAGAAGCCAAAGAGCAAAATCTGCCTATTTTGTCCTACTTAGCCAACCACTTTAAAGACATGAAAACTTTTGCGCTGGTTGCACCCGTCATCGCCTTTGTCGCCATGGGAAAATCCTTTTTCGGGCATTATCTAGGGGTGCGCGAAGGTTTAAATCGAATCTTGTTTTATGCCACAAATCAAAAAATCTCTCTATCTCGTGCAAACAAGATCACCGCATGGATTACATTTCTCGTGGCTTGGTTTGTGGCGTATAAAAATCCTAGTGTCTTAGAAATCATTGAGTCCATCGGTGGTCCCATTTTAGCCATTATCCTTTATTTAATGCCCCTTTATGCCATCTATAAATTCCCACAATTACACAAATATAAAAATTTATGGCAGAACCTGTTTATTTTGTTCTTTGGTTTGGTTACAATCTCAACCGCCATCTATCGATTATTTTAAGATTGTGGGCTAAAACCCCACTAACACTTCAAGGCATTCTTAAGTGGCGGCGTGGGGTTAATTGACCCTACTTTTTGAGCGGGGCTTCTACCCCTGAATACGCTTGCACAAAATCGGGCAAGCGCGCGCCTTGAATGTTGATGGCATTTAGGGCGGTGTCGATCTCTTGCATTTCATGAGGGCTTAATGTGAGCGCGCTAGCAGCGGTGTTAGCCAGCATGTGATCTTTATTGGTGGTGCCGGGGATGGGCACAATGTAGGGTTTTTTAGCCAAGAGCCACGCTAGGGCAATCTGGACGGGCGAGGCGTTTTTCTTTAACGCCCACTCTTGCAACAAATGGACTAATTTTAAATTATTAGGGAGATTTTCGGGCGCAAAACGGCTTTCTAACGCTCTAAAATCCCCCTTTGCAAAACGGGTATCTTTATCGATCCAGCCCGTTAAAAACTGCACGCCTAGTGGGCTCCACGGGACAAAACCAATCCCCAACTCCTCACACAAAGGCAAAACATGTTCTTCAGGTCCCCGCCAAAGCATAGAATACTCACTCTGCACGGCACTCACAGGCAAGGTGGCGTAGGCGCGTCTTAGGGTATTTAGCCCCATTTCTGACAACCCCCAGTGTAAAACCTTGCCTTGTCGCATTAAATCCCCCACAACCCCAGCGACATCCTCAATCGGCACCTCTGGATCGACTCGGTGTTGGTAGAGTAGGTCAATGTAGTCGGTGCGTAGCCGTTTAAGCATATGATGCACGACTACTTTAATGTGTTCGGGTTTGCTGTTGCGACCGGGTCCGCGCTTGCCCGTTTTTTGATCGATGTCAAAGCCAAATTTGGTCGCAATCACCACTTTTTTTCTAAAAGGCGCAACGGCTTCGCCTAAAATCCTCTCCGATTCAAAAGGTCCGTAAGCCTCAGCTGTGTCAAATAAAGTTACGCCCTCCTCAAAAGCCCGGCGGATCACAGCGATCATTTCGGGGCGGTAGGGCACAGAAGTGTCGTATTTGCGCCCCATGTTTTGCACGCCAAGCCCCAAACAAGAAACCTCTAACTTGCCTAAAAAACGCTTTTTGGGCGCACTTTTAGGCGCGCCTTTATGCCCCCTAGCCTCTAGCATGCCAAGAGAGAGCAAAGAACCCCCCGATGAGCGCACTCGCCAAGAGTGTTCGGCGTTTTGAGTTGTTAGGCTGTTTCATTTGCCGACCTTGTCATTAAGATTTGTCGGGTATCTCTCTCCGACTATGGTGATTTGTTCTAGCTTTTTGTTAAAGTCTTTGAGTTCGCCCTCTTGCCATGGCACACTTAAAGCCCCGATGTTTTCAACTAGGCGTTCTTCTTTGGTCGTGCCAAATAAAGGGATCACTACCTTTTGCATGTGTAAAATCCAAGACAGGGCAATTTGGGCGGGCGTGGCGTTTTTGCTCTTGGCGGTGTCTTGCAGCAACTCCACTAAAGCGTAGTTTTGTGCTAAATTCTCAGGGTTAAACTTAGGCACGACACTTCTAAAGTCCTCTTTGGCAAAGGTGGCGTTTTTAGCCATCTTGCCCCCAAAGAAACCTTTAGCTAAAGGAGAAAAACCCACAAAAGTGATGTGATTTGCCTCACAAAAACCCAAAATCTCTTTCTCAGGCGCGCGGTGCCACAATGAGTATTCGCTTTGCAGTGCGCTTAAAGGGCAAATTTGGTGTGCTTTTTGTAGGCTGGGTAAGCCCGCTTCACTCATGCCCCACGCCTTGATCTTGCCCTCTTTGATGAGCTCTTGCATGGTAGAAGCGACCTCTTCAATGAGCACTTTTGGATCGACCCTATGCTGGTAATACAAGTCTAAGCACTCCACTTTTAGGCGTTTTAAACTCCCCTCTAAGGCTTGGCGGATGCGCTTAGGGCTCGAATCTAGGCGTAAATCCCAACTCCCCTCTTTTTCTTGATAAATGCCAAACTTGCTCGCAATGATCGCTTGATCTTTAAAGGGTTTGATCGCTTCGCCTAATAATTCCTCATTGTAAGCCCCGTAGCCTTCAGCCGTGTCAAAAAAGTTCATCCCTAGCTCAAAAGCCTTGTGGATGAGTTGGATCATCTCCTTTTTTCCATGCACCCCTGCATACCCAAAACTCATCCCCATAATCCCTAGCGCTAAAGGGCTCACCTGAAAAGACCCTAATTGTCGTTTTTGCATGTGTTCTCCTTAAAATTTGGATAGGATTTGGATTATAAAACCTGACACCTAGTGTTTGTCAAGGGGGTTTAGTTAAGTTAATGCAAGGGGGCTAAATGCCACTTCTTTAAAAAGGCAAAGATGGGGGCTAAATTTTTAGGCTCCTCAAAGGCCCGGCCGCCATGCCCCACGCCGGGCAATTGGATATAAACCACCTTGTCTTTACCCAACACCTTTTGCAAAGCCTTCGTAAAAAGCACGCTTTGTTCTGTCGGCACAATGGGGTCTTTAGAGCCATTCATAATAAAAAAGGGGGGCGTGTTTTTAGAGATGTAGCTGGCGGGGTTGGCAAACTCCACAAGATAGGGGATTTTAGGGATTGCAATGCCCATGTATCGCGATTCTGCTGAGTCGGGGGTGTTGACGCTGTGTTTTCTGCGTGGTTGTTGCCCGCTTTGCTTGAATTGTGTATCCATCACTTTAAAATCTATGGGGCCATAAAAATCCACAACCGCATTGACTTGGCTTGTTTGTTTGGCATTCCCCATACTTAAATCCTCTAGTTCGGAGTGAAACGCCGTTGTGCCTAGCATAGAAGCCAAATTGCCCCCAGCCGAATCCCCCCACGCGATGATTTTATTTGGATTTAAATGGTATTGCGTGGCGTGGGCTTTAATAAAGCGCACGGCGGCTTTAAGGTCGTAAATCGCCATAGGGAATGTAGCTTCTTTGGAAAGGCGGTAATTTACGCTCACCACCGCATAGCCCAGCTTCAAAGCGTGCATTTGGGGATTAACCTCCCCTGAAGCCTTGTCCCCAAAGGCAAATCCACCCCCGTGGATGGCTAAGATCACAGGGTAGGGGGCTTTGCTCGCTTTAGGTAAATAGATGTCTAGCTTTTGGGCTTGCGATTGTGTGGCGTAGGCAATGTCTAGGTATTTGCGCCCCACATTTTGCGTGTTGAGGGGATGCATTTTGCCCATCAAAGGGGGTGGCATATGATCTAGGGTATTTTGTGTCTTGTCTAGATCTTTTGCAAGGGCAAGCGTGGCTAATGCCATTAACCCAAAAACTTTCAATCGATACATGAAAACTCCAATTTTTCAGTTTTTACTCTTCAAGGCTTGGCGCATTACTATAGCAAAAGAGCATTTGTCTTTTATTAAGTGTTATTTTGAATCTTTATAAGCGGGGCTTAAGGGGTTTAAAAAGTCTTTTTGCTCCTCGATCATTTGCGTGTAAAGCGTGATTTTATGGGCGATTTTTTGCTCGGCCTTTTGCAGGGTGTCTAATTGGGCGCGCAGGGTTTGAAGTTGCTTTTGTAAAATGCCTTTGCGTTGTGGTGCGCTTTTTAGCCCTTGTTTGGATAGATTGATATAATTTTTAATCTCTGTTAGGGGCATGTTACATGCACGCAAACACTGCACCCACTGCACCCACGCGATGTCACTTTTAGAAAAGTAGCGCACGCCGTTTGAATCGCTTTGCACGAAGGGGAAGAGCCCCTTATCGCACCAAAAGCGGATTTTGCGTGAAGAGATGCCCGTTTGTCTTTCTACTTCTATGATTGTGTATGCCATGTGCTGCCTTTTGGGATGTTATTCTTTGTGTTGTGCCGTGGTTATATCTAGGGCTTTTAGGGCGTTTAGAGCTTTAGGGTAGCCAATAACAGGGATCAGGGCTGTAACGACACTAATGAGTTTGGGGCGGTTATTTCCCATGTTGATATTGCCCTGTACATGGGCTTTTAGCTGGCTATCAGCTCCGCCTAAAGAGAGCAAATAAACAAAAGTCAGCAACTCTCTAAAGTGTAAATCTAGCCCTTTGCGCGTGTAGTAGTCGCCAAAGCAGTTCGCGGATAAAAATTGATAAATATGCGCCTCATCTTTAGGAGCGTTAGCGTTCATGTGGTCTATCACTTGCCCGAAAATCTCTTTTTGGATCGCCAAACCCCTTTGCGCCCTCTGTGTATATGAAAGCCCTTTTTGTGAATCTAGGTGAATCCCTCTAGTTTGGAAAACATGGTTTGTGGTTTCTAAGAAGCCTTGCATCCGTGCAAAGCCCACATAGGGAATCGCTTGGTATAAAATTTCTTGAACAGCCACTGGGCGGACTTGATGCTCTAGCGCACTCTCTAGCGCGCCCGCATAAGCGGGTACAGAGCCTAGAGCCACTAAGGATGCTAATAAAATTTGGCTGTATTCGGGCACGCTCAAGCCCGAAGTCTTAAAAGCCTCTTGCATGGCAAAATGGTTGAAGGTGTGATACATTTGCGAGTCGTTCTTTAAAGGGCTATTTGCAAAGGGATTAAAGGCATTCTTGGCAGGCTTTAGGGAGTTTATCGCCTTGTTGTACTCTGTGTCGCTGACTTTTTCTAGCCACTTGACATTTTCTCCGTTTTTATCCCCCGTTAGGGCTAAATGCGCCCCGCTTGTATGTGTCCCCGCTCCATGCCAGTGCTTGACTCCCGGCGGACAAGAGATCACATCGCCTTTGTGCGCCACGCTCACTTTTCCGTCGGCTGTGCCCGTGTAAATTACGCCCTCTGTAACTAACAAGGTTTGCCCTGCAGGGTGGGTGTGCCATGCACTTCTAGCTTTAGGACTAAAATGCACGATCCCCCCGCTAAAATTGCGCCATTGATTAGGTCCAAACAAGATTTGGACACGCACCTTACCGCTGAATTTGTCGCTTGTGCCTTGAAATTCTTGAAACTCCGCTTGTCTATGCACTTCTTGCATGCTCTGTCCTTTGTGCTGTGTGTGTGCCCCGAGTAGGGCAAGAGAGAAAAATAAATAAGCCAAAGCCTTACGCATGCTGCACCTCTATATGCCTAATGATTTTGGCCGGATTGCCCCCCACAATGACATTAGGTGGGACATCTTTGGTAACAACCGCCCCCGCCCCTACGATGGAATTTTCCCCGATGGTAACCCCGGGGCAAATCGTGGCGTTGATGCCGATCCACACCCGATCTTGAATCACAATGGGCTTACAAAAAGTCGTGCGTCTGTTGTAGGGATTGGAGTCGTGGTTAATCGTGGTTAAACACACCTTGGGAGCGATGAAAACATGATCGCCGATGTCAATCCCTCCCCGATCCATAAAACTACAAGCAGAGTTCATAAAAAAGTGCTTACCAAAGTTGATATTGCGCCCAAAATCCACATAAAAGGGCGGTAAAATCGTGTTTGTGGCATCAAAGGGCTTGCCCGTCAGCTCTCCCATCAAGGCCCGTATCTCTTCAGGGCTTAACTCTTGTGTGTTGAGTTTGTGTATGAGTTTTTGGGCGTTGGTGATCACGCCATAAAGCTTAGGAAATTCGGGCTCATCCATACTCACCATCTCCCCTCTTAAATCCCGCTCAAAAATATCTCTCACGCCAGCCCCTTAACCCACTCTTGATAGCCTCTAGCTTGGGCTTGTAGGGCGGTGTCGCTCAAGTTGCCGGTGTCATAGGTTAAAAATGGTGCTGCATACTTGGTGCCGATGAAGTGGCTGATGGCCCTAAAGGGGTTAAAACACTTTCTAAACTAAATTTACCTTGAAAATCCCCCTCACGCGCCCCTAAACTAATGGCAAGGGCAAATGTTTTGTCTGCTAAGGCTTTGCCCTTAGAGCCGTAGGCAAAGCCATAAGTCAGCACATCGTCAAAGTATTGCTTGAGTAAGGCAGGGCAAGAATACCAAAACATGGGGAATTGAAACACCAGGCTTTTTGCTTGATGAGTTTATCCTGCTCGCCTGCTATGTCAATGTCAAAGTTTGGATACTGGGCGTATAAATCGCTGATCTCCACACTTGTAGAGCTTAAAGCTTCTTTGAGAGCTTTATTCACCCGTGAGTGGGCTAGGTCTGGGTGGGCTAAGATGACTAAAAGGGACATAAAAACTCCTTGATATTTAAGATACGAGATTATAAAACCTAACACCCAATGTTTGTCAAAGGGGGGTGTGGGGGGTGGGCTTAGACTAAGCACCCCCTTATTGTGGGTTTTAGGGCTAGATGCCTCAATCAGCAAACGACCTCTTCATGTCAATGACATGGCGGAACTGGGCGTTAGAGTGGGTGAGGTCGTGATACACTCTGTCGATGTCCTGACCTGTCACCAGCTCAATTTCGGGGTAGATGTTGTGTAAGATGGAAAAATCTAGCATTTCTTGAGTTTCTTGAATCCCTCCGATTAAAGAGCCATAGACCTTTTTATTGGCGTGCCACACAAAGTTAGAAGCGCTGAGCGTGATTGGGTTGTCCCTTGGGGGTAGGCCTACAATGGCAAATTCCCCCCCATAGGCGAGCACATTTAAGTAGTCTGTCATGCTGTAGGGGGTGGGGATGGTGGAGATGATGAGATCTAAATTTGCCCCCTTTGCGTCTTTGACATCGCTGTAATAGTGCTTAGCACCCATTTTTAACGCCATTTCTCTTTTGGCGTTGCTGCGCCCGATCACACTCACTTCCGCCCCCATCGCTAAAGCGTATTTTAAACCCATATGTCCTAGTCCCCCAAAGCCCGCAATCCCCACTTTAGAGCCTTTTTTGACCTTAGAGAATTTTAAAGGCGAGTAAGTGGTGATGCCCGCACAAAGCAGGGGAGCGATTTTCTCTAAAGGGGCATCGTGGGGGACGCGGATCACATAGTCTTCATCCACGACAATGCAATTAGAATACCCCCCCATGTGAGGTTCATCGTTGTGGAAGTGGTCTTTACAATCGTAGGTGAACACCGCTTTGTGGCAAAATTGTTCGTGGTGGTCGTGGCAAGGGGTGCACTCTTTGCAAGAGTTGACAAAGCAACCCACGCCCACTTTATCGCCCACTTTAAATTTATGCACTTGTGCGCCCACTTCTTGAACGACCCCTGCGATTTCATGCCCGGGGATCATGGGGTAAATGCCATCATGCCACTCGCTGTAAGCAGAGTGGATGTCGCTATGGCAAATCCCACAATAGTGGATGTCGATCAAGACATCTTTTTCCCCCACAGCGTGGCGTGTGAAAGCGTGCTTGGCAAACTTGCCATCTTTGGAATGAATCGCAAAACCTTTGGCTTCGATGCGTTGCATGTTTGTCCTTTTAAAGTATGATAAAAAACTGCACCTAAAAAATTAAACTTGCACAACACAAACAACAAAATTTTTTGGGCACTCTATATTATAAAACCCGACACCTAGTGTTTGTCAAGGGGCGTAGGGTTAAACTGTGCCCACTTTAGGTAGGTAAATGTCTAATTTTTGGGCTAGTGATTGTGTGGCGTAGGCGATGTCTAAGTACTTTTGGCACGTATTGTGGGTGTGGATTGGGCGCATTTTGCTCCCAAGGGGGGTGGCATGTTGATGTGTTGCGTCTTGGATCTTTGCAAGGGCTACAAATACGAGTTTATTGCGAGTATGTGGAGCATAAAGGCTCTAAGGGGGTTTTAAGCCTCTAAAGTTTTTAAAAACTCTTGCACTTGCTTTAAGGCTAAAAAGCGGTGTGAGATGTGGTTTTTCTCTTTTAAAGTATCTATGGTTTGGCTGTAGCCCTTGGGGATAAAAAGCGGGTCGTAGCCAAAGGCATTGGGCTTTAGGGGGGCTTTAACGACTTTGCCAAAGCACTCTCCCCTAAAGCTTTGGCTAAATTCTTGCCCCCTAACACGCCCACACAGCACCGCCACACACACAAAGCTAGCAGGGCTTTCTTTTAAGTTGAGCTCATCTAGGCACGCCAAAAGTTTGCGGTTGTTCTCCATATCCTTGCAAGACACGCTAGGGGGGATAAAAGCACCCTTGGCGATTTCTTTAGCATTTGCTTGAATGCCTGCAAAGCGCGCACTGTAAATTCCCGGCCAGCCCCCTAGAACCTGCACGCACAGCCCGCTATCTTCGGCCAGCACGCAAAAGTCTTGTAATTTATCGGCTAAAAGTGGATACAGGGCTTGGGCTTTTAAGTGGGCGTTTTTTTCAAAGCTGTCTCCATTCTCTATCACTTCCACACGCCCTAAAAAGTGCGTGTAGGCTAAAACTTCCTGCCCTAAAATGGCTTGCACTTCGGCGGCTTTATGGGTGTTGTTGCTAAAAAAGATTAAAGGTAACACGCACGCATTCTAGCCAATTTGGCCTAAGTTGTACTTTTTTGCTTGCTTGTTTTTGTTCAGTCCATTTGTATTGTGGGTAGCCTAGCTATCCTAAAGGCGTGCCCTAAGTGGGGCGGATTAAGACTTAAGCAGGGCGAGTGCTTATCGTGTGTCCTTTTTCATCATAGGTGTAAATCGTATTATGCATTTTGACAGTTACAGCACCAGAGGTGTAACCCATTAACTGGTCGCTTTTACCCATAACTTTTGTGAACAATGTGTGGTTTTTTTCATCGTACACAAAGAGTGTAGAGCCTTTTACTTGTGCTGATGCAATTGCCATTTTTTTCTCCTCAATTTATCTTCAAATTTCATTTTCACTTCTCACAACCGACCCAAACCAAGCCCATAAGGGCTTATCAACTTTTTAAGGGGGTAAAGCACTCAACATGCACAGCTCCTTTCATGGGTTAAAGTGGTCTACTCCTCTTGGAGCTCGATTTTTAAAATCTCCGTTTTGATGTACGCGTCTAGGCTCTTGGAGTTTAGCACTGGATCAAACCCCGGAAATGTGGTGTGTCCGCTCATGTCCATCGTAATCGTGTTGTGGTAAAGAATCAAGGTTTTTAAAAAATCTCGAAAATCGGGGCTATTGTTAGCCAGTTCGCCTAGCATGGTGTGGTCTAACCTCTCTTTAAAACGGGCATTTAAAAGCACTTGGCTTTTGAGCATGTCCTTGATGTTTAACAAAATAACCCCAATGCCAAAGCTGGCATGCAAGCGTTTGAGCAAGTCCATTAAGTCGTTGTCTTGTGTGTTGATTTTCTCTGCCACCAAGTAACCCTCGTGCGCCCAAGAGCTGTTGCTGATGGCTTGGAAGTAATACTCCCTGCAAGTACCTAAAGTGATCTCTTGTTTAAGTTCAAAAGAAAAGAGTTTTAAGGGCAAATTGTCAAACTTTTCTACAAAATCACGCAAAGCGGGCTCAAAGCCCTTATAGGCAAAGCTCGCCCCGACCATATCGGGATAAAGCCATTCAAATTTGCCCGCCCTTGCCTTGATTGCCTTGGTGTGATCAATGGTCTTGGTGTGTGTGCCCCATTTATGGTAGGCAAAGTAAGCCACTAAGGGGTGTAACCGGCGTTCGTAGTCATCGTTTTTTTGGGTTTGGCTTGTGTATTGTTTTCCACGATCATATTCCCCGCATATTCTTTCAGCGCAATGGTGATGGGAAAGTCGGCAACTTTCACAAAGGGCAAGTCTTCGCCCTTTCTAAAAGCTTGAGAGATGGGATAAGATGCCCTTTGGCTGTTTTTATACATGTGTTGGATTTTGCCTGCCTTCAATAGCTCTTCAGCGCGGTCGTAAAGGTCGTAAATCGACACAGGACCTTTGGCCTCTTTTAAAATCTCTAGCGTGATTTCTATGTATTCTTTTTTCATCTGTGATCCTTGATTCTTTTGTTGTTTTTCTGCCTCTTAAAACACCATCCACGACATCACTTCAGAGTCATTGTAATTGTCTTCCAATGCACCAGGATCGCAACCCATTTTTTCTAAATGGGCGAGGTAGGCATCTAGCCTATTTTGCAGCTTTTGAGCTTGTTTGTCTTGGCATTGGGGGATTTGCACCTCTAGGAGCTTAAGCAACATCGCTAAAGCCCCATAGTGGCGTTGTTCTTCCCAAAAGGGCGTGAGCAGTTCTAGCAACTCTTGAGCCTTGTTAAAATCTGTATCTTCTTGCTTCAAAAACTTGTTTGCCAACGCCACAGCACACAACACCGAGCCCGCCTTAGCCCCTGTTTCTAAACTCTTCTGGCATTTTTTAGCGTAAAACTCTTTGCCATCATCTTCGGGGTCTTCGGGGAACAACTCATCCAAATATTCACAAAGATCGTCATCCCCTCCTCCACCTCCATCGCCCCCATCGCCATATTTTTTGCGCATGAATTGTAAAGACCAATAAAAGCCAGATTGCCAGTGGACTTTCTGCCTCCTCCACGCCCCCAAGAAATAATACCCATCCACAAACCCATGTTCGATGGCGTATTGGATATCCTTATAAGCTTCATTAGATTCCCAGCGCAGGGTGCTGACCTGCTCGTAGCGTTTCATAAAGTCCAAGCCCCAACATTCTTCCCACTGATTCATGCGCAACAGCCCTCTCCATGCATATAGGGACTGATCCTCTGCACCACTGACATATATGGCTTGCATTTTTTCTAAAATGTCTGCCAGTCTATCCTGCGTCCAATACTCGTATATCCCATCGTCATCATCATCATCGTCGTCGTCCCAATCGTCATCGTCATCGTCATCGTCGTCATCATCGTCGTCATCATCAACGACATCGTCACCATGATTCCATATGCCCCGTATTGCCCCCTCTCCAAACACCCACTCCCAATCCGCCACACAATAATAATTGTCGCTTGTCTCTTTCAAAGCCTTTTTAAGAGCCTCTAAATCGATGGAACTATCTAAGGGGAAAACACGCTCCAAGCCCTCTTGTATTTCTGTAAGCTGTAGGGGATGTTGGTAGTTACAGGTATGCTTAAAGAGCGACGATCCGCATGCGTTGTCAAGGCCCGCCACCAAATGCAAGCCATAGTGTCCCAAAAGCTCGCCTAAATCCCTCGCTTTTTCAAAGCACACCTGCGCCGCATAAAGATCCGGTAAGACCACCACGCCCTGCAAGCACATCACCCCTAAATACAGCCACGCCTTAGCATCGCCTGTCTCTTTAGCCTCCATGTAATCTTTAAAGGCTTGTTTGGTGTCTTTGCCATATTTCCATAGGGGTTTTGTGGTGCTTTTGGGCTTTTCTTTTGCCTTGACCTCTAGGTTTTTTAACTCTGGGTGTTGCCAAAATGTGGGTGAAAAGTGGGCTTTGGCATCCAACTTGCCTCCAAAAGCAACAAACTTGTCTATGAAGCTGGGCATGATCGCCTCCACCTCTTTAAAATCGCTTTCGTATTTAGCTAAAAAAGCGTGTAAGGGGTGTTTGGGGGCTTCTTTTAAATGTTTTTGTTGATCTCCCAGTCTTTTGCCAAGAGAATCTAAAGCCGCCGTGTAGCCCCACTCTAGCGCCTTTTTAAGATAACCAATCGCTCTGTGGTTGGCTTCCAAAAGGGCATTTTGTTTTTTTTGTGGATTCATTTTAAAGTGCTTGAGTTGTTCTAACTCCAAATGCGCTAATTCTAAGGCACAACGCCCACTGCTTAAAGCGATGCCATTTGAATAGGCACCTTCGGCGTTGCCATACGCATCGTCATAGTCATCTTTTTTGGGCTTGCCATAGACCTCTTCAATGGTTTTGAGCCGACTTAAATGCAAGTGGGCATCATGTCCTTGCATGGTGGCGCAAAAGCCCTCATCAACTAAAGGCGTGTCTAAATCATTATCATTTTCCTCAAAGAAAGGGTCAATGAATCTTTCCCTATATTCGGTGTCAACGCCGCACTCTTTATCAATGTAAACACCTGCGTAAAAGTGCTTCAGGTAGCCACGCTCCCCCTCAACCTCTTTACTCAGTAGCGTTGCCTCAACATCTCTAACCCAGTCGATCAAATGAACCCTATTGTTATCCCAGTTGATTTCACCAAAATAGTGGAGCCTTTCTAGCCCCACCTCTGCCATGCCATCGCCTAAAAGTGAAGCCTTTTTAAGATAATCTGTGGCTTTTTTAGTATCTTCCTCTTTCATCTTTTTAGGATTTTCAGGTATATGAGAGAGCCCCAGCCATGTTAGTGCCCGAATGGAGCCTAAGCTGGTCGCCTTTTTAAAATGCTCTCTAGCTTTCTCTAAAGAGCACACCACCACCACGCCCTTTAAGAACATCTTGCCTAGCTCCAAAAAGGCTTCAGCGTTATTCTTTTGGCTTGCTGCTAGATAGTCTTCATAGGCTTTCAAATTATCACCTTGATAAAACCAAAGGGGTTTAATCAAACCCTTAAAATAGGGGCTAGCTTTAAGATTATCTAGGGCGGTGTGTAACCGAGAGATTTTAGGCTCTAGTGCTCCCAACACCTCTAGCACCCCTTGTCTAAACTTCTCTTTGGATGGTTTTAAAGCCTCCTCTAATGCCTTACCCTTTAGGGTTTTCTCTTGGCATTCTTCCTCTTGATAGTAGGTTTTTGCTTGATTTCTTAAATCTTGTTCCCAAGCCTCCAACTCCACACTTAAAGCCTCTAGCTCTTTAGAAGTGGCGGAGTCTAAGAGTTCCAAGAGATTTTTTAGAGACTCTTGGGCGTTTTCATAGGCTTTTTGGCAGTTTTCGGTGTCGGGCTCTTTTTCTAGGTCATTATGCAGGGCGATTTGCAACTCTTGTGCCCGCTCTTGCAAGGTTTTTAATTCCCTCTCAAAATTACCCAAATGCTCGCAAATGCTGTTGCGTTTGAGCTCTGTGCGTAGGCTTTCTTCCAAAAAGGCACGGATTTGCGCCAAGTCCATCGCCGTAGATTGTGGGCGATTGGCACCACTTGCTTTTAAAATGCCCTCTATGAGTGGCAAAGATTTTTCTAGTTTTGACACAGACCCCACATTGTTTAAAGCCCTTTCGCCCATTTTGACAATATTTTCATCCCCACTGCTCGCCACAAACGCCTTTAAACTCGCCTCTAAAGGCTCTAAGCCCGGCTTTAAAGGGTCGCAAAGGGCGTTAATGTCTTTGTTTGTAACAATCCCCTCTTTAACAAGTTCTTGATGGACTTCATCAATTTCTTTAATGGCTGTGGAGATTTGGACTATATTCTCTTGCAATGTGGTTTTAAGTGCATCTAGGGCGGATTTTGGGTTGAGATTTAGCCCCAAATCTTTAAAATTTTGCTCTAAAGGTCTTAACACTTCCTTTTCTAGGGTAGCTTTAAAGCCAGACTCATCATACAAATACGACACCCATGCCTTGTCAACCCACAAAACTTGGCGTGCCACTGCCACGCCTAAACTGGCATCGCACGCTCTAAGCAAGGCTTCAATGTTTGCGTCTAAACTCTCTCTCAAGTTCCCAAAGGGTTCTTCAATTTTCTGTTGCTTTTTCCTTCGCTCCCAATAATCCTCATCATACCAATCTCCAATATCTCCCATTTGTTCTAAAAGGGCGATACACTTAGGCAATTCCTCTTGGCATAGAGCGATTTTTTGCTCCACTGTCTTTTTAATCTCTAGGATTTTAGAGTCTTTGCTCGCCACAGCCTGCACAGCTTCTTTAAGTTTCAAGAGCTTTTGTAAGCCTTCATCATTACAGCTGACATATCCCCCTTTGCGTAGCGCCACCACCCCCACTAAGCGGTCAGCACTCGCCCACAGTTGTTTAACACCATTTTTTAAAAGATCCTGAGATTGACTAAAGTCCTCACGAGCCTCTTTAGTCGCCTCCCGCATATCCACATAATTAACCCTTTTCTCCCCCTTTGTCTTGCAATCCTCCTTATAGAGCTTGGAAAACTTTTTCCACGCCTCTAAACAACGAACCCTTGCCAACTCCACAAAAACAAACCAACCATGCAATTGTTCGGTTTGTGAGAGTTGCGGTACATCTTGTAAAAAGGGGGCTAAATGTTGTTGAAGGGCACTAAACGCCTCTTTGATTTTACTTTTTTGGGCTTGGTAGTCCTCTAAAGATCCATACCTGTATAGCCCTTTTTCCAACACCTCTTGCGCTGCTTGTAAGTCTGCATCTTCGGGAGCTAGATACGCGCAAAGGGGCAAAATTTCTTCTTGGCAAACCCTTGAAAGCTTGTCAAGTGCCTCGTTTTTAGAGTTAAAGGTCCTGTTTTGTAAAACCCATTTATGCTCGATTGGGGCGTATTTTTCATACCCCTCTTTTAAAGTGGTGTAAAGTTTATTTAACTCTGTGATGGCTTGCGTGGTGCTATTTGCCTGCCACTGCTCGGCGATTTGTAGTGTATCTAACATGCTCTACCCCCACAAAGCCAAGCCAGCCAGCCTTTAAAGCAACAACACTAGAGAGAGTTACCCCCCCCCCCCCCGCACAAAGCGACTAAGGTTAAACATAGGTGTCCTTTTTTTAAAGATAAAAGAAAATTCTAGTGGGTTAAAACTTAAGAGAAACTAAAGGGGCAAAAATGATCGATCGTTAAAACTTTTTATGTTAACATGGGGGATTTAAAAATTAGGAGTTAAACATGATCGAAGCAACGACAAGAGAACAAAGCCTTAATAACAACCCCAATTTGAGTAAAAAAGATGTCAAAGTTGTGGAGAAAATCTTAAGCAAGAACGATTTAAAAGCTCTTGAGATGAAGGAACGCTACATGGCCGATGGGCTGTATGTGCTCAACTTCATGAGCTCGCCTGGGAGCGGTAAAACCACGCTTTTAGAGAATTTAGCCGCTTTCAAGGATTTTAAATTCTGTGTGATTGAGGGGGATTTACAGACTAATAGAGACGCTGACCGCTTGATTAAGAAAAATGTCGCCGCCCAGCAAATCACCACAGGGGAGGCCTGCCACTTGGAGGCAGCGATGCTAGAGGGGGCTTATGACATTTTAAAAGACAAGGGGGCGATCGCTGAAAGTGATTATCTGGTGATTGAAAATGTCGGCAATTTGGTTTGCCCTTCTAGCTACAATTTGGGCGCGGCGATGAATATCGTCTTGCTCTCCACGCCAGAGGGCGATGACAAGGTGTTGAAGTATCCTAGCATGTTTTTATGTGCCGATGCGGTGGTGGTGAGTAAAGCGGATCTCATGGACGTCTTTGGCTTTAGGATTTCTCAGGTGCAAGAGGACATGGATAAGTTAAAGCCAAACACCCCCATTTTTACCCTAAGCTCTAAAGATCGAGCTAGCCTAGAAGCTTTTAAAGATTTCATTGTTTCAAGACGGGCTGAGAATTACCAATCCATCCACGCCTTTTAATGTGTCTAGCAATCCCCTCTAAGGTCGTTGCCCTTCGGGGCAATGTGGCGGTGTTAGAAACGATGGGCGTGCAAAGAGAGGCAAGTTTAGACTTAATGGATGAGCCTTTGGAGGTGGGGGATTTTGTGCTCTTGCATGTGGGCTTTGTGGTGGGCAAGATCGACACCAAAGAAGCCTTAGAGTCCCTAAAGCTTTACGCGGAAATGATTGCCAAAATGGAGCAAGATGCCTGATCTAATCGACTCTTTTAGGGACAAAAATGCTATTTTAGCCCTTGTGGGGCAGATTAAAAAGGAGAGTGCCTCGCTCAAAGCCCCCTTTAAAATCATGGAAGTGTGTGGGGGGCATACCCACGCTTTAATGCGCTATGGTTTGCTAAATCTCTTGCAAGAAACGCCTTTAGACTTTGTGCACGGCCCGGGCTGCCCCGTGTGTGTGATGCCCAAACTGCGCATCGATGAAGCCATCGCTTTGGCCCAAATGCCAGATACAATTTTAATCACCCTGGCGGATTTAATGCGTGTGCCCGGGAGTAGCGGCAGTTTGCAAGCTTTAAGGGCAAAAGGGGCTGATGTGCGTTTTGTCTATGCCCCCTTGCAAGCTTTAGAAATTGCCACACAAAACCCCGATAAAAAGGTCGTATTTGTCGCGATCGGGTTTGAAACCACCACACCCATGACGGCTAGCCTTTTATTGCAAGCCAAAGAAAAAAGGCTAAAAAATCTTTTTATCCACAATAACCATGTGCTCGTCCCCCCCAGCGTGCAAGCCGTGCTAGAAAACTCCAAAATCGATGCCCTGATCGCCCCCTCACATGTGAGTGTCATTACGGGGGCCAAGATTTATAAACCCCTACTTGATCTGTTTAAAATCCCTATTGTTGTGGCAGGTTTTGAGCCCGTGGATGTCTTAGATGGCATTTTACGCATTGTGCGCCAAGCCACTAGAGAACAAGCCTTGTTAGAGATACAATATAGCCGTGTAGTGAGCTTTGAAGGCAATTTAAAGGCGCAAAGCTTGATCGCTCAAACCATGCAAGTGCGGGAAGCTTTTGCGTGGCGGGGGCTGGGGCAAATCCCCTTTTCTGCCATGCAAATGCGCCCTGAGTTTGCGGCTTTTGACGCAGAAGTGGTGTTTACTCAAGTTTTACCCAAGGCGGGCGGGCTCGAGCCTAAAAACTGCCTTTGTGGGGAGATTTTAAAAGGGCGCGCTAAACCCCTAGACTGCACTTTGTTTAACAAGGCTTGCACGCCTAGCCACCCGGTGGGGGCGTGTATGGTGAGCTCTGAGGGGGCTTGTGCGGCGTATTTTAAATACCTCACTTAGCCTCTTTTTGTTCCTCCTTGCCTACGAGCTTATTGTATTTAGGATTTTTAGGGTCCATGGTCACGATGCTAAAGCTTATGTCGTTGATCTCCGTGTGGGACTTGATGTAGTCGTTGATTTCTTTCAGAGTCATCTTTTTAATGCGCTCAAGCATGGTGATGTCGTAATCTAGGGGCAACCCTAAATAAAAATTGTGGAACTTGCTGGTGAGTCGTTTGCTGATGGTTTCATTAGCCAAGGGCTCAGAGCCTAACAAGAACTTTTTTGCCCCATCCAGTTCTTCTTGGGTGATCCCTTTTTCTACGAAGTCTTTAATCACCTTTTTGATTAAAGCAATGCTCTTGTCTTGATTTTCTAGTTTGGTTTGCAGGTAACCCGTGGTGCAGTTGATGATGCGCGAGAGTTGGATACGCATGTACGCGCTGTAAGCCAAGCCTTCTCTGACCCGAATGATGTCCATTAAACGCGAGCCAAAGCCGCTAGAGCCCAGCACAAAGCCCATCACTTTAGCTAAAGGCATGTCTTTTTCTAGGTCTTTCATGTGGAAGGGTGAGCCAAAGTAAATGTAGGCTTGTTGGCTGTCCTTGTAAATGATCTTGGTTTCGGGCTTTTGGGCGGTGTCAAAGTAGGGGGTGAAAAAGGGCTTATTGGAGGGCAAGGCCTCTAAAGTGGGTTTTAAAGATTCAAGGGTCTTATCGACATCCAAATCCCCGCCCACGACAATGATCAAGCGCTCAATGTCTAGCGCGTCTTCTAAACGTTTTTTGACATCATCCAAAGAGATGGATTTAATGCTTTTAGGTGTGCCGGTGGCCGGATGCGCTAGGGGCGTGCCGGCAAATAAAATTTCATTGAGCCCCAGTTGTGCCACATAGTCAAAATTGCTCTCTTTATTCAAGGCGGCGGCGACCATGCGCTGTTGGACCTTGGCTAGGGTGCTGGGTGTGAGGTTGGGCGAGAGCAAGAGATCGTGTAAGTAACCGATGGCTTTGTCCTCATACTCTTTTAAAAAGCTCAGGTCAATGTGCAAAGACTCCAGACGGATGTCCGCATCCAAAGTGATGGCTAATTGCTCTAACTGCTCGGCAAAGGCCACACTGCCTAACTCTTTGGTCCCCTCGTTTAAAATGCTCGCGCTAAGCTTTGAGAGGCCGTATTTATCCTTGTCCATGATATTGCCCCCACCCATGAACATCAACTTGATCGTTCCCATGGGCAAGATGTGGTTGTCCTCGTAGATCACAGGGATTTTCACCCCCTTGACCTCAAAATAACGCATCCCCTCACCCACTTGATCCCGTTTAATCACCTGTGTGGTTTTTTCGTGTGTCTTTGTTTTGATTGGCATGTTGTTTTCTCCCTTTCCCTGATAAATTCCAAACACTATGAGAAGCAGAGCCACTAGGGCTAAGAGCAAAACATAGCGCGCACTACGGACTTTGCTAGACATGGTAGCGTTTTAAAATTTCGTAAGCGGTGTTGCGCTTGGCCGCCTTGCTGCCGATGTCCTCAATCAAGTGCACCATCTCTTGCTCGTTTAGGCAAAAGCTCGTGCCCGCCGCCTTCACGACATTTTCCTCCATCATCACACTCCCTAAATCATTCGCCCCAAAGAGCAGAGCCAACTGCCCAATGAACGCCCCCTGTGTTACCCAAGAACTTTGGATATTTTTAACATTATCTAAAAATAACCGACTGCAGGCTAACAGGCGCAAATAGCGGTTAGAACTGGCTTTTCTAATGTGGGGCATTTCCTGTTGCAAAGGCGTGAAATCGGGCTGGAAGCTCCATAAAATGAACGCACGAAAGCCCCCCGTTTCCTCTTGTAAATTCCTCACCCGCTCCAGGTGTTCAGCGATGTCCTCATTCGTGTCGGTTGTGCCAAACATCATGGTCGCCGTGCTTTTGATCCCAAGCTTATGGGCTTCTTTATGCACTTCAATCCAACGATCCGCACTCAGCTTCTTGGGTGCGATTTTTGCCCTGACCCGGTCGCTTAGAATCTCCGCCCCCGCCCCAGGAATGGAGCTTAAACCCGCTACTTTTAAACGCTCCAACACTTCTTGCAAAGACAGCCTAGAAATTTTGGCGATGTAATCGATCTCCACCGCTGAAAAGCCGTGGATGGTGATCGTGGGGAACTTCCTAGCGATGTGGGCGACTAGGTTCTCATAGTAATCGATCTTCAGCTGCGGGTGCACGCCACCTTGAAACAAAATTTGCGTCCCCCCAATGGCGATCAACTCTTCAATCTTGCGATCGATCGTGTCAAAGTCCAAGACATAGGCATCTTTGTCTTTGAGTGTGCGTTTGAAGGCACAAAACTTACAATCCACGAAACAGATATTTGTGTAATTGATGTTGCGATCCACAATGAAAGTCGTGGTGTTTTCCGGATGCAACTCTTGTTTTTTAGCCAGTGCCATGCGCCCCAACTCTTTTAAGGGCTTGTTGGCCATGTAATCTAGTAATGCTGTTTTGCTAAGGCGCATGTATTCTCCTAAAAACGCGTACCCATTGAGAAAGCAAAGCGTTGGGTGTAGTCGTGCAAATTGGGGTTAAACCACAAACCCTTTTTGTCGCTCCATTCGTTAAAGAAAGCGATGGGAAAGATCAGCACTAAAGGACCCATGGGCGAAACCCACTCAATTTGTAAGCCCGTGGAAGCCCGCCAAGTGCCGTGCTCATAGCCCGCGCCGACCACGCCATAATCTTTAAAATCCACATCAGTCGCGTAGGTTTGTTGCCAAAAGCCTCCGGCTTTGTTAGGAGTTTTAAATGTCAGAAAGCCCCAGTCAAAGAACCACGCCAAGCGCATTTTGGCTGCTTTTAAGAGCCCATAACTTAGCTCCACTGAACCGGTGTAAAGGCCATCGCCACCCACCCACATGCCCAAATTGGTTTTGGGTGTGATCGAGCTGTTTCTAAAGCCCCGAATGGTGGTAACACCCCCCATATAGAACACAGAGTTTAGGGGCAAGTAATCCTCTGTGTTGTAGCGGAAGATGTAGCCCCCCTGTGTTTTAAAGCGGGCGATCAAGTCCACGAGCAAGTATTTTTTAAGGTCCTTATAGGCGGCAAACTTACCATAAATCTTGGTATTGCGGACATTCCCGCCCAGTCCGTTCCACGAGTTGAGGGGGTGGTCTGAGGGCAAGCCCGACATGGTGGTGTAGTTGCTGAAAGTGAAGCCATTTCTAGGGAAGTAATAATCATCTGTGTTGTCAAAACGTGTGCTGAGCGTGAATGAGCTCGTGCTAGGCATATTGTAATTGCGATCCCACAAGCCGTGCAAAACCTGGCCATTAGGCCCCTTAAAGGGCACACCATCAAATTTGATCACGGTGTTTTGGCTGCTGTAAAACATCTCATACAAGGGGCTGGAGAAGCCCAGGATTTTATTGATGCTGTAGTTGTAGCCCAAGTTCATGCTAAAGGTGTTGGTGATCATGCGCCCTGCACTCACGCTAAATCCCCCCCCTTGCTGGATATAGTTGTAGTTGATGATGTATTCCGCAAAAAGGCTAATAGAAGAACTATAGCGGCTGTCAAAAATGCGCGGGTTTCTTAAAGTCAAGTTGCCTGAAAACATCCGTCCGCTGCCCCGAATGCCGTAGTTTTTATTGCCCCCACCCGTGGAGATGTTGGCGTATAAGCTCATGCTTTGTCCTGTACCAAAGAGGTTTTTCTCGCTCACACTGCCATTGAGCATGAGCCCCCCATAGCTGCCATAACCTAGCCCAAATTGCAACTGCCCCGTGCGCCCCTCTTGCACATTCACCAACAAGTCCATCAGCTGGCTATTGACCCGGCGCTCTTCAATTTTCACTTTGGAGAAAAAGCCTAAACGGCGCAAAGCGTTTTCTGAGGCGGCGACTTTGCTCAGGCTGTAGCGCTCCTTGGGACTTAGCCACACCTCGCGGCGAATCACGCGGTCGCTGGTGCGCTGGTTGCCTGAGATGATGATGTCGTTAATGTAGACCATATCCCCCGTTTCGATGTGGTAGATCACCTTCACCTTGCCGTGTTTTTCATCCTTGTCTAGGTCGGGCTTGACCACTGCAAAGGCATAACCCTGGTCGGCAACCTCTCTTTTTAAAATTTGGGCATCTGCACGCATGTGCTCAATGTTAAAAACCTCGCCTTTGTGGATTTTAATGGATTTTAAGAGTTTGGCCATCGGCACAACCTGCTTATTGATCTTGATCTCAATGCCTGAAATGCGGTATTGAATCCCCTCCTTGACCTTATAGTAAAGTTTGGCCTTGTGTGTGCCAAAGTTCGTATTCAAGAAAGGCGCGGACACATTGACATCTAAAAACCCATTGCGCAAGTAGACATCTTGGATGCGCATGGAGTCGTACTCCAACTCATTTAAGCGTAATTTACCCGAGTTTAAGCCCCACATCCAACCCATAAAGTCGCGTTGTTTGTTGGCACTCAAACTCTCTACTAGACGGGGTTTAAGCTGTTTGCGTCCCTCATAGACGGATTTAGTGATGTAAATGTTGTTCCCGCGGTTGACATCAAAGATGATCCGATAAGCCCCCTCGCCGGCTAGGTTCTCTGTGCGCGCTTCCACCACGCTGCCATAATAGCCCTGTTGCTCCAGGGCGGTTTTTAAAATATATTTGGCGTTGTCTAATTTGGTTTCATCGTAAGTATCGCCCTTTTTGATCCCCATTTGGTTGTAAAGATTTTCTTTTTCTTTCTCCGTCCCATAGCCCTTGATCTCAATGCTGGCGATGCGGGGCTTTTCTTTGAAATGGAAAGTCAATTTACCCTTTTTAAAAGTGGCGTAGACATCTTCAAAGTAACCTTGATTGTAAAGAGCCAAGACGGCTTCATCCACCGCCTTGAGGTCCAAAATGTCGTTTTCTTTGATTTTGACAATCTCATTGGCGAGCATGTCGGACATATACGAAAGGTCTTTGTACTCAACGCTGGTGATTCGTTCCTCTGCAGCGTCTAAGGGTGAGAAAAATTGACCGAGCCAAACCAGGCAAACTGTAAAAAACTTTTTAATGCGGAATCCTTGCACTTGGCTTTTGCAACCCGCGTATTATACCCAAAAATAACATTTTGGTAAACAAAAAATTAATAAGAAACCACACTTTTTCACCATGCTTGGATTTGGTTGTATAAACTATCCCTTTCAATGGCCTGAAAACGCGCATCCTTGATTTGATAAATCAAATCCTCCTTACACACCCCTTTTTTGCTCTTGGCCCCTCCGGCAGATTGGATCATCTCCACCTCGATTGTCCCATCCAAATCATCTGCCCCAAATTCTTGGGCCACTAGGGCTAAGTTCAGCCCTAAAGTCGCCCAGTAGGCTTTGATGTGGGGGATGTTTGAGAGCACAATGCGGGCAATGGCGATGGTCTTTAAAATCTCCACCGCGCTCGGGCTATGCTCCACTTTTAAAAAGTTGTTGTCTTTTTGATAAAGCAGGGGGATAAAAGCGTTAAAGCCCCCCTCTTTTGCCTCTACTTTATGCGCCGGGCTTTGGGCGTGCTTTAAGCGGAGCATGTGATCTAAGCGGTGTTCTCTGCTCTCCACATGCCCAAAGAGCATGGTCGCGTTGCTCATCTTGTCTAAAGAGTGCCAGTATCGGTGAATCTCAAGCCATCGAGCAGAGCTCACCTTACCCGCGCAAATGTGCCTTCTCACCTTCTCATCAAAAATCTCTGCCCCACCGCCTGGCATGCTATCCACCCCCGCTTGTAGCATGTCCTCTAGCACCTCTTGGTAGGGCTTGTGAAACTTCGTGCTTAAAAAATGCACCTCAGCCGCCGTCATCGCTTTTAAGTGCAAATCCTTAAACGCAGCCTTGATCGCCCTGAAGAGTTTAAAATACCAGTCATAGCCGTAATTGGGGTTGTGCGCGCTCACCACATGCACCTCTTTAATGCCCCGTGCATAAGAGCTAGAAATTTGCTCTAGGATTTGCTCGTGGGTCATCTCGTAGGGGTTGGGGTTCTTGCGGCTGGCTGAAAAGGCGCAAAACTTGCAACTATCTTGGCAGACATTGCTTGGGTTAATGTGGCGGTTGGTGTTGAAAAACACTTTATCTTGGTGCATTTGCGTGCGAATCGCGTGCGCCTCTTTGGCTAACACAAATAAATCGTAATCGTAAAGCTTGGCTAATGAATTTGCCTCAGTGCATTGCCCATTTAGGGCTTGTTCTAATATATCCATGTGCGATCCTCTGTGTGGTTATCCCCCCGTTTTGTAAAAAGCCCGCTCGGACACTTGGTTTTGTGTGCCCGGTTGCCATAAATTCTTTTCAGGCTTGTTGTGCACGCTTTGACGCAGGGCTTGGCGCATCAAGGCGGGGTTGGTTTGTAAAATCGCGCTCTTGGCACTCACGCTGTCTTGGTAATACAGACAGGGGAAAATCGTGCCATCGGCACTCAGGCGGATTTTATTGCAGTGCTTGCAAAAGTCATCGTTGTGCGGGGCGATGATCCCAAACTCATAACCATCTTCTAGGGCGTAAATCTTAGACGGGCTCACCCCCTCGCTTTTAAGACATAAATTTGGGTATCTCTGTTTAATTTTTTCTAAAATCTGTGCCTCGCTAAGCCCTTTTAGTTGGCTGTTGGCATGCGTGTTCTCCATGAACTCAATGTAGCGGATTTGGGCGTTTTTACCCCTAGCAAACTCTAAGAGTTCTAAAATCTCATCCTCGTTGATCCCTTGCAACACGACCATATTAAACTTCAACCCCAAACCCACTTTTAAAGCTTCGTCTATCCCCTCTAGCACCGCTTTTAAGCCGTCTTTTTGTGAGATTTTAGCGACCCTCTCAGACTTTAGCGAGTCTAAAGACACATTGACCCTTTCCAAACCCGCTTCTTTGAGTTGCGCTGCTTGTGCTTTCAGCAAAAACCCATTAGTGGTTAGGGCCAGTTTGACATGCGGGGCGTAGGCGTGGATTTTGGCGATGAAGGGAGCTAAATCCTTGCGAATCAGAGGCTCTCCGCCTGTAATGCGGATTTTAGCCACCCCCTCGTCAATGGCGATTTTAATGAACTCTAACATTTTATCCAGGGGCAAGACCTCTTCACTATCCACAAAATCCATGGGCGTGGTTGGCATGCAATACTGACAGCGAAAATTGCACTGCTTGGTCACAGACACCCGCAAATAGTCAATCTGTCTTGCAAAGGTATCCACGAGCATAAACTTCTCCACTTTTTAGATTGAATGTGTAAAATAGCAAATCCATTTACAATTTGGGCTGAAACAAGCATTTAAAAACTAAGTTGACAGAGCGCACTCCTCAAAATAAGCGCGGGGGCTTTGCGTGGTTTAAGGGGGATTCATGGGCGCAGCAGCGGATTTAAAGACAGGGTTAGACATGGGTTTGAATTTTCTTGGCAACGAGACAGACAACTACGGGCATTTAAAAGTGCGTTACGACACAATCAATAAAGATTTAGCCCATGCTGTTTCAAGAGATGACATTTGCACGCCTATGGCGTGTGTGGAGCGCATGCTAGACTACCTACCTCAAGAACTTTGGCGCAGAAAAAACCTTAAAATCCTTGACCCTTGCGTGGGGAATGGAAATTTTGTCGCCTATGCCAAGTGTAAAACAAGCTTGGAGAACATCCATTGCAACGAACTTTCCAAACAAAGGTTTTTGAATTGTGTAGATATTTTAAACCCCAAGCACATCACCAATCAAAACTTTTTTGACATCAACACGCCCAACACCTACGACCTCATCATGGCAAACCCTCCCTACTCAGGCGGGGGCAATAAAAACCGCAGCCTCTCAAATCGGTTTATAGAACATGCCATCGATTTGCTCAAGGATCAAGGTTTCTTGTGTTTTGTCACGCCCAATAACTGGATGACTTACAACAATAACAACACCACACTCAAAAAACTCCTCAGCTGTGGGAGCTTTTTAGTGCTCGACAACGATATTAAAAAATATTTTAAGGGCATCGGCTCATCCTTTGTCGTGTTTGTTTGGCAAAAAGGTGTTTTTGGTTGCGAAACTTTTGTCAAAAATGGCTTTTTACAAAGGGATTGCCAAAGGGTGAAAATCCCTAAAGACTTGCCCTTTTTACCCCTATACCTCTCAGACGAGATCCTCAGCCTCGTGAAAAAGTGCATCGGCCAAGAAAACAATGCCTTCACCTATAGGTGCGACTTGCATAATTTCACCCAAAAAGACAAATTGAGCGACACCGCCGATTCAACTTTCCAATACGAGACGATCCACACTCCCAAAAAAACCCGCTATGCCAAAATCAAGCAAGACATTTACGACAAATGGATCATTGTCATCCCCCTATCCACCTATTTTTTACCCTACATCAAGCACCATGCCAACACCACACAATCCGTGGGCTACATCGCCTTTGAAAATGAGAAAGACGCTAAAAAATACAGTGTGCAGATATTAGATAAAGTCGTTTTTGCCCGTAAAAGAAAACTCTTGCAAAGTAGGTTGTTGTTGGATTTCATGGATCGTGAAGGGCTGATCGTTTTGATTATTCAGGGCATACAAAGCACCTAGAGCCTCGATATACTCCGCCCCACTCTTTGAAACACACACCCCATCCACACAATCACATAAGGTCTTCAACGCTTCTAAAGTCGGTTTATCGCCCTGTGCCATTAAGCTCCCCAAACTTCTTAGACTTTTAGGCTAAATGGGTAAAATAGCAAATCCATTGAAAATTCAGGCTGAAAAACAGCACAACCCTTTAAGGATATTGATGACAAATCCCATGCCTTTTACAGAGTTTTTAGACACTCTCCAAAAGACCAACCGCACGCTTGGCTTTTTCGTGGAGTGGCAAAAGTGCTTAAACCACCGAGAAAAAGCCCGCACCCATGCCACTCACTTAAACGCCTTGCTCGGCGTACAAGCACAGGACTTGCCCGCTAAAGTGGCGCAAATTTTTCAAGTTCACAAAGAAGCCTTTAGCCTTTTGCCCTTACTGCTTGCCATTAGAAACCCCAAAGAGCTTGTCAAGGGGGGGAGCTTACAAGACTATTTGCAAAGCCCTCAAGGCATTTGCACGCTACTACAAGAGAGCGGGCTATTTGAGATTTTGAGCACAAGGAAGGTTAAAGACTTAAACGATTTAATCTTAGGGATTGAGGTGGGTTTAGACAGCAATGCCCGTAAAAACCGCAGTGGAGCGTTGATGGAACAACATTTAGAACACGCCTTTAAACAAGCAGGGCTACATTTTAAAACACAGGTGAATGTTACAGAGTTTGCAGACTTACACGCAAGTTTTGGCAACGACATTAAGAAATTTGATTTTGTGATCTTTGGCAAACAGACCACCTATTTCATTGAGTGCAATTTTTACAGTAGTGGGGGGAGCAAGTTAAACGAAGTCGCAAGGGCGTATCAAGAGCTCGCCCCCCGTTTTGCCAAGCACCCCCATAAAGAGTTCATTTGGATCACAGATGGGCAGGGCTGGCTTGAGGCGAAGAATAAACTCCAAGAGGCCTATAAAAGCGTGCGAGTCTATAATTTGAGCCAGCTAGACACCCTCTTAAGTGAGCTAAGCCATGCTTAAGCCCGCCTTCATTAGCTCTGATCAAAAATTTAAACTCCACCACGCCGATTGCAAAGAGATTTTGCCCCATTTGCAAGGGCAGGTGGATTTGATCTTTGCTGATCCGCCCTATTTTCTCTCTAATGGGGGGCTTAGTATCCAAAGTGGACAGATCGTGAGCGTGAATAAGGGGGAGTGGGACAAGGCGCAAGGGCTAGAGCACATGCACGCCTTTAATGTGGAGTGGTTAAGCCTTGCTAAAGATGCCCTAAAGCCTACAGGTTCGCTATTTATCAGCGCGACTTACCATAATCTTTTTTCTTTGGGACTCGCCTTGCAAACCCTAGGCTTTAAGCTCTTGAATATCATTACATGGCATAAGAGCAACCCCCCGCCTAATTTTTCTTGCCGCACTTTAGCGCACGCCAGCGAGCAAATCCTATGGGCGCGCAAAAGCCCCAAGCACGCCCACATTTTCAACTACCAACGCATGAAGGCATTGAACGGCAATAAACAAATGCGCGATGTTTGGACCTTACCCGCCATCGCCCCGTGGGAAAAAAGCCTAGGCAAGCACCCCACCCAAAAACCCCTAAGTTTGCTAAGCCGTTTGATTCTCATGGCAAGCCACGAGGACAGCCTCATTTGCGACCCCTTTAGTGGCTCAGGCTCTACGGGCATTGCGGCGAATTTACTTGGGCGATCCTTTGTGGGGATCGAAAGGGAGTTGGAGTTCATTAAGCTGGCTACCAAGCGCAAGCAAGATTTGGATGGGCGCTTTAGCGAGTTGTCTAAAAAAATTTCTAAGTGGATCGCCTAGTGCAAGAGCTTAGTTGTGTGTTGCTGTGTGGGGGACAAAGTAGGCGCATGCAAGTGCAAGGGCAGCCCTTTAACAAAGCCCTATTGCCCTTTGAAAACACCACACTTTTAGAGTACCAACACAACAAATTGAAGCAATGGTTTCAAGAGGTCTACATCGCTTGCAAACAACCCTACCCTATCCAGGCGCGCTATTTGATAGAGCCTGCTACCCCTTTTAACCCCCTATTTGGCATGGCGTATGCTCTAAGCACCCTCAACACCCCCTAGTGTTTATCCCCGTGGATATGCCCTTTATCTCTCAAGCAAGCCTTTCAAAGCTCTATGCTAACCGCTTGAAAGCCCCCCTCATTTACCTTAAAAGCCCTAGGACTTTTTACTTGCCTAGTTTATGCCAGCCTAGTGCCCTACGCCCCTTGCAAGAAGCCCTAGGGGGTGGAGAACAAAGAGTGGGAGCGGTGTTTGCTAAAATAGGCTTTGGCGTGGAAGTGGTGGAGAGCAAAGAGTTTAGCAATTTAAACACTTATAGCGACTATCAAGGGGCACTCAATGCCTGAAGAAGAAAAAACCGAACTGCCCTCGGCGAAAAAGATAGAAAAGGCCAGAGAAGAGGGCAATGTCGCCAAGAGTTTAGAGGTTTTGGGATTTTTGGGCTTACTTGCCAGCTTTGGGGGAATTTTTGTGTTTTTTCAATTTTGGCTTGAGAGTTTTGAGAGCATGTTTAGGCAGTCCCTGCAGTGGATCAAGCTGGACTTCACGCCCCACAATTTGTATGTGCTCTGCTTGCAACTTATCAAAGATATTTTGTGGGTGCTCTTGCCCTTTCTCTTGTTGGTGGGGCTTGTGGCATTTTTAGCCAATGTCTTGCAATTTGGCTTTTTATTCAGCCCGAAGGCGGTTGAGCCTAAATGGAGCAAAATCAACCCCATCACGGGTTTTAAAAATCTATTCAGCTTAAAACGACTCTTAGATGGGCTGCTCATCACCACAAAGGTTTTCATCGCTTTCATTTTAGGTTTTGTCTTGGTGTACTCATTTGTGGATGAACTCACAGGCGTGGCGCAATTCAATTACAAAGACCAATTGCTGTGGTTTAAAAGCAAATCCTTAGAGGTCATTGCGAGTTTATTGTTTTTGTTTTTGGTGGCTTCTTTACTTGATTTCATGTTAAAGCGCAGACAATACATAGACTCGCTCAAAATGACAAAGCAAGAGGTCAAAGATGAGTACAAGCAACAAGAGGGTAACCCCGAGATCAAGGCTAAAATCAAGCAACTCATGCTGAAAAACTCCATGAGTAAGATGATGGCGGCGATTCCTAGTGCCAATGTGGTCGTGACTAACCCCACACACTACGCTGTGGCGCTTAGGTTTGAAGAGAACGACCCTGCCCCCGTGGTCGTGGCAAAGGGCATCGACTACCTAGCCATCCGCATTAAGGGCGTGGCAAGGGAACACGAAATTGAAATCATAGAAAACCCCAAACTCGCCCGCCAACTCTATCAAGATGTCGACATCGACGAGGTGATCCCCAAAGTGCTGTTTGAGGCGGTGGCGATCGTGTTCGCCCAAGTGGCGCACATACAGCAAATGAAAAACCGCTAAAGCCCCTTGCTCTCTAGCCACTCTAAGAGGCTCTCTAGCACCGCTTGCTTGTCGCTCTCGTCAAAGATTTTATGGCGGTCTTTAGAAAAAAGGCGCAATTCTATGTCCTTAAAGCCCTGTTTTTCCAAACAGCGGTGCGCCTTGATCACGCCCACGCCAAAGCCCCCACACACATCATCTAGCCCACTTAAAAACAAAATGGGTAAATCTTTGCGCCCATAGGCATGGGTGTAAAACACCTTCAATGTCCCCTCAACCAAGAGCGCAAAACTCTTGGCACTAAAGACAAAGCGCGAAGCGGGATCCACCCTTAAAAGGCGCAACGCCCCCGTGTTCTTACAAACCCAGTTGCCCTGATACGCCCGTACTTTCGGGTGTAAGCTAAAGAGCGTGTTGACTCCACCCTTGAAGTGGATATTGAAACGACTCAACAACTTTAGCAAGAAGGCACAAAACCCCAAGCCAAAGAAGGGGCGGGCGTGCCGGTTAAAACCAAGGCATCTAGGGGGGTGTAGTCGTGCTGCACCCACCGCCTAGCCAGCAAAGACCCCATGCTCTGGCCTAGCACCACCAACTTATGCGTGGGGTATAAACTTTTAATGTGTTCGGCAAGTTTGGCCATGTCCCTTACCGCCCACTCAAAGCCATCAGTGCCCATCTCCCCCCAAAAAATCTCGCCACCATTTTCTAACACACTCAAGCCATGCCCTCTGTGATCGGCGACAAAAACCACATACCCTTTGGCGCACAGCTCACTAGCCACCCATTTATAATGTTCCTTATGCTCCACCATGCCCGTGGCAATCTGCACCACCACCCCCTTAGACTCTTCGGGCGTATAGCAGTCGTAATAAAGTTTTAAATAGGGGGGGTTGTCGCTGTTAATGTGTTCGTTCTTAGCTACCATCATGATCCTTAAGAAAAGCGCAAATTCTCATACGAGTCGGGAATCAAACAATCTTGACAAGCGATGAGCTCGGGATAAAGCCCGTGTCTAAAACCCAAAGCAAAAAGCGCGTCAATGCCTTGTATTTGCTCTTCACTGAGGGCGCAAGAGCTGGCATTGGCATACATATCTAGGTAGGTGTCTAAATGCGCCTTGTTGACCCGCACCAAATTGCGCTCTAAGAGCATGTCTGCTAGTAAATCTTGGTGTTTTAGAGCAATCACAATCGCCTGATTCAACACCTTTTGCATGTTGATGGCTTGACTTAAGGGGATTGAGCGCCTAAGAGCCATCCCCCCTAAGGGCAGGGGTAATTCGCTTTTAGTCAGCTCACACCACACCTCCCAAATTTCTTTTTCCACGACTAAATCGCCGTGAAAGTCTAAAATACTCTCGTGGATCAATACCCCCGCATCCACTTCCCCACTTAAAACCGCCCCTTCAATCTCTAAGAAATGCTTATACACCACCCGAGCGTGGGGGTAGTAGAGCCGAAATAAAAGGGCGTTCGTGGTGTATTGCCCGCTTAGAGCCACTTTAAAATTCTTTTTTAGAGACTTGTTTTTGCGCCGAATGAGCTTAGGCCCATAGCCTTGCCCGAAACTTGTTGCGGGTTGCAACAAGGCGTAATGCTCTTTAATGAGAGGGTAAAGCCCAAAACTGATGGCACTGATAGCGTGTGTACCTTTTAAGGCTTGCTGATTTAGGGTTTCAATGTCGAGGGCGTGGTGGCTAAAGGGCTTAGGAAAATCAACCCAGCCAAAAGCAAGGGCATAAAACATAAAAATATCGTCCGCATCGGGGCTGTGCGCTATGCTTAACATGTGTCCTTCTTTTTTCTCTCATTGTAGCTTGTTTTATTGAAAATAAAGTGTTGTGCTTTTTTGGGGATTTTGGGCAAAACACCCCTTTGACAACAAGACCAAGCAGCTGATAAGAGAGTTCTTAAAAGGGTTTGATGACGATTCCCCAACTCCTCCACCCAGTGGTGGTGATACAGGCCCAAAGGCCCTACACCCCCTAAAGGCGACATAGACTCACATACACCGCTTAAAATCCCTAAAATAGACATTGAAGGCACGGACATAAACGCTTTAGATAGCACAGCCCTGCCTAAAAGTGAAAGCTTAGAGCCTAATCCTGCTTTTGGGGAAAACTTTAGCACGTTTGCCGGTAAAGGCGCTAAAGCGGTTAAAAAGCTTTTGCAAGAGCAAAGAGGACAAGTCGCCGGGGCATTTTATCGGGAGGATTTATGGGATAAACGCAGGGCGTTTACAGATTTTGTGTGGGGCACAAACGCATCGCGTTTGCAAGCGCAGCGTTTGCAAGGCTTAAAAGGCGCAAAGGCAAGCCGCTTAAGCCTTATGGACTTTCTAAAATCCTAGAGAAACACGCGAGCGACTTTGAGAGCTCTAAGGGGGCAGATATTGGGGAAAGGTTAGCAAACGGGCTAGAATATTTGATTAAAAATGGAGAACTTAAAACAAGCTCCACAGGCATTAAACCCATCGTTATACCCACAAAAGAAGGGGAGTTTAGGGTGGACTTGTCTAGGAGGCAGTTTGGCAGAGGGGATAATACATGGGTCATCATGGCTTACGAGTGAGTATAAGAATCCCCCTGTAGAGACTTTCGGTCAATCTATAATCTCTAAGGAAGTGTCTAAAGAGTCTAGGCATGGGCATCTTGCCCAAAAGGACTTAAGCGACAACACCACCTCCATCTTAAAAAGCAAACCACAGCAAGGGGGAAAACCACCTGAAGAATTTGAGCCTTGATGCGCTTGAGAAGGCAGTAGAGCAGACCGCCAAAGAACTTAGCAAGAATGCACCAAAACCCCTAAGCACCACGCCTTTACCTAAAGAGCAACTTCTTAAAGAGTTTAAAGGTTATCGGCACTTTGGCCACGACTTCACAGAATACAGAGGTAAAGGCTTAGAGGCCTTAAAGCTCATTGCTAAGAAAAAGTACGGGCAAGTGGACCGTATTAGCACCCAGACTCAGGGGGTATTGATGTGGGCTATAGTTGCCCTTAAACAACAACACCCAAGGGGGCTTAGTGGATTTATCAAACGGCAGGGGGCTTAGGCAGAGAAAACAATAAGGCGAATCGCTGCACGCGCCCCTTTAAAACGCCCAAAAAGGGCATCGAGACTAAAAGAGGCTGTGCGCGGGGTAAAATTCCAACCACCACACAAAATGGAGGCACTATACGCAAGCCACGACACGCTTGCCCAATCTCTATGGAAAGGGTTTAAACGAGAAGGTCGCAGGAGTGGCTTTAAGGTATCCTTCAAAAGTGCCTTGACAAAAGCCCACAGCGCGGAGGAATTTAAAAACAATTCTAAACACCACAAGACCCTTAGACCTTTTAAGCACCAACTCTCTTCGATGTAGCACACTTTGGGATTGAAGCATATCCACAAAAAATAAGTTTTTTGTGGTGCTAAAAAGAGGATAGAATTGACTAGATCTAAACATAATACCTTGCAACCTCCAACAAAGTTAAGCCCCCCTTAAGCTTTAAAAGCATATAATGCGCTTTTGCAACAAAAAAGGGCAATGCGAAAAGTTTTAAAGCTTGCTGTTTGTTGCAAGGTGTTTAGTCTAACTAAATGTGTTCTTTGACATCCAAGCAAGAGAGTCTTGTGGCCAAATTTGTTTTTTACATTTTGTTTTGGCTTTAAGGACTCTAGTTTTTGACACAACTTGTCTAATAGAGTAATCTTGTGTGCTGTAGAGAAATCTAACAGCACAGAGCCAGTTTAGGATAAACTTAACTTTATGGAGAGTTTGATCCTGGCTCAGAGTGAACGCTGGCGGCGTGCCTAATACATGCAAGTCGAACGATGAAGCCTAGCTTGCTAGGCGGATTAGTGGCGCACGGGTGAGTAACGCATAGATGACATGCCCTTTAGTTTGGGATAGCCACTAGAAATGGTGATTAATACCAAATATTACCCTACGGGGGAAAGATTTATCGCTAAAGGATTGGTCTATGTCCTATCAGCTTGTTGGTGAGGTAAAGGCTCACCAAGGCAATGACGGGTATCCGGCCTGAGAGGGTGAACGGACACACTGGAACTGAGACACGGTCCAGACTCCTACGGGAGGCAGCAGTAGGGAATATTGCTCAATGGGCGCAAGCCTGAAGCAGCAACGCCGCGTGGAGGATGAAGGTTTTAGGATTGTAAACTCCTTTTGTGAGAGAAGATAATGACGGTATCTCACGAATAAGCACCGGCTAACTCCGTGCCAGCAGCCGCGGTAATACGGAGGGTGCAAGCGTTACTCGGAATCACTGGGCGTAAAGAGTGCGTAGGCGGGGTTGTAAGTCAGATGTGAAATCCTATGGCTTAACCATAGAACTGCATTTGAAACTACAACCCTAGAGTGTGGGAGAGGTAGGTGGAATTCTTGGTGTAGGGGTAAAATCCGTAGAGATCAAGAGGAATACTCATTGCGAAGGCGACCTGCTGGAACAATACTGACGCTGATTGCACGAAAGCGTGGGGAGCAAACAGGATTAGATACCCTGGTAGTCCACGCCCTAAACGATGGATGCTAGTTGTTGGGGGGCTTTGTCCTCCCAGTAATGCAGCTAACGCCTTAAGCATCCCGCCTGGGGAGTACGGTCGCAAGATTAAAACTCAAAGGAATAGACGGGGACCTGCACAAGCGGTGGAGCATGTGGTTTAATTCGAAGATACACGAAGAACCTTACCTAGGCTTGACATTGAAGAAATCTGCTAGAAATAGCGGAGTGTCTAGCTTGCTAGACCCTGAAAACAGGTGCTGCACGGCTGTCGTCAGCTCGTGTCGTGAGATGTTGGGTTAAGTCCCGCAACGAGCGCAACCCTCTTTCTTAGTTGCTAACAGGTTAAGCTGAGCTCTCTAAGAAGACTGCCTGCGTAAGCAGGAGGAAGGTGAGGACGACGTCAAGTCATCATGGCCCTTACGCCTAGGGCTACACACGTGCTACAATGGGATGCACAAAGAGATGCAATGCCGCGAGGCTGAGCCAATCTTAAAAACATCTCTCAGTTCGGATTGTAGGCTGCAACTCGCCTGCATGAAGCTGGAATCGCTAGTAATCGCAAATCAGCCATGTTGCGGTGAATACGTTCCCGGGTCTTGTACTCACCGCCCGTCACACCATGGGAGTTGTGTTTGCCTTAAGTCAGGATGCTAAAGCAGCTACTGCCCACGGCACACACAGCGACTGGGGTGAAGTCGTAACAAGGTAACCGTAGGTGAACCTGCGGTTGGATCACCTCCTTTCTTAGAGAAACTCTTCAAGACTTTGCTGTCTTGAAGACAAGGCTCAAGGCTCTCTTGCTGGGGTGTTAGAGGGTGTATTCTTTTTAATAAATCTGTAATCCGTATAGAATTTTCCGCTTAGAATGGGTTTGTTGCCAAACAGTGTGGGCTTATTTGCCCTGCCCATTTTGGGAATAGCGAGCTAAAAGACGCTTGTAATGCGCATAATTCTCTTCATCGTGTAGGGCTTTGTAGGCGTTGGCAGTGTTTTCTAATAAAATCGCCGTGTAGCTGGCTTGCTCTTTAATCGCTAGGCTTTGTTTATAAAATTTAATGGCTTCTTGGTAGTGTTTCTCTTTATAAGCACATTGCCCCGCCATGTAAGAACTAAAGGCAGGGCGGTATTTGATTTGGGCAAGCCAAATAAAACGCTCTAGGGCTTTTTTGTAGTTTTGCTGTGTGAAGAGATCCATCGCATCGTGAAAGGCTTGTTGCCGGTGGTTGTAATCTTTGATGAAAACACGGCTTGTAGTTTGGTTGCTGGTATATTGTTTTACAGAGCAATAAGCAATGAAAACAATGACCGCCAGCCCAATAAGCACAAGCATAAACCACCCTAGACAACCCATGGGTGTTTCAGTGCTAGGTGTTTCAGTGCTAGGTGTTTCGGTCCTAATCAAAACACCGTAAGGGTTGAATACGCTTATCTTATCCCCTTGTTTGATGCGTACACTATCTCCTGTGCGACTCAAATATTCCCCATGTTTGCTAAAGAGTTTGTTATCCTCTTCATCATAAACACTGACTTCGGTATCATTGTGCCTTACACCGCCGATTGTTAAAATAAAATTAGCATCTAAAACATAGCCATATGGGTCGAGTTTGCATACTTTATTCCCCCGCCTGACGAGCGCATAATTATTCACAAAGAAAATGCACTCTCCGGATTTTTTAAAAAGCTCTTCACCATTTTCATCGTAGGCATAAACCTTAGTGCCCTTTTGCTCCACATGGCTAATTTGCATAGCTTTCCCCTAAGCCTCTTTAGGCATTTGCCCCAAAATCTCTAATTCTATATAATTTTGCAATGCTGCTTTGTCTAGCACGCTATCAAAGGCTTGGAAGTTGGTTTGCTCACTCATGTGCGCCTTAATCGCCTCGTGATAGAGAGTCAAAGCGTTTAAGAAGTCTTTAAAATCGGGGCTATTTTGGGACAATTCGCCCAACATGGCGTGATCTAAATTTTCTTTAAATTTGGCGTTTAACAACACCTGACTTTTTTGCATGTCTTGCACATTGAGCAAGACAACCCCAATGCCAAAGCTGGTGTGCAAGCGTTTGAGCAAGTCCATTAAATCGCTATCTTGTGTGTTGATTTTCTCCACCACTAGGTAACCCTCATGCGCCCAAGAGCTGTTGCTAATTAATGGCTTGGAAGTAATATTCTCTACAATGGCTTAAATCCATCTCCTTTTTGAGCTCAAAAGAAAAGAGTTTCAAGGGCAAATTGCCAAAGTTTTCTACAAATTGGCGCAAGGTGGGCTCAAAGTTTTGGTAGGTAAAGCTTGCCCCCACCATGTCCGGATAAAGCCAAGAGTTTTTACCCTTTGTGCCCTTTAAGGCTTTTTCGTGGTAGATGGTCTTGGTGTGTGCGCCCCATTTGGTATAAGCAAAGTGGGCTAGTAAAGGGTGTAATAAGCGTTCGTGGTGGGTTTCTATCCTGCCATAAGCCGGGGTTGAGCTCTTTGCATTGAGCGCATATTCTTTTAAGGCAATAGTGATAGGGCGTTGTGAAACCTGCACAAAGGGCAAGTCTTATTTGTTCTTTAAAGCCAACCACACGGGGTAATAAGTCCCATCTTCTGCTGTGCTAAACATCTGGCTAATCTTGCCTGCGCTGTAAAGTTCCTGTGCCCTGCTATAAAGCGCATGGATGGACACGGGGGCTTTTGCCTCTTTGAGCACGGCTAGGACAATGTCTAGATAGTCTTTTTTCATCTCTTAGCCCCCGTTGTTCATTTGCTTAAAAGCGTGCAGGCTTTTTCATAGCCTTCATCGCAAGCTTGTTTGCTGTATTCTGTGGCTTGGTTTTTATCCACAAGCACCCCTAGGCCCTTTGCATAGATGGTCGCTAAATTCCAATAAGCCCTACCAGCCACCCCCTTATCTGTTGCGCCCCTCCCACCTTCAAGATACTCTAAGGCTTTTTTATAGTCTTTAGCCACACCCTCTCCATTAAGATACATCTCTCCCAAATAAGCACAAGCATTGCCATCTTTCCCATCAGCCGCTTTTGGAAGTATTCTCTAGCTTTAGCTAAATTTTTAGGAACACCCTGCCCGTTTAAATACATTGTGGCTGCTTCAAAATAACCTAGTGCACTCCCCTTACTTGCCGCCTTTTGAAAGTATTCTATCGCTTTAGCAGGGTCTTTGGGCACACCCCCTCCTCCCCACGAACCTCCCGGACCAAGTAAATACATTTGCCCTAAATTCACAAGAGCCTCCACGCTCCCCTTTTCTACAGCAATTTGGAAGTACTCTAGTGCTTGTTTATAGCTTTGCCCTACGCGATTGGGTCCACCAAGATACATCATCCCCATATAGCGATACGCCTCCGCACTGCCTGCTTTGGCAGCATTCTCAAATAGATTTAGAACTTCTAGCGGACTATGCGAAGAACCCATGGGATCACGCCAATCATTTTTAATCATGTTTTGATAGACTTGGATGGCGTATTTTAAAAGAGCCTCTGCTGTCCTTTCTGTGGGCGGCTCAACTCCAAATCGCGACATGCGTGCTCGTGTGCGTGCTTGCATTTGTCGTTGTTTAGCCCCCTCAGCCTCCCTAGTCTGCTCTCTTTCTTGGCGTTTTTTTTTTTTTTGCAAAATTTGATTGGGCGTTTCCTGGGGTTGTGAATTCCCCAACAACCCCCCCAAACACCCACTTAGCATAGGGGCCAATAAACACCCACTCAGCACAACAGAACATGATTTAAAGATTTTCATAAGAGTCCCCCAAGAATGAGGGCTAAAAAAGCAAGAGAATTAGAGAGAGTTACCCCCCCCTCGCACAAAACCAGCAAAGTTGGACATGGCGATCCTTTTTATAGAAATAAAGGGCTGATCTTAAAGTAAGAAAATTAAAGAATAGCTTAATAGCTGAACCTGAAACTCTTCAAGACTTTGCTGTCTTGAATGCAGGGCTTAAGGCTCTCTTACCGGTGGGAGTTAAAGACTTTTATGTCTGTGTAAATTTGCCCTTCATTGGCATCCTAAGCACTAAGGAGTTTTTCGTTTTAGCAAACCGCGCCTTTTACAAATCTATATTTTGTTACCAAAAATCCCTCTAGCATGAGGCTTAGATTTTCTTGATGCCTCTTTTTTAAAACACAGACTTTAGGATTTGGTTAAAATGTCTCTGTTTTTAGTGCTTGAGATTGAGGTGGTGCAATGCAAAAATGGCTCTTTTCGTTTATCTTAAGCGGCTTGCCTTTAATGGCTTACAACCCCAAAGATGGGTATTTTATAGAAGGGGGAATCACTACGGGGCTGGTGGAGAGCGAGGAAGAGTTGGCGACAAGTCCCACACTCCCCGCCCCGCCCTTGCCCCCCAACACACAAAACCAACCAAACAACAACCCAATCCCTCCTAACAACTCTAATGAAATCCCCAAAATCACTCAAGAACAATACCTTAAGTCAGCCGCTCCCACATTCACCCAAAACCAGCTTACCGACAGCCAAACCCCCGTTACCATGAGCACCACAGACCCCATAGAGATCACACTCAAAAACGGCCAGCTCCATATTGAAAGCTTTTTGCCCTATAACCTAACCAATGTCGATCTTTACATGACGAACAAGGAAGGGCAAAAGGTTTTAGTGGGGCAGTTTGCCGACATCGACCCCTTCATGCGCACCACTCTTTCTACAAATCTCATGCCAAAAATTGATCAAATTTTAAACCAACCAGAATCCACAGAAACCACTCCTATTTTTGCAGCCACGCCCTACACACCCACTTTTAACCTAAAAACCACGAGTGCATCCAGCGATCAGACCACAAAAGTCTTCCAAGATTTAAGCCAAATTTGGGTGGATTTGAATTTGCGCTTTGTCCCCATAGGGGGCTTAGACAGCACAAGATGGGGGGTGTTAACCCCTTTAAGCGCAGAATTGCTAAGCGATGTGTTTTTGGATTTGGCAGCGGTGTTGAGCTCCAATGCGTTTAAAACAGCTGTGCTCAACGTCCCCTTTGCCTTGACAAGCGGACCCAATAGCTACAACCCCAATGTTGTGCCCAAAGCAAATGGTGCCCTGCCAGACCCCCCCACACCCCCCGCCAAACCCGCCGACCTAAACGACCCCCAAGATAGGCCGCCAAATACGAAGAAGCCGTGAAAGAATACGAACAAGAAAAGCAAGTCTACAACGCGAGCATTTTATCCCCCCAAGTGGTTTATGAGAGATACACGGGCGCAAAAACACTCAATGTAGACACAGTGAAGGGGCCAGAGGGCTTAGCAAGCTCGGCCATCGGGGGTGTGGGGGATTTTGGCGTGCAACCCTATTTAATCAACTATGCCAGCCAGGGCAGTGGCGCGCCCTCCATTTACACCAGCAACGACCCCTTCGCCCTCAATGCGTGGATTTGGCCCCTCATCACCGTGTGGCATGAATTTGGACATGTCAATGGCTACAACCACAATGGGGACATGACTTACCAAAATGGCTGGTTTGGCGGGCGCGATCAAGAAAACCCCTCGGGCCCACACAGCGAGTGGGCGTGGGATCGCTTCAATGAGGGGCAGGTGCAAGTGGGCACCAACAGCTTAGGCCAAGCCATCGCTAAAAAGAGCGGTATCCCCATCGACATCCAGCAATACGGCAACGCCAACCCCGAGGGTGGCTGGTTTTTGGCCGGCATGAGTGGGCTAGGCACTGCCATTTGGGGGGAGCTGGGCCAAGAGGGCAAACTCCCCATAGATTACAGCAGCTTACCCGCCGCCACCCCTAACCCCAAAGCTCCGCCCACACAGCCTATAAAACCTCTTCCCCCGCCCTACACAAGCGATGCCACCTACCAACAGGAACTTGTCAGCTACAACGCAAAAATGGCGGAGTATGAAACCCAAATCGCCAAGCTTGAGAAGGAGGGCACGGCGTTCACCGCCCCCGTGTGGTTTAAAGCTTACGCAGCAGCACAGGCCAAGAGTGCTGAAGCCACCTACAACAAAAACCTAGAAAAGGCGAAAGCCAAGGCGGCCAGCATTGCCGTAACCCATACAACCCAAAGCCTAAATCTTTACGGCTCTACCTTCCTCTCAGGCCTGCAAAGCACCCTTAACCATAGTTTCAATCGAAGCAGCGCAGCCAACACCAGTCCAATGGTGGGCTTTGATGTGATGGCAGGGTTCCAACACTATTTCACCGACAACTTCGAGTTGTCGTACTATGGGATTTTAAAATACAACTTTGGCAACACCATTAGCCCCATTAGTCAAGTGGCCTTAGGGGCGGGTTCTAATGCGCTTTTTGACTTTTATACCAAATATACCACTCTTAAAAAGATGGGAAGAGTGTATAGACGCTTTGCTAGTTCCTTTGGGATGTTCTTAGGGCTTAGAGCCTTGTGGCAGGGGTATGGGATGTTGGCGCATTTTATGAATGCTGGCAACCTCAATTTAGCCACAGGCTTTAACTACCGTGTGGGACACTCTAGATACAGCATTGGGGTTTTGGTGCCCCTCATCCAGTACAACCTCAAGGTCGCCATGCGGGGTGCTGATGCGCTGGTGCTCAAAGATGGTGCAAGCCACTTCAATGTGTTCTTTAACTACGGGTGGGTGTTTTAGGGGTTTGGTTCGCCTAGGTGCTTAGCTTAGGGCACTACCCCTTCTTTGAGTTGCTTAAAAAGTCTGTTTAAGTTGTGTTTGTTGTACTTTGGGGAACATTTGTGCGTCTGTGTCGCAAAGACCCATCACTTTAAGTCCCATTTGCCTGCTTTTCTTAAAGTACTCCCTAGCCCTTGCGCGGTCTGCGCCCACGCCCAACCCCCAGTAATACATGCACCCTATATTGCGTACAGCCCCCGCATCTCCCATTTGGGCGGCTTTATCAAAGTAGTCTAAAGCCTTGGAGTAGTCTTTGCGCACCCCATACCCATTGTGGTACAACACCCCTAAACCGGCGTAAGCGTGGGCATCACCCAGCCTCACTGCCTTTTCAAGATACTTAAGTGCAACTTCGTAATCCTTGTCCCTATAGGCTTGCTCGGCCTTGGGAAGGTATTGATCCACACTGACATTTTCACTTTCACTTTCGCCGCAGCCTCCAAGAAAACAACACAAACCTACAGCCATTGTTCCTAACAACTTTTGCTTCACACATGCCTTTCTATTGGAATAAAGTGGTATTGTATTCTCTTATGGCTTAAAAATATACTTAAAGTCCTATAAAAAACCTATTAAGGTTACTATTATAAACACTGTGGAGGGGAAGGTAAACTTATGAGAACAATAACGACTATTTAGTTAAATAAAAGAGTCTATAAAATAATACTAATCTTTCTATTTGTGTTTTTAAAATAAATTTCTTTGCTTGAGGTTGTGTAAAAAGGTGTAGATGTTGTGGCTTGGGGCGATGACACTTGGGTTAATCGCCATGCCTACAAACACCCCTGTGTTGTTGAAAAAGGGCCTGCCATAGGCGTTGGTTTCTCTCTCTGAGGATAGGGGGTGGGAGATGTGGCGTTCTGGCAAGGATCGCACTTCAAAGGCGTTGTTGTCCCCCACTTTGGGGTAGTACACCCGAAGCCCGCGTGCAGCACTCTTGGCCTGAAGAAGGTTTTGGGCGTAGCGTTTGTAAATGCGGGCGTGGTAGAAACTCTCAGGGCGGGTTTGGCAGCTGTTGTTGGTGAAGGCACGGGTGTTGAGTAAGGCCAATCCCCGATTGCGATCAATCGCTTTAATGTGTAGCCTTGCCACGCAAATGAGTATGGGTGCGCTGTCATCTTGCATTTGTGCCGTGAAAGTCGTGGCGTACATGCCCTTGTCGTGGGCAAGTTCGGCCGAGGTCAAAACATGCCCCTTTTGCAGCAACAGCCCATAGCCTTGCTTGTAATGCCCATCTCCAAAATAGGCGGTTAAAAACACCGTGCTGTAAATCCACAGGTGCAAAGAGGTGTGTTGGTGGCGTGGTGTGTGCTTGGCGTGGGCGGGGTGCGTGTTATGCTGTGGTGTGGGGGTGTGTACCGTGGTCCGGTCTTGGGGGGGGTGTGTGTGCTGTGGCGTGGTGTGCAGAGGTAAGACATGGGTCTGCTCTTGTATGGGCGGGGTGTGGATGTTAGGCGTGTGTGGGGTGTGAGGGGCGGGGTGTATGGTGCTAGATTTTTGGAGGGCTTGATCTTTGTGTTCTTTGTGGGGGTGGTGGTGGATTAAAGAAGTGTCTAGGGCTTCTTGTGCTTGCAAGCCCAAAGCCAAAGAAACCGCTAAAACACCCAAAAACCGCATGAACACCCCATAACATAAATTAAGGGGGAAATCGGTAAAATGCCCCGATTATTTTAATCTTTTTAAGGAAAATGATGAAACCCCTAAAAGTTTTTGAAACCAACCTTGAAACTTTAGAAAGCTACCACACCGCCACAATCAACACCAGCAAGGGGGCGATTAAAGTCCACCTGTTTGGCAAGGATGCGCCCCAAGCTGTCACGAATTTTGCAACCCTAGCCAACGAAGGCTTTTACAATGGCTTGAATTTCCATAGAGTCATCGCCGGTTTTGTGGCGCAGGGGGGATGTCCGCTTGGCACAGGTACAGGGGGGCCCGATTACCGCATTAAATGTGAGGTAGCAAACAACCCCCATAAGCACAAAAGGGGGGCGTTGTCTATGGCACACGCCGGACGCGACACGGGGGGCAGTCAGTTTTTCCTATGCTTTGCGCCCCAGCCCCATTTAGATGGCGAGCACACGGTTTTTGGGCAGATTGAAGACGAGGCGAGCTTACAAGTCTTAGACAGCCTAAAGCAGGGCGACAAAATTGAGAGCGTCCAAATCTCGGCGCAATCTTAGGTTTCTATGCTGATTTTGTCGCGCAAATTGGGGGAGGGGGTTGTCGTGGGCGACTCGGTTTATGTGCGGGTGGTTTCCATCGATAAGGGGAGTGTGAAGTTGGGCTTTGAAGCCCCCTCCCACACCTTGATTTTGCGCTCGGAGCTGAAAGAAGCGGTGGCGTTAGAGAACAAAAAAGCGTCTAAAGATGTGAGCGATTCGCTTTTAGCCGGCATTGGCAAACAATTAGGCAAGATAGATTGATTTTTAGCTGTTTAGTGTACCCAAAGGTCAATGTCTTTTTAAAAGTGGTCGGCAAAGAGGGGGGCTATCACTCATTGCACTCCCGCCTGTGCTTGGTGCAAAATTTGAGTGAAACGCTAAGAGTCAAAAGCGCACCTAGCTTTAACCTTAGGGGCAACTTTAACTGCCCCCTAGAGCAAAACACCCTTTACAAGGCGTGGTGGCTCTTAAAAGAGAGTTTGAGCCCCGCTTTACGCCCCCGCTTGGAGCAAATCAGCGTAGAGGCGGATAAAAAAATCCCCCTAGGTGGGGGGCTTGGAGGCTCAAGCGCAGATGCAGGGGTGTTTTTAAGAGAGGTGAATCAATATTTAGAGCTGGGCTTAAGTTTGGAGCAACTTTATAGAATCGGGGCACAAGTGGGGGCGGATGTGAACTTTTTTATCTCGGGTTTTAACAGCGCAAATGTTAGCCACTTTGGGGAGGTGGTGCAAGAGTTTAAAGAAGAGCCTTTAAAAGTGCAACTTAGCACCCCGCCCTTAGAGTGCACCACAGCTAAGGTCTACGGAGCGTTTAAGGGTTTTAAAGAGTTTCGGCACGCATGGCTAGAAACCCCAAGCCCTACACTCTTACAAACCCACACCGCCAAAGAGCTCAACGACCTGCTTGCCCCCGCTTTAGAGTGCTACCCCGCTTTAAAAGAGTGGGTTAAGTCTTTAGACCCTAGTTATGCGTGGTTTTTTAGCGGGAGTGGAGCAAGCTTTTTTGGGCTTAAAAGGGCACATCAGTGAGAGAGATTGCCAAAAACAAGAAAGCCTTCTTTGACTACGAGATTTTAGAGAGTTTAGAAGCGGGGGTGGTTTTGGTAGGTGCAGAGGTCAAAGCCATTCGGGCGGGGCGTGTCAATTTAAAGGACAATTTTGTTAAAATCATCAAAGGCGAAGCCTTTTTATTCGGCGTGCATGTGGCGCATTTACAAACTGCAAACGCCCACTACACACCTGATGAGAGGCGGGTACGTAAGCTGTTGTTCCACAAAAAGCAGCTTGTTAAGTGGCACGCCCAAGTGGGACAACAACGCTTGAGCATTGTGGCCTTGAAATTGTATTTTAACGCTAGGAATCGGGTAAAATTGCAAGTCGCCCTAGTGCGGGGCAAGAAACTTTACGACAAGAGAGAGGACATGAAACAAAAGGTTTTAGACATGGAAGCTAAGAGCCAATTAAAGCATAGAGGTTAGCGATGGGCGACTTTAATTTAAAAGAAATGGTGGATTATGGGATTTTGGGCTTTTTGGGCTTATTGTCTGTGATTGTGATTGCCATCGGCATTGAGCGGGTGTGGTTTTATGCTACGGTGCGCGTGGATGACTATGTTGACAAACGCAAGTTAGAGCTAGATTTGCACCGCCGCTTGACCTTAGTCGCCACCATCGGCTCAAACGCCCCCTATGTGGGGCTGCTAGGCACGGTGACCGGGATCATGATCACCTTCATTCAGCTAGGCAACACCACAGGGGTGGATACGAAGGCCATCATGGTCGGGCTGGCCTTGGCGTTGAAATCTACGGGCATGGGGTTGATTGTGGCGATCCCCTCGGTGGTGATTTACAACATGCTGGTGCGTAAGAGCGAAATCATTGCCACCAAGTGGGACATTTACCACAACCCCGCCGAAAAACCAAATTATAACCGCTTAGACACGGACTATTAAAATGAAAAAAATCGACTCAATGAATGTAGTCCCGTTCATTGACATCATGTTGGTGTTGTTGGTGATTGTGCTGACCACTGCGTCCTTTGTCAGCACTTCTAAGTTGCCTATTAATATCCCCAAGGTGGACCAAAGCTCCAATAAAGCTGAAGATGTCCTAGACAAGAAACAGGTGAGCATCGCCATTTCCCACAAGGGCGAGTTTTATTTAGACAAAAAAAGAGTGAGCTTTGAGGCGTTGAGGCGGGCGGTCTCAAGCTATCCTAAAGACACGCCCATCATTTTACAAGGCGATAAAAACAGCAATCTAGACAGCTTTGTCAAAGTCGTGGACTTGCTCCAAACCCATAACTTAAACCAACTCTATATTCTTGTAGAAGACAAGAACAGCACCCACTGAATTTAGATAGCTTTTAGCCAACTTTGGCTAGAATAGTCCTTTTGAAAATTTTAAAGGAAGACAATGAAACGGACTTACCAACCCCACAACACGCCTAGAAAGCGCACGCATGGTTTTCTTGTGAGGATGAAGACCAAGAACGGAAGAAAGGTCATCAAAGCCCGCCGTGCCAAAGGAAGAAAACAACTAGCCGTTTGATTTTTGCGGCGTGCAATCCCTAAAAACCACTAGGCAATTTTCTTACATCTATAAAAAGGGCATGCGAGCACATCGGGCGTTTTTTGCTATTTACAGCCTGCCCCTAGAGGGTTTGCCCCCTTTTTTTGGTAACCCCAAGACTTCCTTACTCGGGCTTAGCGTGTCTAAGAAAGTGGGTAAGGCCGTGCAGAGGAATTTACTCAAAAGGCGGGTACGCACCATTTTAAGCCACACCCCCTTAGAAAAGCAGGTGGTTGTCTTTGTGGCAAAGGCAGGGATTTCTAGCCTGAGTTACACAGAGTTGAGACAGCAGATTTTGGCATGTCTTAAGCGCAAACATCCCCTCAAGGGCGCACTGAGGCGTGTATGAGAGTCGCCCTAGCCTTGCTTACTTTTTACCGCAACTATGTGTCGCCCATCAAGCCCGCCACCTGCCGTTTTTACCCCACCTGCTCCACTTATGCGCTGTGGCTCTTGCCACATGAAACCATGCCAAAGGCTCTTTTTAAAATCGCTAGGCGGGTTTTATCTTGCCACCCTTTGCACCCGGGTGGGGTCGATTACCCCATTGCAAGCAAGCCTTTAAAGCCCAAGTTTTACGCCCCAAATGCCTTTAAGCTGAGTTACTACCTCGTGCCTACAAGCCCCCATTCAAAAACTTACTACATTCTCAAGGTATATTCGTGAATGAAAACAATTCTAAATTCATTTTAGCCATTGCCCTGTCCTTTATCTTTTTAATCGCCTACAGCTACTTTTTCCAGCCCAAGCCCGAAGACAAGGCGCACCAAATCGCCCAGGGCACCCACAGCCCACAAGGGCAGGGCGCACAAGCCCATGGCATGGGACAAACCTATGGCTTGTCATCCCCCCACTCCGCCCCAAGCACCCTAGAGCAGAGAGCTCAGTCCACGCTAAACACCCCCCTCATCGCCTTTGTGCGCTCCAAAGGTGTGGAGATCGAGATCGACTCGCTGGGGCGCATCGCCCAGGTGTATTTGAAGGATAAAAAATTCACCGCCCACCGCCAAGAAGGCTTTGTAGAGCATGTCAAAGAATTATTAGGGCTTGCCAAGCCCAAACCCCCTTTAGAAAAACTGCCCCTGTTAGGCGTGGATTCTTTAAAGCCTTTGGAATTGCGTTTTGTGGATAGCGGGTTGAATACCGAAGCGTTTAAAACCCCCTACACCGCTTCGGCTAAGGAAATTGAACTCCACAACACCCCCCAAAGCCTAGTGCTGACCCAAGAGTTGGACGGCTTGACCCTCACCAAAACCCTAACCTTTTACCCAAACCTCACCTATGATTTAAAAATCCATCTAGAACCTAAAGGGGTGACAAGCAACATCGCTTATGTCTTGTCTAATGGCTCAAGGCCCGTGGCCGATGTAGACGGCTATGCGTTTCACGGCGTGCTGTTGGGTACACAAGATCACAAACTAGAAAAAATTGAAGATGGCAAGGCGAAAGAAACGCAGACTTTTAAAGCCACCACCTTTATCGCCAGCGTGGATCGCTACTACACTTCGTTATTTTTTGCCAACACCCCCCTAAACGCCATTGTAGACACACAGCCCAGCAAAAACCCCCTACCTTTTGTGTCCTTAAAGGGCGATGCCAGCTTGCACGGCTACATAGGCCCTAAAGATCACCGCCTACTATCCCAGATCAACCCCGTTTTAACCGAAGTGATTGAGTATGGGATCATCACCTTTTTTGCCCGCCCCGTGTTTCTCTTGTTAGACTTTTTACACAACTACACGCATAACTGGGGGTGGGCGATCATTTTACTCACGCTCATTGTGCGGATCATCCTCTACCCCTTGAGCTATAAGGGCATGGTGAGCATGCAAAAAATCAAAGACCTCGCCCCCAAAATGAAAGAGTTGCAAGAGAAATACAAAAGCGATCCGCAAAAGCTCCAAATGCACATGATGCAACTTTATAAAAAACACGGGGCAAATCCTCTAGGCGGGTGCTTGCCTCTACTCTTACAAATCCCCGTGTTCTTTGCCATTTATCGGGTGCTTTACAACGCCGTAGAGCTCAAAAGCGCAGGGTGGATGCTGTGGATTCACGATCTCTCGCTCATGGACCCTTATTTTATTTTACCCCTTTTAATGGGGATTTCCATGTACGCCCAACAAGCCCTGACCCCAAACACCATCACCGATCCCACGCAAGCTAAGATCTTTAAAATGCTGCCCTTATTCTTTACGATTTTTTTAATCACTTTTCCGGCGGGGTTGGTCCTTTATTGGACGATTAATAATGTTTTTTCTATTATCCAGCAGTGGATGATTAACCAAATGCTTGATAAGAAAAAGGCTAGAGAAATCGCCGAACATAAAAAATAGGAGTTGGCATGCAAACCATCAACGCCCCGAGCCTAGAAGAGGCGATCATCAAGGCATCTTCACTGCTAGGTTGTTCGGTTGTGGATTTGGAGTATGAAGTGGTGCAAGCCCCCAGCAAGGGCTTTTTAGGCTTAGGCAAAAAGGAAGCCATTTTAAGGGTACAAAGAAAACCCCAAGCGGCTACAAGTCCCCAAGCCCAAGAGCCCACCCCCCCCACGCAAACCCAACTTTCCGCACAAGCCTACAGCCCCCAAGAGCCCCAAGAAACCCCCCCACGCTAGAGAAACCAATATCCCCAATCCAACCTATCAACAAACTAGCCCAAATCCAAGCCGAGCTAGAGAGTTTGTTTAGCCACCTGCCCTATGAGATCGAGCACATACAAGTGAGCCTATACAACCCCCAAACGCTCTTGATCGAGATCAATGGTCCCGACTCGGCACTCATCATCGGTGAAAAGGGCTACCGCTACAATGCCCTATCCTACCTGCTTTTCAACTGGATACACCATAAGCACAATTACAATATCCGCCTAGAAGTGGCCAGTTTCTTAAAAGACCAAGAAGAGATGATGGAAGTGTACTTGCAGGGGGTGATCATGGCCGTACACGAAGTCGGCAAGGCGCAAACCAAACCCCTAGATGGCATGCTCTTACACATTGCCCTAAAACGCCTGCGAGAGGCCTTTCCTAATAAGCATGTGGTGATTGAACAAAACAGCCAAAACGAGTCGGTTGTCGTGGTGAATGACTGACACCATCGCCGCCATCGCCACCCCCCCCCGCCCTAGGGGCGATTGCCATCGTGAAAATCAGCGGAGATCAGAGCCTAAAAATTTTACAAATCCTCACCCACCGCCAGCACTTTACCCCAAGACGGGCTATTTTGGTGGATTGCTACGATGGTCAGGACTTGCTAGATCAAGCCCTAGCCCTTTACTTTCAAGCCCCGCACAGCTACACGGGCGAGGATGTGGCTGAAATCCAATGCCACGGAGGGTTGCTTGTGGCACGGCTCATTTTAGAGGCCTGCTTAAAAGCGGGGGCAAGGCTCGCAATGGGGGGGGAGTTTAGCAAGCGGGCGTTTTTCAATAACCGCATGGATTTATCGCAAATACAGGCCCTGCAACAACTCATAGAGAGCCAAAATGCGTCCATGGCAAAGGCGATGGCTAAACAGCTTAAGGGCGGGCTTAAAAACTTCGTGCACTCTATCCGCACCGCCCTTTTAGAACTCATCGCCACGGCTGAGGTGTTGATCGACTACGCTGAGGAAGACCTGCCCGAGAATTTGCCTGAAACTATGTGCTCTAAAATGCGCCCCACCTTAAAGAAGTTGCAACACACCCTAGAGGTGTCTCAAGCCAAACAAGCCCAATTAGAGGGCTACACCTTAAGCATTGTGGGTAAGCCTAATGTGGGTAAAAGCTCGCTTTTAAACGCCCTATTGTTGCAAGAGCGCGCGATCGTGAGCCCACTAGCGGGCACCACTAGAGACACGATTGAGGAAGTGGTGTATCTCAATGGCTCTTGTGTGCGCCTTGTGGATACAGCGGGCATTAGGGAGGGGGCGGATGTGATTGAGCGTTTAGGCATTGAGCGCAGCAAGGCGCGCATGCAAGAGAGCCAAATCATTTTAGCTTTGTTTGACTTGAGCCAAGAAATGGACAAAGAGGATTGCCATATTTTAGACTTGCTCGTAGAACAACAAGAAAAAACGATCCTAGTGGTGTTTAACAAAAGCGACTGCCCCCAAAAGCTAGACATCCCCGCCCTTTTAGCCCAACTGCCCTTTATCAAAGCCCCCCGCTTGTGTTAAGCACCAAAAAAAGCCCTTGTTTGCCCCTGATCCAAGAAGCCCTAGCCCCCTTCATGCAAACTGAACTGCCCGATGTGATCTTGCCCGCTTTGAACCAACAAGAGGCCCTAAAAACCACCATCGCCCACCTACAAGACGCAAAAAAGCCCCTAGAACGCCTTGAGCTAGAACTCTTTGCCTACCACATTAAAGACGCGCTAGAGAGTTTAGGGCAAATCACCAGCCCCTACAACACCGAGGAAATGCTCGGAGTGATGTTTTCTAAGTTCTGCTTAGGCAAGTAGTTAAAACACCCAGCCGTAGTTGAAAAAGACATTAAAGTGGCGCACACCTTCTTTGATCACGAAAGTGCCCGCAAGGTCGGCGGTGTTGATTTTTGCCACGAGATTTTGCTGGGCTAGGGGCAAAGCGATGCCGATGCTGTATTTGGAGTGCTTGTAGCGGTAGTTAAAGCCTGTAACTAGGTCTAAATTCCCGCTGTTGAAAAACCCCGCCCCCTTCAAGCCATAGCCCTTCCACAACGCTCTAAAGCCCACAAACATGCCATAAGAACTTTTAAACTTACGCATGGCATAGGTGCGTTTCTTTTTGTTGTGGATGCGGTAGGTGGTGTAATTGGTTTTAAAGTCAATGAGCGCGTCCATCCCCACCCCGAAGGCGACTTGGTTGATGGTGTGGATAAAACCCATTCTTTTAGCGTAGTTGTATTTGATGATCCCATAGTAGGACAGCCCGAAGTAGTCGTTAAAGTATTGTTGGTAGCCCCCCATGACATTAAAGCCCACCATCGCCGAAGCGGCGGCACTGTTGGTGGAGAGGACACTGCGTAACGCCCGCATAAAGGCGGTGGGGTAAACGGGCGCGCTTTGGCTGGCTAAATCGTTGTAATTGATGGGTAAATCTCCCGCTTTACCAAGTTGCGTCCACACATCCACACCGATCCCGCCCATTCCCGCCTCCACATACTTGCCATTAATCTTATAATACGGAGCATACGCATCCCAGTGCTTGAGTTGTGGACCTCCTACAGAGTTATACCAGCCATTTTGATAAGTCATGTTGCCATCGTGCTGGTAGCCGTTGACATGCCCAAATTCGTGCATCACCGTAATGATGGGCCATGTGCCGCTGCTGATGTCGTCGGTGTCTAAAATTTTAGAATCTTTGGGGTTGATGAGGTAGGGAGAGATTCCAAAGACCCCCGGACCACCCAAACCATCCAAGCCACCTGCGACCACATTTGGCGTTAGAGTGTCGATCACAAGCGAAGTGTTGCCGACTTTATTGCTGGTATATCTGCCGTAGACCTCGCTCTTGTTTAATATATATTGTTTCAAGCTAGGGTCTTTTTTCAGGATGTTAGGGGGGAACTTCCCATTAGGTCCGGGCACCATATCGGGGTTATAAGGACCATTATTTTGTGGATAATTAGTGAGCTCAAAGGGCGCTCCCTCCACGGCTTTTTTAAATTGCGGGTTGCTTAGCATGGCCGTGAGGTTTAAAAAGGTTTCTACTAATTCTTTGGCTTCTTTGGGGGTGGGGATCGCCCAAGTGGTGTTGCCCGGGGCTCCTGCCTGTGCGATTCTACCCTCAATGTCTACGGTGATTTTATTGAGATCGTTTAACACCTGCGTGGTGGTGGGATCGGAGCTAGCGGAGGGCTTTAACATAAAAGTAGAGTTGGCATTGCCCCCGGCTTTGGCAATAGCGGGGAGAAAATCCTCAGCCACCACACTTTGGGTGAATTGGGGGATGTCTTTAAACATGCCCACCTTGACCTCTTGTCCGTTGGCATTTTTCATGTAAAGGTCTACATTGTGTAAGTTGTAGGGTAAAAAGCTTTCAATGTGTAGCTTTCCATTTTCCAGTTGCATTTTGACCGGGTGGGTGGTGTAAAAAGTGATCGGGTTTTTACGGTTATCTAAGGCCGCTTGTGTGAAAGTGGGCGCGGCATTTAGCATGTAAGTGGACTCACAAACCACACCCAGCGGGCAGGGGGGCTTTTTATCGATGTCTTCTTGGGTTTCTAATAAACCTGTCATCAAACCCCCTTCCACAAAAAACCCGTCTTTGGGGTGTGCCATTAAAAAACCAGAACCACTCAAGACTAGGGGGAGCAACCATTTACGCATGCAAGTAACCTATGTTAAGATAGCTATAAAGTTTTGTTGTAGCATTTTGAAACTTTAGACTTGTTGAGATAAAAACATGCTAGAAATTCTAATACAAAAACGCTTAAAGGGGGCAGAGGGGGACTTTAGCCTAGAGGCCAACTTGCGCCTAAAATCCGCCCAAACCTATGCCTTGATGGGGGCTTCTGGCATGGGCAAGAGCACGCTGCTACGCACTCTTGCAGGACTAGAAACCCCCGATCGTGGGCGCATTGTTTTTAAAAACCAAGTGTGGTGCGACACACAAAAGCGCATTAACCTAAGCCCGCAGGAGCGCAAGGTGGGCTTTGTGTTTCAAGATTATGGGCTCTTCCCCCACTTAAACACCCAGCAAAACATCGCCTTTGGGGCCCCCAAACACCCAAAAATTGCTGAAATTGTCGCTTTAATGGAGCTAGAAGGGCTGTTAAAACGCCCCATCGCCACACTCTCAGGCGGGCAGCAACAAAGGGTCGCTTTGGCGCGGGCAATTTTGCGCGCTCTTGATGGCGGGTCGCTCTTGTGTTTAGATGAGGGCTTGAGTGCGCTAGATGGGCGCATGCGCTCTAAGTTGCAAGCGCAAATCAAATTCTTGAGCGCACATTTTAAGCTCACCACCCTGCTCATCACCCACGACCTGCTGGAGGCCTATCAAATGGCAACCACCCTAATCTTTTTGCAGCAAGACATGCACACCACCACCGCTTACACCCAAAATCTAGACCCCAAGCCCGCCCTGCACGCTAAAGTGCTGCAAAGCCACGATCAAGAGCTCACCCTAGCTCTAGAGCCGCAAATCTTGCGCCTGCCCTGTGTTAAGAAGCTCAAAGAGGGGGCTTGTGTGGCGCTAGAACCCAAAAATCTACAGATAAATGTGTTAGAATCGCCGCTATGAAAAATGTCTATGTCAGAGAAGTGGATCAAAAATTCTTGCAACAGCTCCAAAAAGTGTCCCTTTCCATGTTCCGCAAGGGATTTTTTAGTATTTTTAGAGGTTCGATCTCGGCACGTATGGGGGCGACTCGCTTTCTCATCAATAAAAACAATGCGGTGTTTGACAATTTGGACGAAGAGTCCTTCATCGTTTTGCAAGACAAATTAGATTACCGCTGGCGGGAGGCGAGCATGGATGTGGGCATCCACGCCAGCATTTACCGCCATTTTACAGAAGCCCGCTTCATCGCTTATGGCCGCCCCCCGCACGCCATCGCCTACTCTTTAACCAACGAATGCCTAACCCCCAAAGATTACTTGGGCTACACGCTGCTAGGGCAAAAAGTTGAAATCTACGACCCCAAGAGTTATCGGGATTGGCAGGACCGCGCCCCTGTGGATATTCTGCACTATTTACAAGCGAGCAAGAGGCGTTTTATTTTCATTAGGGGTTGTGGGATTGTGGTGTATCACAGAGAACTACAAGGCTTGTTGAAAATTTTTGATTTGATTGAGGGGAGTTGTGAGGTTTTGCAATTTGCGAATTTGGCCCAAAACCCTAAGGGAGAACCTTTAGCAAAAGAAGAGGCAGTTTCCGAGCAAGGTCCGGCTGAGCCAAACCCTGGCTAAAGCCAGGCGGTTTTTAAACTTAGAGGCGGCTGGCGTGTTCTTTAAGGTAATCAGCCACACCTTCGTGGCTAGGTTTCATGCCCGCATCGCCTTTTTGCCAACCCGCAGGGCAGACTTCGCCATGTTCTTCAAAGAAAATCAAGGCATCCACCATGCGCAACATTTCATCCACATTGCGCCCTAGGGGGAAGTCGTTGATCACCGCATGGCGGACTTTTTGGTGTTTGTCAATGAGAAAAGATCCCCTAAGAGCGATGGCGTTTTCAAAGAGCACATCGTAAGCCCTGGCGATGTCTTTGGTCACATCTGCCACAATGGGGAAGGTAACTTGACCGATTCCGCCCTTTTCTGTGGGCGTGTTTTTCCAAGCATAGTGGACCACTTCGGTGTCTGTGGAGATCCCGATCACATTAAAGCCCCTATTGTTAAACTCTTTCACACGGTGATCGAAAGCGATGACCTCAGAGGGGCAAACAAAAGTAAAATCTTTGGGCCAAAAGAACAACACCGCGCCATTGCGCCCTAGGTTTTTAGACAATTCAAAATGCTCATCCACTTGGTTATTGGGCAAAACAGCCGTGGCTTTAAAATCCGGAGCAATTTTGGTAACTAGCATAAAAAATCTCCCTAAATATTTTGGTTTTGTTAGCAAAAACTAACGGGCGCATTGTAGCTAAATATCCGTTAACAATCAAGGCGGGTTTTAGGTATAATTCAAGCTTTTAGATTGCATTTTAAGGATTTGCCTTGTCTTCAAAGAAGCGCATCAGCCCCTTTAAAACTTTTTTGCGTTCCCTTTTGCAAATCTTAGCCCTCATTAACAAGAGAGATAAAAAAATCTTAGCAATCTTGGTGCTCATGTCTATTTTTATGTCCTTGCTCGAAGTGGTTTCAATCAGCATGATCATGCCCTTCATCACGCTAGCCAGTTCACCGGATTTGGTTTTATCTAACCCCTACGCTAGAGCCGTCTACGACGCTCTGCACTTTAAAACCCCCTTGCATTTTGCTTATTTCTTTAGTTTTGCGCTCGTGGGGCTGTATGTGTTTCGCATGGGTTATAGCGTGCTCTTTGCCTACACCAATAGCCGCTTTGCCAGCCAAAAGGCACACGCCCTAGCCCAAAGGCTGTTCATGCATCATCTCAAAAGTTCGTATTTGGAGCACATCAACCTAAATCTAGATAAAATCCGCCACACCATCATGGAAAAAAGCGGGGGGGTTTTATCCGGCTTAAGTGCTCTTTTGGGATTGCTCACAGAGATGAGCGTGATGTTGTTTTTATATGGACTCTTGATCTACACCAACTGGAAAATGACTTTGGTTTTGACCTTTATCTTAGCCCTGCAAGTCTTTTTCATCATCAAATACATGTCCAGGTTCATCCAACAAAAAGGGCGGATCACCAACAACGCCCAAACGCAGTCCTTTAAAATCCTGTCTAAGTTCTTTGGCAATTTTAAAATCACCAAACTCAAAGACAACCACGAGCAAGCCTACCAAGTCTTTACCCAAAATAGCCTAAGTAACGCCAGGGCCAACATCACCTACCGCACTTTACAGGCGATCCCTAATCGCTTTTTAGAGACCGTGGGCTTTAGTTTACTGATTTTATCGGTCGTCTATGTCTTGCATAAGTACGGCGAAGCTAGGATGGTTTTGCCCATCATCTCTATGTATGCCCTGGCTCTTTATCGCATGCTACCCTCCTTAAACCGCATCTTGGATCAATACGGCATCATCTGCTACCAACAACAAGCGATCAATGGTGTTTACAAGGATTTGAGTCGCCCCATTCAAGAAGAGGGGGCGCTGGAATTGCCCTTTAAAGAGAGCATCCGCCTTCAAAATGTCAGCTTTGCCTACAAGCGCACCCACCCCATCTTAGAAGACTTGAATTTAGACATCAAAAGGGGACAAAAAGTCGCCTTCATCGGCCCTAGCGGTTGTGGCAAGTCCACCTTAGTAGACATCATTATGGGTGTGCTTTACCCCACTAAGGGGCAGATTTTTGTAGACAACACCCCCCTAACCCCCCAAAACATCCGCACATGGCGGCAAAAGATCGGCTACATCCCCCAACACATTTATCTGTTCGATGGCAGTGTCGCCGAAAATGTCGCTTGCGGCAGCCCGCTAGACAAAGATAGGGTCATAGAAGTTTGCAAAATGGCGCACATTCACGACTTTTTAAGTCAGCACAGAGGGATTGAAACGCCCATCGGCGAGGGGGGGATCAACCTCAGCGGAGGACAAAAGCAACGCCTAGGTATTGCTAGAGCACTCTATGACAACCCCGAAATTTTAGTGCTTGATGAAGCCACCTCAGCCCTAGACACCCCCACGGAGGCAAAAATCATGGACGAGATTTACAGCGTGGCTGAAGGCAAGACCCTGCTCGTCATCGCGCACCGCCTAAGCACAATTGAACGCTGTGAAATCAAAATTGATCTAAGTAAGCCTTCTGTGTGAGCTTTTCTAAATCCAAGCCCTCAAAAGTTTGGATATAGGCACTTGGTAATAACTCTTTTAGGGTGGGGTTGTTGTAGCCCAAAAAAGCAATTTGATTTGCTCTTGCACTTTCATAATCGCTCTTACTATCCCCGATCAAGACCATTTCGCCGGACTTATAGCCATGCTTAGCGCACATGTTCGCCAGGATTTTTGCCTTCGCGGGTGGCGTGCCCTCAACGCTCTTAAAGTAGGGCAAAATCCCTAAAAACTCGCAGAGAACCTGTAACTCTGTATGCAAAGCTGCCGAAGCAATGTGGAAAATATACTTTTCATCGTTCGTCTTGATGAAGTCCAATACTTCAAGATTTAAATGCTCTCTTGAAAACAAATCTTTAGAGATAATCTGCCCAAACTCTTCAACTAGAGCATGGATTTTGTCCGCGTCTATGGTTTTCTTTAAAATCTGGGTGTAAAAGTGGGCGATTTTATCAAAACGGCTCACCCCCCCATTGGCGTAGTGGTAATCCTCAAACACCTTTAGGGCCGCTTCATCTGCCTTTGTGTGCCGTCTAAACAATTCCTTAAATCCCTCCCCTTTTAAGTGCATGCTGTTAAACACCACCCCATCAAAATCCCACACCACAACTTTTAATGTCATGTCAAATCCTTTCTGTTACACCTTACCAAATTTGCGTTGTCTTTGGTTAAATGAGGCGATGATTTGCACCAAATGCGCAGGCGTGAAGTCGGGCCAAAGCACGGGGCTAAAAAACAACTCGGCGTAGCTAGATTGCCACAACAAAAAATTAGAAAGGCGCATCTCCCCCCCTGTGCGAATCAACAAATCCACATCGGGCAACCCCGCTGTATCTAAATGCGCCCCGATGAGCTCTTGCAAGTCCCCCTTGAGCCCTAACTCCAACACCCGCTTGCACGCCCGTGCGATCTCATCACGCCCGCCGTAGTTTAGGGCCAAAACCTGTGTTAGGGCATTGTGGCTAGCGGTTTCTTGCTCCAAATTTAAAATGGTCTTTTGCAGGGCGGGGCTGAACTTCTTGAGATTTCCGATCGCCTTGAAGCGGATTTTATGTTCTAAATAAGTGGGGCGCTCTTGCACGAGATATTTTTTCAGCATCCGCATTAAAAAATCCACTTCGCTCTTGGGGCGACTCCAATTTTCCGTAGAAAAGGCGTAAAGCGTGAGATAGGCGATGTGTTCTTTGGCGCACCAAATGGTGATGTTTCTTAGGGCATTGATCCCTTGTTGGTGTCCGTGGGTGCGGGGCTTGCCCTGCAACTTCGCCCACCGCCCATTGCCATCCATAATGATGGCTAAATGCGCTAAGTTATTCATCGCTGCACGAGTCGACCAAGTAGGCAATGTGCTGGAAAGGGATGTTAGAGTGTTGGCTTAAGCCCACTTCGCAGGTGCTGGAGCTGCAAAAGCCTTTTTTAAGTTTTTTGTCTTTGTAGAAGTGGGTGAAGTCGAGCAAGGCATGGTCGTTGAGTTCAGGCGTTAAAAAGCCCTTATTGCCCGCAAAGCCGCAACAACCCGTGTCGGTGTGCTCCACAACCTCCCCGCTCACACACGCCTTAGCCAAATCCCGCATGTTCTGCGCATAACCCAAGCGTTTGGCCGCACACATGGTGTAAAGCGCAATGTCCTCGTTTAAGGGCGTGATTTTTAAATGGGGCAGTAAAAACTCTTGGATGAAAATAGGCATGTCATAGATTTTTAGCCCCGTGTGCTCCAACTGCTCGATCAAATACGCGCTGCATGCGCTGTGGTCTAGCACAATGGGGATTGCGCCATTCTTAGACAACTCTTTTAAAAGTTTGGCGTTTTTCTCAATGTTCTGCACGCTTAAATCTTGATAGTCAATGAACGCCTTGCCGCAACAAAATTTTGGCAATTCTTTAGGGTAAATCACCCCAAAACCCGCCTTTTGGCACAGCGACTCAAAGACCTCTTGCAAACTGCGCGGATCGGGCATTAGGCCAGAAGGCGCAAACGCGCGGTTGATGCAAGTGGACAAATACAGCACGCTTTGATCGGCGGGTTTGCTGGTGAGTTTGAATTTATTTTTTCTTGGCATGTAATTTGGGACAATGGGCGTGCCTAATTTGGTGTGCAACTTTTGGCTGCACTTGTGGATCAAATTTGCCCCCAACACCACTTGCCCCATTTGCACTGCACCAAGCCCCACCTTTAAGCCTCCCACCACCGCGTCCATGTGTTTTAAAATCTCTTTTGCCACTAGGGGGGCTTTCTCTTGTGTGCGGGTTTTAAGCGCAATCGTGGCGCTGTCAATGCCTAAGGGGCAAAGCGTGGAGCACATATGGCAGGCGGCGCAGGTTTCATCACTTAGGTAGGCATAACCCTCGAGCAACTCTTCTAAGAGCACTCTGTCTGTAGCGAGCCCTTGGGCGGCTTTTTGGCTCAAATGGGCGATCTCTCTTTGTAGGCCGATGCGCTGGCGGGGGGTGAGCGATAAATAGCGGCTTGGGCAAATGCGCTCACAAAACCCGCACTCCATGCAAGCCTCTAGCTCGGGGGCGATGGGCACGCTCTCTTTAAGGTTTTTGGTGTGGATTTGCGGGTCGTTTGAAAGGATCACATCGGGGTTTAAAAGCTTATCGGGATCGAACAAGGCTTTAATGCGCTCACAAATTTGGTAGGCCTTTTCACCCCATTCTAACTTGACAAAGGGGGCAACCATGCGCCCTGTGCCATGCTCGGCTTTGATCGAGCCTTGTAAGGATGCCACCATTTGGGCTAAATCCTCCATGAGTGCGCTAAATTGTGCCCTTTCACGGGGGTTTTCTAAAATAGGGGTGATTAAAAAGTGCAAATTGCCACTTAGAGCATGCCCAAAAATCACGCTGTGATCTTTAAAGCCATGTTTTTCAAGCAAGCCCTGCAACTTGGCGATCCCCTCTTGCAAATGCTCCATGTCAAAGCATAAATCCTCGGTGATCACGCTTGCTCCCTTGCGCCGTCTACCGGCCACAATGGGGAAGAGTCCTTTTCTAATTTTCCACCATGTGTGATAAACCTGCGGGTCTGTGCTTTGCTCTAGGGGTAAAATCGTAGGGGCGGCTTGCAATTTCTCGAGCACAAAGGCGCTGTTGGCCTCAAGGGTGTTTAAGTCGGTGCTTTCAAGCTGCGCTAAAATGCAAGAATACCCAGGCTTGAGCTCATTTAACACACTTGGCATGCCCTCTGCCCCCTTCACGCTGGCTAAACATGCATAGTCCATCAATTCAGCGGCACTGATTTTATCCGCATTTTGCGCTAAAATTTGCACCCCCTTTAAGCCCGCCGCCAAACTCTCATAAAAGAGCAAAAAACAGGTTTTATAAGGGTAGTCGGGCACACAATGCAGTTCACAGCTGGAGATGAATCCTAAAGTCCCCTCCGAGCCGATGAATAAATGGCTTAAAATGTCTATGGGGTCTTCAAAGTCTACAAGGGCATTTAGGCTGTAACCCGTGGTGTTTTTGATTTTGTATTTCTTTTGAATCAAGGCGTGTAATTCTTTGTCCTCTAGCACTTCCTCACGCAGAGCCAATAACCCCTCTAAGAGCGGGGCGTGGCTTTGTTTAAACGCCTCCACGCTCTCTTGTTTGCTCGTGTCTAAGAGCGTGCCATCGGCTAGAATCACGCGGATAGATTTTAAGGTCTTGTAGCTGTTTTGCGCCACCCCGCAGCACATGCCACTGGCGTTGTTGGCTAAAATCCCCCCCACCATCGCAGTCGCAATGGTCGCTGGGTCGGGGCCGATCTTTTTTTGGTACACCTTAAGAGCATTGTTGGCCTGCGCTCCGATCACTCCACAGCCAAGCCGCACACTCTCCCCGCTATCTTGTGGCTTGATTTCTTGCCAGCCTAAATTTGCCATCACCAAAACCCCACTGCCACACGCTTGTCCAGATAAGGAGCTGCCCGCCGCACGGAAGGTCAGGAGGGTGTTGTGTTTCCTAGCCAAAGCGCAAAGGCGCATGATCTCTGCTTCGTGGCGGGCTTTGGCGACCAACTCGGGGACATAGCGGTAGCAGGACGCGTCTATGCCATAGACCACGCGGCGCAAATAATCCTTGTAAATACGATCGCCCAAGAACTCTTGAGCGTCTTGGTAGAATGCAGTGTAATTTTCTTGCATGTATTGCCTTTGTTGTCAAAATAAGGCAATTTTACTACTTTTTTGGCTGTTTATCTTTGTGTGTGAAAATGTGCTAGAATCTCCCCTAAAATTTTAAAGGATTTTTATGGAAAGTTCTTACACCCATCAACGCGTGGAGCTAGGGCATTTTAACCCTAAAGACTATTGCGTGATCGACATAAGAGACGCTGAGAGTTACCATAAGGCGCATTTAAAAGAAGCACTCCACATGGACGACTTGAATGCCATTAAGAAGTTTGCTTTAGAACGCCCCCAAGAAAAAATCTTATTACAATGCTGGCGGGGCAACACCGCCGCGCAATACGCCAACGCTTTGCACGGGGCGGGGGTTTCTAACATCTACTTTTTAAAAGCGGACTTTGACGACTTTAAGGCATCGGGCTTAGAAGTTTTAGAAAATTAGTGCGCCCGATTGTCATCGTCGGCAGTGCTCCCTACTCGGGTGCAAAACTAGACCCTGGTGTCGGTTATTTGGCTTGTAGCCAAATTGTCTATTTGCCCTTAAATTTAGACAATCTAGCCCTCCTGTTGCCCTCTTTAAAAGCCCTGCTTTTCACTTCTAAACACGCCCCGCTCAGTTTAGAGCACAGCCTAAAAAACACCGACACCCTCGCCTTTTTAAAAAGCCTGCCCGCTTTTGTGCTCGCCTTAAAGAGCGCGCAAGTGGCTAAAGATTTGGGCTTTAATGTCGCCTTTGTGGGGCAAAGTGGGCATGCTAAGGGCTTTGTTAAAGAGATTGAAGGTCTCTTACCAAACCCCACTCTCTTTGTGCGCGCCCAAGAAGTGGCCACCCATGCTCTAGATTTTTTGCCCTCTTTAATTGCCTACCAAAACACCCCCTTAAAATTACCCAAAGAGCAAAGACCCCAACCAAACTCCGTATTAATATTTACAGCTCCTAGCAGTTATAGGCATTTTTTAGAAAATTTTGCGTGGGATTCTAGCTACACCGCTATTGCCATCGGCACAAGCACCTTCAACGCCTTTGATCCGCACATTTGTGCCCATTTAAGCCCGCAGACCAGTCTTGAAGCGTGCATAGAGTTAGCCAAAACGCTCTAAATCTTTGCTAGCATTGTGGAAAACTTAAAGGATTGGCATGCATCTCATGTTTTTACTAGCCGCACTAGGCGGGGCTGTGGGGGCGAGTTTGCGTTATTTTGTGGGCAAAATTGCGCCCACAAAGCTGTGGATTTGGCAAAGTTTTCCGGTCGGCACTTTTAGCGTGAATCTCATTGGGTGCTTTGTGATCGGCTTTGCGGGGCATTTGGCGGCCAAGTCCATTTTGGGTGATAAAATGAGCGTGTTTTTCATCACGGGGGTTTTGGGGGGCTTTACGACTTTCTCCTCTTTTGGGCTAGACACGCTAAAACTCTTGCAAAAGCAAGCCTTTAGCGAGGCCATCGCCTATGTAGTGGGCAGCAACCTCTTGGGTTTGCTCTGTGTGGTTTTAGGCTGGGGCTTGGCTAAACTGATACACTAGCCTTTTGGGCTTTGATGTCTAAAAAGAAGCGGGCCAAAATGATGGTCTGTAAGAGCGTGGCAAAGAAGTTAAAGATGGGGATCAAAGAGAACAGGTAAGCTGCAATGGCGATTTTATGGTGCGGCACTTTGTAGTCTTTGAGCACTTCGTGATAAGTTTCGTGGTTGTAGATGGAGCTGCCGATGTCAAAAGAGATCGTGTTTTTAAAGAAAAAGTAGTGCGGGATGAGCGACACAAAAACCCCAATGATGGGGATAAAGTAGAGGGGGATACACACCACTAAAAACATACATAGGTAGGCAAATTGCTTCAAGAAGTGCTGGATACAGCCCATGAAATCCCCAAAGTTTTCTAGGGGCAGGTTTGTGTAGTCGTTCTGGTGTAGGTAACAAATCACCACAGGGGTGTAAAAGAGAGAGATGAAGAGATTGCCCACAAGACTGAGCATTAAAACGCTCAGCAGCAAGAGCATATAGGTAAACATCTTAATGGTGAGCAAGACCATGGCGGGCAAAAGCCCATTGGTGTGGGCGTAGTGATCCCAACTTGTGGGTAAAAAGCCCTCGATGATGCGCACCATATTGCCCCCAAAGTGGAACAAGACCACCCCCCAAAAGAGCACCCCTAAGAACACGGGCCCTAAATTTAAAAACAACATCTTCCAGCTAAAAAAGTCTTTCCAGCTTTTGCGGATGATTTGTAGTGGTGTTTCCATTTTCCTTCCCCATTGTTTAAGATAGCCTACTTTAGTAGTTTAGGTGGTTATATTAAGTTTAGCATGCTAAAATAATCCTTTCATGCCTTCGCAAGGTGCAAGGTTTCAATTTTACAATAGTTTGGAGAACTTTATGGTTAAGAAAAGCGTCATGAGTTTGGTTTTGATGGGGGTTTTGGGTGTGGGTTTTGTGGGGGCTGAGACTTTAGCCACCGTAACTTTCCCTGCCCCCCAAGACACACCCACTAAGGGTAAACACCACAGAAAACACAAAGAAGCCCCTGCCAAACCCGAAGTGGTGGACATCACAGAGAGCGACTTTGACCCCATTAAACAGCGCAACCCCAATTTTGACTTCGACAAACTCAAACCCGAGCAAAAACAAGCCTTGTTAGAACAGGCTATCAACAATTTGCTGATTGAAAGAGAAGCCAAAAAAGAGAAGTTGGACGAAACGGCCGAATTTGCCAAAAGGATGGAGGCTTATAAAAAACAACTTCTTGTAGAAACTTGGGCAAAACGCCAAGCTGAGGTGATCGGCAAGGAGGAGATTCCCGAAGCCAAATTAAAACAATACTACGAAGCCAATAAAGCGCAGTTCGTGCAACAAGAAGCCCACGCCCGCCACATTTTGGTGAAAACCGAGGCGGATGCCAAACGCGTGATCTCCGAGCTTAATAAAGTCCCCAAAAATAAAGTAGAGCAAGAATTTATTGGCATTGCCAATAAGGAGTCCATTGACCCCAACACCAAAAACACCAAAAACGGCGGGGATTTGGGTAAATTCCAAAAAAACCAAATGGCACCCGAGTTCTCTAATGCTGTCTTTTCGCTCAAACCTGGCGGCTACACAAGGACCCCTGTAAAAACCGAGTATGGCTACCATGTGATCTACTTGATCAGTAAAAATGAGCCCAAAACCCCTACTTTTGAGCAAGCTAAGCAAACCATTGCTGGTATCATCAAAGAGCATAAATTTCAAGAGTATGTCAAGGGAGAGTTAGAAAAATTGCGCAAACATGTGCAAATACACATGGCCAAAGAATAGAGGGACTTGCATGCTAGTTACGGGCATTGAGATTTTAAGCAAAGCCCACAAAGAGGGCTATGGAGTCGGGGCATTCAACTTTGTCAATTTTGAAATGTTGCGCACGATCTTTGAGGCAGCCGATGTGGCGCAATCGCCCCTCATCGTGCAAGCCAGCGAGGGGGCGATCAAGTATTTGGGGATGGACATGGTGCTTAGCATGGTCTATACCATGAGCAAACGCCACTCCCATATCCCCGTGGCCTTGCATTTAGACCATGGCACAAGCTTTGAAAGCTGCAAGAGGGCGGTGGACGCAGGCTTCACTTCTGTGATGATCGATGCCTCCCATCACCCCTTCAAAGAGAATTTAGAGCTCACTAAAGAAGTGGTGGATTACGCCCACTCTAAAGGGGTGAGCGTGGAGGCAGAGCTAGGACGGCTCATGGGGATTGAAGATAATGTCTCTGTAGATGAAAAAGACGCGGTGTTGGTCAATCCTAATGAGGCTGAGGAGTTTGTAAAGGTCAGTCAAGTAGATTACTTAGCCCCTGCGATCGGCACGAGCCACGGGGCGTTTAAGTTCAAGGGCGAGCCTAAACTAGACTTTGATCGTCTTGTAGAAGTGAAAAAGCGCACGAATATCCCCCTCGTCTTGCACGGGGCAAGCTCGATCCCTGAGAGCGTGCGTCAAACCTTTTTGAGCACGGGTGGGGATTTAAAGGGCGGCAAGGGCGTGCCTTTTGACTTCATTGAGCAGTCCATCAAGGGTGGGATCAATAAAATCAACATCGACACAGATTTACGCCTCGCTTTCATCGGTCAAGTGCGTAAAATGGCAAACGATCACCCCAGCGAGTTTGACTTGCGTAAGTATTTCACCCCCGGCATGGAGGCGGTGAAAGCCGTCATTGTGGAGCGCATGCATGTGCTTGGCAGTGCGGGTAAAATTTAAGGATTAAAGGAATGTAATGGCCATTGGCATGGGCGAGTTAAAAAAGAATTTGAAAATTGAAATACAGGGCGTGCCTTACCGCATCGTGGAATACCAACATGTCAAACCCGGTAAGGGTGCGGCCTTTGTGCGGGCGAAAATCAAGTCGTTTTTAGATGGCAAGGTGATTGAAAAGACTTTCCATGCCGGCGATAAATGCGATGAGCCCAACTTGTTGCAAAAACCCATGCAATTTCTCTACTTTGATGGAAGCAGCTACCAGTTCATGGACACGGAAACCTACGAGCAGATTGCCCTCACAGAGGATCAAGTGGGCGATGCGCCTAAATGGATGCTCGATGGCTCACAAGTGCAAGTGCTTTTCCACAACGACAAGGCGATCTCTGTTGAAGTCGCCCAAGTCGTGGAGTTAAAGATCACAGAAACCCCCCCTAACTTCAAGGGCGACACTTCCAGTGCGGGCAAAAAGCCCGCCACGCTAGAAACGGGCGCCGTGGTGCAAGTCCCCTTCCATGTGCTTGAGGGTGAGGTGATTAAAGTCAACACCCAAACGGGCGAATACCTCGAAAAGGTGAAGTAACTCTTCTGCTTTGTGCCCCCTCTGGTGGCACCCTTCAAGCATCTTCTTGACACCCCCCGAGGAAACTTAATGCCCCCCGCGCTCTTTTGTGAATTCGTGATGGCTTTTTGTGTCGTTCTCTAAACTCACTTCATCAAAAATCTTTTTCACACCTACAGTGATCTGCCGAATCGTTTCTGGGGCCAAAGATTTGATGCTTTCCAAATCTGCTTGGAGTTTCACAGGATCGTAAAAGTTCACCTGCACCAACATAAAGACCTCTTCATTGTTGGGGTTGATATACTCACCCAGCTGCACCCCATGCCCTAAGCTGGCAGCAATGGCTTGGATGATTTGGTTAAAAATTGCATCGTCGTAGGGCTTTTGGTGGGTATTTTGGCTGGCAGTGTAGACTTCTTTGATTTTGTTGGCGATGTGGATCGCCACTCTAAAACGGGCGCGCTCCCTGGCAATCGTCTCCGATCTTTGCACTTGGCCATCGATCACATGGGAGCTGTCGATGCCTTGTGTGGTGTAGCCACTCATGTCATGCACCATCCAACTGGGCATGTTTTGCAAAAAGACCGCCTGTTTGGGGCCTGAGCTACACGCCCCCAAAATGAATGCGCTAGCTAAAGTTAAAGCGATACGCCTAGACATTTCAATCCTTTCATTTAAATTTGATTCATGGTCATAGAATCTGTCCTTGTGAGCTGCCACGCCCCCGCCACCAGCCCACCAACCGCCAAAACGATCAAGGCGCACAGGTCATAGAGCACCGCGCTAAAGGGAGCAGCAAATTGGTTGAGCATCACAAAGCCCGAAATGCCATGCGTGGCGGGGATGAGCTGCAAGGGCAGGCGCAAAAAGGCGGGGATGAGCTCCGTGGGCCAAATAAAGCCCATCATAAATACAAGGGGCAAAGAGCTGACAAGGACAATCTGTGTGGCGTGGGCGGGTTTGGTTAAAAATGTCCCAAAGAGCACTCCACAGCTAGACACTGCAAAGAGAAAAACGAGGCCAAAGGCCAACAACTGCGTGGGGTTGGCGTGGATGTGTACACCATAGTAGGGGAAGAGCACCCCAAAGTAGAGCAACATGTGGAAAAGGTATAAGAATGTAAAGCACAACGAACGCGCCAAACAGACTTGCAGTGCCTCCCCAAAGCCCTCAAAGCGTCTAAGGTTGGCGCAAGTGATCGCCCCTATCCCGATCAAGAGTGTTTGGTGCAAAATGAAGATAAAAACATGGGCGATGGCGTAGTTAAGATAACCGATGGAAGGGTTGTAAAGGGGGATGGTTTGCAGGTCAAAGAGGTTGTGCTCCGTGGTGTTCTCTGTTAAGGATAAATCCTTATAGATTTTGACCTTTTGGCTTAAAGCTTGCACGGCCATGGCGGTGGCGTGTCCGATGGTGCTGTAAATGAGAAAATAATTGGCGTTGGCATACAGCTCAACTTTTGCGGGGATGCTGGTGTATACATGCCGCTCAAAGAATCTAGGGATCAGCAAAATCCCAAACACCTTTTCTTGTTCTAAAAGTTTTTTAGCCTCTTGCATGGAGCTTGGGCGGGCGGTAATTTTGACCTCTTGGGTCGCCTCAAGCATTTTTGTGAGTTGGCGGGACAGGCGGCTGTGGTCATGATCGACTAGGGCGATGGCTTGCCGCGTTACGATGTCGTTTTTATAGGGCAGAGGGTAGAGAAAGGCGTAAAAGAGCGGCCCGCCGATCACCACCACCAGCACACCTAAATGGCTAAAAATCTGCCTAAACTCAGCAACGATGGCCCTAAGCACGCTTTAAACCTTTTGTAAAAATCAGCAAACCCACCGGTAAAAAGAGTGTAAAACAGGCCAAATTAGACAGCGCTCTTAAGGCCAAATCCAGGGAGGTTTGGTAGTAGTCTAGGGCAATGGCGGTTTTGATGAAGTAAGTGGCGGGTAAGAGCGCGCCCCAAAATTGCGCTAAGGTCGGCATGTTGTCTATGGGGTAAGTTACGCCCACAAAGGCCAAAGAAGGGGCGGTGTAAAGGGCAATAAAGGAGGCGGTGCGGAAGGGGTCTTTCATGAGGGCGTGAAAGAAAAGCACCACGCTAGAGATCGCCACCACCAACAGCAAGACAGAGAGCAACAACAGCCCCCAATGGGCGTTGTAGGGCTTTAGATAAAAGAGCATCAGCACCCCCCACGCCCCAAAAATGAGCGTGTTTAGCCCCAAAGCCCCCCACACGTCTTTAGAGGTTTGGCACACTTGCAAGAAGTTAAATATTCCCAAAGCCGTCAAAATCTGCCATATACAGGGCAAGATCGCCATCAACAAAAATTGGGCGTAGTTGTTGTGTTCATTAAACAGAGTGTGTAGATCAACATACACGGGGAAGGCGAGGGCTTTGGCGGTGTTTAAATCGCTGTGCAGCTTTAAATTCGTGGCGACATCTTGTTTGATCTCTAAAGTAGACAGCGTGTATAAAAAGGCGTTCAGCAAGGTTTTACCCACCAGCACATAGGTGGCGTTGTAGTACAGGGCTATGGGGGTTTGCACGCCGAGTTTGACCTGCCGCTCCAAATTCTTAGGAAAGACCACCACCCCATAGATTTTTTTAGAGGCTAAAAAGGGCTTGGCCTGATCCAAATTGCTGTAAAAATGCACCACCTTCAGGGCACTGCTGGCATTGAGTGAGCGCACCATTTCGTGGCTTAAGTGGCTGTGATCCAAATCCACCACCCCGATATTTAGCTGTGTGGGGATTTGTCTATAAAACAAGACAATCACCAAAAACCCAAAAAAGAGCGGGGCCACACACACCATCACCGCAAAACGCGTTTTAAAAAACTTCGCCCACATCTTGATCTATGGAATATCCACCAACACGCTCATGCCCACCCGCAAAGCTTGCATGTCCTTTAGGGGCGTGGCTTCAATGCCAAAGCTTTTCATGTCATAGCTTTGGCTGCTGTTCGTGCTTTTCCAAGTCGCAAAGTTGCCCATCACTGCAATGTGCGTGACCTTAAACTCTACACTCTCTTTCAAGGCAGGGATGTAGCCCTTAAAAGTCGTCCCTTTTTTAAAGCGGCTCAAATACTTTTCAGGCACGCTCAAATCCAACCACGCATGGGCGGTGTCGGTTACAAGCACCACGGGAAAGCCTTTAGGGCTTAACTCTCCACCATAAAGCAACACATTGCTCACTTCGCCATCGATGGGGCTGTAGGCCTTTTTATCCCTTAAAAACGCTTGCACTTCATTGAGTTGTCCTAAAGCAGCCTGCTCTTTTTCTTTAGCGGCGATTTTACTCTCATTGGATGCGCCCTCTAGGGCGAGTTGGTATTGCTCGTAGGTGGCGTTTTTCTTAAAGGTGGCGCTCTGAAAGGCCGCGTAAGCCTCATCGCGCTTTTGTAGACTCGCCACGCCCTTATCATAAAGGCTTTGGATTCGTTTATAGGTTTCTTCGGCTAAATCGCTTTGCGCTTTGGCGGCTTGATAGACATCTTGAGCACTCTTGATGGTTTGGCTGCGGCTGCCCCTTAGCACTTCATTGCTCAAGGCTTTGGCGGCTTTGTGGCTAGAGCTGGCTTGCAGTAGTTTTGCCTCTGCTTCGGGGCTGTCGATCGTAAAGACTAAATCTCCTTTTTTGATGTAATCGCCCTTGTTGACAAGCACACTCTCCACCCGCCCGGCAAGCTTGGAGCTCACGCTATACTCTCTAGCCTCTATGAAGCCTTGCAGGCGTTGCTGTTTGTGGTTGTAAGTGCTGTAATACATCTGTCCGAGCCAAATTAAAATCCCCACTGCCGCCAAAGCGGCCAGGATGATCGGGGTCTTTGTCGTCTTCACTCCATTTCCTTAGTAAACAAAATCGTAAAATAGATCAGTGTGTCCGCTAAGCACCATTAAATCCACCAACGCACTGATGTACTTGTAGGCGTGGGTCTTTTGCTCCACCAAAATGCCGGCCAACGAGTTGCGGGCATCCACCACCATCGCATTGGTCGCCATGCCCTGATTAAATGCCTCTTCTTGCAATTTTAAATTCTCTTTAGCCAGCTCCACGCTTGTGTCTAGGCTCTTATACTCTTTGAGCAAGGCTTGGCATTGCAAGTAGGTTTTATGCACCAACAACTCCATGTCTTTTTTGGCTTGGCTTTGCAAAGCCGATGTTTGCAGCTCGTCGATCTTGGCCGCTTGATAATGCATGATGCGCCCATTGGGGGTTAAAATGGGCAGTCTTGCACCCACGCCCACAAACCACTCGGGGATCATATTCATCATCGTGGAGTTGTTCTCTTTCATCAAATACGCCCCAAAGAAATTAAAATGGGGGAGAAACTTCGCCACTTGTAATTTTGTCATTTGTCTTGCACTTTGTTGTTTGATCGCCAAACTTCTTAGCACGGGATAAGAGCTTAGAGTTTCTTGCTCAAAAAAGGCTAAACTGGGCAGGGCTTTGGGGCGGATGTTTAAATGCGCCGTGGGGGCGAAGTGGGCTTTTTCCACGGGGATATTTTGGCTACTTAAAATGGTGTTGAACGCCAAAGTCGCCACCTCCAGCGCATCGTCTGCCTGCATGGATTTTGTCTTGCTTTTTTCATAAGCCACTTGGGCGCTTAAGGCTTCCACTTTGGCGATTTGTCCGGCTTTTAGGCGTTTTAGGGCGTTTTGGTAGTGCTTCAAATGCCCCGCCTGCACATCTTTAAGCACCTCATCCACCTCCATATTCAGCACCAAACCATAGTAAATTTTAACCAACTCTTGAAAGGTGGAAAGCTTTTTAAGCCGAGAAACTTCCATCGACTCTTTATGCGCCAAAGAGGCGAGCTTTGTCATATAAAAGCGCTCCCCACCCATATACAACGGATAAATGATGCTCAAAGCCCCCATCACAATGTTTTGCTTAGAGAATAAAAAAGGTTGGGTAAGGCCGCCTATCATATTCCCAATCCCGTGAGCCACCGCCATGCCTCCCATTTGCGCTAAGGCGGGTTGGCCTAAAAAGCGCTCCAGCCCCGTGGCGAAGTTTTGTATTTGGGCTTTGTCCGAACCGCTAAAGGGCGAAATGGTGACGGGCTTGCCTAAATGGGCGTAAAAGGCACTCAAATCGATCTCGGGCAAAAAAGAGAGTTTCGCCGCTGTGCTTAATTTTTTTGCCTTCTTTTCGGCGTAGTCCTGCGCCTTGATGCCATCGTAATTGGCTAACACCATGCCCCACGCCTGCTTGAGTGTGATCTTCGTGGGTTTATCCGTCTGCAGCGCATTTAAATTTATAGGCTTTTTAGCTTCCATTTGCAAGGGGCTTAACTCTGTTTGTGCTGCCAACGCACCGCTAAGCAGCCCCACCAACACCCCAAACCGATTGTTAAAGCGCATCATAAATCCTTTTTGACAAGTTTGAGCTTGCTAATCCGGGCTTTATCCATGTCCAACACCTCAAAAATGCACCGATCATCGCCCACCACATCGCCCACCTCCGGCAATCTCTCTAGCAAGCTAAAAACATACCCCCCAAAGTAACCTGCTCGTAATTGTGTTCGAAACGAAAACCCAACAGCTCCTCCACGCTCTCTAAATCCACGCGTCCATCGCATTCAAAGGTGTATTCGTCTAATTTTTTAATCCCCCTTTATTCTCGTTTTGCCCCTCAAAAATATCCCCCATGATTTCCTCAAAAATGTCGTCCATCGTAAGCACCCCTGAAGTCCCCCATACTCGTCCACCACCAATGCCATGCGTCTTTGCTGTTGGTTCATTTTAATGAGAATTTGCGAAATGGACGCGCTCTCAGGCACAATCAACACCTCTTGCAACAAATGCTTTAAGTCGGGTTCTTTGCGCTCTAAAATGGGGGCGGATAAAATATCTTTGATGTGCACGACTCCTAGGATGTTGTCCTTATGCCCTTCACAACAAGGATAGCGGGTGAAGGGGTGCTTTAATATCGTTTGTAGATGTTGTTCGTGGGTCTGTTTGGTGTCTAAGCACACCATGTCGTTGCGTGGAGTCATGATCTCTTTGGCACTCGTGTCGGAGAAATCCACGGCATTTTTAATCAACTCCTCCTCCACATAGTCGATCACCCCACCCCTTAAACTCTCCCCCACAATGATTTTAATCTCCTCCTCTGAGTGTGCGCTGTCTTTCTGTGGCTCAATGCCAAAGAGCTTGAGCACCAAGCGCGCCAAAAAGTCGAAGAGATTAACGATGGGATAAGAGAGCATCCAAAAGGCGTGCAAGGGTCTAGCCACCCACAAAACCACGCTTTCTGCCCGCACGATGGCAACCGACTTAGGCACAATCTCCCCCAAGATCACATGCAACAAAGTGATTAAGCAAAAAGCAATCACCACACTCAAGGCGTGTATCACAGCACTTAAGGCAGAAAAATGCACCCATTTATGCAATATTAAAGTGATCAAATGCGCTAGGGCAGGCTCTCCCAGCCAACCCAGCCCCAAAGAAGCCAAGGTAACACCTAGTTGTGTGGCACTCAAGTAGGTGTTTACCGAAGCGTTGATTTTGAGGGCGAGTGTAGCGTTGGGGTTGTTGTGTAGGCTCAATTCTTCAAGTTTAGAGCGTCTGACCTTGACAATGGCAAACTCGGAGAGCACAAAAAAGGCGTTGCATAAAACCAAGAGGAGGGCGAGAGCGCACATGGTAAGCGACTCGTAAATTTCCAAAGACTCTCCTTAAAATTTTAGCCCAGACAAACAAACCCCATTCTATCTAACAAAATATCATTAACAAACAACAATCTAAAGTCTCTCCACAATCTTAAAAGTATCTATTAGATAATAGCCTAAGGCTCCAAGTAGGGCGGAAATGGGCACGGTGATGAGCCACGCCGTGATGATGCGCTTGATCACGGAGCGTTTGACGAGCTCGCTCTTATAGGCTTTCTTTAGACGTTTGCGCTCTTTCTTGCTTAAGCCCACGGTGTATTCTAAAGTGTTGTTTTCTTTGCGTAAAGTTTTTAGATAGATGAGCATTTCTTTTTTCTGTTTGGGGTTGGCCTTTTCAAAGCGGTCTAAGAAATTCTTGATCACGCCCGCGTCTTCGCCGTGGTGTGCGTCTAGAATCATCTGTTTCATCTCAAAGAGTCGTTTTTGCAAGAACTCCCTTAAAAACCCCACTCCAAACACTGCCCCGATCGTGATGTGCGTAGAACTCACAGGTAAGCCCAACTTAGAAGCCAACAACACTGTGATCACGGTTGCCATGGCGATACAAAAGGCTTGCATTTTGTCTAGCTCAGTGATTTCACTGCCCACGGTTTTAATCAAGCGGGGGCCATACAAACTAAGCCCCGTGGCGATGCCAAGCCCCCCAACCAGCATGATCCACAACGGCGCATAGGCTTTGGTGGGGATGGCGTGGTGTCCCCACTCTTGCAAACTCTGCACAATCGCCGCGAGGGGCCCCACAGCATTAGCCACATCATTGGCCCCATGGGCAAAGCTAAGCAAAGCGGCACTAAAGACCAAAGGTAGAGTAAAAAGCGTGTGTACGCTCTCTTTAGTGTTTTCTAGGCTGTTTAACTTAGAAGCCACATAACTTTTAAAGACATGGTAGGCGAGTAGTCCCACCCCCACGCTTAAGAGAAATTCGTTAACCAAGCCTAGCGGCGTGCGTAGAACCTTTGCCAGCATATACCAGCTAAACGCCAAGCCCATCACCCCCACCACTAGGGGCATCGCCTTTAGGGCGGCGTTTTTCTTGTCTTCTCGATCGCTGATGCTCTGCTTAAACAAGACCATAAGCCCCATCGCAATCCCCCCGCCCATCACAGGCGAGATGACCCAACTAGCCACAATCCCACCCAAAAAGGGCCAATCCACAGCCCCAGCCCCCCAGCCACCAGCCCCGCCCCAAGCACCCCACCCACAATGGAGTGTGTGGTAGAAACGGGCGCACCAATGGCTGTGGCTAGATGCAGCCAAATTGCCCCTGAGAGCAGAGCCGAAAACATCATCCCCACAAAAACCGTGGTGTTTTGGATGTGCTCGGGGTCGATGATTTTGCCCTTAATGCTCTGCACGACTTCACTGCCCGCCAGCACTGCGCCTAAAACTTCGCAAAAAGCCGCCATCAAAAGTGCCATGCCTAAAGTGATTGCTTGAGAGCCCACCAGGGGGCCAACATTGTTAGCGACATCGTTTGCTCCGATGTTCATCGCCATATACCCCCCCACGACCGCACTTAAAGCCAGCAAAGGTAGATGTATAGGTGTGTGGCTACAGATGAGTGCCAAGCCCGCCGCCGCCACGACAAACACAATGGCTAGGGTGATCTTGACATTGTCCCTTTGGAGTTCTTTAAAGGCTTTTTGGATAGAGCCCGTAGGGTTAGTGGTTTTAGACTTCATGGGTAGCTTTCATTGACGGCTAAGACTTTAATATAAAAATCTCTAAGAAACGCTTAAACATGACGCTTAAAAACCTTGGCTTTTTTACGCCTCTAACATTTTATTAGCGTTTTACGATCGTTTGCCAAGTGTAAAAATCTGTTAACTTTTGCCCCTTGTGGCTTACTTTGATTGTGCTACATTCACCCATTCACGGGGCGGGGGGGATAGGGGCTTAGGAGTTTGGTTGTATGCAAAACCCTGATTTAGCCACCTTCATCCAAAGCCACGATGTGCTCTTGATCGATGAGAGCGCGCTTGTAGAGGAGGCGTTTTGGAAAATCTACAAAGATAGTCTCCAAGAAATCCCACAAAAAACTAAAAAGAAAATTGGGGTCCCTAAAGATGTCCTAGAACGGATCAACGATCAACGCCTAGACGATGCCCGTTACCAAAAGGCGTACAATTAGGTATCTTTCTATCATTGGCACTGCCTTAAAGGTCATTACAAACGAGATAGAGCTAGATATTTTGCGTTTAAGGGATTTAGGGATACTCAAAGAAGTGGCTGAAAAACGCTTTGAGTTGGACTTAAAGTTTGAGATGCTCTCTAGAGCTTAGAGTTAGAGGACAAAGGAGTCATTTTTGCAGTATTATTGAAACCCATCCACTAAGATGTATGGGCTTTTTTCTCAATCCTTTTTGCTGGATGTTTTATATTTACCTTTACAACTCTGCACAACCCCTCTTATCCTCTAACCGATGCGAATATTTCCACCACTTGATGGGTTTTTCTAGCTTTTGCAGAGTTGGAGAGCTTTTGGAATATTGTCCATTAAAGACATGATCCTATCTTTACAAGAAGTGACAACCCCCACTTGGCGCAGTCTCCCCTGTGTGAACTCAGCTGGTCTCAATCTTGCCTAGTCTTAAACTCCTCTTAAAACTTCTTCTTGCCCGTGTCTTCTAAAATATCGCTGGCGATGTGTTCGATCTCTTGACTGATGTCTAAGCAATTTTGGGCAATGTTTAAATTATGTGTCAAGCTCGCGTCAAATTGTCCCATCGCTTTATTGATGTCTAGCACCGCAGAGGCTTGGGCTTTAATGGCTGTTGAGTTGTCGGCAATGCTTTGGAGCAATACATTGATATTGCTTTCAATCTCGCTCAAAGACTTTTGGGTGCGCTCGGCAAGTTTACGCACTTCATCGGCCACGACCGCAAAGCCCCGTCCGTGCTCGCCCGCTCTGGCCGCTTCAATGGCGGCGTTTAGGGCTAATAAGTTGGTTTGATCGGCGATGTCTCTAATGATCTCCACAATGCTTTTGATGTCTTGGCTTTGGGCGATCATCTCATCGCTCTTGGTGCTGACATCGGTGATGTTTTGCGTGATGCCCTCAATGTTTTGGGTGGCTTGTTTGATTTCAGCAGATTGTTTGGTCGAGCTAGAGGAGAGTTTTTCCATACTCTCTTTTAAATCTGAGGCTTTGGTGTTGAGTTGGTTGGCAAAATTTAAAGAAGTGTTTAGCATGGCAACAATCTCTTCGCCCAGCTGGTTAATAGAAACTTCAATCTCTCCTTTTGCACCTTTAATTTGTGGGGTGAAATCTAAATTTTGGTAGGCATGCACGACCGATAAAATTTTATTCAAATCCGAACCCACACCCCTCTCCAGACTCTCCACCATCGTGTGTGTCACCTTGATGAGTTCTAAGAGTTTGGGCGTGTTGGCTTTGCTTTGCGCTTCTTTGGCAACAATGATGCCCTGTTGGACATCTAGGGCTAATTGTGTGGTCTCCACCACCGCAGCATTGTCATCGTGGAAAACTTGTTGTATCTTAGTGATGTTGGCATTGATGGAGTTAAGCATCCAGCCTATTTCATCTTTTTGGGTTGAGTGGTAGATTTCTAACTGGACATTTTCTTCGTGATTGAGCAGTCTAAAAAAGCTGTTGAGTGTGGCTACCACTTTATGCACACGTGCCACGATTTGCTTTTTGATGTAAAGATTCATCACAACGATGGCAATCAGTAAAGCGATGAGACTGATGACAGCAATTATGAATTGCACATGGTGCACACGGCTATAGACCCGCGATTTTTCGATGGCCGAGCCCACCACCCAGTTGTGGTTCATGAGCTGTGCATAGGGTCTAAACGCACGCAGGGATAAAATGATTTTCTCGTGCAAAACATCGGAGTAAAAGGAGGTGATGAGGCTATCGCCCGGATGTGCATTTTTTCTAAAGTCCACAATAGTTTTGGCTTCTTTGGCTTGCATGACTTCTGTAAACGCCCGTCCTTGTAATTTGTGGTCGCGGTTGATGGCAAAAATGCGGTCTCTCGAACCTAACAAAAATCCATTTTCCCCCGTATTTTGTGGAAAATAGTGCTCTTGGATGTAGTCAATACTCACAAAGAGGCCAACAACGGCCTTTAAATGGTGTTGGTTGTCGAAAATGGGGGCGGCCATGGTGAAACCAAAATAGACACCCCCTCCAGGCAAGGTTGTAGGATCACTGTCGGTGCGACTCATGACTTGTGTTTGAATCACTCTAGACACGATGGGAGAGTTTAAAACAGCGGAATTGTTGGTCTGTACAACTAAGGTTTGATCGTGTTTTTGGGCAACTTCATAACTGGATGTAGGTTTATTGTTTTTAAGCAAAACCAAAAACGCGCCGCGCACAAATTCACTATGGATACACAGCTTGCGGATATTGTCTAAAATTTCTGTCCCACTTGAATTTTTGATAAAGGCATAGCCATCCCCTGAAAAATAATTGGCGTAACTTTGCAAGGTCTCCTTAATGCCTTTAAGTTCTAAAGAAATGCTTGTGGCTTGGTTTGTGGCGCGGACTCTCACTATTTCGTTGGCGTTCTTGACCAGCATGCTCGTGATCTCATTGATGTAATACGCCCCCAAAGCCAAGAACGATAAAATCAAAATTGAAGAAATGGCTAAAGCGGTTTTTGCACCCAGCTTGAGGTTTCTAAAAGAAGACATGGAGATCCTTTGTTTTGCGTAGATTAAGCATGGGGAGCGGTTGGCATGCTTTCGATGTAAACACTCTGTGAAGGGAAGGCAAAACTCAGCCCGCATTCTTCCACGACTTGCATGATTTTAAACAACACATCCTCCTTAATGGCGAGCCACTCTTCCCACACCACGCTTTTAGAAAAACAATAAATAAAAATATTGATCGAGCTGTCCCCAAAGCTGTCTAAGTAGACAAAAAGATTTGATTTATAGCCCATCAAATCATCAATAGACACAATGTTTTGGCGGTCCATGATGTAGTCGTGATGGTCATTTAATTGTTGTTTGGAAACACTGTCCAAATCGTGATCCTTAGCAATATTAGGATGGTTTAACAGCATTTGGCGAATCCCTAGAACGCATTTTTGTAGAGATTCTCTAGGGGAGCTGTAGGTTAGCCCCACGATCATTTTAATGCGCCGCCCCACTTTGCGGCGATTCCAGTTTCTAATGGATTTACCCGCCAGCTCAGAGTTAGGCACAAAAAACAAAGCATTGTCAAAGCCCCTGATGGTGGTGCGTCTTAAGCCCATTTCTACGACCGTGCCCTCTACTTCCCCGCACACAATCCAATCACCTTGACTAAAAGAATTGTCTAAGAGCAAAATGACAGAGGCAAAGAAGTTGGCTAAGACATCTTTAACCGCCAATGCCACCGCCAAACCGCCGATGCCTAGTGAGGCGATGATGGTCGAGATGTTAAAGCCTAGTTGTTTTAGTACCCCCAAGATCGTGAGCACAAAGATAAAGAAGTAAGCGATCTTTAAAATCAAGTTAACAACTTCTTTACGAAAACCATTTTTGCGCGAAGCCAAGGTGGCCAAAACCGCTGCCCCATAGGCTTTAAACAGTGCGATCACCAGCCATGCAATGAGAGAAATATAAATCACGCCCAAATACATATCAAAGTGGGGGGGGGCGGGGTGGGGATAGTAGAGAATATCTATGGAGATGTCAAAGCTGTAGATGAATAAAAAGGTGGAGATGGGGGCTAGAATGCTGTTGCGGATTTTTTCTTGTATGTTGATGTTGGCATTTTTACGGGTAAAGCGCACACAATAATCTAAAGCCTTCACAAAGAGTGCGGTTACCATTTGGCGTAGGGCCAACAAGAACGCCAAAAGCCCCAAAGAGAGTAAGATTTTGGCGTTTTGTAAGCCGTTCATGTCGGGGAAAATGTGGTTAATTGCCCCGGCGATGCGCTCTAAAACCCATTGCATGTTGATGTTAAAGAGGACATTTTTAGCCAACACTTCCTTAGGGTGCTGTTGGATGTAACGCAAGACATCAATATAGGTTTGCAGTTTGATTTTATACTGAGCTAGGGCACTTTGCAGGTCTTGTTTTTTGGCATCTTCTAGGTGATTTGGGATGGTGTAGGTTTTGGCTGTGTAGGTTTCTAGCTTAATCAAATAAGAAGTGCTGATAGACTTAATGTCTTTTTCTTGGCTGAAGAAGTCAGTGGAGGTGCGGATTTTTTTCAAAAAGCCGTACATGTCCGCTTCGACTTCTAGGTTTTTAAGCTGGATTGTGTCTGTAAAGTAAGTGTAAATGTCGTTATTCTTGCTGCTTTTTAAAAGTGCCTTTTGCAAAACCTGCTGTTGTTTTTCATTTTCTTCAATATTGATGCCAATCCGCTCGCGTGTGTTTAAAAGCTGCAATGCAAAAGTGTGCATCAACTCATTCTTTTGGTCGCTGTATAAAGACACTTCTGTGTGTTTAGTGGGGTCTTTTTGGTAGCGGGTGATGACTTGGTTGAGTTGGTTGATTTGCTTGAGCAATAAGTGCAGATCGACAAGGTCTAAGTCTGCTCCCTCGTGGGTTTCAGCCCGCCCAAAACCCACAAATACAACTAAAAAGAACAAAACGATCAAACGCATATTTACTCCAAAACGCATTCTTTAAAAGCCGCCCCGCGGTGCTTGTAAGAAGCAAATTGATCCAAACTGGCCGCGCTGGGCGAGAGCATGCCGATGTCGCCCTGCTTTAAATTTTTCTTGATCTCTTGCACGGCGATCTCAATTTTACGGCACAAGTGGGCCCGGATTTGATGTTCCTCAGCCATTTGCATGATCACAGGCGCGCTCACCCCGATCGCATACACCTCAGCTTGTAGATGTGCCAGGGTTTCAAACAAGGGCTTCAAGTCCACGCCCTTGGTGTCGCCCCCTAGGATTAAGTGTATGTAGTTGTCTTGAAAACGCTCGAGAGCTTTCAAAGTCGCGTCCACATTGGTGGCTTTGCTGTCGTCCACCCATGTGTAGCCATTTTTATCTGTAAAAACTTCAATGCGATGGGGCTGGATGGCATAGCTGTTGAGTAAGTCGTAATCGGCCACACCCGTGTATAACTTCGCGGCACTGAGGGCCAAGAGCGCATCGAGCAAAAAGGGCTCTTTAAAGCGCAATTTAGAGATGTCTAGCCCCATTTTTTGCGCCAAATTTGTCGAGTTTTGATAAAAGATGATTTGCGCCTTTGTGGCTTGCACGAGGGGGTGCTCTTTGAGGGCGGTGTGTATGAAGGCATGGGTGCGTGCGCCCATCAAACTTAGGGGCTTTAACTTCGCTGCAACATAGTTTTCATAACTGCCATGCCAACTTAAATGGTCTTCAGCTAGGGGTAACAAGATATAAATTTGTGGGCTCAAGTGGTTGGTGTAGTGCAAAGTAAACGAGCTGGTTTCTAGCACCCAAGTGTAGGGGGGTTTTTTCTCTAAACTCTGGGTGTAGAGTTGGATTAAAGGCGTGCCGATGTTGCCCCCCACTTGCGCCCCTTTAAACAACAGCCCGAGCATTTCTGTGGTCGTGGTTTTGCCATTGGTCCCGCTGATAAAAATCGTGGTGGGTAGCGGCTCTTGTCTATTGCTCTCCCACAACCGCTTGATGTAGTCGTATTCACTGCAAAGGTGCTTGCTGGCCATCACTAAAGGGTGGTTAAAAGGAATGCCCGGGCTCACCAGCTCTAGCTTAGAGGCGTAGGGGTTAAACATCTTAGAGGGCAGCCATTTTTGTTGGTTTGTGTCTAAAGAGGGGGTGAGCACATGGTCATCGTAGACACAATAGGGGATGTTTTTGCGGTGTAAATAGGTAGCAAATGCCTTATTGGTTTGTCCGTATCCAAGTAAAGAGATCATCAAAACACCCTTAAATCAAGATCGAATCGGTAAGGCTAGAATAGCACACTTAAGATAACTTAAATGCCAATCTAGCGCACCTTTAAACTCAACAAGGCCACAATATTACTCAAAAGTGCGATGATCCAAAAGCGCAAAATGATTTTATTCTCCGGCCAGCCTTTAGATTCAAAATGGTGGTGCAAAGGTGCCATGCGGAAAATGCGCTTTTTGCGGGTCTTGTAGCTGGTAACCTGCAAAATCACCGAACCCGCCTCAAGCACAAACACAGATCCCATTAAAATGAGTAAAATCTCGTTGTTGGTGATGATCGCCATGTAGGCGATGAAACCCCCAATGCTAAGGCTCCCACTATCGCCCATAAACACTTCAGCCGGAAAAGAATTAAACCACAAAAACCCCAAGAGAGCCCCCACTAACGCCATCGCCACCACCATGACCTCCCCGCTGTGGCTCACTTTTGGATAAAGCAAGTATTTACTAAACTCGGCATTGCCCACCACATAGATAAACACGCTCAAACTCACAATCACGCAAATGCTAGGCACGGTAGCCAGCCCATCTAGCCCGTCTGTCAAATTCACGGCATTAGAAGTCGAGAGGAACACTAACATCCAAAAGCCGATCAACAAAAAGGCATGCCCTTCAAAGGAAAAAATGGGGTGCTTTAAAAAGGGGAAGTAAAGGCTCTTCACCTGCACCAGCCCTGCTAAGGCAAGAGTGATGAAAAAAGAGAGCAAGGCGAGCATGCCAAATTTATAGCGGGAGGTGATGCCGGCGTTGCTCTTACGGCTGATTTTAGTGTAGTCGTCCTGCACCCCAATGAGTCCAAAGCCCACGAGGGTTACCAGCCCTAAGAGCACAAAAAGGTTGTCTAGCCGCGCGGTTAAGAGGGAGGCGATTAAGGTCGTGGCGATGAAGACCACCCCACCCATGGTGGGGGTGTCTTTCTTGTTTTGGTGGGGGATATAAACCGAGATGGGTTGGTTGGCCTTCTTTGCCTTAGCCCACGCAATGAACCTTGGCATCACTAAGACACAACCAAAGAAACTTAAGAAAAACGCCAGCCCTGAGCGGAAAGTGATGTATTGAAACAAGTTGATGTGCAAGAAGGGGTAGAAGTAGTAGAGCATTGCCAAGCTTTAGGGTAAATTAGGGCGCAATTATAGCATAAAGGCACATTTACGCCAAAGTTAAAGGAAATCAAGCTAGAATAGGACCTTTATCATCCTTTAAGGAGTTTTGGCGTGTGGTTTGTGAGGGGCTTTAAAGCGCATTTTTTATTGTCCATAGTAGGCTTATCTGTGCTCTTGGGTGGGTGCGTGTTGGTGCGCTTTTTCAACAAGGACTTTAGCCACAACCAATACCAAATTGTGCGGGTGGTGTTAGACGGGCAGACCTTTGACTTTAAAGACCTGATCGAGGAGGCCCAACGCCCCCAAACCCTAGAAGCGCAAAACCAACCCACACAAACCCCCAAAAACCCTCCCAAAGACAAACTAGAACTCTTGCAGGCCGAACTAGAACAGCGCATTAAAAGCCTAGACACTAAAGATGTCTCCCCCGATGCCTCCTTGATCAAAAGCGACATGAAACACTTAGAGAGCGACATCCAGCACAACAAAGCCCAAAAACCCCCCGTTCTTGTCAAAAGCCCGATGGGGCATATTGAATTTGACCAACGGCAGCTAAGGGCCTATGGCATGGTTTACTGCAATAAGTACTTTTTTAGCTATAACTTTAGAGACGACGATCACCTTGTTTTAGACGACAAGGGGATCGCTAGAAAAGTTTGTGGGAATGAGAAATTGATGGCGTTTGAGCTGGCGTTTTACAACCATTTAAAAGGCGTTTTCAACATCACTAGGGGCAAGAACACGCTTTTGCTCGAAAGCCCTACAATGAAAATCTACATGCAACACTGATGCAAACCTTACGCAACGCCCCCACTTCTAAACACCAAATCAAAGGCTCGATCTTCTTAGGTTTTCTTGTGCCTATGCAAGCTTTTAGTGCCACTTTAAAGCAATTGCAAAAAGAACACTTCAAAGCCCGCCATATTGTCTATGCCTACCGCTATTTGGAGGACAACACGCTAAAGGAAGCCCTACACGAGGACAGAGAGCCTAGAAATAGCACCAAACCCCTATTAGACATGTTGCGCCGTGAGGATTTAGTGAATGTGGCGATCTTCGTGGTGCGCTACTTTGGAGGGGTGCTTTTGGGTGTGGGCGGTTTAATGAAAGCCTATGGGCTCTCTTTGCAGCTTTGTTTAGAACAAGCCCAGTTAGAACCCTTTGTGGTGCCCATGCAAATTTGCGAGTGGGTGGGGCTCAATGCTTTGGAGGCACTAAAGGCAAGAGGGCTTAAATACGGCGTGCAAGTGGTGGTGAAGGAAACCCAAAGCACGGGGGCGTGGGTGGATTTGATCGGCGCGCCCCATCTTTTAGAAAAAGCGTTAGGACATTGACATGCAAACCTTGTATTTATGGCTTAAAATCGTGCATATCTTGGCCGTCATCTCGTGGATGGCAGCCCTTTTATACTTGCCCCGTTTATTTGTCTACCATAGAGAAAATCACGACAAACCCCAATTTGTGGCGGTGGTGCGGGTGCAGGAGGCGCGCTTGTTTAACGCGATTGCCACGCCGGCCATGGTGTTGAGTGTGTTGAGTGGTTTAGGGTTGTTTTACATTTTAGGGGGTTTGGATTTGTTCCATTATGGTTGGGTGCATTTAAAACTGCTCTTTGTGCTCTTGCTCTTGCATTTCCATTTTATGTGCCGTAAGTGGATGCGTGCGCTCAAAAACGAGGGGACTTATAAAAGCTCGCGCTTTTTTAGAGTGATGAATGAAGTGCCGACCGCATGCATGGCGGTGATTGTGTTTGCGGTCGTGGGGAAATTCTTTTAATGGCCAAGCCCGCAGACAAGCAACAGCAAATCATCGGCATGTTCGACTCCATCGCCAAAACCTACGACACCGCCAATAAGGTCGTGAGCTTTAAGCAAGATCAGAAATGGCGGGTGCAAAGTGTGCAAGAAGCCCTGCGCCATGTCTACGCCTTTAGAGGGGATTTAAAGGGTTTAAGTGTCGCCGACATCGCCTGTGGGACAGCGGACATGCTCTTGTGTGTCTTAGAGAAAATCGCCGCATGTAAGGGGAGCGTGGCAAGTGTGTGCGGGGTCGATCCATCGGCAGAAATGTTGCGTCTAGCTGAGCAGAAAATCGCCACAAGCCCCCTTAGCCAAAACGCCCGTATCCGCCTAGATTGTTTGGAGGCCAAGAATTTACGCACCATTCCCGACAACAGCATAGATTTGCTCTCCATCGCCTACGGCTTGCGCAATGTGGTTGAGCGCAAAGGGGCGTTAAAAGAATTTGCAAGGGTGCTCAAAAAAGGGGGGGTGCTCTTGGTGCTAGAGTTCATGCGCCAAGACAAAAAGGGGATTTTGGGCTACTTGGCGTATACCTACACTTCTAAAGTTTTACCCTTTGTGGGGATGCTCATTAGCCGCAATTACAAAGCCTACGCCTATTTGCCCGCCTCCATTGAAAAGTTCATCAGCGCAGACGAGCTAGAGGAGGAACTTAGCGGGGTGGGCTTAGAGGTCGTCCAAAAGAGCCACTACATGTACAAAAGCGTGTCGGGCATTTTTGCGGTGAAACTTTAATGCATTTATTCTTACTACAAATGGCGCGTTTTGAGTGGGAGTTTATCCAAAAGAGCGTGAAACAAATGCCCCCAAATGCCCTAGTGCTCTTGCCCGAGTATGTGGCGACCCCCTTTTTCTTAGAATTGACAAGTCTTGAGCCTGAGAAAATAGATGGCCACAGCCAAGCCCGCCTAGAGCAGTTGCAAGCCTTGAGTGCCAAGCATGGGGTGGTTTTTAGCGTGCCCTTGGTTTTCCTTAGAGAGCAAGGGCTGTTTAAGCAAATCGCTTTAATCAGCCCACAGGACACGCAATTTTACAACCAACAACGCCTAGTGGGCTTCGAGCACTGGATGGAGGCGCAATTTTTTGCCAATCCACAGCCCACGGACTTTAAAACCCCCCCGATCCTAGAGATCGAGGGGATCAAAGTTGCCCCCCTTTTTGGCTATGAATTGCACTTTGACAAATTATGGGTGGTGTTGCAAGAAGCGGGAGTGGAGGTGGTTTTAGTGAGCACCGCCAGCACTTTTGAGTCGTTTGAGCGTTGGCGCTGTGTGTTGCGCTCAAGGGCGTTTTGTAATTCCATGCTCGTGGCACGGGCAAATCGCATCGGCATGGTGCGTAAAGATCAAAACATCCCGTGGCGTTTCTATGGGGATAGTTTGATTGCCCTGCCCGATGGCAGTGTCGCCAGTAGTTTAGAAGGGGATTTGGGGGTTTTGCATCTAGAGGTGCAAAAGGTGTATTTGCAAGCGTGGGCTAAAGAGTGGGGCTTTCGCCCCCCAAATTAAAGGAGAGATGATGATCGATAAAAAACTACTGCTTAGCGATTTTGAGGGGGTGCGCTCAAATTTAGCCAAACGCTTTTTAGACCCCACGATTTTAGACAACCTTAAAGGCTTGTTGCGCGCTTATAAAACGAAGAAACAAGAGCTAGAGCAAGCCCAAAAGTTCCAAAACAAAAACTCTAAGCTGTTTTTTAGCTACAAAGATGACCCAGCCAAAACACAAGAGCTCAAAAACGCCCTAGAGGCAAACAAAGCCAAGATCGCGGACCTAGCCGCCCACACCCACACACTAGAAGAAGAGTTAGACACTCTCTTACACACCATCCCCAATCTGTTGGACCCCATCACTCCTTTTGGTAAAGACGAAAACGACAATGTGGAGATTAAGAGAGTTTTAACCCCTAAAACCTTTGATTTTACACCAAAAGAGCACCACGAACTCGCCCAAGAAAATGGCTGGATTGAGTTTGAGCGGGGAGTGAAGATTGCTCAAAGCCGTTTTAGTGTGCTAAGAAGTGAGGGCGCACTTTTAAGTCGGGCTTTGCTGAATTTTATGTTGGATTATAACCACGCAGCGGGCTTTGAAATCGTAAGCCCCCCCGTGTTAGTCAATAGTAAAACCCTTTTTGGCACAGGGCAGTTGCCCAAATTCCAAGAGGATTTATTCAAGGTGCATGAGGAAGATTTGTATTTGATTCCCACTTCTGAGGTGAGCCTGACAAATTTATACGCCGATGAGATTTTAAGCACTGAAGAATTGCCTATTTTAATGACTGCTTGCACCCCGTGTTTTCGTAAAGAGGCGGGCAGTGCGGGCAAGGACACCAGGGGCATTGTCCGCCAACACCAGTTTGACAAAGTGGAGTTAGTGGCGATCACGCACCCCAAAGAGAGCGAGGCGATGCAGGCGAAAATGCTAGAAACGGCGAGTGGGATTTTAACAGCCTTAGAGTTGCCGCACCGATTCGTGCAGCTTTGCAGCGGAGACATCGGCTTTAGTGCCAGCAACACTGTGGATATTGAGGTGTGGTTACCCGGGCAAAATTGTTACCGTGAAATCAGCTCGGTGAGCAACACCCGGGATTTTCAAGCCAGACGCGCCAAAATCCGCTACAAAGAGAATAAAAAGAACGCCCTAGTGCACACTTTAAATGGCTCGTCTTTAGCGGTGGGGCGCACTTTAGTCGCTCTTATGGAAAACCACCAAGAGAAAGACGGGAGTGTTCACATCCCCGAAGCACTCTTACCCTACTTACCCCGCAAACTCTAAAGGTTTAGCATGGTTAATGAAAACCCCGAAAACAAGCCCACCAACCAGCAATTAGAGCCCGCAGAGCCTACAGAAGAGGGGCAAAATGAAAAGCCCAGCCTAAGAGAGAGAGTGCTAGCTTTTGGCAACAAAGCAAAGAGCTTTCTTGGCAAAAATAATCCCCTATCTAGCCGTGTAAACCTTAAAGAGCTTTTGAGAAATTTACGCAGCCGCCCTAGACTCTATTTTTCTGTGTTGGGCGGGACGGGGATTGTGGTCTTGATCACCATAGGGGGGGTCATCACTAGTTTCATTGCACACGAGGAACACCTAGAAGAGAAAATGAGCCAGAGCAGCAAACAACAACTCGACAAGCTTGTCCAAACCGAGAAAAGCGAAGGCTCTATTTTTAACAACTTGCCCACTCTAACAGACAGCAACAGCCACATCCCCTTGAGCAATGAGGAGGAAGTCAACGCCTTGATCCAAAAAGCAGACATCCTCTATGCGCAAGGACAAACCGATGAGGCCTTGCAAATTTTTGGCGACATCTCCCACACCTCTTCTAGCATCGCTAACCACAATCTCGGTGTGATTAAACTGCGTAAACACGACTATATCGGGGCACTCAAGGCCTTTGACAACGCCCTAGTAGCCAAAAGCGACATGAGCGTGAACGCCATTGATGCGATGGCAGCTGCCTTTTACCTCAATAATTTTGACCTTTACACCCGCTATTTAAAAGTGGCTGAAGCAAATATTCAAGAGCTGGAAAAACAACCCATTTACTCTTATGTCTATGCCCTGACCCTCTACTATGGGGGGCATTACTTTGAAACCCTAAGTGCCCTCTCTAACCCCAATTCCAATTTGTTTAATGCAGACAGGCAACACTTGGCGGCCAAAATGTACTTGCTCTTTGGGGACGAAAACAACGCTATCAGGCATTTAAGCGCAGCTGCCACCCCCAAAGACGACAAGGCTTTAGGTTTGCTCTACGCACGCATGGGCGATTACCAACAAGCCATCGACCATCTACAGAGTTACAGCGGGCGCTACCCTGAGGATAAAGATACATTAGTGGCTTTAGAGCTCATCGCGCTTAAAATGGGGGACTTTGACGGGGTACACAACATCTTAAGTGTCCTGTTGCACGGCATCCATAAAAACAAGCACCAAGAGAGGATTTTAGCCGACACCTACCCCATTAAGCCTACACCCAATAAGTATTTCTTTGACATCAACACCATCCGCAAGGGGTTTTGGAAGACAAATTTTCGAGACGGAATAGGGATACCCATCGATCGGATGCTCTTTTACTATGCCCCTTATAAATTAGTGGAGATCAAGGACGCACTAGGCTCGATCCAAGAGGGGGTTTTCTTTGTAGACAGCAGTGAGAGTCAGGATTTGATGGGGGCGATTAATCTTTTAGAAAGGGGCAAAAAGGGCAGTCTTGCTGACCAATACATGCTTGCTGGGCTCAAGTACTTAAGCCAAGCCCACCTGCGCCTCGCCCTAAAAGAGTTTACACTTTCTTTGCAAGCCAACCCCAACAGCTCTGTGGCGCACTACAACACGGGGCTCGTCTACGCCCAGCTAGAGAACTTCCACAAAGCCAGTTTCCATTTTAACAAAGCCTACCGCCTTAATCCCCATAATGTCCTTGCCGGCATTTTTGGGGTCATCGCCACACGCTTAGACTACCGCAACCCCAGTGTCTTGCTCAAACAACTCACCTCAAACTTCCAAACCTTGCGCTTTAACAACTCCACTAAACGCGCCTTTTTAAACTCGTTCATCAGTTATTTAAACGGTGCAACCAACGATGATTTGGACTGGATACAAAAAGCCAAAACCCCCCTAAGCATTTACTACGCTTTGGGCGTGGCTTACGCCAACCGCGCCCAAAACAAACAAAAATTAGTGGAAAACTTCGCCGCCCTTAAAAAAATGCATCCCCACAACATGCTCACGGCCGTGTTTTACGAGATAATGCTGAGATACCACGCCGACATCCGCCAAATGCTAGGGGCTTATGCTCTACTCACCAACAAAAAGACCAATCTCGAGGAACTGCTCCACGGCCCCCTCTTGGCCCGCAAAATGTATATCTACATGGGCTTCATCACAGGACTTTTAAACCACGAGGAAGAAGAGATCAACACCCGTCTTAGTGCCTCACAAAACCAAGAGATGAGCACGGACTTGTTGCGCATGCTTGCCTTGATCCACATCTTCCAAAAGCAATATGAAAAATCTGTGGGGATTTATAACTTCCTCATTGACAAAATAGGGGATCACGAAATGGAGGTTTACGAGTTGGCGAGTGTGGCCTACATCGCGATGGGGCGCTTTGATAGCGCCGCTTTGCTCTTAGAGATCGGCAAGACCATGGACCCAGACAATTACGACGTTCGCTATGGTTTAGGGCTGCTCTACCAACAAGCGGGCAATTTAGAAGCCAGCTTAAATAATTTTGGGGCGATCAAAACCCGCAAATTTCAATCCTCTTACTTTGACTTTAGCCTCAAAGAACCCACAAACAGGCAGGATTTGCGATGAACCTTGCAAACCTTCTAATCAGTTTAAACCCCGCCCAACAAGAAGCCGTGCGCCACACCAAAGGGCCTCTTTTAATTTTAGCCGGAGCGGGCAGCGGCAAGACCAAGACTTTAACCACCCGCCTAGCTTATCTCATCGGTTATGAGGGGGTGCGCCCTGAAAACACGCTCACCTTAACCTTCACCAATAAAGCCGCCAACGAAATGCGCGCAAGGGCACTGGCTTTGCTAGGCGAACAGCACACTTTTGCCAAGCCCAAATTATGCACTTTTCACAGCTTTGGGAGTTTCTTCCTTAGAAAAATACTTAAAAATGAAGAATATGCAGAGTTTTTAAGACGCAATAAGGACTTCATCATCAAAACGCCCAGTGAGCTCAGAAAAGAGCTAAAAGAAAGCTTGCTCCCCTACAAACAACATTACGAGAAACCATGGGAAAACGATAGGCACTTCCTTAACTTTTTGTTTAGAGGTTTTTCTTTAATTAAGAACGAGCGCATCATTTGGGACAATGATTGCAATTCTGTCTTTAAAAAAGCTTATGGGCTGTATGTGGAGCACTTGGAAAAGGGGAATTGTGTGGATTATGACGACCTCATCGCCTTCCCTTGCAAGCTCTTCAAAAAATACCCAGAGCTAGCCAAACAAATCAGCCAATTTTACCAATACATCTTGGTGGATGAATACCAAGACACCAACCCCTTGCAGTTTAAATTGCTCAAACAACTTTGCAGCACTCACGACAATCTCTGTGTGGTGGGCGATGACGACCAAAGCATTTACGGCTTTAGGGGGGCAGACATCAACAATATTTTAGAGTTTGACCGCCGTTTTAAGGGCGTTAAAATCATTAAGCTAGAACAAAATTACCGCTCCACCCCCAAAATCGTTGGTTCTGCAAACCAACTCATCACGCACAACCAACACCGCCATAAAAAAACCCTCTTTAGCCAAAAAAACCAGGGCACAGACGAAAGCATCAAATACGAACACTTCAAAGAAACCAAAGAAGAAGATAAATTCATTTGCGACAAAATCAATGAGTGTAGGGCTAAAAACATCCCTTATGAAGAAATCGCCATCCTTTACCGCCTCAAGAAACTTGGCAAAGAGTTAGGAAAGACCTTGCGCCAAGCCAAAATCCCCTACACCCTTGTGGGGGAGAAGGATTTTTTTGAGCAGAAAGAGATCAAGGACCGCTTGGCGTATTTGCGCGCTTTGGCAAACCGCGATGATGATGAGGCGTTGGTGCGTTTGCTAGACAAATTAAAGGGGTTTGGCAAGGAGAGCCTTAAAAAAATCCAAGACATCGCCACTAACAAGCGTTGCAGCATCGCCAAAGCCTACCAGGAAGGCTTCTTTCAAGACTTTTCCAAAGCCCACACACACCTACAAGGGTTTTTCACCATTTTAGACAACTTGTCCTCTAGATTAATGCAACTTAACAGCCCAAAGCAAGCCCTAGAATTGCTCGCCGACTACGCTCAAATCGACAAAGAATCAACCGCCGATGACACCGATGATGAGGTCTTGGAGCGCATCCGCACTTTAGCAACAATGTTCCAAGACTTTGTCTATGAATCGTTGGAATTGAAGGGCTCTGTGTCCTTACAAGATTTCTTCGACCAAATCGCCCTAGAAACAGATGTCCCCACCACCGACTCCAAACACTCTAAGGGGGTGCAGTGCATGACCGTGCACGCCTCTAAAGGATTGGAGTTTAGGGTGGTGTTTATTGTGGGGCTTGAAGAGGGCTCTTTTCCCCTCACGATGGAGGATATCGACATTGAAGAAGAGCGGCGCTTGGCTTATGTCGCCATCACAAGGGCTAAAGAAGAGGTCTACCTTTGCAGCGTGCAAGAAAAGTTTTACTGGCAAGATTCAACCCCCTCTCGTTTCATCAAAGAAGCTAGGGGGCTTGCCCAAGCCTTGTGTGTGGGTGATTGCGTGCACCACGAACAACACGGCTTTGGCATGATTAGACACATCGAAAAAGAGCGTTTGGGAGTGTCTTTCCACCATGGGCTTGTGTGGTTGCTGCCAAACTCTGTTAAAAAGATGGGCTCTTGAGATTTTTACTCTTCATCCTTCTTGCTTTGCCCTTAATCGCTCAAGGGCTTTTAAAGCAGGCGATCACACAGGCTTACACAGAATTTTACGCCAAATGCCCCCTAAAAGTGCAAGCTGTGCAAGTAAGCCTTGCTAGCGGCAGCCCCACCACTTTGGAGCAAATCTTAAAACACGCCAAAGCCCCGCAGGATTTAAACCTACAGTGGCGCCCCCAGCAGTTTTTAAACCCAGATGGCTTGCTAAACTTAAGCCTACAAAATCAAAGCGTGTGGGTGCGTTATAAAATCAAAGCCACGATCCAAGTCTATAAAAGCAAGAGCATGCTAAGAAAGGACCAAAATCTAGATGCCAGTAACACCTACCAAGTAACCATCCCCTTTACCCGCTTTTTTGCCATGCCCATCGATTCGTCGTACATCAACCATGCCAGTGTGAGGAGCTTTCTAGCCGCCAACACGCTTTTAAGCATCGACAAGGTCGGGGCGCAGATTTTGGTTTATAAACACGAAATTTTTCACGCCACGCTCAAAGAGGGGCCCATCTCTTTAGAAACTTCCTTGCAAGCCCTAGAAAATGGGGTGTTGAATCAAGTGATCCAAGCCCTAAATGTAGAGAGTAAAAAGGTCGTGCAGGTGAAAATCACGGGGTTTTTAAAGGGGGAGGTGCTGTGAAGTTGGTTTTAGGCGTGAGTGGGGCGAGTGGGGTTAATTTGGCGTGGCGTTTTATGGAGTGCTTGCCGCTTGGAGTGGAGCTATTCATCGTGCTCAGCACCCATGCCAAAAAGGTCGCCCTAGCCGAAATGGGGTTAAACTTTAGCGAGAAACTCAAAGAGTTGAAACGCCCCTACACCCTTTACAAGCCCCACGAAATAGACGCGCCCATCTCTTCAGGCAGTTTCAACATAGATGCCATGGCAGTGATTCCCGCCAGCCTCAACACCTTTAGCAAGATCGCCCATGGCATTTGCGATGATTTACTCACCCGCTGTGCTTCTGTCGCCTTGAAAGAGCAAAAGAAACTTTTGATCGCCCCTAGGGAGTTGCCCCTACATTCTATCGCCCTTGAAAACCTTTTAAAACTCGCCCAAGCCGGGGCGATCATCGCCCCCCCCTTACTCACCTATTACACCAAACCCAAGGATTTAGAGAGCATGGAGCTGTTTTTGGTGGGCAAGTGGTTTGACTCGCTGGGGATCGCACACGACTTGTACCCAAGATGGGGGGTTTAATGCACCCGGCCATTTATCCCGGGACTTTTGATCCCATCACGAACGGGCATTTAGACATCATCAAAAAAGGGGCGGACTTGTTTAACCCCCTCATTGTAGCGGTGGCAAAGTCCAGTATGAAAAACCCCATGTTTAGCCTAAATGAACGCCTAGAAATGCTGCAACTGGCTACGAAGTCTTTGGACAATGTCCAATGCCTCGCTTTTGAGGGGCTGTTGTGCGATTTAGCCAAGTCCCATCATTGCAAGTGGATCATCAGGGGACTTAGGGCCGTGAGTGATTTTGAATTTGAGTTTCAGATGGGCTATGCCAATAAATCCCTAAACCCCACTCTAGAAACCTTGTTTTTCATGCCCACTTTGCAAAACGCCTTCATCAGCGCGTCCGTGGTGCGTTCCATTTTAAGCCACAAGGGGCAAATCGCCCATTTAGTCCCCCCCTTGTGTTCGAATTCATCAACCAAAGGTTTTAGATGTTGGTCGCTTTAGAGGGAGTAGACACGAGCGGCAAAAGCACGCAAATCGCTTTACTCAAAGATGCCTACCCTCATGCCCTTTTCACCAAAGAGCCGGGGGGGACAAGTTTGGGGCACGCCCTGCGCCAAAAGGTCTTGCACGAGCATTTAAGCCCATCCGCGCAGTTTTTATTGTTTTTAGCCGACAGGGCTTTGCACTTAGAAGAAGTGCTAAAACCAAATGCCAATAAACTCATCTTCAGCGACCGCTCCCTCATTTCAGGGCTTGCCTACGCCCCCTACTCTTTAGAGTGCGCTTTGGAATTACACAGGGCACACGGCTTGTTAGAGGTCTTGCCCGATTGCGTCTTTGTGCTGACTCTTGAGTCTCACGCCTTAAAAGAGCGCCTACACGCCAAAACCCACGATTCTATCGAATCGCAAGGGCTAGAGTTTTTAGAGCGCACCCAAGAGCGCCTTTTACAAGCCTGTGCGCTTTTAGGCGTTCGCACCCACACCCTAGACGCAAGCCAAAGCCCGCAAAGTTTAAATGCAAGTATTTTAGAAAAACTCAAGACAACGCCCGATCTTTGATCACAAAGTACGCCGTGGGGATGATAAAGAGGGTTAAGACCACACTGGTGATCATCCCCCCTAGCATAGGCGCGGCGATGGAGTGCATGATCTCTGAGCCCACCCCATGCGAGTACATGATGGGCACTAAGGACACCAAAATGCTAAAGAAAGTCATTAACTTGGGGCGCACCCTTTGCACTGCTCCGTGCATGATCGCCTCTTTAAGTTTGGTGCTTGTGTGTTGCTCTTGTTTTAAGAAGTTTTGATAAGCGTCCTCTAGGTAGATGATCATCACAATCGCCGTTTCGCTCGCCACGCCCAGCAAGGCTAAAAAGCCCACTAAGGCGGCGATGCTCAAATTCAAGCCCCAAAGTTTCATGAAAATCAGCCCGCCCAAGAAGGCAAAGGGCAGGCTAAAGAAGCACAAGAGCGAATTTGTGGGGCTTTTGAGCGCAAAGACAATTAGCAAAAAGATAATGAAAATACTCATCGGCACGACATATTTTAGGGTCGCAAAGGCTTCATCTAAATACTGGCTTTCGCCTGAGAACTCATAATAATACCCACTAGGCAGGCGCATACTCTCTAGGGCTTTAATAGCTGCCTCGCGATAACTCTCTGAGCTCACCCCATTTTTAGGCACTATGTAAATGAAATGCACATTCAAGCCCTTTTCGCTTTTAAGCACGGCGGGGGCGTTTTCATAATAGACATTAGCAAACTCCCTTAAGGGCACATAGCTAGAGGGGGTTTTAATGTAAAGATTTTGCAAAGACTCTATATTGTTGCGCTGTGTGTCTTTTAAGCGCACAGAGATGGGGTAACTCTCCACACCATCAATTAAGGTTGTGATGCTCGCCCCGCCCATGCCAAAGCTCACCATGTCCAACACTGCTTGTTTGGTGAGGTTGTATTGTGCTAGTTTCTCAGGGCGCAAATCCACATTGAGGTAGTAGCCATTGTTGGATTTCTCGGCAAAGACAGACAAGCTTTGTGGTAAGGTCTTGAGCTTTTGCTCCATTTTGATCGCTAAATCTTGGAGTAAATAGGGGTCTTTGCCATAAAGTTTAATGCCAAGGGGGGTGCGGATGCCCGTTAAGAGCATGTCAATGCGCCCACGGATGGGATATGTCCAAGAATTGACTAAACCTTTTAATTGCAAGGTTTTTTCAAGCAGGTCCCTTAGTTTCTTGTAAGTCATATCTGGTCGCCACTGAGCTTTTGGTTTGAGCTCAATGTAGGTTTCTAGCATGGACAAGGCTGCGGCATCCGTGCTGCTATTAGCCCGCCCTGCCTTGCCAAAGACTTGTTTGACTTCAGGGATCGCCTTGATGTGCTTGTTGGTTTCTTCTAAATACTTCTTGGCCGTGTCGATGCCTACGGCGTTGGTCGTAACAGGCATGTACATCACCACGCCCTCATTAATCGCCGGGATAAACTCCCAGTTGAGTTTTTTATACACAAAATAAAGCCCGCCAAGACCCACCACGCTAAGGGCTAAGAACACCCATCTAAAGCGTAGAACAAAGGTCAAACACACCCCATAAACTTTAATGAAAAAGGCGTTGATGGGGTTTTTAGATTCCTCTATGATTTTGCCCTTGATAAAAAAGAGCATTAAAATCGGCACCACGCTGATAGAAAGCAAGGCCCCCACGAGCATGGCAAAGGTCTTGGTATAAGCTAGGGGCGAAAAGAGCCGTTTTTCCTGTCCGCTCAAGTCAAAAATAGGTAAGAAAGACACCACAATAATCATTAAAGCAAAGAAAATTGCCGGGCCTACTTGTTTCACACCCGCAATGATCGCCTCTTGGCGTTCTTGGTCGTTCTCTATATTGGCGTGGCTTAAGTGTTTGTGGGCGTTTTCCACCATCACAATCGCCGCATCCACCATCGCCCCTATGGCAATGGCAATCCCCCCTAGGCTCATGATGCTCGCCTCGATGTTGAAAAAGTGCATGAGCAAGAAGCTAAGGCACACACAAAGGGGCAAAGTGATGATGACGACTAAGGCACTTCTAAAGTGCAAGAGAAAGAGCGCGATCACGGCAAGCACAATCACGCTTTCTTCTATGAGCGTGTGTATGAGATTATCCACGCCCTTTTCAATCAACTCACTTCTATCATACACGGGCACGATTTTCACATCAGGGTTACCCTCTTGTAAATAGGCAATCTTCTCTTTAATGCGCTCTAAAATGCGGTAAGTGTCGGCGTGGTAACGCACCATCACAATCCCCCCCACGACTTCCTGCGTCCCGTTTAAATTTGCCACAGAGCGGCGGGGTTTGGGGGTTAGGTTTAAAGTGGCGACATCTTTAAGCTTAATGGGGGTGAGATTGGGGGTTTTGAGCACGATTTCGCCCAAATCTTTTAAATTCTTGGTGTAGCCCTTGGCGTGTATGATTTTTTCAAACCCGTTTTCTAAGATGATCCCCCCACCCGTGTCGTTATTGGATTTTTTAATGGCATTCACCACATCATCTACGCTCAAACCATATTTCACCAAAGCGTCATTGTCTAGGGTAACTTCATAGTTTTTCTCAAACCCCCCGATGCTCGCCACCTCGCTCACCCCATCGACCCCCAAAAGGGCATAGCGGTAGTAAAAATCTTGCAAGGTTTTAAGCTCAGCTAGGGTTTTTGTCTTGCTTGTGAGGGCGTATTGGTAAGCCCAGCCAATGGAGGTCGAGTCGCTGCCCATTTCTACTTTTACCCCAGCAGGCAACTTCACCCGTGCCATCTGCTCGCTCACCCGATCCCTTGCAAAATACAAATCCACGCCGTCTTTAAAAATGATATACACCAACCCCGTTTCATAGCTAGAGATGCCCCGCACCGTTTCAATGTCGGCGATCCCCATAAAATTAGCCACGAGCGGATAAACCGCCTGCTCTTGCACGACCTGCGGGCTTTGATTGGGGTAGCTCACCTGCACCACTACTTGCGTGGGCGATAAGTCGGGTAGAGCATCCAAACGGGTGTTTTTCATCGCCCATAGAGACACTAAAAAGAGCAAGAAAGTCACCATCAACACAACTAACTTGTTCTTAAGGCTTAAAGAGATGAGCGCATTAATCATCACTCATCTCCGTTATTAATAGCGTCCGCATCCAAAATAAAGAGCGCATTTTTAGCGACTTCATCGCCCGCTTTAAGCCCCTCTAAAACTTGATAACTCCCATCGCTCAAGCGTTTGGCCTTAATGGGGGTGAAGTCAAAGGAGTCATCGTCTTTTTTAAACACGATCGCCTGCCCGTTTTTGATCAACACTGCCTCTTTAGGTAGGATCAAAATCTTTTGGGCGGGTTGGTAGATCGTAACCTTGGCAAACATGTTGGGGAAAAAAAGATTGTTGGGGTTTTTTAAAATGAAGCGGGCTTGTAGCATTTTGTCCTGTGCGCCCACAAGGGGGTTGATGTTAGAAAACTCTAAATCAAACACCCCGGGCACGCCCTCGATCTTGATCTGCGCTTTAGACAAGTGGCGCACAAAATCCAAATCCTCTTGATTGACCCGCACCAAGACATATAGGGCTTTTAAATCAATGATTTGAAACACCAAAGCCCCACTTTTAATAAATTCCCCCTCATTGATATTCTTAGTAAAGACCACGCCACTAAAGGGGCTTAGCATTTCTACGCTGTTGAGCACCTTTTTAGTTTGCATTATGCGTGCAATCTCATTAGTGCCCACGCCAAGCAAACGCAACTTCTCTTGCATTTGGGCGACTTGGCGGTTGAAGTGCAAAGAGGAGAGCAATTCGCTTTGCACCGAGATTAAAGTGGGGGAGTAAATGCTAAAGAGTTTGTCGCCCGCCTTGATACTCTGGTAAGTGCGATTCACATAAAGTTTTTCCACAAAGCCATCAAAGCGCAAATTATAGGTGTAGGTTTTGCGCTCATCAGCCTGCAGAGTGGCGTAATACTGCCTAAAGGGGGCAAACTCTTTAAGCTGCACCGCCACACTGCCCACCGCTTGCAAATGCGCCAAGCCCAATAAAAGCCCAAAAATCCACTTTTTCATTTCAGCCCTTTGAGGTTTTCTAGCGCAAGGTAGGTTGTGGTGAGGGTGCTTTTGGTTTCTAGCTCTAATAATCTGGTGTTGATGGTGTCGTTGAAGGCGTTGTAATAGCTGTTGTAATCGCCTTGCGAGGAGGGCAAATTGTCTTTGTAGATTTGCACGATGTGCTCGCTTGCTTGTAAGATTTGGTCGATGTTGCTGAGATTTTTTTGTAATTGTGTGAGTTTTTTAATCAACTTGCGGGCGTTGTGTTGCACGCTGTTTTTGGTGTTCTCAAGGGCATTGAGAGCCACTAAATGCTCTTGTTTGCGTTGTTGTAGGGCATTGCTTTGTTTGCCATAGAGGGGCAAGGGGATCGCCACCCCGATGGTAAACATATCAAAGATTTTAGAGCGGAAGAGGTAGTTAGCGGTCACATTGATGTCTTCTAAAAAACTCTTCTTGGCTAGGGTGATGTTCTTTAAGGCTTGGCTGTCTTGCAAACTGGCGATTTTAATCGTGCGGTTGGTGTCCATGATTTCTTGCATCTCATGCTCGGGCTTAAAGGCCACGGGGCTAGGCGCAAGACTGAGTAAATCGCTTTGGTTAAAGGTCAGTTCGCTGATACTGATTTTATTGTCGGCTAGGGTGTCTTGCAGGTCGTTTTGCTTGATTTCCCATTGCGCTTTAATCACTTCTAACTTGGCGATGGCGATTTGATCGGGACTGCTGGAGTGCTCGGCCCTGTAAAGCAAATTGTCTAAATTGCTTAAAGCATCTTTAAGCAAGGCTAATTTTTGGGTGTTTTTATAGACATTGACGGCGTTGGTCAAAATATTGATGGCAATTTGTTGTTTCAGTTGTTCTAATTCTAAAATCTTTTTTTGGCGCTCGATTTGCACCACTTGCTTTTGCGTGTGCCTTTTGCCCGTAACATCAAACTTTTGGCTAAGCCCCACGCTGATGCTTTGCATAAAACTCGAATCTAAGATAAAAAAGTTATTCACATCGGCGTTGTTGTAGCCCACATACAAAATGGGGTTGTCCCAACGGCTCACCGCTTGTGCCTGCGCTTGTAGGCTGTCGATCTGCGCCTGTAAACCCGCAATTTTGGCGTTTTTAACTAGATATTTTGTATACACCACCTGCAAGTTTAAAGGGTCTGCACAAAGGGCGAGTGTCGCCAAGAGCAAACCAACGGTGAGTGCACGCATTTAAATATCCACGCTGCTTTTGCCTTTGAACACATGCCCATCTGTGGTTTTGATTTCCACTTTAATTTGCCAAGTCCCGTTCATAGGCAAGTTTACAGAGCCCTCATACACCCCGTCTTTTTCCTCCAATTTTGCATTTTCGTGCATGGCGGGCATGCCCGGCATTTCAGGCATGAAAAACTTGACTTTCACCTGCGCCCCTTTGATCGCCTTGCCATGTATAGTAGGGGTGATGCTGAATTTATTGTCGCCATGGACAAACTTATTGGAAGACTTCAAAGAAACATCTGTCCCACTGGCCTTAAACTTCAACTCATAGGCGTTTAGGCTCAAAGCCAGTGCCCCCGCTAAGAATAAAAAGGCAAATCGTTTCATCACAAACTCCTTGTAAAAAATTGTCCTAATATTAGGTAAGGATTGTGTAATTTTTGTGTAAATTGTGTTAAAGTTTGAGAAATTTTTTGAAAGGATTAATGTATGCATTACAGAGTAGAACATGACACCATGGGTGAGGTTAAAGTAGAGGATGGCAAATACTGGGGCGCGCAAACCCAAAGAAGTTTTGAGAACTTCAAAATCGGCGTGGAAAAAATGCCCCCTGAGCTCATCGCCGCCTTTGCCAAACTCAAACGCTCTTTAGCCAAGGTCAACCAAGATTTAGGCAAGCTAGACGCTAAAAAAGCGGGCGCGATCATGCAGGCTTGCGAGGACATTTTGGATGGCAAATTAGAAGGGATGTTTCCCCTAGCCATTTGGCAAACAGGCAGCGGGACACAGACGAATATGAACATGAATGAGGTCATCGCCAATAGGGCAACCGAGATTTTGGGGGCGGATTTTAGGAAAGAAAAGTTGATCCACCCAAACGACCATGTCAATATGTCGCAAAGCTCTAATGACACCTTCCCCACGGCGATGCACATTGTGGCGGTGCTGGAGCTCACACAAACTTTAATCCCTGCCCTAGACACTTTGCACGCCACTTTACACGCCAAAAGCGAAGCGTTTCAAGGCATCATTAAAATCGGGCGCACCCACCTGCAAGACGCGACCCCTTTAACTTTAGGACAAGAGTTTAGCGGTTATGCGAGCATGTTAGAGCACTCTAAGGCGCAAATTTTAGAGAGTTTGGAGGGCTTAAGGGAGCTTGCCATCGGGGGAACTGCCGTGGGCACAGGTTTAAACGCCCACCCCGAACTCTCCCAAAAAGTCGCTGAAGAGCTCACGCATCTCACGGGGCAAGCGTTTAAAAGTGCGCCCAATAAATTCCACGCCCTAACCAGCCATGATGCGATCACTTTCGCGCACGGGGCATTAAAAGGACTAGCGGCCAACTTAATGAAAATCGCCAACGACATTCGATGGCTTGCCAGTGGTCCGCGCTGTGGGCTGGGCGAACTTGCCATCCCCGAAAACGAGCCGGGCAGCTCCATCATGCCCGGTAAAGTCAACCCCACCCAATGCGAGGCGTTGACGATGATCGCCGTGCAGGTGATGGGTAACGATGCGGCGGTGGGCTTTGCGGCTTCTCAGGGCAATTTTGAGCTCAATGTGTTTAAACCCGTCATCATTTACAATTTCTTACAAAGCGTGAAGCTTTTAGCCGATGGGATGCTTAGCTTCAACGAGCATTGTGCCACCGGCATTGAGCCCAATAAGGACAAGATCGACTACTATTTGCACCACTCTTTAATGCTCGTTACCGCCTTAAACCCACACATCGGCTATGAAAACGCCGCTAAAGTTGCCAAAAATGCCCACAAAAAGGGCATTAGCCTCAAAGAATCCGCCCTAGAGCTTGGACTACTCAGCGAAAAGGACTTCGACGCGTGGGTCGTCCCCGCTCATATGATCGCCCCTAAAGCTTAAGGGGCTTTGACTTTTAAGTCCTTGCAGGCGCAAGGGCAAGAGACAAAGCCAAAGTTCTGTTTTGGCGATTCAAAGAACGGCTCGGCGTGCTTTCAAGAGATCTCAAAGAGTCGCGTAAATCTCACGCTTTAATGGGGCAGCGTGGCTGTTAAAACCTCGTTAAACTCCAACCTGAAGCGATCCGCCTTAAAGCCGTCTTGTTTAATCGCCTCTTGCCCTGCTAGGCTTTTAAAGTATTGGTTTAAGAGCAGAAAATAGGCATTTTTATGAACTCCCATCAGGCCAGGCTGGTAGTAAGGAAAACTTGTAGGGGCAAGCACCCACTGCGCAGCCTTGTCATAGGCCTTAAAGAGTTTTTGCGCCGCAGAGGTGTGCCATAGATCAAAGCCATTTTCAGCCAGCAGTTGCCCGGCCACACTGATGGGGGTGAGGGCAAAATGCGTGTAGCCAATGCCCTTAATGCCCTTAGTGGGGCCACCATTGTAATCGGCCGTGTTGCTGCGCACCATCTCTTTAACCATCACGCCATGGTCATCAATGGCGTTTAAAAGCCATGCCTGCCATTGATGCGCCATTTTTAGCAAGAGGGCATGGTCGTTTAGCACCAATGCGCCGCTCACGACAAAGAGCACGCTCCACGCCCCGATATTGTTGTCTTTGTTAAGGCGTGCATACTCTAGCATGTGGCGCACAAAGTGTTCAAAGGCGGGGCTGGGAAACTTAGCGCGGATAAAAAGATAGGCCATGTCCATGTAGGGCATGTAAAAGTTGATGAGGTTTTTCGCTTCTTTAGAACCCACAATGTGTAGGCTTTGCGCCCATTGATTCAAAATCTCTTGTGCCCTTTGAGCGTATTCCATTTTGCCGCTTGTGTGAAAGCCCAAAGCCAAATCATAGGCTAAACCCGCCGATCGCTTAAACTCTTTGGTGCAAAAATCCGCCTTTCTTTCGCCCGTTTCTGTGTAGTGGGGCAAAGTGTTGAGCTCTGGGCAAGTTTGGATTTGCTTGTTTAGTTTTCTTTTCAAATGGATCGCATGCTCTAAATCGTGGGCGCGAAAATCTTTAAAAATAAAGGGCGTAGCCTGCAGAGTGCTTAAGACACACAGCCCCAAGAGGAAGGCTTTCATTGTGTGTTTCTTAAGGCAATCCATGCACTCTTGGGCGACGGGGTTAACCAACCCCTATGCGCTTTTCCCTGAGTGCCTTGAGCACCTGCACCATCGCCAAAGTGCCAGGCTTGCAATGCGCCAAAGGGGCTTTTTTGGCTTGCTCTTGTGGCTCTTGTGGCATGTGCCAGGCATTTGGGCGTAGATTGCCATCGCCTCTTGACCCTTATGCACCAACTCCAAATCTTTATAGGCGTTTTCAAAGTAGGGCACAAGCGCAGGTAGAACGCATTTAACGGAGGTGTTGCTCCCCATTTTAGGGGTTTGGCGCATGCCCTCTGCTTTTTGAAAATTCTTGGGTGATTTGGAACGCACCTTTATTTGTATTTGTCTAGCCACAACGCTTTGGGGCACTGCATGCCTTTTAAGAATTTAGATTTGGGTAAATGCATGGGCATCCTTTATGGATAAACGAACGTCGATTCTAGACCCTTTGTCTAAACAAAAAATAAACTTTGATGTATTTAAATCCTGCCCCCTGAAGGGGTGTTTGTGTGTTAAAGGCTTTGTGGGTTTGGGGTTTAAAGAGTGTTACCACTTTGCCGCATTTTGGGTTTTTTGAGGGGGTTAGTGGGGTTTGTTGATCTTTGGCAAATAATCTGCGCTATGCTGTGAATCTAGTCTGCTTAAAAAGGATTTTTATGAAAAAAAGCTTGTTGCTCTTTGGTTTATCTTTGGGTGTGCTGATGGCTTCGGGGAATGAGAATTGGGGCTATGAAAACCACACGGGAGCTAAACACTGGGATAAGTTACACAGAGATTATGAGGTCTGCAAAACTGGTAAAAATCAATCGCCTTTCAACATTGAGCATTACTACCACTCCCCCGACAAAGAAGATTTTAGCTTTGATTACCACAGCACGGTGCCCACCTCGCTTGAGTATTCCCACTACACTTTTGTGGCTAAGTTTGCCCACCCTAGCAATTCTGTCATTTATAGAGATCACGAGTACAAGCTGGTGAATTTACACTTCCATATCCCCATGGAATTTGCCATCCATGGCAAGCGCCAGCCCTTGAGCATGCACCTGGTGCATAAAGACGCTCAAGGGCGTTTATTGGTGGTGGGGATTGGGTTTACAATTGGGCAAAAAAACCCCTTCTTAACGCCCCTTTTAAACGCTTATCAACACAAAACACCCCCTCAACCTTTGATGTTAGACAAACTCTTGCCAGACACGATCCACTACTACCACTTCAACGGCTCGCTCACCACACCCCCCTGCACGGAGGGTGTGACTTGGTTTGTCCTTGAAGAAACTCTAAGCCTCTCACCCCAACAATTTGCAGACATCCAAAAAATCATGCGTAACAAGTCCAACCAACGTCCCTTGCAAAAGGATTATAACCGCGTGATTGTCAAAAGCTCGGCTATTGTGCGTGAACGTTAAGGCGTAAAACTTCCTTTTTAAGTTCAAGCGAGCTTAAAAAGCGGGCGTTTTTAAATGTTTGATTGAAAGTCGTTTGGCGTTTGGCAAGTTGGCGGGTGTGGGTGGTGATCAAGCCCTCTAGCTCGCCATACTTGATCTCATGGTTTAAATATTGCAGGCACTCTTTAGGGCCAATCGCCTTAAAGGGTTGGCAGTGCGTGCCGTACTTTTCGGCCAACTCTTTAATTTCTTGCACCATGCCCTGCTTTAGCATGTCCTTTGTGCGCTGGGCGATTTGGGCGTGTAGCACGGTCTTGTCTAACGCCAAAACAAAAACCTTAATGGGGTGTTTGAAGGGTTCTTTGGGGTGCTCTTGAAAATAAAGGCTTGGAGGGGTGTTGGTGGCAAAGTAGAGTTTAAGCCCTTGCGTGGTGCGGTAGGGGTCTGTGGCACTCTTGGCATAAGTGGGGTCTATTTTAGCTAAAAAGGCGTGGGGGTCTTTTAGGGCTTTGATTTGCTCTAAAATTTCTTGCTCTTGGGTTGTGGTGAGTGTGGGCTGTGGGCTTAGTCCCTCAATCACGGATTTTAAATAAAACCCACTCCCCCCCACAATTAAAAGCGTTTCGTGTTCTAACATAGCCCTTTCAAGTTCAGCTTTAAAAACTTGGGCGTTGTTCTTTTGGGGGATTTTTAAGACATTTATGCCATAGTGCTTGACAATCTCTAGCTCTTTAGGGCTTGGCTTGGCACTGGCGATGTCGAGCTCTTGATAGACACTCAGCGAATCTAAAGACACAATGGGGGCGTTTAAGGCGAGCGCAAGCTCTAGTCCTAGCGCGCTCTTCCCGCTCCCACTAGCCCCGATGATGGCGATTAAATTCAATGCGCTTTGTTGTAGGTCTTTAAAAACCCGTCTAAATCAAAGCGTTCGCGGTAACTTTGGGTGAAAATGTGGATCATGATGTCGCCTAAATCGATGATGATCCACTCTTCATTGCTCTCATCTACGGCGTAAAATTCTTCGCCTAAAGGTTTGAGCGTGGTTTTTAAATGGTCTAACAAGGCTAGGGTGTGTTTGCCCGCTAGGGCGGTGGCGATCACCACATGCTCTGTGATGTAGTCTTGCTCTCTTAAGTCAAAGGTGGCGACATTTTCCGCCTTCTTTTCCTCAAGTAGGGCAACAATTCTAGCAATTCTCATGGTTCTCCTTAAAGGTTGTCAACACCCCGCTTTGCACCAAAGGGGGCAGGTAGGGGGGGATTTGGTGTTTTTCTAGCAGGGCTTTAATTTGGGTGGATGAGATGGGGCATTTGATTTTATCTAGGGATAAAAAAGAGTGGGGGTAGCTCGGGGGCGTGCTTAAAGGGTAGCCCTGTCTTTGCACCAAAATAAAATGTGCCAGCTGTGTCAATTCGCTGTAGCCCTCCCAGTCTTTCAACCCCTCTACATTGTCTGTACCCATGACAAAGTAGAGTTTTTGTGGGGCGTAGGTCTGGTGGAAATAACGCACGCTCTCAATGGTGGGCACGGGGCGTTTTTGCTGGATCTCGTAGTCGCTCACCACAACCTTATCCACGCCTCTTAAGAGTTCTTGCATCCACAGCAGGCGTTGCTGGGGTGTGAAGGCGGGGGGCTTTTTAAAAGGGTTTTGGTGCGCCACGAGGATAAAGAATTGATCTAGGGCAAAGCTTGCTAGGGTTTGGTAAACCACTTCTAAATGGGCGATGTGCGGGGGGTCAAAGCTCCCCCCATAAAGCGCAATGGTGGGCTTAGGTGTTGTGTTCAAAACTCGATGCTTTGGTGAGCTTGGAAAATTTCACTCCCTTAAGCCCTCCGATTTCTAAATGTAGGTGCATGATATCGGCGGGCTTGCCCTTTAAAATGATGGTTTCTAGGCAGTTGTGCTGATCGAGGTGCACATGCGTGGTGCATAAAATGCTGATGTGGCTCTCGTGTTGGATGTCGATCATGCGCTGGTTGAGCTCTCTTTGGTGGTGATCGTAAATGAGCACCACCACCGCCACAATCAAGCCACAATTATCCTCAGCATCCGCCCTAGACCAGCTGTCTTCGACGAGCCGTTCTCTAATCATGTCGCGCACCAGCTCGGAGCGGGACGAATAGCCGTTTTTAATGATGCGGTTGTCTAGCTCGTCTAAAAGATTTTGTTGCAAGGACACCGAAAACCTAATGATGGCATCTTCTTTATTTTCCATGGCACTCCTCTAAAAGCCGCCATTTTAGCGCATTTGGGTGGATTTATCAAGTTTGATAAAGCCCCACAGCCCTAAAGACACCAGCACCATGCAAAAGCTCAAAATCTGCCCCATGCTCAAATGCCACACATAATAGCCCAGCTGTGCGTCCGCCTCCCTAAAATACTCCGCCACAAAGCGCGCACAGGCGTAAGCAAAGCCATACACCACCATGAGCATGCCATGCGTTTTGCTGTAATGCCTAGCCACACAAATCACCAAGAACACACAAAAGCCCTCCAAAAACGCCTCAATGAGTTGGCTAGGGTAGCGCAATACTCCATGCACCAAAATGCCTATTTTCTCCCCGAAAATATCGCCCTGTGGCACCACACGCCCAAAGAGCTCTTGATTTAAAAAGTTGCCAATGCGCCCAAAGACATAGGCTAAAGGCAAACTCACGGCGATCAAATCCAAATACACTAAAAAGTTTTGCTTTTTGACCCGACTAAACACCCACGAAGCCACCAAAAAGCCCACCAGTCCGCCGTGATAACTCATGCCTCTAATGCCGATAAATTGCCCCTCGTAAAAGGGGTTAAAGATTTGCCACGGGGCTTTGAGATAGTAAAGCGTATTTGGGTCATAGATCAAAATATAGCCCAGCCTCGCGCCCAAAACTACCCCCACCTCAGCGTATAAAAAATAGCTCTCAAAATTAGCTTGGTTAATGGGAAATCGTTTAGGGTCGGTTTTCAACGCCCTTTTAGCAAGAAAAAACGCCACTAAAAGGGCGCTCACATAGGCAAGCCCATACCAGTGCACGGGAATGCCAAAGAGAGTAAAAGCGATGGGGCTAAAGTGGCTATAAATCGTGTTCCAGTAACTCACAAAAATCCTTAAAGTGGGGGGGCAGGGGGGCCTTAAATTTGTGCCCAAGCAACTCTAATTTCAAAGCGTGTAAGAAAAAATGTGGGTGGGGCTTTGCGCCGTAGAAAATGTCGCCCACAATGGGGTGTTTAGCGTGGGCTAAATGTGCCCTGATTTGGTGCGTAACGCCCGTTTCAATCACCACTTTGGCTAAAGTTTGTTGCTCGAAACTCTTAAGTGGGGTGATGTGCGTTACCGCCCTCTTGCCCTTGCTATGGACAAACGCCCGCACATAGCCCTTTTTATCCTCTATGTGGCTCTTTTGCACGCTTAAGGGTTGCTTTAAAGTTAAGGGCTTGTCTAGCACCCCTTGCACTAAAGCGACATACTCTTTATAGACTTTGCGTTCTTTAAACGCCTCTAGAGCTTTTTTGTAAAATTCCCCCAAACCCAGTAAGAGTACCCCGCTTGTGCTTTGGTCTAAGCGGTGTATCAACTGATAGGGCTTGTGCGTGCGCTCTAGCTCAAAGCTCGACACATTAAAGGCTTTGTCTAGGGCTAAAAACTCTGCCTCTTTAGCTAAAACCGCGCTTTGGCACTCCAGCACGCTTAAAAAGGTGTGTGGCTCTAAGAGTTCTCTAGCTAATTTTAGCCTCTGCCCCTTCACGCTCACCAGCCCCCTGTCTATGAGCCTTTTTGCCTCTTTGTGCGAAATGTTGCGCTGTTTGGCTAGGATTTTATACGCCTGTAACATGGATGGCCTTGATTAAGGTTTGTAATTCTTGCTCTTTGGTGTCTATCTTGCTCGCCTTGAGCGTGGCATGTGCTGCTAAAGTTTGGGTGAGTTGATCCGCTTGCACCAAATAGAAATTTTGCACGCATGCAAACAACGCCTCTTGGTTAAAAATATGTGTCCCACTGATGAGTTTTACCCCAAAGTAGGCGGGCTCTAGAGGGTTGTGTCCGCCGATGGGCGCAAACGCCCCGCCCAAAATCACAATGTCGGCGATCGCATAAAAGTTAATCAGCTCCCCCAGTGCGTCTATCAAGAGCACTTTACTATCCCACTTCAAACCCCTAGAGAAACAACTAAAATCGCCCTTTAATTTTGGGTGCTTTTCTAAATAGTTTTTCACCTCTTTAAAGCGCTCAGGATGGCGGGGGACTAAGATGAGTTGCGCCGGCTCTTGTAAGCTTAAAAACGCTTTTAAAATCAGTGCCTCCTCGCTCGGGTGGGTGCTTGCACCCACAATGCTTAAGTGTTTAAGTTTGGGGTAGGTTTTGGTGCAAAGGGGGGGGTTGAATAGTTTTGTGTGTGGGAAAACGCAAGGTGTTTTTGCTCCCAAACTCTCTAGCCTCTCTTTGTCTAAAGCACTTTGGGCGTAGATAAAATCAATCTGCTTAAAAAGGGCGGTGTAAAAGGGTTTTAGGCGTTGGTATTTAGGGTAAGAGCGGCTAGAAATGCGGGCGTTGATTAAAAAGGTCTTTGCGCCCACAGACTTAGCCAGCGCAAAGAGTTGAAACCACAGCTCCGCCTCTGTCACCACAAGGGCTTTTAGCTCACTTAAATCCTTGCGCCATAAAAACAACAAAGTTTCAAAGAGCAAAAAGCGCACTTGGAGTTTGGGGTGGATCTTGGCTAATTTTTGGGCGTGGTTGTAGCCCGTCTGTGTGGTCGTGGTTAAAAGCGTGGGCGTGTCTTTCAAGGCATTTAGCACACACTCTAAAGACTTCGCCTCGCCTAAAGAGCAAGCGTGCAACCACAAGCGGGGCTTAAACTCAAGGGCATGCCCTTTGGCAAAAAAACGCCCTTTCAAAGAGTGGCGGTATTTTGCCTTCAGGCTAAAAAGGGCTAAAAAAGGCGTGGCGCAACAATGTGCCAAAGACAAAAGCCCTAAATACACAAACTTGAAAAAAGCCAAACCTTAAGCGGATTGTGCGGTGTCTATGTATAAAATCCGCCCACAATGCGGACAAGTCAAAATGTCGCTGCTGCTTAAAACCTCAGCGTAGGTGCGATCGTTAATACGGATAAAGCACCCCCCACAGGCCTGCTTTTTCACACTCACCACGCAGGTGTTGCCGGCCCAACGGCGGATTTTCTCATAAAAGGCGATGAGTTTACGATCCATTTTTAAAGTCAAATCTTGTTTCTCTTGAAAAATCGCCTGTTGTTTCTCTTTAATCTCGGCGGTGTCTGCCTCCACCTTTTCCTCTAAAACGGCGATCTCTTGCTCCAAACTCTCTAATGCGCTTTGCAATTCCTCTTGTAATTTGCTCTTGTGCCCGCTCTCATTTTGCAACCGTTCGATCTCTTTGTTGGCTTGGTTCGCCCTCTCTTTGGTGATGTCCTCTTCAATACCAAGGGAGCGTAGCTCCCTCTCGCTCTTCACTTGAGAAATCTTTTTTTGGATGCTATCGACTTTGGCGTTGGTTTCGTGCAGGGCTTGCTCGTTCTTTTGGATTTGCAGATGCAAGTTTGCCTTTTCTTCCTCAAGTAGGGCGTATTCCGTCTGCTTTTTCTGTCTTGTAGCTAGGGCTTTATCTAAGTCAGCGCGCTTAGCCTTAATCAAGGGTTCTAAAGCCTCAATGTCCTTGTCTAGCTTGGCAATTTGGATTAACTGCACTAAGTGGGCGTTCATGTCAAACCTTAAGCATAAATGGATTTTTACAATCTAGTAGTCTAACACACTTTACTTGAAATTGCAAAATATAGGGCTCTAGCAAGTCTTTTAAGAGGGGCACAAACGCCTTTTCACTCTCATAGTGAGGGACTTCTAAAAGCGAAATCCCCATACTGAGTGCCTGCATGGCTTCATGGTGCTTGATGTCGCCCGTGATGAGGCAAAGATCATTGGGGGCTTCTTTGAGTGTGTGCAAATACCCGCACCCTGCCCCGCACACCAGCACCACTTGTTGAATGAGATTCTTGGCACTCACGAGCCGCACATAGGGTAGGTTTAAACGCTCTTGCACTTGTGTGGCTAAGTGGCCTAAACTTGTAGGCGTGATGTCTGCCACCAACGCCATGCCCTCTTCCTTGGTACGCTCAAAGCCTAATGACTTAGCAAAGTAGGGGTTTAAATGGGTCTTGTCAAAATTCGTATGCAAGGCGATTAAAGCACAGGATTTTTGCAACAACAAAGCGGCGATGTTGGCAGGGTATAAACTTGGGTTAAAGCTCTTGAAGGGCTTGAAAAATAAGGGGTGGTGGGTGAGTACCACGCTTCTAGGCTCTAGCTCTTTAACAAGCTCTAGGGTGAGTTCTAAAGCGATGGCGATGTTCTCATAGGGGGCGTTTAAACTGCCTAAATTCAGCCCGCAGTTATCCCAGTCTTCTTGCAAGCCAAAGGGGCTTAATTGATCTAAAAAGGCGATTAATTCGTTTAGCTCAAGCATGCAGGCGTTTTAATCTATCCGACTCTTGCTCTTTATAAAGCAGGGCGCAGGCCTTGGCAAGTTCTCTAATTTTTAGAATGCACTCTTGCCGTTTAGCCACCGATAGGGCTTTTCTGGCATCTAGGACATTGAAAAAATGGCTAGAGAGCATCACAAAATCGTAAGCCACGAGGGGCAGATTTTGCTCTAAGCAACGCTTCGCCTCGGCTTGGTTAGCCTCAAAGCTTGTTTGCAAAAAGTCCAAATTGGCGTGGTTGAAGTGGTAATGGCTAAACTCAACCTCACCCTCCAAATGCACCTCTTTATAATACACGGGCTTGTTGTCTTTAAGCGTCCAAACAATATCCAGCACCGAATCGACTTGTTGGATATAAGTCGCTAACCTCTCCACGCCATAGGTGATCTCAATGGGCGTGGGGCTGCACGCGATCGAGCCCACTTGCTGAAAGTAGGTAAATTGCGTGATCTCCATGCCATCTAGCCACACCTCCCAGCCTAGCCCCCACGCCCCCAAAGTGGGCGACTCCCAGTTGTCCTCCACAAAGCGGATGTCGTGTTTGCTAAAATCAATGCCTAGAGCCTGCAAACTTTGCAAATATAGCTCTTGGATGTTTAAGGGGCTTGGCTTGATCAAGACTTGGAATTGGTAGTAACTGCCTAGGCGGTTGGGGTTTTCTCCATAGCGCCCATCCGTGGGGCGGCGTGAGGGGGCGACATATGCCACACTCCAAGGGGTGGAGTCTAAACTTCTTAGCAAAGTGGCGGGGTGAAAAGTCCCCGCCCCTGCGGGGATGTCATAGGGTTGTAACAAGGTACAACCTTGCTTTTCCCAAAACTCTTGCAATTTCAATAGAATATTCGAAAAGGTCAGCACGGCGTTATCCTTATCGTTTGATTAAAGCAGTCATGCTCTCAAGCGGGTTTTTACCCTCCAAAAGCAGATCCAATTCTTTAGCAATAGGGGTGTGGATGTTTTCTCGCATGGCGATCTGCACAATTGCCTTGGTAGTTTTGATCCCCTCGGCGACTTCTTGCAACTCTTCTATGATCGTGGCTAGGGGTTTGCATTGGGCGATGCCTAGCCCCACTCTGTAATTGCGTGAGAGTAAAGAGTTTGCCGTTAAAAACAAATCCCCTGCCCCAGACAGCCCCAAAAAGGTTTGCTGTTTGCCCCCAAAATACGCCCCAAAACGGCTCATTTCCACAAGTCCCCTTGAGAGCAAACTCGCCTTGGCCCCCTGCCCTAGCTCCAAACCATCGCACACCCCGGCGGCGATAGCGATGACATTTTTATACGCCCCGGCGATCTCTGCGCCCCTGATGTCCTCTTGGATGTAAGAGCGGATGAAGGCGGGCAAACAGGAGGCAAACTCCCCTGCAAGCTCGGGGTTAGTAGAGTGGATCGCCAAGGCACAGGGTAGGCTGGCCACAATCTCTTTAGCAAAGCTAGGGCCTGCTAAATAACAGACATTGTTGCCCTTTAAGAACGTCTCCACAATTTGGCTCACAAAATGCCCTCCGATCTCAACCCCCTTCACGGCCACCAACACTTTAGAGTGGGTAGGCAGTTGGGCCTTTTCAAACCACGAGCGCAAATGCTGCACGCTGATGGCAATAACAAATAAATCCGCCTCTAAAGCTTCTTGCAACACACATTGTGTGATGGGCTCATGCCCTTTGAGCACAAGGTCTTTGTTTAAGGGCATGAGTAGGGGTGTTAAATCCTGTCTGGAAACAATCTTGATGGGGTTTTTATGCCCTAGTGCAAAGGCTAATGCCCTCCCCCAAGCCCCTCCGCCAAAAACCGCAACACGCATAGCCATCCTTTCGCAAAAACTCTATTCTAGCATGTTTAAGCTAGGGGTGTAGAGATCGCCCCTAGGGGGATCAAATATAAGGTTGCCTCTTTGCTGAGGGCGTGGATTTGCTTGGCTAAAACTTGTGCTCTCTCCTCCTCTAAGTAGAGTTTAAATAGCCCATAGTCCTTGCGTCCGCTCACCTGCTCTTTTTCGCTTTTTAAAAGCGTGGAAGTGGCGTACTCAAAGCACTCCCCAAAGTAAAAGTCCTCATGCCCGTGGGCAAATAGGTGGTCCACGATCATGTCCTTAATCGCTAAGTCTGCATAAATCTCCACTAAAACCATCACACCACTTTTAATTTTTTGGCTAAGAGCATGAACATCGGGGGCAAGAGTAGGAGCGTTAAAATGCTGGAAGTGGCTAGCCCGCCTAGCACCACGATTGCCAAGGGCTTTTGCACTTCTGAGCCCACCCCATGCGAGAGCAATAAGGGAATGAGCCCCAAACCCGCAATGCACGCGGTCATTAACACGGGGCGCAAACGCCGTTTTGCCCCCATAAACACGACCTCATCCACACTCTTGCCCTGCCTTAAGAGTTCTCTAAAATACCCCACCATCACCACGCCGTTTAAGACCGCGATCCCAAAGAGCGCAATGAAGCCCACACTCGCAGGCACAGAGATGTACTCGTGGCTGGCAAAGAGCGCAATGAGCCCACCTGTGATGGCAAAGGGAACATTTAATAAGATGAGCAGCGACAAAGGCACGCTTTTAAAGGTGAAAAACAAAATAAAGAAAATCGCCAAAATGCTTAAGGGGATCACCGTGGCAAGGCGTTTGTTGGCCCTTTCTTGGTTTTCAAACTGCCCGCCGTAGGTGATGTAGTAGTTGGGGGGCAGTTGCACCTTAGCCGCGATTTTTCTCCTCGCCTCTTGCACAAAGCCGTCTAAATCCCGCCCCACAACATTGCTCCTCACCACACTCACCCGCTTGCTGTTCTCGCGCACAATCGCCACGGGGCCATCGACCTCCGTGATGTTGGCGATCGAAGTGATGGGCACGGCAAAGCCCCGATTAGAAGTCATCTCCAGGCTTTTTAGCAAAGTGGCGTTAGAGGCGATGTCCTTGTTTTGGCGGATGATGACCGGGGTGCGTGAAATGCCCGTGGGGATGTACTCCACGACAATCCCCTCTAAAGCGGATTTAAGGAATTTAGCAAATTCATCGCTGGTGATGCCGACATTTGCCATAGAGTCCCTATCTGGTGTAACATACAGATAATTCACACCCTTATTTAGGGTTGTAAACACCTCGTCCGAGCCCTTGATGCCCTTAATCACTTCTACAATCTGTGCGCTCAGATCGTTTAGCTTTTCAATGTCGTTGCCAAAGACTTTAATCGCCAAATCCCCTCTAACGCCGGTGAGCATTTCCGACACGCGCATTTCAATGGGCTGGGTGAAAGCGAAGTTGATCCCCTTGTAATCCTGCAAGCTTGCCAAAATCTTGTCTAGCAACTCTTGCTTGGTCTTCACGCTCCATTGCTCTTTGGGGAGGTAGGAGATGAACATGTCGGTGTGATTGAGCCCGTCTAAATCTAGCCCTAGCTCGTCTGAGCCCGTGCGTGCCACGATCATTTTCACCTCTTTAACCTTGTCTTTGATGGTCTTTTCAATGCGTAAGATCAAATCCTTAGATTGATCTAAAGAGATCGAGGGCACCGTGTGCACACTTAAAACACTGCTGCCCTCATCTAAGTTTGGCATAAAGGTCTTGCCTACAAAGGGGAACAAAGACAAACTCGACACCAAAAAGATGAGCGCGCCGATGAGCATGATTTTGGGGTTTTTGAGCGTAAATTGCAAAGCGGGGGTGTAAATCCAGTAGAAAAAGCGCGTCAGGGGGGTTTCCTTATGCGCTTGCACTTTAAGCACCATAGAGCTGATCACGGGCACCACGGTGATGGCTAAAACTAAAGTGCCTAACAAGGCAAAGACAATGCTGGTTGCCAAAGGCACAAACATTTTACCCTCGATGCCCTCTAAGGACATGATGGGCACAAAGAACACAATGATGATGATGACCCCACTCACCACGGACACGGCGATCTCTTTAGACGAGCGGTAAATGGCGTGTAACTTCGTGGTGCTGGTGTGGGTGCTTAATTTTTCAAAGGCGTTTTCCACCACCACCACCGCCGAGTCGATGAGCATGCCTATGGCGATGATGAGCCCGCCCAAACTCATTAAGTTTAAGGTCATGTGGTTGAGCTTGATGAGGATGAATGCCACGCTAAGGCTCAAGGGCAAGATCACGCCCACGGCGATGCTTGCGCGGAAATTGCCCAAGAACAAAAACAGCGTGATGATGATGAGTACAATGGCTTCAATGAGCGTTTTGGTCACCGTGTTGATGGCTTTTTTTGTAAATTCCGAGCGGTCGTAAAAGATGTGTGTATGCACGCCAGCGGGCAGTAAGGGTTTGATCTCCTTGTCTAGTTTTTCACGCACGGCTTTAATGATGGTGTTTGAGTTTGCCCCTTTGAGTGAGAGCACAAGCCCCTCTGTGGTTTCATCGATCCCGTTTTTCGTGACAAAGCCCAGCCTTGTGCGTGAAGACACGATGACTTTAGCAAAGTCCCTGATGTGTAAAAAGCCTTTTTTTGTGGAGATGGTGATGTCGCCGATCTCTTCAGGGGTGAGGGCAATGGTTTGGATTTTGACCAAGTAAGTTTCTCCATCGCGGTCCACCCGCCCCGCCCCGCTGTTGCTTAAATTCGCCTCTAGGGTGTGCTCTAAATCGCTGATAGAAATGCCCAGCCTTGCCATGTCGTCGAAGTCGGGCGCCACCACAAAAGCACGGCTAAATCCCCCGATGGAATTGACATCGGCGATCCCGGGGATCGTGCGTAGCATGGGCTTGATGAGAAAGTCTAACAACTGCCTTTTGTCCGTGTCGTCCAAATTGCCATCGATGGTGAACATTAAAATGTCTGACAAGGGCGTAACAATGGGCTCCATCCCCCCCTCTAAATCAGGGGACAAGTTTGGCAACACCAAAGAGAGCTTTTCATTGACCATGTTGCGGGCTAAATAAATGTCCATGCCATCGGCAAAGTCAATGGTGATGTCGCACACAGAATACTTAGAAGTACTCCTTAAAGACTTTTCGCCCTTTAAACCCAAGAGTTCTAACTCTAGGGGGCGGACGACATTGTTTTCCATTTCTTCGGGGGAGCTGCCGGGCAATTTCAGCACCACTTTGACCTGTGTGGGCGACATGTCAGGGAACGCGTCTATGGGTGTGGTGAAAAAGCTATACAGCCCAAAGAGCAAGAGCAAGAAGGCGCAAATGACTACAATGATGCGCTGTCTTAGGGAAAACTCAATGAGAGAGGCCAGCATCACTCGTCCCCCTCGTCCCCTAAGTTATTGACAATGCCCTTTAAGCTCACCAGAGCCCCCGTGGCGACCTTGGCGTGCGGATTGATGTTTTGGCTACTGATGACAAACACATGGTTGCGTTCTTCAATGATCTTGACAGCAGTGGGCATGAAGCCCTTTTTGGTGCGCACAAAAATCAAATAATCTTGGTCGTTTTTAATGACGGCACTGGAGGGGATAAAAAGCGAATTTTTGGGCTTTGCCCCCTCAATATAGACATCGGTCGTCTCGCCCACATGGAAATTGCCCGCTTCGATGCGGGCGGTGGCTAAAATGGTGTTAGAGTCTTTATCCAGCACCACAGAGATGCTTTGGATCGCCCCAATGGCATTGCCCATTTGGTCAAACACCCTTGAGCCCCGTTTGATGTAGCGTGAGAGGCTCACGGGCAATTTAATGCGGGCGATGAGGTCGTTGTTTTCTGAGATGCGGATGTAGGTTGTGAAGGGCAAAATCTTTTCGCCCAAGACTTTGGGGGCGATGGAGAGAATCCCGCTGTTGCGGGCGATGATTCGAAAGCCATATAGTCCCAAAGGGTCTTTAGGGTCGATGCCAAAATTTTGGAAAGTGGTTTCCAGCTGGCGTACTTTAAGGCTCATCTCTTGGCTGATCAAAAAGCTGTTTTGGTACTCCCTTTTGGCGATCACGCCTTGTTTATACAGCTCGTGGTCCTTGGTGCTGACATCTAGGGCGACTTTTAATTTATTTTTGTTGTTTTGCAACTCAAAGTAGAGATTGCTTAAATCAATGGAGCTGATCTCACAGATGAGATCGCCCTTATGCACAAATTCGCCCTCGTTTTTATAAATCGCCACCACTGTGGCGTTGAAGCTCAAACTTTGGATCACCGTGTGTTTGAGGTTGAAATTATTAAAGTCGATGGAGGCGTTAAAGGGCAAGCCACGCGTGGCAAATTTTTGATCCAAAGACACCACCTTAAGCCCCAAACTTTCAATTTGTTTGGGAGTTAGTGCAATCTCTTCATAAGCCTGCAACGCACAAAAGCACAAAAGAAAAATGAAAGCTTTCAATACACATTCCCTATGCGTGTGAGGGTTTGGCCCAAAGTTTCCTCCAAAAGAGCGGTGATATTGACATATTCAATCCGCGCCTCAGCTAGAGCAATCAGTGCGTCCATGTAGGCGTTTTGGTAAAACAAGTACTCAAACAGCCCGATTTTTTGCGCCTCGTAAGCCACGCGCCCCATTTCCATGAGCTTTGCCTTGTTGTCGATCGCATCGATTTGAATCTTGATGTAACGCTCTTTGGTTTCTAATTGGTCTAAATAGGCGTTGGCGTTGATGTGGATGTTGCGTTTCATCACCACATTTTTAGCCAAAGTGCCGTTTTCTAGGGCGAGGTATTTGCGTTTTAAGTGGATGTTCTTGGGTGTTACGGGCAAGGGAATGTAAAACTCCATGGATAAATTTGTGGCAGAGTTGTAGCTCTCTGTACCCAAGCCAAATTCAAAGTTTTGGAAGATGTCGCGGTTGGCTAAATTAGCATTCACGCGGTAGTCCTTAGCCGCCAAGTCCAGCACTTCTACATACAAGGAGTGTTGCAAAAACCTTTCTAGGGTCTGCTCGCCTAAATGTACATATTCAAATTTTAATTCGGGGATTTTGATTTGGTGTTCTTGATCCACAAAGCTAGAAAAACGGGCATTACGCCCTATGGGATCGACAATGGCAAGCATGGTGTTTAGGGTGCGCTCTTGGTTGATGATGAGCGTTTCCATGTTGATTTTGGCAAGTTTAGACTCTAGGTAAGAGTTTTTGAAGTTGATGTAGTCTTTTTTAGACATGCTCCCGGCAGCAACCTTTTCTTCCGCAGCTTTAAGTTGGGAGTGAAAAATTTCTTCGCGTCTAGCATAAATATTGTGTTTTTCAATATTAAGAACATAGTTTAAATACAGCCGCTTGGCCCCTATGAAGGCTAGGTTACGGCTGAGTTCATAGCTCTTACGGTATTGCACATTTTTAATGGATAAACTTCTAGCAAGCAAACGGCTCACCCATGGCAGTTTTGGTTTAATCATCAACACCGTGCGGGGTTGGGGCTCGGCAATGCCTTGGTAGTTGCGTACCATAGAAGTTTCGTTAGAAATGTAAGGAAAATCCCACGCATTGGTAGCTTTTTGATTTTCTAAAAGGCTGATGAAGTTTGCCTTTTTTTGGATGAGCTCCATAGAATTGTGCTCCACCCGCTTAAAAAACTCGGCTAAAGTGAAACTACGCCCGCTTAAATTGGCGAGCAACAAGCCCCAAAACAATAAAACGAAACGCATGGCCCTACAATTCTTTGGCTTCTGCCACACTTAAAAACGCCCGGTAAATCGCCACCAGCAAGCTCTTGCGGTTGTTTTGCACAGCCATATTGGGGTCATTGACAAGCACGCCCTCAAAAAAGACCTCTAAAGGCTCTTTAAGGGCAAAAAGGGCGTGTAGTTGCTCTAAATAGCTTGTAAAGGGCGTGGCTTGCAAGGTTGTATAAGCGTTGTAAAGGGCGTGCTCGCTCTCGTGGGTGAAGAGTTTAGGGTCTGTAGCTATGTTGTCTTGATGATCTTGCGTGATGTTAGCCACGCGTTTAAACACCGCCACAAAGTCCCTTGTCTGCGTGCTCTCTAAGAACGCCCCCAACGCCTGCACCTTCTTAGCAATTTGGCAGACTTCATACACTCCCTTGCTTTGGGCGATGCCGGCAAGCACGGACCTATAAACATTTGGGGTGTAGCCTTGCAGACTACTTTCTAAAATGTGGCTTAGCCGCTCTAGGGCAAAGTCTTTTAAAAGGGCAGTGTCAAAGCCTTGATAATTTTTAGCCAACTCTTGCATGTCTTTTTGCAAATCAAAGGGTAAATCAAAGTGCAGGCAAATGCGTAAAAGGGCATTGCACGCGCGGCGCAGGGCGAAGGGATCTTTAGAGCCCGTGGGGATTTTGCCCACACTAAAAAGGGCCAACAAACTATCTAGCTTGTGGCTTAAGCTTAGCAATGCGCCTAAAAGGCTAGAGGGTAGGGGGGCGTTTTCACTATTTGGGAGGTATTGCTCTTTAAGGGCGGTGCAAACGCTTTCTTTGTAGTCCTTGGCTTTGGCGTAATAAGCCCCCATGATGCCTTGCAATTCAGGGAACTCATAGACGACTTCGCTTAAAAGGTCTAGTTTAGAAAGGCCGATGGCTTGTTCTAGGTCGGCTTGCAAATGGGGGGCGTATTTTTGTGCCAATGTTTGCCCGATCACCTGCTCTCTTTGGACTTTATCCGCTAGCGTACCCAAGCCCTGCACGAAGGCGATTTGCACTAGGGCGTTCGTGGCGGGGACAAAGGGGGCTTTTAAATCGTTCTCATAAAAAAACATGGCATCGCTCAAACGGGCTTTAAGCACCTTTTCATTGCCCGCCACAATGTCCTTAAAGTCTGCTAGGTTCTCTAGTGGGGTGTTGCTCACCACAACAAAGCCAGCGTGCAATGCCCCGTCTTTAAAGATAGAAAAATAGCGTTGGTGTTCTTGCATGGAGGTCGTGATGATTTCAGGGGGCAGGGTTAAAAATGCAGGGTCAAACTTGCCATAAAGGGCAGTGGGGTAGCTTGTGATCGCCACCACTTCAGCGAGTAAATCGCCATCCACTTGCACCTTAAAGCCGTGTTCTTGCTCTAGGGCGTGGATTTCCTTTAAGATTTTGGCTTCTCTAGCTTTAGGGTCTAAAAGGACTTTACCCTTTTTTAAAGTGTCAAAATAGGCATCGATGCTAGACGTTTCATGCCAGCCAAAGCCTTTGGAAAAGTGCCATTTTGTGGCTTGTTTTGTGGTGCAAGAAAAGTTTTCTTCGCAGAGGCATAGGGGAACTTCTGCGCCGCCAAACAGCACACAAATGTTGTGGATGGGGCGGATGAAGCGGGTCTTGACCTCTCCCCACGCCATGCTCTTGTTAAAGTTTAAGGCTTGCAAGAAGTCTAAAATCAAGCCGTCTAAGAGAGGGGCGGTGGGCTTGGGCTCTATTTGCACACACGCATACAGCACTTCTTTATTGTTTTTGGTGGCTGTTTGCCACACGCTTGGCACTTCTAAATTTAGCTTCTCGTAAAACTTACGCCCAATGGGATTTAGGGCGTTGTTTGTAACCCCCACTGCTAGGGGCGGGCCAAAGTGCTCCTGCTGGCTTGCGGGCGTGTGGGTGGGGAAGTCCTTGGCGTGCAGCACGAGCCTTGTGGGCGTGTAGCTAAACTCTGTTGGGGTGCTTAAGCCGTGTGCACTCAAAAGAGCTTGCCATTTATTTGGCATTTGAGAGAGCTCTTGCAAAAGGGGCTTTGCGGGCAACTCTTCTAACAAGATTTCAACAAGGAGGGCTTGGTTCAAGTAAGCTCCTGTGGTTTTAGTCGTAGTTTATGGTGTTTCAAGGGTTACTTTTGCTACAATTATAACAAAAAGTGATTAAAAACTCTTAAGAGGTTTGTTATGCATTGTGCGCACCGGGCGGTTTTTGGGATTTTGCGGTCTCTTTCGTGGGCTTTTTTGGCTTTTTTTTGTTTGCCTCACAGTCTAAGTGCCGATTACCTGAAAAAAGCAACTTTGGCCGAGTGTGTGGACCCGCGCCACTTTAACGCTGACCAAAAGCGCATTTTAGTCTATGCCTACCGCTACGGCTTTAAAGAAAATTTGGGCTACGAGTTGGCCGCCATTGCGTGGAAGGAATCTTGCGCGGGCATGTATCGGGTGGATTTTAATGACCCAAGCGCGGGCATTTACCACGCTTATGTTCCCGGTGTGTTGAAACTCTACAACGAGCGCAACACGCGGTTCATGCAAAGCGTGTATGGCGACCTGCTCATTAAAGACAAAAACTTCGCCTCTAAAGTCGCCCTAGACACTTTAATCAGCTGGAAGCGCACTAACAAAGGGGATTTAAAGAACATGATCAAGTCCTACCGCAAGGGTTTGCGTTGGCAAAAGAACGAACATATCGATCAAATCGCTAATGAATATTACCAAGACATTGTCGCCAAGATCAAAACCTTACAAAGTCTAATGCCATCCTTAGAAGAAAGCGTGGATGAAGCCCAAGCCAAACCCCTAAGAACCGCCACACACGAACACGAGGACAAACACGAGGAGAGCGTCCAAATGCAGCCCGAGCCCCAAATCGCGCCTCCCCCACCCCTACCCGCCCCCAAACACCACAGCACACATAAAAACACTCACCACCACAGCACGCATAAGACCATCCACCATAAAAACACTAAAAATCCCCCCAAACACCACAGCACGTATAAATACACCCCCCCTAAAGACCGCACCCACACAGGCAAAACGCCCAAGAACAGCAAAGAGGCAGATAAAATCATCCTCATGCAAGAATCACCGGTGTTTTAAATGCAAAAGACCCTCCTCATCATCACGGACGGGATCGGGCATAACCCCAACCCTGAAGGCAACGCCTTTTTGGCAGCCAAAAAGCCCACCTACGATTGGCTCTTTAAGCATGTCCCCTATAGTCTGCTCAAAACGCATGGCCTAAGCGTGGGGCTGCCTGAAGAGCAAATGGGTAACTCGGAAGTGGGGCACATGTTGCATGGGGGCGGGGCGGGTGCTCTATCAAGATTTGGTGCGTATTTCTAAGGCGTTTGCTGAGGGGGAAATTGAGGATAACCCCGCTCTAAAAAGCGTAACCGAGCATGCCAAAGTGGTGCATGTCATCGGGCTGATGAGCGATGGAGGGGTGCACGCGCACATCCAGCACTTCACCAGCATGGCCTTGCTTTTAGAAAGGCTGGGTAAAAAAGTGTGGTTGCACCTCATCACCGATGGGCGCGACACGCTACCCCAAAGTGCGCTGGGCTATTTAGAGCACATCAACTCCATTTGCGACGAGAACATCCACATCGCCAGCGTGGCGGGGCGTTTCTTTGCGATGGATCGCGACAAACGCTACGAGCGGCTGCTTAAAGCTTACAACTGCATGGTGCACGCCGCCGACAAGACAGACTTCACCCCAGAGCGCTATATCAAAGAAATGTATTTTCAAGGCATCAGCGATGAGTTCATCGAGCCGGCAAGCTTTGGCGCTTATGCGGGCATGTTTGATGGCGAGGGGGTCATTTGTATCAATTTTAGAAGCGATCGCATGCGCCAATTAGCCCAAGCTCTAGGCACGGGGGGCAAACTAGAGGGCTTTAAAGCCCCCCCCGAGCTTTACATCGCCACGATGACCAGTTACAGCCCAAACTTCACCTACCCCGTGCTGTTTGAAAAGCCCAACATCACCCACACCTTAGCCCAAGTGGTGGCTGAGGCGGGCTTAACCCAAACCCACATCGCCGAAACCGAGAAATATGCCCATGTGAGCTTTTTCATTAATGGTGGCATAGAAGAACCCTTTAAAAATGAAGAGCGGGTTTTGATCGAAAGCCCCAAGGTTAAAACCTACGATTTATGCCCCGAAATGAGCGCTTTTGGCGTGGCGGACACGGTTTGTACGCATATGCAAAAGGGCAAGGATTTAATCATTGTCAACTTTGCCAATGGGGACATGGTGGGGCACACGGGCAATTTTAAAGCGGCGGTGGCGGCTGTGGAGGCGGTGGATAAGGCTCTAGGGCAAATCGTGCAACTGGCTAAAGAGCTCGATTACGCTTTGGTGCTCACCAGCGACCATGGCAACTGCGAACACATGCAAGAGGGCGAGCAAACGCTCACCAACCACACCACCTACGAGGTCTATTGTTTTGTGATGGGGCATGGAGTCAAACGCTTGAAAAACGGCGGGCTGAATAATGTCGCCGCCAGCGTGTTGAAGCTGATGGAGCTTGCTGTGCCTAGCAGCATGGACCCCGCTTTATTTTAAAATCTCTTGCACTTTAGCGAGGTTTTCATAGAAGGCCTTATACCTTGCTTGTGCTTGCTCTAATTTGAGGGGGATGAAATGCACCTTGTGCCCGGGCAGCATTTGGGCGAGGGCAAAAACGCTTTCCTTGAGCAAAGTGGCGATTTTAGGATACCCCCCCAAAGTTTGCCTGTCTGCCATGAGCACGATGGGCTGTCCGTCACTAGGCACCTGCACGCTGCCGAGCACTAAAGGGTTAGACACCAGCTCAGTTAACAAACGCCGCTTTAAAGCTTCCCCTTCTAGGCAAATGCCCATGCGATCGGCTCTTTGGCTAATCGTGTAGACGGAGTGGAAAAAGCGGCGCACACTTTGCAGGTTAAAATAATGCGCTTCTGTGCCTAAAAGGGCGGGTAGGCTCGTTTCTTTGGCATAAAGGGGGCGGTGGTTTTGGGGCAAAAGGCGTTTTTTCTGCGGGGGGCTTGGGGCGATCAAGAGTGCATCGCCTTCTTGCAATGCCCGCCCACAAAAGCCCCCAATTTTAGCACGCACATAAGTCGCCCTACTGCCCTGCACTAGGGGCACTTGCACCCCCCCCGCTAAAGGCCAAATATGCCCTAGCCCCGTCAAGTAGCCGCCCAAACTCTAAAATGTCCCCCGCCCGCACGGCATAAGACTCCCAATTAGCAATCCGCCCCCCATTAAGCTTAGGGCTTAAATTTGCCCCCGCAAGGGCAATTTGCATGGGCTTTAAAAATTCTAGGGTGTCGCCCGTGTAAGTCATTTCTAAGAGGGCTTGCTCTTTAGCGTTGCCGACTAAAAAATTTGCCACACAGGCACTAAAGGCATCCATAGCTCCGCTCACAGGGATTCCAAAGGCTTGATACCCCACCCGCCCCAAGTCTTGAACGGTGGTACACAGCCCCGCCTTTAGCACCCGCACACTAGGCATTGAGACTTGTCTTTGGCACGGGGGTGCGCTTTAGGGTGTGTGGGCTATTTTTAAACTCTTGTAAAGTGATGGGCTTGTAGCGGACATAGTCGCCCGCAAAAATAGACACAGGGGGCTCTTGTGTGGGGATGTATAGGCTAATGGGGGTTTGTGCGAGGATGTGCCAGCCGGCCGGGCTAGTTATGGGGTAAATGCCGGTTTGGTCGTTGGCGATGCCAATAGAACCTGCGGCCACTTCCAGTCTAGGTGTGGCAAGGCGGGGCAACTTTAACGCAGGGTCTAGCCCGGCTAAGTAAATAAAACCGGGCAAAAAACCCAAACAATAGACCAAGTAATCCCGCCCGCTGTGCTTTTCTACCACCTGCGCCGCGCTCAAACCCGTTTGCTCTGCCACGCTCTTTAAATCCAGCCCCAACTCATAACAAGCGGGCACTTCCACTAAATAGACTTCTTGCTCTTTCTCTGCTGAAGTGTCTAGGCTAAGGGTTTTCACACACTGCACCAAGTTAGCGTAGGTTTGGATCAAAGGGTCATAAACCACAAGTAAAGAGGTGTAAGCGGGTAGTAGCTCTAACACCCCTTGTAACCTTTGTGCCTTTAACTTTTCGCACAACAAGCGCACCTTGGCGTTGAGGCTAGGCGTGATCGCGCCACCTAAAGTGATCAAAAGGGCATCCTCAGCGCAAGGTTTAAATTCCACCGATGACTCAAGCCGCATTCTAAGTCCCCAATAGTTTGAAGAGCGGTTTTAAAGAGAGCAGTCCCCAGTAGGCACTAAAGCTCACCACCACCCAGCCTAGCACGCTTAAGATGAGGGGGTGCTTGTAAGTACCCACAATTTTAGGGCTTTTGGCGGCAATGAGCATGAGGGCTAAAGTTAAGGGCAAAATCAGCCCGTTTAACGCCCCAGCAGCAACTAAAAGTGTGGCGGGTTTGCCCACACCCAAAAAGATCAACGTCGGCACGCCGATAAAACCCACCACCCATGTGTTTTCTTGCCTTCTCACCCAGCTTAAGTTTCGTAAAAACGACACGCTCGTGTAAGCCGCACCCACAATGGAGGTGAGACTCGCTGCCAAAAACACCACACCAAAGACCACACGCCCCCACTCCCCAAAAGACTCAAAGGCACTAAGGGCGGGGTTAGCAGGCTTTAGCACCACCCCACTTTCCACAACGCCTAAAATCACCAAGAACAACAACCCCCTAACCAAAGTCGCCACAAAGATGCCTAAGTAGGCGGCTAAATCCACTTCCTTTAAGCGATGAGTGCCACAAACCTTGGCGTCTAAAAGCCGATGCCCGCCTGAGAAAATGATATAGCCCCCTACGGTGCCCCCGATTAAGGTCAGCACCGCCACCATAGAGAAGTGGCTTGGGTGTAGGCTCTCTTTGAACACTTGCGCTAGAGGGGCTTTGGCGTGTAGGGCGACAATGCCCATCAACACGACCATCAACACCCCCAAGATCTGCGTCATTTTATCCATGAACGCCATTGCCCGCTTAAAGAGAAACACCCCAATGGCTAAACACGCCCCAAGCCCCGCCCCCGTGTTGAGGTTGAACCCCCAAGCACTTGTAAGCCCAAAGCCATGCCCCCACATTGCCGATGTTAAAAACCAATCCCCCTAGACAAATCAAAAAGGTCAAAAACGCCCCGAGCCCGGGCAGCAGGGCACTTGCAATCTCTTGCCCCCTTTGATTAGCCACAGCCAGCACCCGCCACACATTGAGTTGGGCGATTAGGGAGGCTAGAGTGGCGATGAGAATAGCGCAGGCAAAAGCACTTTTGAGCTCTTGTGTGAATTGTGCGCTTTGGGTGAGAAAGCCCGGCCCCACCGCTGAGGTTGCCATTAAAAACGCCGCTCCGAGTAAGTGGCTAATGCGCCCCCCTTATGAACTCCCCTAAGGGTTTGATTGCCACCCCATTTTTTAGCAAAACTTCTTTAATCTGCATGACCAGCCACACCGCTTGAGGGTTGTCGCCATGCACACAAATGGAGTCGGCCACAATGTCTATAGTTTTGCCGCTGATGGTTTGCACCTTGCGCTCTTTAACCATGCAAACCACCCGCACCAAGGCTTCGCTCAAGTCGGTTACAAAGGCTTGTGGATGGGCTCTTGGTGCCAACCGCCCATCGTCTAAGTAGTGCCTATCCGCAAAAACTTCTTGGGCGATTTTTAAACCCATTTCTTGCCCCAACTTTGCCATAGGGCTAAGGCTAGGGGCGAGCACAATCAAATTGGGCTCAAAGTCCCCCACCCCCTCAAGCACCGCTCGTGCTAGCTTTAAATCGTAGGCGGCTTGGTTGTAAAAACTCCCGTGCAATTTGACATGCTGTAAGGGGGTTTGCTGTGCTTTGGCAAAGGCATAGAGCGCACCCACTTGGTAGAGTGTGTAGGCTTTGGCCTCTTTGGGGCTGATTTTTAAATCACGCCGCCCAAAGCCCAAAAGGTCGGGATAACCTGGGTGTGCGCCCAACCCTAGGTTTGATTTTTTGGCTAAGCCGACCATTTCTTGCATGATCAACGGATCGCTTGCGTGCCAGCCACAAGCCAAATTCGCGCTGCTGACAAACTCCATGATGGCGGCATCATCGCCCAAGCGATACACCCCAAAGCCCTCGCCCATGTCGCTGTTTAAATCCACACAATCCATGCTACAATGCTAACACGAAATTCTAAAGGACAAGAAAATGCCGGTCCCCATCGTGCAAGCCTTGCAAACCCTGGCCCCCAAAGTCTATCAAGCCATTAAACAAGGCGACACCCGCTACACCGATCACAAAAACCCCACCGCAGATTTACAATTAGCCGTGGATGTAGCGGCAGATCAGCTCATTTTTGAAGCCTTAATGCAAGTGCCTAGCGTGGGGGGCGTGATGAGCGAAGAGAGGCAAGAAGCGCAGTATAACGAACAGGGGGATTTTTTAGTCGCTTTTGACCCCCTGGATGGCTCTAGCGTGGTGGGGGCGAATTTTTTAGTGGGGAGCATTTTTGGGGTGTATGATCGCCCTGCTTTGGGTTTTGCTGAGCCAAATATGGCACACCATATCCAAATGGGGGCGTATATTCTGTATGGGGCGAAGTTAGAATTAGTTGTGGCGACCACGCAAGATGTTACGCATTATATTTACAATGAAGACATGCAAAAGTGGCACACAAAGGGGGCGTTAAAATTAAAAGAGAAGGGTAAAAACCTAGCACCCGGGGGTTCTTGGCAACACTTTAGCCCCGCATATATAGAATTTTTAATGGCATTTTTCAAGCAGGGCTACCGTCTGCGTTACAGCGGGAGCATGGTTGCCGACATACACCACTTACTCAGCAAAGAGGGGGGGCTCTTTTGCTACCCAGCCACCACAGATGCTCCCCTAGGCAAGTTGCGTAAACTCTTTGAGGTCTATCCCCTAGCCTTTGTCGTAGAAAAGGCGGGGGGACTTAGCTTTGATGGCATGCAAAATATCTTAAACGCCCCCTTAAACAGCCTGCACGACAAAAGCCCATGTTTTCTAGGCTCAAAAGTTGAAATGGAGGCGTTAAAGCAGTGGATGCGTTCGAGCAAAAACTAGATGAATGGAAACAAAAGGTGCAGGCTTGCCAAGAGCGCAAGGGTGTGGGCTCTTGCTTGCGTTGCAGTTTGACTTTGGAGTGTGCGGAGAGAAAGGCCTATGTTGCGAGCGTGTATGCAAGCATGAATAAAGGCCAACAGGGCAATTTTGATTTTTAGCTAAAGGATTTGTGATGTTGCAAAGGTTTAGATTTGGTGTGGGGGTGTTGTGTGCTTTAGTCAGCGTGGCGTTGGCTGAGAAAAACGGCGTGTATGTGTCGGGGGGGTTGCAATACACCTTAGTCAAAACCACGATCTCCAGGGGGATGTATGCCAACGAGGCGCAGCCTTTGGGTCTAAGTGGCTACACCCCGGGGATGAGCAACATGTACGGCTTTAGCCTAAATGCGGGCTATAAAATGTTTTTTGGCAAGCTAGAAAGGCGCAATGGAGTTAGAATCTACGCTTTTTATGACTACGGCTACGACAACCCCAGCTTCAACGGCCCTCGCTTAAACGACAATGTCTACGGCGTGGGGGCGGATTATCTCTTCAATTTCATCGACAAACGTAAAATGCAGGTGGGTTTTTTTATGGGCTTGGCGTTTGCGGGCAGTTCGTGGAGCAATTCGGGGGCTTCGTATGTTAAGAATCTTGCCAAATACCCCGGAGTGAGCGAGAATTTTAGTTACTTTCAAATCCCCGTGAATGTGGGCGTGCGGACGAATGTTACCAAGCACCAAGGCTTTGAGTTCGGGTTAAAAATCCCTTTAGTGCGTAATTACTACTTCCGCTCCATTGCCCCCGGGGGCATTTATGGCTTGACTTTCCAAAGAAGCATTGTTTTTTATGGCAATTATGTTTATAACTTTTAGGCGATGCCCAAAATGCGTGCGTGTAGGGTTAAATAAGCAGTTGAGGGCTATATAAAATCTATTGACAAGCTTTGTATTGTTTTTGTCTGGTGTGGGGGCGATTGTGGCAGGGGTTGAAGGGCTTTCGCATATCTCCACACCAAGAACGGCTAAACCTCCAAGCCCCCTATCTATTCAATCCTAGCAAATCCAAAAACCCAAACCACCCCTTACAAATCTCCAACCAACCACACAACCAACAAAACCAAAGCCCCAACTCCAAAGCACACAACACCTAAAAAGGGAATGCGCTTTAATGTTGTTTATCGGTGCCGTAAAGATGGCATGAAGCTCTTGCCAGAAAAGCCAAAATGGACGCAAAAGCTCCTGTAAAGGGAGTATTTTTGTCTGTCCCATTTGTGAAAAAATAGGTATTGTGGGCGTTACAGCACCATTAGCAAGAGACCACGACCACAAAACCGGTAAGGGCAGTGAGTGGATGTAGATTAAAGACAACCCCAAATTTTTAGAAAAGTGATCGAATATCTTGAGAAACACAAAAACAACTAACCGTTCTTACAAACCTATAAAACCGCATAAAATCCTATAAAATCCTATCAATAGAAAAAAATTTTAAAGATTGCGGTTTTTGTTGTATTCCTGTTTCCACCATGCTGGTTACTAAGCCATTCTTTGCAAAACAACTTAATAGAGCCGTCATGTCCGCAGGCGTAAATTCGGTGGGAACTCCACCTACTAAATGCTTCACTAGATTAACACTGGCGTTAAAATCTCTATCCACCGCCATACCACACGCCCCACAATGATACACTCTATCACTAAGCGTTAAATCCTTTTTGACATTGCCACATCCAGAGCAAGTTTTAGAGCTAGGATAAAAGGCATCGGCTCGCTTAATCTCTCTGTCATAGCATTTGGCTTTATACTCTAAGAGCGTGTTAAAAGCAGAGATGCTGACATCGCTAAGGGCTTTGGCTAGTTTAGAGTTTTTGAGCATGTTAGACACTTTCAAACTCTCCATACACAGGACTTTGGCGTGCCTTATTAGAGCGGTGCTGAGCTTGTGTAAAAAGTCAGTGCGGATATTGGCAATGCGTGCGTGTAAGCGGTTTAGGCGTAAAGTGGCTTTAAGATAATTAGCGGATTTTCTAGTCTTGTCGCCTTTGGTTTTCGGGTGTTGCTTTTTAGAAACTTGCCTGCTAAATCTTTTGAGCCGTCTTGTTAGCCTATTTAAGGGCTTAGGTGCTTGGATTTGTAAGCCATTAGATAGACTAGCAAACGCTTTAATGCCTGTATCCACACCTAGAGTGCTATTACTCTTAATGGGCTTATGCGTGCGGTTAAACTCCTCTTGTGTGGTGTTGATTTGAATGGAAACAAAGAATTTAGCCCCCTTTTGTGTAATGGTCGCCCCATTGATTTTACCTTGCAATCTTAGTCTCTCTGTCATTTTAATTTTAGGCAAATTAGGGATTTTTAGATAGTCTTTTGTGCCACCTTGAATGATTTTTATTTGGTCGCCCCCAATGTAGAAACTGCCTTGATGTTCTCTTTTGCGCTTAAAACGGGGGTAGCTCAATTTGCCAAGCTTTAGGTCTTTAAAGAATTTTTGAAACGCTAGGTTTAAATGCGTAAAAGGCTGTGCGGTGGCATATTTTGTAACCTCATAGACAAAGGGATAATTCGTTTTTTTAAGAGCGTTAAACTCTTTCTTTAGGGCAAGGTGGTTAGATTTAATGCCCTTTTCGTAGTTTTCCTTCCACTTGGCTAGTCCCCAATTATAGGCTAATCGAGCACACCCAAAGGCTTTTTTAAAATGGGTCTTTGCCTTGTTGTTAGGGTTTAATTCAATCTTGTGGGTCAGTTGTAACATTGTCCTCTACCACCGCCTGCATTTGTTCTAAAAGCTGTTTGTTTTTCTTGGAGCGTGCTCCATAAAGCCTAGCGGAGAATACTGTGATAATTTCCAACACATCTTTAGCTAACTCCTCCTCGAAGCGGATATTCTCATCGCCTTGATTAATGATAATCACCTCCACACCTTTAGCCTCACAAATGGCAAACACCAGCTCCGCACCAAAACGCAATAAGCGGTCTTTATGGGTCAAAACAAGCCTTTTTACTTGGCTCTCTAGGATAAGGTCAAGAAGTTTGGTTAAGCCCTTTTTGTAATAATTCATCCCAGAGCCTAAGTCCTGTATCACTTCGTAATTAAAGCCCAGTTTCGAACAATACAGCTCCAAAACCTGCACTTGGCGGATTAAATCCTCTTTTTTGGTCGGCACTAGAAACACGGGCATAGGCAATAGTCTTGCGGTTATCGTTATGAAAAACAATGTTTTTGTTGATATTTTTAAGGCTCTCTAGCTTGTATCTCCGCTCCCCACCTTTTGTGTAGTTATCGGGTTTAAGTAAGCCTTTTTTCTCCCAATTTCTTAGGGTTTGGATACTGACACCTAAAACCTTGCTTGCTTGACCTATGGATAGTAAATTACTCATGCCAACATGGTAGCACCTAGAAACTTAAAAACATATAAAAAATTTACAGAGAATTATAGAATTTTATAGATTTTATATTGCTGTTTTTAGCCCAAAGAATCTAAGCCCACTTAGGCGTAAAACTTTGAAATAAAACGGATTCCTTTGGATCACCATTTGGCTTTTATCCATAACCGCGCAGGTATTGGCCACAGATTACCATAAACAAGGCAACACCCCCAAAATCCAGCATTTACTTTAGAGTCTTTAAACCTCATTTACGATGCCTAGATGTGAGTCGTGGGGGCGTTGCTGCAAGCCTCTCCATGATCTAGCTAGTGCTTGCTAAAAAACTGCCTTTAGTGTTGCAATGCGGCACTGAGCCTAGGGCAAGAGATTAAAATCCCCAAACCCTACGCTAAAATGTCGCATTTGCAAGAAGGCTAGTGCGCCTAAAGGGGCTTAGTGTCCCAAAGGAAGGGGATTATGGTGCTCTTTTTTTAAGCAACTCTAAAGGCCCCTTTTGCTCATCTTGCAAGACAAACTCCACTCCGAGCACCTCTTTAAAAAATTTCCTTGCATGTGCGATCTTTTGGGCTTCATCGGCCATCAAGGCGCGTTCTTGCTTGCCCTTGGTCTCCACCACAAAGCCGCGCCCATTTTCTAAGACATAGACAAAGTCGGGGCTGTAAGTCCCCCCGCCGCTCATCGGGATTTTTAAAGAGTTTTTGGGGATTTTGCTAAAGACACACACCCCCTCAAGCCCGTTGACGATGTTTTCCCTCTCTAGTTGCGAGTCGTAGTAAAGCTCTTCAAAGAGATAATTTTGTGCGGGGAGAGTGTCGCCTTTTTGCACGCCTAGCGGGCTGGGGTCGATGCCTATGAGCGCGTTGCCCCTAGCGTCTGTCAAAAATGTGGGGTGTGGGTTGTGGGCGATTTTTTCGTAGGCGATGTTAAAGCCCCCACCCCCTTTAAGGGCGTGATCTAAAAGATAACTGGCCAAATGCCCTTGAATGTGGCGGATGGTGGCGTTGTGGCAATATAAATTGATGTCAAAATCTTTAAGGGCACAAAAAGCTTTGTGCCAAGTTAGGGCTTTTGTGTGGGTCTCTAGGGCAAGCTGGCTTAAAAACGCCCCATAGGGCATGTTGGGCGTAGACATTTGCATGTTTAAAGTTTCGCTCAAGCTGTGCGCGCCCTGTGCTTGCACTTGCAAGGTCTCTTTTTTAACGCCCAAAAAAGGGGTTTTAAAGCCTTCTCTATGCTTTTGTAAAAAGTTTATTAAGAGTTGGCAAAAGTCTTCTTCATCGCCCAAATAGTGCAACAACGCCTTTTGGTTGATCTTTTCCCAAAACTCTTTAAGTTCTTCGTATTTCTTAGCGCGGATGTGGGCTTTAGGGACTCTGTCCTTAGCGTTTTTGATCTTGTCGGCTTTTAAAAAGGCTTGTGGGTAAAGAGCTTTGAGTGTTTCAAACCCCCCTTCTTTAAAGTGGTTTGTGCGATCGATCACCCCCGCCTGATCCAAGTTTTCTAATAACTCTGTATCGCTCAGCTGATACACCCGACAAATGTACTCAATGAGCGCGTCTTCTAGTTTTGTGGGGCTGCTCTCAAGCTGGGTGCTGGTGTTGATCTCGCCCACAAGTTTAGCCACAAAGTCCTTTTCGCTAAAATCCACAAAGTAGTTCAAATAAAAGTTTTCGCTGTGGATGCGCGCCCCGTGTTCATTGACGGGCAATCTAAGCCCCCGCCCCACTTCTTGCAATTTAGAAGTCTCGCTCCCGCTTGAGCGCAATTTGCAAATGCCAAAGACATTGGGGTTGTCCCACCCTTCTTTTAAAGTCCATTGCGAAAAGATGAAGCGTCTAGGATTGTCTAGGCTTAACAATCTCTCTTTATCGTGTAAAATCTCTGTAATCTGTGCTTCGATCTTCTCATCGCGCGCTAGGTTGTCGCGTGCAAAATACCCCCCATGTGTGGCCGCCACATCGGCTAAGGATTTTTGTAGATAGGCCACATAAAAAGGGTTGGTGTCTGGGCGCGTTTTTTCTTGTGTCAAAAGGGCTTGTAATTTCTGGGTTAAAAGCGCGTTAAAGGCTTCTTGAAACCCCCCACCACGATAGCCCACAATGTCATCGATGAAAAACAACAATAAGGGCTTGATTTTATCTGGGCGGCTTAAAAGTTGCCGCTCTAGTTCAAAATGTGTATCTAGGGCTTTGTCGATCATTTGATCGCGTAGGCTCAAGGTGTAACAATCTGGGTTCAAGCTGTCTTTTAAACGCAATTCTAGCCCATTAGACAGCAAGGCCACTCTAGAGGACACCTTCTCTAGGGTTAAATTGAGCTCAGGGGCGATCTTGCTTAAACTCTCCTTTTGCCCGATGCTAAAAATCCTTGTGCCTTGTTTAAATTTGGCTTCATAGGCGCTCAGCCCCACGAGCTGGGTGGGGGGTGTGTGGCTGCCTAACCCGTGGGTGAAAACCTGCACACCCTTAACGAGGTTTTGGTTAAAGGCTTGCATGGCATTGAGGCGGTAGATGAGGTTTTCTTCGGTGTTTTCAAAGGTCGCCCCAAAACGCAAAATCCAAGAGGGGGCGATTTTTTCAAGGTTTTTAAAACTCTTTTGGTCTTTTTTAAAGCGGTGGGGTTCGTCTATGATCAAAATCGGGTTTGTGCCTTTAAGCGCGTCAAAGGGGCGCGTGTGGGTGTCAAAGAGAGTGGTGTCGTAGCTTTTCTCTAGACTGGGGGCGTTGATCATCCCTTGATTGATGAGCAAGACTTCGATTTTATGGGGGGTTATGGGGGCTTTGACAAAGTCGCTAAGTGCGCTAGGAAAGCCCTTACTGGCTTGGCTAGAGATCACATGCACGCTTAAATCCACTTGGTAAAGGTCTCTAAAATGCGCGCGCACGCTAGGCTCTCTTAAGAATTTTGCCACCCCCGCCTTGATCGCCAAAGAGGGCACGACTAGGATAAATTTAGATTGCTGGAAGTGTTGGTGTAAGGCACACATCGCTTTTGTGTAGGTGTAGGTCTTGCCCGTGCCTGTTTCCATAGAAATGTCGATGGTGTGGCTCTCTAGGTGGGTGTAGCGGGTATGCTCAATGTGCTCTTGGTTGTGCAAGGCGTGTAAATTGGATGCAAAAAGGGCTTTGTCTTTAAGAAGTTTGGGGTTGGCGCAAGGGCGGCTAGGCTCTAGGCTAAAGCCATCAAACACTTTTAAAATCGCCTGCACTGCCCGCTCTTGGTGGGGGAGGTGTTCGTAGCTGTATTCAAAGTTTGCCATGCGCTAGCCGAATGAAGGTTTTGATTTCTAGGTTTTTGCGGTTATTCAAGGCTTTAAGGTTTTCACACAAGGCACGCTGCATGGGGCTGTCGATCTCTTCATTGCACGCCACGATGACAGAGGGTTTAAAACTAGGATCATTATCAAACTTTTCTAACAACGCCTTTAAAGCGGGCATGTCAAAATTGGGGGATAGCAAGTAAAGGCGGCTGGCACACAAAAAGGCTGTGTAGGTGGCTAAGAGGATGGGCATGGGCTCTAGGCTTAAGCTAATGCCATCATAAGCCATCCAAGTGGTTAAAAGGCTGGTTTGGCTGTAGGTGGGGAAGTTAAGCTCTTGGGCTTGGAAGGTGGCGATGTCTTCTAAGCACGCCCCCTTTTCTTGCACACGAAAGACTTTAAAGTTTAAATCGCTTGTCTGCCCTGCGTGCTCTTGCTCTAATTTGGCTTTGGCTCTTTTAAGGCGTTCTTGTGTGATGTCAAAGATGGTCGGTTTAGCGTGCCCTAGCTCTTGTTGGCAAAAGTTATAGGCGTTGGGGGATTTTTTAGGGTCGATGGGCTCATCTAGCTGGATTAAAATAAATTGCCGCTTGCCCCCATCGGCGAGGTTTTGCGCCATCACGGCATGCCCTGTCGTCCCTGAGCCGGCAAAAAAGTCTAGGACAATCTCGGGGTTCTCCCCCCCCCCGTAGTGGCAATTTGTAGGATTTTTGGATTAAGGCGGTGGGTTTGGGGGTGTCAAAGATTTTTAAGCCAAAAAGGGCTTGGATTTCTTTAGTCGCTTCTGTGGTTGTGCCATGTTCCGTAAAAATGGTTCTCGTCTTGATGATTTTGTCTTGGTCTTGCACTTCATCAAAATAAAGCACTTCATAAGGGGTTAAACGCCCCTTGCTGTCTTTTTGCCAAAAAATGCACTCGGGGTCTAAATTTTCGGGTTTTTTACGCCACCGCCCTTCTTCGCCACTGGGGGCAAGGGGGTAAAAATCGTTGCCCTGTGGGTCTTTTATGGGGTAGTAAAGACTAGGTCTATCTATTCGTAAAGATTTATCGCCGTCCTTTTCTAGCTTCCTTATCTTAGCCTTTTTGCCATTGATAATTTTTTTAAAAGTGCTTTCGTCATGTTCGCCTATCAAATTTTGGATAGTCCAATCTGTTTTGGCATAGCATAGGATATATTCGTGTTCTTGTAAAAAATATTGCGAATCGCTACCGCCCCCCCCTTTTTTCTTTTGCCACACTAAATTCCCCACAAAATTCCCTTCCCCAAAGACTTCATCACAAAGTAATTTAAGCGGGGCTTGTTCGTTGTCGTCAATGCTGATGAAAATCGCCCCATCATCTCTTAGCAAATGGCGCGCCAGCACCAAACGCGGATACATAAAGGTCAGCCACGCAGAGTGGGTGTTTGCCCCTTGAGCGATAAACTCTAACACCCGCCCAGCTTCCCCTTCGCTCATCCCCGCCTTTACGCCCAAGTCTTGGGGGCTAAAGGCGCGCTTGTCTTGGTAGATAAACGCATCGTTGCCCGTGTTGTAGGGCGGGTCGATGTAAATGCATTTGATTTTTTCATAGTAGGCGTGTTGTAGGTGCTTTAGGGCTTCTAAATTATCCCCCCTGATTAAAAGATTTTGACTAGGGGCGTTTTGCTCTAACTCTAGCATGCTAAAAGGGCGTTCTTCCGCCAACATACGCGCATACGCCTTGCCTAACCACTGCAAGCCATAACTCTCGCTAGAAAACCCCCCATTTTGCCCCAAAAGTGCCCCCAACTTCTCTAAAATCACCTTCCCTTCTTTATCCACACAAGAGGGGAATAATTTTTTCAGGGCTTCAATCTTGCCTGCCAATGCCCCTTGCGGCGCGTTTTCAAATAAGAAATCTTGTTGCATTCAAGCCTGCAATTCTTGTAAGCTGATAGGCGGGTTGTGCTTGAATTTGGAGTATTCAAGAAGGCTTAAAAGCACCTTTTCTACCGCCTTAAGCGTGGTGAAATAGGAGATTTTATTTTTCAGCACTTGCATACGGATGATCTTAGAGTCCTCGCTCACCCGGTCGCTGGTGTTGATCGCCATGTCGATCTCGTGATTGAGCATAAAATCCGAGATATTGGGGCGGCCTTCAGAGATTTTCAGCACCTGCACGCTTTCTAGCCCCTCAGCTTGCAGTGCTTTATGTGTGCCGGTGGTGGCGTAAAGCTTAAAGCCCAAACTGGCAAAGGCGCGCATTAAAGGCATCGCCCTTTGCTTGTCGGCATCTTTGAGCGACACAAAGACATGCCCGCTGTGCTTGATGGGGTTGTTGCACGCAAGTTGCGACTTATAAAAGGCTTCGGCTAAAGTGTAGCCCACGCCCGCCACCTCGCCCGTGCTCTTCATCTCAGGTCCTAGCACCAAATCCGCCCCATAGAGTTTATTAAAGGGGAACACGCTTTCTTTGACAAAGACATAGTTTAAAGGCTTGGCTAAAAATAACCCCCCGCCTTTATTCTCTAGCCCCTTCATCTCCTCTAATTTTTGCCCCACCATCACCCCGATCGCCATCGCCGCAATGTCTAACCCCAAAGCCTTAGACACAAAGGGCACGGTGCGCGAACAGCGGGGGTTGATCTCTAGCACGAAGAGTTGGTTATTCTTGTAGGCAAATTGGATATTGACTAAGCCCAACACCTGCAAGCCCAAAGCGATTTTTTGCGTTTGGCTATAAACTTCTTCTAAAACTTGCGGGCTTAGGCTTGGGGGGATAAAGCAAGTGCTATCGCCCGAGTGGATACCGGCGGGCTCAATGTGCTCTAGCACGCTACACACAAAGACGCTTTGTTGGTCGCAAATGGCATCTACATCCAGCTCTAGCGCGTCCTCTAAAAAGCTATCCATCAGTAGACTAGTTTCAAAACTGTAGTTTTCTATGTAGTCTAAACACTCCTCTTTGGTGCGTAAAATCCGCATTTTTGCCCCCCCTAGCACGAAACTCGGGCGTAAGATGAGGGGCAAGTCTAGCTGGTCTAAACACTCTAGGGCTTGCTCTTTTGAGTTGGCACAAAGCCCTTTAGGGTAGGCAATGTTTAAGCGCTCTAAAAGTTCATGGCATAAATCCCGCTCTTCGGCAATTTCAATGTTCTTAAAGGCGGTGCCAAGCAGGGGGATGTGCAGGGCTTCTAAGTCTTTGGCAATTTTTAAGGGCGTTTGCCCCCCAAAGCCCACCACCACGCCCATTAAATGCGCCCTCTCTCTTGCCACAATCTCTAGGACATGCTCTAAAGTGATGGGCTCAAAGTAGAGCGTGTCGCTGGTGTCGTGGTCGGTGCTGATCGTCTCGGGGTTGTTGTTGATGATGATAGGGCTTAGTCCCATTTTTTTAAGCGCAAGGCTGGCGTGCGTTAAGGCGTAGTCAAACTCCATCCCCACCCCGATTTTATTGGCACTGGAGCCAATTAAAATCACCTTTTGGCGGGTGGATTTGGGGGGGGGGTTGTTGTGGGCGGGGAAGGCGGGGGCGTAGGTGCTGTATAGGTAGGGCGTGGGGCTTTTAAACTCATTCGCGCTCAAATCCACTTGGTACATTTTAGGGTGCAAGTCTAAAGCCTCTCTAACCCCTCGCACCTCTAGCTCGCCCACGCTTAAAAAGCTGGCAATGAGCGAATCGCTTAAGCCCATGCTCTTAAGCCTAAATAGGGCGGATTTATCGCTTAAAATAGCTTGTTTATCCGCCTCTTTGAGCTCTAATAGGACTTGCACGATTTCAGCGATCTCGTTTAAAAAGTAGGGGTCAATGTAGCAAAGGGCATGCACCTCATCTACGCTCAAGTTTTGGGCGAAGGCGTGCATGGCGTATATTAGCCTATTGGGGTTAGGGCGGCGCAGTTCCTTTTTCAAAAACTCTAAATCCAGGGGGCTTTCTAAAGAAGAGCGTAAGTTTTTTAAGCGGTAGTCGCTCTCTAGGGCTTTCATCAGGCTCTCTTTAAAGCTCCCCCCGATCCCCATCACTTCGCCAATGCTCTTCATAGAAGTGCCTAAAGTCGTGTCCACTTGGGGGAATTTCTCAAAATCAAAATGCGGGATTTTGGTGATGATGTAATCTAAAGTGGGCTCAAAACAAGTCGTGCTTTGGGTGATGTCATTTTGTATTTCTTCTAAAGTGTGCCCCAAAGCTAAGAGCGTGGCGACTTTGGCGATGGGAAAGAGCGTGGCTTTGCTGGCTAGGGCCGAGCTGCGGCTCACTCTTGGGTTCATTTCAATGACTAATAAACGCCTGTCTTTAATGGCAAATTGCACATTCGCCCCCCCCGTATCCACGCCCACCGCCCGCAGCACGGCAAAGCTGGCATCGCGCATGCGTTGGTATTCTTTATCTGTGAGGGTGAGCGCAGGGGCAATGGTGATGCTATCGCCCGTGTGTATCCCCATCGGATCGACATTTTCAATGCAGCACACGATCACGCAATTATCCTTGCAATCGCGCACCACCTCCATTTCAAACTCTTTACAGCCTAATAAGCTCTCTTCAATCAAGATTTCATTAATGGGCGAGGCTTCTAGGGCGAATTTGGCTAAATCCCTAAACTCCTCAATGTTAAAGGCAACGGAGCTCCCCTCCCCGCCCAAAGTAAAACTAGAGCGGATGATGCAAGGAAAGCCCACTTCTTTAACCACACTTAACGCCTCCTCCTCGCTGTAGGCATACCCCCCCTTGGGTAAATCTAGCCCGATGTTTAGCATGCACTCCTTAAACGCGCGCCGATCTTCTGCCTTTAAAATGCTCTCAATCTTCGCGCCTAAGAGTTTGACATGTTTTAATGCCCCCTCAAAATGCCCCTGTTGGTGCAACTCCACCATGATATTTAACGCCGTCTGCCCCCCCATTGTGGGTAAAACCGCCTCTATGCCCTCTTTTTCTACGATTTTAAGCACATTAGCGGTGTTGATGGGCTCAATGTAGGTTTTATAGGCGAGGGCTTTGTCCGTGTTGATGGTGATAGGGTTGGAGTTTAAAAGCACCACTTCATAGCCTAAGCTTTTAAGCGTTTTAAGGGCAATGCTAGAGGAGTAGTCAAACTCGCACGCCTGCCCTATGACAATGGGACCCGATCCAATGAGTAGAATTTTCTTAAATTTTTGCATAAGCGGGATTATAGCAGAAGTTGGGGGGGAGTTGGGCATGGCTTGCACTTGGGGCAAACCACAAAACAAAATCTAAAGAGCGGTGCGTTGTCTTTTAGCGATACCACCATTTTGGGCGTTTTTCAAGACTTTCGCAACGGGCAAATATATCACCCGTGCATGTATCTTTACCCAAAATACAAAAGTAATTAACTTGCCAACTATCCAACGACTGATTAAAATTTTTACAGCCGAAAAACATGCCCCCCATCTGCTCAACACTAGATACATCCCAAGTGTCTAATGGTTGGTTGAAGCTTTCGCAATATTTAAACATCTCACTCATGTTTTTTACTTTAGACACATTCCAAGAGTTCAAGGGTTGGTTAAAACTCTTGCAGTTTTGGAACATATCACACATCGTCTCGACATTAGACACATCCCAACTATTCAAGGGTTGGTTAAAAGACACACACCCGTTGAACATATGGTCCATCTTTTTAACATTAGAAACATCCCACCCCTCTAAAGAGCCGTTGAAGTTTTCGCATCCTTCAAACATAGTAGTAATTTCTTCAACTTTGGAAGTATTCCAAGAGTTTAAGGGTTGGTTGAATTTTTTGCAGCTTTCAAACATGCAAGCCATCTCTTTGACATTAGATACATCCCAAGAGTTTAAGGGTTGGTTGAATTTTTTGCAGCCATTAAACATATGCCCCATCTGCTCAACATTAGAGACATCCCATTTGTCTAGGGCTTGATTGAAGTTTTCACAATCTTCAAACATGCCGTGCATGCATTTCACATTAGATACATCCCAATTAGAAATGTCATGGTTAAAATAAATACACCCGTGAAACATCCTAGCCATGTTTTTCACATTTGATACATCCCAAGTTTCTATCCCCTCAAAGTTTTTTCTATCACAGGTAGTTTTAGGATAGTCTGGATAGAATAAACAACTCAAATTTTCCAAAGGACCAATATCGATTTCACCCAAGTGGATGTTCTCGTTTTTCACTAATTTTTTAAGCTCCTCCATATTTTTAGGGAAATACTTCCTTTTATAGGTTTTGGGGGCTATGTTGATAGTGGGGGGCGGAGTGTTTTGAGAATTTTGTGGGTCTTTTTTTAGGCTAGTAAGCACGCCCTCTAAATCCAGCACGCCCTGCTCTAAGCTGGTTAAAGCCTCTAACACTTCTTTAGCACTACTGGCACTCTCTAGGCTGGCTAGGGGTGTGGCCATTTTAGACTTAATGCGTTTTAGGCTGATTAAAGCCTGCTCTAACTGGGTGTCGTCATCCTCTAGGCTGGCGTAATGCGTGTCTAGGGCTTGGCTTAAATGCCCTAAAGCCTCAAAAAGCACACTAAATTTAGCGTGCAACTCTTTTGCCTCACTCCTTGCCTCTAAGCCCTCCTCTAACACCCCTTTAGCCAACCGCCCCGCCCTTTTAACCGCTTTGATCTCTTGCTCTAACTTTGCTAATGCCTCTTGCATGGGACTCCTTTGTCTGTGAGATAAAGGCCGTATTGTAGCAAGATTTGACAAATGGGATTTAGGGCTTCAACCTGCACCAACCCCTAACCTTGCAAAAGCCCCCCCTCCTTAAGTTGCAACACCCGCTCACAATACCCTCTAGCCAAAGTAGCATCGTGGGTGATGAAAAGAATCGAGATTTGCTTTTCTTGTTGGTAGGTGTGCGCCACTTGCATGATTTCGTGCTTGAGCTTTTTATCTAAGGCACTTGTGGTTTCATCTAAGAGCAACACCTCGGGGCAAACCAGCATCGCCCGCGCAATGCCTAATCTTTGCCTCTCCCCCCCGCTAAGCTCTCTGGGATAACGCCCTAAAAGTTTGGGGCTCAGTTTTGCAAACTCCAAAGCCTCGTTGAGGAGGGCATAGGTTTGAAAACGCCGACACACACTGCCTAGCAAGTCCTTCACCTTTTTAGCGGGGTTTAAAGCACTCAGTTGGTCTTGAAAAACATACTGCACTGCCTGCCTAAAGGGTCTTTCTTCCATTTGCAAAATGTCTTGGCTGTCGTATAAAATTTGCCCCCCATCAAAGGACTCTAAACGGGCAATGCACTTAGCCAGCGTGCTTTTGCCACACCCACTAGGCCCCATCAGCGCCGCCAACTCCCCCCTTTTTAAGCCAAAACTCACCCCCTCTAGCACCCTTTGTGCCCCATAGGACTTAGACAACTCCAGCACCTCTAAGAGCATAAATACCCTCCAATTGCGCCAAAATACACGCTTTGCCCCCCATCGAGCACCAACACCTCATCGCAGAGCTTCAGCGCCACTTCCTCATCGTGCGTGATCACCACTCTTTGCACGGGCAGGCTTAAAAGCAAATCCACCACGCTCTGCGTGTTTGCTTGATCTAGCGAGCTTGTCACCTCATCTAAAAACAAAATTCCTTTATTCAGGGCTAAATTTAAAGCAATTTGCACCCGACTTGCCATCCCGCGGCTGAGCTCATAAGGGTAAGCCTGCCACGCCTTTAAGGGGACATTTAAACCCACCAGCAAGTCCTTAGCTTGGGCTGCCCGCTCTTTGAGCACCATCGTAAAGGTGTCCTTGATTTTAAGATAGGGGTAAAAGCAAGAAATGCAGTCTTGAAAAACATAGCCCGCTTGTGCACTTAGGGTGAGTTCGCTGTAATGCACTTGAAAAGTGGGGGGCAACAACCCACAAAATGTCCTAGCCAGTGTGCTTTTCCCGCTCCCACTCACGCCCAAAATGGCTAAATGCCCTTTGGTGCTAAAACTAATGTCTTGTAAAATCGCCCCGCTCGGGCTAAGCACGCGCAAACCTTGCACGCTAAGCACGCGCTCTCTCCCCCGCCCACGCTAAAGTAAAGACCACCACAAACACCGCTAAACCCGGCACCAGCACCAGCCACCACACCCCCGTAAAAATCGCCTGCGAAGCCTCGTTGAGCATGTTGCCTAAGCTCGCCTCCCCCACTTTAAGCCCCAGCCCAAAGAAGCTAAGCAAGGCCTCGGCACTGATGGCATGCGCACAAGTGTTGGCTAAAAGCACAAACACGCTGTTTTTAGCTAGGGGCAGTATCTCCAAAAAGGCGATTTCTAACTTGCTTGCCCCCAACGCCTTTTCATTAGCGACAAACTCCCTTGTGGCGATTTCTCTAAAGCTGTCGGCTAAAACCTTTGCCATTTGCGGCCATAAAAAAAGCGACAATAGTCCGCCTAGGCCCAAAAGCCCCAACCCCCGCTGGCTAAAGGCACTAAAAAGTAGAATCAACAACAAATTAGGCAGGGCCAAAAAGCCATCCAAAAAGCCCAGCAGCCCTAAGCGCCCCCACTTAGGTGCAAACAACACCCCAAAGGCAAAGGCTAGACTCATCAATAATGCCAAAATCCCGCTCACAAGCCCCACAAACACCGAGTTTCTTAAGCCCACCAACAGCCTTGAAAACTCATCGCGCCCTAAAAAATCCGTGCCTAGCCAGTGTGTGGCATTTGGGGGCAGTTTCAAGGCCTCTAAATGCACCTCATTGGGCGCAAAGGGCGCAAAAAAAGGCAGACAAAGGACGGCAAGCAAACCCCCAAGAACAAGCACCAACTTCACCATTTGGGATTAAGCCACCTTGCCAAAAGCGACACCCCCACATTCAGCCCCACCACAAAAAACGCACTCAGCATGATGATGCTTAGGGCTAGCGGGTAGTCTTTATGCAGCAGGGCGTTGATGGTGCTTTGGCCTATTCCGCCGATGGAAAACACACTCTCCACGACATAAGTCCCCCCCACAATCGCCCCCGCATTAGACGCAAAATACCCCACAATAGGCAAAAAGCAAAAGCGCAAAACCAGCCAAAAACGCTTAAATCCACTCACCCCCCACGCTTGGTAACTCAAGACAAAGGGTTCTTGCAAAGTGTCTAGCACCACTGAGCGCACAAGGCGGGTGTAAATGGCTAAATGCGATAAGGTCAGCACACCCACGGGCAAGAGCAAATGGCGGATGAGATCGCTAAAGGTAGGCGTTGCGCCAATTTCTCCCACCCCAGAGCTAGGCAGCCAGCCTAAAAGCACGCTAAAAAGCATGATCGCCACGAGTCCTAGCCAAAAACTTGGCACACTGAAAAAACCTAGAGTGGTGTAAATGATCGCTTTATCCAGCCACGAGTCCTTAAAATACGCCCCAGCCACGCCCAAAACCAACGCCAAAACAAAGCTCAGCCCAAAGCTTGTTAAGCCTAACATTAATGTATAGGGCAAGCCCTCTTTTAAAATGTCAATGACTCGCTCCCCGCTTGCCAAGCTCACCCCCAAATCCCCCGAAAAATACGCCCCAGCCACTCCAAATAACGCACGAGAAGCGGGCGATCTAGGCCTAAATTGGCTAATAAGCGGGCTTTAAGAAGGGAATTTGCGCTCTGCACGCTGTCTCCATAAATGCCCGATAACACGCTCCCACTCGACAAATCCAGCGCCACAAACACCACAAAGCTAAAGATGAGCAAGAGTAAGAGTGCCCCCAAAATCTTTTTAAACGCAAAAGACACTAATCCTTGCTCCACTCAGCGACATTGTAAGTGAATCGCGCCCCGTGGTGCCCCAAAATCGTGGGCTTGATGCCATGGATATTTGAGCGGTAGGCTAAAGGATAGCGCAGATACACCAAAAACGCAAAGGGCGGGTTGTTGTGTAAATCCTGTATGAATTTAGCATACCACAATTTGCGAGTCGCCCTGCTTTTGGCGGTGCGGGCTTTGTTTAAAGCCAAGTCTACGGCCTTATCGCTGTAATGGTTGTAATTCCACTCCATCTTTGTGCCAAAAATGCGGTAGGTTTGTAGATCGGGATCAAGTGGTGAACCCCAGCCAATGATGAAGCTATCCACTTTAGCAATCTCAAACGCCCCATGGTTTTTGGCAACCGCTGTGGCTTTAATCCCCACTTGGGCCAGCTCGCTTTGCAAAATATTGGCTAGGGTAACCCTGAGTGGGTCGGTGTTGAAGGCGTAAACGTCAAAGGCCAAAGGCTTGCCCTCTTTATAAAAAACCTTGTCTTTAAGCACCCAGCCGTCTTTTTCTAAAATTTCTTTAGCCTTGGCGGGGTCGTAGGGATAGCCTTGTGCGTGCGGGTCGTTCGCCCAGCTTGCCTGTATGGGGTTGTTTGCCACAAAGCCATAGCCGTGCAAGATTTTTTGGGCGATGAGGGGGCGGTCAATGGCGTAGTTGATCGCCTCTCTCACGGCTAGGGATTTTAAAAGGGGGTTGTCAAAGTTAAACATCAATGCCCGGTAGTCTGCGCTCTTGCAGTCTAAGATCTTAATGTGCGGGTCGCGCTCTAGGCTTTTGCTTAAATTTGGCTCGACCAGGGCGACATCAAGGTCTGCGCTTTTGACCTCATAGGTGCGGACATTGAAATCGGGGACAATCTTTAAAACGGCTTTTTGAGACTTGGGCGCACCTCTATAAAATTTCTCATTAGCGGTAAAGCTGATATACGCCCCCTTTTGCCAGCGCACGAATTTAAAGGGTCCCGTGCCGATGGGGTGTTGGTTAAATCTGTCGGTGTTTAAATCCTTGCCTGCAAGCAGGTGCTTAGGCAAAATGCCGACACTCAGCACATCTAAGAGCGGGGGGAAGGGGGCTTTTAGGGTGATTTTTAAGGTGTAGGGGTCTAACACCTGCACGCTTTGTATCTCGCTAAAATTTGCGCGCGCAGGGGCGTTGAGCTTAGGGTTTTGGGCTTGCTCTAGGGTGAATTTCACATCCTGGGCACTAAAGGGTTTGCCATCGTGCCAAAACACGCCTTTTCTTAAATGAAACACCCAGCTTAAGCCATCAGGGCTCACCTCCCAACTTGTGGCTAAATCGGGCTGTATTTGCATGTCAGGGCTAAAGCGGGTCAGTCCACTAAAGACAAAATCCAAAGCACTGTCGTGATCCTCATCAAAAAGGGGGTTGATGCGGGCAGTTTCATTTTCCACGCCGATCACTAAAGTGTCTTTAGGCGTGGCGGCAAAAAGGGGGAGAGTTAACAAACAAGCAAGGAGAAATCTTAACATAGTAATCCTTTAGTGCTATGTTTGTATTATTAGTATTAATTTCTTAAAAAATGGTTAACGGCGAGCACTTTCTGCCTCTATTGTTAAAGCGTGCGCCAAGCACGCACCCCCTCCAGGCGGGCTGCATCCGCCCTTGCTGCGCCCCTAGAGTTTAGAGCACTTCTTTTTTAGGGTTGCGCCGTGCGCTGGGGGGAGGGGGGAGAGTAAAGTCTGTTTAGTGTACTGCGATCGCAAGCTGTCTAGGCGCGTTCTAGTGGCTGCGCACTCAGTTTGCAAACACCCCAACTGTTTTTGCAAAGTGTCTAGGAGCAAGATAAGTCTCGCACGCTGTTGTGCATCCATTTTCAATCCTTTCTTGGAAAAATTCACGCCTCAGACTAACACTTTTATTTAAATATTTACTTAATGTGTGCGTTCTCTCACGGAGTAGAAATAAACTGCAAAGATCAAGATATAGACATAGCACGCCATAGGCACCATGTAAGAGATCAAAATCCCTAGGTTATGTATGTCGGCGATGTAGCCTTGAATGAGCGGCACAACCGCTCCGCCCACAATCGCCATACAAATGATCCCGGAGGCTTGGCTGGTGAATCTGTCAAGCCCCTTTGTGGCTAGAGAGAAGATTGTAGGGAACATGATCGAGTTAAACAAGCCGATGGTAAGCAAAAAGTAAATGCTAAGGGCATTGTGTAGTGCCACAGCCACCGCAAGCAAGAGGATGTTCGTGCCAGCGTTGAAAGCCAAACAGGTGTTGGGCGCGATTTTTTGCATGGCCAAACTACCGATGAAGCGCCCCACCATCGCCCCGCCCCAATAATAGATCAAATGGTGTGAGCCGACTTTTTCAGGGATATGGGCGATTTCTTCCATAGTGAGGACTAAGAACGAGCCGATCGACACTTCGCCACCCACATAAAAGAAAATCGCCCCCGCCCCAAAGACAAAGTGGCGGTATTCTAAGGCACTTTTCTTCCCATCGTGGTTGTGTTCACTGATTTGCTCGGCTCTCTCGCGCACATCGGGCAGTTTGAGTAAATACACGATGATGGCCAACACAATGAGCGCTCCCGCAATCATTAAATAGGGAATTTGCACGGACTGCGCCTCTTTGACCTTGTCAATGACTTTCTCCGTGTTGGAGGCAATCAAATGCGCCCCAAAGAGCGGGCCTAAAGTGGTGCCTAGAGAGTTAAAGGCTTGCACGAGGGTTAGCGCGCTCGCCTCTTTGCCGGGGGCCAAGAGAGTTACAAAGGGGTTGCCCGCGGTTTGCAGCAACACCACTCCACTGGCGAGGATAAAAAGCGCACCTAGGAAAATAGGATAGGAGGCCGTGGAGGCGGCAGGATAAAATAAAATGCAGCCGATGGCACTCAGCAAAAAGCCTCCCACCACGCCGGTCGGATAGCCGATCTTCTCCAGCAATTTACCAAAAAGCCCACCTGTGATGAAGTAGGCCCCAAAGAAACAAAATTGCACCAAAACAGCTTCTGCGTGGCTGAGCTCAAAGATTTTCTTTAGATGTGGGATCAACACATCGTTTAAAACGGTGATGAAACCCATGGCAAAAAACAAAGCGGTGAGAGCTGCGAGCGCAAAAGTATTGCTCTTGGTTTGCATTAAACTCCTTTATTAAATGCGGTGTAGACCTCTACCAAGTGCTTTGTAGAGGAGTCTAGGGGTTTTGTGGGCATAGCACCGCGTAGGCGTGCCAAAATGCCCGCCGCCAACTCTTTACCCAATTCCACCCCCCATTGGTCAAAACTATTGATGTTCCAAATCACTCCTTGTACGAAGATTTTATGCTCATAAAGTGCGATGAGCGCGCCTATACTCTTAGGGCAAATGGTGTCTAGCAAGATCACATTGCTAGGCCGATTGCCTGAAAACACCCGGTGTTGGGCGAGACTCTTGGCTTTCTCTACACTCTTGCCTGCTTCTAGGAGTTCTTGATATGCTTGCTCATAGTCCTTGCCCTCCATGAAGGCTTGAGCTTGGGCAAACATGTTGCTCACTAAGATGTCGTGGTGTTCGGGCAAATGTCCCTCTTTGCTTAAGGACACGATGAAGTCGATTGGGCTGATGTGCGTGCCCTGATGCAAGAGTTGGAAAAAGGCGTGTTGGGCGTTGATGCCTAAATCCCCCCAAATGATGGGTCCCGTGTCGTAGTCTACTGCCTGCCCCTCTAGCGTGGTGCTTTTGCCATTGCTCTCCATGTCGAGTTGCTGGATGAAACGGGGGAAGTAGCGTAGGTATTGATCGTAGGGGGCGATTAAATGACTACCCGCATCAAATAGGTTGATGTACCAAATGCCAAGAAGTGCCAAAATCACGGGCATGTTGCGCTCAAAGGGGGCGTTTTTAAAGTGCTCATCCATTTCATACGCGCCGCACAACAAATCTTTAAAATTTTCTTTGCCTAGATAAATCATGATCGAAAGCCCGATGGCCGACCACAGACTATAACGCCCCCCCACCCAGTTCCAAAAGCTAAACATGTTCTGTGTGTCGATCCCAAAGGCTTGCACGGCCTCTTTGTTTGTAGACACTGCCACAAAGTGTTTAGCGATGTGGACTTCATTGAGGGCGTGGGCTAAAAACCATTGGCGCGCGCTCAGGGCGTTTGTCAGGGTTTCTTGCGTGGAGAAAGTTTTAGAAGCCACGATAAAAAGCGTGGTTTCGGGATGTATCTTGTCTAACACGCCTTGTATCTGTGTCCCATCCACATTAGACACGAAGTACATATTCAGGCGTGGGCTGGCAAAGGGGCGTAGCGCCTTACACACCATCAGTGCCCCCAAATCCGAGCCACCAATGCCGATATTCACCACATCCGTGATGACTTGATTCGTGTAGCCTAGCCACTCCCCGCAACGCACCATGTCGCTAAATTTTTCCATGCGCTCTAAGACTTGGCGCACTTGGGGCAGGACATCTAGGCCATCAACCTTGATCGGGTCTTGTCCTTGATAACGCAGGGCCGTGTGTAAGGCGGCACGCTCTTCGGTGCTGTTGATCTTCTCTCCGTCAAACATGGCCTGGATTTTTTCAGCCAGCCCACACTCTGTGGCTAAATCTTTCAAAAGCTTTAAGGTCGTGTCGTCTATGCGGTTTTTAGAATAATCTAGGCTAATGGGGCCATTTTTTAAAAAGTAGCGTGTAGCGCGCGTAGGGTCGGCTTGAAACATGTCTTTCATGTGCGCTGTTTTCATGCGGTTGAAATGTTCTTGCAAGGCTTTAAAGGCTGGGTGTTGTGTCAAGGTTTTCATGCGTTCTCTTTGCGTAAGTGGTTTTCTAGGGCAATACCCACCCCGTATATGCCCGGATATTTTGCCAATACCACATACACAGGGATGGCGGCCAAATAGGCGTCAAAACGCCCCTTATTTTCAAAACGAATTCGAAAGGGGGAAGTTTTGAAGTAATCGATGAAACGGGGGATGATCCCCCCACATAAATACACCCCGCTCCTTGCCCCCAAAACCAACGCCATGTTGGAAGCCACCGTGCCTAAAATCGTGCAAAAAAGGTCTAAGGTCAGGCGGCACAGCGGGGACTTGCCGCTTAGGGCTTGCTCGCCGATCATCTCGGGGGTCATCTTCGCCACTTTGATCCCCTCGCGATGCGCCAAAGCCTCGTGGATCAACACCAATCCTGCCCCGCTTAAAAAGCGCTCAGCAGAGACATGCCCGTATTTTTTCTTGGCATACCTCCACAGCATGATCTCGGTGTCGTCAAAGGGCGCAAAACTCACATGCCCGCCCTCGCCCGCCAACGCCACATACGAACCATCGTGGCAAGGAATGAGCGCACTGACCCCTAGCCCCGTGCCCGGGCCGATCACAAGTTTGGGCGTGTCAATGGTACACATGGTGCCCCCCACTTGCAACAACTCCTCTTCCTTGACTTGAGAAATACCATAAGCTTGGGCGGTGAAGTCGTTGATGACTAAGAGCGTGGCAAAGCCCAACGCTTGGCGGGTGGTTTCCACAGAAAAGGCCCAATGGTGGTTAGTCATCTGTATCCAGTCCCCCACCACAGGGTTGGCTAAAGCAAAGGCGGCATGCGCCACGCTGGGATGACCTATATTCTTTAAATAATGCTTTGTTGCGTCCACAATGGTGTCAAAGTCGTGGCAAGCTAAAACCTCCACGGATTCTAATTGCCCGGGGGCGACCTCTAACCCAAAGCGGGCATTGGTCCCCCCGATGTCGGCTAAAAGGCGTGGATAGTTGTTAGGCGCAGAAGACATGGCAAACCACCTTTTGAGAATGTAGGATGTAGGAAATGGGCAGGCTAGGGTCTAAAGTTTGGCTAGCCCTCTCAAACACCGCCCTTTTTTGATCCCCACTGATGAGTAAAAACAACATTTGGCAACTCTCCAGCGCATTTAAAGACATGCTAAGTCTTTTAAAGGGCGCGCTTGTGGGGGTCGTGGCGACTATGGGTTCTTGACTGCTTAGGGCGTTTTCATACTCGGGCGCACAGGCAAAGAGCGAAGCCGTGTGTCCATCCTCTCCCATGCCAAGCACGGCCAAATCAGGCTGGGTGTAGCTCGCCTTTGCGTGTTTCAACAGCTCCTCAGTGCCAACGCCAGCGTCTAAAACCAAAGGCGTGAAAGGGGCAACTTGGGCCTTGTTCTGCAAAAAATGCGTGTGCACCAACAAGGCGTTGTTTTCAGGATCAGTTAGGGGCGATACCCGCTCATCTACAAGGCTAATGCGGCACTTGCCCCACTCTAGGGGTATTTGGCTCAACTCTTGTAAAAACAAAATGGGCGACTTGCCCCCAGAAAGGGCAAGTCCTGTGCGCTCTTTGACGCTTAAAATCCGCCTTAGTTGCGTGGCGATCTCAATGGCTAGAGCGTGTGCGCTCTCTTTGGGGCTGTTAAATGAATCAAGTTTAAACATGGGCAAACCACTCCCGCTTATCTTGCTTCAAGAGATCAAAGGCGGCTTGTGGTCCATAGCTGGTCGCGGCATAGGGCAACAAAGGGGTTAAGTTTGTTTGCCAACTTTGTAAAATGGGGTCGACAAAACTCCAGGCGGCCTCCAACTCGTTTTGGTGGTTAAAGGGGGCCTGATTGCCCGCCACCACTTCTAAAATCAGCCGCTCGTAAGCGTCCATCCCCGAGTCGAGTGCGCTTTTTAAGGCCCCCATGCCCTGCAGTTGCAACTCTAAAGAACATTGTGGTTGTATGGTGTAGATAAGTGCTTGCGGGGGGCCCTTAAACACGAAGACCACCTGCACCAAAGACACGCCCATGCGCTTGCCCGTGCGTAGGTAAAAAGGCACGCCCTGCCAGTTGGGGTGCTCTAGCTCTAGCTTGAGCGCCACAAAGGTTTCTGTTTGGCTGTGGGGGTTTACCTGCTCTTCCTCTGTGTAGCCCTTAAACCCCCCGCCTGCCGCGTATTGCCCCCGTACGACCTCAGTTTTTAACGCCTCTTGGCCTAGGGGCTTTAAACTTTTTAGCATTTCTAATTTGGCTTGCCTGATATTTTCTTGGGGGGTGTTTGCCGGGATGGTGCTTAGGGCGAGCATGGCAAGCATGTGGTTTTGGAGCATGTCGCGTAGTGCGCCCATTGGGTCGTAAAAGCCCCCCCGGCTCTCCACCCCTAAGGTTTCTAGCACGCTGATTTGCACATGGTCTAGATAGTGCGCCCCAAGCAGGCCAGCTAAAAACGGGTTGTTGTGGCGCAAGTAAAAGAGATTTTGCACGCTTTGCTTCCCCAAATAGTGGTCGATTCGATAAATTTGTGCTTCTTGGAAGTGTTGGCTGATTTGGGCGCAAATGTCTTTGCAGGATTGCAGGTTGGTGCCTAAAGGCTTTTCTAACACGATTTTGACATTGGGGGCGTTTAAACCCACGGCGGCTAAATTTTGGCAGGCTTTGGCGAAAAATTCGGGGGCGATGGAAAAGTAGATGATCGTGTTGGGGTGGTTGGCTTTGAGTGCTTTAAAGTCCTCGGGCTTGTTGAAGTCTAGGGGGGTGTAGTTGATGTAAGTGCTAAAGTGCGCCCACGCTTTGGAATCTAGGTCTTTGATGTGTTCTTTGGCTTTTGTGCTGAGTTTGTCTAGAAACTCATGAGTGCTTAAGTGGCTTCTAGCGCAGGCGGTGATGGTGGGTTTTAAGCCCGCTTGGCTTGCTTTAAACAGGGCGGGGAAAATCTTGCGCAAGGCTAAATCGCCTGTGGCCCCCAGTAAGATGAAACAGCACTCTTGCATGTCCGTCCTTTAGAGATTTTAAAAATTGTAGTATCATTGCGCCACGAAAAGACTACACGGAGGTACACATGCCTAAAAAAGCCCTAGAGGACATTACCAAAGGTATCATTGAACGCTCTCAAAGCAGTAGAGAAACCTACTTAGAGCGCACCGCCAAAGCACAGCGCAAAATCCAGCGTGGGGAGTTGAGTTGTGCGAACCTGGCCCACACCTACGCCAGCCTGCCCGAACACATCAAGGCAAAAATCAAGAACAACGACAAACCCAACTTTGCCATCATCTCCGCTTATAACGACATGCTCTCCGCGCACAAACCCCTAAAAGACTACCCCGAGTGGATCAAAGAAACTCTCTTGCAACACGAGGCGTTTGGGCAAATGGCCGGTGGCGTGCCCGCCATGTGCGATGGAATCACCCAGGGCTATGCAGGCATGGAGCTTAGTTTGTTCTCCCGCGATGTGATCGCCATGAGCACGGCGATCGCGCTCTCGCACAATGTCTTTGACGGGGCGTTTTACTTGGGCGTGTGCGATAAAATCGTGCCCGGGTTACTCATCGGGGCTTTAAGTTTCGGGCATTTGCCCGCAATTTTCATCCCCGCCGGGCCTATGACTAGCGGGCTAGCCAACGCCCAAAAATCCAAGGTGCGTGAACTTTTTGCCCAGGGCAAGGTGGACAGACAAGAGCTTTTAGAGAGCGAAATGCAATCCTACCACTCGGCTGGTACTTGCACCTTCTATGGCACGGCCAACTCCAACCAAATGATGGTCGAACTGATGGGGCTGCACTTACCCAACTCTGCCTTCATCAACCCCAACACTCCCCTAAGAAAGGCCCTAGTGCACAAGGCTGCCACTTTAATGGCGACCAAGACCCCTAAACCCATCGGGGAAATGATTAGTGAAAAAAACATTGTTAACGCGATGGTGGGTCTTATGGCCACCGGGGGCTCTACGAATCACACCATCCACCTAGTTGCCATCGCTAAAGCCGCCGGGATCGTGATCAATTGGGACGACTTTGCCGCCATTTCTGAAATCACCCCCTTACTTGCTAAAATTTACCCCAACGGACAGGCCGATGTGAACCAATTTGAGGCAGCCGGTGGGCTGGCTTTCGTGGTGCGTGAACTCCTAAACGCTGGATTATTGCACGAGGATTGCGACACGATCATGGGGCAGGGTTTAGAGGCTTACACCAAAAACCCCTATTTAGACGGGGAGCAGGTGGTTTATCAAGAGGGCGTGCAAGAGAGCCACAACACCGACATTTTAAGGGGCGTTAACAACCCCTTTTCACCCAATGGGGGGCTGGAAATCCTGGAGGGCAATGTGGGGCGGGCGGTGATCAAGGTGTCTGCCATCGACACCAAACACCACACCATCAAAGCCCCCGCCATCATCTTTGAATCCCAACAAGATATGATCGAGCGTTTTAAGCGCCAAGAACTGCAAAAGGACTTCATCGCCATTTTGCCCTACCAAGGCCCACGCGCCAATGGCATGCCCGAGTTACACAAACTCACCCCCATTTTAGGTGCACTGCAAGATCAGGGTTTTAAGGTCGCCCTTGTTACAGACGGGCGCATGAGTGGGGCATCGGGCAAAGTGCCCGCCGCCATCCATGTCAGCCCTGAAGCTCTTTTAGGCGGCGGGATTGCCAAAATTCAAGACGGGGACATGCTGCTTTTGGACGCAAAAGAGGGGGTGTTGCAAGTGTTGCTAGAAGATCAAGAATGGGAGGAGCGCTTGCCATCTGTGCCCTTTTTGCGTGAACCCTTTGGGAGCGGGCGCGAACTCTTTGCTGGGCTGCGCCTTTTGGCCGGGAGCACGGAAACGGGTGCGGTGAGCTTTGGAGAGTAGCCATGCAGGCTTTTGACATTTTAAACGCCGGGCGCATCGTTCCCGTGATGGTCATTGAAGAAGCCAAAGATGCCGTGCCTTTAGCTAGGGCTTTGCTGCAAGGAGGCGTTCAGGTGCTAGAGATCACACTGCGCACCAAAGAAGCCCTGGAGGCGATCAAATGCATTAGCCAAGAAGTGCCAGAGGCGATCGTGGGGGCGGGTACGGTGTTAAACTCCACGGACTTGAAGCGCGCAGAGCAAGCGGGGGCTAGGTTTGCCATAAGCCCGGGGCTCACCCCAGCCTTAGCTAAAGCCTTTAAAGAGAGCCCAATCCCGCTCATCCCCGGGGTGGCGAGTGCGAGCGAGGTGATGCTGGCACTCGAGCATGGTTTCAAACATTTAAAGTTTTTCCCCGCACAAGCGGCCGGGGGAATTGCCATGCTTAAATCCTTTGCTGGCCCCTTTTTAGAGGCGTTTTTCTGCCCCACGGGGGGGATCTCTTTAGAGAACATGGGCGATTATTTAAAGCTGCCTAATGTGCTTTGTGTGGGGGGCTCGTGGCTTGCGCCTAAAGAGTTGGTGCAGGCCAAAGAGTGGGCAAAAATCACTGCAATGGCGCAAAAAAGCGTGGCGGCGGCTGAAGGCATTTAGAGCTCCTTAACTTTTTGGGTTTATAATGGGCGTTTAGATTCTTTGAAAGGATGGCGATGCGCGCATTGCTTTTAGCAGGGATTTTAGCTTTTTTATGCACCGCTTGCAGCGAAACCAAGCAACAGATTTTAGAAGACGAGAAAGATTACACCCCCTCAGAAAAGACCATTTGGCAACCCGAACAAAAATAACCCCTTAAAGCCACGCTTTAAGGTGGCTAGCCAAGATATAGAGGGCAAAGGCGCTAAAAATCAAGGCACAAAGGTAGTCAGTCACTTGATAGTATTTGCCATACCAAGCACGCATTTTAGCGTTAGAAAACAACAACGCCACCGCTATTTAAAGTATACAAGGGTTTCAAACACCAAACAGAAAGTGAGCTAAAAAAGTGTGGTGTCTTTGCAAAAGAGATTGAAACCCGAAAAAATGCTGCTAAAGTAGAGCATGGCCTTGGGGTTTAAAATGTGGGTGAGGAATCCGCTTAAAAAAGCCTGTTTGGTGCTGGTGGGCTTGAACTTAATGGGCGCGTTAGATTTTAGGCACATAACAGCCAAGTAGAGCAAGTAAAACGCCCCCAAGAGGGCTAAAAGAGTTTGTAAAAGCGGGAAAGTGGCAAAGAGGCTTTTTAAACCAAAGAGGGAGAGCACAACCCATATAAACACGCAAAGCCCCACGCCTAAAACTGCCTTTAAAGCGTGTTTGAACTGGGTTTTAGGGCGTGAGAGCTGATTAAAAAGAAGTCCGGTCCGGGGTCAGCAATGCCAAAAATGAATCCCTAAAACCAGCCACAGCCCCACAAAAAGCCTTTAATTTTTGGTGGATTATAGCGTTTTAAGCGCACGAACTTAAGTTATAATGTTTCTTTTATTTTGAGCGAGAGGAATCCATGCCCTTAAACAACCAATACAAAACCAAAGTTAGAAATCTCATCGCCGCGTTAGAAAAGGATTTATTTGAGCGCGAGGAATGTGTGCGCTTGGTGTTGCTGGCTTGTTTTGCCGGTAAAGCGATATTTTTGTATGGACCTCCCGGCACGGCTAAGTCGATGATTGCACGGAAAGTCAGCCTTGCCTTTGAGTCTAAAGACGACAAATCTACGCCCTTTTTCAGTGCGCTCATGCACCGCTTTTCTACCCCAGAGGACATTTTCGGGCCCATTGACATCGGCGCACTGAAGGAAAACAAGCTCATACGCAACATTGAAGGCTACTTACCCACCGCCCATTTTGCCTTTTTAGACGAGATTTGGAAAAGCTCGCCCGCCATCTTAAACACACTGCTCACCATCATCAACGAAAGGTTGTTTAAACAGGGCGATAAAAACATACCTGTCCCCCTTAAGGGCATTGTGTGTGCGAGCAATGAGTTCCCCCAGCCAATCAAGGCTTAGAAGCCCTGTATGACCGCATGCTCTTACGCTATTTTGTTGAGCCCCTAAAGTCTAAGGCGAATTTTTTAAAGCTCATCGCCAGCCAAGAGAGCACAAGCTCTAACCAGCACGCCTTTAGCCTAGAGGAATTAGAAAAAATCCACAAATTAGCTACACAAATCCCCTTTAGCCCAGAAGCCCTAGAGAGTTTGCACGCCATCAAGGCGAGCTTAGAGCAATTAAAGCACAACCCCGCTTTAATCGCCCAATTTTTAGGCGACAATGCGCCCAGCAAAGAGGGCGAGGAAAACACAGAGCCCGATATTAATTTAATCGCCAGCCCTTCTGATCGGCGTTTCAAGCAATGCGCCCAGCTTCTACAAGTCTCCGCCCTGCTTAGCGACCAAAACGAAGTTACGCCCCCCGATTTGGCGTTGCTCAGGCATTGTTTATGGGACAGCTTGGAGCAAATCCCCCTAGTCAATGCGATTTTAACGCAAGTGTTGAAGACCAGCCACGCCAAGGCAAAAGACCTAGAAAAGGCACAAGAGAGCTTTTTACACCTTGAAAAAATGGGGGCAGATTCGCCAGAAACCTTTAACAATGCCTACCAAAGCCTATCCAAACAAGTGAGCACGCATGCCAAGGAACTTAGCCAAGAGTGGCAGGAAACACACCAAAACGCTAATATTTTTTTATCCAATGAGGACATGAAAATCGCCTTTGCGGGCGTGCAAGAGCTATTGCAAGCGTTTAAGGTGCTTGAATTGGAGCTAAAAGAGTTGGCACAAAAAAGAACCCCAAATAGCCCCAATAACCCCAAGACCCTAGCAGAAGCACAACCCCTAACCACGCTTTGGTAAAAGAGGTGTTAGCCATCACCAAGAAGTATGAGATTTTAGAGGGGGAGTCTGTGTCTAAGATTGTGGAACTTTTAGAGGGCTATACGCGTGGCGACCTTGACCCTATGGAGCTTAAAAAACGGGGCTTTAAGCTCACAAACCACCGCGGCGAGCCTGTAGATTTGGGGGCTTATGCCGATTTACGCAATGTGCTTAAAGCCGGGTTAAGAGGGGCGATTCACTGAATTTAGGGAGTAAAAAATGACTCACGAGGAATTAGAGCAAATAATGGAGCGATTTCCACGAGCCACAGCAAGGGCAACGCAAACCTCTAATCAAGCTCCAAGCCCCCACAACTTGAGCCAAAAACAAAAAGACGACTTGATTAACGAGCTTTTAGCCCTTGCGGATAAACTTAAAGGTGAGTGAATTTTGCTAGAATACTTGGGTTGAAAAAATGAAAGGACAGAGCATGGGAAAAGAGGACAACAACCGCGATGTGCATGAGGATTTGAGGAAGCTTTTTACAATGGCTGTTATCAATGCTGAGACACTCAAAGATGAGAGGGTGATGCAGACCCCCACTTTTCAAGAAGCGATAGAAAACATAGTCCAAATCTTTGAAGATTTTGCAGCAACAAAGATACAGACACCCGATGAGTTGCTTGAAAAAATATACGCACAAAACTATCCTATTGATATTTACAACAATACAAAGAGTTTTGGTGATACATTTGCATATTGCAATCCCAGTGCTTTATTGGACACCTTGCAAGGCGGTTATTCTTTTTATTATACATTTAAGATTAAAATAGATTTTGCGGAATTTGTTTCGGAAATTTTTACCAAAGCTGAAAACAAATTTCTTGAAAGCGAGGGCGGCACTTACACTTATGACGAAGTCCGTAGTTGCATAAGATATAAAACAGGTGATTTTCTCACCTGTGTTGCCGAAGAAATGCGTTGGGAGCATATGGGGTATTAGTTGCTAGAGTCCTTAAAAAGCTTTGGGCTTTTAGACGACCCTGAGATTGCTAAAGAGTTTGAGCGTGCCTGTCAAGAAAAAGACAGCCAAATGAAAGAAGCTCTTAAAGACCACCCCTTTTTTGAGGAAAGCCTAGAGCATTATGAACGCAAACACGCCCACCTAGAGCAAAAAGATTTAGCCAAAACCACCCGTCAAGCCTTCCACGCCCACAACCCCCAAGCGGATTTAAGTTTCATCAACACCCAAGAAAAGACGCTCAAGAGCCAAGAAGAACAAGCGACCTTGCACCGCTTCATCTTAGACAAGTGGCAAGGGGTGTTAGAGGACAAAATCGCCACATGGAAACACGCCACGCAAGCCAAGATGGAGCAGGATTTTTTAACACGCATGCAGGCGTGGTTTAAAGCCCTATGGCAAGCCAAGCAACTCGCCAAACAATCCCCCGAACTCTTTGGCAAAGACGGGCTGTTTATGGACGCTAAAAATCTTGCCCTAGAAGCCCTAGACTTGGAGGGCTTGGGCGAAGCCAAGGCACAAAAAAGGGCATTACAAAATTTAGAGGGGCTAGACACGGGGCTAGATACAAGTTTGGATACAGACATAAAAACCGAAAAAAGGGGGCATGCATTTTCTGTAGGTTCTAGCCCTAAACGCCTAAACCTCGCCCAAATCTTAGCCCTCTTTGCCCAAATCAAAAATAACAAGGCTTTAATGGCGATTTGCGATTTGCTCGGGCGGATGAAGGAAAAGCAACAAGAGATGGTAAAGGAAATGATCAAAGAGTTGCAAAGCTACTCTTACACCGAAAAACAAGTAACAAGGGATTACAAAGAGGAAATTTGCGGGATTCATTTAAGCAACGACTTAGAAAATCTCATCCCCCAAGAATTAGCCTTGTTAAACGACCCCGATTTAGAAATCCTTTTCACCCTTAAATTCGTGGAAAAACGGCTGTTTTGCTTTGAAAAGCAGGGCTACATTGACCGCCATTTAGAGGGCATCGAGGAAGTGCAAGTGGAGCAAGAAAAGACACAAGAAAAAGAGGGCGCAAAGGGACCTATCATCATTTGCGTGGATACCAGCGGATCGATGAGCGGCGCGCCCGAGCTCATCGCTAAGGCTTTGACTTTGTTTTTAGCCTCACACGCCAAAAAGAGCAAACGCGCTTGCTTTCTCATCAATTTTAGCTCCCAAACCACAGCGGTGGATTTAAGCAAGGGCGGGGGACTTGCACGGCTCAATGAGTTTTTAAGCTTGAGCTTTGGGGGCGGGACAGATGTCGGACTCGCCTTAAAAGAGGGCTTAAAGGCGATGCAAGCGCAAAACTACCAAAAGGCAGATTTGCTCGTAGTGTCCGATGGCGACTTTGGCGGACTTGACCCCCACTTAACGCAACAAATGCAGCACCAACGCCAAGACAAAAACCGCTTTTACTTGCTAGACATCAATGGCAACTCGGGGGCAAAACATGCCTTTGACAAGCATTGGGTGTATGACAGCCACCGCCAAAACATTCGGGTTTTGTGTGAGCTGGGTAACGATGTGGGGGCTTAAGCGATCAGTGTTTTGCTAGAGCAAAACCCTCCGTGAAAATGAGGGCAAACAATCAAAGAGGGTTGTAAATTGTCTTTGATGGAGGTGCAGACCCTGAACAAGCCTATAACCTTAAAGTATAGAAAATAAACTACTTTAAAGTGCAAGAAAACCTATGTGGGTGTTGGTTTTAGCCCCATACCTAATACCACTCGTTTGTAAAAGTTATCCACACAGCTATTCTTATTAACTCAAATCCAAGCCTGCCTCCCACTTGTGCTTTATCTAAAGGGGCTTGAGGATCAAGATGAAGGTTTGGTGCGGCAAGGCTTTGCGTGGTTAGAAATCCTCACCCTTACCTATTGGCTTTGCAAAGAAAGCACAAAGGATTTTTCAAAGTTTTTTGCCCAAACTGTCCGCTATCTTTGCACACAAGAGGCACAAGGTCATCAACGCTTACTCCAAGCCCTCAAAGGAAATCTTTTAGGACGCAAGCCCGAAGAGATGCAAATTGCCAACGCTTTAAAATCGAGCGGTGGAGCAAAGCTCTCCAACGATAGAGCGATGTTGGTGCTTTTCACCCTTGAGCTTTATAGGATACAGCAAAAGGATGAAAAACACTCATTAAAATGCGACTACAGCCTAGAGCATTTAATGCCCCAAAAATGGGAAACGCATTGGACGGACATTGTGGGGGGCAATGCAAACAAAGCGGAAGGTTTGATTTACCAAGTGGGCAATATGGTGTTGCTCGGCCAAAAACTAAACACGGCCATTAGCAACAATGTATGGCGTGTCAAGGTGCATGGCGATCAAAGCAAGAAAATGTGCTTAAATAGTCAAAAGAATCACCTCGACATCACGAAGGAAGTCTTAGAGGTGGCGCAGTGGGATGCGGACCATATTGAGAAGCGGACAAAAAGCCTAACTCAAGAGTTTTTGGGCATTGTGCGCACACTCTCTTAACTTTTAGGCTAGCCCATACAAAACCCCCTCTTAAAATTCTAGAGGCTAGCCCATTAGCACCTTCACCAAAGCCAAGCCCCCAAAAATCAACACCACAAAAAGGATTAAGGCTAAAACAAACGCCCGTCCCCCAAGACTTAAAAACTTCTTCAACTCCACTTGCAAGCCCAAAGCCCCCATCGCACACACCAAGCACACCACAGACCCAAAACGCAACACTTCCACGCTGTGTTTGAGCACATCAGGGGCCACAAAGCCGCCAAATAGGGGTTGTAAATACGAGTGCACCACAACCATACCCAAGAAAATGAAGGCAAACCAAGGCACTTGTAATTTCACTTTGTGCTTGTGTTTAGTGTTTGTGCTCTTTAAATAAAAAGACACGGCTAAGAGTAGAGGGATGAGCATGATGACCCGCACCATTTTAATCGTTACAGCGACTTTCTCGGCTTCTAGTGAAATCCCGCTAGCTGCCCCGGCGACATTTGCCACCTCGTGCAAGGTTGCCCCGATATACACCCCCTCAGAAAGCGGGCTTAAAGGCACCCAGCCCAAGTTATAGACAAAGGGGTATAAAAACATCGCCAAGAGCCCAAAGACGATCACCGTGCCCACCGCCACCACGCCCTTAAAGGGGGGAGATTTAAGCACGCTCTCTAGGGCTAAAACCGCCGCCGCCCCACACACCGCACTCCCACACGCTACAAGCATGCTTAAATCTTGATCTAGCCCCATCTTGTTCCCTAGCCACACCCCAAGCAAAAACACCCCCACGACCACAACCAGCGCAATGAATAGGGGCACATAGCCGTAGTGCAAAATGTCATTAATCGTAACATTAAAGCCGTATAAAATGATGCCTAAGCGCAAGAGCTTTTTGGCACTAAAATGCACGCCGTGGTGCGTCCAATAGGCGATTTTGGGGTAAAAAAACGAACCTACCAAACCTAGTAGAACCGCCACCAAGAGGGGCGAAATGTGGTGCGTGCTCAAATAGGGCAGATGGGCGATTTTTAGCGATACAAAGGCTAAAACGCCGATGACACAAAGACCTAAGAGGATGCCTAATGCCGTGTTTTGGTGGTGTTGCATGTCAATTCTTCGTTTTGTAGCTTACATAGTAACGGTGTAGATGTCTTATAGCACCCACAAGTGGCGGGTAGCCGACATCGCGATCCCTGGAGATATTGCCTTCTAAAGTGTTTTGTATGTGTTCGCTAATGGCGAAGGGCTCAAAAACATGGTTTTTTATGCCATGTAAATAGGTGTTTTCCAAAACAAAATCCACAGGCATGACCCAATGCTGGCTCGCCTTAATAAAGGCTTTGGCAGCGGTGGGGTCGAGCACATAGCCCTGTGTGCCGCTCCCATAAGAGGGGTAGCTGTAGGGAATGATAGAGATTTGGGGAGTGGATGTTGGTGTAGAGGAGATTTGATCGGTAAATAGATGCATGAGGCGCACCCAGTGTAGACCATGGATGTGCTTTGCGATGTGATCTATGGCTTCAAAAAAGTGGGACTCTAATGCGATGTCGTCCTCTAAAACGCAAAGGGGTTCTTGCAGTTCTATGCAGCGTTGCCATAGGCTGTAATGGCTAGCAAAACACCCCAGCTCGCCAAGACTCATAGGTACGCCCTCTTGTTTAAGCGCATAGTAACAAGCCTGCAGCAGGGTTTTCACCCCCCCCCCCTACAACGCCCACACTTGGGTGTACAAAGAAAGGAAAGAGGTGGGCAGACACAAGGGAGTTTAAGCCCCCTTTGGTCTTGGAATAAATGGCGTTGAAAACTTCGATTGGGTGTTTGTCTTGATCTAAATCCTGTAAAAGTGCGTCAATGTTACGCTCTTTAAGTCCCCACTCTTGACAAGTCGCTTTAGACAAATGGATCACAAAAATACGCATACTCTCTCCCAAAAGGCGCATTATAGCAAAATTCGCCACCAACGCTTTGTGTCCCAAAGCAAGCCTATGGCTACAACACCGCAATACTTTGTATTCAAAGCAACACTCTGCGTTGCTTGTGCTATAATCCCCCTTTATTAAAACGCTAAAGTAAAGACTGCCATGCCCCTTTACACAGATTTACTCAACCAACTTTGTGCTAAAAAGGACCTAGAAAGGGGGCAGGTGCAGGCGTTTTTTCAGGCCATTTTGCAGGGGCACTTTAGCGACATTGAGCTGGGCGCGTTGCTCATCGCCTTGAAGTGTAAGGGCGAAAGCCCACTAGAGATCGCTTACAGCGTGCAAGCATGCTTGCAAGAGAGTCAAGCCTTAAGCACCCCCTTTGGTGTCGTGGACAATTGCGGGACGGGCGGGGATGGGGTGAAGAGTTTTAACATCAGCACCACCAGCGCGTTTGTGTGCGCGTGCTTGGGTGTGAAAATGGCCAAAGCGGGCAATTACAGCTCTAGCGGGGGTGGGAGCGCAGAACTTTTGGAGTGCTTGGGCTTTAATATCCGCCTAAGCCCTAAACAAGTTGCCCAAAGTCTAGATTTAGCCAACTTTGCCTTTCTCTTTGCCCCGCTTTTCTACCCCAGCTTTGCCAAGGCCGCCCCCCTAAGAAAAGCCTTAAAAACACGCACCTTATTTAATTTGCTAGGTCCCTTGCTAAACCCTTTGCGCCCCAAAGCGCAACTTCTAGGCGTTTACGACCCCAAGCTGTGCTACCCCCTTGCATGTGCTTTGCAGAATTTGGGCTTAGATCGGGCTTTGGTGGTGCACGGTGCGGGCTGTGATGAAATCGCTTTGCACGGGGAAACCTTAGTCTGTGAGCTCAAGGGGGGGGAAATCAAACAATACACGCTAAAGCCCAGTGACTTTGGACTAGAGAGCCATCCCCTAGAGGCACTTCAAGTAGAGAGTGTGGAACAGAGCGCGCAAATTTGTTTGGACTTGTTAAAAGGGGGGGGCAGCAAGGCGCAAAGGGCGAGCGTGGTTGCCAATAGTGCGGGGGTGTTGGTCGTGGCCGGGCGGGCGGACACTTTTCAAGAAGGGGCTAGGCTTGCCAACGATTGTCTCAAGAGCCAGCAGGCCTACACCCACTTACAAAGGATGATTCAACTAAGCCATGCATGATTTGCTAAAAACCATCTTAGAACACAAAAAACTAGAGATACAGGCTTTAAAAAACCGCCACAGCGTGCCTACGGAGTTGAAGTCTAGCCAACGGGATTTTAAAGGAGCTTTGCAAGAGCGGCGCACGAGCTTTATTTTAGAGTGCAAACAGGCTTCCCCCTCTAAGGGTTTGATTAGAAGCCCCTTTAATTTGCTTAAAATCGCTAAAGTCTACGAAAAGCACGCCACTTGTATTTCGGTGCTGACCGATGAAAAGTATTTTAAAGGCGCGTTTGAGAACTTGCGCCTAGTGGCGGCCCACACCACCAAGCCCCTTTTGTGTAAGGATTTCATCATCGATCCCTTTCAGGTGCGTCTAGCCCGCCTTATGGGGGCAGATGCGGTGTTGTTGATGCTTAGCGTGCTTGATGATGGGAGTTATCAAGACCTAGCGGCCTTAGCCCAGTCTTTAAACATGGCGGTTTTAACAGAGGTGAGTAACCCAGAAGAGGTGCAAAGGGCGATCGCTTTAAACGCCCCGATCATCGGCATCAACAACCGCGATTTAAAAACCTTAAAAGTCGACACCCACACGACTTTAGAGCTCGCCCCCCTGATCCCCGAGGATCGAATCCTCATCAGCGAATCGGGCATCGACTCGCACGCCGTGGTGAAGCAGCTTTATACTAAAGTGCAGGGTTTTTTAGTGGGGAGCTTGCTTATGGCGCAAAAAAACCTAGACAAGGCCTGTAAAAAACTCATTTTGGGGGAAAATAAAGTCTGTGGGCTTAAAAGGGTGAAAGACGCGAAAGCGGTGCTGAAAAATGGCTTCATTTATGGCGGGTTGATTTTTGACCCCCAAAGTCCGCGCTACATCTCCCCCAAAAAAGCGGCCAAACTCATGAAAAAAGTGCCTAAGCTAGACTTTGTGGGGGTGTTCGTGCAAGCCAAGCCTAAAACGATCATTAAAAGAGCCTGCCAGCTAGGCCTTAAGGCGGTGCAATTGCATGGCCGTTATAGTGCAGAGGATTTAGCCCTGCTGCAAAACGCCCTAGATTGCCCCGTGTGGGCGGTGGTGAGCGTGGATTTACAGGCGCGTAAACTCCCCCCCACGCCAAGCACCCCCTTAATTCTTTTTGACAGCAAGGGGGCAAAAGCGGGGGGCAATGGCGTGGCGTTTTGTTGGAAACTTCTAGGGGGGTTTAAACGCCCTTTCATGCTTGCAGGCGGGCTTAATGCAAGCAATTTAGAAAGGGCGGTGTGTACGGGGGCTTTGGGCTTAGATTTAAACTCAGGGCTAGAGAGCGCACCGGGTAAAAAGAGCGCGCAAAAAATCGCCCAAGTGGCGAAAATGTTACGGGAGTACTGATGGATCGCTATTTTGGAGAATTTGGGGGGGGCTTTGTGCCTGAACTCTTAGTCCCCGCTTTGACGCAGCTAGAACAAGCCTTTAAAGATTGCTTGCACGATACAGAGTTTCAAGCCGCTTTCAAGGGGCTTTTAAAGGACTTTGTGGGCCGGCCTAGTCCTTTAACTTTGGTGCAAAACTTCTGCCCCAACCCCAAAGTGAAAATGTATTTAAAAAGAGAAGATTTGATCCACGGGGGGGCGCATAAGACCAACCAAGCCCTAGGGCAAGCGTTGTTGGCGCAAAAAATAGGCAAAAAGCGCGTGATCGCCGAAACGGGAGCCGGGCAGCACGGCGTGGCTACAGCCATCGCTTGCGCGCTTTTGGGGCTAGAGTGTGTGGTGTATATGGGGGCTAAGGACATACAGCGTCAAGAGCAAAATGTCTTTAGGATGCGCCTACTTGGGGCTAAGGTGCAGTCCGTGGAAAGTGGATCAGCAAGTCTTAAAGATGCGATCAATGAGGCTTTAAGGGACTGGGCGAGTTCTTACACCAACACGCACTACTTGCTAGGCACCGCTGCCGGCCCACACCCCTATCCCCAAATGGTGAAACACTTCCAAAGCGTGATCGGCACTGAAGCAAGGGCGCAGATTTTAGCAAAAGAGGGTAGGTTGCCCGACTCTGTCATCGCCTGCGTGGGTGGGGGGTCTAATGCGATTGGCATTTTTGCGGGGTTTTTAAACGATCAGGATGTGGGTTTGATCGGCGTAGAGCCCGGGGGGCTTGGACTAGATTCGCACAAACACGGGGCAACTTTATGCAAGGGGAGCGTGGGGATTTTACACGGGTGCAAGACGTATATTTTGCAAGATAGCGAGGGGCAAATACAAGAGAGCCACAGCATTTCAGCTGGGCTAGATTACCCGGGTGTGGGTCCCGAGCATAGTTATTTAAAAACAAGTGGGCGGGCGCAGTATGTGGCTGTGAGCGACCAAGAGGCTTTAGAGGCGTTTGTACGCCTAAGCCAAAGTGAGGGCATCATCCCCGCCCTAGAGAGCGCCCACGCCCTAGCCCATGCTTATAAACTTGCCAAAGAGTGCAAGACAGAAAGCCTCATGCTTGTTAATTTAAGCGGCAGGGGGGATAAGGACTTAGCCACGGTGCAAAATGCGTTAAAATTGTCTTGGGGGCGTATGCTTTTTAGAAATTTATAGTAGAATTCGGATTTTACTTTGATTAGGAGGTTATTTTGAGTTTAGTGCGGTTGACCTATAAGTTAAACAATTTTAGCGAACCAAACAAAGAAAAATCCCAAAAATTTTTTGTAGGCGCGCACACTTGTTTTTTAAACTTAGAAGAAGTGGAGGGTGAAATCATCGTTGAGGTGCACCAATCTATGGGGGGGGGGGGGGGGTAACTCCCGCCAACGCCGCCTCTAAAGAACACCCCAGAAACCAAACCCAAGTCCAAGAACGAGTCCAAAACACAGCTGACGAAGCCTATCAGGCTACACAATCTTTCCACACCCTTTCTCACGATTTACAAGATTTGCCAAATGACCCCCTAGAACTTTTAGGGCAATTAAAAAACGCGCTTGAGAGCATCACACCACTAGAGGAAGAAGGCATGGGTAAAAAGAAAGAATGCAAGATTTGCAAGATTTTAAAGAAGTTGGAGGGGCGCATCGGGGCTTTAGCCGAAGAGTTGGAGGGGTTAAAGAGCCAAAGCCCCACAAAAAGCCTAGATGCCACGCAACTTGAAACACTCGAGACAGAAAACGCCACCCTCACAAAAGAAAAGGCGGAATTAAAGGACAAAATAAAGGGACTAGAGAGTGCCAAGCAGGAAATTGAAGGGCAAAAAAATGGGCTGCAAAAGGCACTAGAGGACAAAAAAGAGGAATTAAAAAAGGTGCAAGCAGCGTTAGAACACAGCGAGCAGCAAGCGCAACAAGACAAAGAGGCATTACAGGGTAAACTAGACCGACAAAGAATAGACAACGATCGCCTAGAACAAAAGCTTAAAGGCATTGAAGACGACCTAAAACGGGCTCAAGAAGACGAAGCAGAATTAAAGAATAAAAGTGAAAATCTAGAGCAAGAGCTAAGGCACGCTAAAACAGACAGAGAAAGGCTAGAAGGGGAGTTAAACACGGCGCGTGCAGATTGCCAAAACCTCAAGGACGCACATGCCAAGCTAGAGGACGCGCTTAAAGCGGCAAAGGCTTATGAAAAAGAGGCTATGGGCTATAAAAACCTCGTCCTCGTGCAATTACTCAATTTAGCCAAACAGAGCGATCGGCTTTTAGAGCGCCTAGGGATCGATAAAAATGCCACTTTAGACGATCTCTTTGCCTCCAAGCTGGGGCAAGACCGCTTGTTTGTGCTTAAGTGCATCGCTGAAGACATCCAGCACTTCCGTGAGGATTTGGCTAAAATCCAGCCCTTGATCGCCTTTTTTAATGCCCTCTTTCCCCTTTTAGAGTCTACAGAAAAACTCACGCGTCTAAGCGTGCGTGAGGAGGACAGCTATAACCCTAGAGAGCACGCCACCCCAAAAGACCCACAACCTGTAAGGGGCAAGGTGAAAAAGGTGCACTTTGTGGGCTACAAACAGGGCTCAGCCATTTTTAAAAGTTTGGTTGAGGTCTAAACTAGAGCATGGAAAGAGGGCGGCGGCTCAACTGGCGTGGATACCTTCTATGCCTCGTGAAAAAAGTGAAAAAGACCATTTTAAGAAAGGAAACATCGATGAATCCCTTAAATTTAAAAAACGACAAAATCAGAGAAACGCTCACAAGCATCACTTTGCCTGTAGACCACCCCATTGCGCTTAAACTCAAGGAGTTGAGCCCCGAGGATCGCAAGTTTTTAAAAGACTTTGAGAATGTTAAGCGCAACGCCTTGCTTACCCGCAAGGAGATTAGGACCAAAAAGGGCGGGGGTTTGGGCGAAAACGAACAACGCTTGCTGGAGCTGATCGATTGCATTTGTGCGGCTAACCCCAAAGACCCCTCCAAAGAATTGCTGTCTTTGATGGAAGAGCTGGCATGGCTACAAGACAACAGTGCCGCAAGTCAAAATTGCATCACCTCGCAGGAATTGGCGCGGGCTAAGAGGATTTTAGGGCAGAACAACGCGATGCGCCGCTTAAGCAAAGAGGCGTTTTTACAATTCAAGCAATGGCTTTTAGAGGTGGATCAAGTGGCGATCAATTTAGACCCCTACGATCATAATCTCTTAGAAGACCCCAATGCCGGGCACTGGGACATACACCCCCAAACTTCCAGCGATCAAAACACCATCACATTTTGTTTCCCCGAACCTAGTGCCAACGAGCACTGCACCCTAAACACCCGCCACCCCCTAAACAATCAAGATGTCTTTTGGCGTAAAGCTGAGGTGGTGGCGATCGACTTTGGCACTAAGAGCACCACAGCGGCAATTTTAGACAAAAACAGCCGTAAAATCCTACTCTCCATTGGGACACTAGACACCAAAAAAGAGATCGTTGAGGCAGATTTTGAAAACCCCACCTTCATGGAGTTTAGCGATTATAAAAAATTCTTAAGGGATTACAACCGCCTTGAACACCGCCCCTTTACAGACATCGCGGATTTAAGCATCTCACACATGGCTTTTGAACACTTCAGGGAAGCCACGGGCAACAACTATTACCGCTTTTTTTATAAGCTCAAACAATGGGCGGGGACTTCGGGCAACGAAGTGCGGGTGCAAGATAGAGATGGGGTGGCTTGGGATTTAGGCGACATCACCGACTATGGGACGGGCAACCCCGACCCCATTGAGATTTACGCCTATCTCTTGGGGCGTTACATCAACAACATGGGGGCAACCCTGAAGGGGTGCATTTGACCTATCTTTTATCCTACCCCGCAAAATACGAAAAGGAACAACGAGAACACATCAAAGAAAGCTTCATGCGTGGGCTGGCAAAATCCCTGCCTCAAGGTGTCTTTGACCCCTATGTTACGGGTAAAAAGGAAAACGAGCGGACTAAAGTAGAAAAAATGGTTGTGGAAATGAATGTGAGCGAGCCAGCCGCTTACGCCATCAGCGCGCTGCAAGCCTTTGGTTTCACACTTAAGAATCTAGGGGCAGAGGCGATCAATTACGGGGTGTTTGACTTTGGTGGGGGGACGACAGATTTTGACTTTGGTTACTGGGAGAGGAGCGCAGATGAGGACAAAGACTACGATCTGCACCACTTTAAGGAGGGGGGTGCGAAATACTTAGGCGGGGAAAATCTTTTAGAACTCTTGGCACTAGAAGTGTTTAAGGACAACATGGAGGAAGTGCGCCAAAAGGACTTTGTGATCGCCACACCCAATTACGAAGCTAGGGTTACTAACGTCCACACCTTGCGCGCCTTCATCGACAACAAAAGAGAGGGGCGGCGCAATTTGCAGACGATTGCCGAAGAGTTGCGCCCCTTTTTGCACGGCTTAGATGAGGAGCAAATCCACGCCGCAGAATTAGAAGAAGAGCGCATCAACTTGAGTTTAGTCGGCCGCCAGGGCAACCCCCAAAGCGCGCAATTCATGGTCAACCGCACGAAATTATTGCAGATTTTAAAAACGGAAATCGGGCTCGTCATCACCGACTTTTTTGAGGCGTTGCGGGAAGCTGCCCCGCACATGAAACACGCCAGCCACGTGCATATTTTCTTAGGGGGTAACTCCAGCCGTTCGCCCTTAGTGAAAATGCTCTTTGAAGAAGAGGCGGCTAAAAGGCAGGCGCAGTCTAAAACAGAGATCACCTTCACCATCTACCCCCCACTAGGCACGTCAGAGGCTGATGCGATCATCAAAGAGAGGAGCGGCAAAGACCCCGAACCCGACCAACAACGGCGCGTTACTTGTAAAACGGGGGTGGTCTTTGGACTCTTAGACGGGCGCGATCAACACGGCGGGGGCATCAACATTTGCTCTAAAGATGCCTGCCCGGATAGAGAACCTGTTTTTAAATTCTATTTGGGGCGTAAAAAGGGAGATTGTTTCCATTTGATCTTAGAAAAAGAGGAGATGGTGGTTGGGGAGTGGGTGGAATTTAGCTCTAAATTTAAAGGGCAAAGGCTGGAGCTTTACTACACCGACAAGCCCCGCGCCACGACCAACGAACTTTCCATTGAAGAGGCGGTTAGAGAACCCATCTTCTTTGAAGACACCTATGAAGAGGACATTTACCAAATCAAAATCAAGCGAGTCAATACGGACAGCATCGTGGTGGGGGTTTTCACGATGGATGGGGATTCGTGTGAAGACGAACACCTCGTGCAACTAAAATCTTAGGAGAACTCTCATGTATGCGTATGTTTTTGTGATTTTGGATCAAAAGGTGGGGGTGTTTAAGCGCACCCAACAGAGGGGTTTGGTCTTTGTCTGTATGCAGGAGGCGGGGGCGGACTTTTTTACAAACTTTAATGAAATTTACAACATCGAGCCGGGCAAAGCAAGGGATTTTTGTTTTGTATACCCTAAAGAGTCGCGCTCCCCCTTGTTGCAATCTACTTATTTTAAGCCCCAGCTAAAGGGGAGTGTGTGGGGACCTAGCTTGCTCTGCGACCTTTTAAATTTACTCTACATGCAGCACGGACTCAAGGCGTGCTTGCAAGACAATGGGGGGCATTCACTCGGGGAGGCATTAGGGAGTGTCGTTTTTTGCACCAACGCCGATCTAAGCCCGCAAAAAACCTTAAGTCCCAAAATGCCCCACAACAGCGAGCAATCCGGGTGGCAACAAGAGGAATGGGAAAAAACCAAAGAGTATGAAAAAGCTAGGGGCAAGAAACACCAAGAGCCCGCCACCGCTCAACCCATAGCGTGTAAGTTGTCTAGCGAGGGCGGGGATAAACCCCCCACCACACAAGAAACCAACCACTGATTTTAAGGGCGGTGGGTGGGAAATTTATTTAAGGAGCAACAATGGCACAAGCAGTGATGGACCCTGATGAGGCTGAGGATTTCACCAACCACCTACAAAGCTTCATGGACGACTTGAATGAAATGGTGCGCAGTCTAAACGGGCACTTCCGCGCTTTAGGCGACACTTGGGCGGACACCAAGTATTTAGAATTTGAGGAAGTGCTTAAGGAGTTGGAGGGCTTTTTAAAGCACTTTGACGAGCAAGCAGAGGAACAAGTGCGCTGGCTTAGGCGCAAGATCGAAGAGACACGCACTTATTTAGGGGTGTAGTGTGCCTGTCAATGTCGACACCAAAGAGGTGCGCGCCGTCCTTGAGCGTTTTGAGGACTTTAAGGAGCATTTGCACCAAGAGACCCGCGCCTTTTTACAGGAGCTAGAAACCTTTTATGAGGAAACCAAAGAGGAATTGACCCAAACCAAGCAGGCCCTACAAGAGGCCAGAGAGGGGCTAGCCAGTGCTAGGGCGTGGGAGGTTGCTTGTGAGATCGCGCTTGCCATTGCCATCGCCACAGAGTGGGGGGTGTGGGCGGCGACAATCGCTCTAAACATCGCAACTGATAAGCGCGAAAAATGGGAGCAAAAAGTCGCCTTGCTAGAGGAGGCGGTGGAAATCTACACAGAGCAGCTTAGGCGTATCCAAACGATTTTGATCGAGGAATTTTGCCAGCAAAGCCGAGCCTTGCTCTTAGCCTATGGAGAGGCGCACCACGAGCTTAAAAGGCGCGCGCTTAAAGCCAGCGAGATCATCGAACAACAATACATGATCCCCCCAGAGATTCAAAAACTCTACGACCATCTGCAGGGCTTAGAGTCCCAGCTAGACCCCCTCCTCAAGCAAGCGCAAATACAAGCCATCCACGATGAATACCGCGCCTTTTTACAAGAGCGCAAAGAGGGCTTTATTGTCAGCCAAGATGAGACCTTTAAAACCCCTTTTAACGATCTCAATCTGCCCGTTTTCCCGGCCATCTTTAGCACCCATTTAGATTTAAAAAATTTAGACAACGAAAAGCCCATGTTGTGCTTTTATGCGTTAAAAGCTTTGCAAAAGGCTTTAAGCACAAGCCCGGCTTTACAAGAAATCTTGAGCGAGGAGGACAAAGCGCAGATCAACAAGGGCATCACGCCTAAGGGCTATATGTGGCATTTTGACCCTAACCCCCACTAGGCACCATGCAGTTGGTGCGCGAAGAGGTGCTTTTGTCCGTCCCCCACACGAAAGGATACCCGCTATGGAAAGAAATACTCCCCAACCTAAAAACCCAAATTGGGGATTTGTGATCCCCCTAGAGGACAACGCCCTAGAGAGCGCGCAAAAGCTGTGCGCTCTAGAGTTTAGCCCCGCTTTTTTAGAGTTCTTAAAACGCGCCAACAACGCCATCCCCCCTAAGCGCAACTTTAGCGTAGGGCAGGAGAACTATACTTTTAAAAATGTGCTGAACTTCAATATGGAGGGCAAATGCACTTTTGCCTTTTTCATGCAAAAGCTCAAAGCCCATTTAGAGGCGCAAGAAATCTTTTTTGGCAGCGATGGCTATGGCGGGTTGTTTATCCTAGACACCGCCAGCGATCAGGTCTTATTTTTAGACACGGATACGGGGGCCAAAAAGCCCTTGATCGCCCTTGATCTTTTGCTGAAAAAATTAGAATCTTAAGGAGTTTTGTATGCACTATGAAGGCAGCGTGCGGCATGTGCGGCATTTAGAAGATTTGTTTTTAGAGGCGATGGACGATGATTTGGGGCGTAAACTCAGCACAGAGGTGATCGAGGAGATGTGCCATTTAGCCAACCAGTTTGAAAACCTTGAGCTGGAGATGATCCGCCATAAACAGATCATCACCGATCGCCTAGAGGAAGCGCGCGCTTTAGTCCAGCAAGCCCACAGCATCCAACCCTAAAGGAAGTTTTATGTTGCAAGCCCTACAAGATTTAGACCAAACCCTACACAAAGTGCGTTTTGCCCACAGCCCGCTTTTCACCCTTAAGGAGAGTCAAGCCAGATTGCTTAAGATTAGAGATGAGATTAGAAAGAGTCAGCCCCAACTGGGCGGGCAACTACACCTAAACGAAAGCCAAAGCTACCCCGAATTTTTGGCTTTAGGTGTGCTTGAGGTGCGCGAGAACCCCCCAGAGGGGCTAGAAGAGAGCTTTGAAAAATTCTTCATCCCCAAAGTTACCCCCTTCCCCCCGCCCGCCCTCTATGGCAGCACAGAGAACACGCCTAGATTCTTGCGCGAGGGCTTGCTGCGCCTTGTTTCCACGATCCCGCTCACGCATTTACAAGTTGTGTTGGTGGACGCTTTGAGTTTAGGTGGGGTGTTTGCGCTGGCACGGCGTTTTTTAAAGAAGGACCACGATTTCATATACCGCCAAAAAATCTTCACAGAGGGCGATGAAATCAAAGAAGCCTTAAAAGACCTTTATGAATACATGAAGACCAATCTACAAGAGAAGTTGGCCGGTTATAAAGATTTCATGGACTACAACCGCTACAACACCGACCGCCTCGAAGTGCGTGCCCTGTTTTTAAGCGGCGTGGACGCACTGGATCATGAGAGTCGGGGGTATTTGCAGCATTTGGTGCGCTTTGGGGCGGCTAATGGGGTGCTGTGCTTCATCTACAATTTGAGTGAAAAGGAGGAGCGCAGCAAAGAGGAGGTGTTTTTGGACCGCTTTTTAGAAAAACACGCCCAAAAATTCGAGAGTGTCCCCACTTTTGAACACCTGCGTTTAAGAGCCCTGCACGATTCCACGGGCACACACACGGAACATTTAAACGCCTTTGCTAAAGAGGTGGCTAACTACTATGCGAGGCGTAAACAGGTCAAGCGAGAAGTGGGTACATTGCAGCAACAAGAGGAATTTTGGAGCAAGAACAGCACACATGTCGTGAGCGTACCCATTGGTTGGGACAAGGATTGCCGCGAAGTGTTGTTTGAAATTGGGGGCGATCAAACCCAGCACCACACCTTGGTTTGTGGCCGCAGTGGGAGTGGCAAATCCAATTTTTTAAATGTGTTGATCCAAAACTTAGCCTTTTACTACTCCCCCGATGAATTGCGTCTATTCTTACTAGATTACAAAGAGGGCGTGGAGTTTAACGCTTACGCCAACCCGCCCCTAGAGCATGCCCAACTGGTGAGCGTTCAAGCTTGCGTGTCCTATGGGATCACCTTTTTAGAATGGCTGAATCAAGAGCTAGAGCGGCGCGCTAGGTTGTTTAAGGATTGTGGGGTGAAGGATTTTAAAGGCTACCGCCAAACCCACGGGCTGCCTAGATTTGTGGTGATCATCGATGAGTTTCAGGTGTTGTTTATGAATGCTAAAAAGTTAGAGGAGATGAAAAACTTGGTGGTGAATCTGCTCAAAAAAGGACGCAGTTATGGGGTACACATGGTCTTTTCCACCCAAACCATGGCTGGGGGCACGATTCCCAAAGAAATTTTAGGCCAAATAGGCAACCGCATGGCTTTAGCCGTGAATGATAAAAACGACAGCATATCCGTCTTAGGCAACGATGCCGCAACGCGCCTTGAACCTAAAAAAGGTCTCTATAGTTTCGTGGGGGAACAAAAAGACGACTCCATGATGGTTTATACAAGCATCCCCTATGCAGCCAACGAAAAACTCCCCGACTTCATTATCAAAACCAACAAGGAAGCTAGGGAGCGGGGCATAAAACCCATAAAGGATCGCAAACTCTACAATGGTGAAGAACCCATTTACATGCCCCAAAAACTCAAGTTACACGGCACAAGTTTGCAGCTGGGCGTGGGCGTGGATTATGAGGGCAGGGAATTTATTTTACCCCTTGAAGAGGGCGATCACTTGCTCTTTGTGGGCACAGATGAAGCCAAAATCATTTGGCTTAAAATTTTGGCTAAAAATCTGCAAGCACTGGGCAAAAAGCTTTACCACTACAATGCCAGTAAAGCCCTTGCCAAAATCCAAGATCAATTACAACCCTACGGCATCGCCCCCACCCACACCAACGCCCAAATCTTTGAAGAGAATTTAGAACCCGGCAGCTTTATCCTTATCGACTCGCTGGATGAGGCGCAGGAGTTATACGAGAAAAAAAGCACAGGACTAGCGCAGTTAAAAGCGTCTTTAAATAGCGCGCGCGACTACGATCACCACTACATCGTGATGCTCACCAATCTAAAAAAAATCTCCAGCACTCCCGACCTCAAGGACATCTTAGAAGTCTTTAGACACCGCATTGTCTTTAAAAGCAATCAAGAAAACCTTGACAAGGCGACCAGTCTAGAGATCAAAGAGAGATTAGAGCGCACCAATGCCCGCTTTTTTGACAAATCCACAGACGCGCACATGGATTTTAGACCTTATAGTTTCAAGGATTTGGGTAAGGAAAGTTAAAGACTTTTATTGTGCTATAGTGGGCTTTATGTTTGAATCCTACTTCATCACTCCACAAGCTTGGCAAACTATCAGCTTAAAAGAATTTGAGGGGTGTTTAGCCCAAGTTTTTAGCACCCACGCCCCCAACCGGGCGTGTTTAAGGCAAGTGGCAAGTAGCCCACCCTTTGCTGCCAGAATGTGTGCCGCTTTTGTACGCCTTTGCGCCGCCTTTCAAGTGATGCCCTACATCAATTGCCAAAACCCCCAAGAAAGCCTAGATTGCGCCCTAGAATATGGCTTTAGGGGTGTGCATTTAAAGAGCCACGCTCTAGACTTTGTGCTTAAAATCCCCCAAAATTTACAGAGCTTTTACAGCGCACACAGTGTTAAAGAGGTGCAACAAGCCCTAGATTTGGGCGTGCATTTTTGCACTTTAAGCTCGATTTTTGCCACGCCAGACAAACCCCCCTTTGGGCTTAGATTATTTTAAAGCCCTAAGCCCGACACTTAAGCCCCATATTTTTGCTCTAGGGGGGATCACAACTCGCGAACAGATAGAGCTTGTGAAAAATCTACACATTAAGGGCTTTGCGAGCATCCGTTATTTTTTAAACACCTAGAAACCGCTTTAAGTAGGTTTGCCTTAACGCTTTTAATGTTACCTGTGGTAAAATGCACCGACAACTTTGCTAACCCTAGCAAAAGGAGTCAGAATGCCCCCTCTAAAAACAATCTCAATCTTGGCAATCTTTAACCTTGTTTGCCCCTTGTTGGCTGAAAATAACGGAGCTTATGGGGCTGTGGGGTTTCAATACTCCAATATCACCCAAAACACGCAAAACAAAGCCCCTAGTTTGACGAACCAGCCCCCCCTTTTTAATGTGCTAAACGCCAAACCCACGACTTTACAAGCCCCAAAAGTTCCCCAAAACAAAGTGGGGCAAAGCCTGAAGTAGATTAAGAAAGGAGCTTTTATGAATGACAAACTCAAAAACACCTCGGCCAGCCTAGCCGCCGCTTTTTGCTCCCCCTTCCTAGAAGCTGATGTGGAGATAGACAAAGACGGCTTCCAAAGAACGGATGTCATTTGGTGTTGCGATGCCGATGGCAAATCCTTCCCCAAGCCCCCTCTTGGGCGCGCCCAGATTTTGACCCCACACCGGGCAAAACCCCCTAGCCAAACCAACCCAAACCCCCACACCGGGCAACACAAGCCAAACCCCCGTGCCAACCGACACGGTAAACCAACAGCCCTCCACAAACACAGCAACCCCCACGCCCCCTAAAAATGTAAGCATCAACCTACCCCCTGTTTTTGTAAACCCGCTAAATCCGCCCCAAACGCTCCCACCCAAACAACCCCAAAGTGTGCAAAACACGCCTCCAAAAATCCCCACATCTCCCATTGCCAATAGACCACAAACGCCCATCATCCCACCACAACCCAAAACCCATTTGCAAACCCTTGTCGATGGAAACGGAGTTGTGGCGACCATCACCAATTACAAAACAGAAGAAAAGACCACCATCATAGACAACAAGGGGCAACTCATCACAAGCGTGGAGAGAATCACAAAAACCCCTGCCGAGGCTTTTAGCTCTTTGGTCGCGGGGACTAACCAATTCTTTAACTCTGTGGCAAGCAATGCCAATTTCGACCAAAACCTCAAAGATGCCTTCAACGGCTTTTACAATTTGGCAGCCAGCACCAGTTACGATCTAGTCGGCTTGCAAACACGCCTAGACCAACTCATCGTCCAAGTGGAGCAGTTGCAACAAAACTTGCTCAACACGCTTTTAAACACTTCTATAAAATCTCCAAGAATAGATGGCTTTGCTGCTCAAGAAAACCCGGCAAACTTAAACCCCCAAAACAGACAAGCCAAAGGGCAGGCGATCCAAAACTTAGGCACGCTTTTAGCCTATCTACAAGCCACACAAACCAAGCTCAATGCCTACGCCAAAGAACATCCAAGCCTGCTAGCCCTCTCAAACTCCCCCCTTGTTGCCATGCAAAGTGGGAGCGTCAACGGGGACTTATACGGCTTTAACACCCAACTGGGCTATAAGCACTTCTTTGGCAAGAAAAAACGCTTTGGGCTGCGTTACTACGGCAGTTTCAGCTACCAATATGGTAAGCTCACGGGCAAGACCGCCACAGCTCTTAGCAATTTAGTTTACGGGGCGGGCATAGACGCGCTCTATAACTTCTATGAGAGTGCCAATGGGCGTTACACTACAGGGCTTTTTGTAGGCTTTATGCTGGCGGGCAGCACATGGCTTTTAAAAGATGCCAAAGCCTACCAAAGTCTAGGCAACGCACTTAAGGCTGAGGGCTGGCGGGTGCGCCAACACACGACTTATTTCCAAATCCCCTTAAATGTGGGTTTTAGAAGCAATGTCAGCAAACACCACGGGTTTGAAGTGGGCTTAAGAATCCCCCTAGCCCTAAACAGCTACCTTAAAGCCCAAAAGGACACAGAGCTTTTAAACATCAGTTACAAGCGCAATGTTGCGGTCTTTGTGAACTATGTTTACAACTTCTAGGGGGTTGTCCGTGCTTTGGGGATCAGTGTCCCCACTCCCACTGACCTTGTGCTATACTTAAGCTCTAATTTTTGCAGGAGTTTTGTATGTGGCATCAGGTTTACGCCCCCATAGATGGCAACATTTGGTTAAGTGCACTTGTGGCGGTTTTACCCATTGTGCTTTTTTTCGCTTCTTTGATTGTGTTTAAACTTAAGGGGCATATGGCGGCGTTTTTAAGCGTGGCTTTGTCTGTGGTAATCGCCCTTGTGGTGTATAAAATGCCGGCCGTGATGGTGGCCTCCAGCTTTATTTACGGCTTTCTCTACGGGCTTTGGCCCATTTCGTGGATCATCATCGCCGCGATCTTTTTGTATAAACTGAGTGTGAAGTCTGGTTACTTTGAGATTTTAAAGGAGAGCGTGCAGGCCATCACCCCCGATCACCGCATTTTGGTGATTTTGATTGGGTTTTGCTTTGGGTCGTTTTTAGAAGGGGCGATCGGCTTTGGCGGCCCCGTGGCGATCACGGCGGCGATTTTAGTGGGACTTGGCTTAAGCCCCTTGTATGCGGCCGGGTTGTGCCTCATTGCCAACACCGCCCCCGTGGCCTTTGGGGCGGTGGGTATTCCCATCACGGCGATGGCCGGAGCTGTGGGCGTGAGCGCGCTTTCTATCAGTGCCATGGCGGGTAAAATCCTGTTTTTTATCAGCTTGTTAGTGCCTTTTTTCATTGTGTTTTTGATGGACGGGGTTAGGGGGATTAAAGAAACTTTCCCGGCGGTGTTCGTGGCGGCCTTTAGTTTTGCTTTGGCGCAGTATTTAAGCTCTAACTACCTAGGGCCAGAATTGCCCGGGATTTTATCGGCGATCGTTTCGCTTATCGCAACTGCTGTGTTTTTGCGCTTTTGGCAACCCAAGCACATTTTTAGAAGCGATGGCAAGGAAGTCGAACACGACCACCCCAAACACCACATTTGTAAGGTTTTAGTGGCGTGGGCTCCTTTCATTATCTTGATCGCGACCATTGTGATTTGGACTCAGCCCTGGTTTAAAGCCCTTTTTGCTAAAGGGGGAGCGTTGGCGTTCTCTAGTTTTTACTTTGAGTTTAGCAGCATCAGCCAAAAGATTTTAAAAAGCGCGCCCTTTGTGTTTGAAGGCAAGAGTGCGGCTAGCCCTGTGGTCTTTAAACTGCCCTTGATTAACACCGTGGGTACTTCTATTTTAGTGGCCGCGCTCATCAGCATCTTTGTGCTCCGTGTGAAAGCCAGTGAGGCGATCGAAGTTTTTGGGGACACCTTAAAAGAAATGCGCTACCCTATCTTAACCATCGGGCTCGTCTTAAGCTTTGCTTTTGTGTCTAATTACAGCGGCATTTCCGCTACTATGGCGCTTGCCTTAACACACACGGGCAAGGCCTTCACTTTCTTCTCGCCCATCATTGGCTGGGTCGGGGTGTTCTTAACCGGCAGCGACACCAGCTCTAATTTGCTCTTTGGCTCTTTGCAACAACTCACCGCCAATAATCTTAAAATCCCCGAAATCTTAACGCTCACCGCCAACACCGTGGGCGGGACTTTAGGTAAGATGATCAGCCCGCAGAGCATCGCCATTGCCTGCGCGGCGGTGGGGCTGGCGGGCAAAGAGTCCGATCTGTTTAAATTCACGGTCAAATACTCGATCGCCTTTGTGATTGTGATCGGGATCGTGGTGAGCGTGATTGCCTATGGTTTTCCCCAAATCGTGCCAAGCACGAATCCTTAACGGGGCAGGGGGGCGTTTGCACGCTTGCGGCGGGCAAACTCCTTTTCATAAAGGCGCAAAAGCACAATAAAAAAAGCGGTGATTGTAGGGCCTACGGCAATCCCCCAAAAACCAAACTTGCTAATGCCCGCCAAGATCGAAAAGAAGATCAAAATCTCATTGATTTTTAGGGAAATCTTCAACACCCGGTGTTTAATGAAGCCAATGAGCCATGGTTTTATGAGGCTGTCGATCGCCCCACCGATGAAAATCACTGAATAAAGGGCGATGATGATGGCTGTGCTTGGGTTGTGGCGGTAAAGCTCATACAATGAGACCGGCACCCACACCAAAGCCCCGCCCACAATGGGGATGAGCGAAGCTAACCCATATAAAATCCCAAGAGAGAGCCAATCTAGCCCAAAAAATACGACCAAAGAACCAAAGGCCAAGCCTTGTAAAACAACATTGATGATGGAAGTCAACAAGACCACCCGTAAAATCCCCGCCACTTCTCTAAAAATCTCCTTGCTTTGGATTTTCTCAAAGGGAAAAATGTCTAGGATATAGTCGTAAAAGCGTTGTCCGTAAAAGAAACACAAAAAGAGAAAGACCAAGACCATCGCCGTGTCGCTGGCAAATTTTAGGCTGTATTTACCCAGGCCGCTGCTGAGGTGCAAGACATAAGACATGAAATTTTGTGCCGAGAGGTTGGAAAGCCATTTATGGGCGTAGGTGCTTAAAGTGGGGAAGCGCTCCAAGTAAAGCAAGAGATCGCTTTTAGACTTGTTGAAGTAGAAGGCGAATTTTTCTAGGTTTAAGTGGGTGATGAAATCCGTGCTTTGGTAAATTAAAAAATACAAAGGCACAACCAAGAAACTTAAGAGCACCACCACACATAAAAGCGAGCTGAAAAGGTTACGCATGTAGTGGTCAAAAAACCCTTTGAGCCAAAAAATCGTGACGCAAAGTAAGCCCGCAATCAACAAATCCATTAAAAAATCTTCGTAAAGATAGAGCATCCAATAAAAGGCAATGGCAAACAAAAGCCAAAAGAAATACACGGGACGCATGCCAACTCGCTTTTTTGCTTTATAATACCCAAAAAGGCAAAACATGCACCTAGAGAAATATTGCGCCAGTGGGAACGATTTTTTAATCACCCACCATTTTAAGCCAAGTAACCGCCAAGCCCTCGCTAAAGAGCTTTGTAACCGCCATTACGGCTTTGGAGCGGATGGGCTAGTCATACTTTTGCCCCACCCACAACACGCCTACACATGGGAGTTTTACAACGCCGATGGGAGTTTGGCAAACATGTGTGGCAATGCCAGCCGTTGCGTTGGGCTTTATGCGTATTTGCAAGGGCTCGCCCCCAAAAAGCACAGCTTTTTAAGTGGGGCGGGGGTGATTGCCCTAGAAGTGCTAGAAGTTGCACAAAGCGGGGGTGTGGTGCAGAGCAATTTAGGCAGTCCTAAATGGCTAGACACTTTAGACATTGAGGGGCAGGAGTGGGTTTTAATTAATAGTGGCGTGCCCCACTTAGTGCATTTTGTGGAGCATTTGAGCGAGATCCCTAAAGCAAAAACCCCACAAATGCAAGCCCTGCGCCAACAATTCAACGCCAATGTCAATGTCGCCTACATCAAAGACCCCCAAACCATCCACTTAGCCACTTATGAGCGGGGCGTGGAGGACATCACGCTGGCTTGTGGGACGGGCATGGGGGCGGTGTTTTTTGCGGCGCTCAAAAGGGGCGTGGAAAATACAGCGCATTGTATCCCGCCTAGTGGGGAGGTTTTAAGCTTGAGCTTAGAGGGCACAAGCGTGCTTTTTAGCGGAGCGGTTAAGAGAGTGGGTCCCGTCATTGACTATTGCAACACCCTTTGCTAGAATTTAAATTTTTCATAAAGGATCACCATGGTTACCACGCGCTTTGCCCCTTCGCCTACGGGGCATTTACACATAGGGGGCTTGAGAACTGCCCTTTTCAACTACCTTTACGCCCGCTCTTGTGGGGGGAAGTTTTATTTACGCATTGAGGACACAGATTTAGATCGCAATGTCCAGGAAGCCACAGAGGCGATTTTAAAGGCGTTTGAATGGGTTGGGCTAGAAGTCGATGGGGAGATTCTCTACCAATCACAAAGGCTAGACATTTACCAACGCTACATCCAGCAACTCTTAGACGAGGGCAAGGCGTATTATTGCTACATGTCTAAGGAAGAGTTAGAGGCTTTAAGAGAAGCGCAAAAAGCGCAAGGCTTGACTCCCCGCTACGATCGCCGTTATAGAGATTTTAAAGGCACGCCCCCTAGTGGGATCGAGCCCGTGGTGCGCATCAAAGCCCCCTTAAGTGGCGCAGTGCATTTTAAAGACGGCGTGAAGGGGGAGGTGTGCGTGCAAGCCAGCGAATTGGACGACTTTGTGATCGCCCGCTCGAATGGCGTGCCGACTTATAATTTTGTCGTTACTATTGACGATGCCTTAATGGGGATCAGCGATGTGATCCGCGGGGACGACCACTTAAGCAACACGCCTAAACAAATCCTTTTATACCAAGCCCTAGGTTTTAAAGTCCCTAACTTCTACCATGTACCCATGATTTTAAACGAAAAGGGGCATAAACTCAGCAAACGAGATGGGGCGATGGGAGTGATGGATTATAAGAGTTTGGGCTATCTTAAGGACGCGCTCTTAAACTTTTTGGTGCGCTTAGGCTGGAGCCACAACGATCAAGAGATTTTTAGCCTGCAAGAGATGAAAGAGTTTTTTAACCCCAAAGATTTAAACAGCGCGCCTAGTTGCTTTAGCCCCCATAAGCTAGACTGGCTCAACAGCCACTACATCAAAGAAAGCCCCCTAGATCAGCTCAAAGCGTTGCTGGCAGAATTTAACCTACCCAGCAGCTTTAACACTCTAAGCCCGGCGCAACAAGACGCGTTGCTAGAGGCTCTAAAAAGTCGGGTTGGCACTTTAAGGGAAATGGCAACCGAGATTGCTAAGGTGTTAAACGCCCCCACAAGCTACGCCTTAAACAAGCTCAAAAACAGAGATCAAGCCCTAGAGGTGTTAAAAACCCTAATGGCAGGCTTGAAAGAGCAGGATTTTAGCAGTGTAGAAAGCCTAGATGCCACCTTGCACGCCCTTATGGAAAACAAGGGGCTTAAGGCAGGGGCACTGATGTTGCCTCTACGAATCGCCCTGCTTGGAGAAGCGGGGGGGATTGGGGTTAAAGAAGCCTTGTTTGTGCTAGGCTTTCAAGCAAGCCTAGAGCGGTTAAAGGCGTTTTTAGCAAGTTAGAGTCTGTGGTTGTGGCTTCTGATGAAGTCCACAAGTTGGCGGGTGTCGATGCCCACAGTCACGAATTGTTGGAAAGTGGTGTACCAGTGTCCGCCATGTCCGTTTAAGCTGTGCCCGTTGCCCCCACCCATGAAGTTGAAGAAGCAGTCCGCGCGCACGCTGAGGTACTTGTTTTTATAAACATAGTAAAGCGCGATGCGCTCAAAGTTAGGCGCGTGGTACCATGGCAAGCCAGTGTAGAGCGCACGCCCATAGGTGGCATAAAACTTCATTTGGGGCTTGTCGGAGAAGTAGTATTTATCGTAAAAACCAAAGCCCTTATACTGCACATCGAAGTCGAATTGTCCCCCAAAGCTGTTGTACCACTGGCTAGCCCACAATGATCACCCGCACGCACGCAGTAGTGCTCTTGCTCGCTCATGGTGCCAAAAGAGATGGTGAATTTATCCATGAAGGGCACAAGCCGTTTGAGGTTGGTTTTGATGTAGCCATAGTAGTAAATGCGATCGAGCACGGTGGGGTTAGAGTATTGTCCAGGCACGCCTCCGTCTTTTTCGCCCGTAAAATAGGGATAACCGTTGGGCCACAGGGGAGTGTCTCCACGCATGGCTGGATCGGAGTGCCCCCCAAAGGGGTAGGGGCTACCCATGCTATAAGGGCTGGTGTTGTGGAAGGCAACCACACGTCCGCCAAAGCCCAAATAACCCTTTAAAAACGACCACTCACTCCCCCCAAAGTAGAGCATTTGGTTCATGTTGTAGTGGTTGGCGGCATATTTTTTGCCCACAACATTGTTCCAGTTGCGTCCGCCATACCAGTCGATGATAAACTCCGCCCAACCATTCCACCAGCGGTTAGGGTTGTAAACGGGTTTGTATTGGAACATCGCTCCCCTAACGGTGGGGTCTTTAAACCAAAAGAGCTTTTTAAAGGCGGCTAGGGGGTAGTTTGCCATGGTATAAGTTCTAGGGATGATGCCAATGTAGGTCCTAAAATCCTTACCCACCGCGCTGTAATACATAGTAACGCCCCAAGAGTAGGGGAAGTAGCTGATGTGGGTGTGCAGGTTTTGGATAAACCACGCCCCAAACATGATAGACTGGTGCTTGTCAAATTGAATCCCGATCTCGGGTATGATTCGGTTTTTCATGTTGACTAGACTGTTCCAGTAGGGATTGTTTTTAGCCGCCAAGTTGTAAGTAAAGCTCATGAACTTTAAATCATAGGCAAAGGCAACGGCTTTTACTTGCGCAGGCAAGAACATAGACGCAAACGCACCGCACAGGCCAAACTTTAACACCTCTTTTATGGTTTTCATCGCAGATCCTTTTAAAAATGAGAGACGGAAGATTTTTAACATAAAATAAATAAAATGAACCTTAAAAACTCTCATATTAAATTAAAATAAGAATTTAGTAAACCAAAGGGTCTATTTTGGAACATAAAGACCCATAAATCCTCTAAAAATTACGATCATTTGGAGAGATGATCCATTGAAGTAGGTTATTGTCAATTGGGGCTTATCAAGTGGGAGAGTTTAAGCCCCTTTGCGCTAGAATCGCATCTTCAGTTCTGTTTTAGGGGTTGCTTGTGGTGCATGTGGTGTTGAGTGGGGGGAGTGGCAAGAGATTATGGCCTTTAAGTCGGGAACATTTTCCTAAACAATTTTTAAAACTTTATGGGGATAACAGCCTTTTTGGGCTGGCTTTGGAGCGCTTAAACACGCCTGAAGCTCAATTTTTAGTGGTGTGCAATGAAGCGCATTACTTCCACGCTCTAGAAGAGATCACAAAAGCCCATTTAGAAAAGCGCACGCAATTTTTGCTAGAGAGTGCAGGCAAGAACACCATGAACGCCTTGATGCTTGCCGCTTTGGAGTGCAGCCCTGATGAGATTTTAGTCATCAGCCCCACAGACCATTTAATGGAGAAAGAGGCGTTCAATACGGCTTTAAAAACCGCCCTAGAGTGCGCTAAGGACGATCAAATGGTGCTCTTTGGAATCGCCAAGAAGCCTAGCAACCAATATGGCTTTGTGCGTTGCACCAAAGCACAAAGGGGCGTGTGTGAAGTGCTAGACTTCATAGAAAAGCCAAGCCCTGAGGAAGCCTCTAAATTGCAACAAGAGGGCGGGGATTTTTATATCAACAGCGGCATGTTTGTCTTTAAAGCCGGGGTGTTTTTACAAGCCTGTTTGCAACACGCCCCCCAAATGCTCGAGGCGTGCAAAAAGGTGTATTACAATGCCAAAAAACTGCCCACCATTTTAAAATGTGAAAACATGGATGGGTTAGAAGATGGGAGCGTGGATGTGCTGTTGTGGCAAAAATGCAAGGGGTTAAAACTTGTGCCTTTAAACGCCCATTGGCAAGATGTGGGGCATTTTGCGAGTTTGCAAGCGAGTTTACCCGCCGACAATGCGGGCAATGTGGCGCACAACAACCCCCTTTTAAGCCTACATGCCAAGAACAACTACACCTACAGCACACCCGATAAATTAGTGTGTTTGCTCGGGTTGGAGGATTGCGTGGTGGTCGATAGCAAGGACGCTTTATTGGTCGCCACAAGGGCGCATTTAGACAGCCTTAAAGAGCTTGTGGTGTGCGTGGGGGAGAAATACCCAAACCTGCTGAAGACCTACCCCCTAGAATACCGCCCGTGGGGGAGCTTTGAAGTGTTGTTAGAATGCCCCTTTTTTAAAGTGAAACTCTTAGAGATCGCGCCGCATAAACGCCTCAGTCTACAAAAGCACCAGCACAGAAGCGAGCACTGGGTCGTGGTGGAGGGGGTGGCGCGTGTCGTGGTGGGCGAACAGTCTTTGAGCGTGCCGACCAATGAGAGCGTGTTTATCAAGCAGGGACAAATCCACAGACTAGGCAACGACACCGATGAGCCCCTAAAAATCTTAGAAGTGCAATGTGGGGCGATTTTAGATGAAAGCGACATTGAACGCTTACACGATGACTACCAACGACCTTAAAAGAACATGATGGCAAGAAAAACCGCCCTAATCACGGGCATTATTTGGGCTATGAAGTGCATGGCATTAAAGGCGCAGCTCGTCTTTTAACACCGCCACGCCCATAAAAACCGCTTCTTCTTGCATTATGGCGATCTGACCGACTCGAGCAACCAAACCTGATCGCCAAAGTCCAGCCCACAGAGTTTTACAACCTTGCCGCCCAAAGCCATGTGCAAGTGTCCTTTGAGATGCCCGAATACACGGCGAATGTGGATGCGTTGGGGACATCGCGTATCTTAGAGGCGATGCGCTTTTTAGACCTAAAAGACACCCGCTTTTACCAGACCAGCACCTCTGAACTTTACGGAGAAGTCTTGCAAACGCCACAAAATGAGAACACCCCCTTTAACCCACGAAGCCCCTACGCTGTGGCTAAACTCTATGCCTATTACATTACTAAGAATTATAGAGAAGCCTACAACATGTTTGCGGTCAATGGGATTTTATTCAACCACGAAAGCCCCATGCGCGGCGAAACCTTTGTGACGCGCAAAATCACAATGGCTTTAAGCCGCATTGTTTTGGGCTTGCAAGAGTGCTTGTATTTAGGCAATTTGGACGCAAAACGCGACTATGGACACGCTAAAGACTATGTCAAAGCCATGCATTTGATTTTACAGCATGACAAGCCCGTGGATCATGTCGTGGCAAGCGGACAGACGATGACCATTAGAGACTTTGTTTTACTGGCATGTGAAAAGCTGGGGCTCAAGCTGGAGTTTCAAGGCAGTGGGCTGGAGGAAAAGGGGGTTTTGTTAGACTTCACACCCAGCCCCCTTTTAAACGGGCTAAAGCCCGTTGCCCTACAAAAAGGGCAGGTGTTGGTGCGCGTAGATGCCCGCTATTTCCGCCCCACTGAAGTGGATTTGCTCTTAGGCGATCCCTCTAAAATTGAAAGAGAGTTAGGCTGGCAAAGAGAGTTTAGCGTGCAAGATTTAGTGCTAGACATGCTGCAAAGCGATTTGGAGTTGGCCCGCAAAGAGTCTTTAACTAAGTAGCAAAACGCCCGGGCTTTTTCCATATGCCCTTTTTGTAGGCAATGTAGAAAAAGCCCGCCCGCATAAAGGTTTCAAAGCAAATCAGCACAAAGAACCACCGCACAGAAAGCCCAAAACGCCACAAAATAAACATGGGTAAAATCCGCAAACTCCACAGGCTAGCGGTGTTGATAAACAGCGACACCTTCGCCATGCCCGCCCCCCGAAACACCCCATCGAGCACAAAGAGGCACATTAAGGGCATTTGGCTAAGCCCCACCACCATTAAATACCACGCCGCCACCTGCACGACTTCGTGATTTTGGCTAAAAATCATGGCTAAGGGTTTGGCAAAGACAATCATCGCCACGCCCAAAACCCCGAGCAACACTCCAGCGACTTTTAAAATTGTGCGGATGTACTCTTGCGCCCTGTTGACTTGATTAGCCCCTAAATGTTGCCCCACGAGCACCATACACGCAATGGTAAAGCCAAGACCGGGCATATAGCTAAAGGTTTCAATCCTTAAGCCCACTTGCATGCCCGCCAGCACTTCATTGCCATAACTTGCCACAAACTTAGACACCAAAGCCATAGAAAAGAGCGTGAGCATCCGCTCAAAGCCCGAAGGCCAGCCCACCTGCCAAGCCTTTTTAAACAGCTGGGCTTCAAAGACAAAGCGAAATTTTAGGGGGTTGTGCTTTTTAAGATTAATGGCAATGAAAAGCAAAAACAACTCTAAAAACGCCACCGCCACGCTCGCCACCCCTGCCCCCCGAATGTCTAAACGCACAAAGCCAAAATGCCCGAAAATCAAGGCATCGTTTAAGAACAGGCAAAGCGTGCTCATGAGGATTTTCAGCACAAAGGGGGTTAAAGTGTCGGACAAACTTGCCAGCGCGCTTGCCATGGTGTTTTTAATGAAAATGGCGGGCATCGCCCAAATGAGGATTTGTAAATACTCTTTGGCCAGCTGTCTTGCTGTGCCTGTGATCCCCATCCACGCCACAAAGGAGCCAATGCCTAAAAAGCCCACGACCCCTGCCAGCGCGCAAATTCCGCAAGCCCCGATTAAAATGCTTGAATACCCGATCGCGACCAATTCGGTGTCTTTCGCTCCCACTAAACGACTCAGTGTGGCGTTTGTGCCTATGTAAAAAATAGAGTTTAGGGCGTAAAAGAGCATGATATACTGCAAGCCCACGCCCATCGCCACGATGTGGTTATCGGAGAGTTTCCCCATGAAGACTACAGACACGGCTAACACAAAGATTTCTAAAAAATTATTCACTCCAGAGGGGATCGCCAGCTTTAAAATGCGCCTTAAACGCCACCACTTTTGTGCTTTTATAATAGCAACGCTCCCACCACTCCAAAGATCATCAAGGGGATGTTATAAACTAAAAATGTGGGGATGCAGGTGTCGTAAATGTGGTTGTGTTGTCCATCGGCGTTGAGTCCCGTAGTGGACCCTATGGTGCTATCTGAAGCTGGTGAACCCGCATCGCCTAGTCCCGCTGCGATGCCTATGAGCAAAATGGTCGCCTTTGTGTCAAAGCCCAATGCCAAACACAAGGGGCAATAAAAAGTCGCAATGATGGGGAGCGTGCCAAAGGAAGTCCCTATGCCTAGCGTGATGAATAGCCCAATCACTAGCATAATCACAGCCCCGGCAAACTTGCCTGAAATCGCCCCACTGGCAATGTGTACCAAATCCGTGATGGCGTGTGTCTTTTGCAAAACTTCGCCAAAGCCTGAGGCCACAAGCATGACAAAGGCGACAAAGGCCATCATCTTCACGCCTTCATCGATCACGCTGTCCATTTGCCCCCACTTAATCACCCCCACGAGCATCACCATCAGCCCGATAAACGCCCCAAGCGGTAAAGAGCCCGTAGCGATCTGCACCACAAAGGCTAAAACAATGCCGACTAAAGCGAGATAGTCTTTTGTTTGCAATTTCAACTCTTCATGGGTGGTGCTTTCTAGGCGGTCTTCATAGAAGCGGGGTTTTCTATAAAGGATCAACACCGCCACCACAAGGCCACAGAGCATGGCTAAACCAGAAATAGACATGACCGCCACCACTTCACGAAGGTCGGTTTGTATGCCGTTTTGGCGTAGATTATCCACGATTAAATTTAAAAAAATCAACCCAAATCCAGCGGGAATAGTCATATAAGGGGCTTCTAAACCAAAGGTGAGCGCACACGCCACCGCCCGCCTGTCAACCTTTAAACGGTTCATTAAATGGAGTAGTGGGGGGATTAAAATGGGGATGAAGGCGATGTGCACGGGGATTAGGTTTTGCGAAAAGCAGGCGATGAAGGCGATTAAAAAGCAAAAAATCGTGCGTTTTTGATCCAACCAGCCCACAAGCCTAAACAAAACCACTTTCATTAAGTTGCCGCTGGAAATAGTAACCGCTAGGGCACCCAGCAAAACATAACTCAAAGCCGTTTCTAAATTGCCCCGCATGCCATTAATCATGACTTGAGTGGTGTCTACAAACCCTAGTCCGCCCATAAGCCCCCCCACAAGCGTGGCGCTGATGATCGCAAGCAAGATATTCAAGCGGGCAAGGCTTAAACCCACCATGACAAGCACGGCAACAACCGCTGGATTACTCCACAAAGCCATGGTGCTGCCTGCTTAACCTATTCTTGAAAATCACTCCCATCATTTCTGCCTCCTGACAAGAGCATGTGCAAAATCTCGCAACGCTTCCTTGGTAGCTAGGATAAAGGGTTTAGGCATGTTGCTATCCTCTAATTCAATCCTCTTTGCTTGATAGGCACTTGCCACCTTTTCAAAACGGGATAAAACAAGAGTCCTGAGAAGATAGCATTTGTAAGGCTCGTCCAATCTATCGCAGATCGCCCCCGTGAAAAGCGTGGAGTGATCGCCTTGCAAGGCCAAATTATGGCTCGTGATGGCCGAGCGCATAAAATGCGTAGCTAAGACTTGACTAAGGAATCCATCGCTTCTTAGTGTGGAATAAGCACTTAATAAAGACGGGCTCAACACTGCAAAAACCAAAAACACCAATTTTAAGACTTTGAAACGCATGTTAGTCCACCACCCGTCTTGTGAGAGGTTTGTAGGTGTCTATGCGCCGATCCCTAAAAAAGGGCCACATTTGGCGCACCCTTGCACTTTCATCTAAATCAATGCATGTATATAAAATCTCTTCTTCAAAGCCCGCTTGGGCTAATTCTTTACCAAACGCCCCACACACAAAACTGGAGCCAAAGAACTCTAATCCACTGGTCTTGCCCGAGGGGTCTGGCTCAAAGCCCACCCGATTAGACGCGATCACGGGGATCGTGTTGGCGATGCTATGCCCTTTTTGCACCCCCATCCACGCCTGCCTTTGCAGGGCCTTTTCTTCTAAATCCTCGCTCTCTTCATCACAAAACCACCCAATCGCACTCGGGTAAATCAAAATGTCCGCCTTTTGCAAGGCCATCAGTCTTGCTGCCTCTGGATACCATTGATCCCAACACACCAAAACCCCTAAATTGCCCACACTGCTAGCAATGGGGGCGTATCGATCCCCGGGGGTGAAGTAGAATTTTTCATAAAATCTTGGGTCATCGGGGATATGCATTTTTCTTTGCACCCCTAATAACTTGCCGTCCTTTTCAAACACCACCGCCGTGTTGTGATACACCCCCACCATGCGCTCCTCAAAGAGTGAGCCCACCAACACCACTTCGTGCGCCTTAGCCAGCCCGCTTAAGAAATTACACTGCGCCTTAAACTCCCGCGCCCACGCAAAATACTTAGGGTCTTCGTGCTGACAAAAGTAAGGGTAGGGGTGCAATTCAGGCAAGACCACTAAATCCAAATGGGGATGCTGTGCCTTTGCTTGCGCCAAAAGCTGCGTAGTGTGCTCTAAAGTGGCTTGCACGCTGCCTTGATAGCCATGCTGTAAAATGGCGACTTCGATGGTGTTTAAATTAAAATCCATAAAAACCATGTGCGCTCCCTAAAAAAGATAAATTATAACAAAAAACCTACTCTTGCATGGCAAGCGTTCTTAGATACCCGTTTTCGCTCAGCATCACATACAGCCGTCCCAACATTTCCTTTTTATCCTCACTATCCTCTAATAGCTCGCTGTCTTCAATTTTTTGTTTTAAAATCCGCTCGATCTCTTTGGTGTCGTAGTCCAAATCCTCCAAAGCGTCTAAAATCGTTTGGGCTTGGGCGATGTCGGTGAGTTCATAGCCACTTTCTGTGATTTGCACGCTGCACTCTGTGGGGTGTGTGAATAAATTATGGTGCATGCCCAGCACCTCTTGGTAAGCCCCCACTAAAAAGAAGCCCAAAAAATAATCCTCTTGGCGCACATCCACATCGTGCAAGAATAGGGGCTTGTCTTTATCAAAGCTGATCTCGCCATCGCTATCGCATGTGATGTCCCACAAACTCGCGCTCCTTGTGGGCTCTTCATCGAGTTTGTGTAGGGGCATCACAGGAAAGCCCTGTCTTAAGCCCCAATAATCGGGCAAGCTTTGGAAAAACGAGCAATTGAGTAAATAGCGCTCTTGCACCTGCTCTTGGATACGGATGATGTCGTTATGATCTTTGTGGCGCAAAAACCCGATCGCCTTTTTGATGATCAAATGCCCCAACACCTCAGCATTGCTGCGATCTTGTAAATCAATGTAACCCAAATCAAAGAGCGTAAACAGCGACTCCATATGATCTAAGCTGTCGTGCAAATACTCAATGGCGTTTTTGCTGTTGATGTTGTGGTATAAATCCTCCATCTCCGCCACTAAGGGGGGGTTGGATTTTTTAAGCCGCAAGGTGCTTTCGTCATAATCTTGAGAAAATAGTTCTAATACAGGCGCAACCAACACGGCATGTGTGGCGCTGATAAAGCGCCCCGACTCGATAAAAATGTTAGGCTCTAGCTCTTTTTTATTCTTCACAATCTCTTTTAACAAAAACACCACATCGCCGGCAAACTCTTCTAGGGTGTAGTTGCGCTCGCATTGGTGTTTGTGCTGCGAATACTCAATGGCTAACCCCCCCCCGATGTTGATGCTATTCAAGTTAAACGCCCCCATTTTACGCAACTCAGCGTAAATGTTGCCCGCCTCTTTAAGGGCCTTTTTTAAGGGCGTGATGTCGCTAATTTGGCTGCCGATATGGAAGTGGATCATGGAAAGTTGCCCGAGTAGTCCGTGCATTTCCAGCAGGTGCATGGCTTCTAGTAATTCAGTGCTGGCAAGCCCAAATTTGGCGTGGATGCCCGTGCTTTTGGCCCACACCCCCACCCCCGAGCTGTGTAAGCGCACACGGATGCCAATTTTAGGACAAAACTTAACATTTTCGCCAATCGTGTTATTTTCGAGCGCCACTTCAATGATGCTCTTTAATTCACTGAGTCCCTCAATGGTGAGTGTGATGTCTGCCCCCATGCTCGCGGCGATGAAGCCTAACTCGATCATCTCTTTATCTTTAAAGCCATTGACGGTGATGGGGGCGTTTTCGTGGACATACGCCATCGCTAAAATCAGCTCCGCCTTAGAGCCCGCCTCCAGTCCATACGCCCCCTTAAATCGCTCTGAAATCTCCACCAAAGCGTGCACGAAGTTTGGCATGTGGTTGACCTTTAGGGGGAAGACCGCTTTAAACGCTCCGTTGTAATGGTATTGAGAAATGGCGTGCGAAAACATAGAAAAGAGCTTGTGTACTTGTTTGGCGATCAAATGGGGGAAACGCAAAAGCAAGGGGCCCTTAAAGCCCTGCTCGCGCATGTCTAAAACTAATTCCATGAGGCTTGGTTTGTTGCCGGCATTGACCTTCACTAACCCTTCCTCAATGATAAAATCCTCCTTGCCCCAATAATTCAAACCATAATTTTGCATGCCAATCCCTATGCATTAATAAGCTTTCAGTATAACTAAAAAACCCCCTTTTGTGTTACAATTCCCCCTATGAAAACCAACCCCCGCCATGCACGCCCTGCTAAATGCCCCAGCCTTAAAAAACTACCCCAAAGACAGCCTGAAATCCCTAGCCACCGCCCTTTTTAAAACGCACCAACAAACCCCCTTTACTTGCACTAATTTAGATGAGTGGGTCGGACTTGTCAAGGAACGCTACCACGCTTTAATGTCGCCCCCCTTAAAGCCCCTTTACAACGCTACGGGGGTTGTGCTTTCTACAAATCTGGGGCGTGCGTGCCTAGAGCCTAGCCACTTAAAAGAATTGGAGCTGCTGAGCGGCTATGTCAATCTAGAAGTGGATGACACGGGCAAACGGGCTAACCGCTGCCACTTAGTGCAAGAGCTTTTAAAAATGCTCTTTGGGGCAGAAGATGCCCTCATCTTAAACAACAACGCCAGCGCCTTAGTCTTGGTCGCGAGTGTCTTTGCGTCCAAAGCCCAAAATAAAGAAACTTTACTTTCCTACGGGCAATTAGTGGAGATCGGGGGGCATTTTAGGGCGCACGAGCTTTTAGATTGTGTGACAAACCTTAAATTTGTCGGCAGCACAAACAAAACCTACCTACAAGACTACCAACACGCCCTAAGCCCACAAACAACGCTCATCGCAACCATCCACTTAAGCAACTTCTTGCAACAAGGCTTTGTGGCTTCTGTGGGGGCGAAAGAGTTGTTTAAACTTGCCACAGCGCATAAGATTTTATTTTATGAAGACCTAGGGAGCCTACAAAGCGTGCCACAAGTGCAAAAATCTCTAAAACACGCCCATCTAGTGAGCTTTAGCGCAGATAAACTCTTAGGCAGCGTGCAAGGGGGATTGTGCTAGGGGCTAAAGAGTGCGTCCAAGCTTTGGCCAAACACCCCCTTTATCGGGCGTTTAGAGCGGATAAAATCCAGCTTTACATGCTTGCAAAAGGTTTGCAAGCCCATATCCAAGGGCAAACTAACCCCACACAGAGATTTTTAGCCCAAGATCAAGATGCTCTGTTAAATAAAGCGTTAAAACTCTTGCAACTTTTAGATGGAGTGCCGGCCACACTCATAGAGACGACCGCTTTAATCGGGGGGGGTGTAGCAGACACAGGGCTTAAAAGCTTTGGTCTGCTCTTAACGCCCAAAAGAGATTTTAAAGAGTTGCACCACGCCTTACACCAACAAGGGCTAGCCTGTATCCTGCGTTATGATGGGGTGCTTGTAGACACCTTTGCGCTGTTTGAAAAGGACTTAAGCACCATTGCTAAAATCGCTAAAGGAGTGCTACAATCCTAGCTCTTTGGGCTTGGGGGTTAAGCCTCTTAAGTTTTAAACTGGTTGATCTCTGTGTCTAGTTCGGCGGTGGCTGTGTTGAGCGAGTCGGCTAGACTGATGATTTCTTTGGCATCCTCTAGGGACTCTTCTGTATCTTTATCCACTTGGGTTAAACGCCCGGCCATAGTGCGGATACTCTCCCCGGTTTTATTGTAGTCGCTGATGAAAGCGTGGGTGTTTTCCACCACCGCCCCCACCTCTGCACTCATGGTTTTAAAGCGCTCTTGCACCTCCATACTGCCCGCGCTGAGCTCCTCAATTTTCTTAGAATTGAGATTCATTTGGTTGCTGACATCGTTGATCTCTTGCACGATCACACTGATGGTGCTGTTGATCTCGGCTAAGCTTTTTTGCGTTCTTGCGGCTAAGTTGCGCACTTCATCGGCGACCACCGCAAAGCCCCGCCCGTGCTCCCCGGCTCTTGCTGCCTCAATGGCCGCATTGAGGGCTAATAAGTTGGTCTGATCGGCGATGTCGTTGATGATGTGCAAAATGCTTTTCACGCTGTCGGCGTTTTTGCTCAGTTGCTCGACCTTGTTGGCCAACTCCTCCTCCGTTTTAGCCCCATCCAAAATTTGGGTGAGCATCGTGGTTAAAGAGGTGTTGGACTCTTCAATAGAGGCTTGCATTTGCCCCAATCGGTCCCCCACATCTTTGGCGGCTTGCACCGACTTAGCCACAGAGGCGGTGAGGGTGTTGGTTTCTTGGCAAATATCTTGGACGATTGCGGCATTGCTCTTGGAGCGCTTGTAAGTGATGTCGATGATGGCTTGCAATCTATGTGCTAAAGATTTGTTATGCACGCTGTTGCTTTTCATGCCCTCTATGCACTTATGGATTTTCTCCACAAAGGCGTTGATGCTTGTGGCAACTTTGTTCACATCATCATACCCCCTGCGTACTCTCAAGCGTTTCGTTAAATCCTTGTCCCCTTGTCCAAAGTTGTAAATCCGATCTACAGTTTCTTTGAGGCGTCGGATGATCATAAAATAAAGAGCGACACTAGAAACCAAGATCATGAACAACACCGTTCCGCCGATCCATACGGTGAGAATCCGCGAATTTTTGATCATCTTCTTTCTTGCATCTTGCTCGACGGCACCAATGTCTTTTAAAATATCGCTGTAATAGCTGGTCGTTACGATGATCATGTTGCTTGTCGGGTCGTATTGGCTGTAGGCCACTTTAGGTTCAGGCACTCCACCCGCAAATTTAGGCATTTTGTAGCGGGTGTAACCCCCGCCTTTTTGTGCCGCCTCTAGGTAGCCACGCACATAATAGACCCCATCGGCACTTTGCAAATTTAACCCGCTTTTACCCACAGTTTCCGGATTCACCGGGTCAAAGAGCACTTTGCCCTCTTTATCCACCGCCACCATATAAACCGAATTTGGGTCATCGTTGATGACTTTAAAATAGTCTAGAGTGAATTTGAGAGCCAAATCTTTAGAGGGCTGTATGCGGTAGAAACGGTGCACTCCAAATTTGATTAGACTAAACATACCCTTTAAGGCATCTTCTTTCTTTTTGATGATGTCTTGCTCTGCAACATGGATCAATTGCCGTACAAGGACATGCTGCTTATAGTCTGTGAGCAAGACCACCAAGACACCCAACCCAACCAAAGAAAGAAAAATATTAAGTAAGATTTTAAGCCCAACACGCATTGCCTCACCCCGGTATCTGATCTAGTTTGATGAACGCACAACGCTATTAATAAAAAAAATAACCAAGCACGGACCGCGTATTATAACAAAATTCCGCTCTAAATCATTTAAAACCTAAAATCTATAATGAAAGTGCATCCCATAGCGGGCATAGCCTCTGCTGTCCCAGCCGATCTCGGGGTAAAGCTCCCAGTTGCGGCGGTATTTGGAGGTGAAGAGGTAGGCAAAACCCCAGCCGATTAAAGAGCCGATCACCACTTGTAAAATCGTGTGTTTCTCTGCCACCACCCGGCTCGCATCGGTTAGAATCGCCAGGGCAATCACGGGGATGGCCGGCTTCCAGCCATAGCGGTAGTAGACAAACCCCGCCGCGCTCCACGCCCCCCCGGCATGCCCGCTTGGCATCCCCCGCCAGCTATCACAGCAAGGCCGTTTGGCAAAGGGCACATGCGCCCCCCTTGCGTGCGCGCTTGAAAAAATATTTTTCATTCCATAGATCACCCCTTGCGTAACTAAAGAGCCAATGGCAAGCTCACCCATTCCGCGATAATCGCGCATCCCAAGGCTCACCACGCCCACAAACACAGGCATGAGCCGCAAGACATCGCCCATGTCTTCTAAAATCACGGCATCGCGGGAGATCTCAGCGCGTCCCAAATTGCTAAACAATAAAAACACGGCAAACAAACGGGATAATTTTTTCAGCATAGGGCGCATTATAGCATTTTGTTAGGGTATAATGCCCTTTATGTTCGCTTACTTTTTACTGAGTTTTGCTTGTGCTTTGGGGGTGGTTTTTTACGCGAAAAAGTCTGAGATTTTCACCGACAACGCCAACAAGCCCCAAGGCTTCCACACGAAGAAAACCCCTAGAGCGGGGGGGCTTGGCTTGTTTGTGGTGTTTGTCTTTAGTGGTGGGCTTTTGGGAGTGTGGGGGTTTTTAGGGGGAGTGCTCATTTTTATCAGCGGCTTTTTAGAGGATTTAAACTTCTCTTTAAGCCCCAAAGTGCGCCTCATCTTACAAAGTCTAGGTGCGCTGGTGGTGGTGCTCTTTGCGCCTTTAATCTTAAAAGACTTTGCCCCCCTACTTAGTTTGCCCCTAGCTTTAGCCTTGCCCTTTAGTGTGTTCATGCTCGTAGGCGTGGTCAATGCCATGAACATCATCGATGGCTTTAACGGGCTAGCCGGGGGTTTTGGGGTGTTGGCTTTAGGCTTTATGTATCTAGCCGCCCCAAACCCCTTCATTTTAGCCATGCTCTGCGCCTTGTTGGGTTTTTTAGTGTTGAACTTCCCTAAGGGTTATATTTTCTTAGGCGATGGGGGGGCGTATCTCTTGGGCTTTATTTTGGGGGTGGGTTTAATGGATTTGTCGCTTAAGGGGTGTGAGCGTGTGGTTTGGGCTGGCTTTAATGGTCTATCCGGTGACCGAAGTTTTATTTTCTATCACACGGCGTAAATGGCAAAAGCAAAGGGCGACTTTGCCGGACGCTTTGCACCTACACACTTTGCTGTTTAAAAGCTTGCAAGACAAGCCTAGTTTTTTAAACCCCAACGCCCTAACAGGCTTAATCATCGTGCTTGCGAATCTGCCCTTTATGTGGGTGAGTTTTTTATGCCGCAAGCACCCTTATGCCTTGCTGCTTCTCATCGCTCTTTTCGTGGGCTGTTATCTCAAGCTTTATGCTAAACTTCAAGGACGGACAAAATGCGCTTAGGATTAAACATCGACCACATCGCCACGCTAAGAGAAGCGCGAAAAATCCACGAGCCAGACCCGCTAGAAGCGATCTTTATCGCCAAAAATGCGGGCGTGGATTTAATCACTTTGCATTTAAGAGAAGACCGCCGCCACATTCACGAGGACGATGTGAAAAGCATCCTCAAGCACGCCCCCCTGCCCATCAACGCCGAGTGCGCCATTGACCCTGAAATCACCAAAATTCTATGCCATTTACGCCCCTTTAAAGCAACTTTAGTGCCTGAAAGACGGGAGGAGATCACCACAGAGGGGGGGTTAAACTTAAAGCACCCCAAGCTGCAAGACACCATCAAGGCTTACACCGATTGTGGGGTAGAAGTTGCCCTTTTCATTGACCCGAGTGTGGAAAATTTAGAATCAGCCCTAGCCCTAGGTGTTAAAGTTGTGGAACTACACACAGGCAAGTTTAGCAATGTGTTTAACACCCTTTACACAGGCTTTAAACACCATAAAAACCGCCTAGATTTACCAAAGGACAACGCCACTTTAAAAGAGATGCTAGAGGCAAGCTTAGAGGAGCTCGCCCAAAGTGCCTTAAAAGGGCAAGATATGGGGCTAGAAGTGTGCGCGGGGCATGGGCTCAATTATGCGAGTGTGGGCCTAGTCGCTAAATTGCAAGGCATTCGTGAGCTCAATATCGGGCATGCCATCATCGCTAGGGCGGTCATTGTGGGGCTAGAGCAGGCGATTAAATCCATGCAAGAGGCGATTCATGCCCCCTAAAATCGCCATTTCTATCGGGGATATCCAGGGCGTGGGCGCAGAGATCGCCTTGAAGGCACACTCTAGCGTTTGCCAAATTTGCCAGCCCATCTATTGCGTGCATCAAGAACTCTTGGCGCAAGCCAACACCCTGTTAGGCAACACCTACACCCACGCCCTAGAAAATATGCCGTGTGTCGCCCCCCGTGCACCCCAACCCACAATCAAACCCGCCCAAGTGGATCGAGAAAGTGGATTTTACAGCCATGCAAGCTTTTTAGAGGCTTTAGATTTGTGCGACAAGGGGGAGGTTAGCGGGGTTTGCACTCTACCCATCCATAAGCACGCTTGGCAACTAGCAGGCATTGCCACTCCCGGGCACACCGCTCTTTTAAGAGAGCGTTACCGACAAGAAGCGATCATGATGCTTGGTTGCCCTAGTCTGTGGGTCGCGCTCTTTAGCGAGCACATCCCCTTAAGTGCCGTGAGCGCAAAGGTGCGCCTAGAGCCTTTAAAAGAGTTTTTACACACTTTGGCGCAAGTCTTAGACACCCTAGAGCAGATTGTGGTTTTAGGGATCGATCCGCATTGTGGGGACAATGGGGCGATTGGGATACAGGACATGGAAGTTAAGGGGGCGATAGCGCAAGCCAACGCCCTTTTAAAAACACCCAAGTTCTTAGGTCCTGTGCCGGCAGATAGTGCCTTTGCTCCCCGTTTTAGGGCAAATCATAGGCACTTTGTCGCCCTTTATCACGATGTCGGGCTTGCCCCCCTCAAAGCCCTGTATTTTGAAGAGAGCATCAATGTGTCTTTAAACTTACCCATCAAACGGGCTTCAGTCGATCACGGCTGCGCCTTTGACATCGCCTATCAAAATCTAGCCAGCACAAAAAGCTATGAGAACGCCCTTAAGTGGCTTTCACAGCCCTAAAAATCAGTGTCCCTCTTTCAAATACAAGCTGTGTAGAATTTTCACTTCTTCCAGCTCTTTATTGCCATCGATCATGGATTGCAAAGACCCCTTGATCGCAAACACGGACATATAAATATGCACAATGAAAAAGCCCACCAAGACTAGCCCGAAGAAGTTATGCACAAAGGCACTCAAGCGCAATAAAGAGATTTGATAAAGCCCCAAAAAGTCCGCGATCGCGCTCAAATCCGCGGTGTTAAAATACAAAATCCCCCCGCTGGCGATCATCACCAGCCCGCCCAAAGTGGCGATCCAAAACCATGTCTTTTGCCCAGCATTGAATTTATAAGCCGGCACGGGCTTATGCTCTTTGCTCAAATACCCGCCCATGATGATGAGCCATTTAAAGTCTGCTAGACTTAAGATCATGTCCTTAAGCCACATGAAGAGCATGGGTAAGACAGCCACCATGAAGATCACACAGCCCACGCTGTGCGCAACTCTGCAATAGCGCACACATGCTCCCCCGCCAAAAAAAGCTCCAAAGATCATGATAAGCCCTGTGGGGACAAGCACAATAAAGGAAATCCCGGCGATCCAGTGGATGATGCGGTTAAAGAGCGTAAAAAAAGGGATTTTCTGCCCGCTGTGCTTAAACTGCTTGGGACCGATGACTAGATAATGCATTAAAAAGCCTAAGCTCACACCCAAAACCACTGCCAAAAACAGCCACATAAAATAATGCCCCTGCCAAAGCGTCCAAAGCTGACCGAGTTGGCCGGTTTGGGTTTGTCCGTAGGGTAGAATGCCTAAAATGCGCTCTTGATCGAGGGGCGTGCTCTGCGCGTTTAAGACCCCAACTAAGCCAACAAATAGAGACTTTTTCATCAACCCCCTTAAGGTGTCGCGCCCTCTAGTTGGTGCGCGGCTTTGGTTTTAAAGTCTTGGGCGTTGGCGTATTTAGCCATGACTCTTTTGCGGTAGATGTCGGCAATGCTCAAGGCATCGCCCACTAACAGCGCGTTGGTCGAACAAGTCGCCGCACACATGGGCACTTGACCGCTGGCGATGCGGTTGACCCCATAAAGCTCCATTTCTTTTTTGGAGTGTGTGGGCGCGGGACCCCCAGCGCACATGGTGCACTTATCCATCACGCCGCGCACGCCAAAGGCCCCATCTCTAGGAAATTGCGGCGCGCCAAAGGGACAAGCATATAAGCAATACCCACAGCCAATACAGGTTTCTTTGTTGTGTAAGACAATGCCGTCTTCTCGAATGTAAAAGCAATCCACCGGGCAGACCTGCGCGCAGGGCGCGTCCGTGCAGTGTTGGCAGGCAATGGAGATAGATTTTTCTTTGCCCTCCACACCCTCATAAAGGGTGATGACCTTACGCCGATTCAAGCCCACTTCTAGCTCGTTAGAGTGCGAGCAAGCCACAGAGCAGGCAAAACAGCTAATGCAGCGGTTGTCGTCACAATAAAACTTCATGCGGTTGGCGTTTGGGATTTGTTTGCTAGGCGCAATATTTGCCATGTTCTCTCCTTAAGCCTTCTCAATGCGGCACAAACCGGCATTAAATTCAGGGATTTGCGTGACCGGATCAAAGCCGTAGTTGGTGATTGTGTTTGAGCTCTCGCCCGTGGTGTAGGGCTTCGTGCCTTCAGGGTAGCGATGGCTCACATCCACGCCCTGCAACACCCCGGCAAAGCTATAGGGCATGCAAATGCGATCGGGCGTTACAGCGTGGCTAAAGATCGCCTTAACTTTAATCTTAGTCCCCTCAGGCGAGTGAATCCACATCATCTCCCCATCTTTGATCCCGTGGTTGAGTGCCAAATCCGGATGGATGTGGCAAAACATCTCGGGCGTGATGTGGGATAGATACTTGCTGGTGCGCTCTAGCATGCCCGCTCCGCTCAAATTCACCAAGCGCATAGAAGCGATCACAATGGGAAATTCTTTAGCCCACTCCTGCTTAGTTTGTTCGCTTGCAAAGCGCACATCCACCCTAAAATTATTCACCTGGTCTTTAATGGCCGGGTATTTTTTCACCAAATCGGGACGGGGAGAGTGGATGGGCTCTCTATGCACCGGGATTTGATCTAAGAAGTTCCACACAATGGCGCGCGCGCGGGCATTGCCATAGACACACACGCCCTTTTCATCGCATTTTTTTTGGATGAGCCCGCTGGTATCGACTTTCCAATTATCCCCCATAATAACCTTTTCATGCTCGGTGAGCTTGATTCCTAACACCTTTTCAATGTTGGCTTTAGTGATTTCAGGGTAACCGCCCTTAATGGCTGAGCCTTTAATGGTAACGCTCTTATCGGCTAACAAGCTTTGCCCATCGCGCTCTTCGCCAAAGCGCGCCCTAAAGCCCATGCCGCCCTCTTTGGTGGGTACGCTCGTGTCGTATAAAATGGGCGTGCCGGGGTGCTCTGGAGTCCAGGCCGGCCAGGGCAAGCCGTAATACTGCCCTTTCATCGGTCCATAGCCCTCTTGGCTGATGTAATCAAACATGTGCCAATTTTCTTGTTGGGCTTTGAGTCGCTCGGGAGTCCAACCTCCAAGCCCGATCACTTTCACTGTGCGCGCGATCTCACGAGTAGCATCTTCGGGCCAGCTAAAGCTCTTTCTCACCTGCACCAAATCCCCGTTTTTATCAAAGTCACAGAGTAGGGCTTTGGTGTATTCCTCATAAAAGCCAAACTTCTTAGCCATTTCAAACATCAGTTCGTGGTCCTGCTTGGCTTCATACAAAGGTTTAACCACCTGAGATCGCCACTGGGCAGCCCGATTCGTGGCGACCACAGTTCCCTCGCATTCAAATTGCGTGGCGATGGGTAGGACATACACGCCGTCTGGTTTGTCGGTCAAAATCGCCGCCTCGTTCAAGAAAGGTTCGGCGATCACCATTAGATCCAATTTCTCAATGGCTCTAGCCATTTTGATGTTGTGCGCCAAAGAGCTCACCCCATTGCCCTGCACCCACAAGCCTTTAATGGGTGCGCTGGAGTGGGTCTTGCTCTCTTGCAACACGCCCTCATACCAAAGCGACACGCTAAAGCCCTTTTTAAACATCCACTCAGGGCTAAAGAAGCGTTTTTGTAAATATGTGTAATCCACGCCCCAGCATTTGGCGTAATACTTCCAGCTAGCCTCACCTAAGCCATAATAACCGGGCAAATTATCCGCGACACAGCACATATCCGTGGCCCCCTGCACATTGTCATGCCCACGCACAATATTACAGCCCCCACCCTTTTTACCCATATTGCCTAGAACTAATTGCAAAATGGAGAGCATGCGGGTGTTGCCACTACCCACGCTGTGTTGGGTGATTCCCAAAGCCCACGCTAGTGTGGCCGGTTTAGCGGTGGCAAAAACCCTAGTCGTTTGGATCAAAAGGTCTTGGGGCACGCCGGTGATGTCCTCCACCACTTCGGGCGTATATTTGAGCGCCTCTTTTTTGATCGCGTCGATCCCATAGGCTTGGTTTTTAATGACTTCTTTATCCTCCCAGCCATGCTTAAAGATCAAGTGCAACATGCCATAGATGAAGGCAATGTCCGTGCCTGAGCGTATCCGCACATAAATATCTGCCTTAGCCGCGCTCTTGGTAAAGACCGGATCGATCACAATCAATTTTGCGTTGTTGCGATCCTTGGCTTGCAAGAAGTGCTTAAAGCCAATCGGGTTGCTCACAGCCGTGTTCAAGCCCACCATCAAAATCGCTTTAGAATGCCCGACAATGTCCCCGAAGTGGTTTGTCATCGCACCATACCCCCATGTATTCGCCACACCGGCGACTGTGGTGCTGTGTCAAATGCGGGCGACGTGGTCTATATTGTTTGTCCCATAAAAGGCGGCAAACTTACGCCAGTAGTAGGCTTGTTGCGAATTCATCTTCGCACTGCCTAGAAACATCATGCTATCAGGCCCGTACTTTTCGCGCATTTTAAGCATTTTTTCGCTGATCTCGTTGATCGCTTGCTCGTAGCTGATGCGCTTCCACTGTCCGCCCTCGCGTTTGAGCGGGTATTTTAGGCGCATTTTGGACTTGACTAAGTCGATTTGATCCACACCTTTGCAGCAGTGGCTGCCCGCGCTGATGGGGTGATCTTGGGCGACATCTTGGCGAATCCACACCCCGTCTTTGACCTCAGCGATGATTCCACATCCGGCCGAACAGATACTGCAGATGGTTTTAACCCGTTTGACCCCCTCATTAGGGTCGATCATACTCTCTTCTTTGCTGACTTTGGTGTTGGCAAAGGCTAGGCTTGCGCCTGCCCCCGCCCCGATTGCGCCCATTTTTAAGAACGAGCGCCGACTTAAATTACCCATGTTATCTCCTTAAAACTACCATGCACTTTTATAAAAAATCTCCCAAGCGGGGGTTTTATGGTAAAGAATTTCTTTTTTATTGCTCTTGCCCACCACCACGCCATTGCTATTAGCATCCGTGTCCGGAAAACGCCTTTCAGGCATGGTCGCTAGCAGGCTTTGGCTAGAGAGGGCCCCCACACCCAAGATCCCTAATTTCTTTAAAGCCCCACGTCTTGTTGGAGTTCCGTTTTCTGCCCGCGTCCCACTTTCGTTCATTAAACCTCCTAGACCAGATTAAAAAATAATCTTTCGTGTTGGATAAATGCGCTGAGGATTATAGCGCAATTTTTGTAACACACGCTTCTTTGGTGTGTAGAAATGGCATTGATGAAGGCATCGCCACATAAATGGAAGAAGTCTTTAAAGAGCGTGGCGTGCAGCGCAAAGAAGTGCGGATTGGCTAGCATTTCCTTTAAAAAGGCGTTCATCATCAAGGTCAAAAACGCCAAATCGTCCTCAGCCACAGGCACGCCGATCGTGTGGCTCTCAATGTGTAAGCCCGATTGTTTTAAAAGCGCGATCGCCTCTAGGCGTTTTTTGCCATTGTCTTGCCCCTCCAAGTAGTAAGACGCACTTAAGGGCACAAACTGCTCCCCGGGCGCGAACAACACGGCGTTTTGCTCTGCTTTAAACGCCTCTAGCCCTTGCGCCAAAAAGTTATCAAACTCTTGCCAGCTCTGCCCCGTCTTTAGATCAAAGGGGTAGTCTTTTAAATGCCTCACCAACGCCCCCAATTCTTGAAAAAGCCTCTCATCGTGCACGAACACCACTAGATAGTGCCACAGGCGGTAGTAAAGTGCCCGAGCGTGGATTAAGTCAACTTCCATGCGGACTCTCTAAGTGGTCGTAAATGGGGTTAATTTGCCGGCGCACCCGAATAAAAATCGCTCTCTTGGGTAGTTCCTCTAAGTTGGTTGCCCCCACATAGGCGCAAGTGGAGCGCAGTCCGCCTAAAATCTCTTGCAAACGCGCCGCCACAGCCCCCCGAAAGGGCAAATAGACTTCTTTGCCCTCGCTGGCCCGATAAGAGCGCACCCCCCCGTGGTGTTCTTGGGCGGTGTATGAACTCATGCCATAAAATAAAGCATAGGGCTTGCCCTCTTTGTCTACAATCTTGGCCTCGGATTCGGCATGGCCGGCAAACATCCCCCCTAGCATCACAAAATCTGCTCCCCCGGCTAGGGCTTTAGCGATGTCGCCCACACAAACACAGCCCCCATCCCCACACACCAGCGCGCCTAAAGCGTGCGCCGCCTGCGCGCACTCCACAATCGCCGAAAATTGCGGCACACCCACGCCTGTCATTTTGCGGGTGGTGCACACACTGCCCGGGCCAATGCCCACCTTGACAATGTCTGCCCCCGCTTGCACGAGTGCCTCGCTCATCTCTGCCCCCACCACATTGCCCGCCATCAGCACTTTATTAGGAAACTTCTCGCGCACCTTAGCCACATGGGGCAAGAAGTGCGCGCTATAGCCATTGGCGACATCTACACAAATGTTGGTCAAAATGGGGATCGCCTCTAAAATGCGCCCAAGATTTTCTAACTCTGCCTCACTTGTGCCTATGGTGATGAACACATAGGGCAAGATGGCGGCGTTGTCCTTGGCAAACTCCACCCACTGCTCTAGGGTGTAGAATTTATGCAAGGCGGTAAACATCTTTTCCTGGGCTAGGGCTTTAGCCATGCTAAAAGTCCCCACGCCATCCATGTTCGCCGCCACCACTCCGACCCCTTTTAACACAAACCCGCTCTTGGTCTTAAAGCTGCGGGTTAAATCCACTTCCTGGCGGGAGTTGATGGGGCTACGCCTAGGTTTGATCAAAATATCCTCAAAATCTAAATATTCATGGGCATCCATATGCATGGCAAATCCTTAATACTCTAAAAAATACCGCTGCAGGGTTTTTAAGTCATGGGTTTTGGTGAGCCCTACCATTAAAAGAATGCGGGCTTTGGCGGGGTTTAAATTGTCGCTGGTTAAGAAGCGGTATTTAGCATCGTTGATTTCGCCCGGTTGGGTAACTTCGCCGCTGCCCACCCGACTAGAGCGCACCACCACCACGCCCTTTTTAGTCGCCTCTGCCAGGACATTGAGCACGGAAGGGAAGAGATTGCCATTACCCATCCCAGCACTCACAAGCCCCTCGGCTCCCTTAGTCAATGCCGCTTGCACGAAGTTAGGATTGTCATTTTCGTGGGCGTAGAGAATGTCCACTTTAGGCAGACTTTTAATATTGGCGATGTTAAACACGCTGTTAAAGGTGTGCTTCCTTAAAGGCTGCATGTAAAAGCGCACCTGTCCGTAAATCACAGAGCCAATGGGCCCGGTGTTTAGGGATTTAAAGGTGTCGGTGTGGGTGGTGTTGGTTTTGCTCACTTCCCTAGCCGCGTGGATCGCACCGTCCATCACCACTAAAACCCCCTTGTTGTCCGCTTGTTTGTTTGCTGCCACCGCCACGGCGTTGTAAAGGTTTAAGGGGCCATCGGCACTCAGTGAGCTGGCGTTGCGCATCGCCCCCACAAAAACAATGGGTTTTTTGCTATGCACCACAAGGTTTAAAAAATATGCACTCTCTTCCATCGTGTCTGTGCCATGCGTGATGACCACCCCCTGCACTTCGGGCTTGTCTAGCAGGGCTTGGGTGCGTTTGGCCAGCTTCAATAAAGTGGCGTTGTCCATCTCTTGAGAGCCGATGTTGCTGATTTGCTCCCCTTTAAGGGTGGCGAGCTCTTGCAGCTGCGGCACGGCCTTTAGGAGCGCATCCACGCCCACCACCCCCGCCTTGTAAGCACTGCTTAAATGGCTGTTAGAGTTACCCGCAATCGTGCCGCCTGTCGCCAAAACATAAATTAGGGGTTTTGCCCAACACACCCCCATAAACAACAACAAAGACCAAAACAAACGCATAAAAGCCCTTTATAAAATAAATGCCCCTACTCTAACGCATTTTTCTACACACTTGGCAAATAACTTAAGCTAAAACCCTAGCTTCGTTTGCTAAAATGGGCGGTTTAGATTTCAAGTAAGGACACGCATGCAAACCCTGTCGATCATCAAACCCGATGGCGTGAAAAAGCGCATCATCGGCAAAATCATCACCCGTTTTGAAGACGCGGGGCTCGAGGTGGTGAAAATCAAACGCCTGCATCTAAAACAAGCGCAGGCTGAAGAATTTTACGCCATCCACCAAGACCGCCCCTTTTTCAACGACTTGATCGCTTTTATGACCAGCGGTGAGGTGGTGGTGATGGTGTTAGAAGGGCACAACGCCGTGGAGAAAAACCGCAAGCTGATGGGCGCGACTGACCCCAAGGCCGCCAAAGCGGGCACCATTAGGGCGGATTTTGCTGAAAACATTGATGCTAATGTCGTGCACGGCAGCGATAGCGAAGAGAACGCCCAAAGAGAAATCGCCTTTTTCTTTAGCAAATAGTGCGCCTAGAAATGCAAAAAATCGGACATTCTGCTAAGTCTGTGGCATGCCAATACGAGGGCGTGCATTTAGACGGGCAGGTGTGCCGCGTTGCCCCCAAATTCTTTATTTTTGAGGGGCGTTTGCATGGAGAGGTGCAAGTTGTGTGTGCGCGAAGTGCGCAAGTCTTTAACAAAACCTTGTCCCAAGATTTAAAACTCTTGCTCTGCGATGGGGTCTTTGACCCTAAACAGAGTTTAGAGGGCTGGGGCGTGGATGCCTTAGACGCCGTTGAGTGTTTTGGCGGTGTCATTGATTTGGAGGATATTCTGCGCTCTGAGGTGCAGAGCATCCAAGCCGATTACCACTATTTAAACCAAGCATAAAGGATGAAAAATGGCAGTACCTGATAGACGCGTGAGTAAAACAAGGGCGAGAAAACGCCGCACCCACTACACAGCCAAATTGGCCATGCCCGTTAGAGGCAAGGACGGCAGCTGGAAATTGCCCCATTTTGTCAACCGATTCACAGGCAATTACAAATAACAAACGATGAAAATCGTTGTTGATATGATGGGGGCAGACCTTGGAGTCTTACCCATTATTGAAGGTGTTTCTAAGGCTTTGGCGCACAAGGCATTTGAGCCCATTTTAGTGGGCGATGCCAAGAAGGCAAAGGCGTTCATCTCTAAAGATTTGGCCTCTAAGGTGGAGGTCATCGATTGCCCCGATTACATCCGCATGGAAGAACAAGCCACGGAGGCACTCAAACGCAAAGAGGCTTCTATCTTCGTGGGGATGGATATTTTAAAAAATAATGGGGCAGATGCTTTAGTGTCGGCCGGGCACAGCGGGGCGACTATGGGGCTAGCCACGCTCAAACTCGGGCGCATTAAGGGCGTGAGCCGTCCCGCCCTTTGCACTTTAATGCCCTCTGTGGGTAAAAGGGCGAGCTTGTGCCTAGATGTGGGCGCGAACACCGATTGCAAGGCGGAGTATTTATTAGACTTTGCCATTTTGGGCTATGAATACGCTAAAAGCGTGTTGGGCTACGACAACCCCACGGTGGGGATTTTAGCCAATGGCGAGGAAGACAGCAAAGGCGACACCCTCACCAAGGAAGCGTTTAAGCTCATCCACGATTACCCTCTATTTGCCAACAACGCGTCCATTTTTAAGGGCAATGTGGAGGGCAACGACATTTTTGTCAACAGCGTGGATGTGGTGGTGTGTGATGGCTTTGTGGGCAACATTGTGCTCAAAACCACCGAAGGAGTCGCCAGCGCGATTGGCAGCATTTTTAAAACCGTGATCAAAGAGCATTTCAGTGCCAAAATCGGGGCGTTTCTCTTAAAAGAAGCCTTTGGCACACTCAAGCAAAAGACCGACTACGCCGAGTATGGCGGCGCACCGCTGCTGGGGGTGAATAAAGCCGTGATCATCAGCCACGGTAAGAGCAATGCGCGGGCGATTGAATGCGCCATTTACCAGGCAATTCGGGCCAAGGAAAGCGGTGTGGCACAGAAAATGGCGCAAGCTTTCAGTCATAAAAATGCGGGCGTGCAAAGCCCCCCTGTTTCTTAAAGGAAGTCCATGCCCTATGCAATGTTGCGCTCGGTGGCTTCGTATGTGCCTGCAAATTGTGTCCCCAACAGCGCCTTTGAGGGGCTGTTAGACACCAGCGATGAATGGATACAAAAGCGTACAGGGATCAAGACCCGCTATTTTGCTAGCCCCGATCAAAAGAGCAGCGATTTAGGCATGCAGGCGGCCAAGCTTGCCATTGAAAGGGCAGGCCTAAAGAAAGAAGACATTGATTTGGTTTTGGTGGGCACACTAAGCCCGGATTATGTCGCCATGCCCTCCACCGCCTGCAACCTTAGCGCAAAGTTAGGCTTAGAGAACACGCCCAGCATGGACCTCATCGCCGCGTGCAGTGGGTTTATTTATTTGCTCGCCACTGCTAAGGCATTTGTGGAAAGCGGGATGTATGAAAATGTGCTGATTGTGGGGGCAGAGAAGTGCAGCAGTGTTTTAGATTTTAACGATCGCTCCACTTGCGTGTTGTTTGGGGATGGGGCGGGGGCTTGTGTGATCTCGCCCACTGAAGACATTAAAAAAAGCATTTTGGATGTCAAAATTGCCGCCAATGGCAACTTTGGCGACTACCTTTACACCCCACGCAACATTAAGGCCAGTGCCTTTTGCCCCGGATATGAGGACACCCAAACCCTGCACATGAAAGGCAATGAAGTTTTCAAACTTGCCATTAAAACTTTGCTGAAAGATGTGGAAGAAATTTTACAGGCCAACGCCGTAACCCCAGAACAAATCACCTATTTTATCCCCCATCAGGCAAATTTACGCATCATCCAAGCGGTGCAAAACCAACTCGCCTTTAAAGAGGAGCAAGTGGTCTTGACCGTGCAAAAGTATGGCAACACCTCCGCGGCCAGCATCCCCATGGCGATGAATGAAATTTACGAACAGGACAAGCTCAAAACGGGCGATTTAATGCTCTTAGATGCCTTTGGGGGTGGCCTCACTTGGGGCTCTGCGCTGGTGTATTTTGGAGAAGAAAAAGCGTAGCTTTTTCTTTGGTGTAGCCTTTTCAAGAAAGGTGTAGCCATTCCTTGGCAATGTAGCTTTTTCTCAATTTGCTAAAAACCACGCCCATTTTGGCAAGATTGTGGACGCGGCAAAGCAGCCCTATAAACGCCAAAAACACCATACGCTGACGCTAGCTTAAATATTTTAGTGCCAAGCAGGCATAATAGCTGGCCGCACGGGCCAACAGCGCATCGTTAAACACATAGCCGGAGGTGTGTAAGTAGTGGGTGTTTTCATTTTCTAAAAAGGCGTAGGCTGAGGGGCGTTTTTGCGCAAAGTAGCCAAAGTCCTCGCTACCCATAGCCGCCGGATATTCAAAACAGCAAGCCTCTTTACCAAAGACTTCCGTTGCCACTTCTTGGGCGAAGGCCGTGGCTTTAGGGTCATTAAACGTGATAGTGGCAACACCCTGCTTGGTGATCTCAATCTCCACCCCATGAGCCAAAGCAGTCTCTTTAGCGATTTCTTCAATGCGCTTAGCTACGATCTCCTGGCTTTTGCTGTCTAAAGCCCGCACGCTTAATTTTAAAGTGGCGCGATCGGGGATGATATTAAAGGTGCTGCCCGCATTAAACGCCCCCACACTCACCACCGCGCTGTGCTGGGGGTCAACATTTCTAGCCACAATGCTTTGCAGCGCCACCACTAAAAATACACCCGCCAGAATGGGGTCTTTGCACTTCTCAGGCGCGCTCGAATGCCCACCCTTGCCCTTGATTTCTAGGGTGTAGCTGTCTGCGCTTGCCATAACCGCCCCACTCTTTAGATAAAATTTTTTGTCCGTCCCTAAAGGCATGTTGTGTCAGCCAAAGATCATGTCGCTGCCAAACTTTTCTAACAAGCCATCTTCAAGCATCGCCCTAGCCCCCCCCAAACCCTCTTCAGCGGGCTGGAAGTAGAGATGAAGCGTCCCTTTAAACTCTTGGTTGGCTAGATATTTGGCCGCCAACAACAAAGACGCGCTGTGTCCGTCATGCCCACAGGCGTGCATTTTACCCGCGTTTTGGCTCTTGTAGGGCAAATCGTTGTCTTCTGGCATGGGCAACGCGTCCATGTCTGCCCTTAAACCGATTTTCCTAGGCGAATCGCCCTTTTTGAGCACGCCCACCACCCCCGTTTTGCCTACACCCGTGTGCACCTCATAGCCAAACTCTTTGAGCTTCTTAGCCACGAGTTTAGAAGTTTCTATCTCTTCAAAGCCCAGCTCGGGGTGCTGATGGATTTGCTGGCGCAACTTGATAAACGCCTCTTGCATGGCGACAATTTCAGGGATGAGGGGCATGCATCTTCCTTTGAAAGTTTGAAAAAACAGCATTATACGCTGTGTGGGTAAACCTTGTGGTTTATCGGGTTTCTCTGTATGTTTGATGCATGGCGTGTGCGCGCACAAACCACCCCTTGGTGCGTGTGGCACCTCACCCTCCATAAAGGGCTAGCAAGCCAGTCTTGAGTTTTGGCACAACCCAAACAAAGTTAAATTCTATAACTTCACAATTTGCGCCCCAGAGCCGCCTAAATTGTAGGGGGCATCGCTAAATTCGAGGACTTTGGGGTGTTTTTTGAGCCACTCTCTTAAAGCGTTTCGTAAAATCCCCTTGCCCTTGCCATGCACAATCAGCACCTCTTCAAAGCCGGCCAGCAAAGCGTTGGCTAAGAAATCTTGGGCTTGCTCTAGGGCTTCTTGGGTGTCTAGACCGCATAAATCTAAACGCATTTGCCCCTTAGCTTGGGGTTTTTGTTTGATTTGCACCTGTGGCTTGGGAGCTTGGGGTTTGGGCTTTAATTTTAAACTCTCTGCCTTGACTTTAATTTTGAGCCCATTTTCTAACGCCACGCTGTAAAGCCCCCCACTAGTGCCCACAATCTCGCCGCCAAGCTTGCCATAGCCCACAAAATCGCCCACTTCTAGGCTTGGGGGCTCTTTGGCTTCTTTGGGCTCTTTTTTTAGGCTGGCTTGGATTTGCTGGATTTGCTGGTGGGCTTGGCTTATGTTTTTTTGACGGTTAAACTCTCTTAGCGTCTCTTGCATTTGCTTTAGGGCTTGGGCGTAGCTTTGCTCTAGGGTGTTTAATTTTGCCTCTTTGGCTCTTTGCGCCTCTTGCATTTTTCTTAGCTTTTCTTGGTAGCCTTGCTCTTGCGTTTCTTTCATTGCTTGCAATTCTTGTTGCTTGCTTTGCAACTCTTGCTCTAACGCGCTGGTGCGCTCAATCAAGGCGTTTAAGTTCTCTTGCTCTGTGCCATAAAGCTCTTTTGCCTCAGTGATGAGCTCAGGGGGCACGCCATAACGCAAAGCGGTTTCAAAGGCGTAGCTTTTGCCAATGAGCCCCGGGGTAAAGGTGTAGGTAGGCATTTGGGCTTGGTGGTCGTAATTGGCGGCTAAAAGTTGCACGGAGGGGTTTTTGGCTAAAAGCAAAGCCAAATGCTTGTGGTGGGTGGTTACCACGATTTTAGCCCCCTCTTTGATGAGCTTTTCTAAGAGGGCTTTGTAAAGACAACTGGCTTCTGCTGCGTCTGTGCCTAGCTCGATTTCGTCTATGCCGAGTAGAAGGTTAGGGGTGTTTAAAGCGTGGGTGAAGTCAAGCATGCGTCCGGCAAAGGTGGAGATGTCGTTTTGGCTGTTTTGCGGGTCGCTGATGATGGCTTGGATGTTCTCAATGTGGGGGATTTTAGAGTGGTGGGGGTTGATCTTAAAGGGCAAGAAGTGTTTAGCCAGCCACACGCTGGCAAGCACGGATTTTAAAAGCATGGTCTTGCCCCCCGTATTCACGCCCGTAACGAGCAATAAAGAATGGTTGAAATCCACGCTTAAGGGCTTGGGCTCTTTCAGGCTGGGGTGGGCGAAGTCTTTGAGCACGAATTGTCCGCTGGTATTGGGCTTGACAAAGTTTAAACCCAAACTTTTGGCAAAGCTAATGCGTGCTTGTAGGTGGTCTAGGTAGTCAAATTGCTTGTCAAAAAAGCGTAAAAAGAGAAATAGGGGGTGGAATTTCGTGCTCCATTGGGTGCAGATTTGTTGTAAGCAATGTTCTATTTCGGCGCGGGTTTCTTGGATTTTATGGCTTAAAGTTTTTGCCTCTAAGGGCTCTATGTAAAATTGTCCGCTATGCGAGCGGGCAATCACAATGCCCTTAAACACGCTAGAAAAGCCCGGTTTGAGTAGCAAGGTTTCTATGCCCTGCACCAAATGCACTTGGCGATCGACTAGGTAGGGCTCTAAAGATTTTTGCCCCAAGATTTGGCTAAAGATTTTTTGTTGGGATTTTTTGAGCCGTTGTAGGCTCTCTTGGTGTGCGTCTAGCTCGGGGTAAAACCCGCTCTTAAAGCCCGCTTCCTCTTGCATGTGCGTTTCTAATTGCAACAACTCTTGGGGGATATTTAAGCTTTGCAAGTAGGCGTAAAGGGTGGGGGATTTGGGGGGACTTGCTTTTTTAGGCGTAAAAAATAGCGGGTGATTTGGATCAAAGCAAACAATGCCTCAAGGTGCAACACCCCCTTTTTTAAAGGCTTTTAAGGGCTCGTTTAGGGGGGCAAGGGGGGTGGGGGGCAAGCTCTAGGCTTTCAAGCTCTTGTAAATGCATCCAAGTGTGCTCGGGGAAGTGAAAGGTGATGTCTTTAGGGCGGGCTAGAAAGCGGGTAAATTGTTCTAAAAAGGGGGCTAAATCGAGCTGTTTGGCGATCATTTGGGGCTTTGGCAAGTTTGTAAATCCACCAGCACGCCTTGCATGGGGGTGTTTTGTTTGCCAAGAAAACTTAAAGTCCCTGAAACCAAACTAAAATCCTTTTGGCTCACCTTCACCCCATTGCAATCCAGCACCACACCCCGTAAAAAATCTCTTTGCAAGGCGACTTGCTCTTTATTGATTAAATCTTGCTTGTAGGTGTAAAGCCCTAGCCCTATGGCAAGTGCGCCTAAAAACAGCACCACCGCGATTTTTTGCTTAAACCCCCTGCCAAAGAAGTCTTTGAGTAAAAACCACAACAGCACAAGGACTAAGCCTAAAACAATCCACCCGCTCACACTTCTCCCCTAAGTTGCGTGGTGATGTCGCCCGCCCCAAAGCCAATGGCTAGCCCTCTTTTAAGGGTGCGGATTTTCACGCCTTGCACGAACAACTCTAGCCCCTCTTGGGTGCGCCAAAGGCGGTCGATGAAGGTGGGCTGTAAATGCCCGAACAAGGCTTGCATGTCTAGCTCTCTTACAGCTTCGCCCGCCCGCCACACGGGCAAGATGTAAAGCTGGCTCACAATCGGGTGGTTAAAGCACTCTTGAAAGCCCTTGAGATTGTCAAATAAACGGGAGTATTTGTGCGGTTGCCAAAACACCACCGCCTCTTTAAGCCCTTTTAAGTCAGCGTAAGTTTGCAAGGCTTGCAAAGTGGCGGCGATTTCTGTGGGGTGGTGGGCATAGTCGTCTATGAGTACAAACTCCCCCTTTTGCAAAATGTCAAAGCGTTTTTTTATGCCCTTGAAGTCCAAAAGGTTTTTTCTCAGCTCTTCTAGGGGCAATTCCTCTAAGGCGGCTAAAATCGCTAGGCTCGCATTGTGTGCCGTGTGTGCGCCCAGCCCCCACACCTCAAATTTGCCGTAATCTTTCAAGGTGAAACGGGTGTAGGGCTCGTCCTCTTTTAAAAAGTATTCAATGTGGCTGATGTCCTCGCTGGGGTTTAGGCGGATCGCCTCTAAATCCAAACCCTTTAAAAAGGGGTCTTCTACATTGATGACACGCCTTTTTCCCATTTTGATAAAATCTGTGTAAGCTTGATAAAACGCCTTTAAATCGTAGTTATAGCCCTCTAAATGCTCCACTTCAGCGTTTGTAACAAGGGCACAATAGGGATTGGAGCTTAGAAAACTTTGGTCTGACTCGTCTGCCTCAAAGACCAAACTAGGGCTCTGGCTCTCCCGCACATTGGAGCCAAAGGCTTTAGACGATGCCCCGATGATCGCCCCAAAATGGGGCAATAGGGCAGAAAGCATGGCACTGGTGGTGCTTTTGCCATGCGCTCCACACACGCTAAACACCCGTTTATCGCCCAAGATATACTCTAAAGCCCTCTTGCGCGAGAGGATCACGCAATTTTTCTCCATAGCCGCCACGATCTCTACATTATCCACTTTAATGATTGCCGAGTGGATCACCACCTCTTGGTCGGTGAGCGCGCTAGGATCATGCGGGATGGTGATGGGGATGCCTAGCCCCTCTAAATAGGTGGTGATGGAGCTTTTGGCGATGTCCGAGCCGCTCACCACCGCCCCCTGTGCTTTTAAATACTTGGCTAGCCCTGAAATACCGATGCCCCCGATGCCGATGAAGTGGATTTTATAAGTATGGATGGGGCGATCTAGCATAAGTAGCTGTCTAGGGCGTTTTTAAGGGCGTTTAGGGCGGGGGCTAGGCGATCGGGGGCATAGACCAAAGCCACCCTGACAAAGTCCTTAGTGTGTGGGCTATCGCCATAGCCCAAAAACGCCCCAGGCAAGACTTTTAGCCCCTCTGTGGTGTAAAGGTGCTTGGCAAATTTCTGCCCGTCCTTCACTTCTAGCCACACATAAAAGCTTGTGGGATAAACGGGCACGCTTAAAATCTCTTGGGCGAGGTTTAGATTTTTGGCGTAAATGTGACGGATTTGCTCTTGGACTTTTAAATCTAGCCACCCTACGGCACTGGCGTGTTGCAAGGGCAAAGGCAAGGCACAACCGCTGTAACTTCTAAAGACTTGATAGGGCTTTAAAATTTGAGCATCCCCGGCGATGTAGCCACTTCTAAGCCCTGGTGCGCTTAGGGTTTTGGATAAAGAATTGATGGCAAGGACATTTTTAAAGTCTGTGTTGCCGACCTCTATGCACGCTTGTAAAACGCTCGGGGGGGTGGTGGCGTAGATGTTGCTGTAACATTCGTCATTGACTAAGAGAAAATCCTCATCCAAAGCCCTTTGCACCCACTCTTTGAGTTCCTCCAAATCTAGGGTGCGCCCTGTGGGGTTGTTAGGCGAGTTTAAGATGACTAAGTCAGCTTCTTGCTCTAGCGTGGGCGTGAAGTCATTTTCTAGGCTTAAATCCATCAAGACCACTTGCGCCCGTGCCACCCTTGCGCTGGCTAAATAGACCTGATAAAAGGGGTTAGCAAAGGCGATTTTAGGGGCTTGTTTGTCGTGTAGATAGAAAATAGGCAAGCTAAATAAAACTTCTTTAGAGCCAAAGGTGGGGATCACCTGCTCTTTAGACAACTCCACACCAAAGCGTTTTTTCACAAACGCCATTTGCGCCTCTTTTAAAAAGTCCTCACCGCTGCTTTTAGGGTAAAAGCGTAGTTCGTGGGTGTGGGCTTTTAAGGTGTCTTGTACGCTAAGAGGGGTTTCAAATTGCGGTTCACCGATCGACAAATCTAGGGGCACCCCCCCCCTCTTGCAATCTTTTAACAATTCTCTTAGGCGTTCAAAGGGGTAAGGCTCAAACATGCATTTCTCCGCTAAAAGCCCCCATTATATCCAAAATCTATTCTTCTTGGATCATGTGGTTTGTGCTAGGGGTTTGGGGTTTTGTTATGGGGGCTTTGTTGGTCTTGTAAAAAGGGGGGGCTTTAAAGCCACAGCCGGCCAGCAAACATGCTAAAATGCAAACATGAAAAACGCGCAAAAGATTTTCTCCCAGCTCTTAAAGCAACCCCACTTAGCCCCCCTAAAAGTGCGCTTGCAACTCGAGCAGTTGAAATTATACCTCCCACAAGGTATTCTTATAGGACTGCGCTGTATTGTATTGAAACAAACTAAACTTTTGCTTGTCTTCAAGCACCCCAGCGCCCAGTTGTATTTTAATGGGCAAAAGAGCTATTACACCCCCATTCTCTTAAACGCCGCTAAAAAATTAGACCTCCCCACACAGCCCACGGAAGTGCAAGGCTACCTCCCCAAGCGCATACAACAAGAGTTTGAAACCAAGCCCCCCAAACTTTACTACAATGAGCGGGCAAAAGGCGACTTTGAAAACCCCTTTAGCGACCCGGCTTTAAGAGAAATTCTAGAAAATATCCGCACCTGCATTAAAAAGCACAATGGATCGCAAAACCCTTGAGAATCTCCCCACTACCAGTGGGGTTTATCTGTATTTTGACGCGAAAGATAACCTGCTCTATGTCGGTAAGGCAAAGAATTTACAAAAACGCATTTTGAGTTACTTTAAAATACAAGGCGAGCAACTCGTCCCTAATCCTAAAAACAGCGTCCGTATCCAACGGATGACAAGCCAAATCGCCCATTTGCAAGTGCAAACCACAGCAAGCGAAGAAGAAGCCCTACTTTTAGAAAATAAACTCATTAAAACCAAACAACCCAAATACAACATCCTTTTAAAAGACTCCAAAACCTACCCCTACATTTGCCTAGACTTAAACAAACCCTACCCCACCCTAGAGCGCACCAGAGAGCCCCTAGAAGGGTGTAGGTGTTTTTTGGCCCCTTTAGCCTCGCCTCTTTAGAGCTCTTAGAAAGCGTGCAAAGTTTAATCCCCTTAGTGCAAAGCAAGAATTGTTTAAAAGGCAAAAAACCCTGCATTTTCCACCAAATGGGGCGTTGTTTAGCCCCTTGCAGCGGCAAAGTGAGCCCACAAGAATACGCCCCCCTCGTGCAAGAAGCCCTAGACTTGCTAGAGCATAAAGACAAATTATGCGCCCGACTTAAAGAGCGCATGCGTGTTTTAGCCACTAAGGAGCGTTTTGAAGAAGCGGCGATTTTTAGAGATTATTGGCAAGCCGTACAGACCCTACTCAAGCGCACAGAACAGCCCGAAGTGCAAATGGGGCGTTTCTTGCAAGAGCTCTTAGGGCTTAGCAAACCCCCTAAACGCATTGAAGTTTTTGATGTGAGCCACCACGCTCAAAGCGCATGCGTGGGGGGGATGGTCGTGTATTCTAGGGGCAAATGGGTTAAAAGTGCTTACAGACGCTACAGCCTAAGAGGCATAGACGAATACGCCCAAATGCAAGAAATGCTAGAAAGGCGCACCAAACACGGGGGCTTACCCGATTTGTGGCTTTTAGATGGCGGCCGGGCTCAAGCCCTCTTAGCCACGAAAATTCTAAAGAGCGTGGGGGCTCGCGTGGCGGTGGTGGCCTTAGCCAAAGAAAAGGCAAACAAAAGAGCCAAAAGGGGGTGGGGATGTGGCGGATACAATTTATAGCGTGGAGCAAACTTGGCATCTAGAACCACAAGACGTGCGGCTACAATTTTTACAGAATTTGAGAGATGAAGCACACCGCTTCGCGCTTGCCTACCACAGGCAACAAAAGCGCAAAGCCTCTTTGGGGTATTAGGTTTACTTGCGGGGATTTGCCTCTGTTACCCGAATGGTCCTACCCATAAAGTCCGTGTTGTCCAACTTAGCGATGGCTTGTTGTGCGCCCTCGTCTTCCATTTCCACAAAGCCAAAACCTTTCGGTCTCTTTGTTTCGCGATCTTGGATCAACTTCACAGAGTTTACGGCACCAAACTGGCTAAAGAGTTCCTCAACCTCCTGATTTGTTGCGCTATAAACCAAATTCCCTACATAAATGTTCTTCAAGGCGTTTCTCCACTAGATTTAGTCCTGTGTTAAAAATAAACAAAGAACGAGTCGATTCTAACACAAAGCAACTTAATAATGGTAAATGGCTTGTTGACACTAAGGGCTATTCATTGCGTAAAATAGACAATGCATCCACACTGGCTGCCTTGCGGGCAGGATAATAAGAAGACAGAGCGACAATGACAAGTGCGCCCACTAAAGTGCTGCAAAAATCCACAACAGATAAGTCTAGGGGGAGCTTGTTGATCCCATAGACATCGGCGGGCAAAGAGATGATAGGAAAGGTGGCAAGCACCCACAACACCAAAAAGGCTAGAAGCACGCCTAGTACAATCCCCCCCACGCCAATCACTGAGCCCAAAGCAAAAAAGCTTTTTTGGATTTCTTTAGCGGTCGCGCCAAGGCTCAGCAATAGGGCGATTTCTTTACGGCGATTCATCACCACCATTAAAAGAGAGCTGATGATATTGAGCGAAGCCATTAAAATAATGAGCATGAGCACAATGAAAAGGGCACGCTTTTCTAACGCCATGGCCGAAAAGAAGTTGCCATTTTGTTGCCACCACCCCTCAATGTCTACACCATTGTTGGGGATTTCTTTAAGGGCTTGTTTGATTTTCTCCATGTCTTGCATGGGATGTTTGGAGTAAACGTGCACGCCGTCATACACCCCCGCAGGTAAGTCCCTAATTGCTTGCAGAGCCTCTATATTTGTGTATAAATAACTGCCATCGTAAGCCTTGAGTCCCGATTCAAAAAAGCCTTTCAAACTAAAGCGTTTCATTGTGGGCGAAAGCACAAAGCCCGTAGGCTCTAACTTCGTGAAGAACAAATCAACGCTACGTGTGTTGCCTAAGAGCAGAGATTCCTTAAAGCCCTTGCCTGCCACTAAATTAAAAGGGGCCTGTTTGAAAGCTTGTAAATTGACCCCTTCTAACCCCTTTTTTAAAATGTTGTTGATCTGCACTTCTTTTTGTATATCCACACCAAAAAGCATGCCTCCACTCAGCATGCCATTAAAACGCGCCACGACTTGGCTCTGTAAATAAGGGCTAAAACGCAAATTTGGGAAGCGTTTTTCTAGGGCGCTTAAAGTCCTTTGCTCCACGCCGTAGTAGCTTGTCGCATAGAGCGTGAGCGGGTAGTTCATCACAAAGAGCTTTTTTTCAAACTCGGCGTTCATGCCATTCATGATCGCCATCGCCACGATGAGCACCATCACGCCCACGCCCACGCCCAAAAAGGCTAAGATCGCCGTGATGCTGATGAAAGGTTGGGTCTTGTCAAAGCGCAGATAGCGGCGCACTAAAAACGCCACTAAAGAAGTTTTAGACATCCGTGGGTTTGTTGTTGGTTGCAAAAATGCCTTTTTTAGGTCCGCTCTTGCCATGGCAATTTTTATACTTTTTGCCACTGCCGCAATGGCAAGGGGCGTTTCTAGCGATGGTCTTTGGTTTAGACTCTGCCCAATTGCTCAATCCCGCTTCGATGTCTTGGTTGTTGAAGTTAAGTTCTAATGGATCGTCCTCTAAGCCACTCAAAAAGCGATCGGTGTCTTCTGGGGTGTTGGCGATCAATTCAAGTTTATAAAAGGTCTTGATCGCCTCTACTTTTATGGAGTCGATGAGCTCTAAAAAGAGGTTATAGCTCTCTTTTTTATACTCCACAAGGGGGTCTTTTTGGTTATAGCCCCTAAGCCCAATGCCTGTTTTGAGATTGTCCATGGTGTAAAGGTGTTCGCGCCAAGCGTTGTCTAAAATCTGCAAATACACCACCCGCTCGATTCGGTTTTGATCCTCCACATGCGCCATTTTGGCGGCGTATTGCACCTCTAGGGCTTCTAAAATAAAGTTTTCCACAGAGTTAAAATCTCTTTCTTGCAAGGGGCTAAAGTCAATGGCCGTGCTGAAATCCTCTTGTAAGGCTTTGGCGGCGTTTTCTAAGTCCTCGTCCGAGAAGTCCTGTTCTTTAAAAGCTTGGTTGTTCTCCAAAATGCGTGCCACGGTGTATTGGCGGTTCTCAGCAATGCGCGCGCCGATGTCGTAGTTTTCATCTAAGAGTTCGTTGCGGAATTTATAGACGGTCTTGCGCTGCTCGTTGGCGACATCGTCATACTCTAGCAGGTGCTTACGACTCTCAAAGTGCAGGGCTTCTACTTTCTTTTGGGCGTTCTCCACGGAGCGCGTCACTAATTTAGACTCGATGTATTCGCCATCTTGTAAGCCCAACTTTTCCATCACGCCCTTGATGCGATCGCTGCCAAAGATTCTAAGCAAGCCATCCTCAAGGCTTAAATAAAATTGACTCACCCCCGGATCGCCCTGCCTTCCAGAGCGTCCCCTTAGTTGGTTGTCGATTCGACGGCTTTCGTGCCGCTCTGTGCCGATGATGTAAAGCCCGCCCAAAGCCTTGATCTCTTCGCTGATCTTAATGTCTACGCCCCGCCCCGCCATGTTCGTGGCGATGGTAACAGCCCCCTTAAGCCCCGCGTCTTTGATGATCTCCGCCTCTTTGGTGTGCTGTTTGGCATTGAGCACGGTGTGGGGGATGCGCTCTTGTTGCAGTAGGGCGTGCAGTGCCTCGCTCTTTTGGATACTCGCCGTGCCCACCAACACGGGCTGACCCATGGCGTGCAGCTCTTTGACCTTAGCCACCACCGCCTCAAACTTCTCCCGCTCGCTCTTATAGATGAGATCGTTCAAATCCTTACGCTGGATGGGTAAATTTGTGGGCACAGACACGACCTCTAAATTATAGATTTCTAAAAACTCGGTCGCCTCTGTTTGCGCGGTGCCCGTCATGCCAGAGAGCTTGTCGTACAATCTAAAGTAGTTTTGAAAAGTGATGTCGGCTAAAGTTTGACTCTCCTCTTTAATACCCACTTTCTCTTTCGCCTCTAGAGCTTGGTGCAGCCCCTCGCTAAAGCGCCGCCCCTCGCTAAGCCTGCCCGTAAATTCATCCACGATCACCACCTCGCCATTAGCCACGACATAGTCCTTATCGCGGGCAAAGAGATAGTGCGCTTTGAGGGCTTGATCCAAGTGGTGGGAGAGTATGGCGTTTTCCAGACTGTAAAGATTGTCTACACCGAAGAGTTCTTCTGCCCTTTTAATGCCCTCTTCGGTGATCAACACCACCCGATTTTTTTCATCAATGGTGAAGTCGACTTCAGGTTGCATGTTCTTAGCGACCATGTCGGCACGCTCGTAATTCTCCATGCGCCGATTGACAGGGCCTGAGATGATTAAAGGTGTGCGGGCTTCATCGATCAAGATCGAATCCACCTCGTCCACAATCGCAAAGGCATGTTCTTTTTGCACCTTTTGCTCTAGGGAGTACTTCATGTTATCCCTAAGGTAGTCAAATCCAAATTCGTTGTTCGTGCCATAGACAATGTCGTTGGCGTAAATCTCTAGGCGTTCTCCATCGCCCACGCCCCCCGTAACCACGCCCACGCTATAACCCAAGAAATTATACAAGGGCTGCATTTGGGTCGCATCCCTTTGGGCTAAGTAGTCATTGACTGTAACGACATGCACACTGCGCCCCCCCAAAGCGTTTAGAGCCACGGCTAAGGTCGCCACCAAAGTCTTGCCCTCGCCCGTTTTCATCTCGGCGATCTTGCCCTCGTGCAAGACCATCCCTCCAATGAGCTGCACGTCAAAGTGGCGCATGCCAAGAATACGCCTTGAAGCCTCCCTGGTGATCGCAAAACTTAGGGGCAAGACCTCTTGTAAGTCCTTTTCGCCCTTTTGCACCGCCTCTTTCAGGCCAAAAAAGCGCTCTTGCAATGCCCCATCGTCTAAGACCTGCACTTCAGCTTCTAGCGCGTTGATCTCTGCCACCCGTTTTTGGTAGCGTCTGATTTCCCGTTGATTCTTTGTACCAATAACTTTACCTAGAATGGTTTTTATCATTCCTAACATCCCTCAAATCCCAAGGACAAATTGTCTTTTTGTATAAGTGCAGATTCTAACAAAATTTTGTAAAATTCCCTATAAAAAGGGAGTCCATGCGCGCCTATCTGTTGATCCTTTGTTTCCAATTCTTGGTTTCCGCTCCCCTGCAATTCACCAGTCTAAGTGCCCACTTTAAGCAAGTGGTGCTCGGCACGACTCCTTCTCCCGTTAACCCCACCTATGAAGGGCAAATCCTCGCCAAGACCCCTTTTTTTGCTAAGTGGAGCTACACCAAGCCTAGCCCCAAAGAAGTTTACATGCAAGACAAGCAAGTCATCATCTACGAGCCTAGATTGCTGCAAGCCACCTACACGAAGTTAAGCAAAGCTCTAGACTTTTTTGCCATCCTTAAAAAAGCCAAGTGGCAAAAGATGGGCGCTACAAAGCCAAAATCAACCACACCACCTACTACCTGACCCTAAAAGGTGGTCTGCCCTATAAACTCAACTACACCGACAAAATGCAAAGCCAGGTGGAAATCACTTTCAGCCAAGTGCAAACCAACATCCCCCTAGCCTCCAGTCTTTTTCAATTCACCCCCCCCGCTGGCATCGAGATCATCAAGCAGTAAGGCGACTTTTGGCACTCAATCCCTACAGCACACAGTGCATCGATACGGACGACTTAAGGGCGGTGCAAGAAGCTCTGCAAGGGGCACATTTGGCGCAAGGTCCTTTAGCAGAGCAGTTTGAAAGGGCTTTGGCGGATTATTTGGGTGTCAAACATGTCGTGGTTTGCACGAGCGCAACCACGGCGTTGTTTATGCTTTATCACGCCCTAGACTTAGCCCACTCTAAAGTCATCACCACGCCCCTAAGTTTTGTCGCCACAGCGAGCATGCTACTTGCTAACCACGCCACCCCGATTTTTTGCGACATAGGACAAGATGGCAATATCAACCCTGCACTTTTAGAAAATTGCCTAGAGTCGGGGGTTAAGGCGGTGGTGGGTGTGGATTATGGGGGGGCGAGTGTGGATGTCGCCGCCCTTAAAGCCTTTTGCACTAAACACGGGCTGCTCTTTCTTGGCGACAGCTCACACGCCTTTGGGGGGAGTATTGTGGGGCGAAAATCGGGGGGCTTGCAGATGCGAGCGTGTTTAGCTTCCACGCCATTAAGTCCATCACGACCGCTGAGGGGGGGGCGATCGCCACAAATGATGGCGCACTTTACCACCGCTTAAAGCTGCTTATTTCACACGGGGTGGAAAAGGACGGCTGGGACACAGAAGTGCAGAGTTTGGGCTTTAACTTCCGTATGAATGAATTACAGGCGGCTTTGGGTTTAAGTCAGCTTAAAAAAGTGGATCGCTTTATCGCCAAGAGAGAAGAGATTGCGTGCTTGTATGACAAGCTCTTTAAAGACAATCCCTATTTCACTTGTTTGCACGCCACCCTAAGCCCCAAGATCAAGAGCGCAAACCATTTATACCCCATTTTGCTAAAGTCCTATTTATGGGCGCAAAAGACCTTGATTTTAGACGCGCTGGTGCAGGCACAAATGGGCGTGCAAGTGCATTACAAGCCCATACACACTTTTAAGCTTTACCAAAACTTGCTAGGCGTGCAAGAATTACCTAAAGCCCAAGACTTCTACAAGGCGGAGATCTCTTTGCCCTGCCACCAAAAAATGAGCCTAGAGCAAACCAAAGACACCGCTAAAAAGGTGCTAGGAATCCTTAAAAGCGTAGCCGAAAGCTGTTAGCCACGACTAAGAGCGAGCTTATGCCCATGCCAAGGGCGGCGATTAAGGGGGTGATGACGCCATATAGCGCACAGGGGATAAATAGGGCGTTGTAACAGAGGCTAATGGCGAGATTTTGCTGAATGCATTGATGCGTGCGTTTTGCCACTTTAAAGGCGATGAGCACCCCTTCTATGCTGTTGTTTAATAAGATGATGTCGCTATAAAGTAGGCTCAAGTCATGCCCCTCGTGCATGCACATAGAAACTTGGCTTTGTGCAAGGCTTAGCGTGTCGTTCAAGCCATCGCCCACCATCACCACGACTTCTTTTTGTGCGAGGGCATTTTGCACATGCTCTAGCTTTTGCTGGGGGCTTAGGGGGGCAAAACAAGGCAAATTGAGCTCTTTAGCAAGGGCAAAGACGCTAGGCGAGCCATCTCCGCTCAAAATGGCGATTTTTAACCCCCTATCTTTCAAGCCCTGCACCACTTCTAGGGCTTTAGGCTTTAAACTGGCTTGTAAGGTGAAACTTGCCACGAGGTGCTTATCCACGCTGTAGGCAAAGTCCGCCTTTAAATCTCCCACAGCCACGCCTTGACGGGCTAAGTAAGCCACAGACCCCCCGTGCAAAACATGTCCCTTGCAACACGCCCTTAACCCGCCGTTTTCTTGTTGCAAGTTTTCCACGATTGCCGGCTGTGCTTGCTCTTTTAAGAACGCACATAAACTTTTGGCGATGGGGTGCGGGTTGTGCCACAGCAAGCCTAAGAGTTGCCCTAAATCATAGGGGGCGTGGGTGGTGTGGGTTTGCACCTTTAAAAGGCTCTTGGTGAGCGTGCCCGTTTTGTCTAAAAATAAAGTGCTTGCCTTAGCTAGGCTTTCTAAACTGCTGTTTTTCTTAAACAACACCCCCTTCTTAAAGGCGGCTTGGCTGCCCAGCACGAGCGCAATGGGCGCGGCTAGGGCAAAGGCACAAGGGCACGCCACCACCACCACGCCCATCGCCACAAAAAACGCTTTGGCTAGGCTAGCAAAAACCGCCCAAAAGACAAAGCCAAGCCCGGCTAAAGCGAGCACAACCCCCCCAAAGTAGCGGGCGAGTTTGTCCGCTTGATCTTGTATGTGGGGCTTTTCTATAAAGCTTTTTTGCACGAGCTCCACCATTTGGCTTAAAAACGAAGCTTTAAAAGGGGCACTCACTTTGTAGGTGAACGCCCCCGCCACATTGACACAGCCAGAGAGCAAACACGCCCCTTTTTCTAAGTGGCTGGGCAAACTCTCCCCATTAAAAGCCTGCGTGCTGACTTCTGCACTTGCACTCTCTAGCACGCCATCTAGGGCCACACACTCCCCGGGCAAGACTTCTATCAACGCCCCCACTTGGATGTCTTGGGGGTCTTTTAGCACTCGTTTAGTTTCTGTGCCCTCAGTCTCTAACACCGCCACTTGCAAGGGCAAAGCACTTTGTAGGCTATCTAAAAGGGCGTTTGCTCTGTAGGTGGCTTTGAGCTCTAAGAATTTAGAGATATAGACTAAGGTTACGAGCATGCTCACCGACTCAAAATAGGGGCGTGCCCCGCTAAAGGCGGCGTAAATGGAGTAACAATACACCCCTAAAGCCCCCACGCTCACGCTCAAATCCATCCCCACCACGCCATGTTTTAAGCCGTAAAACGCCCCCCTTAAAAACACCGCCCCCGTGATGAAAAGCGCAAGCGTGGCTAAAACCCACGATGCCATGTGGAGCTTAAACGCCATGTTAGAGTCCATGCCCGAGAAGTAGCCGGCATAATCGGCAATGGCGATGAACATGATGTTCATGCTCGCAAACACTCCCACCACAAGGGCGATGAAGGCTTTTTCTTGTTGCTTTTTGGCATGGTTGTCTTGCACCCTAGGGTCATAGACTTGAGCTTTGTAGCCGATAGACGCAATGGCGTTTAAAATCGTGGCGATGTCTATTTCTTGGGGGTTAAAACGCACAAACGCCCGCTGTGTGGTGTAGTTGGTCTGCACGCCCTCAATGCCCTCTTGTTTTAAAAGCACATGCTCAATGAGCCACACGCAAGCGGCACAATGGATATTCTCTAGTAATAATGCCACTTCTAGCCGCCCATTTTCTAGGGGGGTGGTGAATTTGCCTAAAAAGGCTTGGGAGCTGTAATGCTCTTTGGCGTGGGCTTGGGTGGGGGCGATGGGGGCTAGGGGCTTTGTGCCTAGCTTGTCATAAAAACTCTCTAGTTGCAAAGAGTGCAAAAGCGTATAAACTTGCTGGCACCCTTCGCAACAAAAGACAAGGGGGGGGGTGTTTTCTTGCTCTAGGGTAAGCTGCTCGCCCTTGCAAGGTAATTGACAATGGGCGCAATTAGGCAAGGGAGGCCTTGATGCTGTGGGTTTTAAATTTTTCATAAATCGCCGCCACTTCGGGGGTGTTGTCCTGCTGGGCTTTGGAGTTGTGGGTGATTAAAGGGGGGGCAATTTCTAAAGGGCTTTTTGCCCCCTTTCTCGCGGTGCATAGGACTAAGCTCGCCTTGTGGCTTTGAAAGGGATGGACGAAACGCAGTAAGGTGGGTTTGAGTTTGGCTTTTTCTAGGGCACTTAATAGGCTATCTGTCAAGCTGGCGTGGTAGCAGAGCACAAAGTAGCCCTGTGGTTTTAAGAGTTGTGCCACTTTATGGCAAAACTCCAATAGGGGTAGATAACTTTGATTCGTGGCTTGGGCTTTTTGGCTATGCGGGCTCTTGAGGCTGTTTGTGGGGTAGTAGGGGGGATTTGAAAGCACCACAGCATAAGAATTAGGCTCTAGGGGGCAAGTTAAAAAGTCGCTGTGGTGCACTCTAGCGTGGGGCATATTTTTGCAATTTAATGTAGCAAAAGCCGCCATTTCAGCGTCAATTTCTACTAAGTCTAAGGGGTTGTTAAACTCCCTAGCACAGAGCAAGCCCACCACCCCACAGCCCGCCCCGATGTCTAAGAGCTTGTCGCCCCTTTTGATGAAGGGCGTGGCAAAGTGGGCTAAAAATAAACTCGCGCTGTTGTAGGCATAACCCTTTAGAGGCTGGTAAAATCTCATGCAAACCACGCCAAAATGTCCTGCCCTAAGACTTGGCTATGCAAAGGCAAAAAGCGTTTGTTGAGTTGGTGGGTGGCATGTTGTGCCCCCCCTTGCAAACTGGCGTTGGCGTGGATTAAGAGCATGTCTACATACTCTTGTAAGCTTGCAAACAAGCCCCACCCCCCTTCTATAACATTAAAGCCCTTATCTAGGGGGAGTTGCTTGACTTCGTGGCAAATTTGCACTCCACGCCCCTTGACACCAAAAAGGGGGATGGTGGGCTCAAAGGGGGTTTTATCTCTGGTTAAAATGGCGACATTACATAAGCCTTCATAGGGCGGGGTGGCAAAACGGGTGCTTAAAGTGGGGCGATCGGTGCGGACACTCTTGCCCGAGATGATTAAATGGTCGGCGATGGTGCGTTGGTTATGGGTGAAGTTTTGGCTCTCTTGCCCTGAGATTTTGCCAGTATAGTCCCCGTCTAAACGCATGGCGATTTTAAAGAGATTAAACGCCCCCTTGCTCTCTAGGCATGTAAAGGGGATGAGTAGGTCATTACAAGGCTTTTCAAGCACCCCGCTTAAAACTTCTATGCCCGCTTTTTTTAAACGATCGCCCCCCCCCTTAGCTTTCATGCTAGGCTCTAGTGTGCCGATCACCACTTTTTTGGGGTGTAGTTGCTCTAAAAGGGCGGCGCATGGGGGGGTCTTGCCAAAGTGGTTGCACGGCTCTAGGGTTACAACAAGGGTGCAATCTTTAAATAGATCGCTGTGGTTTTGGGCTAAAAAATGGTAGTTGCTCTCTTTGTCTAGGGGGTCTATGTGCTTAGGGTAGGGTGTGGGGCTTAGGGCATTGAAAGCTTGCCTTAAAGCCAACACTTCAGCATGGGGGGTGTGGGCTTTGCGGTGTGTTTGCAAGGCTAAAACTTCGTGGTTGCCACTCAGCACGGCACACGCCACGCTAGGATTAGGCAAAGCTAAAGTTTGGCTCTGCCATGCGTGATTAACGCATGCACGCATTAAAATCTCAAAGAGCATTTAGTAGTGGAAGGGCAGGGCTAAAAAGCCTTTAATGGTTAAGGCGTTGATGATGTCTACAAAGAACGCCCCCACTAAGGGCACGACAATGAAGGCGACATGGCTAGGTCCGTAGTGGTTGGTGATGGTTTGCATATTCACCATCGCCGTGGGCGTTGCCCCCAGCCCAAAGCCACAATGCCCCGCGCTTAGCACCGCTGCGTCATAACTCTTGCCACACACCCGAAAGGTAACAAACACGCTATAAAGGATCATGACGACAACTTGCACAGTCAAGATGATGGCAATAGGCAGGGCGAGATTAACAAGCTCCATTAAGTTAATACTCATTAAGGCAAAGGCTAAAAATAGGCTCAAGCTCACATTGCCGATCACGCCTACTTCGCGATCAAAGACTTTGTGGATTTTGCCATAGGTTAGGATATTTCTTAAGAGCACCCCCACAAACAAGCACCACACAAAGGTCGGCAAGGTTGGTAAAGTAAAACTGCCCAAATGCACCGAAGTGGCATGTTTGGCGACAAAAGTCCCCACTAACAACGCAATGCTCACCAAGGCTAAACTCTCAATGAAGCTATTAGCGGTGATGAGGCGTTCTTGTTTAGGAGATTCAAAAACAGGTTTAGGGCCTTGTTCTCGCTCCTGCTTTTCTTGTTTGCTAGGTTCTAGGCGATGCTTTTTAATGAGATAATGCGCCACGGGACCGCCGATGATCCCCCCGCTCACTAGCCCAAAGGTGGCGCACACAATAGATACTTCTAAACTTTGGGGGAAGTTGTAGGGGGCTTGCGAAAAGGTGGAAGACCACGCGGCACTCGTGCCATGCCCGCCTGTAAGCGAAATGGACCCCCCAAGCAGACCCATTAAGGGGTTTACACCAATCAGGCTTGCCACACCCACACCCACTAAGTTTTGCAAAATGACAAAGACCCCTACAGCAATCAAAAACAGCCCCAGCATTTTGCCCCCTTTTTTTAGAGAGGCAAAGTCTGCACTCAAGCCTATGGTGATGAAAAATGTCAGCATTAAAGGCTCTTTAAGGCTGGAGTCTAGCATGAGCTTGAAATTGTAGGCGTGGTGGGCGAGCATGATCGCAAACGCGACAATCACCCCCCCCACGACCGGCTCAGGGATGTCGTAATCTTTTAAAAACTTTACATGACGGATCACAAAGCGCCCCAAGAGCAAGACTCCCACCATACAAACTAAAGTCGCATAAACATTGAAGTTGATCACATTTGTCATCGCGCTTCTCGTTCCTGTTTAATCAAAGGGTAAAATATAACTTGTATAATAGCATGTTCGTAACCCAATCTTTGACAAAGGGATAGAATGTTGACAGTCTTGCAAATTGGAGCGGGGGGCGTGGGGCGTGTTGTGGCGCACAAGCTCGCCCAAAACCGCCACTTATTTGAAAGGGTGGTGCTAGCCAGCCGCACCCTATCTAAATGCCAAGCCATTGCTAACAGCGTGAAGGCCAAAGGGCTAGGGGAGATCCTATGCGAGCAAGTGGATGCTGACAGCGTGCAAGAAGTCGTGGCCTTGATTGAAAAATATCAGCCCAAAGTGGTGCTAAACATTGCCCTACCCTATCAAGATTTAACCATCATGCAAGCATGCCTACAGACTAAGACGAACTACCTAGACACCGCTAACTACGAACATCCCGACTTGGCTAAGTTTGAATATAAAGAACAATGGGCGTTTGACAAGGCGTATAAAGATGCCCGAATTTTTGCGCTCTTAGGCAGTGGCTTTGATCCGGGGGTGACTAATGTCTTTTGTGCCTACGCCCAAAAGCACCACTTCGATGAAATTTATAACATTGACATTTTAGATTGCAATGCGGGTACACATCCCTACCCTTTTGCCACGAATTTTAACCCCGAGATCAACTTAAGAGAGGTGAGCGCAAAGGGGCGTTACTACGAAAATGGGGCGTGGATCGAAACCGCCCCTTTAGAAATTAAGCAAACTTGGGCTTACCCTGAAATAGGGGAGCGGGCTTCTTACCTGCTCTATCACGAAGAGTTAGAGTCCTTAGTCAAACACATTAAGGGCTTAAAGCGCATCCGCTTTTTCATGACTTTCTCCGATGAGTATCTAAACCACATGCGCTGTTTAGCCAATGTGGGGATGCTGGGCATTGAGCCGATTGAAGTGCCTTTAACCGATGGCAAAATGGGACAGGTTGTGCCGATTCAAATGTTAAAACAGCTCTTGCCTGACCCTGCCAGCCTAGCGGGCAAAACCATGGGCAAAACCAACATAGGTTGTTATATACACGGCAATAAAAACAAGCAAGAAAAACGCCTTTACATTTACAATGTCTGCGACCACCAAAAATGCTATGAAGAAGTGGGCGCACAAGCCATCAGCTACACCACGGGTGTGCCCGCCGTGGTGGGAGCGATGATGATTTGTAAGGGCATTTGGGGGGGTGAAAACGCTAAGGGCGTGTTTAATTTAGAGCAACTCGACCCAGACCCTTTCTTAGAAGAGCTTGCCAAACAGGGCTTAAAAACCGAAGTGATCGAACGCTAGTCTTTGCAGACCAACACCATTTTACAAGGCGATTGCCTTGAGCTTTTAAAAACCTTGCCTAGTGCAAGTGTGGATTTTATCTTTGCCGATCCGCCTTATTTTATGCAAACAGAGGGGGAGTTATTGAGAGTGGGGGGCGCAAAGTTTAGCGGGGTGGCTGCAGAGTGGGACAAGTTTAAAGACTTCGCCCATTACGACGGCTTTAGTAAGGCTTGGCTTAGTGAGTGCAAACGGGTTTTAAAAGGGAGTATCTGCGTGATCGGCTCATTTCAAAACATTCACCGCCTGGGGGCTTTGATGCAGGATTTGGGCTTTTGGATCATCAACGACATGATATGGGCGAAGTCCAATCCGTGCCAAATTTTAATGGCACGCGTCTATGCAACGCCCACGAAACCCTGCTTTGGTGCGCTAAGGACAAGAAGACCCCCTTCACCTTCAATTACAAAACCCTAAAAGCCCTAAATGGGGGCAAACAAGAAAAATCCATTTGGGAAATCCCCCTATGCGTGGGGGTAGAGAGGCTCAAAGACAACAAGGGGCAAAAGCTCCACCCCACCCAAAAGCCCGAAAAACTCTTAGAAAAATTGCTCTTAATGGCAACTAAGCCGGGGGATTTGGTGCTCGACCCTTTCTTTGGCACGGGCACTACGGGGGCTGTGGCAAAACGCTTAGGGCGCAACTTTTTAGGCATGGAAAAAGACCCTATTTATATACAAGCCGCTTTAGAGAGGATAGCAAGCACCCCCGTAAAAATGGACGCTTTCAGTGCCCTAGAGTTTGAGAAAAGACCCCCCAAAGTGGCGATGAAAACCCTAGTGGATAGTGGGTATTTGCAAGTGGGGCAAGTCTTATACACCCCAAGCAAAGCTAGGGCATGTCAAGTCCTCGCCAGTGGACAGGTGCAAGATAGTAGCCAAGCGGTGTTGTCGATTCACAAAATGAGCGCAAAACTTTTAAATAAGATTAACCACAATGGCTGGGACTACTTCTACACCCACCACAAAGGGGAGTTGATCCCCTTAAATGAGTTGCGCTATTTGTGGGCTAAATCCTGTGATTTGGAAAAAAGTTAGACAAAATTAGATACAATGGGCGGAAATTTTTAAGGGGGTTTGCATGCCACTTTGGTTTTTAAACGGCCAACAACAGAAGGTTTTTGACTGCTGTTTGCTCTTTGGGTTGTTGGGGTATGGGGCGTATCTTTTGGCAAAAGTGGTGATCGAGGATTAACGATGCGCTCACGCCCAAGCACTGCTAGTGCGAGAGAAGAATTAGCTAAAATCACTGAGATTTTTAGCCAATCAAAGAAACACCCAATCTTTGGGGCGTGGTTGGAAAGCGCGCGAGCAGATTTTGAAGAGCTGAAATCCCAAAGTTTAAGACGGCTAGAAGACTTAGAAACAGAGCAAGAGCCGAAGATTACGATCGCCCTTTTTGGCGAGACCAATGCGGGCAAATCCACGCTCATTGAGGCGTTGCGCCTTTTTTTCAACGAGCCCAGCAAAGCATTAGAACAGCGCTTGTTTCAAGAAGCGCAAGAGGACACAGCGCCTTTAGCCGATGGGGCGATCATTGATGCCCACATAGATTTTACCCAAGCGATCACCCCTTACACCTTCACCCTTGCTAATGGGGGGGGGGAGGTTACCCTATTAGACATGCCCGGAATCGAGGGCGATGAGGCGCAGGTTGAAGAGTTTATTAAGGAGGCTTGCGCCAAAGCCCATGTCATTTTTTATATTTCTAAAAATCCCACACCCCCTCAAGAGGGCACACTTCAAAAGATCAAGAGCTACTTAAACGACCAAAGCCGGGTTTATTTTTTCCACAACAGGGGCGTAACAAACCCTAAGTTGTTACAAAAACCCCTAGTTGGCGGTGAAAAACACGCCCTAGAGGATGCGGACGCTAAAATGCGAGAGGTGTTAGGGCCACACTACCAAGGGCATAGAAGCGTGTGTGCCTATGTGGCGTTTTTGGCACTAGCAAAGTGTTTGGACCCCAAAGACCCCAAGGGATGCGATTTTCTCTTCGATCAACAAGAATTTTTAAGGCATAAAAGTGCGCCAGAACTTTTAGAGTGGAGCCACTTCAACGACTCATGCGATCTACTCCACCACATCGCCAAGCAACAGCAAGAGATCGTCTATCAAGCCCAATGTTACAAGGCCTTTTGTGCCCTGCAGCGTTGCACCAAGAGTGCCCACCAAGCCCTGCACACCATGCAAGAGTGCCACAAGGCGTTTAAAGAAAGCGTGGATTTAAAAATCCCCAAGCTTGATCTGTTGTGCCAAAAAACGCTTGTATCTTTAAAAAAAGAGTTGGATAATCTCATTGTGCGCTTTAAAAATGCCAGCGAAGATGCCATGTATAGATGCATCTATGGAGATATGCCCATATCCATATTACCCATACGCACAATATTACCCATACCAACATTAAGCGATGAGGGCTTTGAGGCAAAGACTAAGGAGGTTTTAAAAGAGCAAGCCCAAGTGTTTGCTGCAAAGGTGAAAAACACACTAGAGGTGTGCGAGCGTCAATTCAAAGCGGGTGTGGAGGATTTATTGCGTGAAATCCGGCTCAAAGCGGGCGTGCTTAAGCGCCATGGCGCGGATTTTGACAAGCATGGCCATAACTTTAGCGACCACACTTTTAAGACGGACAGCGGATTTGATTGGTCCAGTCTTTTGGGTGCAGGGATGACCTTTGCGAGCTTGTTTATGCTTGAGGGGGTGGTTGCTCTTGCAGTTTTTACGGCACTTGGGGTGTATTTGCTGTATAAGGCGTTGAGAAAAGCCGTTGATGATGATTATAAGAGAAGCGAACAACGCAAGACTTTTGATAAGACCTTAGATCATGCCCTTAAATGCCTAAAGTGTGCCGTGGGTCTTATGGGTCGTAAAGAGGTGCAGGAGGAAATCCAAAAGACTAAGGCTAAGCTCGAGGATCTGCATTTTTGGAATATTTCTGACAAACAAGAGTTGGAGGGCAAACTAAAACTGGCTCAAGGATTGTTAAGCGTGCTAGAGAAGGGGGTGCTTCTTGAGGGGGTGCGCCAAGCACTAGAGAAGTGCCAACAGGCCATTGGCAAGCGTTTAGAGGAGATGTTGGAGCAGGGGGAGGGGTTGTGTGCGGATTTAAATACAAGTGTGGCGCGCTTAAAAGCGTGTAGCCAACCATTTAAAGAAGGGAGTGAAGGGTGCAAGGATTAGACAAGAGCGGACAAATGGGGGCTCTCTTAGATGCGCTGGCGGAATTTATGCGCGAGGGGGAGGGGCTGGGGATGGTTGAAGAGAGGGGCTTTGAGGAAAAGATCGCCCATGCCAAAGAGCAGGGTATATTACAGGTAGTGCTGGTGGGGGAGTTTTCTTGTGGCAAAACCTCCATTGCAGCGGCGTGGCTTGGGGATTTAGAGCAAGCTAAAAAAATGAAAATCGCCCATGAGGAATCTACGGATGAGGTGAAAACTTACGCAGTCAAGGGGGGCATTGTGTTGGTGGATACCCCCGGACTCTTTGGCTTTAAAGAGAAATACGGGGCAGATGGCGTGCAAAAATACAAGGACATCACCCACAAGTATGTGAGCGAGGCGCATTTAGTGCTGTATGTGATGGACCCAAGTAACCCCATTAAAGAGAGTCAGCACGAAGAGTTGCGCTGGCTGTTTCAAGAGCTCGATCTCTTGCCTAGAAGCGTGTTTGTGCTCTCTAAATTTGATGAGGTGGTGAATCTCAAAAACGAAGAAGGCTACAAACGCACATTAGAGATCAAAAAAGAGACGGTGTGCAAGGAGTTACAGAGGATCATTAGTCTCGAGCAAGCCCAAAAGCTAGACATTGTGGCTGTGGCGGCTAACCCCTATGATGAGGGCATCGATCATTGGCTCAAACACCCTGAAGAGTTTGGGCAACTCTCACGTATAGGTCTTTTACAGCAAGCCACAGAGGCAAAAATTAAGGCCAATGGGGCACAGCGCTTGGCTTTAGAATCTGTAAAGAGCACCATGATTGCGCTCTTGCACCCCCCACTTAAAAAAGGCAGAGCAGCACTAGAGGCGGTGTGTCAAGAGATTGAGACTTTAGATGAGAAGTGCCGAGGCATGTCTTTAGAGTTTGAGCATCTCAAAGAAACCATAGACAACGCCAAGACATCTTTAGAGGCGTTTTGCAAGCAACATTTTGAGCGTTTGCTAGAGGCCCTTAGCCAAACAGACCTTCACAACATCAAAGACTTTATAGAACGCTGGATAGGCGAGGAGGGTGAGGTGCTTAGGCGCGTCTTAGAGGAAAGATTTAAGCTAGAGGAGGATGAGTTGCGCTTGGAGTTTGCAGAAATTGGCAACAAATGGAAAGAAGAGGGGATGGGCGGGGCTTATGGTTTTCATTATCAAGAATCCAAATTTGAGGAATTTTTAAGCATGCTCAAAAAGCTCTTTGAGAGTGCAACATTTGCGGCGGTATTGACAAGCTTTGTTGAAGCTTTGGGGGGGATTCTTGGAAAGGCTGCAAGTTTCATTAAGGGGACAACCATCTTAGCTGCCTTAACTCTTTTGCTAGAGTTGATTGATTTGATGATGCGCGCGAAGGCAGAAGCGGAGCTAGAGGAATTTAAAAAAGAGCTCAAGGCAAAATTAGAAACCCTACAAGAAGACATTCTTGCGCTCATTAGAAAACACCATGCCCAAGTCCTTCAAGCTTGCCAAGCCTCACAAGACACCGATCTTGAAAAACTCAAACAGAGGATTCAAGAGTGCCAAGACTATAAAGAAACTTTGGAAAGTTGGCTGAAAAAGGGCACAGACATAGAGGCACACATCCGTCCTTAAGTTCCAAGCACTAAAACTTACATTGGGGCCACCTCTGCAGGTTGTAATCCTCGGGTCAAATGTGTCTAGACTTGCTTAACACAGCGCATATCCAATTTGGCAACTTTATCGAAGTGCTGACGAAAAACTTAATCGCTAAAGAGCCACACTATAAAATCTTAGAGCAATACAGCAGGCAAAAGAAAAACAAATTTGCTTTAAGCAAGGCTAACGAAACTCTTATAGACCAATACATCACCCAATGCCAAACAGAAAACTTAGAGCTGGAAAGTGCTTTTAAGCAACTTTGCGCCCAAATTTTACAAAACGGCTAAAACGCCACTTTGATCCACTTCACCCACGACATCGACATGCTTTTTAAAGACCAAGAAAGCCAAAAAATCTACTATTTAGAAATACATACAATGACGACCACGACACGGGTAAATTCATGGACATTAACCGCAAATTCATCAAAACCTATGTCTATTTGTTGCGTGACTTGTCCATCACTACGCCCAACACACTTGTGCCTATTTTGTTTTACTGCAATAAAAAAAGAAGGGCACATTTTTAAGTACACGCTACACAGAGCTAGAAGCCGATCTAGCACACTTTTGCGATAGTGATACAAATATTAAAGCCTTTGGGGCAAAAAATTTAGTGGAGGGTTTGGGATCAACCCCACAGCAAATTTGTGAAAACCTTATTGTGATCTACTGCCATGATAATTTGGACCACAAAGTGCAGTACTTTGACTTCAAGGTGCAATGTGCCAACTCAGAGAACAATCAGCAGTATAAAGAAAAACAAAAAGAAGGGAAAAAGATGAGCCGTGGAACTTAAGAGAAACTCAGTTGATGGTGGAAAGAGAAAGAGAGTTAAGTGAATAGCAAAGGAGGCAGAGGAACAAAGAGCAAGAGAGGTTGTGTTAGCGGATTCATGTATTTTAAAAACACACTTGATGTTCTAAAAAGATAGCTTAAACGCCCACGCCAAAAGAAAGTTTGCAGACATTCAAGCGCAAATGCAAAACATCGAGAACTTATCCACAAGCAACTTTCCTCAAGCTATAGCACTGAGCATGTCACCAATTACAGAGTAAAGATTCTGTTTATTTGTAGCTCACTACAAATCCACCTCTAGAACTATGATGGAAAAATGCAATCCAAAGTGTGTAAAAGTACAAATATGGGTTTCAGGTATGGTATCTTTTAAGATCCGCAAACTTTAAGTGCTCTACCCTCAAATTAAAAGACTTAATGTTGCTTGACGCATCATCAATATTAGCCGATGGCTGCCCTCTGCTCATTGTGGATAACCGGACCTTAAATGGCAAATTCCATATAAGCTGGGTGAAGATAGGGATTTGAACACAAACGCGTGGCTTTCGTTTGGGACAAACAGATTTATGATCGGGTTCATGATCCGGGTCGATTACCTAGTCTTAAACGAAGTTCGTTTTAGCTTTTAAAAGAGGTAAATTCCCTATGCCTAGAGGTGCTAGGAATATGAGACAATTGGTTTCTAGCAAAAGAACACAACGTAGCAAAAAAACTAACGAGAGATGGTTAAGGGGTTGTGAACCACCCCTCCCTAAAGGGAGGAGCTTCCTAACTAACAGAAACCAGCGTTTCTTAAGCTCGAAAGGCTTTGTATTTTAGAGTCTGCAAGGCTAGTTCCTAACCCAAAGCGACAGCTTCTTTAGTAAAAGACTTTAACCCCGCTCTTAAGATATTCTTGGCGGCATTGATGTCTCTATGCTCTGTGTATCCACATACAAGGCAGCAATACTCTCGATGACTTAGCTTAAGTTGGTGGTTGATATTTCCGCAATGATGACAAGTTTTACTCGTGTATTGCGGAGGGACTTTCACAAAAGGTTTGCCATTGTGCTGTTGTTTGTATTCTAAGAATTTAGTGATTTGGTAGAATGAGGCATTGAGGATAGACCTATTCAAGCCACCCTTTTGTTTCACATTTTTGAGTTTAGCTCGCTTTGTCATATTCTTGACTTGCAAGTCCTCAACGACTGCCAATTCAAACTTGTCAGAAAGTCCGCTTGTGATTTTGTGATACCTATCCTCTTTTTGAGATTTGGATTTAGTAAAAATGGCATTCAAAGAATTTTGGCATTTGTAAAAATTCCTTCCTAGTTTTGTTTTGGTCTGTTTGGACTTTAAACCCTACGGCTCTGTTTTCTTTGTAGTCTTTAAAGGCTAAATCGTATTTGGCTAAGTTAAATGTCTTAGAGTATGTGGGGATGAGAGTCCCATCACTTAAAGCAATGTCATGGATATTCAAATCTAAACCTATGGCTTTGTCTTGTTGGTTTAAAGTCTTTAAAGGTGTGATGTCCTTATGGTATTCCACACCAAAGCTCACAAAATAGCGTCCATTCAAACAAGAAAAAGTGATTTGTTTAATGGTGCAATCTTTGGGCAAATCCCTAGACTAGCGCACCTTAAAGTCTTGGCGCATGAGTCTTAAAATCTTAAAGCGTGTGTTGCAATCTTTAATGGAGTAACCTTGATTGTTCCAATTGAAACTTTGTTTAGTAATCTTGGAGTTTTTAAATCTAGGGAAACCTCTATCTTTGAGGGTTAAAGCACTTTTGAGGGCCTTTTGGGCGTTGATACGGCTTTGTTGCGCCACGACACTAGAAAAATTTAAATCTCTTTGCTTGAGATGGTACTTGACCTTTGTATCTAGGGCACTAGAACTTAACCACCGCCTTTGGCTTTTCTCTAGAGTTTTGTTGGTGTTGTATTGCTCTTGTTGCAAGTTTAGGCAGATGTGATAGGCTTGGTTGTAAACGAAAAAATGGTGCTTGAGTCAAGCCTTTTGCTCTTTTGTAGGGAACAAGCAGTATTTAAAGCCCTTATTGATCCGCACTCCTGAGTTTAGCACAATTATATTAATATTGGTCTATGAGAAAAATTGATGATGTAAGGCACGGTGGACACTGTGTTTTTGTCTTGCATATGCATTTGGTGTTTATAACTAAGTATAGGCGTAAGGCTTTCAGCAAAGAGGTGATAGATTTTCTAGGCAAAGTCTTTAAAAAAGTGTGTGAGGACTTTGAAAGCGAGTTAGTAGAGTTTGATGGAGAGTCTGTACCCGTCCAAAGTAAGCATTTCTAAGCTAGTCAATTCTTTAAAGGGTGTGAGTTCTAGGAGAGCGCGTACCCAGCAGTTTAAGAGTATTTGTAATACATTGTGGGGCAATCACTTGTGGTCGCCTAGTTATTTTGCCGGCAGTTGTGGCGGCGCTCCTTTGGAGCTGATTAAACGTTATATTCAAGAACAAGAAACACCTATCTAAGTTGTATTGGTCACTGGTTACTTAGCGTTTAGGCGCTTACATCTCCGCCCTGAAGGGCGGAGTTTTACGCGCGGGTAGGTAAGTTGGCCAAAAGTTGCCAATGCGCGTTGGTCTCAACTGATTAGTCTATTAAAACACAAAGCTGATTGGAAAGGCAAAACTTTGCCAAAGATTGACCAATACTTTCCCAGCTCTCAAATCTGCGGCACTTGTGGGAGCAACACTGATAAAAAGCCACTGCGTCTTAGAAATTTTGTCTGCCCATGTTGTCAAACACTCCACCTTAAGAGACCTCAATGCGCGCATCAATATGAGAAACTATGCTGTGGAAGCAAGTGCAACGCTTGCCCCTCTCACGTGGCTGTCACCAAGTATGGCTACATGTGGTTTTGAGCACTGGCAAGAGCGTACCAAACCACGCCTAACTAAACTTAAAAACTCTTGTCCGCTTTTAAAGCAGTTCCACTTAGCCATCTTGAGATGATGAAATGGGTTTATCATGGCTAAATCCACATTAGAATCGGGCAAGAGTTTTAAAAACCCAAAGGCATCTAAAGAGTTGTTAACTTAGCATCTAACAAATCCTAGGCAACAGCTCGCCCTCTAGCATGTCTAAAGGCCGCTTAGAGCCCCAAGGGGTTTTTAAAGACACGCCACACCCGCCCACAACCTGCCCGATGATGCGTGCCTCCTTAGCGCCTCCCTCCTGCAAAAGAGCACAAATTTTAGGTGCATCGCCCGCTTCAACACCCAACACACACATCCCCTCATTCGCCAAAACATAGGGCTCTAAGCCCAAAATCTCACACACCCCTCTAACCCCCTCCAAAATGGGGATTTTCTCCTCTTCTACTTCTATCCCCACGCCTGAACTTTGTGCCCACTCGTGCAAGACGGATGCTAACCCCCCCCTTGTCGCATCCCTTAGAGCGTGGAGTTTGCATCCACTCTTAAAAATGGGCTCTAACAAGGGGAATAATTGCCGACAATCGCTTTTTAAAGGGGTGTTTAGTTGGACTTCGGCACGCTGGGCAAAGATCAACGCCCCGTGTGTGCCGACAGATCCGCTCACAATAATGGTTTGCCCCTCTTTTAAATTTTTTGCACTTAAGTTTGGATAAAGCACGGGGCCTAAGGCGGTGGTGTTGATAAAAATTTTATCCACACAACCCCTAGGCACGACTTTCGTGTCTAAAGAGAGCAGTTTGAGCCCGCCTAAGTGTAGTTGTTCTTTAATCGAGCTCAAAATTTGTTGCAATAACTTGATTTCCAGCCCCTCTTCTAAGATAAAGCCCATGCTTAGATACTCTGGGCGTGCGCCGCCCATTGCGACATCGTTTGCACTCCCACACACGCAAAGCTTGCCAATGTCTCCCCCTTTAAAGATAGGCGGGTCGATCACAAAGCTATCGGTGCTCACAGCGGTTGTCCCTTTAGCCTTAAACACCCCTGCATCTTCACCCTCAGCCACTAAAAAATCTTGCAAATAGGGCTTAAAGACTCGATCGACAAAGTCTCGACCTTCCTTGCCCCCATTGCCACAACTCAAACCCACAACTTGCATGCCTACCCTTTTAACGAATTTGCCACAAAATGCGCTTGCCCCAAAGCCAAAGCCCCATCTGTGGGGGTAAAAGCGCAGGCAAAAAGAACACCCTCTTTTTAAAAATTTCTTTGATAGTGTCGCCTAGCAGGCGGTTTAAAAACACCCCCCCGCCTAAGAGTAAAGGCAAGCTGTAGCGCATGGACAGGCTTAGGGCGATGTGGGCTAGGGTGTTGTGGAATTTCTTAGCCACCAAAGCGTAACGCTCGGCTAAAATGTCTGCCTCCATGGCTTTTAGCATGGGGGCGATTAAAATGTCTTGTTGGATAGCAAAGGGGTAGGCATCTGTGCTGTTGTGGGTGTTAGCTAGGCTTTCTAATTGCATAGCGCTTTGGGCTTCATAAGTGTTGAGCCCGCCCACTTTGCAAAAGCTCGCCACAGCGTCGAATAGACGCCCCACAGAAGTGCTAGGGATTGTGGCGATTTGTTTAGCCAGTAAAGTGGCGATGTTTTGTGCTTTTGTGGGCTCTAAAAGCAAGGGGGCAAAGGCTAGATTGTGCTGGCATGCCAAAGCGTAGCCTATGCTGTTAGAATCTTTTAACAACACTTCAGAACTGGGTAAAAGGGTGGCTTGTAAGCTATGTAGATGTTTGGTGTGGAAGTGGCCTTTGTTGTAGGTGGCTAAAAAGACTTCCCCGCCCCAAAGGCTTTTTGCTTGCGACAGCCCAAAGCCATCGCAAATAAAAGCGATCACGGCCTGCCTATCTTTAAAGGGATGTTTTAATCCCCACTCGGCCAATAAGGCGTGTAAATGGGCGTGGTGGTGTTGCACTTCTCTAAAATGGGTGTTTTGTGCTTTACCTATTTGGCTAGAGAGATAGCGTGGGTGCAAATCTATCCCCACAATTTCGGGTTTGTGGTAAAGCTTTGTGTAAAAATTTAAAGCTTGTTGGTAGCGTCCACAGCTCTCAGTGCTAGAAAGTCCACTAAGTTCTGGCGTAACCAAACAGCCTCTATGGATAAAACATAAATTTGCCTTGTTGTGTCCGCCCATACCCAAAGTGTTTTTGGGAGCACTTAAGGGCAGGTGCAAGGGGGCAAAGCCTCTAGCTAGGCGCACAAGGCGCATTTGCCCCGCCACAAGGCGCACCACACTGTCGTCTATGCCGTGCAAAATGGGGCGGTTGTGTGTTAAAACGCACAGATGAGGCAATTTGGCTTGCAATTCTTTGAAATCCGTGATGATCGGCTCACCCTTTAAATTTGCGCTGGTAAAGACGATAGCCCTAACTTTTTGTAAAACCAAATGGTGTAAAGCCGTGTAGGGCAAGAGCACGCCCAAAGTGTCTAGATTAGGGGCTAAGTGGTCATAAAGATTTGTCTTTTTTTGGGCGAGCACTATGGGGGCTTCTTTGGACCTTAGGGCTTTTAGCTCTAGAGGGCTTAAATACACGCCTTTTAACGCCTCTTGTGTATTGGCAACCATTAAAGCTAAAGGTTTAAAGGGGCGGGTTTTGAGTGTGCGGATTTGCTCTATGGCTTCTTTATTTGTGGCTAGAGCGGTGAGCGCAAAGCCCCCACGCCCTTAAGTGCCACCACCTCCCCCCTTTTTAGGGCATTGATGGTTTTCTTTAGGGCGTTTTCATGCTTTGTGCCCTCTTTGTCGTAAAAGCTTAAAGTGATGGGACATTTGGGGCAACTTAAAGTTTGGGCGAAAAAACGCCGACTTGTGGAGTCGTTATAATCCTTAGCGCAATCTTTACAGAGTTGAAAATCCTTCATAGAAGTTTGGGGGCGATCGTAGGGCAAACTCTCAAGCAAACTGAAACGCGGTCCGCAATGGGCGCACGCCGTGAAAGGGTAGCGATAAAAACGGCTTTTGGGGTCTTTCGTGTCCTTTAAACAACTTTGACAAATGGCTAAATCCAGGGGCAAATTGTCTTTTAGACTTAAATCCACCCCCCGACTTGGGGCGATGTAAAAGGCGCAATCTTGATAGGGCGTGTCTTCTTGGCTAATGCTTGTGATGTGGGCTTTGTTAGGCTTGTGCTCCAACTCTTTTAAAAACGCCTTTAAATGCGCCTTTTCTAGCACCACCTCCACCTGTCCACCCACATTGCAGACAAAGCCCTTTGTGCCTAGTTTCTTAGCGGTGTTGTAAACAAAGGGGCGAAAGCCCACACCCTGCACCCGTCCGCTGATGATGAGCTTAACCAAAGTGCCCTAGTAAAGTTGCATAGTGGCGCAGTGCAAACTCCCCTTTTGGCGAATCAGCACAGAGCAATCCACGCCCACAACCTCAACCCCTGTGTGATTCTCTAGGATTTGCAGTGCTTTGTTGTCGGCGGGGTCGTCATAGGTGGGGACAAACAGAACCTTTTGGTTGTTATTATTCACCCATAAAAAGTTCGCGTAAGTGGCAGGAAGGCGGGTGTCTTGATAAATTTTGGGACTAGGCATGGGTAAAGGCAAGAGTTCATACTTTTCCCCCTCTATATTTCTAAAGTGGCGTAATTGCGCCTCCATGTTCTTTAAATTGTCGTAGTGCGGGTCGTTTCTATCATCGCAGCGCACATAGGCAATCGTATTTGAGTCTAAAAAGCGTGCCAAAGTGTCTATATGCCCGTCTGTGTCATCCCCCTCTAGCGGTTGCACATCCAGCCATAAAATCTGTTGCGCCCCGAGCTCTTGTTTTAAAACCCCTGCGATTTGGGCTTGGTCAAAATTAGGGTTGCGATCGGGGTTTAAAAGACAAGAAGTGGTGGTTAAGATCGTCCCCGCTCCATCGCTCTCTACACTCCCCCCTTCTAACACGAAGTTGACAAAACGCAGGGGGTGCTTTAACAATCCCTTTTGGGCGAGCTTGGAGCTGATCGCATTGTCTAAGTGGGCTTGGTATTTGCCCCCACGCGTTAAAGATAAAATCTAAATAAAGGGCGATGCCATTTGTTTCCACGCACAAAGGACCAAAATCGCGCGCCCATGTATCGTTGCTATCACACAAGGCGATCTGCACTTGGCTCATTGTGGCTAGGCGATCTTGGCTTTCAGTGTCGTTAGGATGCACGCAAACAATCATTTCTTGGTAGTAGCTCAAAGCGTTAATGATGTTGATAAAGCACGCCTGCGCCTCGTCCAAATACGCCCCCCAATCTGTGGCAGCGTGCGGATATGCCATTAAAACGGCTGTTTGCTCTTCCCACTCGGCCTTTAATCTCTTCATAGCGTCCCTTTAGTATAATGCTAGATATTATAGCGCACAAGTATAGCGCACAAGGAGTATCATGTTGCTTGGCATTGAGAGCAGTTGCGATGACAGCGCGCTTGCGCTCACGGACCTGTGTAGCGCCAAATTGTGTTGGCACTCTAAAATCTCTCAAGAGAGCGCACATAGCCCCTATGGGGGCGTGGTGCCTGAACTTGCCTCGCGCCTACACGCGCTAAACCTCCCCCTTTTAGCCCAAAGGGCAAAGGACTTTTTAGGTGATTTTCATGCGCTTAAGGCCATTGCCATCACCGCCTGTCCCGGTCTTAGCGTAACACTCTTAGAGGGGCTTATGCTGGCTAAAGCTCTAGCTTTGGGGCTAAAAATCCCCTTAATCTCCATAGACCACCTGCAAGCACATATCTTTTCGCTCTTCATTGATAGGCCTTTGGTGTTCCCCCTAAGTGTGTTGCTCGTGTCGGGCGGACACACTTTAATCATAGAAGCCCACAGCCCCAAAGACATGAAAATCGTTGCCAAAAGCATGGACGACAGTCTAGGCGAAAGCTTTGACAAGGTGTCTAAAATGCTAGGTTTAGGCTATCCGGGTGGGCCTGTCGTAGAAAGATTAGCCAAAGCTTGCCCCCCCCAAGAAGCCTTAAACTTCACCCTCCCGCTTAAAGACCACAAGGGTTTAGCGTTTAGCTTTTCGGGACTGAAAAACGCCGTGCGTTTGGCTATTTTGCAAGAGAGAGAAAGGGGAAGTTTAAGCGAGAGTTTTAAAGCCCGCTTGTGTGCCGGGTTTCAAAAGACAGCCACCGCCCACTTGCTCCAAAATTTACGCCGCCATTTGGCAAACAGCCCCATTAAAACTTTGGGGCTTGTGGGGGGGGTGAGCGCAAATGCTTATATAAGAGAGTGCATAAACACCCTTTGTGAAGAGTTTGGGTGTGGTTTGCTCTTAGCCCCCTTAGAGTTTTGCAGCGACAATGCAGCGATGGTGGCGCGGCTGGGCGTGGAGTGCTATAAAAATAAAGATTTTTCCCCAATACACGCCCTAGACATCAGCCCACACACCTATTTACCCTATGTGGGTTGATTTTATTTGCTATGCTACGATAGGCGTTTATCATTTGTAATACGAGGAGTGTAAGTGTTTAAGAGTTTGCAAACCCGGGCTTTAACATACTTGGTGATTTTACTCAGCCTCTTTGCGCTGCTGATCTTTATGTTGATCCAAAGAGATTACGCAAATTTGGCCGAAGCACAGGGCAAAGCTGTGGCTAAAAGCATCAACGCTTCCATCATCAACACCATTGTGCAAGCCATCACAGTGGGGACAACCAAAGCCATTTATAAAGCCATAGACGACAGCAACAAACTACCGGGCGTTAAAATGAAATTTTACCCCGGACAGGGCGACATCAAGCTTTTTGCCTTAAACACGGAGTTTACAAAGGACCCACGTATCCGCAACTATTTCAATAACCCAAACACCCCTCAAGAAGTGGTGGTGGAGGGCAAGGGCAATGGGCGGCATGTGTTGGTTTTGCAGCCTTTGGTGGGCGATGCGACTTGCATAAAATGCCATGTCAACAACAAGCCAGGAGACATGATTGGGGTGATGGAGGTTAAGCTCTCATTAGAGCAGGCCTACAACAACGCCAACGTCTCTAGTATAAAAACCCTCTCGTGGATGGTCAGCATTTCTATCGTCATCATTCTTTTGCTCTTATTTGTGGTGCAAAAACAAGTCGTGCGCCCCTTAAACCGCTTGAAAAACACCGCCAAGGATTTGGTGTCCTCGCAAGAAGCGGATTTAACGCGCCGTTTAAACATTGTAGGCAGCGATGAGATCGCTGCGGTTTCCTCTAACGTGGACCAATTCATCGCCAAAATTGCCGGGATCGTTTCCATCGGTAAGGGCATTGTGGAGGACAACAACCAAGTGGGGCAGGCCTTGAGAGAATCCACGGGCCGGTTAAAAGAAGCGGGACGCAAGGAATTAGATTCGGTGGAAAACCTAAAAGCCATTAACCAAGAAGCTGGAGAGAGCTTGCGCCTTGCGCAAAACAACCTGAGCGAAACGATCGCCAATTTAGACGCCACCGACATCATCCTAAACGAGTTTGTCACGAAAATCCAAAACTCTGTGGATTCGATCTTAGTGTCCGTGCAAATGCAACAAGAGATCGCCACAGACTCAAGTGCCCTTGTCAAACATGCCTCTGAGATTAAAAATGTCCTCTCCATCATTGAGGAAATTGCCAACCAAACAAATTTATTGGCTCTAAACGCCGCCATTGAAGCAGCTAGAGCCGGAGAACACGGACGGGGCTTTGCGGTGGTTGCCGATGAAGTGCGTAATTTGGCCGAAAAAACACAAAAGTCTTTAGGCGAGATCACCGCCATGGTGAATATGGTGACTCAAAGCATTGAGAACATGGGCGAACGGGTACAAAATGGAGCGATGCAGTCGCAAGAAGTGTCTGAAAAAACTTCTCTGCTCATCACGGATGCGCAAAACGCAAAGGACAATTTAGTCCAAACCAAAAAGAAGTCTCAAAACACCGTGGAGCAGAATAAGGTCGTGGTGGCAAAAATGGAAGAGTTGAACCATGTCATCAACGAATTCATCCAAATCTTTGCGCAAGTCAAGGAAGTGCGCAACAATTTAGAGAACCACAGCACCCAAATTGTACAGAAAAACCAAGAACTGGCTGGGGAGTTCCAAAAGTTCAAGGTCTAAATGCGCTGTTTTAGCTGCGGGGTGTGGAGTTTTAAACCCCTTTGCAAGCACTGCTACACTGAGCTAGCCCCGCGTCTACAGACCCACAGACTAGAGCACATCCCCGTTTTGAGCTTTTATACCTATGATGACATTGAGCTGCTGTTAAAGAGCAAATACAGCCTTGTAGGCAGCCGCCTTTTGCCCCTTTTGGCCTCAAGGGTGCAGAGCTTGTTAAAGCCATTGCTACAAGAGTCGCTTTATGCCCTGCCCATTGACGATCACATCAAGCGGGGCTATTCCCACACCGCCGCCATCGCCCGCGCGCTCTGCGCTAACAGCCCTTGCAAACCCGTTTATAACAAATTACGCGCCATAAAAAACATCACCTACGCCGGGCAAAGTTTGGAGTTTCGCAAGCAAAACCCCAAGGGTTTTGTTTTTAAAGGCGATTCTCGTTTGGCTTACTTTTTGGTGGATGATGTCTTAACTACAGGCACGACCCTACGCCAAGCGATTCAAACCCTCAAAGCGGCGGGGGCAAAAGTCGCCTTTGCGCTGGTGCTAGCAAAAGCCTAGCATCCGTAAAACTTAAGCCTCTAATTGGGGCGGTTTTCTAGGCAGGTTGTAGCGGCGGCGTTTTTCCCAAAGGGACTTGCGGCTGATGCCTAGGCGCTTGGCAAGCTCGGTGTCGGTGTAAGACGCACTGAATTGCTGGATGGCACTTTTCTCGTAGTCTTGGATGGAGAGCAAATTGAAGGACAAGGTGGGCTGGCTGCTCTCTAAAGAGAGCAAATTCGCGTAGTCTAAACTCTCTTGCCCCACAAAGCTCACAATGGCGTTGTGGGTTTCAAGAGTGCTTAAAAACCTCTCTCTCTCCTTTAAACTCAGCACTTCCAAATGCGTGAAGTAGGCGATGCAAGAGCGCTCGGAGTGTTTAGAACACTTGGGCTGCTTTGGCAAATCCTCTAGGTTTTTTAAGGAGAAAAACTCCAAGTAAAAGCCGTGCAAGCGGGCGTAGTTTAACACGAACATGTCTGCTCCGATCTGCGCGTGGCTTTGCAAAATCAAAGGGAAGCTGTGATCGGCGCGCATGTCTACCTCACAATTTTGGGCACTGAAGTCCAAATATTTTTCGTAAACACTCGCCCGCTCGATCGCCTTTTGGTAAGAGCGGTGGTAGGTGATTTTTCTTAAGAGCTCCTCCATTTTAAAGGGCTTTAGAATGTAGTCTTTGGCCCCCGCTTTTAGGGGGCGGTTGACTCCATCCTCGCTCACAAAAGAGGACATGATGATGATGATCGCCCCGGCGTTCTTGCGCACAAAGAGCTCACACCGATCCACGCACGCCTTAGACGAGAGCAAGATCACATCGTAATCCTCTTTGAAATGATGGAAGATGCTCGTGGCACTTTGGCATTGATAGCCCGCACTGCTTAGAGCGGAGTGAATGCTTTGGGCCAAATGCACCTCATCCTCAATGATTAAAACACTGCCAACTTTATTCATGGGTAACCCATAGAGCGCGGCTTTGCACCAAGACTTGCACGCCCACGCCTTCCTTTCTACCCACAAAGCCCAGCCCCTCAAAGGTGGTGGCTTTTAGGTTAATATTTGCTGCTTTCATGTCTAGCAATTCTGCCAAATTTCGCTTAATCAACGCCCTATAAGGGGCAATTTTAGGCATGTCGGCAAAAAGAGTCATGTCTATCCTTTCTACAAAATGCCCCACACTCTGTGCGAGTTGGTAAATTTCTTGTAACATTTGTGCCGAATCCTTATTTTTGAAACTAGGGTCTTTGTCGCTGTAATACAGCCCTATGTCGCCGCCGCCAATGGCCCCCAAGAGCGCGTCTATGAGCGCGTGCAAGAGCACATCCCCATCGCTATGCGCCTTAAACCCGCAATCTACACAATCGCTAGGATCGATCACAATCCCTCCCAGCTTCATCACCCGACCCACTTCAAAGCCATGCACATCAAAGCCTAGCCCGGTGTGGGTCGTGGTGCGGGTGCTGTGGGGGGGCAGGTCGTAGGCGTAGGTGAGCTTGTCTAGGGTGGGGCTGCCCTCAATGTAGGCCACATGCGCGCCGATGCCTAAAATGGCACTGCTTTCATCGGTGAATTCCCCCGCCTTGTAGGCTTGCTTCAACACAGAAGTGCGGCAAATTTGGGGGGTCTGCACCCTTAAAGCCCGCTTGCGATCTAGGGCTTGGTAGGGGGGGATGGCGGTGGGGTTGTAATAGACCATCGTGTCCGTAGAGCTGATCGCCGGGGCGACACAATCTAGTCCGCCTTGCATGCGCTCTAAGAGCCGCTCTAGCACTCTAAAGTCTATTTGGTAACGGGCAATGTCGCTCACCATCACCAGGGGGGTTTGCACGCGCTCTAGGGCGATTTGCACCGACTCTTGGCGGCTGGCCCCGCCCACCAAAATGCTTAAATTGATGCCGCATAAAAGCTGTTCTAAATAAACTTGTTCTAAGCGGTTAGACACCAACACAAACACTTGTGCGAACAGCCCTAAATGCGCAAAATCTTCATAGACTTTTTGCACCAAGGGCACGCCGTTTAAACGCCAAAATTGTTTTTTAATGTGGGGGAAATCGGGCAAATGGGGACTAAAGCGGTTGCTTGTCCCTGCGGCGGCTAAAATGAGCGAAAGATCTTGGCGTGGCTGCAAATGGACCCTTTAGGTGAATTTTACCCCCATCCATCGACTCTAGCTAAACCAAAAAAAACCAAAGGCAGATTTTAGTATTTTCTAGCTTAAAGGGGTGTTAGGGCAGACTTTAAGCCTACATTTACACGCTTGTGTTAGTGTGGTGCTTTTTCAACAAAGGAGAAGCATGCCAAGAGATTATATAGACAAGCGCACAGATCGCATTAAGACCCAACTGCATTACGCCAAAAAGGGGATCATCACTGAAGAGATGGCCTACATTGCAAATGTTGAAGAAATCAGCCCTGAGCTGGTGCGTAAAGAAGTGGCTAGGGGGCGGCTCATCATCCCCGCCAACATACAACATAGGAATTTAGAGCCCATGGGTATTGGCATTGCGCTCAAGACCAAAATTAATGCCAACATTGGCAGTTCGGCGATCGTCCACTCCGCCCAAGGGGAAGTAGAAAAACTGCAAATTGCCATTAAATACGGCGCGGACACGGTGATGGATTTATCCACAGGCGGGGATTTAGACATGATTAGAAAAGAAATCATCGCCGCCTCAAGCGTGCCTATTGGCACGGTGCCGATGTATCAAATCTTACACGATGTCAACAACGATGTGATGCGTTTAGACATCGACACCATGCTAAAAGTGCTGGAGAAACAAGCCAAACAAGGCGTGAGTTACTTCACCATCCACTGCGGGTTTTTGCTCGAGCACATGCCCTTTGTGAGCCGCCGTAAAATGGGGATTGTGAGCCGGGGGGGCAGTTTAATGGCTTCATGGATGATGCATTATCACAAACAAAACCCTTTTTACGAAGCCTTTGACGACATTTTAGCCATTTGCCAAGAGTATGATGTGTCCTTGAGTTTAGGCGATTCGCTGCGCCCGGGTTGCCTTGCTGATGCCAGCGACACCGCGCAATTCGCCGAATTAAAGGTGCTTGGTGAGCTGGCTAAGAGAGCCTATGAAAAAGATGTGCAAGTGATGATTGAAGGCCCCGGGCATGTGCCCTTGAATCAAATCGAGCGCAATGTCAAATTGCAAAAAGAATTGTGTAACGAGGCCCCCTTTTATGTGCTAGGACCCTTGGTGACAGACATCGCGGCTGGCTACGACCACATCGCCAGTGCGATCGGAGCGTGCTTGGCGGCTTACAAGGGCGTGGCGATGCTGTGCTATGTGACACCTAAAGAGCATTTAGGCTTGCCTAATGCCAAAGATGTTAGAGAAGGGATTTTAGCCTATAAAATCGCCGCCCATGCCGCCGACATCGCCAGGGGGCGCATCCATGCCCGCGTGCGCGATGATTTGATGAGCGATGCGCGCTATGCCTTTGAGTGGAACAAGCAATTTGAGCTTGCCTTAGATCCCGATCGGGCAAGAGAGTACCACGATGAAGCCTTGCCCCAAGAAGTTTTCAAAGAAGCCGAGTTTTGCTCCATGTGTGGCCCTAAGTTTTGCAGCTACAAAGTGAGCCAAGACATTTTTAAGAACTACAAGGGGGCTTAGGGCTGCTTGTCCTTGGTGGAGCGGATGTAATAGTAAATCGCCTTGATCTCATCGGGGGTGAGATTGTAGCGGGGCATGATGGATTTAGCCCGCTCTAGGGCGTTTGCAAAGTCCACGACACTGGCAAAGTTGTTGATGGGAGGGGCTTTAAAAATGCGCTCTTGGTTGGTGGCGGTGGTGTAGCGGGTGATGACCTTCCCCTGCCCGCTGATCCCGTGGCACTTCACACAGCTGATGTTTCTAGGGTTGTTGTAAAGTTCCTTGCCGTACTCTAAAATGGTGATGAAACTGCCGTCTTTGGGCTTGTCTGCACCAAAAAGACCCACGAGCAAAACGCCGATCAAAAGCACACTTTGTTTAAGCAAGCCGTTTCTTTCAATAATTTTTGACTATAATAGCGTAAAAATTCAAAGTAAGTTGGGCGATGGTTTTACTAGATGGCTACGCACTAGCACGCTTAAAGGAAGAGGCTTTGCGCCATGAGGTGCAAACCTTGCAGCAAACCCTGCAACTTTGCCCTAAGTTGGTGGTGGTGTTGGTGGGTACAGACAACGCCAGCGTGTTGTATGTCAACATGAAAGCCAAAGCCTGCGTGCGGGTGGGGATTAATTGTATCGTAGAGTCCTTACCCGAGCAAACCCCCCAAGAAGAGCTTTTAAACTTGCTAGACACCCACAACCAGGATAAAAGTGTGCATGGAATTTTAGTCCAACTGCCCCTGCCTAAACACATAGACACGAGGCGGGTGATCGAGGCGATCGCCCCGCATAAGGATGTGGATGGCTTCCACCCGCTCAATGTGGGGCGTGTTTACTCTAATAGCCTATACACGGGCTTTTTGCCTGCCACCGCGATGGGGGTGATGCAGCTTTTAAAGCATTACAACATTGAAGTTAAGCGCAAAGATGTGGCGATTGTGGGGGCGAGCAACATCATCGGCAAGCCCCTAGCGTCTTTAATGTTAAACGCGGGAGCAACCATCAGTCTCTGCCACATTTTGACAAAAGACATCAGCCTATACACCAAAAAAGCGGACATTGTCTGCGTGGGGGTGGGGCAACCCAAATTATTAAAAGCGGACATGGTCAAAGAGGGGGCGGTGGTCGTGGATATTGGCATTAATAAAGTGGAGGGCAAGGTCGTGGGCGATGCGGACTTTGAGAGTTTAAAGGATAAAGTGAGTTTCATCACCCCCGTGCCTAGGGGTGTGGGGCCGATGACCATCGCCTGCCTTTTACAAAACACTTTGCACGCCGCTAAGGGCTGTGCTTAAATTTTAAATAAGGGGTTTTATGGGTTTCTTTCAAGCGTTGCGCCGTTTTGTGATGAGCTGGACGGGGACGATCATTTTAGTGCTGTTAGCGATTTTCTTTGTAGCGCAAGCCTTCGTCATCCCCTCCCGCTCTATGGTCGGCACCCTTTACGAGGGCGACATGCTCTTTGTGAAAAAATTTAGTTATGGCATCCCCATTCCACGCTTGCCATGGCTAGACATTCCGCTCTTTCCCGACTTCAAGCACAACGGGCATTTAATCGAGGGCAAACGCCCCACAAGAGGTGAGGTGGTGGTCTTTATCCCGCCCACCAACAAGGGCTACTATGTCAAAAGGCTCTTTGCCACTGGGGGCGATGAGGTCATTTTTAAACAAGATGGCTTTTATTTGCACCCCAAAGAGAGCGACACCGACCCCAACTACATTTCTAAACACTTTGCCAAGCATAAGGTGCAGCAATTTTTGGGCAAAGACTTTGTCTTTGCCCCTATGAGGACAAGCATTTGGGGATTTTTTACAGCAAACACAACCAAGCCTATCCGATCATGCTTGCTCTAGCTAGCCACCAAATCCAAAGCCAAATGGGCGTGAGCATGGAACTCATAGACTTAGATGGCGAAAACGCCTTTTACTCTAAAATCGCTCCCGACCATTACTTTATGGTAGGTGATAATCGCGATGACAGCAGCGACTCGCGCTTTTGGGGGAGTGTGTCCTATAGCCACATTGTCGGCACGCCGTGGTTCATTTACTTTAGTTTAAATTTGTCTAATAGCATAGAGGCGGGTGAAAAACCTAGAGATAAATTCACCGTGCGCTGGCAGCGCATGTTTAAAAGCGTGAAAGGGCTAGAGGCACAAATGACAGAAAGACACCATTTGCCAACACAGGAGGACTAAAATGCATGTGATCTTGGGTTGCGACCATGCCGGGTTAGACTTGTGCGCCTTTTTAGAGGAGCAGCTCAAAAACAGCCACAGCCTAGAGGTGTATAAGCCCCCTTTGGGTGAAAGGGTGGATTATCCCGATCACGCTAAAGAAGTTTGCCAAAGGCTTTTGACACAAGTGCATGCGTGTGGGGTTTTGGTCTGTGGGAGTGGGATTGGCATGAGCATTGCGGCTAACCGCTTTGCGGGCATTAGAGCCGCCCTATGCACCAATGCCTACATGGCAAAAATGTCTAGGCTACACAACAACGCCAATATTTTATGTGTGGGGCAGAATATCGTGGGTTTTGGAGCGGCTTTAGACATGGTGGAGGTCTTTTTACAAACAGGGTTTGAAGGCGGGCGGCACACGGCGCGCCTAGACAAAATTGAGGCTCTCAAGTGTTAGCGCAATGGATGGTCATCACCCTTATGGTGTTGTTTGTCTGTTACATGGCGGTGCGGACTTTCTTTTACCGCTCGGTGGCAAAAAGACAAGAAAAATACTCGGCTTCCATGAAACTCACTTTGCAAGAGGCGGAGGTGTTGATCCAAAAACACCAGTTGCAATTACAACGCTCTTTGGGCAATATTGACATTCTCACCCACGAAATGAATGCCCTTAAAGATGAAGTTAAAGTCTTAAAACAGCGCAACGCCCAATACCGCCTAGAAACAGACAAATACAAAGCCCGTATTAGAGAGTTAGAACAAAAAATTGAGGCATTGCTATAAGGACATTGATGTTTAGCCAAAAATTAAAAGCCCAGCTAAGAGAAGCCATTAGAGAGGTACAAAACCACCCCAAGCCCGGGATCTTGTTTAGGGACATCACCCCGCTCATCAACCACCCCGTGCTTTTTGGCGCACTTATAGATGCCTTGAGGGAGCGGTATAAATTACACAATGTAGATTTTGTCGTGGGGATTGAGGCGCGGGGGTTTATTTTAGGCGCGGCGTTGGCTTACGCCCTGCAAGCGGGCTTTGTGCCGATCAGAAAACAGGGCAAACTGCCCTACCAAACTTTAAGCGCATCTTATGAGCTGGAGTATGGCACGGACACCGTAGAAATCCACGCCGATGCCTTTAGGGAGCTCAACGATGCGCATGTGGTGCTGATCGATGACTTGATCGCCACGGGGGGGACGGCTTTAGCAAGCTTAGGACTTCTGGAGAAGTTACAGGCGCACTGTGTGGAGGCGTGCTTTTTGATCTCGTTAAATGAATTTGGGGGCTTGGAGAAGGTCTCTGAAAAAGTGAGTGCCTTTAGCGTGTTGGAGTACGATTCTTAGGGCATGGAAGCTCATATTTTGAATTTATGGAACAATTACGCCGCCAGCTGGGGCTATGTGATTCTCTTTTTTTGGAGCATCTTAGAGGGGGAGATCGGCTTGATTTTAGCGGGCATGGCTTGCTATGCAGGGCACATGAATATGTTCTTGGCAATCAGTGTGGCCGCTTTAGGGGGCTTTAGCGGGGATCAAATATATTTTTACATCGGGCGCACAAGCAAGACCTATTTAAACAAAAAGCTTGAAAAACAACGCCGTAAACTCGCTCTAGCGCATTTGCTCTTGCAAAAATACGGCTGGTTTGTGATCTTCATCCAGCGCTATATGTATGGCATGCGCACCATCATCCCCATCAGCATTGGGCTCACCCGTTACAGCGCCTTTAAATTCGCCGCCATCAATCTTTTAAGTGCCTTTGTGTGGGCTTCGATCACCATTTCACTGGCGTGGTGTTTTGGCGAACAACTTTTTGATTTGTTGAGGTTGATTAAGCATTATCCTTGGCTTCTTATACTAATATTGTTGGTGACTGTGGGGTTTGTCGTGTGGTATTTTCAATCCCACACCAAGAAGATGGATAAAAAAATCCAAGAAATTCAATAGTAAAGGATGCGAATGTTTTCACTGAAGTTAGAGACAAGTGCTTTTGATGCCCTTAAGGCGGATGTTGCCATTGTTTTTATTGTTGATAAAGACCTAAGCGTTGCCCTTGATCCGCATTTATTGCAAAGCCATAACTATGAGGGGGAGGGTGTGTTTTGGGATCAAAAAAACGAGGTTTTATATGTGGGCGTGGCTAAAAATGACGTGCATTTGTTTAGAGAAGCCGCGTTTCACGCTGTGCGTGCGCTCAAAAAGTGCGTGAAAAGCGCAAAAATCGGGCTTTACACCGCCAAACACAGCGTGCATAAACACGCCTTAGAGGAAACGATGGAGGCGATTTTCACAGGCTTGCAATTTGGCATGTATGAATTTGAAACCTACAAAGAAAAGAAAAGTAAAGTCCATTTACAAGAAGTTTTTGTCGCCCTAGGGGGAGACAAACATCTAAAAACTTTGCAAAAAATTTTAGATAAATCTGCGATCGTGGTCGAACATGTCAATTTGGCGCGCGATCTTGTCAACACCCCCCCAATGTCGCCAGCGCGCCCTATGTCGCCAAGAAAGCCAAAGATTTAGCCGAAAAGAACGGGCTAGAGTGCTTTATTCACGGGGAGGACTATCTCAAAGAAAAGGGCATGAACGCTTATTTAGCTGTCAATGCCGCATCAGCCAACCCCCCCCAACTCGTGCATTTGGTTTACAAACCCAAAAATGCCAAGAAAAAGATCGTTTTAGTGGGTAAGGGCTTGACCTATGATTGTGGCGGGCTTAGCATTAAAACCGCTGAGTATATGCTTACCATGAAAGCCGATAAGGGTGGGGCGTGTGCGGTGCTTGCCACGATCAACGCCCTAGCCCACCTGCACGCTGAGGCAGAGGTGCACGCCGTGCTAGGTTTGGCTGAAAACATGATTTCGGGTAGCTCTTACCGCCCCGATGACATTTTGATCTCCAAAGAGGGCAAGAGCATTGAGGTGCGCAACACAGATGCCGAGGGGCGCTTGGTGCTGGTCGATTGCCTCAGTTTCGCCCAAGATTTAGAGCCCGATTTGATCGTGGATTTTGCCACGCTCACGGGGGCTTGTGTGGTGGGACTGGGCTCTTACACCAGTGGGATCATGGGCAATAACGAGGAGCTTAAAACGCAATTTGAAGAATCCGCCCTTAAAAGTGGAGAGTTGGTCGGCAAATTGCCCTTTAACCGCCATTTACGCAAACTTTTAGATTCTAAAATGGCAGACATCGCTAACATTTCCCCCGGGCGTTACGGCGGGGCTGTCACAGCTGGAGTTTTCTTAAGCGAATTTATTCGCGAGGAATACAAGGACAAATGGCTACACATCGACATTGCCGGACCTGCCTACCTTGAAAAAGAATGGGATGTCAATGTGGCGGGAGCAAGCGGTGTGGGTGTGCGTATGTGCGTGCAATTTGTTTTGGATATTTTGGCGTAAATGGGGCTGTCTATCGGCATTGTGGGCTTGCCCAATGTGGGTAAGTCTAGTTTATTTAACGCCTTAACCAAGAGTGCCAACGCGCAGAGTGCAAACTACCCCTTTTGCACCATTGACCCCAATAAGGCGATCGTAGATGTCCCCGATGCCCGCTTAAAGGTTTTGGCAGACATTGTCAAACCTGAGAGAATCCAACACTCTAGTGTGGAGTTTGTGGACATTGCGGGGCTCATCAAGGGGGCGAGTGCGGGCGAGGGGCTAGGCAACCAGTTTTTAGCCCATGTCAAAGAGTGCGCCGTGATTTTGCATGTGGTGCGCTGTTTTGAGGACGATGACATCACGCATGTGAGCGGAGAGGTCAATCCTTTAAGCGACATTGAAACCATTGAAGTGGAATTGATTTTAGCCGACATACAAACCTTGCAAAAACGCCTAGAAAAGCTGGCTAAGCTTGCTAAAACCAGCAAAGAAGCCCAAGCTAGCCTAGAAGTTGCCAACGCCCTTTTAGCGCATTTGAACGAATTAAAACCCGCGAGCAGCTTTAAAGATAGAGAGCATCCCGTGTTTGTTGCCCTAAATCAAGAACTGCGCTTTTTGAGTGCAAAAGAGGTCATTTTTGTGGCAAATGTGGATGAGGCGCGCTTAAGCGGACTGAACGATCACGCCCTGAAAGTGCAAGAATTAGCCACAGCGAGAGGGGCGGGGTTTGTGGCTTTGTGCGCCAAATTAGAAGAAGAGCTTGTGGGGATGGAAGAGGGCGAAGCTTTGGAGTTTTTGCAAAGTTTGGGCGCGCAAAGCAGCGGGTTAGACAAAATCATTCACCTAGGTTTTAAGGCTTTGGGGCTGATGAGTTACTTCACGGCTGGGGTCAAAGAGGTTCGGGCTTGGACGATTAAAAAGGGCTCTAGCGCGCCCATAGCCGCCGGAGTGATCCACAAAGACTTTGAAAAGGGCTTCATTAAAGCCGAAACGATCGCTTACGAGGATTTCATCACCTATGGAGGTGAGGCGGGGGCAAAGCTTAAGGGAGCACTGCGTGTGGAGGGCAAGGACTACATCGTGCAAGATGGCGATGTGATGCACTTTAGATTCAATGTTTAGGTGTTATAATAGCCTATTTTGGTAGCTAAAGGAAGAGGATGCCCAACAACTTAGCCCACATCGATCAAGTCACGAGCCTGCATAAAAACAATGAGTTGCAACTGCTCTGCTTTAGGCTAGGCAAGAACAAGGATTTATACGCGGTCAATGTCTTCAAAATCCGCGAGGTGGTGAAGTACAATGGGAGCTTAACCATCATCAGCCACGAGCCTAATTCCTTGGTGGAGGGCTTGATCATCATAAGAGAGCTCACCATCCCCCTCATTGACATGAAAAAATGGTTTTACTACGACAGCGCCAATAAACAGCGGGATTTGCGCCCTTACCGCATTGAAAAGGCGGAAAATGGCGATGAGATTGTGATGATTTGCGAGTTCTCGCGCTGGACCATTGGGGTACGAATCTATGAAGCTGATCGCATTTTAAATAAAAAATGGACAGAGATCGAGCAGAGTGCGGGCGTGGGGGGCAACACGGGCAATTCTAAATTAGTCAGCCGTACCCGCTACTTCGATGGGCGGTTGGTGCAAGTCGTGGATATTGAAAAAATGTTGGTGGATGTCTTCCCTTGGATCGAGCAAGAAAGCCACGAGGAGTTAGATCAACTCAAGCAACTTTACAGCGATAAAATCGTGCTCTTAGCCGATGACTCACCCAGCGTTTTAAAGACCATGCAGGTGATTTTAGACAAGCTAGGCATCAAGCATTTAGACTTTATCAATGGCAAACAGCTGTTAGATTATCTCTTCGACCCACAGACTCTTGTTGAGGAAGTGGGGCTCATCATCACTGACCTAGAAATGCCCGAGGCGAGCGGGTTTGAGGTGATTAGACGGGCGAAATTAGACCAACGCACGATCAACATCCCCATTGTAGTCAATTCCTCCATGAGCGGGAGCAGCAATGAAGAAATGGCGCGCTCTCTGCACGCCGATGACTTTATCTCCAAGTCCAACCCCCTAGATGTGGAGCGTATTGTCAAACAATTCATGCATGTTAGGCCTGCCTAATGGACTACAACGCCATCCCCTCCCCTTGTTATGTCTTGGATTTAAACAAGCTCAAGGCAAATTTAGCCCTATTAGAGAGGGTGCAGCAAGAGACACAAATTAAAATCTTATTGGCTCTAAAAGGCTTTGCTTTTTGGCGGTGCTTTGAGTGGGTGAGGGCGAGTTTGTGGGGGTGTTGTGCGAGTGGGGTGTATGAGGCGGTGCTCGCTTATGAGGAATTTGGCTCAAGGGAGAGCGGTAAAGAAATTTGTATTTTTAGCCCGGGTTTTAAAGAGAGCGATATGCAACAGATTTTACCCATTGCTTCGCACATCATTTTTAACTCTTTTAGCCAATACCAACGCTATAAGGACACAATTTTACTCAAAAACCAAAAACTCCACAATTTAGGACTCTCCCCCATTAAAATGGGCTTAAGGGTCAATCCCCTTTATAGTGAAGTCAGCACCGCCATTTACAACCCCTGTGCCCCCTTTAGCCGCCTAGGCATCACGCCTACCGCCTTTATTGAGGGCGTGCAAGCATACGGGTTAGAGGGCATTAGCGGCTTGCACTTCCACACGCATTGCGAACAAGATGCCCCCGCCTTACAAGAAACCTTAAAGCATGTCCAAAAGCACTTTGGGGACACGATTGAAAAAATGGAGTGGATGAACTTTGGAGGCGGACAACACATCAGCAAAGAGGGCTACAACCTAGAAGTGCTTAAAAACACGATTCACGATTTTAGGGCCAAGTACCCCCACATCCAAGACATTTTTTTAGAGCCCGGGGAGGCGGTGGGTTGGCAAACGGGTTTTCTGCTTGCCAGCGTCATAGACATTGTGCATAACGAAAAAGACATCGCCATCTTAGACATCAGCATCGCCAATCACATGCCAGACTGCCTAGAGATGCCCTACACCCCGCAGGTCTTGCACCTAGGTGCTGAGGGCTTAGAGAAAGTGGAGGTTGACCCACAAGGGGGCGTGATGCTGGGGGGAACGAGTTGTTTGGCGGGCGATTTTATCGGCCCTTATTGCTTTAAAAGCCCCTTACAAGTGGGCGATCGCTTGATTTTTGAAGACATGCTGCATTACACTATTGTGAAAAACAGCACCTTCAACGGGATCGCCCTGCCCTCTTTGGGGCTACTGGACGGGGAATCGTTTAAACTTTTAAAGAGTTTTGAATACGCGGATTACAAGGAGCGCAACTAGACTTGCCTTGTGGCGACAAAGCCCCGATCTAGCCCAGCGTAGTCGGTGTAAAAATTGGGGTGGTACTTTTGTAAACCCAAATGCTCGCTCATGGATGCCTTGTGGTTGTAGCCCATTTCACACGCCAAATACTTGACCCGTTTATTAGCCGCCTCCTCAATCAACACTTTTAAAATCTCATCGCCATGCTCGCCCCCATACAGCGCGATCTCCGGCTCGTAGCGCACAGATTCATCTAGAGGGTAATCTAGGGGGACATAGGGGGGGTTGCTGACCACTAAAGTGCGGGTTTTAATGTCTACACCTTCTAACAGCGAAGTTTGGAACAATTCGATGCGATCTTGCAAATTAAAGGTGCTGATGTTCATGCTCGCCACCTCTAGAGCATCCATCGATATGTCTGTGGCTAAAATAGAGATTTTAGGATTTGCCATCGCCAAACTTACAGCAATCACGCCACTGCCAATCCCCACTTCTACGACACTTCTAATCCCATTGTCTTGGATCAACTTTGAGGCTTGGTTGACTAAAATCTCAGTCTCTGGTCTTGGGATCAACACCCGTTCATCGACAAAAAAGGTCCGGCCGTAAAAACTCACTTCGTGGGTGATGTACTCAATGGGTTTGCCCTTAGCGCGGACTCTAACCATGTGCATGAAACGCTCAAAGGCAAAGGGGTCTAACTCTTCTTGGGCATGTATGTGTAAATACACCCGATCCACCCCCAAAATATGGGCTAAGAGCAACTCGGACTCTAAAGCACTGCGTACGCCTTTATCTCTCAACACTTTCTTGGCTTCGTGAAGGGCCCTTGAAATATTCGTGCTGATGAGACTCGCTTCGTTGACATTCTCTATGGGAGACACACACACCCCCCCGTCCACCAAAGCGCAAAAGAGGCTTGACTTTTATTAAAAAACACCCTAGCACCTACTTTAAAATTTAGCGTGCCATTGTACCCTAAACAACCTTATATCTGTTTAAGGGGCTTATTTTTATAAGATTTGGGTATAATGGGGCTTTTTCTTAAGGTCGTTGTTGCAAGGATGATTTAAGTGGAGTATGGGCTATTGTTTGGCGGTAAGAGTTTTGAGCACGAAATCAGCATTGTGAGTGCGATCGCGCTTAAAGAGGTGTTGGGCGCGTCAATCAAGGCTTTTATCTTTTTAGATGGGATGCATAAATTCTATTTGATCGAGCCTAAAGACATGCGTGCGCAATTCTTTTCCAGTGGGCAGTATAAGAAATGCCCCGAGCTCACTTTAAAAATGCACGGCTTTTACACGCAGGGCTTTTTAGCTTCTAAAAAAGTTGCTTTTGCCACGCTCATTAATTTGATTCATGGGGCAGATGGTGAGGATGGCAAGATCGCCTCTTTGCTGGACTTTTTTGGTGTGAAATTCATCGGCCCTAGAGTGGAGGCAAGCGTTTTAAGTTTTAACAAGCACTTCACCAAAATGCTTGCCAAAGAAAAGGGCGTGAATGCCTTGCCCTATGTGTTTTTAGACCATCACAACAAACACGCCCTAAAATCCATGGGCTATCCCTTGATTGTCAAGCCCAACCGCCTAGGCAGCTCTCTTGGCATTGGGGTGATTAAAGAGGATCGCGAGGCTGCCTTTGTCTTAGACGAGGTCTTTGAGTTTGACAGTGAAGTCTTGATCGAGCCCTTTAAAGAGGGGGTTAAAGAGTACAATCTGGCCGGGTGCAAAATCCAAGAGAAGGGCGAAAGCGTCTTTGTTTTCTCCACCATTGAAGAGCCTCAAAAGAAGGATTTTTTAAGCTTTGATCAAAAGTATTTGGACTTTGGGCGCACCGCTAAGGTGGCAAAAGCCGATCTTAGCCCGGCCCTAGAGGACAAAATGCACGCCATCTTTAAGGCTCTTTACGATCCGCTGTTTGTGGGGGCGATCATTAGGTGCGACTTCTTTGTGATCGACAATGAGGTCTATTTAAACGAGATCAACCCCATTCCCGGTAGCCTCGCCCACTATCTCTTTGAAGACTTTAGCCATATCCTAGAATGTTTAGAACTCCCCAAGCCCACCCCCATCCCCATCACCTATAACTACATCCACCAAATCCAAAAAGCCAAGTGATGGCTAAACGCACCATCTCTTACAAGGGAGTAGATTTTGAGATCGCCTACGATTTTTGCGATCATAAAGCTCCAAAAAATCTTCTCATCTTGCATGGTTGGGGCAGCTCTAAAGAACTCATGCAACTAGCCTTTAAGTCTCATTTTCAAGCCTTTAACCACTTCTACCTAGATTTGCCCGGCTTTGGTAAAAGCCCCAATCACACCTTTTTAACCCCCCTAGATTATGCCAAGATCGTGGACGCGTTTTGCCGCTCTTTGCAAGTGGAAATCAACACTGCCATGGGGCACAGCTTTGGGGGCAAGGTTGCTCTGCTGTGTGAGAGCCTGTATCTCATCCTTCTTAGCAGTGCGGGGATTTTAATGCCTAAGCCCTTTAAAACCCGCTTGAAAATCAAATTTGCCAAAGCCTTAAAGTCCATCGGGCTTAAAAAAGCCCTAAGCCTGCTTAGAAGCAAAGACGCAGACAACCTCAACCCCGCCATGTATGAAACCTTTAAATACACGGTACAAGAGGACTTTAGCCCCGCGTTTCAAGCTTGCACGAAAAAGACCTTGATTGTGTGGGGGCAAGAGGACATGGCCACGCCCCTAGAAGCGGGGCAACAAATCGTCTCCTTAATGCCAACAAACCGCTTTGTAGTGCTTAAAGGGGATCATTACTTTTTTCTCAAGCAGGGAGCACGGGTGGAAGGGGAATTTTTGCAATGTTTAAAAGAGTGGGGTGAAGTATGCTAGACACATTAAGATGGATGGCCCTTTGGGGCTTTATTTTGGGCTTGAATTACTACCTAATCACTTTGTTGCAGTGGTACAATTACAGCTTTGCTAGAGTGCTCACCAAGCACCACAAGCGGCGTTGGCACCTGTTGCACGCCTTTTTACCCCTAGCAGTTTTTGTCATGACCCAGCTTAAGGGGTGGGATTTGGCGTTCATGGTCTATGTGGGGGCCGTGCAGCTACCCGCCCTACTCATTTGGCGCATGCGCCTAGACAAGCCCTTGGTTTTCACCCCCAGGGTGGTGCGCTTTTTTGCGCTTTTATTGCTTTTTTATCTACGGACGCGCTGTTAGCCCACGCCTACAACCAAAGTTTTTTTGGGTTGTATCTCTTATTGATCGCGCTCGTACACACCGCCTACATAGCCCTTGAGAGTTTGATCTCTAAGGGCTATGTCCGCCTTGCTAAGGATAAACTAAGGCGCATGAAGGATTTACAAATCATCGCCATCACGGGCAGCTTTGGCAAAACCAGCGTGAAAAACTACCTTTACCAAATGTTGCAAAGCCGCTATAAAATCTACAGCTCACTAGGCAGTGTCAACACACTTTTAGGCCTAAGTCAGGACATCAACAACAATCTAGAAGAGAGCGCGACTCTCTACATCGCTGAAGCCGGAGCGCGCCAAAAGGGCGACATCAAGGCGATCTCTAAACTCCTAGCCCATCACTACGCCATCATCACCGAGATCGGCAACCAACACATTGAGTATTTTAAAAACATAGACAACATCTACCAAACCAAGGCCGAGATTTTGCAATCTTCCCGCCTCATCCGCGCCTTTTGCCACGAAAACAACCCCCTAGAACCCTTTTATGGCGGAATCGAAAACCGCATCCAGCCCTACCCCGGGCAAGTGCGCTCTGTGGTTGCCAATTTAGAGGGGACCAGCTTTGAGCTCTTTTTAGACAATAAATGGACTCCCTTTGAAACCAAGATCCTCGGGGCGTTCAATGTGGATAACATCGCCCTAGCGGTGCTAGTAGGGCGTTACTTTGAGCTTGCCACCGAACAACTCCAGCGGCTCGTGTCTAAATTAAAACCCGTGCCCCACCGCCTGCACCCCCTGCATTTAAACGACAAATTCATCATCGACGATGGCTTCAATGGCAATTTAAAGGGCATGTTAGAAAGCGTGCGCCTAGCTAGCCTATATCCGGGGCGCAAGGTGATTGTTACGCCGGGCTTGGTAGAAAGCGATACAGAGTCTAACATCACGCTAGCGCAGGCCATTGAAGAGGTGTTTGACATCGTGGTGGTTACAGGAGAACTCAACGCCGAGCTTTTCACCAAGCACTTAAACCGCCCCCAGAAGGTGTTCTTGCAGGATAAAAGCCAGTTGGAGCAGGTGTTGCAAACCATCACCTTTGCCAAAGATTTGATCTTGTTTGCCAACGATGCCCCCAATTACATTTAAGGAGCTGTGATGGATCATTTATACGCCCCATGGCGCAGCCCCTACCTCGTGGGAGAAAACGCGCCTGCATGCGTCTTTTGCGCCATTAGCCAGAACCCTAAAGACGACCTTAAAAACCATGTGCTTTTTAGGGATTCTCTGTGTTTTGTGGTGATGAATCGTTACCCCTACACTCCCGGGCATTTCATGGTGATCCCACACACCCACCAAGACAGCCCTGAAGGCTTGGGACTAGAGTTGTGGCTGCATCTACAAAAGCGCTTGTATGAGGGGGTACAGTTACTCTATGCCTTTGGAGCACAGGGCGTGAATTTGGGCTTTAACATCAAAGATGTGGCGGGGGCGGGCATCGCACCGCATTTGCACGGGCACTTGGTCCCCCGCTTTGCCAAGGACACGAATTTTATGACAAGCATCGCCCAAACCCGTGTTTATGGAGTAGATTTTGAAAAGATTTACAGCACGCTTCAAGCAAAAGCGGTGGATTATTTTACAGGAGTTTGAATGAAAACGCGCAGTTTTAAAATCTTTAGCGGGAGTGCGCACCCGAGTTTTAGCAAGGAAGTGGCAAGGCATTTAAATGTGGGCTTGTCTAAGGCGATTTTGGGGCATTTTAGCGACGGGGAGATCAATGTGCAAATCAGCGAGTCGGTTAGGGGGCGTGATGTGTGTATTGTCCAGCCCACTTGCGCCCCGGTGAACGACAACCTCATGGAGCTTTTAATCATGGTGGACGCGCTCAAGCGCAGCAGCGCTAACTCGATCACCGCCGTGATCCCCTATTTTGGCTACGCCAGACAAGATCGCAAAGCCGCCCCTAGAGTGCCCATCAGTGCTAAACTTGTGGCGGATTTAATGCAGACCGTGCAGATCGATCGAATCATCACCATGGACTTGCACGCCGGGCAAATTCAAGGCTTTTTTAATATCCCCGTAGATAATCTCTACGGCTCGATCGTCTTTAGGGATTATATTTTATCGCGGGCGTTTAAAAACCCCATTGTGGCTAGCCCGGACATTGGAGGGGTTTCAAGAGCTAGGTATTTTGCCAGCCAAATGGGGTTAGATTTAGTCATTGTGGATAAACGCCGTGAGCGGGCGAATGAAGCCGAAGTGATGAATATCATCGGAGATGTCCATAAGCGCGATGTGATTTTGATCGATGACATGGTCGACACCGCCGGGACCATTTGCAAGGCGGCGGCGATGTTGAAGGCTAGGGGGGCGCACTCGGTGATGGCAATAGGCACGCATGCAGTGCTGAGTGGCAACGCCATTAAACGCATTCAAGAGAGTGCGCTCGATGAGGTGGTGGTGAGCAATTCGATCCCACATAAGGGCAACCATGCCAAAATCACGGTGCTAAGTGTGGCCCCCTTGTTTGCTGAGGTGATCCGCAGGATTTACCACAACGAGAGCGTGCATTCGCTCTTTATGTGAAAGGAAATGAAATGGCTGATATAGTTGTGGGGGTGCAGTGGGGCGATGAGGGCAAGGGTAAATTAGTGGACCGCCTAGCCCCCAATTACGAGTTTGTGGTGCGCTTTCAAGGCGGACACAATGCGGGGCACACGATCGTCGCAGATGGGAAAACCCACGCCCTGCACTTGATCCCCTCGGGTGTATTATATCCGCAGTGCAAAAATGTGATCGGCAATGGCGTGGTGGTGGCTTTGGATGCTTTGGTGGAGGAAATGAAGCCCTTTGGAGATTTAAAGGAACGGCTGTTTGTGAGCGATCGAGCACATTTGATCTTGCCCCACCACCCCATGCAAGATGTCCGCACTGAGAACACGCAAAGCGCGATCGGCACGACCAAAAAGGGCATCGGGCCGGCTTATCAAGACAAGGTCGGGCGTGTAGGGCTTAGGGTGGGGGATTTAAGAGAGCCCAAACGCCTAAAAGACAAGCTCGCCCACCACTTGAGCGCACACGCCAACACCCCAGACTTACCCACGCTAGATGCCCTTGAGGATTATTTGATGTCCTATGCGCCCAAAGTGCTGCCCTACATCACCGACACCACCGCCCTTTTATGGGAGGCCATAGATCGAGGGCAAAAGATTTTACTAGAGGGCGCACAGGGGAGCATGCTCGATGTGGATTTTGGCACTTACCCTTTTGTAACTAGCTCCACTACCATAGCAGCGGGGGCGTGCAGTGGGAGCGGACTGAGTGTTAAAGACATTGATAAAATCATCGGGGTGGCTAAGGCGTATTGCACCCGTGTGGGGTTAGGGCCCTTTCCCACCGAGGACTTAGGGCAGGTGGGGGCGCATTTAAGAGAAAAGGGGCATGAGTATGGCACAACCACAAATAGAGCTAGACGGTGCGGGTATTTTGACGCGGTGGCGGTCAAATACGCTTGCCGACTCAATGGGTGCAGCGAACTTGCCTTAATGAAACTCGATGTCCTGGATGGCCTAGAGGAAATTTTAGTGGGCGTTGGCTATGAGGACGCACACCCCAGTTTAGAGGGGGCAAAGCCCCTTTACAAGCGCTTTAAGGGATGGGAGCGCAGCGCAGGCGTGAGCGATTTTAACGCCCTGCCTAAAGAAGCGCAAGACTATATCCTCGCCTTGCAAGAACTCATTGGGGTGAAAATCGGGGTGGTGTCTACCAGCCCGCAGCGCGAAAACATGGTGTTGTTGCCATGAACTTAAAGACCTTTAAAGCTCTCGTGCAGGCCAAAAAACAAGCCATGCAACGCTGCGAGGCCGATATTGCCGCTAACCTTGCCAAAATCCACGCCAAGCAAGAGGAACAACAGGATTTGCTAGGGGAACTAAACACCCTAAGCGTGCCCGCTAAGGCCAACATGGCCGCTTTTGCCCAGTGCAACAGCCTAAAAAAGAACTACCTATATGCCATCGATCAAGTGGGGCTAGAAATCAGCGAGCTTAAGAACATAGACACCCACTTAAGGGAACTCTACAAAAATGCGTGCATTGAATACGAGAAGTTGCAGTATTTATACACCCTAGAGCTCAAGAAAAGGGCGCAAAAGCTTGAAAAAGAAGAGGCAAAACAAATGGACGCGATCGGGGCTGAGGTCTTTTATCAAAAACAAAAGGCACGCCGTGCGTAGGTTATGGCTCTTCACGCTCTGTGTGGGTTTGCTCTTAGGCGAGGCAAGCCATAGCTCTGCTGACCCCAACGGGGGGGGATCTTCCCTAACCCCCCGCACCAGTGGGGAGGGAAATTCCCCACAAAAGCCTTTCCCTAGCCTAGAAACCCCCAAGGGGACAAATGCCCAATCCAAGCAGTTTTTGCAGTGCAACGCGATTTTTGAATCCCGTAAGGCGGAGCTAAGTAACCAACTACAGCTCTTACAAGAGCGGGCATTGACTTTACAGAATTTGCAAGAGCAGACTCAAAGTCTGCTCGATCAACGCAACGCCAAAGTTGCCGCAAGGGAAAAAGCTTTAGACACCCGTTTAAAAGAATTTGAGGCCAAAGAAAAGGCGTTTAAGGACCTGCAGGCACAAAAAGAAAAAGACCTCAAGAAGCTCATCGCACAAAACGAGAAGCTTTTAAAAGAGATTAAAGAGGGCAGCAACTCTAAGGTCGCCACGACTTATGCCAAAATGAAAGACTCTAAAGCTGCGCCCATTTTGCAAGACATGCCCATGGACAAAGCCGCCACGATTCTATCTAAGCTAGAGGCAAAGGACATGGGCAAAATCCTTGCCAAAATGGACCCGGCTAAGGCGGCGAGTTTGACCGAAATGCTGCAAAAAGGCCCCCTTTTTAAAGCCCCGCCCCCACCCCCGCCCCCACCCAAACCTAAAGATGAGGATGAATGATGAAGGTTGCTGTTTTGATGAGTGGAGGGGTGGATAGCTCTTATAGCGCGTATTTGTTGAAGCAAGCCGGACACGACCTTTTAGGGGTGTATTTGAGATTGCATGGCAAGGAAGAGAAGCACGCCCACTACATTAAAAACTGCGAGGCGGTGGCAAAGTTCTTAAAGATTCCCTTTGAGGTGGTGGATTTTCAAGAGGCGTTTTACGAAAAAGTCTATCAAACCTTCATAGACACCTACAAAAGCGGACAAACCCCAAACCCCTGTGCGCTGTGTAACCCCTTGATGAAATTTGGGTTGGGCTTAGAGTTTGCCCTAAGCAAGGGCTGTGAAAAAATCGCCACGGGGCATTACGCCCGCTTAGAGCAGGTGCGTGGAGTGCTAAGGATTAGGGAGGCCATGGATTTAAGCAAGGATCAGAGCTATTTTTTATACGCCCTGCCCCAAAGGGCGATAGATGCGCTCATCTTCCCCCTAGGGGATTTACTCAAAAGTGAGATCAAGCCCAAAGCCCTAGGGGCGATGCCCTTTTTGGGGGATTTACAGAGTTACAAAGAGTCGCAAGAAATCTGCTTTGTGGAAAAATCTTACATAGATACGCTCAAAGAGCATGTTGAGGTGGATTGTGAGGGGCTAGTTAGGGATTTGAGCGGACAAGTGGTGGGCACACACAAGGGCTATATGCACTACACCATCGGCAAACGCAAGGGCTTTAGCGTGAAAGGCGCACACACCCCGCATTTTGTCGTGGGCATTGATGCCGCCAAAAACGAGATCATTGTGGGCGAAAAGCAAGATTTGGCCGTTGTTAACCTAGAGGCACAAAATAAATCCTTGCCCGAAAACTTTAAAGAGGGGAAATACTCAGTAAAAGTGCGCTACCGAAGCACGCCCACTAAGGCACAAGTGCACCTAGAGGGCGACACCATTAAAGCCACCTTTGACGCACCCGTCTATGGGGTCGCCCTAGGGCAAGCCCTCGTGATCTACGAGGGCGATTGCGTGCTGGGCGGAGGGATCATCACCAAGAGCGCCTAAAAGCGCCAATGGAAGCTGACATGGTAATCACTCTGCAACTCCGTGGAGGCGTTGCTGATGGGAAAGTAAACATTGACATGCTTTTGGCACTTGCCTACAAACCCGTCATACTGCCCCGCACGGATGTCTAAAGATTTATAATTAGCTAAACGCTTAAGAATCTGCTCGGTCGCCAAAATTGCTTCCTGCACCGCCCGCTTCTCCAACAGCTGCTGCCGCCTTTTGGCGTTTGCCAAAGCCTTGACGCTCAGCACACTCAACTTCACGGGGTGCAAAGGTGCCTGCCGCCCTTCAGCGTACCCCACTTCTACATAAGCACCTAGACGGCTCACCAAAGCCGCAAAAATCAATGGCTTAAATGCCCCATTAAAACTCCTTTGTGGTAAAATAAATTTCGTCCACATTCTAGCATGGGTAATCTTAGGATTTTGTGAAGGTGGTTTTCAAAAAGGCAAGATTTTGAAACGACTTTTAGCAGCACTTTTTGGCACTTTTAATTGTGTCCACGCCCTAGATTATAAAATCTCTGGACTTGGAGGCTCATTCTCGCGCATCGGCTTTAACAACAGCCCCATCAACACAGCCAAAGGCATTTACCCCACAGGCAGCTATGTCACTTTGGTGGCTTCCTTGCAGCTGGGTGTCAATCTCTTGCCAAAATCTGTCAGCAATCATAAACTCAAAGCCGCCATAGGTGCAGAATTAGGGGATTTGGCCTACGACTCGACACAGACGCTCACAGACACCAGCGGACTAGAAAAAGGGTTTTTGCCTGCTAACTACTACTACATGGGGCGTTGGGAAGGCTATTTTATGGACGCGCCTTGGAAACACTCCCGCTATGAAACTGACATGCACACGCGCGACTTTGTGCTCCACACTTTGTATTTGGATTACAGCTATAAAGATCATTTTGGCTTTAAGCTCGGGCGTTACCGCAGCCGCGCCTTGTTTTTAAGTGGCTACAATCAAGGCATCCAACTTTTTTTACACTTCGGCGACTGGAGTTTACAATGGTTTAGCTCCTATGGACGGGCGCGCTCCAACATCCAGTATATCCGCGACTTCTACGCCCCCATTAGCTACAAATTCTCCGATGGCCAGCACATCAACTACGGCCTACACTCTTTAAGTTTTGTCTATAGACACGACTACAAATACAACCACATCACGGTGATGCCCTTTGTGTGGTTTTACCCCAAGCTTTACACGGCCCCGGGGTTGCAGCTTGACTTTAAATTAGCCCGTGTCAATTGGAGAGTCCACACCCACTTTTATGCGTGGTTTCCCATTTATGACTCCTATATGGCACACAGATATTTTAGAAGCGCATTGGTGGGGACAGACACGGCTAGCCTACTCGTCTACCAGCATTTTGACATTGCCAACCATTACAACTTTGGTTGGGGGGTGTATAAAAACTTTGGCAACGCCAGCGCGTGTATCGGCTGGACTGGTTTGCCCGTCCCCTTTGGCACCAAAGACAACACTCCTTACGCCAAAGCTTATTCTAATCTATATAACGCCAACTCTCTCACGGCTTTTGCTTATGTGGGCTTTAAGGTGCAAAACTTTTCGTGGCAACTTCTAGGCAAAATCATCCAATCACCCAGAGCCAACTCCAAAAGCCTCATGCTGACTTTAAGATATGACCTCAGTAAGCACATCCATCTCATGTTTAAAATCAATGGCTACGAGGTTACCATACATAGGGGTTATAAAGTGGGCTATTTTTCAGGCGGGTATAACCCTAAGTTTCAAGCCAACACACAAGATCGCAGCTATGTGATGACCTCGATGGGTTATGATTTTTAAGGGCGTTTATTATATAATTTAGCTTTTACATAATCTCATAAGGGGGCTTTGTTTGACACAAAAAGTCCTGGCTTTTTTCACCTTTTTCTCTCCCCTTTGGCCCCACACCTGCAAGCCCTAGATTACAAAATCTCAGGGCGTGTCGGCTCATTCTCGCGCATCGGCTTTAACAATGCTCCCATCAATACAGACAAAGGACTTTACCCCACAGGCAGCTATGTAACCACCATCGGGGCACTAGAAGTGAATGCCAATTTATTGCCAAAATCTGTGGAGAATCAAAAACTAGAAGTGGGGCTTGGGGGGGAGATCGGCGGGCTGGCTTACGACTCCACTAGGGGTCTTAGAGATCAAAACGGAGTGCTTCAGCCAGCCAACTGGTATTACATGGGGCGTTGGGAGGGCTATTTAATGAACGCTCCTTGGCGGCATGTGCGTGAAGAAGACGAATCGCATGCTAAAAACTACATTTTATACAACGCCTATCTAAGCTACACCTACAAAGACATATTTGGGATCAAGGCGGGACGTTACTTAAGCCCCGAAGCTTTGTTTTTGCGTGGATACAATCAAGGCTTTACCCTCTTTTTGCATTTGGTAATTCAAGCTTAGATGGTTTAGCACCTATGGGCGGGGTTTAGCCAACATCCAGTTTATCCGCGACTTCTACGCCCCCGTGAGCTATGCGTTTAGCGATGGCAGACGGGTGAATTATGGCATGCACGCTATAAGTCTAGCCTACACTACCAAGCACTACACCCTCATGCCTTTCTTTTGGTTTTACCCTAAGAACTTCAACGCCCCGGGCATCCAAGCGAGCGCTGTATTTGAGCGGGGGCAGTATAAACTCCAAAGCGATGTCTATGCGTGGTTTCCCATTTATAGCCACGCTCTAGCCAAGACTTATTACAGGGGCAATTTGATCGGCACAGCCACCGCCACGTTGCTCGTGCGCCAAAGGTTGTATTACAAAAATTATTACGCTGGCTGGGGGGGTGTATAAGAATTTTGGCAACTCTAATGCCCAGTTAGGCTGGAATGGCTCGCCTGTATCCTTTGACACCACGGATGACACCCCTTATGAGGACGCTTACACCAACCTTTATGATGCCAATGCCTTAACCGTGCACGCCAGAGTGGGGGGCAAGTTTCGTAACTTCTCGTGGTATCTGCTCGGCAAACTCACCTTTGCACCTAGAGCCAACGCCCAAAGTCTAGGGATCACTTGCGAATACAACCTAGGCAAGCACATCCACTTAATGTTGCGTCTCAATGGCTACGAAGTGATGATGCATCGAGGTTATAAAGTCGCTTACTTTGGTGCACCCAATCCTAAATTTGCCCCCACGACACAGGATCGTAGTTATGTGATGACTTCGGTGAGTTACGATTTGGAGATTTAACCCCTCAAGGGCGTTTAAGTTCTGTGGGGGCGTGTGTGCGTACCCTTGTTTGGACTGATCGTGTGTGTTTTTGAAGCCCACACCCCACCCACCAAACGTTGATTTAGCGTGTTTGTGGTTCAACAAAAGTCAATGTTCTTTGTAATGCATTCTATCCAAAGCCGTTTGGGCAATAAAGTCTCCCATGTCTGCAGCCTTTTGGTAGTGTTCTTTAGCTTTAGCTATGTCCTGCGCTCTGCCATGCCCGTATTCATAAATGACTCCCAAAGCGTGGTGCGCTCTAGCATCCCCCATCAGTGCAGCTTTTTGGAAGCACTCAAAGGCCTTGACAAAATCCTTTTCCATCTCTTGACCACAACAATACATGCCGCCTAGTTCGTAGTACCCCATAGCCTCCCCCGCTTCTCCTGCTTTGAGATAGTATTCTGCAGCCTTTGCATAATCCTTGTTATGATAAGCCACTTTGGCCGTACTCAGGTAAACAATCCCTTCGGTGCCCCCATCGGCTTCTATTGGATTGGCTTCTTTTGTTTTAATCATGAAAAACTCCTCTGTCATTTTTAACAAGTGGACTCTAATTCTACCAACTTTAAGGGCATTTTGCTCATTAAAATTTCCATTAAATTTCCCCAAAACGCCCCGAGCGCATGTCGGCCATGGCCTGTTCGATCTCCCTTTGGGTGTTCATGACAAAGGGCCCATAGCCGACTATGGGCTCATTGAGCGGCTCGCCTGTGAGCACAAGGACCTTAGCTTTTTCAAGGGCCAAAAGATCGATTTGCGATCCCCCCTTTTGGAAGGTGATGAGCTGCTCTTTGTGCGCACGCTGCCCTTCTAACTCCAGCACACCATCGAGCACCAACATCAAGACATTGTGGCTTTTTGGGACCTCTAAAAGCAAAGCATCTCCGCTATGAACTTCTAAATCCCACAGGTTGATGGGAGAAAAGGTTGTTGCTGGACCCTTAACACCCCTTAGCTCCCCCGCAATGATTCGCGCCTTGCTTGTGCCCTCTAGGGCCACACTTGGGATTTCTTGCGCGAGGATCGTTTGGTATTTGGGGGAGGTTAATTTATGGGCTTTAGGCAAATTCACCCAAAGTTGCACCATTTCAAACACCCCGCCTTCTTTGGCAAACTTCTTAGAGTAAAACTCTTGGTGCAAAATGCCAGAACCTACTGTCATCCATTGCACGTCCCCGGGGGTGATCACCCCGCCTCCCCCGTGCGAATCCGCGTGCTCCACCTCACCGCTATAGGCGATGGTCACCGTTTCAAAGCCCTTGTGGGGGTGTGATCCCACCCCAAACTCCCCTCCGCCCCCTTTAAAATAGTAGGGCGCGTTGTAGTCTAGAAGCAAAAACGGGTCGCAATTTTTGTGTGTGTCGTGGTAACTAAACATCGAGGCGACATAAAACCCATTGCCCACCCAATGTTTAGAGGGTGCGTCATAAACCTTGTCTACTTGCTTCATGATTCTCCTTTGACTGAACAAACCCTTGATAATTTTGGTAGCGCGTGGCTCAATCTTGATCGCGCAAAGTGAAAGCCCCAAAGCCACAAAATGCCCTGTGTGTTTATCCCTCTCTTTTAAAGCCTGATTGACACGGGACTTTTGCAAATCAGGGCGGGCTAAAACAACCAAGGTTGCTATTTTGTTCCTTTCGTTTTTTAGTAAGGCGGTTAAAAGTAGGGGCTTTTAGCATAAAATGCGTGCTTTGTCAAGACAGCGTCAAGGCGCATTGAGGTGTGCGCTTAAAACTCATAGCTCAAATACACGGTCACCGATCGCCCTGGGCCGGGTTCTCTGCCTGTGGGGCTGGTGCCAATGCCCCTAAAGTAGTATTTCATGTCAAAGAGATTATTCACCTGCAAACTGCCTGTGATTTTGTGCCGCCCACTTTGCCAAAACACTTGGCTTAGCTGGACATTCCACACCCAATACCATGGCAAGAGCCCCACGCTGTTGCAGCCATAGGTGGCCCCGTCGATGCTGTAGCCAAAGTTGAAACAAACGGTTTTGGGGGTGGCCTGGTTGAGAATGGAGGAATAAGACCGACTGTAAAAATAGCTAGAAAGCCCAAAAGTCGTGTTTTTATAGGTGTAGCTCATGTCAAAGATGAATTGGTTGGGGCTGACATAGGGCAATCTCTTGCCTTTGAGGTTAAAGGGGTGATCGACGATGCCCTCAAAATAGCTAGGGTTGTCCTGCGCGTTGTTGGTGATGCGTGCGTCTATGTAGGTGTAGGCAAGGTGCATTTGTAGCCCTCTGATGGGAGCGTAGTAGAGTTCCAGCTCCACACCCTGACTTTTGGCGTTGATGTCTAGGCTGTTGCTCCCATATCCCCCGCTGTAATAGTGGTGCGCGAGGATCACAAAATAATCTGCGTTAAAGCTTAGGATATTTTTGTAGGAATAACGCGATCCCACTTCAAACTCGTTAAAAATCTGGTTGTAATTGGTGGAGAAAATGCTCACCGACTTGGCTTGAGGCGGGATGAAACTGCGGCGGTAATTAAAATACATGACCCAGTTTTCTAAGGGTTTATAGCCTAGATTGAAAGCGGGGCTGTATTGGTTGTCTGTCTTTTTAATGCTCTTAGAAAGGCTATAATCCCCATTGATGGAGTTAACATTTTCAGGCAAGACTTTTTTGTAGTCCAAGAAAGTGTAGCGAAACCCCGGGATTAAAGTGAGTTTGCCTTTAAAAAATTCCATTTTATAACTGGCATAACCCACAATGTAGTTGTTAAACATTTCCAAATTTTGGCTCGCCTTGGTGTCGTATAAAAATCCCGACATTTGGCAAGTGCCATTATTGACAGAAAGGCATTTGTTTTGCAAAAACCGAAACCACATGTCGCTGTTCATGTAGCGCATGCCCACTTTTAGCGTGTGCTTCATGTGCTTGGTGTGGAACACAATGTTGGCATTAGGCGCAACGGCATTGATGAGATAATCGCGGGGGTGATCGCCAATGCTAAAGCCTTTGTAGTTTTGGTCGGTGTAAACGGGGCCTAGGTTGGGGTTTGTGTTGACATTTAAGAAATTCGAGTCAAATTGGAAATCCCGACTCATATCATGCCCATAGTAGGTGAGGGTGAAATCTCCGCCCACTTTAGAGGTGTCTCCAAAAAAGGTTTGATAAACTGCCCCCCAACGCATGGCCTTCCCGCTTTTGTCGTTGTTGGGGCGGTTATTTTGGAAGCGGTTGGTGTCGTAAGCTTGCACCCCCAAAGACCCCGGGTCGGTGAGGAAAAACTTATAATACTGGTAGTAAGCCGTGATTTTATGGTTTTCGTTGATTTGATAAAGTGCATCTAAGAGATAGTTTTGGATATTGGTGGGGCTATTGGCCCTAAAGCCTTGCCCTGTGATGTAGTTGGCCTGTGCCTGCACGCCAAAATGCTCGTTGATCATGCCTCCGCTTTTGAGGTAGGTGTTGTATAAAAAGTTGTTGGCTAGGGTTTTGATGAAAGGTTGCCCCTTACTCTCAGGCCCCACAAAGCCGCCATTGCTCGCCCGCCCCCACGCCGTCATGCGCTCAGCCACCTGGTTTTGCCATTTATAGGGGATGGGCTTGGTGATGATGTTGATCACGCCCCCAAAGGCGTTAGGCCCATACTGCACACTCTCCCCGCCTTTAATCACGCTGATGCGATCGACCGATTGAAAAGTTACGGGGAAAATGGGCATGCCAATATCCACATAGGGGGCAACATACACGGGGATGCCATTGACTAAAATCATCCCTGTATTGCTGTGCCCCGAGCCCCCGCCCCCAAAGCCGCGCACCGAGAAACTAGGCACGGCCCCAATGCCCGTGGCGTTTCTAATATGCACACCGGGGACATTTTGCAGGGCTTCTTCAATGCTTTGGTTGGCCTGCTGGGTGAGCTGTTTATGTGAAATGACGGTTTGGCTGCCTAAATAATTTTTCACTTCTTCACTGCGCCAACTTTTTGGAGCTTCCTCATTCAAAACCCGACCCGTGGTTTCTACCCTTTGCAAGCGGTGGGTTTTGATCGCCCATAAGGGCACGCACGCACACACAAATAAAATAAAACTGCTTCTACACATCATCATCCTTTGCTAAAAGGCGCTATTCTATAAAAATAATTATAAGAATTATATTAAAAATTAAAGTATGGGATTGCACCACATTTGGGTTGAAAAAGCCCCTTAAAGTGTTCTAAAAATTAACAAGAACTCAAAGGATTTGGCTAAACTAGAGCATTTATGTAAGAGGAATGCCCATGTGGCAGTTTAACACAAAACGCCTCATCCATCTCGTGGGTTTGGTGTTCAATCTTTTACCCTTGTGTGCGGAAAATAAGGGCTGGTATTTGAGTTTTGGCCCGCAATTTAGCCTCGTCAGAAGCAATGCGCTTGTGTCGCAAAACATGGATTTTATTGTGATCAAGGATCGCAGGGAGCTACAAGATAGTGTGGCCCCTATGGGTGGGGGCAATGTGCGTTTAGGGTTTAAACATTTCTTTGGGCAGAATAAGCAGATCGGACTGCGCTATTATTTTAATTTTGGGGGCAATGGCGGGTCGTGGGTTTCGCAATTTGTCTATGGCTTGGGGGTAGATGCCATGCTAAATTTTATGGAGAAAAAATGGAGAGGGCAAAATTTCACCTTTGGGGGGTTTGTGGGCTTGCTCTTTAGCGTGCAAACTTGGCAAACAGGGGCGGCCTTGGCGTTTCAAGAGGAGCTTACGGCGGATTTAGGCAGGGGTTTTACACGTAAGACCTACCCCGTGCAGTTTCAATTACCCCTAAACATTGGCTTGCGTTTAAACTTTGACAAACACCAAGGGCTAGACTTAGGAATCGTGATGCCCTTTTTATACTTCCCCCTTGCCCGCTACGCTAAGGACTTGAACCACAATAAAGACAGCGCTACCCTAACCGTGCACCGAGATTTTTCGGTGTACCTCAACTACACCTATGCGTTTTAGTGGAACAGGTTTTGCTAGGTTAGGGCATATTTTGCCAAAGGAAGCCCATGCATTACACATTGAAAGCCCCCATTCTCGGGTTTGAGAAAATCATGGAGGTGGAGTTAACAAAAATTGATGATCTCTTTAGCCGTGTGAGCAGTGTAGATGGAACCATCAGCATGGTCTTAGCCAACCCTTATAAACTGCGCGAATACAGCTTTAGCATCCCCAAGTACATAGAGTTGCTCCTAGAGCTCAACGCCAAATCCCATGTGGAGGTGTATTGCGTGGTCGTGGTGCAAAAAAACCTAGAGGACTCTATGGTGAACTTTCTAGCCCCCCTCATCTTTAATCCAGACAACGGCTACGCTGCCCAAATCGCCCTATCCATCATGGACTACCCAGACTTTGGCTTTAGGGATACCCTAAAATCCTTTGTGCAAACCAAAAGTGCGCGCCTAAGCTCTTGAATTCCATGTTGGCGATCACAGGAGGAGGCACAGGTGGACATTTGTGCATCGTGCGCTCTTTGGCGCAGGAGTTGCAAAATCGGGGGCTAGACCTGCTTTACATCGGCAGCACTTCAGGGCAAGATCGGGTGTGGTTTGAAAACAGCCCCCTATTCAAGCAATGCTTCTTTTTAAACACCACGGGCGTTGTCAATAAAAGCTTTCTAAAGAAAATCCAAGCCCTATACAAGCAACTGCGCTGCACCCAAACCGCTAGAGGTCTTTTAAAAAAACACCACATACAAGCTTTGATCAGCGTGGGGGGCTTTAGCGCAGGGCCGGGCTCTTTTGCGGGCATTCTCTCTAAAATCCCCCTTTACATCCACGAGCAAAACGCCGTGCAAGGGGCGCTAAACAAACTCATCGCCCCCTATGCCAAATGCATTTTTAGCAGCTTTAAAGGCACAGAGGAAAACCCCAAAAGGATTTACACCCCCTATCCTATCCAGCACAGCTTTTTTGAAAGCGCACGCATCCGCACAGAAGTTCAGAGCATCTTATTTTTAGGCGGATCGCAGGGGGCTAGGGCAATCAATGAATTCGCCATTTTATGCGCTAGAAAACTCCTCAAAAGGGGCTTAAAGGTGATTCACCAATGCGGCAAGTTGGACTACGAGAGAGTCGCTAGCGTGTATCAAGGTTTGGGCATTTTAGAGCAAGTCGATCTTTTTGCCTTTGACTTGCAGCTTGTGGAAAAAATGCGCCAAGCCGACATCTGCGTGAGCCGCGCAGGGGCGAGCAGTGTGTGGGAGCTGTGCGCCAACAACCTCCCCACGCTCTTCGTGCCCTATCCCTTTGCCGCTAAAAACCACCAATACTACAACGCCCTAGAGTTTGAAAAAGAGGGGCTTGCCCAAATCGTGGAGCAGAGCCACCTGCACCCCGACCACCTTTTTCGTTTCATTGAGCGGCTCGAAACCCCCACACAAGAGGGTCTAGAGATCACTAAAGTGAGCGCGAGCCTACGCCAAAAAGTCTCTAGCGATGGAGCAAGCCAAATTGTGGATCGCATTTTAGAACAAATCCAGCCTCAAGCATAGAAACTTGTCGCCCCCGTGAGTTTAGAGCGGGCGATGATGATGTCGGCGATGTCTTCGTCAAAGAACTCCAACACGCTAAAAAGGGCTAAAAACCCCCCATACAACGCCAAAGCCCACAGTGTGCCTAGCCACGGCCACAACACAAAGGGGATAAAGATCGATACAATCCACGATTTAGCATTGAGCCACAAGAATTTATCTTTGGTAGAAATGGCTTGCAAATTTGGCATGGACACCACCAATAAGGGAGCATCCATCAAAACAATCCCATGAACCACGAAGCCAAAGCCGGGGCTTTAAAAAAGAGCATGATGCCCAGCACCACACCCAAAATCGTGAAGAAGATGTCCCGCCAGCGATCTAAATTGCGCCACACATAAAAGGCAATGCCGATAAAAATCAACATCAAAATGCCCTTAGCCGTGTTGCTCTGCAGCTGCGCCTCAATGGCTTTAAAGAAATGATCCCCTCCATCGGCTTGCAAAAAATCTAGGATTAAAAACACCCACAACCACTGCAAGAAAACCCCCTTATTAAATTGATGAGCGCATTCTAGCTCACTTTTTTTAACCCGCTTTTAACGTCTTGAAAATCCCTTTTGAGCTTTAACACTTGCCACTCATAGCAAATATTTTTAGTAAATTTTCTTAGTTAAATTGATATGACTACTATAAAGTTTGGCTTTTAAACGCCCAAAATACGGGGATTTTTAGCATTATTGTAAAAACATTGCTAATTTTTGCAAAAATTATGCTATACTCGCCGAAATTTATTAAGAAAGGAACGCATGGGCGTGAAAAAAGAGTGGCTTTTAGACACTTTCATCAAAACCTATCTTTACAGCCATGCGCCCGTGGGTTCTGAGAGTTTGCGTTTAGCCCTACAAGCCCAAGCCGTGCAAATTTCATCCGCCACGATCCGCAATCACTTCAAACGGCTCACCAACGAGGGGGCGATTTGCCAAAGCCACAGCAGCAGCGGACGCATCCCCACCGCCAAAGCCCTAAAGGATTATTGGCGCTCAAAATTAAACCCGAGCACCCCCCTAGAAGTGGATTTAGACAAATTGCAAAGGGCGAGCGAGCATTATGGGATTTTTAGCATGGTGGAGCACTACCAAAAGGCGACCTTGCAAGCGGTGCATAACCACGCCGGGCAGTTTTTGATTTTGGACTTTGGCAACAGCACGCCCGCCTTGCTTGCCTACAACAAAAAACTAGAGGGCTTCATCAAGGACTTGATCGGACTAGAGTGTAAGGCGATCCAACAGCTTGCCATGTCTGTGTGCGCCACGAGTCTAGCCAAACAGATCGACCGTTTGTATTTGGAAAAGTTCTACTTTGGGCTGCGTGTGTTGGGGCAACTTGCCCAAAGCAGGGGAGCGCAGGGGCTATTTAGGCAAATCTTAGAGGGGAGTTTGCTAAGGGGACTAAAGCAGGGGCTGTACTTTGAAAAGGTCTTGCCCTTGGGGTTTTTGGGCGTGCTTTGCCCCATTAAGCTCAAGGGGGAGACTAGCCGTATGCTCTGCTTAGGGGGGCTCGAGCAGGATTTTGAGGGCTTTTATGGCGCGATTAGGGGGTTATCACTATGAAAGAGGAGAAAATGACAGACACAGCACTAGAAGTGGAAAAACTAAGAGAGCAAGAAGCCGTGGGCGAGGTGGACGCAATGCATCCGCAAGACGAGGCAGGCGCGACACAAGCCGAGCCTAAAGAGGCGCAAATCGACTACCAAGCGAAGTTTAAAGAGGCGCAGGATTTATACCTACGCACCCACGCCGACTTTGAAAACGCCAAGAAAAGGTTGGAAAAAGATAAGGCGATGGCTTTAGAGTACGCCTATGAAAAGATCGCCAACGATTTACTGCCCGTGATCGACACCTTGCACGCCGCCTTAAAAAGCGCACAGCAAGAGGGCAGCGAGGCGGTGTGTCAAGGCTTGGAACTCACTCTGCAAAAAATGCACGAAGTGCTCGCCAAACACGGCATTGAGTGCGTGGAGTGTGATACGGATTTTGACCCCCACCTACACAATGCGATCATGCAAGTGCAGGCCCAGGGGCAAGAGGAAGGGCAGATCGTAGAGGTCTTTCAAAAGGGCTACAAGTATAAAGAACGCTTGTTGCGCCCCGCAATGGTGAGCATTGCAAAAAATTAATTCATCTCAACACAAAGGATACAAAATGGCAAAAGTGATCGGAATCGACTTAGGCACCACCAACTCCGCAATGGCGGTTTATGAGGGCAATGAGGCAAAAATCATCGCCAACAAAGAAGGCAAAAACACCACGCCTTCCATCGTGGCTTTCACCGACAAGGGCGAAATCTTAGTGGGCGAGAGCGCGAAACGCCAAGCGGTCACAAACCCCGAAAAAACCATCTACTCCATTAAACGCATCATGGGGCTTATGAGTAATGAGGATAAGGCACAAGAGGCAAAAAAGCGCTTGCCTTACAAAATTGTGGACCGCAATGGGGCGTGTGCCGTAGAAATCGCGGGTAAAGTCTACACCCCGCAGGAAATCTCTGCCAAAATCTTGATGAAACTCAAAGAGGACGCAGAGAGCTATTTGGGCGAACCCGTGAATGAAGCGGTGATCACAGTCCCCGCCTACTTCAACGACAGCCAAAGAAAGGCGACCAAAGAGGCGGGCACGATTGCCGGACTAAATGTCTTGCGGATCATCAACGAGCCCACTTCGGCGGCTTTGGCTTATGGGTTGGATAAAAAAGAGTCTGAAAAAATCATGGTCTATGACCTTGGCGGAGGGACCTTCGATGTTACGGTGCTAGAAACAGGCGATAATGTCGTGGAAGTGCTTGCCACAGGGGGGGATGCTTTCTTAGGGGGCGATGACTTTGACAACCGCATCATTGACTTCATCGCCAAAGAGTTTGAGGCGGAAAATGGCATCGACATTAAAAAGGACATCATGGCTTTGCAGCGCTTGAAAGAAGCGAGCGAAAACGCCAAAAAGGAACTGAGCTCCGCTCAAGAAACGGAGATCAATTTGCCCTTCATCACCGCCGATGCCAGCGGACCTAAGCACTTGGTGAAAAAACTCACTCGTGCGAAGTTTGAAAGCTTGATCGACGACTTGATCGAGGACACCATTAAAAAAATCGACAGCGTGATCCAAGATGCGGGCTTAAGCCGTGGCGACATCGCCGAAGTGGTGATGGTGGGCGGATCGACTCGTATCCCCAAAGTGCAAGAGCGGGTGAAAAACTTCATTAACAAAGACTTAAACAAGTCTGTCAATCCCGATGAAGTCGTGGCTGTGGGGGCGAGTATCCAAGCGGGCGTGCTTAAAGGCGATGTCAAAGATGTCTTGCTCCTTGATGTGATCCCCTTAAGCCTGGGCATTGAAACTTTAGGGGGCGTGATGACGAAAGTCATTGAAAAAGGCACGACCATCCCGGCTAAAAAAGCGCAGGTGTTCTCCACCGCTGAGGACAACCAACCCGCCGTGTCTATCCTTGTCTTGCAAGGGGAAAGAGAATTTGCCAAGGACAACAAATCTCTAGGTAAGTTTGACTTAACCGGCATTGCCCCCGCCCCTAGAGGTGTGCCCCAAATTGAGGTAACCTTTGACATTGACGCGAACGGGATTTTGACCGTGTCGGCCAAAGACAAGAACACCGGCAAATCCCAAGAAATCAAAATCACCGGCTCCAGCGGGCTTAGCGATAGCGAAATTGACAAAATGGTCAAAGATGCTGAGCTACACAAAGAGGAAGACGCACGCCGCAAGGCAGTGGTGGAGGCCAAAAACCAAGCCGAAAGCCTCGCACACCAAACCAAGAAAAACCTCGAAGAACACAAGGCAAACTTAGAGCCTAGCGAAGTGGAAAAAATCCAAAAAGCTTTAAGCGATTTGGAAAGCACACTCAAAAACGAAAACGCCAACAAAGAGGAAGTGGAGGCGAAAATGAAGGCCCTTGCCGAAAGCGCGCAAAAACTCACCGAGGCGATGATGCAAAAAGAGCAAGGAGGCGCACAAGCCTCCAAGAAAAAAGACGATGATGTGATCGATGTGGAGGCAGAGTAGCCTTTAAGCCCTGCTTATGGCTCTTTTAAGGGGGGTTAGCACACCCCCTAAAACTCTTTAATTTCCCCTTAAGTCGTGGGGGTAGCGGTGTTTTGTTGGCTTTATGCGAGAGGGTGGTCCATCTTCTCAAGCTACCCTAGTGGTGGAATACACAACAATTAAGCCCTTACCAACCGCGCCCTAAAGCCCCACAAAGCAGAATGCTTTGCTCTTTAGCTAAGGGGATTACCACGCATGCTCTTGAGAGCATAACAAAAGACAATCATCTTAAAGTGTCAGCTAAGATAATTCTGTATAAATCATATCATTAATTCTATATAAATCATACACTGCATGCAAACTATCAAATACAAGAATACAAGAGCAACAACAATCTTGTCTATACTTGCAAATACCATGCTGTGTGGTGTCCTAAATACAAGAGAAAAGTTCTTGTAAATCAGGTAGAGATAAGATTGAAACAAATTGTTTTAGAAGTGGCACAAGAATTAGAGGTGGAGATTTTAGAAATGGAAACAGATAAGGACCATAGAAACTCCGCTGCGCTCATTTTGGAGTGATGAAGTTTATTAGAACAGCTAAAGGCAGAAGCAGTCGGCTTTTAAGGCAAGAGTTTGTGCATTTGAGAACAAGACTACCCACACCATGGACAAACTCTTGTTTGATTTCTTCTATAGGGGGGTGCGCCTTTGAAAACAAGTGGAAAGACGATGTTAATCGCCTACAAGCAGAAACTCTACCATGCAAGCAAGCACAAGCACATCAGCAAGCTTCTACGCTTTTATGGCATTTGCTACAACCATGGTATGGCTTGGCATAAGAGATATGAAGGCTCTACAAGAAACACTTAAATCTCTACACTCTGCAAAGCACATCACCAAACTCAATGAAAACAACACACTTTGCTTTTTTAAAACTTTGGGTTCTCAAACCTTGCAGGAGTTAGTAGAGAGGATAGACAAGGCTTATCAAAGATTTTTTTAAAAACAAGGCAGACCTCCTAGATTTAAAAGAGTGGCTCTATATCAATCTTTCACTTTTAAAGGGAAAACGGGTTATAAAATCCAAGACAATATTATTTCTTTTAGTGGTTGTTGCTTTAAGTTTGTTAAAACCTACGAGTTCAATGGCAAACCTAAGACCTTAACCATAAAAAGAGATAATCTAGGCGATGTTTTCTTGTGCCTGGTGTGTGGAGAAAAACGCCAAGCGTTTCCCCTAAACCTGCAGGCACTAACAGCGTGGGGCTTGCTGGGTTAAAGACATTTCTCACCTGCTCTCATGGCGCACAAATCCCCTCACCTTTATTTTTCTCTAAATATTTGCCTTTGATGAAATCTTGTTCTAAATCTCTAAAAAGAAAAAATGTGGTGCTCATTGTAGGGGAAAGCGCATCTAGAAATTTTATGCAACTTTATGGCTATAGCGTGCCTAATAACCCGGCGTTGCATGGGTTGTTAAGAGAGAGAGAGAGAGAGAGAGAAGGCAAAAACACCCTGAATAGGTGAAACGCATAGAACAAAAGGTGAAACGCATAGAACAAGCCGTGCATCAACCTTTCATGAGCGATGATCTCATCCACACACTTTTACCTATCGTGGGGATACACACCAAAGACAATTTAGAGAGCAAGGATTTATTTAGCCCCAAGTTTGACACGCATAGAAAAAGGGTTTATTGCGGGGGGCAAGAGTATTCCCCTAATCCGCCCCGCTAACCCGCCTAACTTTTTAACCCACGCCCTAGTTGCAATTTAAGCACCCTGACACGCTGAAGTGCTCTAGCAGGCTGTTGCCTCCACAGCTTTAGACCTAAGTTTTGATACGCTCTAGAGTTAGAAAGGCTAGAGTTTAGACAAGTTATAGTATAATCTCCAAATTTAATCCAAGGTGCAAAATGAGAGAAGTATTTTCAAGTCTTTTGTTGGTCGTCGGCGTGGTGCAAGCCACGAACATCACCCTAAACCAACCCTTAAAGGAAGTCGTGGTTGAGGACAAGGGTGAGCTTGTCTTGCATGGCAACTCCATAGATTACAAAAAGTGGGACAGCAAAAACTTAGTGGGTAAGGTGCGGATTTTGCAGCACATGGCGGGGCGCAAAAGCGTCAAGGCGGAGAACCAACCTCTCATGGACAAAATCGTGGCCGCCCACTTTGATGCGCACAAATACCAAACGACCAACATCATCAACATAGACGATGCCATCATGGGAACAGGGCTATTTGTCAAGGGGGAAACCAAGAAGGCAAAAAAAGAGCACCCCGACAGTCAAGTAGTGATGGATAATGAAGGTGTGGTGCAAAAGGCGTGGGATTTAAAAAAGCAAGAAAGCTTAATTGTCGTGCTTGATAAAACAGGCAAGGTGCGCTTTGTGCACGAGGGTAAGCTCAGCGATGCCCAAATGCAGCAGGTGCTCGATTTGGCCAAGAAGTTGCAACAAGAATAGGGGTTTTGGCCATTTCCAGTACGTAGGGTGAGTGCCTTTTGGGGTGCTCACGGCTTTTTCGCGTGGCTGTCCTGGGCGTTTTTAGCTTAAGCTTAATGGGGTACGGTTAGCGCTGTGGTTGTGTCCTTGCCCTATAACGCTCCTTAAGGCTCTAGGAGCTTTTTGGCTTTTTGTGGTTTGTAAGCCGCTACGGACATGTGCAAAGACGCAAGGCAAGCTTACATAAGATTGGCGACTGATTTAATCATAACCCTGACCCAAGCCCTTGCGCACCTAAGTGGTAAATCACCCAAGTTAGGCAAAACTACAAATACCCCCTCTTAAGGGGTGTCGTTTATCCAGCGATTTTAAAAGACAAACGAGGGGGAAAAGACAGCCTTTCTAAGCACAATCTGCTCGTCCTAATTGTGTAGGTTATCTTGAGTACTCTAGCTTGGATTGCCATGCGGATAGCTCATCCATGCGTTTGTTGATATTGTCCATGATGATCCCGGCAGTTTTATAAAACTCTTTACGTTGTTCGGGATTCATTTTCTCAGCCCGTTTGTGAAGTTCCATGTCATAATCAGGCACCTTGTCTGGAGCAACTTGACTCACCAACTTGATGGGATCTGCATTATCTTCGACGTTTAATGAAACCACTTTTGCCGGTAACCGGTAAAGTGGTGCACAAACCTGCTAAAACTAAAGCAGAAACTCCTAATTTAAAAGACCACACGTACATCCTTTGTAAAAAAATTAAAAAACATGTCAACGTTCTAATCCACATTTGTAAACCTTGAGTAAACATCAAGACCCATGCCTTAAAAGTCCTAAATTTTATAGAAAAATCCGACTATTCAATCATTTAATTTTTTTGTATCTATCATGGCTTAAATAGCTTGGTCCACGCACCCCAACGGCCTGCAATCATTTTTTCTCACAGAAAGTATAAACAAGGGCAAAACGACGCTTGGGTTTCACACCATTGCCGACATAGGCAGACACCCCAACTTAAGCACTTATGGACCACTCTCAAAGAAGTTGGCTATGTCGTGTGGGAGACTTTGGGGATTCTCGCGCTGCGTTTATGAACACTCCTTTACGCAATAAACCCCTCTAAATACTTAGTGTGTGTACCCTACGGGGACAATTTTATTCCCCTCACGCTTGGGACGTGTGATGCGCGCGCTATCTAGCTCTTTAATCGCTTGTTTGAGGTCTTTTAAGAATAAAGACATTTGCTCCATGCTTTGATCGGCCCTCACGACCACACGCATCACCGACACCTCTTTAAAATTTGCCGGGAGCGGGTAGGCGGGCACTTGCCAGCCATTAAAGCGCAGATGCTCCGCCAAATCGTATAAATCCCACTGCTTCTCTTGTTGTGCCTTTTTACTGAGACTCCAACACACAATAGGGATATTTTGCCCCTCATTTACCATATCAAACAAACCTAAAGACTTGATGCCCTTTGCCAAAAACAACCCCACATCGCGGGTTCTAGCATGCACAGCTTTATAGCCCTCAAAACCCCAGCGCACAAAGCAATAATATTGTGCCCAAATTTGCGAGCCTGAACGGGAAAAATTGATTTGGAAAGTCGGCTCAAAGTCGCCCAAATACGCCACCTTGAAAACCAATTCTTCGGGCAAATACTCCTTATCCCGCCACAACACCCAGCCAATCCCCGGATAAATGAGCCCGTATTTATGCCCCGAAGTGGAGATAGACACGACATTTTTTAAGCGAAAATCCCACGCCAAATTAGGTTGCATGAAGGGCAAATACAGCCCCCCAGAAGCCGCATCCACATGGATGGGCACGCTCAATTTGGCATGTTGGTTGTAATCGCTTAAGAGCTGGTCTAAAGCGACAATGTCGTCAAACCCGCCCGTGTAGGTGATGCCCATGATCGGCACAATGCCAATCGTGTAGTCATCGCAAAGACCAACCGCTTTTTGTGGGTCTAGAGTGAGGTTGTTAAAATCACTTAAAGGGACTTCGCGTAGCTCAATGTCCCAATACACGCAAAATTTCTCCCACACCACTTGATAGCCTGAGCTCACGATGAGATTAGGCTTTTTAGCGTTGATGTCTATGCCTAGAGCCTCAGCGCGTTTGCGCCAGCGGAATTTCATCGCCATCCCGCCCAGCATACACGCCTCAGAAGAGCCCACAGTGGAAGTGCCCATGTAGTCTTCATCGGGGTTTGCACTCCACAAGTTGGCAATGATATTCACGCACCGCTTTTCGATCTCTGTGGTTTGGGGGTATTCGGCCTTGTCAATGGCATTGGTTGCCATTGAATCGAGCATGATTTTTCTCGCCTCCTCCTCCATGTAGGTTTGCACGAAGGTGCAAAGATTGTAACGGGGGTTGCCATCGTGCATCATCTCATCGGCGACCAGCTGGTAGGCGATGCGCGGATCCATCATTTTGTGCCCGATTTTCTCGCGGGGCAACAAAACATCGCTCTCTATACTGCCAAAAATAGGTGTGGATGAGTTGTCCGCCTTGAAAACAAACTTTTCGCTGTCTCTATCTATGTGGCTTTTTTTGTGTAGCATACAAACCTCCGTGAAATAAGATGTATGGTACTAGCAATTAGTCAATGGTGGGTTTCTTAAATGTGTGGCGATAAAATCCTCAAAGCAAAAAATGGGCTGTTTGGCGTGGTAGCGAAAATCAATGCAGACATTGATCGCATCGGGGTTTTTGGGCTGTGGGGTGCGGGTGTGCGTGTGCCCGTGTAGCCAAAAGGTTTTAAGGGCAGGGTTTATAGCCTCTTGTTGCACCCACGCGTTTAAGATGTCTTCGGCCACGAGCTGGTCGTATTCCTTAGAATCGGGCGGGTAGTGGCACAAAATGAAGCGGTAAAGCCCGTTCATTTCAATATCCACAAGAGCAAAAAGCTTGTCTAGCACCTGAAAGCCACAATTGATATACGCCTTGTCTGGCAAAAGATCGTGATTGCCCCTGATTAAGAATTTTTGCCCCTTGAAACTAGAAAACACATTGTTTAACGCTTTAGAAGTTGTTTTTGCCAAAGCCAAATCGCCCAAAAACCACACGATGTCCTCTGCTTGCACCCCATCTAGCATGCGTGCCCATGTTTGATTCAGCTCCTCCACCGACTTGAAGGGCAGGGTAGAGTATTTGATGATGTTTTTATGGAAGAGGTGCAAATCCGAAACAGCGTAATGTTTCATGGGGTTTCTCCATATTTTATTAACCTGAAATCTAGCACAATAGACTTCTTAAAATGTTAAACAATGGGGAAAGATTCTAAGAGCGTGTGTCGTGTTGTAATGCCTTGATGGCACGCACAAATGCCCTAGAGGGCCTTCTAACACACCAGCCCCTACTTTCTTAAAACTTTATGCGCCACTTTTTGCGTATCCTTAGCCCCGAATCACTTCACGACACGCCTTGACTAAACTTTGCTTGGGGCGGTATTTTGGATGTGGGGTGGAGGTAAAACTTTAGAGTTTGTCTAAAACTTCTAAACTCTTATGTGCGGCGTGTGTGGCGACCAGTTTGTCAAAGTGGCGATCAAGGTGATCTGTGAGGTAGGGGTTAGTCAACCTCAAATACTTGGCAACCCGCCTTTAGAAAACCCTCTAATGTGGTTAAAAAACGCCCGCCCATTGTCAAAAATGGGGGCGGATCTTAAAAGTAAGTTGTTGTCCACCAACATCTTAAAATTACCTAAATGCGTATTGCGATTGGCGATGATCGCATCAAATAAGACTAAAGCGCTTAAGGCTTGCGCGCCCATCACAGCTTCTATCTCTCTCATCATCAAGCTTGCCTGCAAAGATAAAGATATAGGTACGCAAGCACTCTCAAATAGACACTTGCAAGTAGACATTGTCCTTCCCACCCCCTTTACCAACTCAATGCCCTTAGTGCTCTCATGCTATCGGTGGTGGGCTCGGAGCTTCGAATTTGTCCCTCTGTGTGCCCCTTAAAGCACCTGTGATCGCCACTCTTTGCAAAATGGGGTTAAGGGGGTTGAGTTGTCTTTTAACGATAGAATTAGCGTGGTGGGCTAGGGGTTTTTGTTATCAGCATCTTAAGCCTCCCTCTAGGGCGTTTAAAATTTTGCTGGAAAAAGAGCGACTGTGGGGGGTTTTGCTCTAAAAGCCACACCAACAAGCGTTCTTCATCTGCTCCATTAAGGCGTAGGTGGGGCATTAGAGCATCGTTTAGTGTCTCCACTTGTAGGTTTACCCCCGTCCAACACCCCAAACTCTAAAACGGGGCGGTCTTTGCTTAGTAGGGTGTAGTGCACTTAGGCTCGTTTTTTAGTGTTAAAAGGACTGGTGGGTTTTGCAAGGGTTATCAACCAAAAACCCTAGACGTTTTCTTGCTTTCTTTGTATTTTTTCTCTCTCAGCCTGCATTTGGGCTTTAGTGCGCCTGATGCGTTTGGGTTTTTCAAACAACATGTTGATTTGCTCTCTGATCCCCATGAACTCGTGCACCAAATCTATAATCCCCGCCTTTTCTAACTGAGTTTGTATCTCGTGCATGCGTTGCATTTTTTGCATAAGCTCTTGCTGGTTATGGATTTGCCTTACTACACTGTTTTTGTCTGCTTTGGTCATCAAAACTCCCTATCGATGCCTAAAATAAAACTCTCATTCTAGTTTTTGTTTGTCCTAATGTCAAGGGGGCTTTAAAGTCTTGTACTACAATTTTAGGGTTTGCATCAACGCGGCAAACGAATCCTCCCATCCCCAATCACGCCCAAACCGAACCTTATTTCTGTTTGATCAAAACCATAAACCTCAAATTCCTCAAGTTTTTAAACACAAGACACCCGTGTCCGTGTCTGTTAAGCTGCATTGATTGTAGCAACCACTCCCCAAAGGGGAAGGGTAACAAGCCCACCAAGCTTGTTTTACGAACTTTTCATCAAATCCAACAACGTGTTTTTGTTGAAACTGGGGGTGTTTAAGGTGGGGGGCTTTTTAAAGACTTGTTTTTGGTTCACACTCTCTTGGATTGCGCTTAGGGCTTGCTTGATTTGCCCTAAGCTCTCTTGCAAGGCCGCTTTTAAATCCGCCCCTGTTTCTAGCAAATCCAGGGGGTTTGGGGCGTTGAGCTCCAACACACTTTCGCCTAAATTGACGCTAAGGGTACTGTTAAAGAGGGCTTTACCCATGAACTGCGCCTTTTGCACCAACTCCTGCACGCTATCCACGCTCAAGGTTTCAAGCTTTAGGATTTTTTGACAAGCGATTTGCAAGGTTTGCAGTGCTCCGATGCTCTCGTTAATCCCCTTGATTTCGTGGTTAAACTTTTCAATCTTATGCGCCTTGTGCTGGGTGTCTAGCATGCCTAGCGACTGCGTGTCGACCGCCCCTAGATGTTTTTGGAGAGTCTGTAAAATGTCTTGTTTTAACATGTCCATCCTTTGTAGCAAGATACTGTCTACAAGCATTTTTTATTCCTTAACACTTAGGGGTTTTTTAGGTATAATGGCGGATTTTAAGCAGGATTGTTGATGAAGTTTATTGTATGGTTACTCTTGTGTGCGTCTTTAAACGCCATGCCCTTACAGTTGGTGAAAAAAGAAGGCTCTAAAAACGCCCCCACTTTGCTTTTAATGGGGGATTCAAGGCGATGAGCCGGGGGGGTTTAACACTACAGATATTTTCTTAATGCACTACAAGATTTTATCCGGGAGTGTGTGGGTGGTGCCGGTATTAAACCGCTACTCCATGCTTAGAAACCATCGGGGGGTGTATGGGGATTTAAACCGTAAGTTTGCTTATCTAAGCAGCAAAGACCCGGAATACCCCCTCATCCAGTCTATCAAGAAAATCATCACCGCCAAAGAGGTAGATGTAATCTTGCACCTGCACGATGGCAGTGGCTTCTACCGCCCCCACTATGAAAGCCCCCTTTTAAACCCTAGGCGCTGGGGCAATTCGTCCATTATAGATCAAGACGAACTGCCCGGCGTGCCCTTCGGGCATTTAAAACAAGTGTCGCAAGGCATCATCGCCAATGTCAACAAGTCCCTATTAAAGCCCTTGCACCGCTACTATATCCGCAACACCCACACCGCACAGGGCAATGTAGAAATGGAAAAGGCTCTGACTTACTTTGCCATTAAGCACAAAAAGCCCGCCTTTGCCAACGAGGCAAGCAAAGAGTTGCCTCTGCCTGCAAGAGTGTATTACCACCTACTAGCCATTGAGGGCCTGCTAAAAGAGCTAGGCATTCATTACAGCAAGGATTTTACCCTAAGCCCTGAAAACCTTTATAAACTCATCAACGACCCAAGCCTAAGCGTGGTTTTAAACGACAACACCATTTTGCCCCTTTATGGCTTGCGGGGGCATTTAAACTTTTTCCCCCTGCCTAAAAACACCCCCCTAGAGCAAATCTCTTTAAAGTCTAAAAGCTATATCCTAGGCTTACTGCCTAAACAAAAGCAAGTGTGGCTCAAATACGGCAATAAATTGATGACCCGACTCCACCCCCTGTATTTGCCTTTTGATGGTAGCTTAAAGAGCGTCAAACTAGAGATTGATGGCAAATTAGAAGAGAGCGCGCCGGCAAAAATCGTGGAGGTGCACAGATCCCTTAAAGTTTTGGCACAAGAGGGTTATCGGGTGAATGTCATCGGCTTCACGCATATGGGGGCGAAAGACGAGGCCGGCTTTAAAATCACCCACAAAGACCTAGACAAACGCTATTCGATAGACACAGAGGGGCGCATTTTCCGCATTGAGTTTTACAAGGGCGATGCCTTTAGCGGTATGGTGTTGGCGCGCTTTTTATGAGCCTAGCCTTTTGTATTTTAAAAGCCTTAAAATCTTTAAATTTACTAGACCACGCCCCGCCCTTATGGTGGCCCGGTGCCGGGGGTGTAGAGGTGGTGCTAGGCGCAATCCTCACCCAGCGCATAAAATTTAGCAAGGTACAAGAGAGCCTAGATCATCTTAAAGCCGCAAGTGTCCTAGAGCCAGACCCCACCAAGAGCCTAGAAAATCTCGCCCAAATCCCTTTAGATAATCTAGCTAAACTCATTGCCCCCAGTGGGTTTTACCGCCAAAAAGCCCGCTATTTGCAAGCTTTAAGCCACAATATCCTAAAGGATTTTACAGACTTTGAAAGCTTTAGGCTTAAGGTGAGCCGGGAATGGCTGTTGGCGCAAAAGGGCGTGGGCTTTGAGAGCGCGGATAGCATTTTAAATTACGCTTGCTTACGCCCCGTCTTTGTCGTGGATGCCTACACCTATAAACTCTTAGCCGCGTTGGGCCTAGAGATCGAGGATTACCACGAATTGCAAAGCTTTTTCACCCAAGGGCTAGCGCAAGATTTGCCCCAAGTTTGCGCCCTTTATGAGAATAAATTAGAGCTGGCGGGCATTTACGCAAGATTGCATGGCAAGATTGTCGCTTGCATGCAAGCTAAAATTGCTCTTAAACCCCATTTAAAGGATTGCGATGGTCTTCATTGACGCATGTTTTAGACAAGAAACCCCCTACACCCCCATTTGGATGATGCGCCAAGCCGGGCGGTATTTACACGAATACCAAGCGGTGCGTAAAAAAGCTAAAAACTTTTTAGACCTATGCGCCAATGTCAAACTTGCCACAGAAGTCACGCTCCAGCCCATTGAGATTTTAGATGTGGATGCCGCCATTCTCTTTAGCGATATTTTGCTTTTGCCCCATAAAATGGGTTTGCCCCTAGAGTTTATCCCCGGCTTTGGGCCCAAATTCCCCCAAACCATCACAAGCCTAGAGGACATCAAAGCCCTAAAGAGGGGGGCGTTTCAAGATTTGGGCTTTGTCTATGAGATTGTCGCTAGTGTGCGATCGCAACTGGATAAGTCTAAAGCTCTCATTGGCTTTAGCGGCGCGCCTTGGACTTTAGCGACTTATATGCTCGAGGGGCAAGGCAGCAAGACCTACAGCCGCTCTAAAAAAATCCTTTATAGCCAGCCGGCCACAGCCCACGCCTTGTTAGAAGCCCTAAGTGCAGAGATCACCAGCTATTTAGACATGCAAGCACAAGCGGGGGCGAATGCGCTCATGCTCTTTGACTCGTGGGCGGGGGCTTTGGAGCTGGAGGCGTATTTAGAATTTGGCTGGAGCTATATCCACAAAATCACCAAAGCCCTTAAGTCTAAGCACCCTAAAATCCCTTTAATCGTGTTCCCTAAGGGCGTGGGGGCGTATTTGGCGCATTTCAAGGGGGGGTGTTTTGAAGTCTTTGGGTGTGGCTGGGATGTGCCTTTAGCCTTAGCTAAAGAGGTGCTGGGCGATCGCCATGTCTTGCAGGGCAATTTAGAGCCGGCAAGGCTGTATAGCCATGAAACGATGGTGGAGGGTGTTAAGCGTATCTTTGAAGTGATGGGTAAAGAAGCGGGCTTTATTTTTAATTTAGGGCATGGGATGTTGCCCGATCTGCCCCGCGCCAACGCCCTTGAGCTTGTGCGTTTGGTGCGTGCACAGAGCCGGCGTTAGGCACAAAAGCTAGCTAGAAAGTGAAGACATAGTTGACGTACCAGGAGTAGTGGCGCATCACGGCGAAATTTGGACCAAGTTTTTGGGGAATCATGGGGAATTTAATGCCCGCTTGGATCGCTGAGTGGGTGCCTACCCTAATGCGTCCGCCCACATTAAAGAGGAACTGAAAGCCGGTGTGTGAGCCCATGTTGCCAAATTGCCATGTGTTACCGGCAAGTTGGATCCCACCCACAAGACCCATTGCAAAGGGGTTAGTGGCGATGAAGTTAACGATCATGTCCGCCGCACCGCCATAGGTGTAGATATTGTCTTTATCTTTGTTGCTGGCCATATTGCGCCGTGTTGTTCCAATCAAAGAAGCCATAAACTTGACCGCCAAACCATTTATTCGCAAAGCCCACACCCCCCATTTGGACGCCCATACCATAGATGGGCATACCGGTGGTGAGACCTTCATTGTAGCTTTTATAACCGGCCTTACCTTGTTGGTAGCCAAGACCCATGAAGAAACCATTTTTTTCATCCGCTTGGGCCACAGACACAGCACTAACAGCCACCAAGCTAGAAAGAGCCAACCCCTTCACAGTGCGCTTGAAACTAGAAACCATAAAATCTCCTTATAAAAAAGTTGGTGTGGATACACAAGCTAAGAGTGTTCCACCCTTGCTTAATAAAACAAGCGGGGTTAAAATCGACCAAAGCGGTAAATGTTGAGTAAACAAGTTTTTTTCAAAGGTTCTAAAAATCTCAGGAAAGTAAAATGGGAAAGCAAGTGGCTCCAGATGTAGGATTCGAACCTACGACCAAGCGGTTAACAGCCGCCTACTCTACCGCTGAGCTAATCTGGAACATTAAGAACAATCTAAAACAAAAACCCCATTCTAGCGTTTTTTTTAGGGCTTGTCAAGACCCGCCCTTAAATTTTTAGTTCTTTAAAGCCCTTTGATGCCTGTACTCAATCATGCTCTTAAGCCACAGCGCAGGCCTGCCCGTGATGCAAAAGCACCCAATCTGTCCGATGGCATAACGAGTCCCCAAAGAGCAAATGGTCCCCTTTGGCTTGTAAATAAAGGGGCTTGTGGGGAGCTTATTTGCAACCATGCTCTTAAAATGCCTTCCCAAATATGCCCCCATTTGTGTGGCTAGTTGTGCTGTGGGCGGAGTGGGGCGGTTATGTGTGTCCTTAAAAAGCGCACAGTCGCCCAGCACAAACACCCCCCGCTTTTCTAACCCCACAGGCTCTAAAAAGCTATTGACCTCCACACGGCCACGCACACTTTTAAAAAAGGGCGAATGGTCAACGACAACACTGCCCCTCACCCCACAAGTCCAAAAGATGAAATCCGCCTCTACTTGCTCTTGTTGCCCCCCGCCTCCACAATGACCCCTTTTTCTAAACACTTTAGGATTTTTGCCCCCACTTTTAGGCGCACCCCTAGCTGTTGCAAATATTCTTGTGCCTTGTTGGCGAGTTTAGGCGAGAACATGGGTAAAATCTTAGGCATCGCCTCTAGGCAGGTGAGATGAACCCTGCCCTTAAAGGCATCTGCCAACGCCCCCACCAACTCCACCCCGCTAAAGCCCGCCCCACACACCACCACCTCTAGCGGCTTTTGACTCTCTTGCATGGCACTTTGTAATTTTTGATGCAATTCTTGGCATTGCCGGTGATCTAGCAAGGCGTGGGCGTGTTCTTCAACCCCCGCCACACCAAAACTCTCACTCGCAAAACCTAAGCCTACGATTAGCTTTGTGTAAGGGTATTCCTGTTTGCGCCCCACCACTATCCCCTCTTTGATCTCCAGCACCTCATCTTGCACCAAGCGCACTTGTGGGGGTAAAATCTCCATAAGGTTTAAAGCGTGGCGTCCGGGCAAACCCGCCACAACATCGTGCAACAAGACCTGCACGCTGTGCTGGTAGGTCTTAGACACGAGCGTGAAAGAGTGGGCTTGCAACACCTCTTTAGGCAAAGACTTGACAAACGCTAGGCTCGCATACCCTGCCCCTAAAATCAAAATCTCCTGCACCCCAAACCTCTACCATTTGATTTTGACAACGGGCTTGATGAAGTTGGCCGGCTTGTCTTTCATCCACGCTAGAGCCTGTGCGATCTCCTCAAACTTGCCCTCTAAATGGTGTGTGATGATGGGTTTGACGCTCAGTTTTTGGGTTTGCAGCAATCTGGCAAGCTTTTCCATGCGATAACGCCCCCCGGGGGTTAAGCCGCCTTTAATCGTCTTATGCCCCATGCCCACATTCCACGCCTCGCGCGATAAGGGCAACACCTCCCCACTGCCAAAGTAATTGACATTAGACACCACGCCCCCATTGATCAAACAAGCACAAGCCTCGCTTAAAATGCCCGTGCCCCCCCAGCAATCAAAATTTTATCCGCCCCCACACCCTTAGTGAGCTCTAAAATTTGTTCGTGCATGGGGGCTTTGCTAAAGTCCACAAAATGGGTTGCTCCATAGTGCTTGTGCGCCACTTCGTATCTAAAAGGCACGCAATCCACGGCGTAAATCTCGCTCGCCCCCATGAGATTTGCCCCCGCTAGTGCCATCAGCCCCACAGGCCCTAAGCCCACCACCGCCACACGATCGCCGGGTTTGATCGCGGCTTGCTCGGCGCAATGAAAGCCCGTGGTGATCATGTCGCTAAGCATCACTGCATCGGTGATCTCCACCCCCTCTGGCAAATGCCCCAAATTGCCGTCCGCATCGTTGATGTGGATTTTCTCAGCAAACACCCCGTCTTTAAAGTTAGAAAACTTCCAGCCAGAAAGCGCGCCGTGGTCGTGTTGGGCGTAACCCCTTTGCGCCCCTAAAGAGCTCCAATCGGGCGTGATCGCCGGGATAATGACAATGTCCCCCTCTTTAAAATCCTGCACCAGGGCCCCCACTTGCAAGACCTCCCCCACACCCTCATGCCCTAAAAACATGTCAGTCCTCTCGCCAATCCCCCCCTCATAGCAGGTGTGTAAATCCGAAGTGCAAGGCGCCACCGCCAAAGGGCGCACAAAGGCATCCTTAGGACCCAACTCCAGCTTTTGACGCACGGGCACCACACACTCCAAAGATTCTTTCTCAATGATCCCCACCTTACCAATGCCTAACATCGCAAAACCTTTCACCATAAAAAACCTCCGTTGTAAATTTAAAACAAGGAATTATAACGATTTAAGGTAACGATCGCTCCATAGGCTTTGCTTTTGGCCCTGACTTTTGACGATTTCTTTAATTTCTGTAACAACTTTTGAGTTCTTTCAAACATGTGTGTGCCGCTTGTTGGTCTGCAAAAGCTATTGTTATGTGCTTGGTTGGTGTGCTTTTTTTGCAAATCTAACTAAACCACCCCGCTACAGCACTAAAAGCGGCTTTAACCCCGCTAGCCACAGAGCTCGCCACAGATTTAATGGCACTACCCACAGCTTGACAAGCCGATTTTAGGCCATTTGCCACGCTAGATACAAAGGATTTAGACGCTTCGGCGATTTTCTGCCCCACGCTTGAGCCTGCCATATAGCCCAAAGTGCCAGCCACAAAGCCCGCCACAGCCATGCCTACAGGTCCAAAAGCCACGCCCAAACTTGTAAGGGCTGCCGCAAGCACACTCTCGCCCGCAGCCGCCCCCACAATGCCGGCGATGGTGGATAGGGAGTTTATATGGAGTTGTTCGATCGCCTGCTCGCCCGTGATTTCTCCCTTGCCTAATTTGTAAAACACTTTCGCATGGTCTATGGCAAGCGTGCCTAGTGCCACAAAGACATTTTTAGCCCCACACACTTTAGGTAAAATCCCTTTTTCAGCGGCGACCTTAATGGCAGCAGCGGCGGCGGTCTTGGCGGTCGTGTCTGCGCCTGTGGTGATCGCCCTTTTAGCCATCTCTTGTGCCTTGCCCTTGTCTAGCTTTTCTTTAGAGCACATGAGCGCAACGCCATCGATTCCTAAAGAAATCCCGGCACTAATGAGCCCCGCCTTACCCGCCTCTTTGCCGATCCCTAAAGTTAAGTCCCGTATTTTGTAATCGTTGTAATCGGCTTGGGGGAGTTTGCCCTCTTGTTGGGCTTTGCTCTGTAGCTCTTTGACCTCTTGCTTGCTTAAGGGGGTGCTGGTCGTGCCATCGGGGGCTTCTAGCTTGTCGGTAACTTTTAAGCCCTGCTCCTGCAGTTGCGTTTTTTGATCGCTGGGGACTAATTTTTGTTGCCCCCGATAGTCGCCCTTTTCAAAGGCTTTTTGTGTGCTTGGTGCGTCTTGGGTGTATTTGGATTGGTAACGCTTAACTACCTTGCCCTCTGCGTCCTTAATCACAAGATCTACACCATTTTTAGAATATTGCCCTTCAGGGGTCAGCACCTCCGCCCGATATGACGAACCTTTGGCGGTGGCGTTGAGATTAAAGCTATTGGCATGCTGTTGTTCGGCGATAAAGCCGTCTAAATTAGGGTTTTGGTTAATGAGCCCCTCATTAGTAAGTAATGCCTCTTGTATTTTGTAATTTGCCTCTTTCAGGGCGTTGTCTAGGTTGTTTAAGTAGGGCACGACCTCTTGCGTGGCTAGGTTTTGGCTGGCTTTGTTGATTTGGCTAGCTAGCCATTGCTCCTTAGTGCGTCCATTCTCTAGGGCTTTTTCTAAAGATTCTTGCTTTTGCTCGTAAATTTTGAGCTCTGCCTCAATCTCTGCTCGAATCTCTTTCGCATCGCATCCGGGCAATTCTTGTGCTAATTGTTTTTCAATGCCCTCCGCTCCGCCCTTTGCCTCTGCCTCTAAAAAGCGTCCTAGTATTTCGCTAAAGGCATGGGCTTGCTCGGGGGTGAAGGTGGGCAAAAGGCTAGGTAGGGGTGTGGGGTTAAAAATTATGGATTGCATGCTAGTCCTTTTGGTCGTAGCTTAGGTTATTGGGGCGTTTTGCCTCGTATCTCAAGCCTTTTGTTGGCATGGATTCGTAATCTTTGTTACTTGCCGAAAGCACAAGACTATCTATGGACTGGTAAAAGCTGTCAATGGATTGTACTAAATTTAACATGGTGGATATGTCGCTAAGCTCGCCCGCATCGTATTCGCTACCGGCGTGTTTGTCTAAACGCACCAAAGCCCCCACTAATTTATTACGCACATTCAAGCGGATTTTCTCGCGTAATTGACTGCTGTAATTACAATCTCGCCCCTCGCGGATTAGCTCCTCGTGCGCCACAGCCTCGCCGGCGTTTTTTAGGTGCAATTTTTGTGCTTGCACCCGAATGGCGTGGATTTTAGCGTGCATGGTCTTGGTGATGGGCGTGGTGGCGTGTAAAGCCCTTCTTAGCAAGTCTAGGGTTAAGCTCTGCTTTTCAATAAACGCCTCTTGCACCGCTAATTTGACAAGATTTTCTAAATCCGCCCCGCTAAAGCCCTCGCACTCTTTAGCAAGGCTTGCTAAGTCTAGGGGCTCTGGGTTTTGCTGGCGTTTTTGTAGGTGGATTTTTAAAATCTGCTCTCGCTCTGCTGCGCCGGGCAAATCCACAAAAAAGAGCTCGTCAAAGCGCCCCTTTCTTAAAAACTCAGGGGGAAATCTTGTAATGTCATTGGCTGTGGCTACGATAAACACCATGCTGGTCTTCTCCTCCATCCATGTCAAAAAATGCCCGAATAAGCGCTTACTCACCTCGTGTGCGCCCTCGTTTGCCCCCATCCCGCTAAACGCCTTTTCGATTTCATCGATCCACAGCACACAGGGGCTGATCGCCTCGGCTAATTGCAAAGCCGCACGCATGTTCTCCTCGCTTTGGCCTATAAACTTGCCAAACAACCGCCCCACATCTAGGCGCACTAAGGGGAGCTTAAACAACCCCGCACACGCCTTCGCGCTTAAAGACTTCCCACACCCGGGCACGCCCACAACCAACACGCCCTTTGGCATATCCACGTCCTTTTGCATAGCCTGATCCAAATTGGCGATGATGTGCGCCTGCGCTTGTAGCCAGTGTTTGAGCTTTTCTAGCCCGCCCATGTGGGCTAAGTCCTCGCCCTCCTTAGGGCGCACCATTTCTAAGAGATTGGTCTTTTTAATGCGTTGTTCTTTCTCTTGGATCACAAAGTCGCGGCTTTGGGCGTTGATACCCCCCCTTTCGTAGTAGGCTAGGCGTAAAATCTGCTCGATTTGCACCTCTCTTAAGCCCTTGCAATCTAGGGCAAGCTCCTTTGCCACTTGCTCCTCTAGGGGGATTTGGTTGGCTTGGGCAAACTTCTTAAGGGTGGCTAGGATTTGGGTTTTATCGGGTAGGGGGACATCAAAAATGCGGGTGTAAATCTCTAGCTCTTTGGGGATGGTGGGCGTGCCTAAATGGCTGGAGAAAATAAAAATCGTGGCGTTGTAATCGGCGTTGTTTAAAATAAAACGCGCCATGCGTTGCAACAAAGCCACCGCACTAGGGCTTTGCTCTAGCTCATTCTCAATGTCTTTAAGCACCAAAAACAGCTCGGTGTCAAAGGGGCGGTCGTAGTGGGCTTTTAAAAAGCTTGTTAAATCTTGGGGGTGCTCTAAATCTAGGGGGCGTTTGCTTTGAAAATCTAATGCGCCTAGGGCGTTGTCAAATTCTAAACACGCCCTGCCCTCTCTGACTTGCTCTATCAGCACATCTAGCGCGTCCTTGTCTTGGCATTGCAGATACAAAATGGGGGCGTGGGTGTCTATGAGTTGCTGGAGTTGTTGGGCTAAATTTGTGGGGGTCATGGGGGGTCCTTAAAGGTCGAGTTCTAGGTATTGCAAAGTTTGTTTGCCTAGTCTTGTATTATTAGCAGATACAATTTTTAGGGTGTTTGAGATAAATAAAACCACATTGTTTTTAAGTGGTTTGTTATTTTTATCCACAAACTGTATCTCATCAGCTCCTAAATGACTTTCAAAACAAACAATTTTGCCAAAATCATAGTGCTCTGTGCGTAAGGTGTCAAAGTCCAAAGTAAGCGTATGGATTCTTGTGCCTAAAAGTTGAGCCATATCGCTTAAAATATATGGCAAAGAATGGGGTAAAACATGATTAAATTGCTCAATCTCATGTGCTGTAAATATAGGATGAGCTAAAAGATAAATTAGCAGGGCTTGGTGGCTGTTCTGTGTAAATACAGGGTTGTTTAAATCAGCTGCGCTAAAATAGATATGATTAATTAGTCCCATTCTTTGTCTGGGGGCGGCCATTTTATCTATTGCTTCGTCTATACATGTCATCATTGATACATATAAATGCTCGACAATCCCGGTTTTGTCTTTTTCCAAAAAGTCGGCGTAATCTTTGAGCAACTCTTTTAAAGCCGCCTTGCCTGTTGCTAAATCTTTGGCGTTGAGAAGTTTTTCTTTAAGCGTGTTGTAAGTTTTTCGCCTTGCCTCTAGGCTGGGAGTGGGGGGGGAGATTGCAGGGTTTGGATTTGCGCCTTTAGGCTTGCAATCTCGACTTTTAATGCCTCTTTTTCTGCCTCTAGGGCTTGTTTATCCTCTGCCTTTTTATGTGCCTCTAGCATGTCTTGGATACTCTCCTTGCTCTCCTCAATCCCAAACACCCCACATAACGCATTTAAAATCTCTGCGTCTGTGGTGGCTGTAATCCCCTCCACGCCTTGTAACAGCTCTGCACACTCCCGTCCCTCTTTGCTTTTCTCGCTTACCCTTGAGCGCAACCAGCGGTGCAGAGTTTGGCTTTGGTAATGCTCCAAAATATCCAGCAAATTAAAATGCTCTTTGAGCTGCTCTAAACTCGTAACTCTTTCCCCATCGCAAGCTAGGGCAAACTTGGCTAACTTCATGGATCACTCCTTACCTAAAATAAAAAGCCTTATTCTAGGATATTTTAACTTAGGCTTGTGGCTTAGAGATTTAGGTGGGGCAAAGCGTGCATGATTTTAAGGCTAAGGGCGCTTTTGGGGGCGTTTTTGAAGTCTTTTAGGGGGATTTTGACAAGGTCGTTGGGGTCTAAATCCGCCAAAGTGGCTTCATAGATTTTGGCACTCAGGCGGTATTTGGTGTAGCTGTGGCGCACTTGGGCTAAAAGGGGCAAGTGGATTTGCTCTTGCTCTTTGAGTAGGGGGATTTGGTGCAAGTGAGCGTATAGCCCCTTTTTGGCACAAGTTAAATATAAAAACCCCCCTTGCAGACACACGCCGTAATGCTTGGTGATGGGCGTGCTGGGGGGCTTTTTAGCGACGCTGAAACTTTTTAAATCGTGCTTGCCCTTGCAGGCTTGTTGCAGGGGGCAGAGCAGACAGGCGGGGTTAGCGGGGGTGCAAACCAGCGCGCCTAAGTCGATCAAGGCTTGGTTGTGATCAAAGGGGTTGTTGGGGTTTAAAAACTCTAGGGCTTTTGCTTGCAAGAGTTTGGCAAGGCTTGGGCTCTTAGGGTCTAGGGCAAATAGGCGTAAAAGCACCCGTGAAACATTGGCATCGACCACGCCTACCGCTTGTTTGTAGCCAAAGCACAAGATCGCGTTTGCGCTGTAATCGCCGATACCCGGCAAGGCTCTTAGGGCTTGGTAGTCGTTAGGCAGCTGCCCCCCATGCAATTCACAACAAATTTGTGCGCTTTTGTGTAAATTCTTTGCCCGAGCGTAGTAGCCCAAACCCTGCCACAACAATAAAACCTGCTCTAATTTCGCCTCTGCTAGGGCTTTTAAGGTCGGCAGGGCTTTTAAAAAAGGGGGGTAGAATTTGTCTAACACCACGCCGATTTGGGTTTGTTGCGACATGATTTCGCTGACATAGACTTCATAGGGGGCGTTTGCGCCCTTTAAATGGCGTATGGGTAGGTCAATGCGCCCACTGGTGGCATACCACTTTAAAAGGGCGTTGTGTAGGGGTTCAAACATGCCTTGCTCTCCAAAAGGTGCTATTATAGTGCTTTTCTCTTAAAGGGAGTGTTGTGGAGTTTCAAATAGATTTGATCGATGAAGTGCAAAGCGGGCTAGGGGATTTAAGAGAGCACTTAACCCCCCTGATGGCGCATTTAGGCAAAAAAGGGGGGGTGGAAGTGGTGTTGGTGAGCCCTGAGCGCATACAAGAGTTAAACGCCTTGTATCGGGGGGTCAATAAGCCCACTGATGTTTTGAGCTTTCCTACTGATATGCCCTTTAGCGACTTTTTAGGCAGCGTGGTGGTGAATGTCGCCCTGGCTCAAGAGCAAGCGGCAAAGTGGGGGCATCGCCTTTTAGATGAAGTAACGCTTTTATTCTTGCATGGCTATTTGCACCTGCTGGGCTACGACCATGAAACAGACAGCGGGGAGCAAAGGGCGTTAGAGCAAGAAATCATACAAGCCTTTAACTTGCCTGCTAGCTTGATTGTGCGGAGCGAAAGTCTTTAAGCTGCTTGAAAGTGTCCGCCCACTTAAGGGTAAAGAAAAGGGGGCGCACTAAGGGGGGGATGTGTAACTTGCGGCACGCGTCTTTATAGGCTTTAGATAGGGGGTTTAGAGTTTAGGGCTTTTCCCACATAAACAAGCCCCCCTCCACAGCCCACGACATAGCCCCCCCCCCACGACCCCATTAAAGCCTTGTTGCTCTAACTCTAGGCGTTGTTTGCCGCTCAACACATAGCCTAATTTTTTCAGCAAGCTATCTATGTAGTAAAGATTTTGCCCCCCTGTTTGAAAGACATACACCCCATTAAGCTTAAGATAGTTTAGGGGCGGATAAAGGGCATGTTTTTCTAACTCTAACGCCTTAAAGCTACGCACCAAACCGCTAACCCCCATTAAATCTAAAAAAGGCGTGGCTAGGCTGTGGCGGATCAAATTGCGTTTAAAGCGGGTGTCTTGATTCGTGTCGTCTTCAAAGTAGCGGTGGTTGTGGGCGTGTAGATAGTCTAGCAGGGCGGATTTGGGGGTGTAAATCAAGGGGCGCACTAAGGTGTAGTGTTGGCGCAGCTCTAGGGCGTGAAAGCCCAGCAAGGTTTGCAAACTTGCCCCTTTGGCTAGTTGCATGAAAAACCATTCTAATTTGTCGTTGAAATGGTGGGCTAAAATTAAATGGGTGTAGCCAAACTCCCTAATCAAGCCCTCAAAGAAGGCGTAGCGGGCTTTACGCCCTTGTGCCTCTAAATTGCCCCCTTTTAGGCTTACTTTTTTGGTGTGGACTTGTTTTTGATGCCTTGCGCCTAGCTCTTTGGCATAGGCGATCTCATCTTGTGCCTGCGCCCTTAAGCCGTGATCTAAAATGGCTAAATCAAAGTTACAGCCCCTTTCAAGCAACAAGAAAAACAACGCCACAGAATCGCCCCCAGAAAAGCCCAGTAACCCCCGCCCCCCTTAAACTTTCCACGCCCTCTAAAATGATTTGCATTTAAGCCCTAATTTAGATTGTGTCGCCTAGAATACGCGCATTGTTGCTCCATTTACCCTAGATTAACTTAATTCCATTCTACAATAAGGAGCAACCCCGTCATGTTAGCGTTTTTGTCCCAGTCTTTTCAGTTCAAAGAGCGCCATACTTCGCTAGGCATCGAAACCCTGGCTGGCTTAACCACTTTCTTCACCATGGCCTATATTGCGATTGTCAATCCCGCTGTTTTACACAAGGCAGGCATGGACTTTGACGGCGTGTTTGTGGCGACCTTGATCGCCACGATTGCAGGCACGCTGATCATGGGGATTGTCGCCAACTACCCCATCGCCATCGCCCCGAGCATGGGCATGAACGCCTATTTTACCTTTGTCTTGGTGCTGGGTATGGGCATGTCTTGGCACACTGCTTTAGGGAGCGTCTTTTGGGCTTCTTTGATTTTTTTAACCCTGTCTTTAACGGGCTTTAGAGAAGCCTTGATTAAGGCAATCCCCACTTCTTTAAAAGCGGGGATCACGGCAGGCATTGGGCTTTTCATCGCCTTCATTGGCATGCAAAACGCCCATTTAGTCGAGCCCTCCAGCGCCACGATCATCACGCTAGGCAACTTCTCTAAACCCATCGCCTACATGTCGCTCATTGGGTTATTTATCACCATTGTTTTATTGGTCAATCGCGTCAAAGCCGCGATTTTCTTAGGCATTTTAATCACCGCAATTTTGGCGGTGCTCTTGGGGCATTTAAAACTGCCCGATCATCTCTTTGAATTGCCTAAACATATAGAGAGCACCTTTTTTAAACTGGATATTTTAAGCGCGCTTAAGCCCGACTTGGGGGCGGTGATCTTCACTTTCTTTTTAGTCATGCTCTTTGACACCACTGCGACCATGATCGGCGTGGCGCAACAAGCGCACTTGATGCAAGGCGATCGCTTTTTAAATGCCAAAAGCGCCTTAAGTGCGGATGCGATCGCCAGCACCATAGGGGCGTTGGCGGGGACTTCGCCCACTTCGACCTATATCGAGTCGGGGGCAGGGGTGAGCGTGGGCGGGCGCACGGGCTTTACTTGTGTGGTTGTCGCCCTGCTCTTTGCATGCCTCATCTTTCTAGCCCCCTTAGCCAAAGCCCTAGCCAGCGTGCCCGCCATCACCTCCCCGGCTCTCATCATCGTGGGCTTTATGATGATGAGCCATTTGAGCGAAATTGATTGGCATGACCTAGAAGAAGCCTTGCCCGCCTTTTTCGTGCTCTTTTGGATTCCCATCTCTTATAGCATCACCAATGGCGTGGGTATGGGGCTCATCATTTACCCACTCATTAAAATCGCTCGGGGCAAGTTTAAACAAGTCCATCCCCTGCTCTATCTCTTCGGGGCGTTGTTTGTGGTGCAGTTTGTGATCGACATGCACGGGTAGTTGTAGCCCCTCTAAAACCTCTTTTACATCAGTGTCCCCCATTTGGGCGGATTTTTCAAAGGTTGCCCATGTTGCGCGCCTTTTTGTGGTGGGTTTGGAGTGCTTGGTGGGTCGCCTTATATGTCTAAATTGCCTGGTTGTAGATAGAGCAAAGAGTCTACCATGGGTAGCTTAGCACTTTGGATCTGTCTGTCTAGGCAGTCTTGCACCTTGTCGGTTTCTTTAAATGCGGGGGCTTGGCTAGTGGTGTAGTTGTATGTCAAGCTTGGCATAACAAGGGCCCTAAGCTCCAACAACACCATCTTAAGAATCTTGTGTTTCAACACAAACACCCCTTAGTAATAAGGTGTAAAAAATTATAAAATAAGGCGATCGCAACACAGGTGTTTCATGGCGAGGATTTGGGCTTGTTTTAAGTTTCTTTGTGTAAAAATCGCTCCTTATTAGGCTAAAACTTAAGTTGAGAGGTGTTTTTTGTTATCTCGTTATTTCTTTCAAGAAGATTTAGCCTTCGTACCTAACCACCGCTTGCGCTACTTAAGTTTAAGCGTGGCGTGTTTGGGGATCGCCTTTATCTTAGGCATCATTGGGCTGTATTTGATGCCTGAGAGCGTGACACATTGGACGAAGCAGAAATTCGGGCTGATGAGTTGGCTAGAAAATGTCCACCTGGGCCCTGTATTTGACAACGATCTATTTATTTTTAATTGGGTTTTGCACCCCTACTTTGGAGCGATTTATTTCATGCAAGCCCGCGTGGCGGGGTATAAATTTTTTACGGGGGTGTTGTTTACAGCATTGGTGTCGACCTTTTTTTGGGAGTATGGACTAGAGGCGTTTGTCGAAATCCCCAGCATCCAAGACTTGATCTGCACCCCCACCCTAGGCCCGCTTGTGGGCGAGGTGTTCTACCGCACAAGCCAAAGGTTACAAAGGCCCAACAAATTGCCTAAGTTTTTCGTGGGCTGTGCGCTCTTTTTCTTGGATTTTATCGGCTTTAGCATCCAAAAACTTGGCTTTGCTAGGGCCTGTGGGATTTGCAACAAAAACGCCGTTTACCAACAAGACACCCCAAAATGCTAGATTATCCCCCTACGAAGTGAGGTTTTAATGCAATTTCAAGTTTCTAACCAAGCCAAGTTGCCGACCCCCTTTGGCGACTTCTGCTTGCAATCGTTTAAAGAACAACAAGGGGCTTTGGAGTTAGACCATTTGGTGGTTTTCACCAAAGAGTTGGGCGAGTCGCCCCTAGTGCGGGTGCATTCTGAATGCCTCACCGGCGATGTCTTTAGCTCGCAAAAGTGCGACTGCGGAGGGGAGTTACAAATGGCGTTAGAGCGCATCGGCAAGGAGGGGGGCATGCTCATTTACTTGCGCCAAGAGGGGCGGGGCATCGGGTTATTTAACAAGATCAATGCTTATGCCTTACAAGATCAAGGCTACGACACCATAGAGGCAAACGAGGCGATTGGCTTTAAGGACGATGAGCGCGATTACACCATCGTTAAGCACATTTTCACACACTATGGCATCCGTAAAATCCGTCTCCTCACCAATAACCCCAAGAAAATAGAGGCGTTAAAGGCGTTTGTAGAAATCAAGCGGTGCAGTATTTTGGTGCCCAGCAACTGCCACAACCACGCCTATTTGCAAACCAAAAAACTCAAGATGGGGCATTTGCTCTAATGTTAAGTTTTAACGAAGCTTTAGAGGTCATTGGGGCGAGTTTTTTAACTCCGCTGGGTAGCGAAAAGGTCTTGTTTGCAGAGGCGTTGGGACGGGTGTTGGCTGAGGATATTTTAGCCCCCAAGGACAACCCTGACTCTCCGACAGCCAGCATGGATGGCTACGCTTTTAGATTAGAAGATTTGGATTTGTTGCAAACGCAAGGGTTGCCCGTGCAAGGAATCAATCCTGCCAGCTTGCAAGAACCCCCTATGTTAAAGCCCGGCCACTCGTTCAAAACTTTTGTGGGGGCAAAAATGCCCATAGGCGCGGATGCGCTTGTCATTGTGGAGGAAGTGCAAGAGCAGGCCGAGCGGATCTTCTTGACGCATAAGAGCGGGCGTTATCACTGGATTCGCCCCATAGGCTCGCAGTACAAAAAGGGGGCGGTGGTGCTTGCTAAAGGGGATAAAATCACACCCTATGCCATAGGTGCCTTAGCCGAGCACAACCAAGTCTTCGTGCAAGTGTATAAAAGGCCGCGCGTGGGGATTTTAAGCGGGGGAGCGGAGATTGTGGAGGTGGGTGCGCCTATTGAGGGGGTGCGTAGCGTGAATAACCACATGCTCAAGGCCATGGCAGAGCAACTAGGGGGCGAGGGGGTGCTCTACCCGCTCTTGCCCGACAAGCAAGAGAGCATCGAACAAGCCATTTGCCACGCTTTTAGGGACTGCGACATGGTTGTAACCACGGGGGGGATGAGCAAGGGGGATTTTGATTTCACCCAGCACGCCATTGCTAATGTGAGCGAAATCGCTTTCAAGGGTGCGAAGATCAAGCCGGGCAAACCCGTGGCTTACAGCATTTGTGCCAAGGACGGCACGCACAAGCCCTTATTGGCACTGCCAGGTAACCCCCCCGCTGCTGCGCTCACTTTTTATCTCTTCGGCGCGGCGGTCTTTGCCAAACTCTTCAACACCCCCTACACCCCCTTCCAAGAAGCCATTTTAGAAGAGGAGTTCACCAAGAATGAGGAACGCATGGAATTTTTGGCGTGTGCGGTGCACTTAAAAGAGGGGCGTTACTTTGCCCGCTTGCACCCTAGGACACATTTGCACGATGGCCATAGTGGGTTGTTGGTGCTAGAGGAAGGCGGACGGACTTACAAAAAGGGCAGTGGTGTGGCGCTTTTGTTACACCACATTTTTTGATTTTAAGGAGTTTTTATGGTGTCTGTGCACTTTTTAGGGCCGATCAAAGAGGAAAGTCTAGAGTTAGACATTAAGGATTTGCAAGACTTGCGCCAAATTTTGCACGAAAAGGCGCAAATCAAGCCGTGGCTGGCGATGAGCGCGGTTGCTATCAATGGCGTGCTTGTGGAGGATGCCAACACCCCCTTGAAGGCGGGCGATGAGGTCGTCATTTTACCGCCCGTGTGCGGGGGCTAAAAGTGCTTGAGGTTTTCGATGGGGCGCTAGACACAAACGCGCTTTATGGGGCGTGGTCTAAGCTGTGTGCTGCAAAAAACCTAGGGGCGTTGTGCGTCTTTAGCGGCTTTGTGCGCCCTGAGAGTGGGCTAGAGGGGCTAAGCTTTGAGGTGTTCATGCCTTTATTTGAGGCGTGGTTTGGCGCATGGCAAGAGCGGGCAAAGGCTCAAGAGGTGTATTTATGTTTGGCGCACTCAAGAGGCGATGTGCTAGTGGGGCAAAGCTCTTACATGGCAGGTTTGATGGGCGCACACCGCCAAAAGGCGTTGGAGCTGTACGCCCCCTTCGTTGAGGATTTCAAGCACAACGCCCCTATTTATAAATACGATTTAAGAAACGGGCAAAGGATTTACGCTAAGGATCGAAGCCATCCCTTGAAAGGGAGCGGATTACTGCAATGACAACAATCAACATCGGTGTGGTGGTGGCGAGCGACAGGGCCAGCACGGGCATTTACGAGGATTTGAGCGGGCTAGCCATTAAGGAGGTGCTGGGTGAGTATATTTTAAATCCCCTAGAGTTTGTTTACCGCTTGCTGCCAGACGAGCAGGCCTTATTGGAGCAAACTTTAATAGAGCTTAGCCAAAGCTGTGCGCTCATCGCCACAACAGGGGGCACGGGCCCGGCACCTAGAGATGTTACGCCTGAAGCAACTAAGGCGGTTTGTTCTAAGATGTTGCCCGGCTTTGGCGAGCTGATGCGCGCCACGAGTTTAAAGTATGTCCCCACAGCGATTTTATCGCGCCAAAGTGCGGGCATTTGCGGCTCTAGCCTTATTGTCAACTTGCCCGGCAAACCCAAGAGCATTAGGGAGTGTTTAGAGGCGGTGTTTCCTGCCATCCCTTACTGCATTGATTTGATCGGTGGCCCCTACATTGAGGCAAATGCCCAAAACATTAAGGTCTTTCGCCCCAAAAATGCTTAGCCATTTAGACAGCAACCAAAACCCTACAATGGTCCATGTGGGGGCTAAGGCACACACAGAGCGCAAAGCCGTTGCCAGCGGGCAAATTTCTATGAGTGCCAAGGCCTACGACGCCATTGTGGGGCAAAAGATTAAAAAGGGCCCCGTGCTACAAACCGCTATCATTGCCGCCATCATGGGGGCTAAACAAACCAGCTCTTTAATCCCCCTATGCCATCCCTTAAGCCTTTCAAGCGTGCAAGTAGAGGTGCAAGAGTTAAAAGATCTTTGCGCTTTTAAACTATTCGTGTCTGTAACACACACGGGGCAAACGGGCGTGGAGATGGAGGCTTTGATGGGTGTGAGTGTAGGGCTTTTAACCATTTATGACATGGCTAAAGCGGTGGATAAGGGCATGGTGATGGGCGATGTGCGTCTAGAGTCTAAAAGCGGGGGCAAGAGCGGGGATTATGAGCGTCCTTAAGCTGTTAGCATAAATACGCTATAATGAGAACTTTACCTAAAAAATAACACGATTTCAAGGAGAATAAATGCAGTTTAAAACATGGTTATGTGGATTGGGGCTAGCGGCCGCTTTTGCGGGCTGTGGCCCTGACATTATTGTCACAAACAATGTCCCCCTGCGCTTGGCCTACAAGAGCCAAACCGCCAAAGCCCCGGCTACGCACAAACAGATCATGATCTTAAAGCCCTTGTTGCAATACAGCGACAACATCGCTAGGGAGTATGAAAACAGCTTTAAAAAGCAGCTCACCCTGAAAATCCAAGCCTTGCTCGACAATCAAGGCTACAAAGCCACAATCCTAGATGTGAGCGATAAAAACGATCTCACTTTTTCACAAAAACGCGACAACTATTTAGGGCTAGAGATCAGCGGAGAAGTGGTATTAAGACCCGACCCTAAAACCACAGAGCAAAAGAAATCCAGCCCCGGGCTTATTTTCTCCACAGGCATGGACGTTACAAAAGGCGCGCTCTTGGCGATGGGTTATATTAAGGTCGTCTTCATTGAGCCTGAGAGCGGGGAGGCGGTCGATTCGTTCATGATCGATCTTAGCGAGATCGATGTGCATGAGCCCTTTGTGCGCTCTAGCCGATCCGAGCACACCGGCGGGCTTTTAAGCTCACTCTATAAGGGTAAGGACGACTCCAATGACGCTGTAAAAAAGGCCTTAAACACCATCTTTAGTGCCGTGCTCGCTAAAATTGACGCCAAAATGACCCAAGAAAAAATCCAAGCCTACTCCAAAGACATCGCCGATCTAAAAGCCCAACGCAAGTACTGATGTTGTCTTATTTCACCAAAAGGGCGGTATGCGCCCTATTTAGTGCTTTTGTCTTTAGTCTGTTTTTAAGTTTATTTTTAAGCCTATTGCGTCTAGGCTTCATCGTTTATAGTGGGCTTTATGAGGGTGCGCTCGCCCATCCCCTACCCTTCGATCAAATCGCTCAAGTGCTCAAAGATGGCTTTAAATACGACAACCGTGTTGTGGCAGCCGCCTCCTTGATTTTCTTATTGTTGGCCTTTGTGCGCGCCAAAGCCGCCCACATTTTCGCTTTGTTTGTGCTGGTCCTTTGCTTGTTCTTACAAGTGGCCAACATCACCTACTACGAGATTTACGGCGTGGTGTTTGACTCGAATTTATTAGATGCCTTCAACCAAACCCCCAAAATTTTAGTGGGCATGGCGCTGCATAGCGAATACCACATCCCCACTAAGGTGTTTGTGTGGCTGGTATGCAGCGTGCTGGCAGGCTTTGTTTACCACAAACTGGGGCGTGCAAGCGATGGGCTTGCTGGGGTGTTGCAAGACTTGCCTTTTAAGCCCGTGTGTGGCTTTTTAGTGACTAGTTTCTCTGTGTGGACTCTCTATTGCATCAATTCCCGCCTCGCCTTAAAAGGTGTGTCGCTCGACTTCATTGTTAGGCCCGCTAAAAATCCCTTTTTGCGTCAGATCACTCCGGGGGCTTTTAGGGATTTGTATTTGGTCTTTAGGGACTATAAAAAGAGCCAAAATATCCACTTTTCTAATTTCACGAGTAAAAGCCTGCTGCAAGCAAGCATAGATTATTTCAACCTGCCCCCCAACACCAAACTCCCCCTAGACTTAAGAAAACTTCTAAGCCACACCAGCCAAAACCCCCTTGCCCCCACCATAGAGCATGTCTTTTACATCGTGTCCGAGTCGCTTTCTAGCTGGCACTTTGACCCTAGATTTGACGCGATCCACTTAACAAGTGCCCTAAAAAGCCTCAACGACCAGCAACATGGCTTTATTTTCCCCCTTTTTTTGGAGGACGCTAGACGCACGGTCAAAAGCCTAGATGTGCAACTCACAGGGCTGTTTGACATCAACGACACAAATTTTGTCAACATGGGCGTGAATATCCCTAGCCTACCCACCGCCATAGGCAACCAAATGAAGGGCTTAGGTTTTGACACCACCTTTTACTACGGGGGCAGCGGGATCTGGAACAGACTCGATCGCTTTAGTAAGAAAGAAGGCTTCGATCACTTCATCTTCAACACCTACTTAATGGACTTTGCCAAAGCACAGCTTAAAGCCAACTCCAAAGCCTACCCAAGCCCCATCACCACCAACTGGGGCGTGCACGACAATGTGCTTTTTGACTACATCTTAAACAACACCCCCACCCACAAAAAAACCTTTAGCATGGTGATGACCTTAAGCAACCACCCCACCCGCAATGTCAACTTAAAGGCCTTTGGCGTGCCGGTTAAGAAAATACAAGCCTTCGTGGCGCACTCTAAAGAGCCCAACATGCCAAATGCCAATTTCTTAGGGCATGTGTATTGGTACGACAAAATTTTAGTGGACTTCATTAAAAAAGCCCGCGCTAAATTCCCCAACTCTCTTTTTGTCATCACCGGCGATCACTTCGATCGCAGTTTCATCTACGCCAAAGATAATCACTATTGGACTAAAAGTGTGCCTTTGATCCTTTATGCCCCCAGTTTAAGCCCTAAACTTGCCGCGTGCATTGGCGCACACATTGACATTGCCCCCACGATCATGGAGCTGGTCGCCCCCAAGGGCTATCCATACGCCAGCTTTGGCAAACCCCTTTTTAGAAATACTGCCAATAGTGCCGACACGCCCAAAGATTGCAGCGTGAGAAGACCCTTTGTGTGGGGGCAGTCTAAAGATTTTGCTTTGGGTTTTGAGTCGGTGGCAGGACAGAGCCAAAAAAGCGGACTGGATTTTATCTACACAGATGGCGGCGCGCTCTTGTATGTCAAAAACCACGCTTGGATCAAAGCCCCGCTTTTAAAGGCAGACATGGCCCTAGCTAAGGAGCTCAAAGACAAAAAACAAATCGCTAATGGCCTCAGCTGGTATTATCTCTTCAAAGGCCCCATTGTCAAATAGAGGGCTTAGCCCTTACATGTAGTTTGTCAAGCTCATTTGGTTGATTTTGCTCGCAGAGGCTAAAGAGGCATCGTAATTGTTACGCAGTTGGGCGAACTTGTTGTAGGTTTGGGCGACATCGGTGCCTGTGGTGTCAGCACGAATCGACTCGACTTGGTTCTTCAACACTTCATTGCGGCGCATGACATGGGAGAAGTTGCGGCTATGCGCCCCATTAGAGGCGATGATCTTTTCAATGTGGTCGCTCAAGTGATCGATGAGGGCGATCCCATTTTGTATCCCCGTGTTGCGCATTTCAGGGCCATAGCCCTGCAAGGTGTCTGGGCGATCGATCCCCTCCTTCACCGCTTCAATCACTTGGTCCAATTGTTTAAAAAAGTGGATGTGGGGGGTGTCGATCGTGGGGGCGTTGTTGGCATTGAGGCGGATAGCGGGCGTGTCGCGTCTTAAACTCTCAGGACTAAAGTCGCTCGCCTTGTTGTCGTAAAACATGAATTGCATGGGGGTCTTGGAGTGCATTTTATCGTGGATTTGCACTTGCCCGCGGTCGTTAAAACGCACATCTACCCGATCATCGGCTTGCTTTAAAAGGGACATGAAGGCATCCTTGCTCGCCTTAGAGGGAGCATTGCTTTGGGCTTGCTCGTATTCTTTAGGATCGCTGTTGCTGAAGTTAAAAGCTAAAGTCATCGCGTCCATCAGTTGGCGGTAGGTGAAGTCGTTGGGCTTGGTGAGCGCGGGGGCTTTGTCATCGCGGTTGTAAAGGGGGATGTGATACACCCCCCCGCCTTTTTTAGGCAAGTCTAAAAACGCTCCCCCGGGGCTTAAATGCAGCTGGGCCTTGACATCCACGCCGTTGTTGTCTTTAAGCACCATGGTGTAGTCTTGTTGGGTGATTTTTGCCCCCATGGCGGAGGCAAGGGTGCTGGCCCCTGTGGCGTAGTCCATCGTTTTAGGCACGATCTGAGACACATTGCTGTGTAAATACGCCCCTTGTCGGCTGAAGTAGGTTTGCTTGTAGGTGTCGGCGTAATCTAGGGGTAGGGCCTTGGTGGGCACGCCCTTGGCATCTAGGCTCGTGATCTTCAAGCTAAAGCCACTTTCACCATCAAAAGGGGGTTTGTTGCTGTCATGCGCCTTGTTGCGGACATTGTTGTCGACGACTCTTAAATGCCCATCATTGGAAAGCTCAACATCTAATTTCCCCCCAAAGTGGCTTTTAATGCCGTCCATTAAATCTTGCATGGTGGTGGTGGGGGTGATGGCTAAAATCAAAGGCTCTAGGGGGGTGTCATCTATGTGGCCATCGGGCTTGTTGGGGCGTGTGCCTTCAAGTTTGAGGCTAGCGACACTGGGGCCTAGAATGTCTTTGATTGGGGTGTTTCTTGTGGCAGGGGTGTTGCCTTCTGTGGTGATGAACGCGCTTTTGATGTCGTGCATGCGGTGATCGTAGGGGTCCAGCGTGCTTTGCAAGCTCTCTAGCGCGCGGTTAGCCACAAATGCGCTTTTGACATAGGTGCTCACCCGAGCCCCACTGGTGAATAAATCATTTAAATCGTCTACATTTTTCTCACTAGAAACCATATGAAAGTCCAAAGTCGCCCGCCCTGGGGTCAAATCCCTGATCTCAATCTCCCCCCATGCGTTTAAGGACACTTGCACGACTTGGTTTGTGGAAGTGTTGCCATACGCCTTACCGATTTGATCGAGCAAATCTTGCACTCTTGTGGCATCGTCCTTATTATTGTAGCCCTTGTCTAGCGCAAATTTTGCCTTAAAGGCACTGCCATCGGGGCGCACCCCTTGCAAATAAAAAATCTCGGGTTTGTCGTTGCGTGGGTCGTTGTCGGTATCGCCGATCAAATCGCGCAAAGTGTCTTGAGCGTTGATGTAGACTTCTTGCGGGTTTTGGGTGCGGTTGTAAGAGTCCATGATGTCTGGGTGCAGCTTGCTTTGGTTGAGTTTTTTAATGTTGGCCGTGATGATTTTTTGGCGGTCTACATCTTTACCTAAAAAGAGATTTTGCCCGCTGACATTGTAGGGGACTAAATTATGCGAGCCGATCAGGGCGTTTAAATTTTCGTTGTTGCCGTAGTAATTGCCTGCCTTATCAAAAGGGGGGCGATCGACCTTGCTCCCCCCAAAAATATACTCCCCCCCCACTGAGGTGTTGGCGACATTGATCATGTGTTCTTTGAGTTTTTGCAAGTCTAGGGCGATGGCTTGGCGAGAGGTCGTGGAGTGCGCATCGCTGGCGGCTTGGATGAGTTTTGTTTTAAACTGCTCCATCGTGCTGGAAAGCTCGGTTAAGGCTTTGTCGGTGTTGAGTGTGGAAGTGTAGGCACTTTGGGCGACATCGTGGGCTTGATCGAGGGTGTTGGATTCAAAGCCATACTTCAAGTTTTGGTTATTGACTTGGCTGTTTTGGTAGCCATACTCGGCTTTGAGTCCCGAGGCGATTTGGTTGTTGGCGGTGTTGAGTTTGTTTTGGAGCGCATTTTGGTAGTAGTTGATTTGGTTGTAGCGGTTGCCATCGGTGATGCGCATAAGACTTCCTTTTCAATGTAACTCATCCCAAACATGCAATATATATACCACTTTGCTAAGGTAAAATTTTAGGTTTCTTATGCTAGAATGGACTCTAGTTTTAATTTCTAATTTTAGGCGGAGATATGTTTTACGCGGTCTTTAAGAATGGGGGCAAGCAATACAAGGTGCAAGAGGGCGATGTTGTCTTGCTAGACAGGCTGGGCTTAGAGCCTAAAGCACACTTTCAAATTCACGAGGTGCTGGCTGTCTGCCAAGAGGGGCAAATGTCCTATGGTAGCCCCTTTGTCAATGGGGCACAAATTGAGGCTGAGGTCATCAACGAGGGGCGGGGCAAAAAGGTCGTGATCTTCAAAAAACGCCGCCGCAAGGACAGCAAGACCAAAAGAGGCTTTCGCCGCGACTTCACCCGCGTCAAAATCACAAAAATCGTAGCATAAAGGATTAAAGCATGGCACACAAGAAGGGACAAGGCAGCACCCAAAATAACCGCGACTCCGCGGGGCGTAGACTAGGCGTTAAGAAGTTTGGAGCAGAGTTTGTGCGGGCGGGCAATATCATTGTGCGCCAAAGGGGCACAAAAGTACACCCCGGCAAAAATGTAGGGCTAGGTAAAGACCACACCATTTTTGCTCTTGTAGATGGCGTGGTGCACTTTAGCCACAAAGACAAGCACCGCAAACAAGTTTCTGTGTTCCCCAAATTGGCGTGATATGAAAACCCTAACCCTTTTTTGCCTCAGCTGTCTATGCTTGTGGGCTAAAGAGGGCGGGACTTTGATTTACGCAAGGGGAGCGGATGGCTCTGGGATGGATCCGGCTTTGGTTGTAGACGGGGAAAGTTACGCCGCCACTTCTAACATCTATGAAACCCTTGTGCGTTTTAAATACGGCTCTACAGAGATTGAGCCTGCGCTAGCGAGCAGCTGGGAGATTTCTAAGGACGGACTAACTTACACTTTCCATTTAAGGCATGGTGTTTATTTCCAAACAACTCATTACTGGGACAAAAAGGCCGAATTGACCGCCAAAGATGTTCTATTTTCTTTCAAGCGGCAAATGGGGCAAGTGCCCTACTACAAGGGGGCGAAGTCCTATGGCTACTGGGCGAGCATGGGCATGTCTTCGATCATTAAAAAAATTGAAGCCTTAGATGCCTACACCGTGCGTTTCACTCTAAAGCACCCCGAAGCCCCGTTTTTGGCGGATTTGGGGATGGACTTTTTAAGTGTGCTGAGTGCCGATTACGCCGCCCACTTAAAGAGTCTAAACAAAGAGGACGAACTCACGAGAAAGCCCATAGGCACGGGACCTTTTAAGTTGGCGACTTGGTTTAGGGACGATAAAATTGTGCTTTTAAAAAACAACGACTACTGGGGTTCTAAAGCGCATTTAGACCGCGTGGTTCTAAGGGTGATCCCTAATCCTTCTGTGCGCGCTTTGGCGCTGCAGCGAGGTGAGGTGTCGATCATCAGTGCGCCTAACCGCAATGAAATCCCGCATTTGGCAAGCCTGCCCGGGGTGGCCGTGGATGAAAAACCGGGGCTCTTTGTCACTTGGATGAGTTTAAACTTAGAAAAAAAGCCCTTTGACAACCGCCTCGTGCGCCTAGCCATCAACCACGCCATCAACACAAAAGACTATGTCAAAATTGTGTATGAAAACTACGCCACGCCCGCCATCAACTCCATGCCTCCCTCCATGTGGGGCTATAATAAGGACATCCAGCCCTATGGCTACGATTTAAAGCTGGCAAAAGAGTTGTTAGCCAAGGCCGGCTTCCCCCATGGCTTTGAAACCACGCTTTTTACAGCATCCAAATACAATAAGCAAGCGGCGGAGTTTATCCAAGCGCAACTCGCCAAAATCGGCATTCAAGTGAAGATCGAATTTTTTGAGTGGGGGACTTACCTTAAAAAGGTGGCGATGGGCGAGCATAAAATGGCTTTTAGTGGTTGGAAGGCAGACACGCCGGATCCGGACAACTTTTTATACATTCTGTGGAGCAAAGAGGCGGCGGCAGAAATCCCTACGCGCAATGGCTCCTTTTATAAGAGCGATGTCTACTCTAAGCTAGTCACAAAAGCCAAATATCTTTCAAGCCAAGCCAAACGCGCCACTCTTTATCAAAAAGCCCAAGAGGTCTTCCACAACGATGCCCCCTGGGTGCCCCTAGCCTACCCCTACAGCATTGTGGCGCGGCTTAAGAGCGTGCAGGGTTATCAAGTGAGCGGAGTGCAGATCAACCGCTTTGTACATGTCTACTTCTCTAAATAACAATGTTGCTTTTTTTGCTCAAACGGCTTTTGTGGACGATTCCCACCCTGTTTGGGGTGAGTGTTTTGGTTTTTTCTATGGTGCATTTAGTCCCGGGCGATCCAGCCCTTGTGATTTTGGGCGAGCATGCCAATAAAGAGGCGATCGAGGCCTTAAGGGAGCAAATGGGCTTAAACAAGCCCCTACTAGAGCAATACCTAAGCTACATGGGGCATATCTTGCACGGGGATTTAGACACTTCTTTGGTGTCTGGCGAGAGTGTGTTAGAAGCCTTTTTGCAACGCTTTCCGGCGACTTTAGAGCTGTCTTTAAGTGCCTTGTTTATTGCGATCGTTGTGGGGCTGGCTACGGGCATCATCGCCGCCATTAAACGCTATAGTTTGTTTGATAATTTAAGCATGGGTTTTGCGCTTGCTGGAGTGAGCATGCCCGTCTTTTGGCTAGGGCTGTTGCTCATCTATTTTTTCAGCGTGAAGTTGGGCTGGTTTCCCGTCTTTGGGCGGCTTAACGATGCCTACTACTTAGACGGACCCACGGGATTTTATTTGATCGATAGCCTCATTGCCGGCAATTTGCCCGCCTTTTGGGATGCACTGCGCCATTTAGCCTTGCCCAGCATTGCCCTAGCCACGATCCCCACCGCCATCATCGCGCGCATGACCCGTGCGAGCATGCTCGAGGTTTTGCAAGAGGACTATGTCCGCACCGCACAGGCGAAGGGTTGCCCCCCTTGGCGTGTGGTGTTGATCCACACTTTAAGAAACGCCCTAATCCCCGTTACCACCGTGGTAGGGCTCATGCTGGCTGGGCTTTTGGCTGGAAGCATCCTCACCGAAACCACTTTTTCGTGGCCGGGCGTGGGGCGCTGGATGGTCAATGCCCTCAATCAAAGGGATTTTCCCATCATCCAATCCTCAAGCCTGATTGTGGCGGTGATTTTCGTGGGGGCGAATTTGGTCGTGGATCTTCTCTACGCCTTCATCAATCCGCAGATTAGGCTAAGTTAATGGAGCGTTTCAAGACCTTTTGGGAGAATTTTAAGCAAAACAAAGCCGGTTTAGTCGGGCTGTTTTTGCTAGTGGTTTTGGTGATCTGTGCGCTCTTTGCCCCGATCTTAGCCCCCTATGATCCCACTTTGCAAGACGCAAAAACACGGCTTGTGGTGCCCTTCTTTATAGAGGGGGGCAGTGGCACGCACTGGCTAGGCACGGACGATTTAGGGCGCGACATTCTCTCCCGCCTGCTCTATGGGGCGCGCATTTCTTTAACCATTGGTGTCGTCGCGGTGGGGATTGCCGTGTTCTTTGGGGTCATTTTTGGGCTTTTGGCGGGGTATTTTGGTGCTTTGGCGGACATGCTGATCATGCGTTTCATGGATTTAATGCTCTCCTTGCCCTCTATTTTGCTCATCATCATCGTGGTGGCGATCTTAGGTCCCTCTCTTACCAATGCCATGCTCGCTATTGGGATTGTGGGCGTGCCCGGGTTTGCCCGCATTGTGCGCGCCAGCGTCTTAGCCGAAAAGCAAAAAGAATACACCCAAGCGTCTAAACTCAACGGCTCTTCGCATTTGCGCTTAATGTTCGTGGTGATCTTGCCTAATTGCACCGCCCCCATCATCGTGCAAGCTACGATGGGGCTTGCCGGAGCCATCTTAGAGGCGGCGGGTTTAAGCTTTTTGGGGCTAGGGGCGCAACCGCCCAGCCCCGAGTGGGGCGCGATGCTCATGGACGCTTTGCAGTTCATCACCACTTCACCATGGACTTTGGTGTTCTCCGGGTGCATGATTTTCTTAACCGTGATGGGCTTTAACCTTGTGGGTGATGCGATCATGGACGCGCTCGATCCTAAAAGGGCTTAGTGTGGCAAATCTCTTAGAAGTCATAGACTTACAAACCTACTTTTCCACCAAGCACGGACTGGTTAAAGCGGTGGATGGGGTGAGCTTTTCTGTCGCCCCCGGGCAAACTGTGTGCTTAGTGGGCGAAAGCGGAAGTGGCAAGAGCATGAGCGCGTGGTCTGTCATGGGGCTTGTCAAACCCCCGGGCAAGGTCGTGGGCGGGCAGATCCTTTTTAAGGGGCAAAATCTTTTAGAGTTTAGCCCTAAACAAATGCGGGCTCTGCGGGGCAGCCAAATTGGCATGGTTTTTCAAGAGCCCATGACAAGCCTAAATCCCAGTTACACCATTGGCTTTCAAGTCGCCGAGGTCTTTAAAATCCACCAGCCCACCCTAAACGCGGCGCAAGTGAAAGAAAAAACCATGCAAGCTTTGGGGCAAGTGGGGCTTGGAGCGGATAAATTCAACGCCTATCCCTTTAACTTGAGCGGAGGGCAGCGCCAAAGGGTGGTGATCGCCATGGCGATGGCGTGTGCGCCGGATTTACTCATTGCCGATGAGCCCACCACCGCCCTAGATGTCACGATCCAGGCTCAAATCCTAGATTTAATGCAAGGCCTGCAAAAAAGCAAACAAATGGCCATGCTGTTCATCACGCATGATTTGGGTGTGGTCGCACAACTTGCCGATGTCGTGGTTGTGCTTTACAAGGGCGAGGTGGTGGAGAAAGCGAGCGCAAAAGACTTATTTAACGATCCACGCCACCCCTACACAAGGGCACTACTAGAGGCAATCCCCAAGCCGGGGCAACGCAAGGTGCGTCTAGCCAGCGTGGATGAAAACATCAATTACCTAGACTTCCCCAAAGAGATCCGATGCTAAGAGCAGAAAATCTTAAAAAATCCTATGGGGCGTTTGAGGTGCTCAAAGGAATCAACTTCACCCTAAATCCGCAAGAAATCCTAAGTCTCGTGGGCGAGAGTGGGTGTGGCAAGAGCACGGCGGCTAAAATTTGTGTCGGGATGCACCCAGCCAGCGCAGGCGAGGTGTTCTTTGAGGGCAAGCCTTTAAGCAAATTTAGAGCAAAAGAGTGGCGTGCTTACCGTCAAAGCGTGCAAATGGTGTTTCAAGACCCCTACTCTAGCTTGAACCCGCGCTGGCGTATCCAAGACATCATCGCCGAGCCCTTGCTGTTAAACACGAATTTAAGCAAGAGTGAAAGGCGTAAACGGGTGCTAGAAATCATGGCGCAAACGGGGCTGAAAGAAGAGTGGGCGGCAAGGTATCCACACCAATTCTCCGGCGGGCAACGCCAAAGGGTGGGGATTGCAAGGGCACTGATTTTACACCCCAAAGTGCTCATTTGCGATGAGCCCGTGTCCGCTTTAGATGTGTCGATCCAAGCGCAGATTTTAAACTTGCTCTTGGATTTGCAAGCCCAGCTGGGTTTAAGCTATCTTTTCATCAGCCACGATTTGGGCGTGGTGGAGCACATCAGCGATCGCATTTTGGTGATGGAGGGGGGCGTGATTGTGGAAGAGGGCAGCACAGAGAGTGTGTTAAGTGCCCCCAAGCACCCCTACACCAAGAAGCTTTTAAACGCCATCCCCCACCTAGATAAAATGTTGCAACGCTTTCAAGACTAAAGGATTTCATTTAAATGTTTGTAGATTGTGTGGAGATCACCGCCACTTCGGGCAAGGGCGGACCGGGCTGTGTGAGCTTTAGACGGGAGAAATTCGTCATGGAGGGCGGACCGGATGGGGGCGATGGGGGCGATGGGGGCGATATTGTCTTTAAAGTGGATAGCAATAGCGACACCTTAAGTGCCTTTAGGGGCAAGAAGCACTACAAGGCACAAAATGGCGCGCCCGGGGGGCCTAAAAATTGCAGCGGCAAGCGGGGGCAGGATTTAATCATTTCTATCCCCCCGGGCACACAGATTTTTAACAGCGACACGGGGGAGTTGCTTTGCGACTTGATAGAGAGTGGGACGCAAACGACCTTATTAAAAGGGGGTAAGGGGGGGCTTGGCAATGTCCGCTTTAAGAGCGCGTCCAAACAACGCCCCACCTACGCCCAAAAGGGCATTGCCGGCACGAGTTTAAACTTACGCCTAGAGCTTAAACTCATCGCCCATGTGGGCTTAGTGGGCTTTCCAAATGCGGGTAAAAGCACGCTCATTAGTGTGCTCTCCAACGCCCGCCCTAAAATCGCCCCCTACGCCTTCACCACCTTAATCCCCAATTTAGGCGTGGTGCAAGCCGGGCAGTTTCAAGAGTTTGTGATGGCAGACATTCCGGGGATCATTTCAGGGGCGAGCGAGGGCAAGGGTTTGGGGCTAGATTTCTTACGCCACTTGGAACGCACCAAGTTTTTACTCTTTGTGTTAGACATGACTTATGATATACACGAGCAATACACACAACTACGCCACGAATTAGCCCGTTTTTCTAGCGCACTCGCCCAAAGGGATTTTGGCGTGGCTTTAAACAAAATGGATACGGGGCAAGTGGCTGAGTTTCACGCCCCAAATGCCCGTTTCGTGTTGCCCATTTCCGCCGCCACCACTGAGAACACGGGGCAGTTGTTGCAACTTCTAGCCCAAGCCTTGCAACTGGCTTGATGCTAGACTTTTTAGCCCCCGACTTCTTAGATAACACCAGTACAAGCCTAGCCATCGGCAAGTTTGACGGCGTGCATTTGGCACACCAACAGCTCTTAGGCTTGCTAGATTCCAAGGGAGCGGTGTTGGTGGTGGATTGGCAGAGGGCTAAAGAGGTGCTGACTTCCTTTAATGAACGCACACGCTTGTTGCAAGGATATGCCGATCGGGTGTATTTCTTGCCCCTAGAGCAGGTTTGTACGCTCTTGCCGGACGCATTTTGTAGGCTTTTATTGTCTCAATGTCCGCATTTGCAAAAAGTCGTGGTGGGCTATGATTTTAAATTTGGGGCACAAAGAAGCGGGGACACTCAAACTTTAAAAGCCCTACTACCCCCGAAAATCCGCCTAGAGGTCATGCCGGCGTTTAAAATCAAGGGCATGGCCTTGCACGCACGGCATATCAGGGCGTGCATTAAAAGGGGCGAAGTGGCGTTAGCCACACAATTTCTCACCCGCCCCTTTAGTCTAGAGGGGGTGGTGATCTCAGGGCAGCACTTAGGCAGTGTCGCCCTTTATCCCACGCTCAACATGGAAATCCCCCCCCACGCCTTACTGCCCGCCTTTGGGGTGTATGCCGTGCGGGTCAAATTCCCTAACAACCCGGCGCATTTTGAGGGCGTGAGCTTTTTAGGCGAACGCCTTAGCACAGACAGACACCTAGCCCTAGAAACCCACATTTTAAACGCCCAAATCCACACCCCCCCTTTCTATGCAAATCTCTTTTATCCAAAAGATACGCGACAACGCCTTTTTTGACAATTTGCAAGAGCTCAAAATGCAAATTAGCACTGACATAGACAGGGCAAAAACCCTCTTAAAGCCCGAGTAAGAGCAAGTTTGTTAGAATAGCCCCTATTTTCACTAAAGGCATTTTATGGACTCCAAAGACATCTCCACTCTAGAAAAAATGGCAACCACTCTGCGCTTTTTGTGTGCCGACATGGTGCAAGAGGCCAACAGCGGACATCCCGGTGTGGCGATGGGTTTAGCCGATGTGGCGGTGGTGCTAAGCCAGCATGTGCGCTTAAACCCTAAAAACCCCAAGTGGCTAGGCAGGGACCGCCTTGTCTTTAGCGGAGGGCATGCGAGTGCGTTGGTGTATGCGCTCTTGCATTTATGGGGCTTTGATTTGAGCCTAGAGGATTTAAAAGCCTTTAGACAGCTACACTCGCTCACCCCGGGGCATCCTGAATACAAGCACACCGCAGGCATAGAGGTCACCACAGGTCCGCTAGGGCAGGGCTTTGCCAACGCCATAGGCTTTGCAATTGCGGGCAAAATGGCACAGGACTTGCTAGGGCAGGCGTTTAGCCACAAGGTTTATTGTCTATGTGGGGACGGGGATTTACAAGAGGGGGTCAGCTATGAGAGCGCGTCCTTAGCCGGGCATTTGGGGCTAGACAATCTCATAGTGCTTTACGACAGCAATGCCATCACCATTGAGGGGGACATCCATTTAGCCTTTAGCGAAAATGTCCGCTTGCGTTTTGAGGCGCAGGGGTGGGCGGTGCTTGAGTGCCAAGGGCATGACTTCTTAGACATTGATAAAGCCTTAAACACCGCTAAAAGCAGCGACAAGCCGACTTTAATCATCGCCCACACCACGATTGGCAAGGGGGCGCTAGAGCTAGAGGGCAGTGCCAAGACGCATGGCGCGCCTTTGGGGGCTGAAGTGTTGAAGAAAGCCAAAGAGGCTGTGGGCTGGGATCACCCCCCCTTTTATATCCCCGAAGAAGTTGCCCTAAATTTTCGCATGCAAAGAGGGGAGGCACAAGAAAAGCTTTGGGAGCAAGCTTTAAGCCCTGAGATAAAAGAGAAAATCGCCCATTTGCAAGCCAAAGACTTTAGCCAAGTGGCTTACCCTGCGTTTGAGCTAGGGCAAAAATGCGCCACAAGGGCAAGCAATGGGGCGATTTTAAACGCCATCAGCCAAGCGTATTTGGGCTTTGTGGGGGGCAGTGCCGATTTAGCCCCGTCTAACAACACCCGTTTAAAAGAGGGGGGGGATTTTTTAAAGGGCGTGTGTGGGCGTAATTTGCACTTTGGCATCAGAGAGCACGCCATGGGGGCGATTTGTAATGGGATTTCTAATCACGGCTTGTTTGTGCCCTTTTGTGCGACCTTTTTTGTCTTTAGCGACTATTTAAGCCCGTCCTTACGCCTAAGTGCGCTCATGCAAAATCAAGTCTATTACATTTTCACGCATGACAGCATCGGCGTGGGCGAGGACGGGGCGACCCACCAGCCCATAGAGCAGTTAAGCCACTTAAGGGCGATCCCTCATTTTGAAGTCTACCGCCCTATGGACGCACACGAAAATGTCTTATGCTGGCAAGTGGCGTTAAAACGGGGCAAGAGTGCCGCCTTTGTGCTCTCTAGGCAGGATTTAGAAGTGGCAAGCACGGCTAGTTTAGAGCAGGTGCAAAGGGGGGGGTATGTCTTGCAAAAAAGCACCAAGTCCATACAAATTAGCCTACTGGCAAGCGGGAGTGAGGTTGTGCCTTGCTTAAAAGCCCTTGCCCTTTTAGAGGCTCAAGGGATCGGGGCGCAGGTGGTGAGCGTGCCTTGTTTTGATCTCTTGTTGCAACAAGAATCAGAGTATTTAAACACGCTCTTAGTGGGGGCTGTTTTGGCTGTGGAGGCAAGCAGGGGGCTGGAGTGGTTTAGATTAGCTGATGGCGTGCTTGGCATGGAGAGTTTTGGGTGCTCGGGCAAGGGGGGATTTGTTTAAACATTTTGGGTTCAGCCCTGAAAATATCGCCAACAAGGCTAAGGCGTTGCTATGAAAGAGCCCCTGTATGTCTTTAGCCACCAAAGGGCGTGTAAGGCGTTTTTAGCCAAGCAACCCGATGGCTTTTTGCCTCCCACTTTAAGCGCAAAAGACTTTTACGACCAAGTAAGCTATGTCCCAAACTTTGCCAAAATCCCTAAAGGCGTGCGCCAACTTCTCTTGGCTAATGCCATTGAAAGGGTGCTTAAAGACTTGCCCGAAAAAGAAAACCATTTATTGGTCTTTGAGCGTAGTTTTTTGGGCTATTTAGAGAGCAGTAACTTTGTGGGGCGCTTTTTCAATGAGCTGGCTAAATTTGATTTAGACATTTTTGCCATCCAAGAGCGCGACATTTACGGCGACTACACCCACCATTTAGAGGTGCTCGAAAACATTTACACCCACTACACTACACAGCTAAAAGAGCTGGGCTTTTACGACCCCATTTTGCGCCTAAAGCCTGAGATCATCCCACAAGTCTTACAAAAGTTTTTAAGGATTGAGTTTTATTTAGGCGGGTCGTTGAACCTTTACGAGCAGAAATTACTCTTTGATATGGGGTCGTTTGTGCCTATTTTCTTGCACTTTAGCGTGGACCGCTACAATCAAAGGTTTTTAGACTTTTTGCACTTAGAGCTTAAAGAAGACCACCGCTATAAAATTGACTTGCAGGCCTTGCTAAAGGGTGAGAACCCCATGATACAGAGCACCCCCAAACCTCTCACAAAAAATATCAAAATCCACCACTTCAACACCCGTTTAGAACAAGTTGGGCTTGCTTTAGCCAAAGTGCAAGAGTGGCTAGAAGCCGGTTTAGAGCCTACGAAGCTAGCCATCATCACCCCCGATTCGAGCCTCACCGCCCATTTGCACCTATTAGACACACAGAGAAATTTAAACTTCGCCCACGGGCAAAATGTTAAATGGGTGTATCAAGACTACTTTGAAGCCCTAAAAAACTTGCAGCCCACCCCCAACACGCCCCCCTAGAAGATTTAAACGCGCAATGTTTAGCCCTTTTAGAGCAATTAAACGCCCCTAGTGCCTTGCAAGACTTCCACCAAGAGTTTTACAGCGCACACTTTAAGGTGCAAGAGATTTTGTCTAGCTACACCTTTGCCGATTGGATGGAGCTTTACACCCGTGCACTCAAAGAACAGAGAGTGGACGACACTACAGGGGGTAAAGTCAAGGTTTTAGATGTCTTAGAGTGCCGCGGGCTAGAGTTTGACAAGGTCGTTATTTTAGATTTCACCGACAAACTCGTGCCCAATTTGGGCGATTACGACCTTTTTTTAAACAGCAAGATCCGCGCGCACTTAAACATACCTACCTTAAAAGACAAACAGAACCTACAAAAGCACTACTACTACCAAATCCTGCAAAACAGCCAAGAGGTGGATATTGCCTACCACAGCGCAAACGACGCCACCCACTCTAAAATGCTCTTAGAGCTCGGGCTTGAGGGGCAAATTCAAGAGGGGGCGTTTGCCCTTTTTCCGCCTGAAAACAAGCACCCCTACACCGAGGACACTTGCATGGCAAAAATCCCGCCCAGCTTCACCTTCAGTGCCACGAAATTGAACGATTTTCTCATCTGTCCTAGGCGTTTTTACTTGCACTATTTACAAGGGCTCATCCCCCCCCAAGATAAGGGCGTCAATTTAGGCTCATTCTTGCATACCCTGTTAAAGAACCACTACACGAACAACCCCGCCACCCCCATCACTGCTGAGGACCTATTAGAGCTCGCCCCCCTTGAACTGACAACATGGCAAGAGATGAGCCCCTTAGAGCACTTAAGCTTTCAAGTGGCAGTGGATAAAATGAAAAACTTCTTTAAAAGGGAACAAGAAAGATTAATGCATGGGCGGGTGTTTGCGTGTGAAAAGCCCTTTAGCTTTGCCTTTGAAGGCTTTGTCTTAAGGGGGCAAATCGATCGCATAGATGCGCTTAATGATGGCTCGTATGCGCTCATTGACTATAAGTTTAAAAATGCCAAAGATTTAAAGCCCGACAGCCTAGATGGTGTAGAAACCAGCCAAGATTTCCAATTAAGCCTATACGCTTTGGCGATGGCAAATGAGCTAGGCAGTGCCCCTTTAGAAGCGTCCTTTTACAGCTTAAAAGAGGGGGAACTCAAAACAGAGAGTGCTGAGGTTTTACACGCCAAACAAGAACGGCTAAAGGGGATTTTAAACGCCTTTAAGCAACCCCTAGACTTTGTTAAGAACCCTAGCAAGAAAAATTGTCAGTATTGTGCCTATCAAGACATTTGCGGAGTGGAGTATCAAGAAAGGAAGGGCTATTAAACTCGGGGTTTTTGCCTTTTTGATCGGGCTTTTTTTAGCCACTTGTTTGGGTAAAAGTGGGGCTTTGGGGGCGGTGGGCGTGGGGGTTGCCACATGGCACATCAATTACTTTGGGACAATCGCCTACCTTGACCCACTTTATTTATTCTTTGTGTGGCACTGGGGGAGTTTAAAAAGTTTAAAGGGACTAGAGGCCATTTTAGCAAGTTTGATCGGGTTTTTGGGCTTGCTTGTGGGGCAGGCACTTCTCTTTAAACAGGGGCTTGTGGGGGCGATTTTGCTTAGTTTAATCGCCAAGCCCATTGGGGCACTTGGGGCGTGGCTTGTGGTGTTGTGTGCCCTATTTTACGCTTTTATGGTGCTTTTTCCTAAAACTTTTACAAGGCTTAAGGCACACCTACCCGGCTTAATCGCCTTAAGTGCAAACAAATGCCAAGAGTGGGGCGAGGGCTTGTTAAATCTCTTGCAAGAGTTAAAAGCCCCCCCAAAAAACGCCTTTTAGCCCAAGAAAGCAACCCCCTTTGCCCCAAAAGCCACCCATGCCCCCTTTGAGCCTAAAAAGTTTCAAGAACAACCCCCGAAGTTTGAGCCCCCAAAAGCTTTAAAATCAAGGTGAGCCACTACCAAGAAGCCCAAGCCAAGCAAGATTACGGCGTGCGTCTTGTGCCTCCTCAAGAGAGCCACACCAGCCAAGAGCCTAAAGACCCCCAAGAGCCAGAGCCCTTACCCCACCTCGTGCCTAAAGACCCCCCCACCCCCACAACCCCCACAAGAGCCCCCAAGCAAAGCCCCCAATTTGCCTTTAGACCTATCCGCCCACAAGGATTTACTAGAGCAACGCCACGCCTTGCAAAAACCTAGATTTAACCTTTTGCCACGCCTAGACCTACTCAATTCCCCTAGCCCAAAAGCCCCACAAGAGCAAGACCACCAAGAACAAATCCACAATCTCTTAAACAAGCTTAAGATGTTTAAAATTGAGGGCAAGGTGGTGCATACTTGTGTGGGGCCGATGGTGACGACCTTTGAGTTTCGCCCCGCAGGGCATGTCAAGGTGAGTAAGGTTTTAAGCCTAGCCGATGATTTGGCGATGGCACTATGCGCCCAATCTATCCGCATACAAGCCCCCATCAAGGGCAAAGATGTCATGGGCATTGAGATCGCCAACGACCACCTAGCCCCCATTAGCCTTAAAGAAATCCTAGAGAGCCCAGACTACTTGCAAGGCACGGGTTTAAGCCTCGCTCTAGGCAAAAGCACCACAGGGCAGCCCTATGTCTTGGATTTAAAAAGCGCCCCCCATTTACTCATAGCAGGCAGCACGGGCAGCGGCAAGAGTGTTTGCATGCACGCCTTGATTTTGTCTTTGCTTTACAAGCACAGCCCCCAAGATTTGCAATTTGTGATGATCGACCCTAAGAGGGTAGAGTTTAGCCTCTATGGCAACTTGCCCCATTTGCAAACCCCCATCATCACCGACTTAAGCGAAGCACAAAATGCCCTAGAGAATTTAGTCGCCCAAATGGAGCAACGCTACAATCTCCTAAGTGCCAAAAGAGCCAAAAACATAGACAGCTACAACCAAAAATCCCCCCAAAAATTGCCCTTTATCGTGGTGTTGATAGACGAATTAGCAGATTTAATGCTCGTGGGGGGTAAGGACATAGAAACCCCGATTATTCGGCTCGCCCAAATGGGGCGGGCGAGCGGCTTGCATTTAGTTATCGCCACCCAACGCCCCAGTGTGGATATTCTCACAGGGCTCATTAAGGCGAACTTGCCTTGCAAGATCAGCTTTAAAGTCGGCTCTAAGGTGGATGCACGGGTGGTTTTAGACACTGAAGGGGCGCAAAATCTCTTAGGCAGGGGGGACATGCTTTTAATCGCCCCGGGTAGTAGCACACCCATTAGGCTACACGGGGCATTTGTGGGTGAGGACGAAATAGAAAGAGTTGTGGATTTCATTGAAAGGCAAGAGTATGCAAAATCTGTATGAAAGCACCCAAGATTTAGACAACCGCGCTTGTGCGCTCTATGGGCTTGAGCCAAGTATCCTTATGGAGAACGCCGCTTCTAGCTTGCACCAAGCGCTAGAAAAAAGGGCAGGGGGCTTAAAAAAGGTGCTTGTCGTGTGTGGGGGGGGCGATAATGGGGGCGATGGCTACGCTTTGGCAAGGCGGCTACAAGGGGGAAAATTTAGCGTCCAAGTTTTGAGCGTCAAAGAGCCTAAAAGCCCCTTGTGCCAAATCCAATACCAAAGAGCCCTAGCCAGCCGTGTAGAAATTTTGCCCCGCCTAGAATTGTGCGAACAGCCCGAAGTTGTCGTGGATTGCTTGTTTGGCTCGGGGCTCAAGGGGGCACTAAGCCCTGAATTGCAAGATTTAATCGCCCAGCTAAACGCCCTAAAAGCCTTGAAAATCGCTTGCGACATCCCCAGCGGCTTAGACGCGCAAGGTTTTGTCGAAAGCGTTGCTTTTAGGGCGGACATGAGCGTGTCTATGGGGGCGTTAAAAAGCGGCTTGTTTAGCGACTTTGCCAAGGACTTTGTGGGCGAAGTGGTGGTGGGGGATTTAGGCGTGGGGCGGGGCTTGTATGAAGAAGAGAGCGGGCTTTTCTTACTAGAAAGAAGCGATTTGGTGTTGCCTTGGCGTTTGAAACAAAACACCCACAAAGGCTACTTTGGGCATGTGGGCGTGGTGGTGGGGGGCAAAGTGGGGCGGGCTTTTTAAGCGCACAAAGTGCCCTAGCCTTTGGGGCAGGTTTAGTGAGCGTTTTAGGCGAATCTAGCTTGCAGCACAGCAAGCCCCACGAGATTATGTATGCGCCCACAATCCCGCCGAATGCAAGTGCCTTTGCTCTAGGCATGGGACTAGAGAGTTTGCCTAAAAATTTAGAAGAAATGCTAGAGCTTGCCCCTTGTGTGCTCGATGCCAGCGTGTTTTACCAAAGGGGCTTGGTGCAGATTTTAGACAAGCCCTACCAAATGGTGCTGACCCCACACCCTAAAGAGTTCTTAAGTCTACTCAGCATGCTCGGCTATGAAACCACCATGCCTGAGCTTTTACGCTTTAAGCTCAAATGGGCGTTAGAGTTTAGCCAAACCTACCCCCACATTGTCCTACTTTTAAAAGGCGCAAACCCGCTCATTGTCTACAGCGGACAAATGTATCTCAACCCTTTGGGCTCTAGTGCTTTGGCTAAGGCAGGCAGTGGAGACATTTTAAGCGGCATGATCGCCGCCTTACTCGCACAAGGTTACAGCTCACTAGATGCCAGCATCCACGCTAGCCTAGCCCACGCTCTAGCTGGTAGCCTAAAGCCCACAAGCTACGCCCTAACCCCCCAAAAACTCATAGAAAACCTAGCCACGCTCGCCTAAGATAAAAATCTCTGTATTGCCTTCCTTGCCCTTTAGGGTAGAAGGACACACACACAGCACCTTAAAGCCCAAGTTTCGCACCAGCAATAAAAACCCTTCTAGGTTTTGCGCTATGGCTTGTTTATCGAGCACCACGCCCCTTTTATTACGCCTAACCCTTAAGCCCACTTCAAATTGCGGTTTAAAAAGCCAAAGTTGCAAGGGGCTTAGGGGGGCAAGTGTGGCAAGCAACAAAGACAAAGAGATGAAGCTGACATCGCACACCAGCAAATCGTAAATTTGGCTCGGTTGAAACGCCCGAATGTCGCAAGATTCGTGCAATTCTATCTTAGGATTTGCCCTAAGCTCTTTGGCTAATTGCCCCTGTCCCACATCCACGCACACCACCCGAGCCGCCCCCTTTTCTAACAAGACTTGGGCGAACCCCCCCGTGCTTGAGCCCACATCTAAAACGACTTTATTGTGGCACTCTAGGGGATGTTGCTCTAAAAAGCCCCACAACTTCGCCCCCGCCCGTCCCACAAAGCGTTTAGGCTGTGGCTTTAAATCTTGCAACTTTTGGGCTAATTCTTGCGTAACTTGCAAGCTAGGCTTCAAGCCCAACCCGATTTGCCCCTGTAAAATCAAGCTTTTGGCATGCTCTCTACTTGCAGCGACTCCCCTGTTGACTAAGAATTGATCCAAACGCATCAGCCCTTCACCAGCACATGCAAATATTCCGTGGTGTGCTCTTTAATGTTGGGGCTGCTTGTGAAACGGGGGTGCTCTTGGCTTAAAAGCGTGTAGTCGCCATAGCGGCGCATCACTTCTTGTATATGGCGTAAATCCAATAAGCCCTCATTGTTGTAACTCAAAAACACAAAGCGGGCATGCGTGTGTTTAATCACATGTTCTAGACTTTGGGGGGCTAAAGATTTCTTACACCATGCAGACTTGTCATACGCCCTAAGCCCCGTCTTGCCCTGTGGAGTGAAGTTGTCATATAGGGCAATGCTGTTTAAGATGTGGTAGTTTGCCCCATATTCGCGTTGGTTATAGGGGGGGTCTAAGTATAAAATGTCGGTTTGTAGTTGACAGATGATGTCCTTAGCGTCTGTGTGGTAGGCATGATGGGGGTTGGGGCTTAAGATGAAGGGGCGGGGGTCAAGATCAAATCTTGCTGTGCGCTCTTTTTGAGCTTCTTTAAGAATGCTCCATAGACACAAGCGGTGTTGGCGACTTTATCCGCCACTTCTAAAAGCGAAGTGAGTAAAAAATAATGTTCGGCTAAACTTGTCGCCCCCTGTGTGTGCCATTTGTCGATTTGGGTACGCATGGCATCGATTTTTAAGGCGTTGTGGTCGCTGAAATACTGCCTGCCTTCTCCGCCCCCCAAAGCGTAGTGTTGGTAGATTTTACCCGCCAAAGGGGGTAAGTGGTTGAGCTCATCTATCAGCATTTGTGCCCGCTTTAAAGGTTTGGTGTTTTCTATGTAGTGTTTGGCGAGCACAAAACTATAGAACTCTTTGTCGTTGCTGATCACTTGTTTGGCGTGGTTTTTAAAGAGTCGGCCCACCACCGCCGTGCCTGAGAATAGATCTGTAAAGACACATTCTTTTAAATCTACGCCCCGTGCCCTTAAACTTTCTTGCACGCCGGCAAGCAAAAACCCTAATAATTTGTGCTTTGAGCCTATGTAGTTCATGCCAAGAGAATAGCATAAACTAGGGGCTTTTAGGGGGGTTTAACACCCTTGCAAAATGCAAACAACATTGCGCCAAAATAAAAGGGGGCAAGGTGTAGCTCACATGCAAAATGGTGTCGATCTTAATGGGCTTAAAAAGCACCACAACCGCCCAAATGAGCGCACTCACACACGCCACGCCCATTAAACCCCCCGCCAGCCTTTCAAGCCCTCTTGCGATTTTTGCTTTATTTTCTTTTGTCATAAGGGGCTATTGTAGCAAAAATTAAATAGGCTAGGGTTTTTTATACTCCAAATGGCCGCAATAAACCCTTTTTCTTTTTATGTCAAACTTGGGGCTAAATAAATCCTTGCTCTCTAAATTGTCCTTGGTGTGTATCCCCACGATAGGTAAAAGTGTGTGGATGAGATCATCGCTCATGAAGGGTTTATGCACGGCTTGTTCTATGAGTTTTACCTGTAACATAGATCATAAAGGGAATCTCTACCCCATATTGAGAACACTTATGCCCGTAGGTGTTGCCACTTTGAAAAATGTCTTGGGCGTGATCCGAGAGATAAAAGATGATGGCGTCCTTGTCTTTAAAAAGCTTAAAAATTTCGCTTAACACATGGTCAGTGTAGTAAAGAGAATTGACATAATCTGCCACAATTTGTTTATCCTTGTCGTTTTTGACTTTGAGATTTTTATAGTCAATGTCTTTAGGGGTGAATTTGGCGTAAGATTTGGGGAAACGCCGGTTATAAATGAAATGACTCCCATAAAGATGTAAAAGGATGAAGTTTTTGCGTTGCCATTGTGGCTGTATGTGTTTTAACATGCGAAACGCCCACATGTCTTGCGTAGCTTGTGGAATGTCTAGGGGGGCGTTGGTCCAATATTTATGGGCAAAAGGATGGGCTAGGTGGGCAAAAACATTATTTCTCGCCAAGTCATCTTGCACATCTATCCAAAATGTTTCATAATCCGCTCGTTTAAACACCGCTCCAATGGTTTTATAGGTGTACCAAGAAGTGTTTTTATCTTCAGAATCTTGATAGCTCAGCAAAGTGGGGAAGACGGCCGCCGTGATGACTTGGGCTGAGATGACATCGGTGAAGGTGAAAAGATTTTGGCTTTTTTGCAGGGCATGGGCTAGAGGGGTGTTTTGCACAGAATAGCCATAAATCCCCATAAAATCCCTAGACGCGCTCTCGCCCACCACTAAAACCACATTGGAGACGCTGTCTTTATCCACACTTAAATAATCTTTGGCCAAGGGTTGGTTGAAATTTTTATACATTGTTGCACTTGTCGTGTAGTCTTTGATGGTGGTGAGGGTTGCAAGGATTTCTCTCACCACGGGGATGCTGTGTGTGGTGATGTTAGGATTGATCACAACCCCGTGCATGCCTTGCAAATAATAACCAACGCCCGTATGCACTCCAAAAATCCCAAAAACCCCCGCCAAAACCCAGTGGCTAGATTTGCGGCTTAAGGTTACCCCCCCCCGTTATCCACAAGAAACTACAGCAACACAGAACATAAAGGCACACAAAACCCAAATGGGGCAACAACATCGCATGTATGAACCCGTGGATTTCTCTAAAATTAGTAGCTAGTAAAGTCCCCACCAAAGCAGGGGTAAAACCCATATGCAGATAATAGGCACAAAAAAGGTCAATGCTTGTCAGCACAAGACTCAAAACACATAGAGCCGTTTTGAGAGTATCCGCAATTCTAAGCAAAGGGATAAAACTTAAGAGCCAATAACACAGATAAAAGAAGGCAAAGCCATAAAAACCCACCAACAGCATTTGCCCCACAAACTCCCCCCTTTCTTGTACCGCGACAGAAAAAACACTCGCCACCACTGGTACAAACCACATGAGCCAAAATTTATTGTCTAAAACAACTTTACCCATTAAACTCCCTTGCAAAAATCTTTATTCTAAACTAGGGGAGCTTAAGACAGAGTCTTGCCTGTTTGGGGATTAGGTGCTTGTTGTTTGTCCAAGCCAAAAAGATTAAGGCGAGGCAAGAGTTAAGCTGTGATCTAGTGCAATGTAAGATAAGTCTGCCCCCCGCAATACCCCCTTTTTCTATGCGTGCCAAACTTGGGGCTAAATAAATCCTTGTTCTCTAATTTGTAACCCGCATGACTTCCAAAGAGATGAAAAAGTAAGAAATTTTTAGCCCCCAGCTGGCTTTTTGCCCGTTCGTTAAATGCCTTGATGAGCCACTCATCTAGGCTGGCGTTGGGCACATCTGTCGGGCCATTGCTCCAATAACGCTTATCAAAGGGGTAGGACCAAAGGGAAAACGAAGGGTTGTTTTCTAAATCGTCTTGTGCGTCTAGCCAAAAGGTTTGATAACCCGCTGCCTTAAAGACACTGCCTAAATTCTTTTGTTGGTGCCAGGGGATGTTGGCATTTTCTCTATCGCTGTAATTTAAGAGGACTTGAAAAACGGCGTAAGTGTTGGCAAAGGGAGAAATCACATTGTCAAAGATGAAGAGGTTTGCCTTCTCTCTCTCTCTCTCTCTCTCTTAGCAACCCATGCAACGCCGGATTATTAGGCACGCCATAGCCATAAAGTTGCATAAAATCCCTAGATGCGCTCTCCCCCACAATTAAAACCACATTAGGCACACTGTCGGTATCCACGCTGAGATAGTCTTTGGGGATGCGCTGCTTTAAGCTTGTGTAAATCGCTTTTCTTTGCTTGTAGACCTTTAGAGTAGTGGCGATGGCGTACACTTCCTTCACCACGGGCATCACCCTTGTGGGGATGTTGGGGTTGATTAAAAAGCTGTGGCGCGCTTGCAAATAAAACGCCCCGACATTGTGCACCCAAAAGAGCCCAAAAAGCACTCCAAAAGTCTTAAGGCTGTAAGAGCGATTTAAAGCCACTTGCAAGCGCACAAAATATAAAAACACCGCACAAGCCCCCCAATACAGCCCCACAAAGCCTAAATGGGGGCGCACCATGCTTTCAAAAAACTCTGCACTTTCTTTGGGATTCGTGCTTAAAATGGTGGCGACTAAAGAGGGCGTGAAAGCCATTTGGCAGTAGTAAGAGGCGAATAAATCTATGAAGGCAAGAATGAGGCTAAACCCTAGCATAAAATTTTGTGCCCCACGCACCAAACGGGGGTATTTAAGAAAACTCAGGAGAAAATAATAGGCGTAAAAGATCAAAAAGCTGTAAAAGGCAACTTTGAGCGCATGCCATAAACTTTCTTGCACGCTATGCACTTCGGGGGCAAAGAATGCCCCCACAATAGGGGCTAAGACCATCAGCCAAAATTTATTGTCTAAAACAAGCATAACACTTCCTTGCAAAAGCCCACAATTCTAGACAAACAAAACTAAAGCAAAGGTTAGTCGCCATAAAGATGCCATGAGTTTGGTCCGATCCGTTCCTACAAACCTATAAAACCGCATAAAATTCTATAAAATTCTATCAATAGAAAAAATTTTTAGCGGTTTTTGCTGTATTCCTGTTTCCACCATGCTGGTTATTAGCTGACTTTTTGACAAATCAACCAATAGAGCCGTCATGTCCGCAGGCGTAAATTCAGTGGGAACTCCACTTACTAAATGCTTTACAAGATTGACGCTTGCGTTAAAATCTCTATCCACCGCCACACCGCACACATCGCACCGATACACCCTATCACTAAGCGTTAAGTCTTTTTTGACACTGCCACAGCTAGAGCAAGTTTTAGAGCTCGGGTAAAAGGCATCGGCTCTTAAAATTTTCCGCCCATAATACTTTGCCTTATACTCTAAGAGCGTGTTAAAGGCAGATATACTGACATCGCTAAGGGCTTTGGCTAGTTTAGAGTTTTTGAGCATGTTAGACACTTTCAAACTCTCCATACAAAGGGTTTTAGCGTGCCTGACTAGGGCGGTGCTGAGTTTGTGTAAAAAGTTATTACGGGTGTTGGCTATACGGGTATGCAATCGATTCAGCCGCAAGCTGGCTTTAAGATAATTGCGCGACTTTCTTAACTCCGTCATTCTTGGTTTTCGAATGCCGTTTTTTGCTAAGTTGTCTGCTAAGTCTTTTGAGCCGTCTTGTCAGCCTATTTAAGGGCTTGGGTGCTTGTATCTGTAAGCCATTAGATAGACTAGCAAAAGCCTTTATCCCTGTATCTATGCCTAGAGTGTGGTTGTTTGCTATGGGTTTATGTGTGCGGTTAAACTCCTCTTGTGTAATGTCTGTTTGGATTGAAACATAGAATTTGTCGCCTTTTTGGCTAATGGTCGCTCCATTGATTTTGCCTTGTAATCTTAGCCTTTCGGTCATTTTGATTTTAGGCAAATTGGGGATTTTGAGATAGTCTTTTGTGCCACCTTGAATAATTTTTATTTGGTCGCCCCCAATATAAAAGCTCCCTTGATATTCTCTTTTGCGTTTAAATCTAGGATAGCTCACCTTCCCTAACTTTAAATCTCTAAAGAACTTTTGAAACGCTAGGTTTAAATGCGTAAAAGGCTGTGCGGTGGCATATTTTGTAACCTCATAGACAAAGGGATAATTCGTTTTTTTAAGAGCGTTAAACTCTTTCTTTAGGGCAAGGTGGTTAGATTTAATGCCCTTTTCGTAGTTTTCCTTCCACTTGGCTAGTCCCCAATTATAGGCTAATCGAGCACACCCAAAGGCTTTTTTAAAATGGGTCTTTGCCTTGTTGTTAGGGTTTAATTCAATCTTGTGGGTCAGTTGTAACATTGTCCTCTACCACCGCCTGCATTTGTTCTAAAAGCTGTTTGTTTTTCTTGGAACGAGCTCCATAAAGTCTAGCTGAGAATACTGTGATAATTTCCAACACATCTTTAGCTAACTCCTCCTCGAAGCGGATATTCTCATCGCCTTGATTAATGATAATCACCTCCACACCTTTAGCCTCACAAATGGCAAACACCAGCTCCGCACCAAAACGCAATAAGCGGTCTTTATGGGTCAAAACAAGCCTTTTGACTTGGCTCTCTAGGATAAGGTTAAGAAGTTTGGTTAAGCCCTTTTTGTAATAATTCATCCCAGAGCCTAAGTCCTGTATCACTTCGTAATTAAAGCCCAGTTTCGAACAATACAGCTCCAAAACCTGCACTTGGCGGATTAAATCCTCTTTTTGGTCGGCACTAGAAACACGGGCATAGGCAATAGTCTTGCGGTTATCGTTATGAAAAACAATGTTTTTGTTGATATTTTTAAGGCTCTCTAGCTTGTATCTCCGCTCCCCACCTTTTGTGTAGTTATCGGGTTTAAGTAAGCCTTTTTTCTCCCAATTTCTTAGGGTTTGGATACTGACACCTAAAACCTTGCTTGCTTGACCTATGGATAGTAAATTACTCATGCCAACATGGTAGCACCTAGAAACTTAAAAACATATAAAAAATTTACAGAGAATTATAGGATTTTATAGGGTTTATCTTGCTGTTTCTAACCCATAAGGGTAGGCTTCAAATAGTCTTTACGCGCCACTCTAGGGGCATGAAATGGGGGATGATGAGTTGTCCGTCTAAAATAGAGTTTGGCAAGTTAGGCGGTTTTCTCTCTAGGGTGATGCTCTTTTGAGGCAAATCTTTGAGTCCATAAATGCGCATGGCGTTGGTGCTGACAAAATCCTGTAAGTGTTCTAGGGCGTTGTGTTTGTCAAAGAGGGTGCATAGCCCACTAAGCAGCAAGGGCGCGCTAAACACCCCCGCCGCACAGCCGCAGGCGTGCTTGGTGTCAACTAAATGCGGCGCGCTGTCCGAGCCAAAGCACACTTTGGGATGGGCTTTTAGGGCAAGCTCTAGCAGGGCTTGTTGGTCTTTAGGGGTTTTTAAAAGGGGTTTACAAAAGAGATGGGGGGAGAGTGCACCCCCAGCCAAAGCGTCTAGGTTTAGGGCTAAATGGTGCAAGGTCAAAGTGGCGTGGAGATTGGGGTATTGCTCTAATAGGGCAATGGAGCGTCTATCGCTCATGTGTTCTAAGATAATGGGGAGTTTTTTAAAGCTTTGGGCTAGGGTGTGGATGGTGGGGGCAAACTCAAATTCTCTGTCTAGCACAAAGCCCGCACTTTCGGCATGGAGGCAGAGGATAAAGCCCAAATCCTCAGCACTCTGCAAAATCTCTAATATTTTGGGGCTTAGGATGTCGCTCACCCCTTGAGCGGAGTTGGTGGTGGCGTTCTTGGGGTAGAGTTTGAGTAAAAATAGCCCCTGGTCTTTGGCTTCTTGTAGGCTAGCCTTGTCTAGCCGGTCGTTGAAATACAGCGCCACTAAAGGCTTGAAGTGGGGGGCTAGGGTGTGGATTTGGACTTGATACTCTAGGGCTAGGGCGGGGGTGCTTAAAGGTGTGCTTAAATTGGGCATGACCACTGCGGCACTAAAGGAGGTGGCGCTAAAGGGCAGGATAGCTTTTAATAAGTCGCCTTCTCTTAAGTGAAGGTGCATGTCTAGGGGGTTGTGTAAAGTGATTTGCATAGGCATTCCTAGCGGTAGATGAAGTAGCGCACACGGATGCGGATTAAAGTCGTGGTCGTGGGGCGGGGGTAGTCTTTGTAAGCGATGGTGATGGTCTTTAGGGTGTTGTTGTCTAAGAGCTTGTAGCCGGACGCTTCAATGATTTTTAAGCCCGTGATGTCGCCATTGGGGTGCAGGTAAAACTCCACAGCGTCCACGCCATCTTGGCCTAAGTAACCCGCGGCACTGGGGTATTCTAGGTATTTTTGCGTGATGCGCCCGATTTCGCTGAGATTGCTTCTAATGAAGTCTTTTTCCGCCGTGCCTAAGTCCCCAAACTCTTCGCCATAGAGTTCGTCAATGTCCTTGCGGGTTTGGCTGTCCATGCCCTTGTCGTTCTCATAACTCTTGTCGCTTCTAGGGCGGGGTGGGGGCGTGGCATCTTCTTCTGAGGGCAAGAAAGACAAATTATTAGGATTAAAATTGTTGTCCTGCTCTTTCTTGATTGGTTTTTTCTCTTCACGCTCTTCTTGGAATAGGGCTTTGTGCTTGCTCTCGTGGCGTGCCACTTCTGTGCGTTTGCGTCTGTGGGCGTGGCGCTCTTGAGGGCGGTGTGTGGTGCGCTTAGTACTGCGATTGGGGTTTGGGTTTTACCCTTGGCGTGGGGGAGTGGGGGGGCTTGGGGGCTGGGGTGGGGTTTGGGCGACAACGGGCTGGGGCGTGGTTTTGGGAGCGGCTCTAGTGGGTCTTAGTGCGCCCTGTGTGTGCTTGGTGGGATCCAGCGATCGCCCCCGTTTTAACACCAATAAATTGCTCGGGTTGATTTTGACCAACTTGGGTCTGTGGAAAAACTTATGGCTGTACTCCACAAGCCACCACACCAACAAGTGCAACAAGCACGACAAGATTAAAGAGATGTAGAAGTTGCGATCCGAGCGTCTGTCTTCTAGCTCTTTGTCGAGTATGCGCGCCCTAGACATACGAACTCTTGAGTTTTGATTGTCGTAGGTGTTTTTTAGTTTCTTCAACGAGGGCTTCTTTTTGGCGCAAGGATGGGTCTTTTTTAGGGAAATCTAGAGTGATTTTGTCTAAAATAAGGCTTTGGTGCGAGTTTAGCAAAATTAAGTACAGCTGGTTACGCACTTCAATGGTGATGAGTTTATGCGTGGAGTCTAGAGGCTTGATGTAAGTTACGCTGGGCTCTAACCCCACTTTGGGGAACAAAAACTTCTGCGTGCCCTTGCGTTTGAGCAACCACAAAACCAACAACAAGCCCACAAGTACCACGCCCACTTTCCATAGGTATTCCCACTCAAAGTCGGGGAGTTTGTTGACAATGGGTAGGGGCTTGGCAGGGGCTTGGACTTGGGGCTGGGGCTGTGTGGCAAGGGGGGTTGGGTTTAAGTCGGCAAATAAGGGCACAAACTCTAGGCGCAAAAAGCGTCTGTCTTGCGAGAGTTTGGCGTTCACCTTAAAAAGGGCATTGCTCTTTGGGATGATGTAAAGGGTGTTGTTTTGGTTATGCACTTCTAATTGACTCAAAATGGCAGCACTGAAGTGTTCTGAGCGCGGGGGAAAGGAGGCGACGTTCTCTAGGGTGATGGTCTGCGTGGGAGAGATTTTAGGCACTTGGTTTAGGGCTTCTTTAAAGAGCAGTTCTAAGAGCACGCCCTGGTGATCGGAGGTGGGCGCAACTTGGATGTGGGTGAGTTGGTTAGGCAAGGCCCCCCACAACACGCCCACGATGAAAAAGATACACGCAATGGCTCTCAAGCTTACATATCCTTTGCAATGTAGTAGACAATGGCATTCGAGTCTAGCACTTCGTTTAAGCGGATGGCTAGGTTCTTTTCATACACCATGACTTCGCCCTTGCCAATCACCCGCCCATTGACAAAGGTATCCACGCTCTCGCCCGCAGGCTTTTGTAAATCAATCACCGATCCCCTTTCAAAGCGCAAGACTTCCCTAAGTGGGATTTGTGTAGAGCCTAGCTCTGCCATGAAGGTAACCTCCATGTCTAACAAGCCCTTATAGTCGTTAATCAACTCTTCTAAGTAGGTTGTGAGCTCCAACTCCCTAGGATTTAGAGTGGGTTGCTTTTTGAGCTTAGGATTGACAGAAGGCAAGTTGGCTAGAGTGGGGTTGGATTGGATATTGACTCCATTGCCCCCTTCTTTGTTCGTGTTCGTGTTGTTACCTTGGTTATCCATTACAAATCTCGCTTTCTCACGCTCAACTTAAAACCCACAAAAGAAAATATGACATTATACTAGATTTACATTAGCGCGGTTTAAAATTCGCCCGGCTCACGCAAAATTCTTGCAAAAAACAGCTGTGGCATTTGGGCTTAAGAGCGGTGCAAATACGCCGTCCAAAGAGAATCAAGGCGTGGTGTAGTTGGCCTAAGTCGCTCACAAAAAGCGCACTTAAATCTGCCTCTGTCTGCTCTGCGCTCTTGGCTGTGCTTAAGCCCAAGCGATGCGCCACTCTAAAAACATGCGTGTCTACAGCTAAGAGATTAGCCCCAAAGGCAACTGAGAGCACCACATTTGCGCTCTTTTGCCCGATGCCTGCTAGGCTTTTGAGCTCTTTTTGGGTTTGGGGGATTTGCCCTTGAAAATGCTCTAGCACTTGATGAGCCATTTTGATTAAATGCTTGGCTTTGGCATTGGGGTAAGAAATGCTTTTAATGCACTCTTGCACTTCGTGCAGGTGGGCTTTGGCTAGACTTGCAATATTTGGATACTTGGCGAAAAAAGCGGGGGTGGTGGCATTCACCCGCTTGTCCGTGCACTGCGCCGACAACAGCACCGCCACGATGAGTTCATAGGGGTTTTGATAATCTAGCTCAGTGGTGGGGCTAACAAAATGCGCTAAGAGCCTTGCTTTAATGACGCTTGCACTCATAGGGGGCGCACTAAAATGTGCTTGGCTTCGCTAGAGCGCAGGGCGATTTGGGCACGCTCAATGGCGATGCTAAAGGTGGCTTTTCTTAAAGAGTGTTGCAACAGCTCAAACTCCACCCCTGCACTGATGCCAAAGGACATGAGACGCTCTTTTAGCTGTAGATCGGAGGTGGTGATGTCAAGGATGGTGTAGCGTTTGTTTTTTTGGCACTCGAGTAGGCTCATCTTTCATTCCTTTTCTAATTTCTTCAATGATGATGTCAATGGGCGTGAAAATCCGCCTTAAAATCCTAAAGGGAGCTTGGAAAATGTCCTTTGCCAAAGTCACATTGGCTTTAGGGTTGTCTAAGCTCCCGCTCAAATTCACATGCGTGGAGATTTTACCATCTCCGCCTAAAATCAAATAGCTTAGAATGGGGATTTTATTGATCACATTGGCAAAGCCCTTAATAGTGGCGATGTTTAAGGACATGTCGATCTTGCGCTTAGCAAGCTCCACAATCCCACTTCCATCCACATCTAAAGTCGTGCCCGTGAGCTGGATATGCTCTAGTCCTAAGTAGTCGGTGTTGATTCCAAAGACCACCTTGCCCCTAGAAATCTCATAGCCATTTGCCCCTAGGCGGGGGTTTCTAAACACGATGAGCGAGGGGATGGTGTTGATGAGATTGATTACATTTTGCAAGAGTTTAAAGTTTTTAATCGTGGTGTTTTGTAGCCGCAGCTCTCCGCTAAAGACATTGTTTTTATACCCGCCGATCAAGCTATACAGCCCGCCCTGTATGAGATTTTGCGTGGTAACGGATTGCAGCACCATGTTTAAATAATCCCCACTGAAGTTGTTCGCCTTGAGTGTGAGTTGCCCATGCTCCATGTCAAAAGCAAGCGAAGCATGGTGGTAGCTCGCATCTGCTCTAAAACGTCCATCGCGCATGGTGGCTAAAATATTGTCTAACGCAAAGGGAAAGCCTTTAAAGGTGATGACGGCGTTTTTGGCTTGGATGATGAGGCGGTTTGGAGGGATTTTGTGCTCTTTCTCGTAGCGTTGTTTCGCTTGGATGAAAATTGTTTCGTCTTTCAGTTGTTCTTTTGTGGGGCGTTTGCCACTGGGGGCTAACAGCTCTTTAATGGCGGGCATTTTTGCCTTTAAAAATTCATCCACATTAAAGTTGATGTCGTTGATAAAGATGATTTTCTCCTTACCCCGAATACGTCCCATGATCGCCTTATCAGGGGTGAAAAACTCCAACCCTAGGTCCCCAAAAGTCCCTAAGAGTGTAAACGCGTTAAAACGCCGTCCATCATTGCGGTACAAGGGCAATTCAATGTCTAAATTTGTCCCAAAGAACTCAAAGCTCTTTAAGCCCTTCGTGGTGATTTTGAGCGCACCCCCCTTAATGGCAAAGTAGTGCGCTAAAGGCGAAATGGGGACAAGTTTAGCGATGTTCTTTAAATGCAGGCTATAGCCCCGAGAAATTGCTCCTTCTATCTCCAATTCCTTGATTTTAAAAGTGGTTTGTGCATCTTTAGAAAAGTCTACATCAAAGCTTAAGCTCGGTAAATTATCCTGGGTGGCATAGATGATGTCTTGGCTAAAGACTGCGGCGTTTTGGGCTTGGATGATTTGGCGTAGTTTGTCTTTAAAGGCCCGGGTATCCACGCCCTTAGCGATCAAATTCGGCAGAGTGCTTAGGCGCAGGGTAGAGGCGGCTTTGGGTAAGCTGGTGCGCCTTGTGTCAAAGGGGCTGTTGTTGATGGCGGGGTTGGTGTTGACTTGGATTTTATGGATGGCGACTTGGCTGATTAAGTTCTTGTGGGTGAAGTCTAAAGTTACGCGGTTGTCGGTGTCGGCCATGTTTTTATAGCGGGTGTGGGTGGTGTTGATGTAGATAATTTTGCTTGTGGGGCTGATGTCTAAAAACACCTGCGCGCTTTGGTTGCTAAAGGGAATGTTATAAAGCGCAAAGCCCCCCGCCGCGATGTCTACGCTGCCTTGCACGAACAAGAGGGACTTGGCATGGGGGACAAATTGCACGGTGAGCAAAATGTCCGCCCCGATGGTGGGCTTGAATTGGCTTAAGGGCAAATTGATACCATAAGCTTTTAAGATCTCTCTTATGGGAGCAAAAGCGGGGCTTGGGGCGTTTTTAATGCTCGCCACTAGTCTAGATGAGGGTCCAAAATGGCTCATGACCACCTGCGAGCCTTCTAGGCGCATGTGTTGGTAGTTGATGTACTTAGGCGTGATGGTTAATTGTCCATTGGCAAACTCTAACCCCACTTCTTTAGCCAAAATGGGGGGGAGTTTGGGGTTGTAGATCACACGGGCATTTTGCACCATAGCCTGCACGCTCAAGTTATCTTGCAGGGTCTTTAGGATGTGCTTGTCTTTGAAGTTTAAGGAAAGTTTGGCTTCCTTGATAGCAAAGCCAGAAAAGGCAATGTTTGTAAAGAGCCATTTTTGCAAAGCTTGGTTTTTGTCGGGTTTAAAGTAGGGCTTTAAAAAGTCTATGTGCTTGATGTTGTTGGAGTTGAGCCTTAGAGCCACGGATTTAAAGTCGGTTAAGCCTTGCACGAAAATTTTTAACTTAGATGGTCTAATATTTGGGGTGTGGATGGGGGAAACTTGCAGGCTAAAGTTTAATTGTTGTGTGCGTTTAGCATAGGTTGCCTGCCCTACAAGATGTATATGATAGGGGGCAGAGTCCAAATAATTAATGTTTAGGCGCAATTCTCGGCGCTCTTTCTCTTGTAGGTCAAACTGCCCGTTCACAAGATTAGGAAAGGCAAATTCGTAGCGGTATCCGTCAAAAAATACATGGGCTTTGATGTTGGGCTTGATGTCAATTTCTTGGATATTGATTTTTTCAAAGTAGTCCATAGCCCACATGCCGTATTGGATGTAGCGCACAATGGCGGCGATGGTGGGGGGTCTTCTATTGGGTTTATGCTTGACTAATGCGATGATGTCTAACTGCCCCACCCTTAGCAAGAATTTATTATTCAGTTTTAGATAAAATCGCTCAATTTTCAGTCCGCCAAAGCGCATGGAGGAGATGTAAATTCCGTTTTTCAACACAATAAACAGAATGGCAAAAAGAACGCACACGAGCCCGATAGAGAAAAAAGGCCGTAATATTCTCTTGGAGATGGCTTTTATCATTGCGCTTTCATTGCTGTTTTACCTAAGTATACCCATAAAATCTTACGCGATTGTTTACATACCTAGGGGTGCGCTTAAAACCGCTTTAAACCACTTAAGCACGCCCGAAACCCCCACCCCCAAAACAAATGCCCTGGATTTGTGGATTTTACGCCTGATGGCCGCCTTGCACCTGTGGCACACCCCCAAAAGAGGCTATATCGCCATCCCTATTAGCCGCACCACCACAAAGGGGGACTTCTTGCACGCCTTAAGCTTGTCTAAGGCAGTTTATCAAAACGCGACCTTGATCCCGGGTGAAACTTTATATTTTTTTATACGGCACTTGGCTAAGGTGTTTCATTTGAAGGTGGAGGATTTAGAGCAAGCCTACAACGCCAAAGCCCTTTGGGCTGATGGGGCGATTGCCCCCAACACTTATAAATTCACTTTAGGCATTTCGGCGCAAAATCTCATGGATCATCTTTTAAAACACAGCCAAAAGCACTACCAAAAATTAAGCGAGCAACTGCTAGGCAGTTACGACCCCAAAAAGTGGCAACAAACCCTAATCATTGCCTCCATTATCCAAAAAGAGGCGGCAAATGCCGCAGAAATGCCCCTTATTGCGGGGGTGATTTACAACCGCTTGAAAAAACACATGCCCTTACAAATGGACGGAGCGCTCAATTATGGCAAATACTCCCACGCCAAAGTCACGCATGAAAGAATTGCCACAGACAACAGTCCCTACAACACCTACAAACATAAAGGGCTGCCTAAAGAGCCGGTGGGCAGTGCGGGGCTAGAGGCGATTAAAGCCGCCCTGTTTCCTGCTAAAACGCCGTTTTTATACTTTGTCAAGACCAAAGAGGGGGCGCATAAATTCAGTGCAAACTACAAAGAACATGTCCGTGCGATCCACAAGTTCTCGCCTTAGCTTAGTTTGGCTTTAGATATTTAATGCTAGTATTCTGGGCGTTTTTATTTGAGGCTCAAGGAGATTAAATGGCTAAGATGCAAGCCCCAGAGGGCGTGCCTGTTTGGGTCAATGAAGCCCGTTGTAAGGGGTGCGATTTATGTGTGTCGGTGTGTCCGGCTGGGGTTTTAGGGATGGGTTTTAAGCCCACGCATATCCTTGGCAAGGTTGCCAAAGTGGCTTACCCTGAGAGTTGTATCGGGTGCTATAAGTGTGAGCTGGGTTGCCCCGATTTTGCCATTTATGTCGCAGAAAAAAAGGAATTTAAATTTGCAAAAGTGTCTAAAGAAGCTGAAGAGAGGGGGGCTAGAGTGCGGGCAAACAATTACATGCTCTTAGAAGACAGCATCAAGGAGGGGAGGGGCAAATGAGAGAGGTGATTTCAGATGGCAATGAATTGGTCGCTAAGGCGGCGATTGAGGCAGGGTGTCGCTTCTTTGGGGGTTATCCCATCACGCCAAGTTCGGACATCATGCATGCGATGAGCGGGCTGCTGCCGGCAAATGGGGGGCATTTTATCCAAATGGAGGATGAAATCGGGGGCATTTGTGTGGCACTAGGGGCAAGCATGAGCGGCGTGAAAGCAATGACAGCTAGCTCAGGGCCGGGGATTTCGCTCAAGGTGGAGCAAATGGGCTATGCTTTCATGACAGAAACCCCTCTTGTGATTGTGGACGTGATGCGTTCAGGCCCTTCTACGGGGATGCCCACAAGGGTGGCACAAGGCGATGTCAATTTTTTAAAGCACCCCACGCATGGGGATTTTAAATCTGTCGCTCTGGCCCCGGGGAGTTTAGAGGAAGCCTACACGGAGACGATTCGGGCGTTCAACTTAGCAGAGAAGTTGATGACCCCCGTTTTCTTGCTGCTGGATGAAACCGTGGGGCACATGTATGGCAAGGTGTCCCTACCCGATTTGCAAGATTTAAAAATCATCAATCGGCGGGTGTTTGGGGGCGATCCCAAAGACTACCAACCCTATGGCGTGGCAAGCGATGAACCCGCCATTTTAAACCCCTTCTTTAAGGGCTACCGCTACCACATCACAGGCTTGCACCACGGGCCTATCGGCTTTCCTAGTGAAGATCCCAAAGTGGCGGGAGTGCTGATGGATCGGCTCTTTAATAAAATCGATTCACGGCTTGATGAGGTGTGCTTGAATGAAGAGATAGACATTGAGGGGGCAGATTTATTGGTGGTTGCTTATGGCTCAAGTTCCCTAGCGATCAAAGAAGCCCTAAGAGAGCTAAAGGCCCAAAATTATCCTAAAAAAGTGGGCTTCTTTAGGCCTTTAACCCTGTGGCCCAGCCCCAAAAAACGCCTCGAGGAGCTGGGTAAGCAGTTTAAAAATATCCTTATGGTGGAGCTCAACAAGGGGCAGTATCTGCAAGAAGTGGAGCACATTTTAGGGCGCAAAGTTCCCGCCTTGCTGCAGGCCAATGGCCGCCCCTTCTCGCCCAAACAAATCATGGCTAAAATCAAGGAGTTTTGATGGCGTTTGATTACGACACTTATTTACGCGTGGATAAAACCCCCACTTTGTGGTGCTGGGGCTGTGGGGATGGCGTGATTTTAAAATCCATTATCCGCGCCATTGACACCCTAGGCTGGGACATGGACGATGTGTGCTTTGTGAGTGGGATCGGCTGCAGTGGGCGCATGAGTTCGTATGTCAATTGCAACACCGTGCACACGACCCATGGGCGGGCTTTAGCTTACGCCACGGGCATTAAAATGGCTAACCCAAATAAGCATGTCATTGTGGTGTCCGGTGATGGAGATAGCTTTGCCATCGGGGGCAACCACACCATCCATGCGTGCAGGCGCAACATTGATTTAAACTTGGTGTTGGTGGATAACTTTATCTACGGCCTCACAAATTCGCAAACCTCCCCCACCACCCCCAATGGCATGTGGACCGTCACCGCCCAAACCGGCAACATTGACAACAGCTTTGACCCCTGCGAAATTGCGATGGCAGCGGGGGCAAGTTTTGTGGGGCGTGAGAGCGTGCTAGAGCCTAAAAAATTAGAGCGCACCCTTGCCGATGCCTTTAGCCACAAGGGCTTTAGCTTTGTGGATGTGCACAGCAACTGCCACATCAACTTGGGACGCAAGAACAAAATGGGCGAAGCAGCGCAAACTTTAAAATGGATCGAGTCGCGCCTAGTGAGCCGCCGCAAGTATGAAGAGATGACCCCTGAAGAGCGGGTGGGCAAATTCCCCACGGGCGTGTTGAAACAAGACACTTCTAAAGTGGAGTATTGCCAAGCGTATCAGGGCGTGATTGATAAAGCCCAAGCAAAAAAGCCTAAGGACATTGATGCAGACACAATTACGATTTACAGGTGTGGGCGGTCAGGGTGTGCTTTTGGCGGGCGAAATCTTGGCCGAGGCACAGATCGCCGCCGGGGGCTTTGGCACGAAAACCTCTTCTTACACAAGCCAAGTGAGGGGCGGGCCCACAAAAGTGGATATTATCTTAAGCCCTCATGAAATCATCTACCCCTACGCCAAAGAAGGTGAGATTGATTTTATGCTCTCTGTGGCACAAAGCAGCTACCAACTCTTTAAAAACGATGTCAAAGAGGGGGGGGTCGTGGTGGTGGACCCTAATTTAGTCCAACCCACACCCGAGGACGAGGCGAAGTTTCAGCTTTATAAACTCCCTATCATCACCATTGCTAAAGAGGAAGTCGGCAATATCGTTACGCAATCGGTGGTGGCTTTGGCGGTTACAGTGGTGTTGACGGGCTGTGTGGATAAAGAGCAGGTGCTAAAAACCATGGTTTCTAAAGTCCCTGCTAAGGTGGTAGAATTGAATAAAAAAGCCTTTGAAGTCGGCGAAGCCCACGCCCTAAAAGCACTGGCGGCAAGAAAAATCTCTTAGTGTTAGACCCCGCACAAATCGCCGCTTTGGCGGATAGGACCCCTTTTTATCTCTACGATTTAGACGGCATTAGGGGGGCTTTCTTAGACTTTAAAGAAGTCTTTAGGGGGCACAAATCGCTCATTTGCTACGCTCTTAAGGCCAATTCTAATCTAGCTCTCTTGGAGGTTTTAGCCAAGGCGGGGGCGGGGGCAGATTGCGTGTCGATCTATGAAGTCCACCGTGCGCTCTTAGCCGGCATTGCGCCTTATAAAATCATTTTTAGCGGGGTGGGTAAACTTGAGAGTGAGATTCAAGAGGCCCTAGAGCAGGGGATCTTGTTTTTAAATGTGGAGTCCTTTGAGGAGCTAAGGCTCATAGAGCAGATCGCAAAAGAGCACAACACCAAAGCCCGCATTAGTGTCAGAGTCAACCCCAACATTGACCCCGCCACGCACCCTTATATCTCTACCGGGCTGTGGGAGAATAAATTTGGGGTGGAAGAAAAAGAGGCGGTGCAAATGTTTATGTTTGCCAAGCAATCCGCCCATTTAGACCCCATCGCCTTGCATTTTCACATAGGCTCGCAACTCTTGCAACTTGCTCCTCTAGAACAAGCCTTTGAAAAAATGGCAAGCTTTGCCCGCTTTTTAATCGCGAGTGGGGTGGAGCTTAAGTTCTTTGATGTGGGTGGAGGGCTAGGCGTGGCTTATCATCCCACACAAGAACCCATCGCCTTACAGAGCTACGCCACCGCCCTTTTTAAAGCCACAAAAGGGTTAGATTTAACCATCATTTGCGAGCCGGGGCGGCGCATTGTAGCAGAGCATGGGGTGTTGGTTACCAAGGTGCAATACACGAAGTCCAACGCCCACAAACACTTTGCCATTGTGGATGTGGGCATGAACGACTTCATGCGCCCCGCCCTTTACCAAGCCACCCATCCCGTGCGCCTACTGACCCCCAAAGACACCGCACCGGTGGCTTACGATTTGGTCGGACCTATTTGTGAGAGCGCAGATTGCTTTGTAAAGGGCGTTCATTTGCCAAAGCTAGAGCGAGGGGATTTACTTGTCTTTGAAAAAGTGGGGGCGTATGGGGCGAGCATGGCAAGCCACTACAACAGCCGCCCCAATCTCTTAGAGCTAGGATTTGAAGGTGGTGCGATCCGCACGCTTAGAGAGCGAGAGGACTTTTTTGACTTGATTAAGCATGAAATGGGGCATTTAAAGGGGGAGGGCATTGCGTCTAAACGGGTACAAATAGACCAAATCGACCAAAGCCTAGTTAAACTCTTAAACGAACGCTTTGCCTTAAGCACACAAATTGCCAAGGACAAGCACCAAATAGGGCTTAGCGTCTATAATCCCCTAAGAGAAGCCGAGATTTTTGCCAAAGTGGGGGGGCGTTTGGAGAGTGTTTATACTGAGATTTTGGGTGTGTCTAGGGGGCTTATTGACCCTGAAAAAGTGGGGGTGAGTGGCAGCACAAACACGGCAAGAAGGCTTTTGGGGCAGAAGTTTAAATTAAACCTTTTTAACCCCCTAAAACTCTTTGATTCTATCTTGCTTAAGGGCGTGGATTATGGGCTCTTAGAAGTGCGCAAAACCTGCGCCTATGCTGAAGGGCTAAAGGTGTTAGTGGGCCATGTCGCTAGACAGGATTTAGAAATCGCGCATAGCTTTAAAATCGGGAGGGCGTGGTGTTTACTCATTGGGCGTTTTGGCTTTTTGGCACAAACCAACCCCACACGCAAGGCATTGTGGTTTGAGCCCGCACAGGCGCAAGAAGTGCAGACTCTGCTAAACTCTTCCATGAACCCCTATTTTGCTGCTACAAAATTTGGCTGCTTGCTAGAAGTAGATATGGCACTAGAACTGCCTGCCCATTTGCAACCTGTCGTTTTAGGCACTTATTCCAACACACGGAGAGCATGTGGAGTTTAGCCCCCTTCATTTGGCGCAAAGAAACGCCCTAGATTCCGCCCTAAAGGCAGACAATTTTATCGTGGGCGATGTCAGTTTTACAAACTTGTATCTGTGGCAAAACGCTAGAGAGATTAGCCTAGCCTTTGTGGAGGGTTGTGTGGTGATCAAAACCGCCTACCCTAACGAGTCCCCCTTTTATTTTTACCCCATAGGCTCAGGGGATAAAAAAGCGGTGCTCGAGCAACTCATGAGCCACACTAGGGCACAAAAGGAAGTTTTAGAGTTTCGCGCCTTGCAAAGCACGCATAAGGACGAGTTGGAGCGGTTTTACCCCAATGCCTTTAGCTTTGAAGCTAAGAGGGATCGCTTTGACTATGTTTATAGTGTAGCCGAGCTCATCGCTCTAAGCGGTAAGAAATTCCATAAGAAGAAAAACCACTTAAATGCCTTTTTAAAAGCTTACCCCCACTACACCTACGAGCCCATTAGTCGGCTAAATATCTCCGATCTGAAACTTTCCCTCAAAGAGTGGCACAAGCTAGACGACCCACAGGATTTAGGACTAGAGCACGAATATCTAGGGATTTTAAACACCCTAGACATTTACGAAAAGCTGCCCTTGCTAGGAGGGGTGATTAAAATTGAGGGGCGCATTGTGGCGATGAGTTTTGGGGAGAAAATCAACCCCGATATGGCACTGATTCACATTGAAAAAGCAGACCCGAGTGTGCGGGGGGCTTACCAAATGATCAACCAGCAACTCTTAACACACGCCTTTGCTGACTGTGTGCATGTGAATAGAGAAGAAGACTTAGGCATTGAGGGCTTACGCCAAGCCAAAATGGGTTACAACCCCGTGTTTTTGGTGGAGAAACACCACGCCCGCTTGGTCTAAAACTTTAGACTAAAATTACCATCGATTAGTTTTAGTATCCTAAAATGGGACATTCTACTAGAAGGAGTATCTCATGGATTTGCTAATACGACAATTGAAACACGAAGACCTACAAGAGTTCCAACAACTTGTGGCTAAATTTGGGGCGAGCATCACCATTTTACCCGACATTAAAACTTCCCCCAAACCTGCAGTTTTGCAAAAATTGTCAGACGACCCCATTGAGGTGAATATGCCCCTTGTGGATGGGGCGTTTGTGGCAACTGTAAACCGCGAGAAAAAAGAAGTCCAAAAGACTTATTCTAGGCGTTGCCAAGATGCGCTAAACACACAAAAACACCGCCACGATCACCACAAACTCGGCTGTGGGCGCACGCACCATGCCGATAAATTCACCGAACGCCCCCTACGCCATAGCGACAGAGACTCCGACTCCGGGTTTGGGCTAGATATTTAAAGCCATTGCTCTAAGTCTTGTATAGCTTGGGTGTGCTTGTTTTCAGGTGCACCATCTTCATAGGTTTGGTAGTGTTTGATCGCCTCTGTGTAGAGCCCCTTTGCTTTTTCAGTGTCTTGCGCCACGCCGCGCCCTAGCTCGTACATCTTGCCTAGAGCATAAAACTCGTAGCCGAAGTCGTTTTCTTTGCGGGCGATTTTGCAAAAGTGCTCAAAGGCATTTAGGTAGTCTTGCACCATGTGGGGCGCGCCGCACAATTCCCCATTGTATTGGTTAAACAAATCCAATAAAGCGTCATCACTCAGGTGCAAAGACAAATGGGATAAATCCTCTAGCATGGGCATCCTTGTTTCAAATTAATTAAAAAGAGAGTCTGCGTTTTGCTCTAGGGTTGGGCTTTTTAAGATAAAGGCGCAAATAGGACTTGGTAACCTCCAACTTCGCCTCGCTCAACTTGCTTTGGTAGTGCAGGGCTTTTTGTGTGTCTTGATCCACGCCATCGCCCATCTCATATGCCGCAATGAGTTTCGTCAAGGCGTGGATGTAAATCCACTGCGTCTTCACCCCCACCTGCACCACGCCTTGATAGCAAGACAAGGCTTTTTGCATGTCCTTAGCCACGCCCTGTCCCTTTTCATACATTTGGGCTAGGCGGTGGAACACCTGTCCGTTGCGGCAATGCCCGAGCACAATTTGTTTATACAAGCTAAACGCCCTCAAGTAGTCTTGCACACTGTGGGGGCAAAAGCGCACGCTCGCAAGCCCCACTGCCTGCCTTTTGCCACATCCATTGTAGGCGTTAAACAACTCCAACAAGGCGGCATCACTCAAATTCAAACCCAATTCAGCGGACATGCAACTCCTTTTGCAGGTGGTGATTCTAGCATGCTATGTTAAATCCAACGCCATGCCATAGAGTTTTTTGCGCTCTGTGGAGCTGGCGATGTTTAAGAGTTTGCGGTATTTGGTGATGGTGCGGCGCACCATTTTAAGCCCAAATTGCTTTTCCACGAGCTCCAAAATCTTTAAATCGCTCATGGGGTGCTGTTTGTCCTCCTTGCTGATGAGCTCTAGCAAGAACTCTTTAATGGCGGCGTTGGACACATCGCCCTCTAAAGCGGTGGTAAAAAAGCTTTTGATCGCAAACACTCCCCGATTGCATGCTAGATACTTGTTAGAGATCGCTCGTGAAATGGTGCTAGCTGCATAGCCAAACTCTTCGGCAAGGTCCACTAAACGCATGGGTTTAATCGCCCCGCCCTTGAAAAAATCGTACTGGTACTCCACGAGCATTAACCCGATTTTTTGGATAGTCTGATGGCGCATTTGCAGGGCATCCACCAAGTCCCTAGCTTCTCTTAATTTCTCCTTTAAATACCCATTGTCTGCAACGATCTTGTCTTGCTCCAGCACGACTTTCGGGTAATAGCCCTCATTGAGCTGCACGCTAATGTCCCCATCCTCTTCAAACACCAAAATATCCGGGATGATGGGGGGCAGACTCTCGGCAAAATCTAAGGCGGGGGGTTTTTAAAGGAGGTGATGACTTGCATGGCTTTGGAGTATAGGGGGTTGTGGCGGTGTTTTTGGTGCTGCTCTAAATCTTTGAGAATTTTGGCGCACAGCTCATAGGTGGGTGTGTCTAGTTCTTCGTGCTGGGCTAGCTGAAAAGTAAAACTCTCCAAGAGATCGCGCGCTCCCACACCCGGGGGGTCTAAATAAGCAAAGCGTTGGCGCACTTTTTCATAATCGCTAGCTTCCACTCCCAAGTCTAAAGCTTGCGTTTGTGTGTCGCCTTCAAAATACCCCTCCGGACTTAAATTATCTATAATGTCGGCGGCGATTTTAAGAGAGATTTCTGTGGGGAATAGAGGGGGTAAGAGTTGCTCGCTTAAAGTTTGGTGCAAGGTTTTGGGACGCACACTTAGGCGTTCGATCTGATCGCCTAGAGCGTTTTTGGGCGGTTTATAAAATTTTTGGGAGCTAAAGTCTGTGCGCATGCCACTTTGCACCCGCACAAAGGGGTTATCTTTGGCGCAATTTAACAAGGTTTCTTCAATCTCCAAAGGGTCGCTTTGTAAAATAGGCAGCCAACTTTTCAAGGTCGCCGAGAGTTTGTTTTTGAGATTGGGGCGGGCACGCAGCATTTTAAGCCTTAAAATTCTCCCCTAAGTAATATTTACGCACCAAAGGGTTGTCGTAAATTTGCGCCGCACTCCCGCTAGCGAGCAAAGTCCCGCTTTTAATCACATACGCCCTGTGGCACACACTCAAAGTTTCGCGCACATTGTGGTCGGTGATCAGCACCCCGATATTCATCTCCACCAAATGCTCTATGATTTTTTGTATGTCTAAAACGGCGATGGGATCGACTCCGGCAAAGGGCTCGTCTAGCAAAATGAATTTGGGGTTTTTCACCAACGCCCTCGCAATCTCCACCCTTCTGCGCTCCCCTCCGCTTAAAGACATGCCCTTGCGCTCTCTAATGGCTTGGATATTAAAGGCGTTTAACATCTCTTCAATGCGCTCTAACGCTTCCTTATTGCTCTTAAAAGTCGTTTGGGCGGCGAGCATTAAATTGTCCTGCACGCTCAAATCCTTAAAAATGCTCGACTCTTGGGGCAGATAGCCAATCCCCATGTTGGAGCGTTGGTGCAAAGGGTAGCTAGACAAATCAATATCGTTTAAATACACCCTGCCCCCACTGGGTTGCAAGAGCCCACAAATCATATAAAAGGTCGTGGTTTTGCCTGCCCCATTAGGCCCAAGCAAGCCCACCACCTGCCCACTCTCCACCTCTAGCGATACATCGTGTACGATTTTTGTCTTTTTGATTTGTTTGCTGAGGTTTTCGGCTTTGAGTTTATCCATGTTGCAGCCGATAATGGCAAGTTTCATGACCCCGCTCAAGGCTCAAGACTAGAGGGCTGAAGCCACAGGATTTAAGCCATGAGAGCAAATGACAATCCCCCCACTCGATGAAGTGCACCCCCGGTCGCTCTAAGTTCTCCAACACCCCTAAAGCGTGCAGCTCTTCAAAGCCCTTTAGGTAAAAATCATAGTGGTAAATACAAATCTTGGGGGTCTTGTAAATATGTAGCAGGCTAAAAGTGGGCGAAGTGGCGGGGGGGGCGTTTAACTCTTGGCAAAAGTGTTGCACGAAAGTGGTTTTCCCGCTGCCTAAATCCCCTTGCAAGAAAATCAGACTATGCGTGCTTAAATGCGCTTGCACGGCTTGCACCACTTGGGGGATTTGGGCGAGGGTGGCATGCATGTCTAGCATTTTAGCAATCCTCCACCTTGCCATCGGTCGTACCGAGCTTGTCTTGCATGGCCCGCATTAAGGACGGGTTGTTTTCTTTAAACTGCTCTAAGGGCCTGGGCTTTGATTTATCGGTTTCTATGCGGGCATGCGCTCCAAAGACTTCTTTTAAACATGGCACAATCAAGGCCTTATAATGTTGGCGCAAAAGCACATTTGCGCTCTCATCAGCACTAGAGTGTAGCAATAAAACCCCATTGTCAAAAGACTGAAACGCCAAAACCTTCCTAAACACCCTGCCTAGTTCGGCATTAGCACTTTCAATCTTGGCAATGAATTGCTGGAATAATTCTTTTGGTTGGACTTGGGAGTCTAGGGCGGCTTGTTGTGGCTGTGGCGTGGGGGCTTGATGGGGGGGCTGTGTGGCTTGGGGTGCAGCTTGCGTGGCGGGGGTGGGTTTAGATGTGGTGCTTTGGACGGACTGCTGCAAATGCGCTTGCATTTTAAGTGTGCTTAAAGCGAGCACAAAGTCTCCATCTGCCCCATAGTTCAACAAGGGTTGCGCCTGTGCGATGGCGTTCATGAAAGGCTCAAGCACGCTTATGGGCAGCTTTTGGCTAAACATGGCATCCCTTAAAAAGCGCGCCATTTCTTCTAGCACCATAGCGGTATCGTACTCGGTTAGGGTGTGTAAAAAGTTTTCCACGCTTGCGCCAGCCACTAGGGCGTTAAAAAACTCTTCTAAAACTCTGCTATCTACAAGCCCTAACATTTGGCTTGTGGCTAGGGCACTCACGCTCTGATCGCCATAGCTGATGGCTTGCTCGGCTAAGGTCAAGGTGTCGCGTAAACTCCCCCCTCCACTTCTAGCCAGCATTTCTAAGGCGGGCTCTTCAAAACTGACACCTTCTTTTTCAAAGATAAACTTTAAATGCGCCACAACCGCCTTAGGCGGGATTTTTTTAAAGTGGAACTGTTGCGTGCGGCTTAGGATTGTGGCCGGGAGTTTAAAGGGGTCTGTGGTGGCTAAAATGAATTTGACATGGGCGGGGGGTTCTTCTAAAGTTTTTAACAAGGCGTTAAAGGCTTCCTTCGTCAGCATATGGACTTCGTCGATGATGAAAATTTTAAACCTCCCCAAAGAAGGCTTGTACTTGCTCTGTTCGATGATTCCGCGCACATCTTCAATCCGCCGATTAGACGCGCCGTCCATTTCGATGGTGTCTAAATGCGATCCTTGCAAACTCTCTACACATGAAGGGCAGGCATCGCAGGGCGCGCTTGTAATGCCTTTTTCACACTGCAGTGCCCTTGCAAAAATGCGCGCACTGCTCGTTTTGCCGCTGCCCCTAAGCCCGCTAAACAAATAGGCGTGCGCTAAACGGCCACTCTCTAGAGCAAGGCTCAAGGTTTTGGCGACACTCTCTTGCCCCACCAACTCGTTAAAGTGTTTGGGACGGTATTTCAGCGCAAGACTCAAAGGGCATCCTTTAAAGTGAATGCAACATTATAGCCTAATTTGCATGAGGGCTTGGCTCAAGTAATCCATGCTAGAATGCAAGATTTATTTTAATTTTTGGAGGCAAATGTGCATGTATTGATGCGTTTATGCGCAATGGTTGTTGTCAATGTGAGTTTGGTTTTTGGAGCATCCTACCCGCCCATTAAGGGCCGGGCATTGGCTCTCTCTAGCCATGCTTTGGCCGACAAAGTAGCGCAGAAAGTGTTAGATGAGGGAGGCAACGCCATCGATGCAGCGGTGGCTATTGGTTATGCTTTAGCTGTAGTGCATCCGTCTTCGGGCAATTTGGGCGGGGGCGGGTTTGCCGTGGTGCATTTAGCCAATGGGGAGAATGTTACCCTAGACTTTAGGGAAAAGGCCCCCCTAAAGGCCACGAAAAACATGTATTTGGATAAAAAGGGCAAAGTCATCCCTAATTTGAGTACAGACGGCTACTTGGCCGCCGGGGTGCCCGGCACCGTGGCCGGTCTTAGCGCACTCTTAGACAAATACGGTACACGCAAACTTGCAACTTTAATCCAACCTGCCATCGATTTAGCCCAACACGGCTTTAGACTCACCCAAAGACAAGGCGAAACGATGTTGGATGCCAAACCCCGCTTTGCCAAATATGCAAGCAGTCGCAAATACTTTTTAAGAAGGGGCATGGTGGCTTATCAAGAAGGGGATTTGTTTGTGCAAAAAGACCTAGCCAAAACCTTAACTCTCATCAAAAACCAAGGCCCTAGTGCCTTTTATAAGGGCAAAATCGCGGATTTGATCGTGGAAGACATGCGCAAAAATGGGGGGATCATCACCAAGAAAGACTTAGCCAGCTATAATGTCGTTTGGCGTAAACCTGTGGTCGGCACTTACAGGGGCTATAAAATCATCTCAATGGGGCCACCCAGCTCAGGTGGGGCGCATGTGATCGAGATTTTAAACACCATGGAAAATGCCAATATCCACAATTTGGGCTTTGGCTCTAGCAAAACCATCCACATCATGGCCGAGGCGATGCGCCAAGCTTATGCTGACCGCTCCGTGTATATGGGCGATCCAGACTTCATCACCATCCCCCTAGAAAAACTCACCAGCAAGGCCTACGCCAAAGAGATTTACGCACATATCCAGCCCGACAAAGCCACCCCAAGCAGCCAAATCAACCCCGGGTTAGGGCAGTTGCACGAGGGCAAGAACACCACGCACTATTCTGTTGCCGATAAATGGGGCAATGCTGTGAGCATCACCTACACCATCAACAACTACTACGGCAGCGCGGCTGCTGTCAATGGAGCGGGCTTTTTGCTCAACGATGAAATGGACGACTTCTCCATAAAACCGGGCACACCCAACCTTTACGGGCTTGTGGGCGGGGAAGCCAACGCCATTGAACCCAACAAGCGCCCCTTAAGCTCCATGTCGCCCACCATCGTGCTTAAAAACAATAAGGTCTTTATGGTGGTGGGCAGCCCCGGGGGGGCGCGCATCATCACCACGGTGCTAGAAGTCATCAGCAATGTGATCGACCACAAAATGGACATTGCGCAGGCTGTGAGCGCGCCACGCTTTCACATGCAATGGCTGCCCGATGAAATCCGCACAGAACCTTTTGGCATGGTAAAAGACGTGCAAGAGAACCTAGAAAAAATGGGCTATCACATTGTGGTCAAACCCGTGATGGGCGATGTCAATGCAATCGTCATCAACCCCAAAAGCCATATGATGTATGGCGCACACGACCCCCGCAAGGAATTCTAATGTTTGGTTTTCAGTTGATAAAAACTCTAGAGGGCGTGGCGTGTGGCGTTACGCTTTACAGTTCAAAAATGGGGCAAATCGCCCAAATCACGGGGCAACAAGGGGGCCTACTCTTGCAAGACTTCCCCCATTTAGAGGCCGAGCTTTTAGCCCACATCGCCGCTTGCACGCACCCTAAGCCACAAGAGGCGTTGATCTTAGGGGGTTTTAACACAGAAATCGCCTTTGAACTGTTACGCCATGAAAACCTAAAAGTGGATTTCGTGCAAGAAGAGGGGGCTTTGCTGGAGGGTTTAAAAGACTTCTTGCCCCACTTATCCGTTTTACAAACCCACCCACACTTTAAGCAATACCCCAAAATCCTAGATTTAGAGGTGAAAAAATATGATTTGATTTTCTCTTTAAACACGCCAAACGCCCACCAAATTGATGGCCTGCAGCGCATGCTAGGGACTGAGGGGATTTTAATTGCCACCACCCCCAGTCCGCTTTTAGAGCCACAAGCCTTTAAACAAAGCGTGCAAGAGCTTGCCCCCCATTTTAGCGTGCTGATGCCCTTTTCTAGCCCCTATGCCCCCCTTAGCATGCACTATCTCTTTGCGTCTAAAGCAGCCCACCCCTTAGCAGATTTAATCTTGCAAAGGGTGGATATGCTCGAGGGTTTACGCCACTACAACGAGGAAATCCACACCGCTGCTTTCGCTCAGCCCCAACGCTTACACCAAGACCATTTAGGGCTGTTTAAAAATTGAGCCTAAAAAACGCTTTTGTGCTCACCGGGGGGATTGGCACGGGCAAGAGCACGGCAGCCAACCTACTTAAGCTGCATGGCTACTCTATTTTAGATGCCGATAAGAGCGCACACGCCTTATTAGAAAAACACGCGGCAGAGTTGATTAAAATCTTTGGTGAGGGCATTAGCCAAAACGGGCAAATTGTACGTAAAAAACTAGGGACACTTGTCTTTGGCGACCCGGCTAAAAGGGCAACCCTTGAGGCGTTTTTACACCCTAAAATCCGCCTAGATTTATTGCAACAAGCCCACGCCCTTGAAACCGCTAAGAAACCCTATTTTTTAGACATTCCGCTGTATTTTGAGATCGAGGGGCAAAAGAGTTATGGCATTGCGCAAATCATCTTAGTCTATGCTCCAAGAGAGGTGCAGATACAAAGAGTCGCTCAAAGGGATAACTTGAGCCAAGCACAAATCCTAGCACGCCTAAACGCCCAAATAGACATTGAGCTTAAGCGCACCCTAAGCCCCTATATCTTAGACAACTCCAAGGATTTAAAACACCTGCAAACACAGGTAGAAGCCTTTTTAAACAGCCTATGAGCCTTTATTTCACCCATAACAACATCTCTTTACACCACGCCAGTGCCCTAGACCCTATGGCTTTAGAAAAAGAGAGTCTCGATTGCACCATCACCTCCCCGCCCTACAATGTCGGCATTGCCTACAACGCCAATGAGGATGGCCAAAGTTATTTGGAATATTTGGACTTCAGCACTACATAGCTACAAAACGCCTATTTGTGGGCTAAGGATAGTGGGAGGCTGTGCTTGAATATCCCCCTAGATAAAAACAAGGGCGGGCGACAGAGCGTGGGGGCGGATTTGATCACTTTGGCTAAAAAAGTGGGCTGACTTTATCACAGCACCATTGTTTGGAATGAGGGCAATATTTCTAGACGCACGGCGTGGGGCAGCTGGCTTAGTGCCCCCGCCCCCTATGTCATCGCCCTAGTCGAGCTCATCGTCATTTTGTATAAACGGACATGGCGCAAGGCACACAGGGGGAGAGCGACATTTCTAAAGAGGAATTTATGGCTTGGACCAATGGGATTTGGAGCTTTAACGGGGAGTCTAAAAAGCGCATAGGACACCCCGCCCCTTCCCTAGAGAATTGCCCCGTCGTTGCCTCAAACTCTTTTCCTTTGTGGGCAACACCATTTGCGACCCCTTAGGGGGAGCGGGACAACCATGCCAAAGCCCACCTAATAAACGCGCCTTTGTGAGTTTAGAGCTAGATAAAACCTATTGTGCCCTAGCCAAAGAGCGGTTTTTAAGAGAAGTGAAAGGTGTTTAGGGATTCGGATAGAGGGATTCGCTCATTGCACCAACAGGGCAAACTCATCAAAGTTTCTAAGGGCGTGTATCGTCACGACCCTCAAATTTAGAGGATTTTAGCCCGGCTTTAAAAAAGCAAATCCTAAAACGAGGTGGCTATAAATGCGTGATCTGTGGAGCTGGAGAAAAAGAGGGGGTGGAGTTGCATGTCGATCACATCAAGCCCAAAGACTTAGGGGGCAAAGCCACTTTAGAAAACGGATAGACTCTCTGTGCTAAACACAATTTCTTAAAAAAGAATTTTAATCAGACCGAAACGGGTAAAAAGATGTTTCGATGCTTTTTAGAGAGCGCACAAGAGGCGGGAGAGCTGGAGCTAGTCGCCTTTTTGGGGGAAGTCTTAAGCATCTATGATCAGCACGGCATTAATGGACATGTCTTGTGGAAAAAAGCCAAATCAGGGCACAGAAACTACCATGTTTCACTTGGGCGGTGGCACAACTTTAATCTCGCTTAAATTAAGCAAAATATCAGCTTTTTGCGCTAGAATAGCCGTTTCTTAAAAAGGAAATGTATGAATACTACGCAATCAATGAAAGTTACAGACATCAAGCGCGATTGGGTCGTGCTGGATGCAAAAGATCAGGTTTTTGGGCGTTTGGTTACACGGGCAGCGACTTTGCTCAGGGGCAAACACCGCCCCTACTTCACCCCTAATGTGGATTGTGGGGATTTTGTGGTGGTTGTCAACGCCAGCCATGTGAAGTTTTCAAGCTTAAATAAGCTTAAAGATAAAGAATACTTCACCCACTCGGGCTATTTTGGCAGCACCAAGAGCAAAACCCTAGAAGAAATGCTAGAAAAAACTCCCGAAAAGCTCTTTTATCTCGCGGTGCGGGGCATGTTGCCTAAGACGAAGCTCGGGCGCGCGATGATTAAAAAGCTGAAAGTCTATAAAGATGAAAAACACCCCCACACAGCTCAAGTGGGCAAGAAGGATTAAGTAGATGACAAAAATTTACGCCACAGGCAAAAGAAAAAGTGCGATTGCCAAGGTTTGGCTCACGCATGGGGACGGGCAATTAGACATCAATGGCATGGACTTAAACACGTGGCTAGGCGGGCATGAGTCCATTAAAATGAAAGTCATGCAACCCTTGGTGCTCACCAAACAAGAAGGCTTGGTGAGTGTGAAGGCGGTGGTCTTTGGGGGTGGTTACAGCGCACAAGCCGAAGCCCTAAGGCATGGCATTTCTAAAGCCTTGAATCTCTACGACAGTGCCTTTAGGGCGATTTTAAAACCCAAAGGGCTTTTAACCAGGGATTCTCGCGTGGTGGAGCGGAAAAAATATGGCAAACGCAAGGCGCGCCGCAGCCCACAATTCTCTAAACGTTAGGGAGCGCACAAGGGGGGGCGTGTGGCTGTTGATCTAAAGACCACGCCGATTCCTAGGCTTTTTTTCTACTATTTTATCCCCCTCGCCTTTTCTATGATTTCGCTCTCCACTTACTCCATGATCGATGGCATGTTTGTGGGCAACAAGCTGGGTAAGAATGCCCTAGCCGCGATTGGGGTGTGTTGGCCCATCTTCCCCACTTTGATTGCCTATGAGTTGCTCTTTGGTTTAGGGGCAGCCTCGATCGCCTCGTATTTCTTAGGCAAAAACCACATTAAATGTGCCCGCTTGGTTTTTAGTTCGGTCTTTTATTTTGTTGCGATCAGCATTGTTGTCATTAGCTGGGTGCTTGTGCCTTTTAGCGATCGTATCGCCAAAATGCTAGGCAGCTCGGATTTGCTCTTGCCGATGGTGTCCATTTATCTTAAGGTGATTTTGATGGGGGCGGTTTTTATGGTTTTGCACCCCCTAGCTGATGTCTTTGTGGTGAATGACAAACGCCCCATTTTGGCGATGGTTGCCATGTTGATCGGCTCTCTTACGAACGTTCTGTTTAATTACCTCTTGCTCTATGTCTTTGAAGTGGGCATACACGGGAGCGCGATCGCTACGGTGCTAGGGCATGCGGTGGGGTTCTTTGTCTTATTTTCGCATTTTCTTTTGAAAAAGGGGCAATTATATTTTGTGCGCCGTTTCAACTGGGCGAGTGTGATTTCTTCAGCCAAAAGCGGCGTGCCCCAAAGCGTGTCCGAGCTTAGTGCCGCTGTGGTGATGTTGCTTTTTAACTGGACGATCATGCGCACCGTGGGCGAGCGGGGGGTGTCGATTTACGCCATTATTATGTACAATGGGATCGTGTTTTGGACGACTCTGCTTTCCATAGGGCAGGGGATACAGCCGATTGCAAGCTTTAGCTATGGGGCGGGGTGCTTAGATCGCGTGCGCGCGAGCTTTAACTTTGGGCTTAAGGTGGCTTTGTGTGTGGGCGTGGTGCTTTATATTATGTTCTACTTTTTTGATAGCTATCTCCTTAAGTTGTATGTGGATCAAAAACGCCTCTTAGAAGACCCCGCTTTTTTGGCGGATAGCAAACATGCCATGGATATTTATTATTTTGGGCATATTTTCTTAGGGATCAACCTCTTTTCTGCGATCTTTTTTCAGTCCATACAGCGCACCAAGAGCTCGTTTCTCATCACCATTTGCGAAACGATTGTGTTCATCGCGCTCTTGTTACCGGTTTTGAGCCATTTTTACGGACTTAGGGGGATTTGGGTCGCCTACCCGCTTTCACAATTTTTAGCCTTGATTGTGGTGGCGTTTGTGGTGCGTTATGAGATCAGGCGGGGGACATTTCACGAAAACATCATCAAAAAATATGTTATAATACGCCATGCAAATCAAAACCAAAGCCACCAAAACCCTCCCCACCCCGCAAAAAAGCCCCATTGCCAACCAGTTCATTGAAGTGTGCCTAGATCCTTCTTTATACGCCAAAACAAGCCTATATCTAAAAAAACACTTCCCCGAGCATGTCAAATTCAAGCACACCTTGATCTTGCTTGAAAAGACTAGCCTCAAAAAGGCCTATCTGTTAAACCGTCTGCTTTACGCCAAATATGCCCTACACCCCTTTAACTCCCCCGAGATGTTTAATCTCTTGCTAGAAAAAATTTTAAGCAACGCCCACTTGCCTGTGGTGTTTAAAGAGAGTTACACCCCTAAAATCAGGACTAAACCCCTCTTGGCCCTCGTGCCAAAGGTGGAGATTCAAGCCATTTATATGCACTCTAGATTGGTATTTTACTACACCCATTTTTTGGCTCGGGAGTTTTTACACAGCTTGTTTGCTCCCTTTATTTTGCTTGAAACCCCCTTCAAGGACAAGAGCAATAAAAGGGATTTCTTGCACGAAACCCACGCCCATTTGGACGCTTTACAGGTGCTCATGTCTCTGAAAAATCCGCACTTCAGGTACGCTTACATACAATTCATCTACCCCACACAAAAGCTTTTTCTAACGAAACAAGAAGAATTGATTTTAAAAGCCTTGCGTACGCTAGGCCTGGGGGTGATGCATTCCAAAGAAGAGATCAAGCACCGCTACTTGGAGTTAGCCAAACTCTACCACCCAGACACCGCCCCCTCCAAAAAGCCCCACCACAGCATCCGCAAGCAACGCTTTTTGGAAGTGATGGAAGCCTACAAAATCCTAAAGAATCTCTAGCTAGTTTGTGCCCTTGTGTTCTTGGATCATGCGGTAGATTTGGTCTTTCAAATGCAACTTTTTCTTTTTAAGAGCGGCGACTTTGAGTTCATCGGTGTTGTGCGCCTCCAAAGTGGTGATCTCATCATCCAGGGCGTTGTGTTCCTCAAAAATCTTATGGAAGTGGGGATTTTTGTTGCTGAGCTCCTTGATTTCTTCCCTATATTCGTGGAACATCTCTTTCTCCTTTCTAATAATAAAGTCAATCATTATAGTATAATGTGTCTTTTATCGGCTTAAAGGATTGCTATGCCCTCCCTTAAATTCCGTTTTCTTTGGTTTTTTTATCTGTGTTTTTTACATCTGTCCGCCTCCACTCTCGCCCAGCATTTGCGCTACAATTTAGGTTTCAACCTCTTCATCATGGATCACGAGGGTTCCACAACTTATTGGCCTAACACCAATACCACACTTAACACCCGCCTGACCCCCGAATTTGGTTTTGCCTTCAACACAAAGGGCGTGGAGCAAAAGCTCATGGTGGGGGCATTCTTTTTCCAAAACATCCACACTTACCAAATGAACTTCCCCTCCAAATGGGGACCGACACTTTATTACCAAGCAAGGGGACATTCTTTTAACTTCTATGGGGGGATTTTCCCTAGAAAATACCTCAACGGACACTACCCCTTAAATGTCTTTACGCCTTATTACTGGTTTATAGACCCCAATGCACGGGGTTTTTTATTGCAATACCGCCCTCCCACAAATCCTTACAAATCCACCCACCTAGAAGCCGAGTTTATGCTCGATTGGTTTGGAGGCAACTGCTACACCTGCAAATTTGGGCACAATGCTTTAGGCAATGGCATGGACCGCTTTAGTTTTATGGGCTATAGCGAGTTGAAGACCTTAAAGGGGTTTTTGATCTTAGGGGGTAATGCTGAGTACTTCCATGTGGAAGATCAATTTTTACTCAACTGGCCCAACACTTCAGGCAACATTTCCTACGGTGAACACTACTTGCTCGATCGCCTCTACTACCAAGCCTACGCCAAGAGTGACTTATTAAACGCTGTCCCCTTCATGGATAAATTAGATTTTTCTCTAGGGGTGCTTGCGAGTTTGGAGCGGTTGCGTAAAATGGGGATGAGTAGCAATTTTAGGGTGAGTAATGGTTTTTTTGCCCAAGCCAACATGCAATTCAAGGGTTTTGGGATCAGCGATCTCTTTTTTGCAAGCAAACATGGACAGAATGCCTATGAGCGTATTTACAACAACACCTACATAGACAACATTTGCATGGCTTTTAAAAATTATTGCCCCACACCCATTTACCGCGGAGTCGCCTTTTTCCAAGCCCCGCTTTACAACCGCCTTGACATTTACTACGAATTTAGAAGCTCCTTTGCCAGCATCAAAACCCAGTTTGTCTACAACACCATGAGCGACTACCACACCACGCAATCCTCTTATCAAGTCTACTTCACCGTGTCTCTAGACAGCTATGATTTACTCAACTTTATTTTACGCAAAGTCCACCGCTAAAGCAAACTGCCGATATAAAGCTAGGCGTTAGCCAAACTAGGCTTGACCTAGTTAAAGGAGTTTGCATGCCCGTATCCATCCCCGGTAATTTAACCTACATCAACCAGAACGCCCCTTACAGCTCCATTGTCAACCAAAACGCTTTGCCTAAAATCTCCCAAATCGACCAGCAAGTCTTTTTAGAACGCCTACAAAAAGTGGAAGCCACCCGCGCCCTTGAAGAAAACAAAGCCGTCAGTCCCGACAAAGAAGAGACCCCCAACAAGTCTCCCAAACAAGATCAGGAGTCACAAGAGCAAAGTCTCCCCCAAGAAAACGCCGATGCCCGTTGCCAAAGGGACAAGGATAAAGAACATTGCTACCAGGGACATTACTACAGCGACAGCGAGCTAGAGCGGGCGGTGGAAAACACCGAAGAGCTCGAGCAGCTTGTAGACCCACATGCGCTAGATATTACAATTTAAGGGTTTTTAATAATATAGAAATAGGACGAGCGAAAACCTAGCGGTTATAACAAGCATGCTAGCATTATAAAAACAAAGGATCTTTGATGCAATTTGCGTATGATTTGGTTGTGATCGGATTTGGCAAGGGGGGCAAGACTCTAGCCGCTGCGGCTGCAAAGCTAGGCAAAAAAGTTGCTCTCATTGAAGCTAGCAAAGAGATGTACGGGGGCACTTGCATCAACATCGGGTGCATCCCCTCTAAAGCCCTTTTGCATTTAGCTACCCACAAAAAGGGGGCGGCTGGCTATAAAGAAGCCATAGAAGCCAAAAATAAAATGGTAGTCCTTTTGCGCCAAAAGAATTACGAAGCCCTGCTAGACGCTAAGGTGCAAGTGATTGACGGCACAGCAAGCTTTAAGGACAACCACACCTTAATGCTCTACCACGACGACAGTTGCCAAGAAATCAGCGCAAATCATATTGTCATCAATACAGGCTCAATCCCCATCACCCCTAAGGTACCTATCCACTCAAACCAAATTTACGACAGCACCTCTTTGATGCAGTTAAACACCTTGCCTGCGCATTTAGTCGTTGTAGGGGGGGGTTATATCGGTTTAGAATTTGCCAGCATGTTTAATTTGTTTGGGCGCACCTCTGGCAAACACGCCACCGAAGTGAGCGTGCTCGTGCGCGGGACAACCTTTTTACCTAAAGAAGACCCCGTGTTTAGAGAAAGCATTTACGAATCCTTGAGTCAAAAGGGGATTAAAATCCTCTGTGGTGCCGATCTAAAAGCAATTGAGGGCGATTGCATCCACTACACCCAAGACAACCAAGAAAAAACCCTAAAAGCCGATGCAATTTTACTCGCCATAGGGCGTGCACCTAACACCACCTCTTTACAACTTGAGCGGGCGGGCATTGAACTGGGCGCACAACAAGAAATTTTAACCAACGAATTTTTAGTGGCAAACCCCGAAGATGAAGGCAACATTTACGCCATCGGCGATGTCAAAGGTGGTGCAATGCTCACCACTTACGCCAGTTTAGACGACTACCGCATCGTTTACGACCACCTTTACGGCGCAAAAGGCGTTCCACCAAGAACCGCGATGTGTTGCCCGAAGTGCTTTACATTGAAACCCCCTACAGCCATGTGGGTTTGCGGGCAAGTGAAATTAAAGACGAAGCTGTGCGTACATACAGCCTCAACACAGCGGCCATTCCCGGGGCGCGCATTCTAGAAGACACCACAGGACTATTACAAGTCTTGGTTGAAGAACACACAGAGCGCATTTTGGGCGCGAGTTTGCACTGCCCCCTCTCTTACGAGTACATCAACCTCTTTAGCCTCGCCATGAACCAAAATTTGAGCTTTTCTACCCTTAAAGACATGATCTACACCCACCCTTCCATGATGGAGAGCCTAAACACCTTCTAGCCCGATCAAGCGTAAGTCACTTTGCAAGACTTGCGCCACAAACATAAAATGCCATGTCCACCAGGCGTTGGGCGTACGCCCACTCGTTGTCGTACCACGCCATGATTTTGGCATGTTTACCTAAGCTAAAAAGCATGTCCTCCACCACCACACAGCTTGCCGCATTGCCGACAATGTCGCTGCTCACTTTATAAGTGCTATCCACTTCCAAGATACCCTTTAGATCCGCTTGACTCGCCTCTTTAAAAAGGGCTACGAGATCCTCTGTGCTTGCGGATTTGTTTAACCGCACACTCAAATCCACCATAGACACATCCATAGTTGGCACGCGCACACTCCGCCCATGCATTCTGCTCTTTAGGTTTGGCAAAACAAGGTAAAGTGCCTTGGCCGCCCTCGTGGTCGTGGGGACAATGTTGTGGGCGGCGCGGCTGCGGCGTTTATCGACACTCAGCGCACCATCCACCAAAGCCTGCCCCTTGGTGTAGCTGTGTATGGTTGTGAGCAACGCACTTTCAATGCCAAAACGCTTGTCTAAGAGCATGCATACAGGTGCAAGGGCATTTGTGGTACAAGAAGCGTTGGAAATGATGGGTTGATTTGTGTAGTTTTTATGATTCACACCCAAAACAAAAGTTGCTTGACGCGCTAGTGGGGCAGTGTGTGGATCAAAGGGTGCCCCTAAAATGACCTTTTTCGCTCCTTGTTTAATAAACACCTCTAAAGCCTCTGGGGCGCAAAAATGTCCCGAAGTTTCTAAAAGTACATCCACACCCGCTAGGTTTAAATCTTTAGGGTCTTTACACGCTTTAAAAAGGATTTTGCAAGAGCCCACGACAAGCTGCCCCTCTTGGCTTTGCACTTTTTGTGGGTAAAGTCCGTGCACGCTGTCATGCTGGAACAAATAGGCTAAAGTGTCTAAGTTTGCGGGGTCGTTGATGAGTGCCAACACCCCATGGTGCTTGTCGCATAAAATGCGCGCCACACACCGTCCAATCCGCCCAAACCCATTGATCGCAACCACCAAAACAAGCCCCTTTTAGCAAGTTAAAGCCCCACTTTGTCCGCCAGGGCTAGTCAAAACAGCCACTATTTTAGCAATTTTTAATATATTTTAAGAAAGCCACCCCTCTAAAACCCCAAGTTTGCCAAATTCCCCACTGAGCATAGCCCACAAGGGGCGTTTTAAGCAAGGTATTAAGGGGATTTGGCTAGAATTTCGCCACTTTTTACAAAAGGAGATTTACATGGCTTTGTATGATAGACAAGTGCACGAGAGCGTGTCGTCCTCTTACGCCGAGCAAAACGACACCGCTTTAGTCAATTTTGTCAAAACCACTTATAAATTCTTTGCCGCTAGCCTGCTCTTAGCCACCATCGGTGCGCTGATTGGCATGATGCACTTTCAGGTGGTCGTGCAATATAAATGGGCGTTTTTTATCGGTGAAATCGCTGCTTTCTTTGGACTCATGTTCACCCGCAAAATGCCTACGGTGAACCTACTCATGCTCTTTGCCTTCGCCTTTTTATCGGGCATCACCCTTGTGCCGCTGCTAGGCTTTGTCATCGCCCGTTCAGGAGCGAATGCCATCTGGCAAGCCCTTGGCATGACAACCATTGTCTTTGGTGTGATGAGCATTTACGCCATTAAAACCAGGAGCGACCTTGCCAACATGGGCAAAATGCTTTTCATCGCCGTGATTGTGGTGATGGTTGCCTCTTTGATCAACCTTTTCTTAGGTTCGCCTATGATGCAAGTGGCGATTGCGGGCGTGAGTGTGGTGCTTTTTAGCCTCTTTGTGGCCTACGACACCCAAAACATCATCCGCGGACTCTACGAAAGTCCCGTAGAGGCGGCAGTGGCGTTATATGTGGACTTCTTGAATATCTTTGTGTCCCTCTTGCAAATTTTAGGTATCATGGGGGGGCGCAACGACTGAGCCTATTGGGCGTCTTTTAGACGCGAATTTAAACCGCTTCAAGGAGGGGGTGCGGGTTGTGGAGGATGCCTTGCGTTATCTCTATAACCATAAAGATTTAGCTCTTAGCCTAAGACAAATCCGCCATCAAGCCACTGAAATCTTTATCCAATACAACATCGATTTTTTATGGCTTTGCGCTGAGCGCGACAGCCAAAACGATGTCTTAAAAGCCCACGACAACCCCCCAAAGGAATCCTCCAGCCTTGGCATGTTGCAAGCCAACTTTAAGCGAGCACAAGAGAGCGCACGGGTACTTGAAGAGTGCTTCAAATATTTGATCTCCCCCAACCCCAACGCCCCAAACTTTAAAACTCTGCGTTACGCACTCTACACCCTTGAAAAAGAGTGCATGGCTTTGTTAAACGATTTGCCAAAGAGTGGCTTTTCTAGTGTATAATGAGCCTAACTAGAGCGATCTAGTGTAAAATTTACTTTTGGAGGTTTTTATGTCAGAAGAATGCTGTCACGACCACAGCGAAGGTTGTTGCCACGATCACGAAGGGCACGGCGAACACCATCACCACCATCACCACCATCATTACTACGGTGGACATCACCATCACCACCATCACCACCATGGCGGTGATCACCACCACCATCATCATCACGGGGACGATCACCAAGAATAGCCCCCATCCCCGGCACCTGCCGGGGTGCATTATTACCCTTGCTTGATGGAGTCTTTCTCTCGTTTTTTATTAACGGATGTGTGGTTTTTTACTAGGCTTCCACTCCAGAACCTGTAACCAATCTAAGCAGTTAAGACATTCAACAAAGCATACAGCTCTAGAAAACCAATCAGGCTTAAATAATCTCTATAATACTTCATTACTCGTTGATTCGACATCAACTGGTGTTGACTTTAGCATCATAGAACTTTTAGAATCACTAAAAATCCTCGCCACTCTAAAAAATATGGGCAACAAACTACCCAATGCTTTCAATAGAGTCAGTGCGCAAGCAACAGGTCTAGCGGGCAATCTCTACAATATTGATATGTTGTTAACATTGATATGTTGTTGGCACCCCTTGACCACATAGAACAAGAGTGGTTATAGCGTGAGTAACGATGCACTAGATGCCTTGCAGATTTTAGGCAGCACTAACACCGAATGTAATGGCAGACTCGTTACAAAGAGTAGAGGTAGTTTATAGTCTCGATGTCAGTTTTGCCAATTTTTACCAATGTGATGCGAATGCTCTTACCCACCAAAATAAGAACGGCAAAGGCGTAAACACCGCCTTACACAAAATTAAACACCATTGCCACCAATGCATTAAACACCAAGATAAGAACTTTTGACTCTAGAGCACAAAATCACCAAAGCCGAGTCATACGTGTGTAGATTAATTTTAGATTTTAAGAAAGTTGGATACAACAACCCCCGTGGTAGGTCCGCCCTTGCGGGCGAACCCCCTTAAAGTGGGTTGATATAGCGGAGTGGGTACAAAAACCGCTTTATCAAATGCTACGTGTTTGTCCCCGCGAGGATTATTAACGATCTCATATGGGTTTCTCCTTTCTAGGGAGTTACCCACTTCTTTCCCAAAAAAACGCGCTGCGTTTTTCCATGAAACAAAACTCAAGCCTTGCCATACGCTAAGTACCCAAGAGGTAGCCCATACGGTATCCAGTGCCCGCATTATAATATCTTTGGGTGGGGGGCATGAACTTTAACCGCTTTATAAGAAACTTCCTAGACCTAAGAGAAGCCTTGCAAACGCAAAACTTCAGCATCAAAGAATTAAACAATCTATGCATGCAAGGGGCTATCGAGTACGAAAAGCTGTATTTGCGAGAGTTGCAGGTGAACTTAGAGCAGGCCAAATTAGGCCTAGAGCAAGCCTAGTTAAAGACCAAACTAAAAATAAATGCCACCGATGCCAAACACCAGCCAGAAGTCACTAAAGCCCAAATGTTAAACACGCTCATCCAGTGTGAGCACGCTAAGGTCACTGAAAGACAATGCGGCTATCAATAGAGTCAATGCCTATGTGAGCTTTTTACAAGTTGTAGGCAATGCCACGAATAAGAGCGCGATCGCCGTGCGTGCGAGCAACATATCCGCACTATCAACCGCATCGGCCTAGACGATAGAGCAAGCCCCCTAGAGGGCGAATTGGTCAAACTAGACTATAAGAATTGCAAAGCCTAGCCCACTTTAGCAGCCAAAGCCTAGAGGTGCAAATCTACGCCCAAAGCCCAGAATCCTATAAGGGTGTGGGCACAAGCACGATCAGCGGTGCCCACAATAGCTCTACTTGCAATGGGCAGGTTTTTGAGGGCAATTTCATGCTTTTTAAACAATCTAGCCCGGGTACTTACCGGGTCAGTTTTCATTCTCAGGGGGCTAGTGGATCGGCTAGCCAAAGTTTAGACATTCTAGTCAGCCCCGAACAAATCTTTAATCTAAAGTGAGGAGTTAAGCATGACAACAGATGAAGAACAACGCACACAAGAAGAGTAAAGAGGGAGCCTTAAAGAGGTGCAAACCATAAAGCCCCCCCCCCCAGGATGGACAAGATACTACACGGGATTTTTAGAAAAACCCTGAAAGGTTTTTATGGCATTTCTTAGAGCAAATCTTTTTAGACTGTTCCCACGGATTTACTGGCAATGGTGGCATTCAATGGAGCGGTCAAAGACGCTTTTCTCCTCTAGGTGGGGGCTTTGGGTGCGTAGGTAGTAGGTGGATTTGAGTCCAAGTTTCCACGCTAGGTGGTAGATTTCGTGCAAGAGTTTACCATTGGCTTTATCGGGACGCAAAAAGAGATTGAGGCTTTGGCCTTGATCGATCCACTTTTGGCGCACGGCAGCAAGGCGCACAATGTCCTTAGGGTTAATGTCGTAAGCCGAGGTGTAGTAGTTCCAGGTATCAAGGCTCAAGTTAGGCACGACCACGGGGATCATCCCGCTTAAGTTCTCTTCAAACCATTTCTTTTGATAAATGGGCTCAATGGTTTGGGTCGTGCCCACTAGAATGGAGATCGAGCTGGTGGGCGCAACCGCCATTAAATAGCCATTTCTCAAGCCCTGCTCTTGCACCTGTGCCTTCAAGCTCGCCCAATCGCAAGCACTCTTGTGGGGGCTCAACTCTAGGGCTTCTTGTTTGGCCTTGTCAATGGGGAAAATGCCCTTGCTCCACGCCGAGTCTTTAAAGTTTGCATAAGATCCACGCTCTTTGGCTAGCGCACTGCTCGCTTTGATCGTTTCGTAGCTAATTTTCTCCATTAAAGCGTCTATTTTAGCAGCGTGTTCACTGCTCCCCCACGCAATTTGGGCTTGGGCGAGCATTTGCGCCTCGCCCATCACACCAAGCCCGATGGCACGGCTTTTTAGGTTGGTATTCTTGGCCTTGGCGGTGGGGTAGAAGTTTAAATCGATCACATTGTCTAACATGCGCACAGCAATGGGCACGACCCGCTCAATATCCTCCGGGGTGTGGATTTTGCTTAAATTCAGGCTGGCTAAATTACACACGGCGAGCGTCCCTTCATCGGGGACTTTGGTCGCCATGAAGATTTTTTGCCCGTTTAAGGAGTCGTTGCTGGTGAGTTTGTTCGCCTTTTTGCTGATGCCCGCATCAGTGCAAACAATGACCTCTTCCTCAAAATACGTCCGCGCGCCATCGATAAAATCCACCTGCATTTTGTAGTGGCTGGATTTGGTATTTTGGTAAATCTCGGTGCAAAGGTTAGAGGAGCGGATCATCCCTACATGGGCGTTGGGGTTGGCGTGGTTGGCGTTGTCCTTAAAGCCTAAAAAGGGCAAACCGCTTTCAAAATAGTTGGTTAAAATGCGCTTCCACAGCGTGCGTGCACTGATTTTCTCTTTGCTGATATGGGGATTTTGCTCGTAGGTGAGGTATTTTTCTTTAAACTTGTCCCCATAGCACTCGGTTAAATCTTTGCACGCATAGGGGTCAAAGAGCGTCCATGTTTCGTCCTTTTCCACCCGCTCCATGAATAAATCGCAAATCCATAGGGCTGGGAAGAGATCGTGCGCACGGCGGCGTTCATCTCCGCTATTTTTGCGTAAATCGATGAACTCTAAAACATCCATGTGCCAAATTTCTAAATACACGGCGATCGCGCCCTTGCGGGTGCCAAGTTGATCCACCGCAATCGCCACATCATTGACAATCTTTAAAAAAGGGATCACCCCGCGCTCGCGCTCTTGTGTCCATCAATGTAGCTGCCTAAACAGCGCACTTGACTAAAGTCCCACCCAATACCCCCGCCATATTTTGAGAGCAAAGCCATGTCCTTATAGCTGTCAAAAATCCCCTCGATGTTGTCCGGGGTCGAGCCCACATAGCAAGAGCTGAGTTGGTGGTTGGGGGTACGGGCGTTTGAGAGCGTGGGCGTGGCGCACATCATCTCAAAGCGGCTTAACACCCCGTAAAATTCCAGGGCTTTTTCATTGGGTTTGGCCTCATTTTGCGCCAAAAACATGGCGATTGCCATGAACATGTGCTGGGGCAATTCGATTGGGTGGTTGTATTCGTCTTTGAGCAAATAGCGGTCATATAGGGTCTTAATACCCAAGTAGTTGAATTGCAAGTCGCGCTTGCGCTCGATCGCTTTATCTAACAGATCTAAATCAAATTTTTCTTTAAAGCCGCGCACAATGCGCCCCTTACTCTCGCCTAGCTCCAAGTATTTTTTTAGGGGCAAGTAGCCCTGAAACCCGCTGACCTTTTCGTATAAATCCTCTAAAAAGAGCCTAGCGGCGACAAAGCTCCAATTAGGTGCATCAATGTCAATTTTATCCACCGCCATGCGGATTAAGGTCTGAGTGGCATCTTGCATGCTAAGGCTGTCTTTGAAGTAAAGCTCTGCTTGTACTTCTAACTCGCCCGCATCGATTCCCTCTATGTCCTTGGTGGCTTCTTGAATGCTGTGGCGTATCTTATCCATGTCCACATCTATCGAGTCGGTGCGCTCGTTGTGCTTGGTTGCTGTCATTTCCATAAACTGCCTTTAATCGATCATTTTTTCACACGGCGGCGTGCAGTAGGGTCTAGTACCTTTTTGCGGATACGCAAGTTTAAGGGGGTGATCTCTAAAAGTTCGTCTTCCTCGATCCACTCTAAAGCCCTCTCAAGTGCCATCAGCCTTGGGGGGGTGAGCTTGATCGCATCATCGCTCCCACTGGCGCGCATGTTGGTTAAGTGTTTGGATTTGATGGGATTGACCTCTAAATCGTTGTCGCGGCTGTGTTCGCCGATCACCATGCCGATATAGACTTTCGTTTGGGGGTTGATGAAGAGCACCCCTCTCTCTTGGATATTAAAGAGAGAAAACGCCGTAGCATCGCCATTTTCCATGCTGACTAAAGCCCCGTTTTTGCGCGACTCCACGCCTCCGCTAAAGGGGCGAAACTCCAAAAAGGAGTGATTCATCACGCCCTCGCCCTTGGTGTCGGTCAAAAACTCACTGCGATAGCCGATCAGCCCCCTTGCGGGGATTTCAAACTCTAAACGACTGTAACCATCGTTCATAGGGTTCATCGCCTTCATTTCTGCCTTACGCCGCCCAAGCCTTTCAATGATCGCCCCGCTAAAATCCTGGGGGGTGTCGATCACCAAATGCTCAAAGGGCTCTAATTTCACCCCGTCTTGGACTTTGACGATCACCTCAGGGCGGGATATGCTAAACTCAAAACCTTCACGGCGCAAGTTCTCGGCTAAAATGGTGATTTGCAATTCTCCCCGCCCGCTCACTTTAAACTTGCCCTCGCCCATTTCCTCGCACTTCATGGCGATATTCGTTTGCATTTCTTTTAGCAAGCGGTCTTTGAGTTTGTTCGCGGTTACATGCTTGCCCTCAGTGCCAGCCAGTGGGGAGTCGTTGATCGCAAACACCACGCTCATGGTGGGCTCTTCAAGGTGCATGGGATCGAGCGGTTGGGGGTTGTTAGGATCGACCACGCTATCGCCCACATCCATCGCGTTAAAGCCGGCAATGGCGACAATATCGCCCGCTTGTGCTTGCTCGATCTCCATGCGGGCTAAGCCTAAAAAGCCGATCAATTTTGTAATGCGCCCCGTTTCCTTGCTTCCATCGCTCTTACAAAGGGCGACCATGTCCCCTTTTTTGATCTGCCCGTTAAACACCCGCACAATGCCGATTTTTCCGACATAATTGTCGTAATCTAAAGTGAAAATTTGCATTTGTAGGGGGTTGTTTGCCTCTCCGCTGGGCGCGCTCACATGCGATACGATCGTTTCAAACAGCGGTTCTAAATTTTTCTTTTCATCGTTTAAGTCTTTAATGGCGTAGCCATCGCGCGCAGCGGCATAGACCACGGGGAAGTCTAATTGCGCATCGCTAGCCCCCATTGCCACGAACAAATCAAAGACTTCATCCACGACTCGATCGGGCTCGGCGGCAGGCTTGTCGATCTTATTCACCACCACAATGGGGCAAATGCCAAAGCTTAGGGCCTTTTTCACCACAAACTTGGTTTGGGGCATCACGCCCTCTTGCGCATCCACTAAGAGCAACACGCCATCGACCATTTTTAAAACCCGCTCCACTTCGCCCCCAAAGTCGGCGTGTCCGGGGGTGTCTATGATGTTGATTTTGGTGTCCTTATAGTGGATTGCGGTGTTTTTAGAAAGGATCGTGATCCCCCTTTCCCTTTCTAAATCATTGCTGTCCATCATGCGCTCATCAACTTTGTCGTGTTCGCCAAAAGTTCCCGATTGAGTCAACAAACCATCCACCAAAGTCGTTTTGCCATGGTCGACATGCGCGATGACAGCGATATTTCTAATCTTTTGCATCTAAGCCTCTTGATTGTGATAGATTTTTGAGTGGGCTAGTATAGCCAAACTTTACTTAGGGCAAACCCCCACGAAAATTTTAGTCTTTGTTGCGGAAAATGAATTTATCGATTTTAAAGAATATAATTGCGCCGATGGTTTGTCCGATGAAGAGATTGAGCCAAAGGGGGGTGTGCATCCACTCAAACAAGAGCATGAAGGGCAACATCACCACTGCCGAAACCATCCAACGCACCCAATAAATGAAAAACAAGCGGCTCTTATACCCTTCGAAAAATTTCATGATCTCTCCCAAAATAAATTTACAAGAGGATAGCAAAATTAGGTGTATGATCGGCCACCCCCTCCCCTCAAAATTTAGTGTTTTTGCAACAATTCTTGGATATGCTGGGCGTAGTGTACATCCGCCTTTTTGAAGTGCTCTAGTTGGCGGCTGAGGATGTCGTTAGGCACGCCCTGCATGGCATCGGCGATATTTTGACAAGTGCGTTCTTGCTCGTCTTTGGGCATCAATCTAAAGAGATCACCCGCTTGGGTGTAGTAGTCGTTGTCGTAATCGCGGAAGTTGTAGGCATAAACCGCCATTTCATCGGCAAGTTTAGCCAGTTCTAGCTTGGGCTCTCTAGCATGTGGGGATTCTTTGTAGCCAGGCAAGTTGCTAGGCTCATAGTTAGGAAACGCCCCATAATGCCCGTTAGTCATAAAGCCATCCCTGGAAGTGGTCGCAAAGGGGCATTTGGGAGCATTGACGGGCAGTTGGCTGTGGTTGATGCCTAATCGGTAGCGCTGCGTGTCGCCATAGGCAAAGAGCCGTCCTTGCAACATGCGATCGGGGCTATAACCCACGCCGGGGATCACATGGGCGGGGTTGAAAGCGGCTTGTTCCACTTCGGCAAAGTAGTTTTCAGGGTTTTTATTCAGCTCCAAAATCCCCACTTCAATAAGGGGATAGTCCTTATGACTCCACACCTTTGTAACATCAAAGGGGTGGAATTTGTAGTTTTTGGCATCGCTTTCGGGCATGATTTGTACGCAAAAACGCCACTTGGGGAAGTCTTTATTTTCAATGGCTTCAAATAAATCTCTTTGGTGCGAGTCCATATCGCGCATGCGGATCTTTGCCGCCTCTTGACTGGTTAAATTTTTAATCCCCTGCAGAGTTTTAAAGTGGAATTTCACCCAAAAGCGTTCGTTTTTCTCGTTAATCAAACTAAAGGTGTGGCTGCCATAGCCGTTCATGTGGCGGTAGCTTTTAGGGATGCCTCGATCGCTCATGAGGATTGTAACTTGGTGCAGGCTCTCAGGTGTGAGACTCCAAAAATCCCAAACCATGGTTGCATCTTTGAGGTTGGTTTTGGGGTGGCGTTTTTGGGTGTGGATAAAGTCAGGGAATTTTAGGGGGTCGCGGATGAAAAATACGGGGGTGTTGTTGCCTACAATGTCCCAGTTGCCCTCCTCGGTGTAGAGCTTGAGCGCAAAACCCCTGGGATCGCGCTCAGCATCAGCAGAGCCTTTTTCGCCCGCCACAGTAGAGAAGCGCAAAAAGCAGGGGGTTTGTTTACCCACCTCACTAAAAAGCTTGGCTTTGCTGTATTTGGTAACTTCAGTGCTGGTGATTGTTAAAATCCCATAAGCCCCACTGCCCTTAGCGTGCACGACTCGCTCAGGGATACGCTCGCGATCAAAGTGGGCAAGTTTTTCTAAAAACCAAGTATTTTGGAGTAAAACCGGTCCCCTAGGTCCGGCGGTTAAAACATCTTGGTTAGCTCCAATGGGGGTGCCTACGGCGTTGGTGAGCGTAACATCTTTCATCAAAATCCTTTACATAGATTTGGGAGTACCCATGGCAAGGATTGTAGTATAAAAAGGGGAGCTGGGGATTGAAAAAGGCAAGTGGGGCTAAAAAGCCCCTAAAAAGCGTTACAGCTTGTAACTAATGGCTGGGTTTTGGGGGTTTGTGGTGCTCGCCACAATGGCAACCAGAGGGCCCCATACCCATACCAAGACCCCCAAAGAACAATCCGCTTTGCTTAAACTGCGCTCTAGTCATCTTGGCGACCCTAGCTTTCATGGCAGCGTGGATCGCCTCCATACGTTTGCCAAAGTCTTCCATTGTCATGTTAGCGGTGTTTTTATCCGCTGAAGCCATGACTTTTTCGTAAAACTTTTTGCGTTGGACGGGACTCATGTGCTTGGTGCGTTTATAAATCTCCATACGGTAGTCGGGCACTTGTTCGGGCGCAACTTTGCCCGCCATGTCAATGAGCTCTTTATCGCTTTCGCTCTCAAAAGGCCCCTGTGCGGCAAACAAGCTGCTGCAAAGCCCGGACAACACTAAAGCAGCCAAACCTAGTTTTAATCTCGCTTTTGTCATGAAAATCCTCTATTAGAAATTTAGCTCAAAGCAGTCAGTAAGACCAGCCCAAAAGGGCCAATCCTCCATAAAGACTATTCGTGAGTGGCTGCGGGTTTTGCGCCAGCGGGATGTTCAGCGTGTTCAGCGTGTTCGGCCTTAGCGGGAGCGTGTTCAGCCTTGCTGCCATGTTCTTCGTGCTCTTTATGCTCACCTTTATGCTCTTTTTTATGGGCGTGGTGTTCGCCTTTGTGGTGTTCGCCTTTTTTAGCATGTTTGGGGTGGCACCACATTTTATGCTCTTCTCCTTTACAAACTTCAACATTAGCCAAGCCCATCGCTTTCAATTCTTGGGGTTTGTGCTCTTGTTTCATTTTGCTAAGTTCCTCAGCGACTTCTTCGCGCAATTTATCAAAATCCGCAGCACTCATTTTAGCGAAGTTGGCTTTTTCGGCTTTCTTCACTTGGTGTTTGAACTCTGCCTTAGCTTTGGGAGATTTCATCGCTTTTACGCGTTTAGCCACCTCTAAGCGGTATTGAATCACATCTTCAGCATCGTGCATAGTACCCGCTTTTAGGACAAACTGCTTATTGCTGAGTTTAGAAAAATCCTCTGCCGCATGCGCAACACCTAAAGCTAATAAACCCATTACGAAAATTCTTGCAAATTGACGCATAAACTACCTTTGTGGAATTTGTAGAATTAAAACAAGCTAGAGTCTATCTACTCTTAGTTAAATTCTAGCTTAATAGCGCGCCTTAAAAGCAATTTTCTGCGTAGATTGTGGCTTAAGTTAACCACAGCTGCCAACATCTTTAAAAAAAATTTTAGGGGAGGGGGAGCGCATTTTGGCAGCATGGAAAAACATGCACCGAGTGTCGACATTGTGTAAATGCCAGTCGCTCAAATCTTGGTTAAAGCTTTTGGCGTAGGCAAACATTTGGTACATGTTGCGTACATGGTGGGTGTCCCAATGATTTAAGGGGTAGTTAAAACTCTTAGCGTAAAAGAACATTTTACGCATGTCTATAACGTGGCTTGTGTTCCACGCATTTAAAGGTTGGTTAAAACTAAAAGCCCCGTAAAAGAGATAGGCCATGTTCTCTACATGACTCACATCCCAAGTTTCAATAGGCTGGTTGAAGGCGGTGGCGTATTTAAACATGCCTTGTAAATTCGTGGCACTGGCAAGCTTCCAGCGGGTGATGTTCCCATTGAAGTCGTAAGTGAGGCTAAACATGTAACTCATGTTGCGCACAGATTCCACATCCCAGTGGTTGAGATTTTGGTTAAACTCCCGACACGCATAAAACATAAAGCTGGTGTCTTGCACCCTCTGCATTTCCCAATCATCAAGGGGCTGGTTAAAGGATGCAAAGGCGAACATGCCTTTCATGTTGGTGGCTCCACTGGTGTCCCAACCGCTTAAGGGCACACTCACAACCCGCCCCATAAACATCGCCTCCATGTTCTTCACATGGCTCACATTCCAAGTTTCAATGCCCTCTAAATTAGCACGGCTGGTGCTCGTTTGGCAACTGTCAAACAGACTTAGGATTTGGCTGTACTCCTTGTCTTGTTTTGCCCACAGTGTGCCGTTTTTAATGGGGAGTTGCTTTAAGCGCGTGTACGTGTTGCCCTTATCGCAAAATAAATAACTCATGTCCTCAATGAGGCTCGTATCTATGCTGGCTAAAGAGATCTTGGGATCGTTGATGAGGGCGATGAGCTCAGCTTTGGTCTGTGGGTAGTGCAGATATTTTAGGACATTCGGAGGAGAAACATGTTGTGTTTTGCTTTGTGCTGCTCCGCTTGGATTATCGTTTTGTGCTTGTGCGCTTTGTGTTTCTATGGTTTGGATTTTTGTGCCCTCTAGGGGCGTGCCTAAGAAAATCCCCTGTGTGTTGGCTTTGTCAAAGTTCCATTGGCTGATGTCCTGCTTAAAGTGCGTGGCGTTGGCAAACATGTAGCTGAAGTTTTTGGGGGCGGTGGCGGTGCTGCGATTCCAACGGGATAAGGGTTGGTTAAAAACCTTAGCGTGGTAGAACATATAACTAAAATCCACCCCGCTAGAGGTGTTCCAATTGTTGATCGGCTGGTTAAAGCGGGTGGCATTGGCAAACATATAACTAAAATCCACCCCGCTAGAGGTGTTCCAATTGTTGATCGGCTGGTTAAAGCGGGTGGCATTGGCAAACATATAGCTAAAATTTCTTACCCGCGCGGTGTTCCAATGGCGCAAGGGTTCGTTGAAGTGCATTTGATTCATGAACATGCCCTCCATGTTCTCCACATGACTCACATCCCACTTGTCAATGCCGCTAAAGTCCTCCCGATAGGGCGTGCATACACCTTTTTTAGTTAAAGGGGCTTGCAAACAAAATAAATAGCTCATGTCTTTGATGTTGTGGGTGTTGATTTGGCTGAGCAGAATGTTGGGGTTTCTTAAAAGATTTTGCAAAGCGGCTTTGTCTTTGGGTGTGAAAATTTGCGCCTTTAAAGACCCCACCAACACAAATAAACACAAGAAAGCAGATAGACGACCAAACATAAACACTCCCACAAAAAATTACAGAGAGCAAACAAAAAAGTCCCCCAAATGCTAGCACAAAAAGCGTTAAACAAATCTAAACTCTGGGTTTTTGCCCCTTTAAGATCGCCTTGCTAAGCTTGCACTTTAGTTTAAAGGCCGATAGCCGATATAAAGCACCGTATGGAAGGAGTTAGCATGCGTTTCTCTAAATACTCACTGATGATCTTGCCCGCTTTGCTCGGGTTTTCAAACGCCAATGCTGAAGAAAGCGGCATTTTTCTTGAGGGCGGCTACCAACAAGGTAAGGCGCAATACAGCACGAGCAAAAATGGTAAAGATGCCGTAACCGCTAATTTAAAAGGCTTTGGCTTGCAAATCGGTTACCAAATGTTTGCCAACAAATACCTTGGCTTTAAGTTCTATGGCTTCTTCGACTACGCCCACACACAGGGCATTGAATTTGCCAATAACAACGCTTCAGGGGGCAACCCCATCAATTGTCAAATGCCCAATGGCTTGCCAGCTGGGGTACCAATTCCCGGGGGTGTTCCCGGACATGCTGGTGCTGTCCCCGGCGGAGGCTTGCCCGCTGGAGGCATGCCCCAATGTTCGATCAATGTCATGGGGATTTTGCAACAAGTCGTGGGGAGCAACAAACCCATACAGCCCAACATGCTCACCTATGGCGCAGGCGCAGATATGATCGTCAATGTCATCAGCAATAAAATGATGGCCCTAGGGGTGATCGGCGGGATACAATTTGCGGGCAACTCGTGGATTTTAGCCACGCCTGACATCACCGATGTGGCGCTGCGCTACTTTGATGTCAGCAAAAAAGCCACTGGGTTTCAATTCCTCTTCAATGTGGGTGGGCGCTTGCGAATCTTAAAGCACAGCAGCATTGAAGCGGGCATCAAATTCCCCATGATGCGTAGCAATCCTTTCTTGCAAACCAAGAACGATGGCACGATCTACTTGCGCCGGCTCTACTCCTGGTATGTCAATTACGCTTTCACCTTTTAGCGCACATAGGCGGGTTGGATTAGGGGGAGTTCTGCACCCTGGAAGTTCACTTTTATCATGATTTGGTAGTGCCCCTTTAGGGGGAGATTAAAGGGGGGGAGCTGGCAAATGCTCTCTTTCTCTTGTGTGGCGCATGGGATTTTACCAAGGTCTAAGGTTTTTTGTTTTGTCCTTAGCACCGCCACGCTAAAAGTGGGGGCTAGAGCTTTGGGGTCTTTGTATTGCACTTGTAGGCTTAGAGTGTTGTGCCAATTGGAGAGCCAAAGCAGGGGGTGTTTTGGTTGATGTAAAAAGGAAAGAGCGGTTCGAGTTTTTGGTTGCCATTCACTAGCTCAAGGCTATAGGTCTGCCTAAAGGCGTTGTAAGTGGAAAGCATGCCATTGATATGGCTATCAGTGTAGGTGTGCTGGTGCAAGTAGGAATTGTCGCTTTGTGGGGTGTATTTGATCGCCACAACCACTAGGGCCACAACTAGGCTTAAACCGATGAGCAAAATAGACAAAATCCCTAGGGGCCAATAATTTTTTTCTTCAGTTTCCATGTTTTCTTACTCCAAAGAAGTAACCATAAAAGAAGAGGGCCAAGAGCGAGCATAAGAGAATGTAGAGCGTGGTCTTTGTCACGCTGTTGGCGTACTCTTCTTTGATGTTGTTTGCTAGGGTGATGTGGTGTTTGCGGGCGATGGCATCTGCCATGTAGGTGTAGCCATTCAGCAGGGCAAAGGAAAAACGGGCGTTGTTTTTAGCCATGTCCTTGCCCCACTCTTTGGGTAAAAAAGGGGCGATGCGCTCAAAAAAAATCTGGTCTGTGGGGATTAAATCCTTGGGATTAGACACAATGTCGATTTTTTGTGCCCTAAAGTGGGCAAAAAGGGCGACAAAGGGGGGGTGCAGAGCTTTTAACTTAACTTGCTGGTAGGCTAAACGCCCAGCCTTATCTAGAGTGTCGGGGCTGTCTTTTAAAAACAATACAAAAGAAACTCCCGTTTTGTCAAACAATTCGCTAGACACCTTTTGCACGAGCCCCGCACTCTTGGCGACCAAATGCCCCGCTTCGTTGTCCAGCACGAAACTTTGAGCGTGCAAAAAGCCGGAAAAGAGCAGGCAAGCTCTAAAGAGTTTCACACGGCAAAGAGAAAGGGGCGGGCAAAGAACAGCACAACCGTGATGACGAATAAAATGATTAAGAACAACCCAAGCAGTTTCTCCATCCCTGTAAACATGCACTACTCCTTGTGTACTTGATAAAATTCGTGTTTGTTGCCAAACATCTGCAAGCTTTTGGTGTCTAGCTTGTAGTAATGTGTGGACTCTTCTTGTTGGATATGCACGGCTTTTAAACCAAAGAACACAACTGCCACCAACAGCACCACCACCACGATGAGATTGCCTAAAATCCCGTTTAAGCCAAATAACCCGTTCATCATTCATCTCCTTGCAAGGATTGGATATAAGTCGCCAACGCTTTCACTTGTGTGGGGCTAAAGTGGCGGTAAGCAAAGCTAGGCATTTCACCGATGTGCCCCTTTTTGCCCTTTTCTAGCACTTCTTGTAAAAAGGCGGGGGTGCCATAGTGGGTTAAATCCGCTGCCATGCCCCCTTGTCCCTTGCCATCAGCCCCGTGGCAACTCGCACAAGTGCTTTGGAAAATGGCCTGCCCTTTTTGGACCAATTGGGGGTATTTTGTGTGGTGCACGGCTGAGATGTCTGCCATGACATAGCTAGCCACCGCTTTAGCATCCTCAGCACCTAAGCCCATAGGGGGCATCTCGCCCGCTTGATAACCTAGTCCCACTGAGCCCTGATTGATCACTTCCTCAATCCCCGTCTCTTTACCCCATTTGGCGAGATTTCTAGCAGTGTTGTTAAGCCCTGTGGCTTCTAAGCCATGGCATTGCGAACATTGCACCAGGAAAATGCCCTGCCCCATTTGTTCTAGGTCCTTTTCCTTGAGATTCTGCCATTTGGCTTCAAAGTTTTTATTATAAGCGGCGAGTTCTTTGTTATACTCCCCGATTTGTGAATAACTAGACATGGGATAACCCATAAAGATATACCAAAGCCCCCACACAATGAAAACTAAAAAGCTGATCATCCAACCCATGGGGATGTTGTTAAGAAACTCCCCGATGCCATCATAGCTGTGGTCCTTGCCCCCATAAAGCTCGCCATCTGCCTTGCTCTCGCGCATTGCTTTGAAGAGAGAGGAACTCATGCTAAGCGTGGCGACCAAAATCACAAGGGCTGCCCCTAGCGCAAATAAATTAATGTGATCCTTTAAAATATCCATCTTTTTTAGCCTTTCTTATGGGATGAGTGCCGGGGCTCAATGGGTGTGTCGTTTAGCTCGTCTTGCAGAGCGAGTTGGCTGTAGCGTTCGTAATCGGTGATCCCCTTTTTGTCCTTGATATACATGGACGCGATGTAAAAGTATAAAAAGAGGGTGAACAAAACCGTGAAAAAGGCGTAGGCAAAGCCTCTTAAAGTGTCAATGTCCATTTATTGTCCTTTTGCACTCACTTTTGGGGCCTCAATGCGTCCTTGCCCCAAGCTGTTTAAATAGGCGATCAACGCCACGATTTCTTTGACACGCCCCTCTTTTAAAGCGGCTTTGATCTCGGGGTCTTGCATGTGATCTACAATGCCCTTAGCCTCCTCTAAGAAAAGCTTTTTCGCCTCTTGCATGCCGCCTAGTTGCACGCCACCGGGTTTGTCGTAAGGCACATTAAAGACTTCTTTGGGTGTAAGCTTCAGCAAAGGCAGTGTTAAAGTCGGCATCCTTTTTAAAGAGGTGCTTATAAGCGGGCATGATGCTACCGGGCACCACGCTGGTGGGATCTAGCATGTGTTTTTCATGCCACGCAGTGGTGCGCACATCGCCCACGCGGTGCAAATCAGGACCAATGCGCCGAGACCCCCACAAGAAAGGGCGATCGTAGGCGTATTCTCCACTTAGGCTATAAGCCCCATAGCGTTGCACTTCAGCTTGAAAGGGGCGGATGAGTTGGGAGTGGCAGTTGTAGCACCCCTCATTGATATACACCTGCCGCCCGGCGGTTTCTAAAATCGTGTAAGGCTTTAGCCCCTCAATGGGGCGGGCGGATTTAAAGAAGTTAGGCAAAATCTCCACCACACCTGCCACCGCAAAGGCGACTACAAAGGCGAGCGTGAAAAAGAATGGGTTTTTTTCTAAGAAAGTAAACATCTGCGCTCCTTATTGCATGCCCATGGGCGTGGCGTAGGCAGGTTCTTTTTCCAAAACGCGCCCTTTTTGGATCGTCATCAACACATTATAAAGGAAGATAAAGAACCCGATGAGATACAAACTGCCACCAAAGCCACGGATCAAATAGTAGGGGAACAAGACCCGCACGGTGTCAATGAATTGGTACACCAGATTACCGTATTGATCCACATCGCGCCACATCATCCCTTGTGTGATCCCCGCAATCCACATGGAGGAGAAGTAAAGCACGATGCCTAAAGTCATGAGCCAAAACTGCACATCCATGAGTTTGCCGGAATAAATTTCTCGTTTAAACACACGGGGCACCATGTGATAAACCGCTGCAATGAGTGTAAAGCCCACCCATCCTAGCACGCCATCGTGCACATGCCCGATGATCCAATCGGTGAAGTGCGCTAGGGCATTGACGGAGCGGATGGCCTGAATAGAGCCTTCTAAAGTGGAGAGCATGTAAAAGGTGCTTGCTAAAACCAAGAATTTAATGAGGGGTGATTCTTTGAGTTGGTGCCATTGCCCTCTTAAAGTCAAGAGCATGTTGATCGCCGTTCCCCAAGAAGGGATGATGAGAATCACAGAGAAGACAGAAGACAAGGTTTGCACCCAATCGGGCACTGTGGAGTAAATCAAGTGGTGTCCACCCGCCCAAATGTAGACAAACATCAAGCTCCAAAAGGAAAATAAAGTGAGCTTGTAAGAGAAAATGGGTTGTCCGCTCTCTTTAGGTAAGAAGTAATAAATCGTGCCGATCACCCCACTCGTGAACACAAATGCCACCGCATTGTGCCCCCACCACCATTGCACGAGGGCATCGTTGCTACCGGCATACATAGAAATGGAGTGCCAAAGGCTGCCGGTGTGGGCAACTAGGTAAGTGGGGATGGAAAGGTTATTGAAGATGTAAAGCACAGCGATGCCTACATAGGTTGCAATGTAATACCAAAGCGAAACATAGATCGTGTTTTCGCGTCTAACCCCCATGCTCCCAAACATGCTAATGCCCCAAAGCACCCACACCACCACGACCAAAATGTCTAAAGGCCATGCCAATTCAGCGTATTCTTTGCTTTGGGTGATTCCACCTAGTAGGCTCACCACACCCAAGATTAAGGTTAAAATCCAAATCCAAAAATGTAGATAGCCCACCATTTTTAAAAATGGATAGTCGTGGTAGGTAATTTTTAAGACTCTTTGTCCAAAATAATACCAACTCGCCCAAATCCCACCCAAAGTGAAGCCATAAATCACGCCATTGGTGTGTACGGGCCGCAAACGCCCAAAAATGCTGTATTCGCCTAGAATATAGTTAAGCTTGGGAAAGGCTAGCTGAAACGCTAAAATCACCCCGATCAACATCCCAATGACCCCAAAGGCGATCATGGCAATGATGAATAATCGGGCGATTGAATAATCGTATTCGGTGGAAGTTTTAGCCGTAGTTGACACTGAAGCACTACGCGCATAGCCCTGTTGGATGCCTACATCCATGCGTTCTCCTTCATAAAAATATCACATAAGCCCCAATTATAGCACAGATTGCATTAGTAGCGTTTAATTTAATGTCCTTTTTGGTTTTTAAACGTCTAAATTTAGAAAAGAGTGCGTACTTTCTCAATAATGGACGCATCTTGACTTAAATCCAAGAAATTAAAGGCATCTCCACTCTGCTGCGTGCCTTGAAGTAAGTCGCCCGAATTGCGGTATTTTAAATCTAAGTTGGCAATCTCAAAGCCGTCCAAAGTTTGGCTAAAGTCGTGCAAACGGCGGTTGGTGGGTTGGTGGGTAAAAAGATAGCAATAGCCCCTGCCCCCAAGCCTTGCCACCCGCCCCCTTAATTGGTGCAAGGTCGCAAGTCCCAAGCGCTCAGGCCCCACCACCACGATGGTGGAGAGTTTAGGCAGACTGATCCCCACTTCAATCAAAGTTGTGGCGAGTAAAAGTTGCCCCTCTTTGGCAAAGATCTCCATGATGTCTTCCTTATCCTTGTCCTTACCGCTCACCACAAAGACCTTTTCAAAGCGTTTTTGCCAATAGGGCGCGCCCTCCTTTAAAGAGAGATAATCCATGGTTTCGCTTTCTTCCACCAAAGGGTAAATGACCGCCACTTGTTTATCCGCTCCGATCTCGGCTTTGATGTGGGTTAAAAGAGCGTTGAATTGGGGTTTATCCACGATACGGGTTTGTATGTCCTTTGTGTAGGGCTTGTCCTTTAAAAAGCTCGTGGCGATGAATTTAGCCCCCATCATCGCTAAAGTCCTAGGGATGGGTGTGGCGGAAAATTGCAGATAGTGGGGTTTGCTGCCCGCTTGCGTGGCTAGGGTTTGCAGGGTGTGGCGCTGTTTTGTGCCAAAGCGGTGTTGCTCATCGCTGATGACTAGGGCGACCTTAGAAGTGTCTAGGGGGGCGTAGAGCAGAGCGGTGGTGCCGACAATGAAATCCGCCTCATTAAAGGCCTCTTTTTGCTTGTTGGCTGTCCCGCCTAAGAGTAATAGGGGTTTGATGCTTTTAGGCAAGTATTTCACGGCTTCGGTGTAAATTTGTTTGGCTAAAATGCTCGTGGGGGCCATTAATAGGCTTTTATAGGGGGCGCATAACGCCACGCTGGCTAAAATCACCATTGTTTTGCCACAACCCACATCACCCATCACGAGACGTTTTGTGGCTTTCAAACCTTGCATGTCGTGCTTAATGCTCTCAACCGCCCTTTGTTGGTCGTTGGTGAGTGCAAAGGGCAAGTTGTTAACAAAATCAGCTAAAGCCTGTGTGTTGGCGTGCTGGCCAAACTTGGCGGGAAAATCAAAAGTCTTAGAGCTTAGGGCACACATATACGCCAAAGCTTCTATATACTTTAAGGCTTGTAGGTGGGGCGGGCAAAAACCCTTGTGGGTGTTGTAGGCTAGGGCAAAATCCATGCTGGGGTGGAAAATCTCGCTGATGTGTTGCACCACCTGCTTAGGCACGCCCAGACTCATGAGCTTTTCTAAATTTTGGGGTGTGAGGGTGGCTAGGCAAAAGTCAAGGTAGGTTTTGTATTGATCTTGCTTTAAAAAGGCAGCGAGTTTCTTGCAATCCTTGTCAAAACGCATGGCAACGGTGTTGGGAGCGGCAATGATCTTTGGGTTAACCATTTGTGGGGCGTTGGTGTAGGGATTGGTGCTTAATTTGCCATAAATGAAATAACGCTTTTTGGTAAAATTTTTAAGGTGATAGGGGGAGTGGTTAAAAAAGAGCAGTTCGAGCCCTCTGCCCGTTGTTTTGACTTGGGTTTGGATTTTTAAAATCCTACCTGCGCGTATGTCTACATATTCTACCTCTACGCAGCCCACAGTCCCCGATTCTAAAACGTCTAGCAAGTTGTAGGGGGTGTAGACTTTAGGGGGGTTTAAAATGATCTCTAAAAAATGGGCCAAGGGCAAACCCACACCCAAATCCAAATTAGGGTGAATCCCTCCCACTTTTGTTGGCAACATGGTCAAATCTTTAACTTAGATTTAATAAAGCATGGTTATTATAGCCCAAAAAGGAAGTGGATGAACTCCAAACTCTTACGTTTTTTAGGATTTTCAATTTTAGCCGCAACGGGGGCTTTTGGCTTGCAAGCGTGCAAAGACACAAGCAAAACCTCTAGTCAGCAAGCGAAACCCGCCGATACAAAAGTTGTCAATCGGACCAAAGATGCCGACCCTAAGACGCTCAATAAAATGACCTTGGTAAAATCCAACAAGGACAATAACATCGAATCAGGCTTGGACCATAGGATTGACGATGCCAAAACCACCGAAAGGATTGATCGCATTGTGGATGAAGAGAACGCCGTCCAACAGGCCACGCAAGGCGCAGGTCCGCTCTACACCCCTCAAAACAGCAATATCCTCCAAAACTGGACCAATCACGAGGACAACTTAGCTTCGCCCTTAAATCATAACTACTAACGGTAGAAGGACCCCCCATTTTCCATCTGATGCGTAAGCTTGCCCTTGTGGCGGGTGCCGTCTGTATTTTATTGCCCCCCTTGCAAGCCGCCAAGAGCCGCACGTTTTTGCTAAGCCAGTACCAAGTCGGCCAAATGCAATTTTACACCTACCAAAATGGCACCCCCGTGAAAAATGTCCGCACCATTGAAGGGGCAAGCATTGTCTATGGCTACGAATTTAACCCATTAGATCGTTGGTTTTACACCCGCTACTACGCCTTTTTAGATTATGGGTATGTGATGTTAGACCCCAAAAGCAATGTTGAAACGAACATGTTCACCTATGGGGCAGGGGCAGATTTGCTGATTGAGTACAACAAAAACCCGCTCAATGTGTGGGGACTCTTTTATGGGATGATGGTGGCGGGCAACACGTGGACAACTTCTGAATTTTCACAAAATTTCTTTGTGGAAAATTACCGCTCTTTCACAAGTTTTTCCTTTAAGGGGACTTACTTCAGACTCTTAGGGCAAGTGGGTGTCCGCTTTCAGACCGTCATTCTCTACCATGATGTGTCTTTTGAATTTGGGATTAAATTCCCCTTTGACACCGAGTTGGGCTCTCGATTCGTGCGTAATTACAGCATTTTCATATCCCATACCTGGTATTTTTAAAATACAACGGTGTAGAACAGCGCATATTTTTCATAGCTCTTTGTCTGTTTTTGCACTTTGTCTGCCCCATCCGCTTGTGCGCTCAGGTTTAGCCCCAATAATTTCTTGATAAACCCTTTGGCAAAGAGGCGGCTAACCCCCTTATTTTCTAAAAGAGCGTAAAAATCTCTTTGTTCTTGATGGGCTTCTTGAAAAATTCTCTCTAGCATGTAATGACGTTTGAGAATTGCCCCTTCTTTAATCTGCCCCTAATCTGCCCCTCTCTTATGAATGTTTCCACAATGTCAGTCACGCCTAACTTGCCTAAAATGTGCATATCTATGCCTTGTTCACCTAACCACTCTTGCAATTCTTTGGGGCTACACTTGCCTCCATAATCTCCGGCTATGTGTTTTAGGGTGCTTTTCACCTGTTTGCTACTTTGTTCTGTATTTTCCACCTCCCCCTCTGCTTCAAAGTCTGCCACAATGGCTCCTGTACCTGCATGCAGTTTGATGCCCTCTTCTAGCTTGAGGAACTCATTTTGGCTTCGGCTCATTTTGAAATCGAACGATTTTTTACCAATTTTGCTAAAGAGTGTACTTAAGAACTGCGCCAAACCTTTGTGGTACTCCTCTTGGTAGTCTTCTAGAGGATAAAAATGCTGGGGTAAATGGTTTAATATTTTTAAGCGCACCCGTTTGAATTGGATGCTCTTTCAGTTTTTGCATGTCTGTAGGAAAAAGTTCCTTTGCACGGTTAAATTTATCCTCTTGAGCCTGGTCTAATAAAATCCGTTTGTCCATGTTTGTCCTTTTTTAGTTTTTAAATTTTTTACGAAACCACGCTAAAAGCGCCCACCACGGCATAAAAAACCTCATCCATTTGAGTTTGTTTAGGGTTTTTGTCAAATCAAAGCCTAAAACCTCAGCACTTTTAGCAACGGCGTTTAGATTCTCGTCCTCATCGTAGAGAAAAATGGCATGATTCATCCGCCCAATGTGATCCAATTGTGGGTGTTTTAGGCATGCCAAGCGTTTGCCCCTAATGCTATAGAGCGCATCGTGGCTAAGGTCGGCATTAAGGGCCAAGATGTGCTGGTTAATGGTGTCTAAAGCTTGGCCATCATCTTGTAAAACACCATCTTGCACCACTTTAAGGCGTTGCCCCACTTGCCACTTGCATATAGGCATAGACACTCATTGTGAAACTCCTAAAAATGCGCGGATTTCTAGGCTAGGCACATCTTTAAGCTCAAAGATTCCCACACTTGCTAGGGGGCTAAGCTCGTCAATGAGACGCCTTGTGTCTATACGTGTGGACTGTGCGGGCTGTGGTGGACTCGAGTCGTCTTCACCTCATGGGCTGTGCGTGCCTAAAGCAAAAATTTCGTGGATGCTCCACTTGTCCTTAGCAAAATCGTTATAAACTTCAAGGTCTGTTTGGACTTTTTTGGCAAACTCGGGGTTTTGGCTGTATTGCACTGCGCTAAAAACATAGACCAAGTGTTTTTCACCTACATTGGGTTTGGCTAACTCTTGATCTGTGTAATCATTGTTGAGCTTTGGATTAGCACCCGCGCAATCCACAAGGATTAAATCCCATATTTCGTATTTTTCAGGCTAGATTGTAGCTGTAGCTTTACGGGGCTTTCTACAAATTTGTTTTCAACCAAAACATAGACTAATGTGCTCTTACCTGCATAAGGCATGCCATAGAGCAAATAGATGGGCTTAGGTTTTTGTGGAGTGGGTTTGGGTTCATTTTTGTATTTGTTGTGAGTCCACACAGCTGCGCCAACCACGAGGGCAGCAATGGTGTAGAGCAGCGGCATGCTAACCCCTCTTTTGTGCCATTAGGAGCACATGTCCTAAGAAAATAGGGGGGGGCTAAGCTAATGGTTTTAACGATAAACCAACACACCCCCATGGGTTTATGCCCCATGTTCTCTTTAAAATTTAAGGATTGCTAGCCAGCTTAGGCAAGCACAAGCACAGTGCTTGTGCTTGTATGTGGTGTAAAAAGTTACTAAAATGCCTAAAACTCCCCTTATTTTCTCATTATTAACCAAAAACAAGATTTCATTAACTTTAGAGTGTTATAATGGTACGCATTTTAACAACAACAAGGAGTTTTATATGGATCTTCAGTTTATCCTAAAGCACATGAACGAACACCATGTGAAAGACATGGAAGCCCTACTCGCCAAATTCGGGCAAATTAAGAACGCAGTCGATGTGCATTTAAAAAATGCCACAACAGAGTTTATTGAGATTGCCTATAAAATCAAAGAGGGGGCACAAGAACAAATCCAAAAAATCGACTACCCCGCTAGGGTGACCGAGATGAAAGACATCAAAGATGCCATCATTGATTTGTGTAAGTCCATCCCACAAACCACAGACATGCAGGGCGTGAAAGAGGATTTAGAGCAATTTAGAGACAGCTTTAGCAGTGTGTGTATCGCCAGCCTTAGCCCTGAAAACGAAGTGATTTGCTCTTACAGCGCATTGCTCTTTGATGAACACCACGACCACAAGCATTTTTACATCTATGTGAGCGAGGTCGCCGAGCACTTCAAAAGCCTAAAAGCCCACCCAAACAATGTCGAAGTCATGTTTTTAGAAGACGAGGCGAGTGCAAAATCACCTATTTTACGCAAACGCTTGCGTTACAGAACAAAATTGCACTTCATTGAAAGAGGTGAAGAATTTGACAGAGTGTATGATAATTTCTTGGCAAAGCATGGCAAAGGGCGGGGCTTAGAAACCATCCGCCACATGCAAGACTTCCATTTGATCAAGTTAGAGTTTGTCAAAGGGCGGTTTGTCAAAGGTTTTGGGCAGGCTTACGACATTGATGCACACGGGCACATCTCTTATGTGGGAGCCAAGGGCAACCCCCACACAAAGGGCAACCCACATGGCGGACATCCCCACGGAGCGCATCCACATGGTGCTCATCCCCACAGCGCACACCCCCACGAACACCCCCACGCCTAAAATCCACATTTGGGGTTAAAGTCCACGAGCGCACCTTGCGGTGCGTGGCTTAATTTTGCCTTTATTCTTTTTACGCTAAGATGAACGCTTGCTTTATGCAAAATCACACACGCCCCACCTTAAAGTGTTTTTAGGGAGCGTGGCGGCAAAACTTTAAGGAGTCAAGTATGATCACAATGAAGGATTTACTAGAGTGCGGGGTGCATTTTGGCCACCAAACACGGCGTTGGAACCCCAAAACAGCCCGCTTTATCTTTGGTGTGCGTAAGAACATCCACATCATCGATTTGCAAAAAACTTTGCGTTACTTCCGCTACACATACAATATTGTTCGCGATGCGAGCGCAGAGGGCAAAACGATCATGTTTGTGGGCACAAAAAAACAAGCCAGCGACGCGCTCAAAGAGTATGCCATGCAGGTGAATGTCCCCTATGTCAATTACCGCTGGCTGGGTGGCATGCTGACGAATTTTAGCACCATTAGAAAATCTGTGCGTAAGCTGGAAATCATGGAGGAAATGGAGAGCAGCGGGCAGATCGACTTGCTCACCAAGAAAGAAAAACTCATGATTTTACGCAAAAAAGGAAAGCTTGAGAAGTATCTAGGTGGGGTGCGCCACATGAAAAAAATGCCCGACATGATGTTTATCGTGGATGTAGTGAAGGAAAAAATCGCCGTGGCTGAGGCGCGCCGTTTGGGTATCCCCATCATCGCGCCCCTAGACACGAATTGCGACCCCGATTTGGTGGATTACCCCATCCCCGGCAATGACGATGCGATCCGCTCGATCGGTCTTTTCTGTAAGGAAATGGCAGAGGCGATCACTGAGGGACGCGAGCTTGTGGGTAAAAATGAGGAAATGGTGGAGGAAGTACAAGCAGCTAGCGAAGCTGAAAAAGAGGAAGTCTTAGAGGAAATCGCCCAAGAAGAGGGGGTTGAACATGAGTAGTGTCAGTGCCACACAAGTCAAACAATTAAGGGAAATGACAGATGCACCCATAATGGATTGCAAAAAAGCCCTTGTAGAGTGCGATGGAAATCTCGAAAAAGCTGTGGAGTATTTAAGAGAAAAGGGCTTGAGCAAAGCGATCAAAAAGGCCGACCGTGTGGCGAGCGAGGGTGTGGTGGCTTTGGCCGTGGAGGCTAGCAGCGCGACCATGCTAGAGATCAACAGCGAAACCGATTTTGTGGCAAAAAACGACCACTTTAAAGCCTTAGTGGCAAAATCTTTAGAGCTTGCCAAAGACAAACAACCCAAAGACACCAAAGAGTTATACCAACTCCAAATTGAGGGGCAGGCTTACGAGTCCTATTTGCACGCCGCAGTGGCTAAAATCGGGGAAAACATCGTGGTGCGCCGCCTAGCTTGCGTGCAAGCGGGGCAAAACGAGGTGTTAAATGGCTATCTACACGCCAACCACCGCGTAGGTGCGATCATCAAAATCGCCCACAATCACCCCGCTAACGCCGATAAATTGCGCGAACTTGCCCGCCACATCGCCATGCATGCCGCTGCCATGAAGCCCGTGGTTTTAGACTACAAAGCCTTTAGCCCTGACTTCATCGCTAAGGAAAAATTAGCCCTAGTGGCAGAGATTGAAAAGGAAAACGAAGAGGCAAAAAGACTAGGCAAACCCTTAAAGCACATCCCCACCTATGTGAGCCGTGCCGAACTTAGCGCAGATATTTTAGCCAAGCAAGAGGAAGTCTATAAACAAGAGCTAAGGGATCAAGGTAAGCCTGAAAAAATCTTTGACAAAATCATTCCCGGCAAAATGGAGCGCTTCATCGCCGACAACACGCTTTTAGATCAACGACTCACTTTGCTCGGACAATTCTTCGTGATGGACGACAAAAAAACCATCCAACAAGTTTTGGATGAAAGAAGCGCACAACTAGGCGACACAATCCACATTGTGGAATACATCCGCTTTGAAGTGGGCGAGGGGATTGAAAAGAAAAGTGAGGACTTTGCAGCCGAAGTGGCAGCACAAATGAAATAACGCAAGCCATGCAATAAAAAATAATAAGGAGGGCTCATGAGCTCTTATCTTTTCACCTCAGAGTCGGTAACAGAAGGGCATCCGGATAAAATGGCGGATCAAATCAGCGATGCCGTTTTAGATTACATCATTGAGCGGGACAAAAACGCCCGTGTAGCGTGTGAAACTTTGCTTGCCAATGGGTTTTGTGTCATCACGGGCGAGCTGAAAACCAACATCTACGCCCCCATGCAAGAGATCGCAAGAGGCGTGGTCAAAGACATCGGCTACACGGATGCGCTCTATGGCTTTGACTACCGCAGTGCCGCGGTGCTTAATGGGATCGGCGAACAAAGCCCCGACATCAATCAGGGCGTGGACCGTGAAGATGGTGAAGTGGGGGCGGGCGATCAGGGGCTCATGTTTGGCTATGCCTGCAATGAAACCCCACAGTGCATGCCCTTAGCCATTAGCCTGGCGCACGCCATCACTTTGGGGCTGGCCGATGCTAGAAAAAGCGCAATTCTGCCCTTTTTACGCCCCGATGGCAAGGCGCAGGTCACGATCCGCTACGAGGGCTATGAGCCCGTAGGCATCGACACGATCGTGGTGTCCACCCAACACTCCCCCGAGATCGACCAAAAACACTTACGCGAAGCGGTGATTGAGGAAGTGGTGTATAAAGTTTTACCTAAAGAGTTTTTAGACGACAACATCAAATACCACATCAATCCCACGGGTAAGTTTGTTATCGGCGGACCACAGGGCGATGCAGGGCTTACGGGGCGCAAAATCATCGTAGACACCTATGGGGGCTCTTGCCCGCATGGGGGTGGGGCGTTTAGCGGCAAAGACCCATCAAAGGTGGATCGTAGCGCAGCCTACATGGCGCGTTACATCGCTAAAAACTTGGTGGCTAGTGGGGTGTGTAAGCGCGCGACTGTGCAGTTAGCCTATGCGATCGGCATTGTGGACCCTGTGTCTGTCTACATCAACACCCACCACACCAGCATTTATGACCCTCAAGAGCTTGAAGCCTGCGTGCGTGCGCTCTTTAAACTCACCCCAAAGGGGATCATTGAGAGTTTGGACCTACTGCGCCCCATTTACCGCCAAACAGCGACTTACGGACACTTTGGACGGGAAGGATTTAGTTGGGAGCAAACCGACAAAGCCACAGCGATCGCTGACTTCTTAAGCAAATAATTAAAGTTTTTAGATTTTAGGGAATGGTGGAGTGTAGGGGGATCGAACCCCTGACCTCAACGCTGCCAGCGTTGCGCTCTCCCAGCTGAGCTAACACCCCAAAAGCGGACATTTTAGCACAACTTTTATAAAAATGCAAGTCTAGCTATTGAGTTCTTTATAATGTTTGCTATATTCAGCTTGCATGCGCTCCTCTAAATCCTTGTACCAATCTGTATTTAAATCGGGCTCAAACGCCTCTAAAAGCACCATGCGTAAGTGTGTGGCATGCGATTCGATGGGTTTCGTGTTAAAAATCCTACGGGTGTTGAGCAACACAATGGGCTGGATTTTTAAATGCAATTTCTCTGCCAAAACCTTAGCCCCCGGCTTAAAGGGCAAGAATTTTTCTAGCCCCCGACTCCTAGTGCCCTCGGGAAAGATCACCAAAGGGCGATCTTGCTCGAGCTTTTCTTTGGCAATTTTGAGCAGGGAAGCAAGCCCACGCCGATCCTCTCTGTCGATGAGAATCATTTCGGGGGTTTTAAGCGCATAGCCGTAGTAGGGGATGTCGCCCAACTCCTTCTTGGCGACCCAGCAGATGTTGCGGGGGTGGTAGGCTTCTAGGCAAATGATGTCGATGATGCTTTGGTGGTTTAAGACAATTAAATTTGCGCTCAAATCAAACTCCCCGACTTTCTCTAGAGGAGAGCCCATGAGTGTGAAGAAGGAGCGGCACCATTTACGAGTCTGCCTAGAATTGTTGTGTTTGCGGGTTAAGAAGTTCATTAAAATGATGAACCCCAGCCCCAAGCCCACAACTAGGAGCGCATAAATGCCCCGAATCTTATTCCACATCTTCCTTCCTCACCCAACCGATTTTTTCATCATCTGTCATGATTTTGTAGTATTTGGCGTGTTCGCCTATGATTTTAACATGCAAGGCTTCTTTAGGGATGGCGAGCAAAGTGGAGTTTTGCGTAGGTAAGATTTTGATCGCTGCTCTTGCCCTTAACATCCCTGTGCGGTAGGTGGAAAGGATATTCCATAACAAAATCCCTAAAAACAAAACAGATACAACTAAGGCGGTGTTTTTGTAGCGGGTGAAAAAATAGCACAGCACCGCCATGAGCAATAAAACCATTAAAAAGATGTTGGAGAAAAGCAGCAGATTATTCTTAGGCTTTAGGTTGCTCTGTGTGCTGACACTCTCTTCAATGGGAATGAGCGAAAAATGCACTTCTTTAAACTGCGCCTCTACTAAAGAAAAATAGTTAAAGGAGATGTTTTGCATGCTCTTTGGCAGAATGCAGTAATAAACTCCACTGGCATCGTCTGTGCCAAAATGGCTGCTTTCAAAGCCTTGTTTGAATCCGCCGGGGATTTTAAAATCTTCTAAATTTGCCCCCTTTGTTTGCAACTCAACGACTAAAATATTGTTTGCATTGTCATATTCTTTGACCTTATAGCCGGTAACGCTAAAGTCTGTGGCCACCACACCCGCATAATCTGGGTGGGCTGAGAGGTCCACTACTTGCAAGGGGATGGGGGGTGTGCTGGATTTATCCAAATAGCCTTGATCCTGCACGAAGGCACTCACTTGAAGGGCGGGGATCACCGCCCTCGTACCTAAGACCTTGTAATTGTAAGTGGCGTTGTAGCTGTCTGTGCCCGAAGCGACCCAATTTGGGGTGAAGTTTAGGCGTTTGAGCTTTTTAGGGTCTGGCAGGTTTACGAGCTCTGCCCCCAAAAATTTGGCCTGGGAGAAGAGCATTATATTGTATTGCACACTGATTTTCTGCCCTACATACACGGGCTTGTTGGCTAAATCTTGAAGATTCACCACCTTGACATACACGACCTTGGCCCGCACCTCCTCGCCTTGCAAACCAACTAAGCAAAGCAAGAAGTATAAAAGGCAAGCTAGCCAGGCCCTCACAAGTGCCTACTTATGCGCACTCTCTTTGTTGGGGGCGGTTAGGATGTCCCAAACTTTCAGGGTGTCTATGGCGGTTTTTAGCTGGATGTCGGCGTTGATGTCCTTTTGGGTGATGGGTTTGCTCTCTTTGTCCTCAACCTTTTTGCCATGTTCTAGTTTTTTATGCTCGCCTTTGGCATTTAGCGACTGCAATTCCTGTTGCAAGTGGTGTTTTAAATCCGCCTCTTTAATGCTAAACTTGCTTTCATCTTGGGGGACGCTGCCGGGGTACACCACAATGTCGGGCTTGATCCCCACGGCTTGAATCGTGCGCCCGCTGGGTAAGTAGTAGCGGGCGATGGTGATTTTGATCGCCTCGTCCCTACCCACGGGGAAAGTGGTTTGCACACTGCCCTTGCCAAAGGTGCTCTCCCCGATGATGACCGCGCGTTTGTGATCTTGCAAAGCCCCTGAGACGATCTCGCTCGCACTAGCGGTGCCGGCGTTCACCAACACGGCTATGGGTAGATCGGGGTAGGGGGCTTTGCCATTGGCGCGGTATTCAATGTCCTCGGATTTGACTCGCCCTTTTTGCGACACAATGATGCCGTGCTTGATGAAGAGATTAGACAAATCAATGGCCTGGTTTAAGAGTCCTCCTGGATTGGAGCGCAGGTCAAGCACAATGCCTTGTAGGTTTTTAGCCTTGCTCAACTCTGTGAGCACCCCCTTGACCACATTGCGATCAAAGGAATTGACTCGCACATATAAGAAGTGTGTGCCCTCGATTTTTTTAGCATGCACGGATTTGATTTTAATGATATCGCGTAACATTTTCACCACAATGGGCTTGGATTCGTTTTTACGCACCAAAGTGAGCTCAATGGGGGTTTTTGGCTTGCCACGCATGAGATTGACAGCGTTGTCAATGCTCATGTTGAGAGTGCTCTCTTGATTGATCTTCAAGATCACATCCCCGGCCTTGATCCCGGCTCTAAAGGCGGGGGTGTCATCTAAGGGGGCGATCACCGTGAGCGCGCCATCGCGAATACCCACCGTGATGCCTAGCCCGCCAAATTCGCCCTCTGTTTGGGCTTTAAAATCCCTAAATTTCTTAGGCGTTAAGTAGGACGAGTGCGCATCTAAATTTGTCATCAGCCCATCAATGGCTTTATCCACAATATCGTTGATGCTGACTTCATCTACATAGTAGCGCTCGATTTCCTCCACCACATTGGAGAATTTTTTTAAGGCGTTGAGCCGCTCTTGGGTCGTGGGTTTGCTGCTCTTTTTAAAGGTTTTGTTGTGGGTGGTGTTTTGCGCCACTTCGTCCTGTGGCAAATTATGCGCCACCAACCACACGCTCAAAATAGACGATACAAGCCCCGTTATGAAGTATCTATTCATCATGCCCCTTATCGTTCAATTCACATGAAAGACGCCATTGTACCCAAAACTCAGTAATTTTACAATGAGTCCACACAAACCCTAAATCCACGGTTGATCCAAAGTGGCTTAGTTACTTTGTGTAGCGTTGCCTTGTTCTCTAGTGCTTAAGAGCGGGCTTGGTACAACTCTAACAGAGTTTCCAACTATAATCTCAAAGGTAGAGCACTTCTAGCGGGGCTAGAAGAAGGTTTTACTCGGTCTATGCGAATCGGCCAAGGAGGCAACATGCAAGATAGACACGAACTGCAACAAGAACAAGATTTGGGCATTCGATCGAACTTCTCCGTTCTCACCTATGTCTGTGGACCATTGATGTTATTTGCGACCTCTATGGACGCTTTCGAGTATAAGTTTGGCGGGCGCGCCGAACAAACCTCGCAAATTGGGTTTAACGAGCGGACCATGGATCGCAGAAGAGGGCTTTACCCCATGCAACAATACGCCACTGTGTCGGGGTATTTGGATTTGAGCTTTAGTTTACTCCCTAAAAAATCCGCCCATAGTCTCAAAGGCGGGATCGGCGGCATGGTCGGGGGTATTTTCTACGACAGCACTAAAAACCTCGATCGGGGCAGCCAAATCTTCAACTACTTTGGTTACTACAATGGGTATTTAGGCGGAGCCTCCAACTCCATCGCCACAGGCGATGACAACCTAAAAGACAGCTTTAAAAGGTCGCTGGCCCGTACCTATATTTGGAGCGATGCCTTCTTGGAATACCAATATAAGAATTACTTTGGGATCAAGGGCGGGCGCTACACCTCTACCATGCCCTATCGCAGCGGGAAAACACAAGGCTTTGAAGTGTTTGGGCAGTACAAACACGCCCGCTTGGTGTGGTTTAGCTCCTTTGGGCGCGCGATTGCCAGCAGCGGGTTCTTGATCAATTGGTACGCCCCTAGGACCTCTTACAGCGGGGGTTATGTGAGAAACGCCCAGGGGGGCTGGACACCTGTGGGTTACAAACTCTCTTATGGCACACACGCAGCAAGACTCATTTACAACCAACATAAAATCTTGGCTGAATTCTTCTACTACTTCTCGCCTAAGACTTTCAACGCCCCAGGTTTTACACTCGGCTGGGACACCAACCCTAATTTTGACGGCAAGGGTTTTAAATCAGACACCCACATCACTGCGATCTTCCCCGTGTATGAGCCTTGGATGGTCTTTGGTTCAACGGGGGCACTGAAGTATAAATACGGCACACCCATCACCCAAACTGGCCAAAGCCTCATTTTGCGCCAGCGCTTTGATTACAACAACTACTACCTTGTGGGGACTTTCTATAAGAACTTTGGCAACCCCAACACCTATGTGGGCAACATGGGTAATCCCGCAGGTGTGCTTTTGGGGGGCAATAGCGTTTATGTGGGCACAGCGGGCACGGCTTTAAAAGCGGATGCCGTGACCGGGGCGATCGCCTATGGGGGCACACACTTTAATAAAAAGTTCTTGTGGCGGATGCAATGGCAGTGGACGAGTGCACCCGTGGCGTGGGAAGGACGCTACATGCTCACTTTGGGTTACAACTTCAATCAATACTTAAAGGCCACGATCGATTTGGCCTACTATGGAGTCCACACCAATAAGGGCTACCAGGCGGGCTTAAACGACCAAGTTTGTGTTACTTATTGTGGCGGAGGCTATCAGGATAGGAGTGCTCTTTACACAAACATCTCGGCTGCCTTTTAGGGTCAAACCAAACAAAGAAATCGGGGGGATTTAAGCAAATCTTTGTTATCCTTAGCGCATAAAAGTAAATATCCTCGGATGTTTGTCTTTAATTTTTAGATTTGAGGAGAATTGATGGATAAAATGACAGCAATTTTAATAAAATCCCCACAAAGCCTTTCTTCTCTGATCATGATGATTATTTTTTACGGAAGGAGGATGATGCGCGCAATGCCCCTTTGCGCGAGGCGTACCTTAAGGGTAACACAATAACCCCACTGCTTTGGTTTCAAGTTTCTACAACAGGGGTTCTTGGGTCTGCTCTGCCCGAGAATTACACGATGACAACAAAAGGATGGTAATGAAAAAAATTGTGTCGCTCACTAAGAGTTTAGCCACTTGTTTGGGTCTTGTGTCCCAAACTTCCGCCCTAGATTGGAAGCATCTAGATTTGCGCAATTTGGAGTCTTTTGCCAAATTTAAAGCGGGGGCAGAGTCTTTCTCTAAAATCGGATTCAACAACAAGCCCATCAACACCAATAAGGGTCTTTACCCCACAGAGACTTTTGTCACCGTTGTGGCTTATCTCCAGCTAGACTTTCCCGAGCTCTTGCCTAAAAGCGCAACGGCTAATGGCCACCATATGTCAGGGAGTCTAGGGGGGTTTGGTGGGGGCCTTATATACGATGGGACAAAGTACACCATCAACCAAGTTACGGGCAAGCCCTATGGGGATATGGCTTGGAACTACTTTGGTTACTGGGGCGGGCTCGTGGGGCAAAAACCTTGGGCGCAGTGCTGGTATGGGTACTAGGGGAGGAAGCCAGGCATCCTATGCAGGTAAAAGCGCAGCCCAGTTACAAGCCATGTCGGATGCCACAAGCATTGGAGGGGTTAATACGGCCGATTGTATCCAGGGGTATGCCCACAACACCCGTAATTATGTGATCTACAACGCCTACATTGACTATTCTTACAAGAACATTTTTAGATTTAGAGGTGGGCGTTATGAATCGCCAGCTGACTACATGAGTGGTTACACCCAAGGGCTAGACATGACCTTAAATTTAAACCATTTTAAGTTTTGGTGGTTTAGCTGCTTTGGACGGGGCTTTGCTTACAACGAGTGGCTGTATAACTTCTACTCTCCCAAAACCTACACCCTAGCCGATGGCAAGAAGATCAACCCCGGGGTGCACGCCTTTTACATCACTTGGGAGTATAAGGGCTTTAGTGTGGTGCCCTTTGTCTATTTTTCGCCCAACAACGAATACAGCCCATGCTTTACTTTGATGTATGACAGCAACCCCAAATTTAAAGGGATAGGCTGGCGCTCGCAAACCGACATCACGGTGTTAAACCCCTTTTACGCCAAACGCTTTTGGGACACCTACCAGTTTGGCATGATCTCGCATAGAAACGCCCACAGCTTGATGATTAAACAGCGTTTTGATTACAACAACTACAACTTTGGGGGCGGAATTTACCAAAACTTTGGCAACGCCAACTGGATGATCGGCTACCACGGGAGCCGCTTAGGGTTTGACTTTTGGGACAACACCGTCTATGCCAACACCATCAACTCCCTCTCCTACATGATGGACTCCAACGCCTTCACGGCTTTTCTCTTTGGCGGGGGTGTGTATAAAAAATGGCTTTGGGGTTTGATCGGCCGTTTGACCTATGGTCCCCGTGCGGATGAACAGGTTTTTGCGTTTAACCTCGGTTACGAGTTTTCTAAGCATTTTTATGCCGACATTAAAATAGAATACTATAACCAAATCATGCATCGAGGTTATAAAATTGGTTGGAACGGACCTTTCTTGCCCGATCAGCCCGCCACCGACCAAGATAGAAGCCATATTTTTACCGAAATTAAAGTAAAACTTTGATCCATAAAGTAGAACTTTAATTTTGTCAAAATGGGCTTGGTCTTGTGAAGTTTTGACCTAGTAGAGGTATAAAATAGATGAGCCATAGATGAGCCATAGAGGCTTACTTGTTTGTGCGTGTTGTGTGGGTTCTTTGGGGGCTTTTGATTATAAATTCAGTGGGACAAGCGAATCGGTCGCTAAAATCGGCTTTAACCACTCCCCCATCAACTCTAAAGAGGGCATCTTCCCTACAGAAAGTTTCATGATTCTCACACTCAAGGCTCAAGTGGACGCGAGCTTGTGGGAGAACGACAAGAATAAAATCAGTGCAGGGATTGGCGGAGGGATCGGCGGATTGGCTTACGACTCGACCAAAACTTTAGTGGATCAGAGCACGGGGCAACTCTATGGCTCTAAAATATATTTTTACTTTGGGCGTTGGTGGGGGTTTTTGGGCAACGCCCCGTGGAAAAAGTCTAATATTGAATCCACGCAACAAGCCCGTCCCTATGTGCTCTACAACGCCTATTTGCGTTATGACTATAACCACGCCCTAACCATCATTGTCGGGCGCTATCTGTCTAAAACGATTTTTTTGAGCGGGTACACCGAGGGGTTTGAAGCGTCCTATAAATTCCGCCATTACTTTAGATTGCGCTGGTTTAGCTCCTTTGGCAGGGCTTTGGCGGTGGGGGAGTTTATCCGTCCGTGGTATGCCCCCATCACCACCACCAACAAGAAAGGTCAAGTGGTGGATTTAGGCATCCACGCTGTGGGGTTAAACTACGACACAAAGCATTTTTCAGCGGTGGGTTTTGTCTACTTCTCCCCCAACACCTACACCACCCCCGGGGTCAAGCTCCACTACAACAGCAATCCATCCTTTCAGGGACTAGGTTTTAAATCCCTCACTGAAATGACCGTGATTTTCCCTGTGTATAGCGCCCATTTATACGACGCTTGGTATCGGGGCTCAATGCTTGGCAAGGGAGGGACGAGCATTTATATCCGCCAACGCTTTGACTATAACCAGTATAACTTTGGCGCAGGGTATTTCCAAAATATTGGTAACGCCAATGCTCGAATCAACTGGTATGGTAGCCCGATTGGCATCGACTACCGCGACAACAGCGTTTACGGTGGGCTCATGGATAACATGATTTCACCCAATGCGGTGACGGGTTTTGTCTTTATGGGGGGGGTGTATAAAAAGCTCTTTTGGGGGCTCGTGGGGCGCTTGACCTTCTCGCCTAGGGCGAATGAGCAAAGCGTGGCGTGGAACTTGGGAATCAAGTGGAATCGTTACTTTTCTACTAACATTAAGCTGGAATACAATGAAGTCGACACCCATAAGGGCTACAACATCGCCGACTGGTACACAAGAGATCCGAGCACGCCAGCCACGCACCAAGACCGCAGTTACTTAATGACCGCCATTAAAGCGCAATTTTAGTGAAAATTTGTAACATTTATAAAGATACTCTGCACACTCTGTCTAAAAATGGGTGTGACATCGCTCAAAGCTGCGCTAAAAGCTTGAGAGACTAAATCTAAAGGGTTGCCTTGACTACACGCTTGACTACACGCAAATTAAGCCATCTCCTCTCTTTTTTGGCTTTGCTCACAAATCCCCTCAAAGCCTTTGACATTAAATTCTCCGGACGGCTAGACAACTTCTCTAAAATAGGTTTTAACAATTCCAAGATCAACACCAAGTATGGCATTTTCCCCACAGAGAGCTTTGTGGATATCGTGGGCTTTGCCCAAATGAAAGTGGGGCTACTGCCCAAACACACCACAGATCACGAACTCAGCTTCAGTTTAGGCGGGGCGATGGCGGGCATCCCCTACGATTCCACCAAATATTTGAGGGACCAAGACGGGCAAGTTTATGGCTCTGTGGTGCACAACTTCATCGGGGGTTGGCATGGGTATTTTTTTAACAAATACCTCACCCAATTATCCGGAGCTTACCACGCCCGCCCCTATGTGCTCGACACCGCTTTTTTGCAATACGATTACAAACACAAGTTTGGCTTTAAGATCGGACGCTATGAGGCCAACATTGACTTCATGAGCGGGTCAAACCAGGGCTTTGAGTTCTACTACCGACCCATCAAAAACCTCAAACTTTGGTGGTGGAGCTCTTATGGGCGGGGCTTGGCGTTTAACTCGTGGATTTATCAGTTCTACGCTTCAACCGCCTATGAAAAGCCAAATGGGCAGATGATCAACTACGGCTGGCACGGCATCACCGCCACTTATGACTATAAAAAATTGAGCGCACAGGCTTTCTTTTATTTTTCGCCCAAAACCTACAACGCTCCGGGTTTTAAGCTCATCTACGACACGAATAAGAATTTTGAATTGGTGGGCTTTCGGTCCCAAACTCTTTTAATGGTGACAGTTCCTGTTTACGACTCGGGCTGGTATAACCCACTCACAAAGACTTATAGCATTTGGGACGCTGCCCAACATGGCTCGTTGGTGGGTAAATACGGCGTAACTTTGAATATCCGCCAAGCCTTTTGGTGGAACCGCCTAGCCATCATCTTAGGGCTTTACAACACCTTTGGCAACCCAGATGCCTACCTAGGAAGCCACACCATGCCCATGGGGAACAACACCTCCTATGTCAACGACTATGTCAGCTCGAGCATCATCGGCTTTGACTTTTGGGACAACACGGCTTATGACGGGCTGGCTGATGCCGTCACCAACGCCAACACCACGACCGTCTACGGCTCCGTGGGCAGCATTTATAAAAAATTCGCATGGCACATCTTTGGACGCGTGAGCAACGCCAACCACAACGCTCAAGGGCACATCGGGCGCAGCAACGAATACTCCGCAGCCCTAAGTTTAGACTACGCCTTCACCCGTTCGGTGTTCTTGCACTTCAAGATCGAATACTACGGAGTGCAAATGCATCAGGGCTACCAAGTGGGCTACTTTGGCGCCCCCCAATTTAACAACCCCGACTTTAGGGCAAATTATCAAGACCGCAGCCACATCATGACCAACATCACTTTAAAATTTTAGACTTAGTGTGAATAAAATATTTGTAATAACATTCTATGTATTACCCAAAAATTTAAGCTAAATTGTGTCTGTTTAAGAAAAAAATACACAAACTATATTAAAATGCGCCTACACAATCATGGTCTCGGGCATGGCTCGGCTAGAGTTTTACGGACGTGTTCTGTGTAGTTCTCTAACACTTTAGGGTTACTAGATACCTGCGATATTGAAGGCGACACCAATGAATGAAGAAAAACAACAAAAAAGGTTACGAGGCATGAAAAAGATCAAAGACACCAAATGGGGTAAGCTGGTAAAGGGGGTGCGTAAACTGCGCAACACGCTCACACCTGCCCTGCTGGCTTCCTCTTCTTTGGGGGTTTGCGGTTTGGACGCGATCACCTACGAAGTGCATGGGGATCTGATCAACTTCTCAAAAGTGGGGTTCAACAACTCCCCCATTAACCCAATCAAGGGGCTTTACCCAACCGGTACCTTTGTGGAGTTGACGGGTAAATTAGAAAGCACCGTGCATTTAGGCAAGGGCTGGAGTGTGAGTTTAGGCGGGGCGCTAGGGGGCATGCCCTATGACAACACCCGTTACGACAAATACGCTAGCGACATTAAAATACCGAAGGCTTGGGCAAATGGTTGTGGAGCTAATTACACCGGTCCAGACAGCGCAAACGGCTTCTGTGTGCCTTTCGATGACCCGAACACTAAGAACCCCGTATATGGCTCTTACCAATGGGCGGAGCAACATGGGGGTGTAGCCGACCCGCGTGGGATTGGCTATATGTTTATGGGGGAGTGGAACGGTTTGTTCCCCAACTACTACCCCGCCAGTGCCTACACCCCCGGGCAATCGCGCAGGTATGAAATCTACAAGGCGAATGTCCAGTACAAAAGCGATAAAATTTGGATCATCGCTGGGCGCTATGACACCACACAGGTCAAAGACATCGACTGGTTCTACCAATTGACCCAAGGTTTTTATGGGATGTTTAAACTCACCAACAAGCTGACCTTCCAAGTGTTCAGCTCCTGGGGCCGTGGTATTGCTGACGGTCAGTGGATGTTCCCCATCTACCGGGAAAAACCTTGGGGTGAACATAAAATCGGGGTGATCTACCAAGTGAACAAGCACTTCTCCATCCACCCGCATGTGTGGTTCTCTCCCGAAGTCTTCACCGCTCCTGAAGTTAAAATGTATTACGACACTAATCCCGAGTTTAGTGGTAGAGGTTTCCGCTCACAAACCACTTTCTACGGCATGTATGTTTACCAATGGAACAACGCCATGTATGGTCGTTACGCCCCCGCAAGGTATAACACCTGGGATCCTTTCTTAGACGGCGGTAAATGGCGCGGCCTACAAGGTCCAGGTGGGGCGACCATCTTGATCAAAGAACGCCTAGACTTCAACAACTACAATGTGGGCTTTGGTATCTACGACAACATCGGTAACCCAAACCCGAACATCGGTACTTATGGTAACCCAGTGGCGATCGATGGCGTCGAACAATGGACCGGTGGTATCTACTCACTAGGGTTTGCGTCTATCAACAACATCACCGACGCCGATGCTTTCACAGTTTATGCGAAAACCGGCGCGGTGTATGGCAAGTTTGACTGGGAGTTGGCCGAAAGGTACACCACAGCTCCTCGTGCGGACGGTCAGGCTCTAGCCCTCTATCTTGACTACCAGTTTGGCAAACACATCAAAGCCGGGATCAAACTTGAATGGTTCTTACAAGTCATCCGTGCGGGCTATAACCCAGGTGTGGGCTTCCTAAGCTATGAGGGGCAACCTTTGAGCTTGAATACGGGTGTGTTCTCAGCCGCGGGCTTTGCACAAGGTCCCCAAAATACCGGGGGCATTGCACACACAGTCGTGCAAGATCGTAGCCACTTGATGACTCACATCAGCTACAGTTTCTAGCCTTTGTTGTTACCTTAAGGGTTCTCTCCTTAAGGTATTCTTGCTATAATACCCCGTTTAGATTTTTCCTAAGTCCATCTTTAAGCAGGTCGCCATGCAAGTACAATTTAGAGGGAATCACACCACCCATAAGTGGCTTGTTTGCATGCTCCTTGTTTTAGAGCGCGTTTTAGCCTTTGACATGAGCATCAGCGGGAAGCTGAGCAGTTACACACTGTATGGCTTCAACAACAAACGCTACGACCCCTCAAAGTTCATCTACCCGACAGGCAGTTACACCTCGCTTTTAGCCGAGATGAATGTGAGCATGGACCTTTACAAGGGCTTGCACGCCGAAGTGGGCGGCATGCTCTCTGCCCTGCCTTACGACTCCACCGCCTATCAAGGCAACGACATCCAACCGGGGCAGCCGGGCGGTCCGGGGGATTTCTATAACCACGATGGCGGGATATTTTGGGAATATATTGGTTGGTATGCGGGTCATAGCGGTTTGCATGTGCAACAACCCCGCTATGCGATGGTGCACAACGCTTACATCAGTTACAACTACAAGGGCATTTTTGGCATCAAGGGCGGGCGTTATGAACTCTCGGATTACGATTGGTTCACTTCTTTTAGCCAAGGCGTGGAAGGGTATGTTAAGTACAAGGACTATAAATTACGCGTGCTCTACTCGGACGCTAGGGCTTCTGCATCTAGCGACTGGTTTTGGCCCTATGGGCGTTACTACACCAGCGGCAAACCCTTAATGATCGCTGAGTTTCGATACCAAAAAAACCACTGGAAAGTCAACCCCTATTTTTACTCCATCTTTGGGCGCATGAACGCTCCGGGGATCAACATCACCTACGACACCAACCCCCATTTTAGAGACAAGGGTTTTCGCTGGGTGGGCACTTTTGTAGGATTCTTCCCCTTCTTTCCCCCCTCTGGCCGGGGCTATGACATGATCTTGTTTGGGCAAGAAAAAATGGGCAAGGACGGACAAACCCTCTTTTTCCGCTCCCGTTTTTATTACAACAAGTGGATTTTTGGGGGCAGCATTTATAAAAACATTGGCAACGCCAATGGCGACATCGGCATTTATGGCGACCCTCTAGGTTACAACATCTGGACCAACAGCATTTACGATGCAGAGATCAACAACATCGTCGGTAAAGATGCGCTCAACGGGTTTTTATACTTTGGCTCGCACTTCCACGGCTTTACTTGGAAGGTCTTGGGGCGCTTAACCGGCTCGCCTCGGGCCAACGAGCAGAGCGTGGCACTTTTTTTAAGCTATTTTTTGAGCCGCTACAACTTAAAGTTTGATTTGAAACTGGAGTATTACAACAACATCACTAAAAAGGGCTATTGCCTTGGTTTTGGCTATGGTCCCACGCCCAACACTTGCGGATCATGGGACCCTGCGATCAACAACTTCGCCCCCCGCTTGCCCCATAATGTGGATTCAGGCCGCAGCCATTTGATGTTTACCTTGACCTATGGTTTCCAGTTGCTCTAAGGCAAGAAACACACCAAAACTTCTTGCCCCCCATTAGAATACGCCATGGCGTTAGAGTGGCTTAGAGCGTCGATCGCCCCCGCTCCGTAGGCGTTGTCTTTGTAGGGCGTGAAAATACCATTTTCTAGCTGCCCCAAAACCAAATGTGTGCGTTGTCCTTTGAGTTTTAGGGGGCTTTTTAGGTGTGCTTGAATGAGGGGCATTTGTATGGCACTGCCGGCTTGTTTAAGCAGGGCGGGGCACACAAGGGCTAAAAAGGTCAGCACACAACTTAAGGGGTTGCCCGGCATGCCAAAGATGAGCTTCCCTCCTACGCTCGCGCACAAAATGGGCTTGCCCGGCTTGACATTGACCCCGTGGTAGTGGATTTTTGCGCCCATTTGCGCCAATGCCTCTTTAAAGTGATCCTTATCCCCCACACTCACCCCGGCACTGCTGATGAGCACATCGTAAGCTAAGGCGTTTTTCAGGCGAGTCACTTGTGCTTGCAAGTCGTCTTGCAAATGCCCTAAATGCGTGGCTTCAAAGCCTAAGTTTTGTAGCATGGCCACTAAAACAACCCCATTCGTGTCATACACTTGGTGTTGATCAGCCATGCTTTCTAACCCCACGACTTCGTCCCCACTGCTAAAAACCCCCACCTTCAATTTTCTAAACACGCTTAAAGTGGCGCACCCTTGTGAGGCGAGCAGAGCGATGTCCCCGATTTTTAAGCGCGTGCCTTGTTTTAAGAGCAAATCCCCCGCCTTAAAATTTTCTCCCTCATAGCGGATATTTGCGCCCTTTTTAAAACCTAGGGGGGCTGTGGCGTGGGTGTGGCTATATTCTTGCATTTGCTCTAAGGGCACGATGACATCTACCCCACTAGGCACGAGTGCGCCGGTCATGATTTTGACACAAGCACTGGGGGGCAAAGTGTCTAGCGGCGCGCCCGCATAAAGGGTTTTAGCAATGGGTAGGGTTTTACCCAAATCCTCTAGCCTAAAACCAAAGCCGTCCATCGCCGAGTTTGTGGCCTTTGGCAGGGGGTCTTTGGCGTAAATATCCTGCGCTAAAATGCGCCCGTGCGCTTCTTGCAAGCGCACTTCTTGCACTTCTAAGTCCATTTGGGGCAAGTTTAACCCAATTTCTAACGCCTGTGAAAATGCGATTAAATCCATGTTCTGCCTTTAAAATAATGTAGAGATGGCGTTAAACGCCTGCAACAATTCGTCTTTAAAGCGGTGCATGATCGCGCCTAAAACCAAGATCAAGCCAACTAGAGCGATTGCGATTTTAAGCGGAAAACCCACAGCGAGCAGGTTAAACTGGGGGTGGGTTTTCATGATCATGCCAAAGACAATGTCGCTAAACATCACCACCGCCAGCACGGGAAAGGCCATGCTAAAGCCCACAACGAACAAATGCCCTAAAGCTTGCACGCTCGCTTTGACGATGTGGTTAGAAAGCACAAACCCCCCTAAAGGGACTTTTTCTAGGCTGTGTTGCACCCATAAGATCACCAAATGGTGCATGGAGGTTTGGAGCATGGTTAAAATCGCCAAAAGCAAGACCACTTGCCCCACCACCGCCTTTTGCGCCCCAGAGATCGGATCGTAGGCACTCGCCATGGTTAGCCCCATAGAAAAGCTGATCGTGTCGGTGGCAAAAGCGATGGCGTGGAAGATGACATGCAAAAAGAAAGATGCACACAAGCCCAAAAACACTTCAGCCAAACAGGCGATCAAAAAATCCTCAGCCCCCAAAAACACGCGCATGTGGGGTATTAAGGGGTAAAAGACCAAAGTCAAGAAAAAGCTCAAAGCCCCGCGCACGGATATGGGAATCAAATTATTGTCAAAAAAGGGAAAGAGTGCGACCACCCCGCTTAGACGCAAAAAGAGCAGCAAAAAGCCCTGCACATGGCGATCGCTTATATAGGCCAACCAATCCAACATAGGCGGCATTATAGCGCAGCAAGATTTTTATTAGGCTTTTAATGCTAAAATGGGGGCTTTAAATTTTAGTTGATAGAGAAAAGAAGGATGGTTATGCGTAGATTGTTCTGTGCTTTGAGTTTGTGTGTGGGGCTTGTGGGGGCTGTTGAAAGTCAAGTCGGAAAAGCGGTTGCGGATCTCATTGACAGCCAAATCCATAAAAAAGTCAATGTTCTAGAGGTGAAATCCTTAAAGTCTAATAAAGACTTTCAGGTGGTGGTGGTCGAAGACCCCGACACGAGGTATAAAATCCCCTTGTTGGTGAATAAAAACGGGGATTTGGTGATCGGGCTTACCAACATCTTTTTTAGCAAGAACAAACAAGACACCGAATTTGTGCAAGAACTCTACCACAACACCCAAAGTTACAACTTCACCCAGCAAAATAGTGCCGCATTGAATGCGTTGTTTGAAGGCTTGCCCCAGGGTTACGCCATCGATTTAAAATCCACCACCCCCGGGATGAAAAAGAACCTCTACATCATCTCCGATCCCATGTGCCCGCACTGCCACCACGAATTGGAGCAGATCGACAAACGCCTTAAAGAGGCCAATGTGCACATGGTGTTGGTGGGCTTTTTAGGGCATGAATCCACGCTCAAAGCCGCCGACATTTTAAAGCAAGTTAAAAAAGCCCGCAACACAAGGGATAAAGTAGACTTGCTGCAAAAAGTCTATGCCACTGCCTACAAACCCGCTGATGCCCCCGATGACAAAATCCAAGAAGTGGAGAAAGTGACCAAAACGATCCTCGACACCAAGTTGATCAAGGGCGTGCCCTTCATCTACGAATACCACAAAGTGAACAAAAAGTAACCTACTTTTCGGGCAGTCTGTTTAAGACGGCTCGGCTATACACCCCCCAAAAAATATAAACCAACGTGAAAACCCCAAGCAAGCCTTGATACCACAAGAAGCCCAACACCTCTAAAAACCCGACTTGATCTTTAGTGAAGTTGAGCAAAATCAACATTTGCGCCCCATAAGGGATGATCCCTTGAAAAACGCATGAGAAAATATCCAAAATCACCGCACTTTCACGCCGATCCACCCCAAATTTTAAACTGATTTTCTTGCTGATCTCGCCTACAATCACAATCGCCACCGTGTTGTTAGCCACCGCCAAATCCACAAGGCTCACCAACGCCGCAATGCCCACTTTTGCACTCTTTGCGCCCTTAATGCAGCCCTCAATCTTAGAGATGATCCACGCCACCCCACCCTCTTTATCCACCATGTAAGCAAGCCCGCCCGTCAGCAAAGAGAGTAAAAAAATCTCTTGCATGCTCGAAAAGCCCTTATAAACTTCCTGCCCCAAAGAAAGCCAAGTAAAATGCCCCTCATACAGCCCAATCCCGCCTGAAAGCGCGATCCCACTAAAAAGCACCAAAAAGACATTGATCCCGGCAAGTGCCAAAAGCAGCACAAAAATATAGGGCAGGGTTTTAACGATCTCATAGCTATGGGCGTGCACGGGGGTGGGGTGCGTGGGTTGCCCCCAAATCAAGAACAAGATTAGGGTCAAAACACTCGCAGGCAGGGCAATGTAAAGGTTGATTTTAAATTTGTCTTGCATATTGACATCTTGCGTGCGGGTGCTGGCAATCGTGGTGTCTGAAATGATAGACAAATTGTCCCCAAACATCGCCCCCCCATAAGCGCGGTACCAAAACTAATGCCAAAGACAAATGCCCTTCTTCAGCCAACCCCACGGCAATGGGGCCTAAGGCCACAATCGCTCCCACGCTCGTGCCGATCGCCAAAGATATAAAGGCAGACATGGCAAAAATCCCGGCGGCTAGGTATTGCGCGGGTATGTAGGTGAGCCCCAAATTCACAGTAGCATCCACACCCCCCATCGCCTTGCTCACCACGGCAAACGCCCCGGCAAGTAGATAAATCACACACATGGTCATGATATTTTTATCCCCGCAGCCTGTCAAAAAGGTGTTGAATTTCTGCTCCAAGCTCCCCTTGAAGAGCGCAAAGGCGGCCGCCACCCCCACCATCGCCGCCACAGGCCCGGGCAGTTGGTAAAAGCCCATTTTCACCCCACTAAGCTCTAAATAAAACCCCGTGCCTAGGTAAATCCCAATAAAGATCCCAAAGGGGATCAGGGCGTGAAAATGCGGCGTGTTTTCCGACTCGTTAGTCATTTTGTTCCTTTTTAAATTGGTTGATCAACACCTCTAAACGCTCTTTGGCGCGCTCGTGGTTGGTGCAAAAATCCTTATGGGCGCGGGCGTTTGTGTAGTTGGTGATACAAAACACCCCAAAACTAGGGATTTGGTAAGCTTGAGCCACACTAAGCACGCTAAAAAACTCCATGTTCTCTAACAAAATGCCCGCGTGGCACATGGCATGAGAAAAGCCGCTGTCTGTGTGTATGTAATGACTGCTGTTAACGACCACGCTTGGCAGGTCTAAGGGTGTCGGTCTTTGAGACTGCACGCCATTGTCTAGGGGGTGTAGCTGTGCCCCAGGATAAAACTCTCCTCTATCTGCGTGGCCTTAGAGCTTACAAATAGGCTTAAAAGGGGGGTTTTTAGATCATAGCTGCCAGCTGTGCCCACAAAAACAAGCTCTTTAGGCTTATCAAGCAGGCATAGACGGCTTAAATTTAGAGCGCTTTGCACCAAACCCACGCCCACACTTTTTGCCCAACTAAAACTCTCCGTGTTGCCCGCACACACAAACATAAAAACCCCTTGTCGCAAAGTTTAGTGCTTAAGCTAGCCCATGTTAAAATAGCCAAAAGTTTTTAAAGTGAAATTATGGCACTTTTGGGGCAGCATTTTCTGCACGACCCGCACTATTTGGAGCAGATCTTGCAATCCATCCCCCACGCCCACTTTGCCGATGCCGTGCAAATCGTGGAAATAGGGGTTGGCTTGGGAGATTTGACAAGCCGACTGCTTAGCAGGTTAGAGCCACCCAAAAGTTTGTTAGCCTACGAGGTAGACACCCATTTAGCCCAACGGCTGAAGCCGGTTTTAGGGGTGTTGGCGGGGCGTTTGGATTTGGTTGTAGGCGATGTGATGCAAAACAAAGGGTTTGAAAATGGAGAAAAGAAACAAATTAGGGGGCTTGAGGTTTCTCAATGCGCTTTTTTACACCCAAAGCCCTATTTTTTGGTTTCCAACTTGCCCTACTACATCGCCACGCCCATCCTCACAAAATGCCTTAGAGATGCCTTGTGCGTGGGGATGGTGGTGATGGTGCAAAAGGAAGTGGCGTTGAAATTTTGTGCGACTACAAATGCCAGCGACTACGGAGCTTTGAGCGTTTTGAGCTCCAGTGTCTGCACTGAGCGTTCCTTGCTCTTTGATGTCCCCCAAAAGCCTTCAACCCCCCTCCAAAGGTGCAATCTGCCGTGATGCGCCTACTCAAAGCCCCCATCAGCGAGCCTAAAGGGGATTTAATGCCGCTTGATTTTTTAGAAAACATGCTGAAAACCTGTTTTCAGGCAAACCGCAAAACCCTTTTTAACAACCTTAAAAAAGTCTACCCTCCAGCGCAAATCCAAGAGTTTTTCACCCAAAGCGGGCTTGGACTCTCTGCCCGCCCCCACCAAGTGGCTTTAGCTCACTATGTCAGTTTGGCGCAATTCTTTCACGATTTCACACACAGGACAACACATGGACAACAATCCCTTTAAAGACAACCCCGTAGAGGGCAATCACGAGAACCACCAACACCACGAAAACCACACCTCCCCCAAGGAAACCCAAGAAACCCAAAACAACCACGAGCCTAACGAAACTCCCCAGGGCGACAACCCCCTCTAAAAAAGCCCCATAAAAACCGCTTCAATAACCGCATTAAGCAGGGCAGAGGTGCACTTAACAACAACCACCCCCACATGCAAGAGCAAAACGGGGTGAAGAACATCACTAAGGTCAATGAGCGGGGGAATTTAGGCTTTCACAAGGAATTAAAACAGGGCGTGGAGGCCAACCATAAAATCCACATCAACCACCTCAACCCCCACTATAAATTAGATTTGAATGTCAAGGCACGGGTGAAAATCACCCCTTTGGGCGGTTTGGGCGAGATCGGGGGGAATATGATGGTGATTGAAACCATGCACCAAGCCATCATCATCGATGTGGGCATGAGCTTTCCTAGCGAGGACATGTATGGCGTAGACATCTTGATCCCCGATTTTAGCTACCTACACAGCATTAAAGATAAAATCGTGGGTGTTTTGATCACCCACGCCCACGAGGACCACATCGGGGCCGTGCCCTATCTCTTTAAAGAATTGCAATTCCCCCTTTATGGCACGCCCTTAAGCCTTGGCATGATTGGCAATAAATTTGACGAACATGGCCTAAAAAAATTTAAGAGCTTTTTTAAAATCGTGCAAAAACGCCAGCCGATCCAAATCGGGGAGTTTGTCGTGGAGTGGATACACATCACACACTCCATCATAGATGCAAGCGCGTTGGCGATCCAAACCAAAGTCGGCACGATCATCCACACGGGCGATTTTAAGATCGACCACACCCCCGTGGATAATATCCCCACCGACCTTTACCGCCTCGCCCACTACGGCGAGCAGGGAGTGATGCTGCTTTTAAGCGATAGCACCAACTCTTACAAGTCCGGGATCACGCCCAGCGAAAACAGTGTGGGGCCCGTGTTTGAAAATCTCTTTAAAAACGCCAAAGGGCGGGTGATCATGAGCACCTTCTCTTCAAATATCCACCGCGTGTATCAAGCGATCCAGCATGCGCTCAACCACAACCGCAAGGTCGCCGTGATCGGCCGTTCTATGGAGAAAAACCTAGACATCGCCAGAGAACTAGGCTATATCCATTTGCCTTCCAAAACCTTCATTGAGGCGCACGAAGTGGAAAAGCACCCCGACCATGAGGTGTTTATTGTAACGACCGGCTCACAGGGTGAGACCATGAGCGCGCTTTATCGCATGGCCACAGACGAGCACCGCCACATCAGCATTAAGCCTAGCGACCTCATCATCATCTCCGCTAAGGCGATCCCGGGCAATGAAGCGAGCGTGTCTAGCATTTTAAATCTCTTAATGAAAAAGGACGCGCAAGTCGTGCACCACGCCTTTGATGTGCATGTGAGCGGACACGCCGCCCAAGAGGAACAAAAGCTCATGCTGCGCTTGATCAAGCCCAAATTCTTTTTACCCGTGCATGGCGAGTATAACCATGTCGCTAGGCACAAGGAGACGGCGATCTCTTGCGGAATCCCCGAAAAGAACATTTACTTAATGGAAGATGGCGACCAAGTGGAGGTCAATCCAAATTTTATGCGTAAGACCAAGAGCATTAAGAGCGGCAAAAGCTACGTGGATAACACGAACAACACTAGCATTGAGGAAAAGATCGTGCAAGAACGCCAAGAAATCGCCAGTGCAGGGCTTTTAAGCGCGGTGTTGTTCATCTCCAAAGAGGGGCAGGATTTAATGCCAAGCTCCAAGCTCACCAGTTTAGGCATTGTCAATATGCAAGAAGAAAGGGCGTTTTTAAAAGAGTTGCACGGCTCGCTCAGCCTCCACATCAAAGCTTTACGCCAAGACATTTTAGGCAATCACAAATACCTTGATGAAAATGTCCGCAACTTCTTAAGAAAAGCCTTGTTTAAGCACACCAAAAAATACCCGGCCATTGTGAGCCATGTGTTTGTGAGCTGATGCGTGCGTGGGTTTTAGGCTTAGCATTGGTGGGGGCTTTGGGTGCTGTGGAGGTTAAAATGCACACGATTTACTTAGCGGGGGGGTGCTTTTGGGGCTTAGAGGCGTATGTCAAGCGCATTTATGGGGTGAAGGACGCTCTAGTGGGCTACGCCAATGGCAAGAGCGATCAAACAAACTACCATGAGCTACACAACACCGACCACGCCGAAACGGTGAAGGTGGAGTTTGACCCGTCTAAAATCAGCCTAGATAAACTTTTGCTCTACTATTTTAAGGTGGTCGATCCCACGAGTTTAAACCAACAGGGCAATGACAGAGGGCGGCAATACCGCACGGGCATTTACTACACCGATAAAGCCGATGAGCCCATCATTGCCAAAGCCCTAGCCCATTTGCAAAGCCACTACAAAGACAAGGTGCGAATCGAGCTAGAACCTTTAAAAAACTTCGTGGTGGCGGAGGACTACCACCAAGATTATTTGAAGAAAAACCCCGGGGGCTATTGCCACATTGACCTTAAAAAAGCCGATGAGGTGATCATCGACCCCAACGACTACCACAAACCCACACAAGAGCAACTTAAAAAGAAACTCACCGACCTACAATATAAGGTTACTCAAGAGAGCTACACCGAACGCCCCTTTGACAACGCTTACGACAAATTAGACAAGCCGGGCATTTATGTGGACATCACGACCGGCGAGCCTTTATTTCTCTCCACCGATAAGTTTGACAGCGGTTGTGGGTGGCCCGCCTTTTCTAAGCCCATCAATAAAGAAGTCGTAGGCTATGCTAAGGACACGAGCCATCAAATGCTACGCACCGAGGTGAAAAGCCGCGTAGGCAAAGCCCACTTAGGGCATGTCTTTGAGGATGGACCGGCCGAGCTTGGGGGACTACGCTATTGTATCAACAGTGCCGCCTTGAGGTTTATCCCCCTAGAGGACATGGAAAAAGAGGGCTATGGGGCTTTAATCCCCGTGCTACAAAAAGCCCTTCTTAAAAAAGAGGTGCGTCAATAATGGACTACGCGCGCCTAGCCACCCAAAGCCTAGATTTAGCCATTGAAGCCCTAGAAAACGCCAAGAACACCCTAAGCCAAGACACCCTAAAACCCATAGTAGAACTTTTAGGCAACGCCCCCCTTGTGGTCGTGATGGGCGTGGGTAAGAGCGCACATATCGGGCGCAAAATCGCCGCCACACTCACCAGCACCGGCACAAAGGCGGTGTTTTTACACCCCACAGAGGCGGTGCACGGGGACATGGGGATTGTCGGCACCAAAGACGCGATTCTAGCCATTAGCTATGGGGGCGAAAGTGTGGAGCTGTTAGAAGCCCTGCGTTACATCCAATGCGCGGGGGTGGTGGCGCTCAGCAAGCATAAAAACAGCTCACTTGCCAAAAGGGCTACTTTTCACCTAGAGCTTAAGATTGGCAAAGAAGCTTGCGGGTTTAATTTAGTCCCCACGACTTCAACCACCCTAAGCCTAGCTTTGGGCGACATTTTGGCGGTGTGCTTGATGGCGTATAAAAACTTTAAAAAAGAGGATTTTGCCAAGAACCACCCGGGGGGCTTACTCGGTAAAAAAATGCACCTAAGGGTGAAAGACATTTACCGCACCACAAATTTACCTTTAGTGGATTCGCAATGTTGCTTGCACGAGGCACTGCTAGAGGCGACTGCTAAGGGGCTAGGCAATGCACTCTTAGTAGATAGTGGGGGGCATTTGGTGGGGGTCTTAAGCGATGGCGACATCCGCCGTGCGCTCTTGCAGCCTAAGGACTTTGATTTAAACGCCCCGGCCAAAAACTACGCCACCTTGCACCCCAAAACCACGACAGATTTAGACATGCTCGTGGTGGAGGCGTTAGAACTCATCGAGCAAACCCAAATTTCGCTCTTAGTGGTGTGCGATACCCACAATAAGGTTTTGGGGGTTTTGCATTTACACACCTTGTTAAGTTTGGGCTTAGGGGGTTAGCATGTTTGAACGCTTGGAACTCATCATTAAAGACATTGAGAACGCTAAAGAGGAAGTGGAGTTGTTGCTTAGAATTGCCCATTTGAGTTTGGGGGATTTTATTTTAATGAAACGGGGGAGTTTAGACATCCCGCCCACTTTAGACATGGCGTTTTACACGCAAATTAGCGAAAGGGTGGAGGAATTGAAGGAAGCCATCAACGCCCTAAACAAATACAAAAGAGAAATGCTGGTTTTTTAAAGGAAGATTATGTGTGGAATTGTGGGCTATTTGGGGCCCAATGAGAAAAAAGCATTGTTGCTCCACGGCCTAGAGGAGTTAGAATACAGAGGCTATGACAGCGCGGGGCTGGCCGTGCTTGAAGCTAATGACCCCCATTTGCACTTATTTAAGGTGAGCGGCAAGGTGCAGGCTTTGCAAGCAAAGGCACAACATTTTAAATCTATAGGTTTAGGCGTGGGGATCGCCCACACCCGCTGGGCGACCCATGGCAAGCCCACAGAGGCCAACGCCCACCCGCATGTCTACCACTCTAGTGCTGTGGTGCACAATGGCATCATAGAAAACTTTGCCCTTTTAAAAACCCAGCTACAAAAAAAGGGGCATGTGTTCTCAAGCCAAACAGATAGTGAGGTCATCGCCCATTTATTTGAGGATGCGCTAAGCCTTGAGACAACGATCAGCGTTAAAACCGCTCTAAAAGCCTTTAAAAGCACCATTGCCCAACTAGAGGGGGCGTATGCGATCTTACTCATTTGCGCCAAACTCCCCACTTGTATTTTTTATGCCAAAGAACGCTCCCCCTTACTCATCGCACAGGCAGAAAGCGGAATTTATTTAGCCAGCGCGCCCAGTGCTTTAGTGGGTAGGGCTAGCCACATGGTGCGCCTTGCCGATGGGGCAATCGGCGTTTTGGAGGCAAACAAACCCCTAAAACTAGAGAACTTAGGCAAATTAGACAAAGTCCCCACAAACAGCCAGCAAGGCGACAAAGAGGGTTTTCAAACCTTCATGGAAAAGGAAATTTACGAGCAGGGCAGAGTTCTAACCTTGCTGGGGCGTTTAAGCCCCAAAGGCGTTGCTTTAGAGTTGCCCGAAGGGTTCTTAGAGGGCGTGGGAAGCCTAAGCATCAGCGCGTGCGGGACAAGTTATCACGCCGGGCTTGTGGGTAAATACTTGATTGAGGGTTTAACTGGGCTCAAAGTGCACGTGGAGTTAGCCAGCGAATACCGCTATGCCAACCCTGCCACCCAAAAGGGCGAGTTATTCGTGGCGATCTCGCAAAGCGGCGAGAGTGCGGACACTTTGGAGGCTCTAAAACTTGCCAAAGCTTTAGGCTTAAAGACGCTAGGCATTTGCAACACCCAAAGCTCGAGCATGGGCGCGCTCGTCGATGCCATGCTCTTAACCCACGCAGGTTTAGAGCGATCCGTAGCTTCAACGAAAGCCTTTGCCAGCCAAGTTTTGGTGCTGTGGCTTTTAGCTTTAGAGCTCGCCCATTTAAGGGGGCTTTAGAGCCCAAAGAGGAACAAGCCCACCTACAAGCCCTAAGCACTAGCCTAGAAACCATGCAAGAAGCCCTAAAAGCACACCCGCAGATTAAAGAATTGAGCGCACAGATCGCTAAACGGGATTTAAAGGGGTATTTTTTCATGGGGCGGGGGGTGTTTTACCCCCTTGTGTTAGAAGGCGCGCTCAAGCTTAAAGAGATCGCCTATGTGCACGCGCAAGGCTACGCAAGCGCAGAAATGAAACACGGGCCCATTGCCTTAGCCGACAGCACCCTTTTAAGCACAATCTTGCTGCCTAAAAACTTGCTCTTTGCTAAGAACTTAAGCAATGTAGAAGAGCTCAGTGCCCGCGATTCGCTCATCTTTGCCCTAAGCCCCCTAGAGGTCGCACCCGCCACTTTTTATTTAAGAACCCCCCTACCCGCATTACATGAACGAGTTTTTTTACATGCTTGTGCTCTTGCAGCTTTTTGCTCTAGAGATGGCGCAACTTAAGGGGCTTGATGTAGATAAGCCCCGCAATTTAGCTAAAAGTGTGACCGTTGAGTGAAAACATCCCCATTTACATCATCCATTTAGAAAACTGTGCAAGAGACATTGCCCCCCTGCTGTGGCATTTAAATTATCTCTTAGAAAAGACCCCACACAAGGGCTTTGACATTGAGGTGTTTCACGCGATCCACGGACATACAGACTACCAAAATAAGGGCATCACCCACGCCCACACACATCCCGTATTCAACGACTTTAGCCCCCATTTGCCTAATTTTCAAGAGGGCCTAAGCTTCATGCGTCTAGCTCTAAAAAGCCGTGTGAACTTCCAAAGTTTTGGGCAGCTGGGGTGCTTTGCCAGCCATTATTTATTGTGGCAAGAGTGCGTGAAATTGCAAAAACCCATCATTGTGCTTGAAGACGATGTGCTCCCCACCTTTGACTTCTTTGAAAAATGCGCGTTGGGTTTGGAGAGTCTTTATAGCAACAAAGCCCAAATGGTGCGGCTCTTTGCCCTTTACTTCAAACGCCACCGCTTGACAAAGTCTATGGGACACCACTTTGATCAGCTCTTTAGCCCTATGGGGGGCATGGGGACTCAAGGCTATCTCTTAAGCCCGCTTGGGGCGCAAAAACTCTTAGAAAACTGCCCCGAGCAGTGGATCTTGCCCGTAGACACCTACATAGACGCTTACTACACCCACAAAGTTTCTTGCTTAACTTTGAAAACCCCCGCCTTGTTTGTAGACGAGCTTGTTTCACAAATCCAACACGCCAGCACAGACTATTTTAAGGGCAAACTCAAGGCTTTCTCTTATCTCATGCGGGCGTGTAATTATGCACTCAAGTGTCGGCTCTTCGTGCAGCACTTGCTCTTTTCATTTTTAGCCCGCAAAGCCTAACACCCGATCGCCAAACGAGCCGTCAAGATAAAATCCTCTTTTGCGGGCGTGCCTTGCGTTTTAAAACGGTTGGAGGTGTCGTTTGGGTAGAAGTCTAAGTGCTGGATGTGGCATTGTTGCTTAAGTTGTTTGCCTATCCAGCTCACTTGTTCTTGGGCTTTTTTAATCAAGTCTTGGCGCAAGGCGCTCCAGTCGATCTCTTCAATTTGGGGGTAAAGGGCAGGGGTGCTGGGTAAAATAAGCCCATTTTTGATCGCCACTTGAGAGATTTTATCGTTAAGATCCTCGTAAGCTTTGAGCTTATCTGCGGGGATTTTGCAATCCATCACGCCTTGCAAGCTATACCCACTGATCTCTTGCTTAGACCCAAAGGCGTAGTAGGGGTGCACGCTGTAAGTGGCTTGTTGGCATAAATGACTCTTTTGGGCGAGCTCGTTGATGTCTTTAAAGCCCTCTTTGATCGCTTTATCCTGCTCGGGGCTTAGGGTTTGGCTTTTTAAAAGTGCCTGGCTCGCCCCAAAGACAAAGTGCGCGCTGTAAGCCTTAGGGGTTAGGGTTTGCGTGCTTCTAATTTGTAAACTAATGCTGCTCTCTGCTCTTTTATGGTGTTGGCCTAGAATGAAGCGTTCAAAGCTCAAACCCCCCATAAAAACTCCTAGAAACACCACAACCACTAACACACTTTTAACATATCTCATCTGATTCCTTTACTTTTGAGGGATTGGGGCTTCATCTAAAGTTTTGAGCCGTGCGGCCATTTTGTCCACTTCCTCTGGGTCGTAGTGGTCTTTGATGTGCTCGATCACTTCTTTGACAAGGTCTAAATTTTGTTGGGGGATTTTATTTAGGTCGATGTTGTCTGTCTTGTTGGTTAAAACGCTGCGGTAAACATGCATTTTCATCACAATCCACTCGATGCGGCGCATCACTTGGTTTAAGCCCACTTCCAGCCCCTGGTTATTGTCTACGCTTTTATGGCTATTGTTGACAAATGTCTCCAATACCTTTAAAAATTCCTCAAAATGCGCGCTGATGCCTGCGCTCAAACGGGTAACTTCGACGAAGGCGGCGGCGAGTTTATTGATCTCTTCTTCAAATCCGCTAAAGCTGCTTTTGATGCTGTTTACCTCTTTGGCTACCCTTTCGGCCAATTTACGGATTTCATCGGCCACCACCGCAAAGCCCCGCCCGTGTTCGCCACTTCTAGCCGCTTCAATGGCCGCGTTTAAAGAAAGTAAATTTGTCTGATCGGCAATGTCGCTGATGACATTTGTCACCTGCATGACAAAGTCCATATTGCTTTTAAGCCCGTCCATCGCCACATTTGTGTTTTCACAATTGGCGTTGAATCTGTCTAGATCGGCGTGTACGCTCTGCATTTCCTTTTGGCTTTTTAAAGAACTTTGTCCAATGTTTTGGGCAAGCTCTTTATTCTCTGAGCATTGCTTGACCCGATTAGCAACCTCCATCAACACCTCTAAAATGCCCTTAGCCCCCCGCCCATCTCGACCAAACGCAGCACGATTTCCCTATTATTCGCCTCAATAATTCCATCTACATGGGACTTGATATGGGCGACATATCGCTTAAAAACCCCCCGATAGCCCTCTTCAAGGATATTGCGGTAATCCTTGCCCTCCTTAGCTGCCTGCACACCTGCGTCCATTTCTCTAAACACCGCTTCGACTTGATCCAAGAAGTCGTTTAGATCGTGCATGACTTGGCTATAAGGGTTTTCTTCGTCAATGTCCATTAAGCGGCACTCCAAATTGCCATTTCGAATCTGAGCGGCAAATTCCTTAAACTTGTCTAAGGAGGCATCCGGGCTCGTGTCAAACCATTTCAACATGTTGATCCTTACAGGCGCTGGAGCTGGTTGACCCACTTGTCGTAACTGCAATTTCGTGCGGCCAATGTCTCTTCTAAAAGCCGTCTGCTCGCATCCATCCCTCCCCCTTTCTCAGCTTCACGCAAACGGGCATAAAGGGGGATGATGATCTCGTCTAGGGCTTTTCGATTAGGGGTGCGCCGCACGGAATAATAGCCGATGGTGTTGCCTTGTTCATCAACGGAGGCGGTAACATCAGCAAAAACCCAATAAAAACACTCATCGAAGGTTTTATTTTTGACATAAGCAAACATTTCTTGCTGTTTGGAGATAGTGTCCCACAAGAGTTTGAAGATAATGCGGGGCATATCAGGGTGGCGGACAATGTTGTGCGGTTTGTGTAGGACCTCCCTTTCAGAACAGGCTACAATGTCGAGAAAGTATTTATTTGCATAGGTGATCACTCCCTTGGTGTTCGTTTTGGTAACAATAAAAAAATTCGGATCGACAAACTTTTCCATGCAACTCTCCTAGCATTTGACCTTCCAATTCTACCCAAAATTTAACGATTTTTAGAGTTTAACAGCCCCCCCTCCATCAAAAACCGCGAAGGCTCATAGACGATCTTCTTCATTTTATCCTCTTTGGCGTAGGAGAGGTAAAGGTGGTCTTTGGCCCTTGTAACGGCCACATAAAACAGCCGCCGCTCTTCTTCTAAGCTCCCGCTCTGTTTGGCAAGTTTGGTGTTAGGAAAGCGCCCCTCCATCAGGTCGATCACATACACCGTGCCAAACTCTAGCCCCTTGCTCGCATGCACGCTTAAAAGCTGCACCCCGTTGCCACTTGCCATCTCTTTAGAGCCGAGCACCATCGCATGCAAAAAGTCGCGCAAATTTTTATAACTTGTGGCAAGTTGCATGAGCAAAACAACTCTTTGCTTGATCTTGGCTAGGGCACTCTCATACAAATTCTCATCCATGCGCCCGTCCCTGGTTTTTGCGCGCTCTCTAGCTAGGTTTTGCGCGATTTGTGTAAACCACACCGATTTGGCAATGTGATCTAGGTTTTGGGCGGGCAAACTAGGGTGATAAGTCTTGCAAAGGGTGTGGAGTTGGTCTAAAAAGGTAGCGCCCGCTTGGGTGAGTTTGGGGTGGGTTAAAAGGGGGTGATCTTTAAAGGCATCGCTCACTTGGTGGGTGGGCGTGGCTAAGGGCACAATCGCTTCAAACAAGCCCATTTGGGGGCGTTTGACCTGCGGGTAGGGGTTTTTACGGTTGGGTTTTAACAGCCCTTGCACGCTGTGCCCATCGCCTAAAGTTTGCAGGGCCAAATACAAGTCTTTAGCCAAGGCACTGCCAATCCCACTGCCATAACTTAAAACCTGCATGGTCGCCATCATGTCTTTAGAGTAACTTAAAAAAGCGCAGATGTCTAAGAGCAAATTCACTTCTTTGGTGTCAAAAAACCCCACGCCCCCCTTGCGCCTTGAGGGCACACCTAGCTCTCTTAAAGCCGCTTCACACCCCTCAGCACTGGAGTTGTTTCTAAACAAAATCGCCACATCTTCAAACCCTCCGCGCTTGGCGATGTGCGCCGCGATGCCCTTGTATTGCGCAAACAGCTCGCTATATTGCAATAAAGTGGGGGTGGAGGGGTTGGTGGCCTTCACCACTTCTAATTGCTTGGGGTAAATACGCGGATTGTTCGCGATCACTTTATTGGCAAGGCTTAAAATCGCCCGGCTGGAGCGGTAGTTTTTTTGCAAGGTAAAAACCCGCGCCTGTTTGTACTTGGTGGCGAAGTTGCTGATGATGGAGATGTCCGCCCCATTGAAGGCGTAAATGCTTTGATCGTAATCGCCCACACAAAATAAGCTTTGGGGGCGCAAAGCATCTAAAACCGCATCTTGTAAAGGGTTAGTGTCTTGGTACTCATCGCACAGCACCTCTATAAAGGCGGGCGGCTTGTTTGCCATCGTGTCCTTGTAGCGCAACAACAAGTCGTTGTAATCTAGGTAGTTTTGTTCGCGCTTGAGTTCGTTAAAAAGCTCTAGGGCGCATTCGTAACGCTCAATGTAGTCGGCTTGTTTGGCGTTGCGCTGTGTCAGCCACTGGGCAAAACTCTCTTGACTTTGGGCGTTGATGTAATAAGAATGCAGGTCGTATAAATGGTTTGCTCCATAGGCATCGTCTTCTTTGATTTTGTGGTCCTGCTCTAAAATGCTTTTGAGCAGAGTTTGCATTTCTCTAGGTTGCTTGAGGCATAAGGTGGGGTCAGTGGCTTTTAAGTAGCGGTAAGCGACGGCATGGAAAGTCCCGGCTTCAATGTCTGCGGCTTTGCTGGTGTGCTTAGCAAGTCTGGCCTTCATCTCTTGGCTGGCTTTGTTGGTGAAGGTGAGTAAGAGGATTTGCTTAGGATCAACGCCGCTTTCAAGCAAATGTAAAATCCGCCCCACAATGGTGGAAGTCTTGCCCGTGCCCGCCGAGGCGATGACTAAATTCGCCCCTAGGGGGGCTTTGGTGGCTTGCAGTTGCTCTGCGTTTAAACCCACTAAGTCAGCTCTTTGATTTTGTCTAAAATTGCTGTAGCGCGTAGCTTTAAGAAGTCTTGGTAACTCTCCAGTACTTTAGGGTCGCTTATGTCGATTAAATGGGTTTTGAGACTGTCTTGCAAGTGGGGGTTCTTGGCTTGAAACTCGGGGATATAGATTTTTGGGGGTTTGTCTTTGATCTCTTGGTTGAGCTTAGCACTCAAAAAGGTGATGTTGGCGATCGCATCGCGGTTACACTCGGGGGCAATGTCTTCTAAATGCTTCTTAGGGAAGAAGTGGTGCAGGTTGCGTTTGTGGGCGTTTTGTAAAAAGAGATTGTCTAGCACCACTTTAGTATTATTGTCAAAATCTCTAGGCTCTAAAGTGGCGAGTACGCATAAAATCCCCCGATGCAAATAGCTCTTAATATTGATTTTTTCTTCGACTAAAAGCTCTTTGGTGATGGTGTAAAAGGGCAATTCTTTTTTAAAATCAATGGGCTTTTCTTCATAAATCTGCTCCACTAAACCTAATTGCTTTAGCAAAGTGTCCCCATCTGTTTTAGTGCTAAAAAAGGCACTTCTAAAGAAAAGTCGCTTTAAATTAGTGATTTGGTTGTCATTGGGGCTTTTGTGCTTACTTAGGGCATAAAAATATGCCATGAGCATGAGCGAGCCCACAGAAGGCAGAAAGTCAAAAGAAGGGATTTTTAAATCGTGTTTGAGTAAATGGGCGGCGTGGGCAAAACAAGAAGCGACAAACTCCCATTTTTCTTGCACCTTCTCAGGCTCTAATTTTAAGATGGTGGGAATGGAGATTTTTTTAGTTAAATTTTCTTGGATATTTGAACGCAATAAATACGAAATGAGTTGCAACACCGCCATAGGCTGGTTAAAGGCATAATCCAAACGCCCCAGATCATCGGTGAGATTCTCAAAGCACTCTTGCAAATCAAAACCTTGTTTTATGATGTTTTGGTTTGGGTCGGTTTTTGTGGGGCTGTAAAACTTGGCACACATCACCTCAAAAGGGGTGAGTTTCGTCCCCCCCGTGTTGATCCGTGCAAAGATTTCTACAATTTGTTCTAAAGGGGCGTTGTCGATGGAGACAATGGGGAAGCGGTATTTTTCTATGTGCTTTTTAAACTCCTCAAAGCGTTTGGCTTCTTGTAGGCTTAAATTGTATTTTTCTTGTATCTCTAAAATGCTTTGGGTGATGAGATCATAGACACTCACCGCCACTTCGCTAGTTTCAGCTTTAGGGTCGCGCACAAAGCAAAAGTCTTTATCCTCGTCTGCCTCCAGCCTTAACATGATCTCTTGGTAGTCGTCTATTTTTTGGGGCTTGGCTTTAGGATTGTCCTTTTTGGTGTTTTTCTCTTGGTGGTGTTCTTTCTTACGCCCCCTTTCAATTTGCAAGCCCTTATAAACGACAAAAAGGGCGGTCATGCGCTGTTGCCCGTCTAGGACATAAGAAATGTGCTCCTCTGCTTTGGGTTCTCTAATATCCACATTGCCGATCTTGCGGTTAGCCTGTAACCTCTCTTTTGTCCGCCACAACACAAAACTGCCCGTAGGAAAGCCCCGCACCAAACTATCTATGAATTTGGCAACTTGCTCTTTGCTCCACACAAAATCCCTTTGGAAATGGGGGATTTGGTACTCCCCCTCAAGCAAACAATGGATCAATTCGTGGCAATCTTTTTCGCTGTAGTTGCAAAAAAAATCTTCACAATTTAGCATGCCCTACTTCTTTAAATTGATCGCCTCTTTGACTAAATCATCGCCCGTGGTGAAGGCCTTGGCGTTCATGGAGTAGCCCCTCTGCATTAAAATTAAATTCGTTAAAGACCGCCCAGCGTTGACATTGCTTGTCTCTAGGTATTTGTGCATGATCTTGCCAAATTTCAATTTGCCGTCATCGCGATCCCAACCTAAAATGGGATTCCCGCTTAAGGGGGCGGTGCGTCCATCCCTTGTCGCATTGGTGATGTCAAAAAGATTGCTCCCCACTTTACGCAAACCCTGATCGTTGGTAAAGGCGGCAATGCCTACCCGCCCCATCGTTTCAATCGCTCCATTGCTAAAAGCTAAGTGGATCACCCCGTCATCGTCTATGCGCATGTTTTGCAAGATTCCCTTGGGCTTGCCATCTTGCGAGATTTGGTAAATCTTGGAGTCTTCATAGGGGACATCGCTGGACTGGTAGTCATCGCTCTTGGCAAGATTGTAAGTTAAAGGGTTGCCCTTAAAATTTAAGGTAATGGGCTTGGCTTGCATTTTGCCATCTTTGTCAAAGGTGATCGTTTGGCGCACACCTTGTAGGGTGATGGGGAGCTTGGAGCGCATTTCTAAAATGGAGCTTTCCACATCCCATTTTTCCGTCGTGGGCGGATTTGCCATGGGGTCTTTGGAATTTGTCATAAAAAAATCGCTCTTGAGCAAGTATTTATCCCCACCCTTGTCGTAAATCTCGGCCGTGGTGCTGTAAAAGGGGATTCTGATCCCCACAGAGTCGCGGGTTTCGCCTTTTTTGAGAATCATCCCACTAGCCGTCCAACCCAGCTTTTCTGCCATAGGTCCGCCGATAAAGAGTGTAGCTTCGGGGTCTGTGGGGTTTTTGATTTGCAACATTAAAGGAGATTTGAGCTGATCGGGTTTGCTCTTAGCGATCGTCAAGTCTAAATGGGCTTTGGTTTTTAAGAGATTTTTTAAATCTCCCAAAGTGTGGAACTCGTTTTTCTCAGGTCCGCCCGTGCCGTATTTAAAAGTCAAATCCTGCGCCATGTCGCCCTTCACCATCATGATCTCTAAATTGCGGTGCATGGCTAAATCTAGTGGCTCGTTGTCGTCATTAGCTAGGGCGTTGGCATCTTGGTTTAAAAACCGCTCATTGATGATCTCGCCATCTTTATTTAAAAAATACTCTTCAGCGGGGCGCACATGCTTTTTGGCGTTTAAATTGATGCTCATGTCCACCTTAGTGGTTAGCACAGGCTGGTATTGCACATCTCGGGGCAGGTATAAAGTGCTAAGCTTCCCGCTTTTTAAAATCTTGGCTTCTTCATTTGGGTTGCCTGCTGTCAACACCCCATTTTTGATCTTATGCAAATCCACGCCATAGACATAATAGCCATGCGTGTTGACAATGTAACCATCCGCGTCCCTTAAAAAGTTGCCATCCCTCGTGAAAAAATTCTCCTGCGCTTGCTTGTAGCCGTCCTTGTTGATCTCCATGCTCCCGTTTTTATTCGGGCCCACAATGAACCAGCCACTCCCCTGATAGGCCATGTTGAACTCAGCATCGCTAGGCATATACTCGCCATCGCGATCGGAAATGGCGTTGCTCCCCTTAGTAACCCCAAAGTTACGATCATCGGCGGTGACATTAGTCGCCCCCAAAGTGTCTAAATGGGCGGAAAAAAGGGATTTAAACTCAGGGATGTTCTCCCGATAACCCACGGTGTTGATGTTGGCGATGTTGTTAGACAAGCTGTCGATGCCAAACTGGTGGGTCTTAATGCCCGAATAAGCGTTGAGTAAGGTGTCGTTCATGCAAAACTCTTAGAAGTGGGGTTGCTGTGCGTGCTAGCTTGTTCTAGGGGATTTAGGCGGTGTGTGTGCGGTGCTGTGCTGGTGGTGCTGGCGTGGTTAAAGCCTTGATTGGGGCGCGTGCCCTGTGCAGTGTGGGCTGTGGTGTTTAAGGGGCTAGGTGCATTGAGCGGGCCGTGGTTGTTGGTGCTGTGTTGCACTGCACTCAAAGGACTGTGGCTGCTGGCTTGGTTTAGCCCGCTATTTTGGGCGGTGTGTGGGGTGTTTAGGGGGCTTTGTGTGTGGGGCACATGCGGGCTTTGGGGGCGTGGCTGGGTGTTTGGTTTAATGCGCTTGTCTGCGCGGTGTGTGGGGCATTTAGGGGATTTGTATGACTGGGGGTGTTTAAGGGCGCGTTGTGTGCTTGGGCTGTGGGGTTGTTGTGCGCCAAGGAGCTTTTTGAGCGGGGTTTGTGGGTTTAAGGCTTGGGCGGTGCTTGGGGTGGCTTGGCTGGCTTTGGGGGTCTTGGCAAGGCTGGGCATATTATTTAAATTTGTAGGCTTGGTCGCCTGTGTGGGGGTATTTCTGGGGTTTGGGGGAGGATTTTTCGGGCACAAAATGCACGGCGTTTTCTCTTTGCTCTTTCTCTTGTCTTGTGGTGTTTCTGTCGTAAAACTCGAGTGCGCTGTCCATCGGCAAAATCATTTCACCCATGCGTAGCATCGGCTTGCCTTTTTCAAACACCACGCTTTGCACCTCGCCTCTGCCTATACGCGTGTGTAAATACTTGTTACTCTTGGGGTCTAAATTGTATTCAGCAAAGACTTCGTAAGTGCCCGGGACCACGGGCTTGCCCTGATCATTCAAGCCATCCCACTCAAAGCGCACATACCCCCCTTGCCCTTCCTTGCTTTTGAGCGAAAGGGTGCGGACTAATTGCTTGTTCTTATCAAAGATTTGCACCCCCGTATTCCCCTCGCTGTTTTTAATGGGCTCGTCAAAGTAGAGCGAAAACTCCACCTTGCCCTTTGTAACATTGATTCCCTTGACATCGGTTTCGGCGATTTTTCCGATCATCGACACGCTGTTTAAACCGCTCGCTTGTGTCATCGCTAAATTGCTTTTTAAGGTATTATCCACGCCCTGATCTAAGTGATCTAAAGTCTCTTTGAGCTTGCCCTGAAAGTCTTTTAAGGATTTGTTTGTGTCCCTAGTAGATTGCATCGCATCGGCGACTTCCTTCATCGCCTTTTTGTTTTCCTCTTGCATTTCTACTTGCGAGAGCTGGGCGGTTTGGCTGATGATCTTATCCGTTTCCATCGGAGCGGTCGGGTCTTGGTTCTTGAGTTGCTCTAAGAAAAGCTTCATAAAAGCGTCTTTGTCTAACCCATTTGCGATCTTAGGCTCGTGTTTCTTTTTCTCCATCGCTGCCTTTTGCCCCGTAACTTCGGCTAAATCAATGGGCATGCCATCCTCCCAAATTTAAGGATTTTAGCCCCCATTATACACCACAAACCCTAAACCTTATCCCTATAAAAGGAGAATTTTATCCATATATCCATGCGATAATCCCTTTCCTTGATCCACCCCATAACCCCCGAAGTCAAACCCCTATGAAAATGTGGAGCTTTTGTATCTTAAAGCCATACTTTAACTGCCATACCCCCCAACTTTCGTTAAAATCTTGGCAAACACAAAAGGTTGTCTATGCCCTTAAAATATGTCAATGGCGGGGTGATGAAAGCAAATGCTAAAAACCGCCTAGACGCTTACTACACCAAACCCGCCATCGCCAAAGAGCTGTTGAACACCACTCAAGAGTTCATTGCCCAATACGAAAACCTAGCCAATGGCAAAGAAAAGGATATTAGCTGCGTGTTTCAAATTTGGAGCAAGAATCACAAGAACCTCAAGAGCGAGTTTAGTTGGTACCGCCACAAGAAAGGCGAACCCTTTAGCCATTTACTTAAGGTTGTCACGGTGTCTCTAGCCAAAAATAGAGAATGTGGCAAGGCGTGGATTTTTGAGAAAAAAGCAAATTTTTATCTCTCCAGCACCTTTTTTAAACAAACCGCCGTCGTGCCTAAGTTTTGGCAAGTGAATCACCAAAGCGAAATCGCCATCACCTACCACGAAAACGCCCCTAAAGACAAACTAGACACACTCTTTTTAAACGCCAATTGGTGTCAATACAGCTCACTCGCTACAAATGGCTGCCGCCACATTGGCAAGGCGCACATTTTTAAACTCTTGCAAAATGGGGGGTTTAAGTCTTGGATTTTGTGCTAGAATAAATTTTTATTCCAAACAAAAGGACAAGCATGCAACAAGCATACAATCATCTAAGCCAAGAGTTAAAAGCCACAAAACGCGCCCACAGATTGTTTTTATCGGTGTTGGAGGATATGGGGGGGGGGGGGGGTGATTTAACCCCCTTTAAAGAGGAGCTAGAGGATTTAAGCGCAAAATTCACCCAGCTTTTAGACACGCTCGGCACTTTTAGCAAGGCTTTAGAAAACGCCTACAACCAAAGCACAGAGGACGACACAGAATTAGAAAACGCTTTAGCACAATTTAAAAAATGCAAAGTGAAAACAGCCACCCACTTAAACGCTCTCATAAACGCCACAGCAAGCCCCCAAGCTTTAGAGCAAGCTAACAACCTCGCCAAATCCCTAGAGGATTTAGAAGTCTTGTTAACTGCCTTGCAAGAAAGCCACACAGATTTATTACAAGGTACAAACTCTAGCCAAAACCCCACACAAGCCACAAATGCGGACGCGTTGCGTCCTTCCCCAAGCACAACAGCCGCAGAAGTCAAACCCCTATGGCAATATGGGGCGAACACCTTACAAGCCTTTAAAGATTACATGCAAGCCAAAGATACGGGCAGTGCTGGGGCTTGGCTAGAGCTGGGTAAAATGGCGTATGAGGGGATTGTGTTATACCCAGATAACAACACAGCCATGCGTTGTTTTGAAAAAGCCATAGAATTAGGCTCCGTGCAAGCGATGGTGGAGCTGGGTAAGGTGTATATGGAGAATGGGGACACCCAAGTGTTAGAGTATGGGAGCGGAGAGGTGATCAGTGGGCAGGAGGTGCTCAATGCCTTAAGCCCCCTAAAAGACGACCCAGAGAGCGAGGATTATTTAACAATTTTTCAACATTGTCAAGTTTTTAAAGACAAAACGCTCACAAATTGCCAAGAAAAAGCCAAAGAGTTTTTTGAAAAAGCGGTGGGCTTAGGGGAGGGGGGGGTATGTGGGGTTAGCTGAGATGTTTCGGTATTATAAGGATGATGATGAAATGGCAAAAACCTATTACACCCAAGCCATGCAGTCTTTAAAATCTCAAGCCGAAAAAGGCGATGGGGAGGCTTACGCTCTGTGGGGCGAGGCTTTAAAAGAGGTTAGTGGTTATCGTGGCAAGCAAGAAGCCATGCAACTTTTCCAAAAAGCCATTGATTTGGGCTATGTAGATGCTTACGACCATTTGGCAAATTTGGACTATAAACGAGCAGATGATTACCGCAAACAAGGGGCTAGGTTAGGCAGTGGCAAATGTGCTGAATTTTTACGCCCTTCAACCGACAATCTACCCTATGAAGGCAGAGATGATTTAGACAATTTTAAGCTAGCAGCCCAGCAAGCCGTAGAGTTCATGGATAGACTCATGGAGTGTCTTAAAATCCAAAAATTTGTCGCTTTGCACTGCCGACACCACAGAGTGTTTTTAAGACTATTGGAAAACCTCAGTTTAGCAGAGGCAATCAATGAGCGTATCGGCTTATACAATGTTAAGCGTTATCGACCCTTGTTAAAGCTTGAAATTGATGATATTGTTGATGCCTTATCTTATCCCAATGCATGGTTTGCAAAAAGTTTAGGGCGAAACCAATGGCGTTTTGACGCTTTTGCGTATTACACAAGTCTTAGAGTGTTTGCAAAACCCTATGATAGGGGTTATACAAGAATAAATGCTGAAGGGGAAGTTGAATCGGGTTTAAGAGCCGAAGACTTATAACGCTAACCCCCAACGCCCCCACAAATAGGGCTCGTCTTTGCCCAGCGTTGATCGCCCCTAAAACCGCCCCCCAAAGCCAAAAATGGGGGCAATCTCTCCCCCACAATCCTAACCTTAAAAAATGGGGGGGTATGAGAAAGGGGGGATATAAGGGGATACCCAAAAGTGGGGCTATCCCCAAGTGTATAGGGGCAACTCTTTAAAAGCCTATTTATTGGGCGTAGAGCGTCCATGCCCTTTAACACGCATGTGATTTAGTGCCCTTAAGCCTTGCCCTTGCACCGCCGCTCTATCTGTCAAAGATATTTAACAAGGGCGTTAGATTTGCCTAAATTGAAGCCTTGCTGTGGGTTTTGCTTCGCTTTAAGTTTTGCCTCGCTTTAAGTTTTGCCTCGCAAAACTTCCCATATTCTGCTAACATGTTTATTTTCAAATGCAAGATTTAAGACAAGGAAAAATATGAAAATCGAATCGGTGAAGGCTTATGAGGTGCTGGATAGTCAGGTAGTAATCCTTAACAACAACAAACGAGGACAATAATGGATTTTGCCAAAGTCTAGTAAAATGCCAAAGTCTAGTAAAATCTAAGGGGTTTGATCCTAAAGTCATTGAAGTACAATAATAATCATAGACGCTAGGGAGATTGCAATGAAAATCGCACTTAAAAATATGGGGATTCTCCATGAAGCAGAGTTTGAAGTGGGGGATCTGACCTTGATTTGTGGAGAAAACAACATGGGGAAAACCTATGCTGCCTATAGTTTCTATGGGTATTTGAAATTCATGCACTCAGCAGAAGACAGCTTTTTAAAGATAAAGACGGCGGATTTTCATTTAGAGGATGGGTCGCGAGGTTATACCTATCGGCAACTTGAAAAAGACTTAAAATCTTATTTAGATGAGAAATTGCAACTTTATGCCAAGGACATACTTTGTAACTTCATGGCAGGCAAAGATGAGGATTTTTTAGACACAGACTTTAGATTAGAGTTGTCCATTTCTTCAGTACAAGTTAAAGATGCTCTTCAAGCATACTTGGAAAATACACAACTACGCAAATACTTTACACTACATTACACTCTCCACAATGATCGCTTGACCTTCACAACCCCTCCCAATGCAGACTATTTACATATTTTTTTTGATGTTCTTCTCACAACCATGATGCCTAGACCATTTATCCTTAGTGTAGAAAGAACAGGGGCTTCTATTTTTCAAGGAGAATTGGATTTTGCCAAGATCAATAAATTTGAAATAGCTAGGCAACTGCTTCAGGATAAAAAGCATGAAAAGCCTGACTTCTTAGAGTTGTTTGAAATCCACCAACAGGCAAATCAGAGATCACAGATTTACCCCAAACCCGTGAGAGACAATATTAGTTTTATTCGAGATGCCAAGCGAATCTGTAGGCAAAGTAGTATGTTTAAACAAGAAAAGGAAAAATACAAAGCAATCCTAGACCTCTTGGGCAAGCTCGTGGGGGGCAAATATAAGGCGATGGATCTAGGCTTGTTCTTCCAACCCAAAGGTTCTAGGTCTGCCTACCCCCTTGAGATCGCCTCTAGCTCTGTGCGCTCTTTGCTCATACTGAATTATTATATTTTGCATGTAGCGCAAAAAAACGACATTTTAATGATCGATGAGCCGGAGCTCAACCTCCACCCCAATAACCAAATCCTCATGGGGCGTTTGTTAGCCCTCTTAGTGAATGCGGGGATCAAAGTGTTCATCACCACACATAGCGATTACATTGTGCGTGAATTGAGCAATTGTATCATGCTCAAAAATCTCAAAACCACACAGATAGACAACCTTAGAAAACAGGGATATACTCAAGAATATAGTTTGGATTCTAGTCGTGTTAGAGCCTATGTTGCAAAGACCATCAAGAAACAAAACACCCTAGTGCCTGTAAAAATCACACAACTGCAGGGCATTTTCATGAAAACCTTTGATGCCCCTATTGAAACACAGGGCGAAAACCAAAGCCTGATTGTTGAGAATATTGCTCTAAAATCATGAGAACCTCTTATGAATCCTAATGAGTTCCAAAAGATAGCAGAAGTTATCCATGCAGAGTTGAAAGAGGAACCAAATAAACATTGTTTTGTGATGCACGAAAAGGACAAAAGAAGCTTAATGAAACAAATAAATGTGTGTTTTAAGCCCAATGATGTCTTTTTTATCTTGAGGCAGAATGAACAAAAACACACGATTAAATTCTTTAAAGATGAAGGGACAGATGAATGGATAGATAAGAAAAAGCATGCTAAACCTAAAAGAGAGAGCTGTAAAACAGACTACACAACGGATTGTTCTTGTGATTACATCATTTTTAGGTTTAACCAAAAGAAAGGTGACATTTCTATCTATCTCTGCGAGATCAAATCAAGCTATTGTCAAGAATCCGTCAAAACAGCCCGACGACAATTTAAGGCTTCTACATGCTTTGTTAAATATTTTATAGAATGTTGCAATAGTTATTATCACAAAAATATATCTGTAAGTATGCATAATTTCCACTACATTTACCTCTATCCAAGCTCTGCTCCTAAAAGATTCAAAACATCGAGAGGCAATCTGCACGACGAAATCAAGATGATCTTTAAACCCACAGAAGTCTCCGAGAACGGGTGCGTCAATATTTCTGCAAAAGAGATATTAGGTTGTTAAGCTCTCGAAATTTTTAAATTTCCCTACGCAATAACACCCCACACAAAACCACAATTACCACTAGCTCAAGAATGTGCTATTAGGCGATTTGTGTAGCTTAAAGGCTATAATGCATGAGCAATGGAGCGGTTAAGAAGGGCTAGTGGCTGTGGATATGCTCTGTAATCGCCATTTCTAGCCCGTCTTTGTCTATGCTACCCACAGCAACCCCCACCATAATGTCTTCAAACACTTCTTCAAAATTCTTTAAATCCACGCCATGCCCCATTAAAAACCAGGCCCCAAGAGCAAGAGCTATCTGCTTGTTGCCGTCTAAAAAGAGGTGCTTTCGAATCGGTCCGAGAATTGCTAGTGCTCGGGTTACTCATTTTGACAACTGGCGCATGTGAGATTAGAGGTAGAGGGGTTGTTTAGAAATGAAATTAGCGCTCTTAAACATTCAAATCTCTTCTTGTCTGAGCTCCTCACACACATTTCTGATCTATAACCACTCTGATGCCATTTAGTGTTATTGTTTTACTTCTTAAGCATTGATAGGAAATTTGGATTTGCACCTAAGGAAGAATCTTTATAAACATAAAAGACAAGCTTCGCTTGTAAAATAAATTCTCATCTAAATGGTAAAAATTTTTTCTTAAGATTTCTTGCAAAAATTTGAGATGATTTGGGTTGATTTAAGTTCCTGAAAACGTGTCTATGCGCACGGATTTTAACCATTTTAAAAATGATGAATGATGCATTAATCTTTAGCAAGGGAGCGATTCACTAAAGTCTTACATTTATCAGCAACACTCCAAAATCCCTATTACCGACAAGATGATTTTTAAGAAAGTATCGAGAAAAAATAACAAATCGTTGTCGAGATTTATTCTTCAGTTTTCTTAATTCCTTTCTCCTTATAACTTTCAATGGCTTGCTGGGCGTAGTAATGGAAACAACTATATGTTACGCCCATGAGGACAACAACAACAATGAGATTAATATAAAAATATCCGCTTGCCCATGAGAACCACAAAGAGACCAGAGATAAAAGGATGGAATTTCTAAAAAATCCATAAGCTATATTTTTCCACAACAGCCTCTCATCTCCCCTTGTAACGCCCTTGATGTGGACGACAATGTCTTTTTCTGTATATTCTTCACATAGCCGTGCATACAACTCCGACTCCTTTTTCTTGAGATAGTTAATGATGGGGTTGCCATGGCGTTTCCATAGGACTTGTTCAACCTGCTTGCTCAACACAGCTGAAATAAATCCAAGAACACCAGATAAAATGACAACTAGAGTGATTAAAAGCACATTATTGCTTTGAAATAGTGTGCTTTGATTGCCGTTTAAAAAATACGGCAACAATAAACAAAAACCCCGGTGCAAACCTCGCACAGAGGATATAAGCATCTAGCAGTTGTTTAAAATCAGTCATACCTCTCAACTTTCTCAAAAAAATCTAGCGGTGTAGCAGACACCCAGTCTCGCGATAGAATTTTTCCTCCATGATGACATATCGTGCTTCCTTTTGTGACGATCACCTTGCAACCTCTGCGCATAAAAGCATTACACACAATATTTCTTGGATGTTTCTTATCCCCCTTCCCTGCCGAAACAAAGGCGGTGATTGAGGATAAAGGTTTTTTGCATATTCTGCCTATGAGAAGGTTCAGTGTACTTGGACTCACATTTCTCCTGCTTCCATGGTGTGGAACTTGGATAAAATTTAAATCGCTAGCAATATCAACCTTTTGTCTCACAGCAAACCTATAAGCTCTACATAACGCTTCATTTCCAGCGTCTCCTGTTAAAAGTATGCCCCATGCCGTTCCTACAAACCTATAAAACCGCATAAAATTCTATAAAATTCTATCAATAGAAAAAATTTTTAGCGGTTTTTGCTGTATTCCTGTTTCCACCATGCTGGTTATTAGCTGACTTTTTGACAAATCAACCAATAGAGCCGTCATGTCCGCAGGCGTAAATTCAGTGGGAACTCCACTTACTAAATGCTTTACAAGATTGACGCTTGCGTTAAAATCTCTATCCACCGCCACACCGCACACATCGCACCGATACACCCTATCACTAAGCGTTAAGTCTTTTTTGACACTGCCACAGCTAGAGCAAGTTTTAGAGCTCGGGTAAAAGGCATCGGCTCTTAAAATTTTCCGCCCATAATACTTTGCCTTATACTCTAAGAGCGTGTTAAAGGCAGATATACTGACATCGCTAAGGGCTTTGGCTAGTTTAGAGTTTTTGAGCATGTTAGACACTTTCAAACTCTCCATACAAAGGGTTTTAGCGTGCCTGACTAGGGCGGTGCTGAGTTTGTGTAAAAAGTTATTACGGGTGTTGGCTATACGGGTATGCAATCGATTCAGCCGCAAGCTGGCTTTAAGATAATTGCGCGACTTCTTAACTCCGTCATTCTTGGTTTTCGAATGCCGTTTTTTGCTAAGTTGTCTGCTAAGTCTTTTGAGCCGTCTTGTCAGCCTATTTAAGGGCTTGGGTGCTTGTATCTGTAAGCCATTAGATAGACTAGCAAAAGCCTTTATCCCTGTATCTATGCCTAGAGTGTGGTTGTTTGCTATGGGTTTATGTGTGCGGTTAAACTCCTCTTGTGTAATGTCTGTTTGGATTGAAACATAGAATTTGTCGCCTTTTTGGCTAATGGTCGCTCCATTGATTTTGCCTTGTAATCTTAGCCTTTCGGTCATTTTGATTTTAGGCAAATTGGGGATTTTGAGATAGTCTTTTGTGCCACCTTGAATAATTTTTATTTGGTCGCCCCCAATATAAAAGCTCCCTTGATATTCTCTTTTGCGTTTAAATCTAGGATAGCTCACCTTCCCTAACTTTAAATCTCTAAAGAACTTTTGAAACGCTAGGTTTAAATGCGTAAAAGGCTGTGCGGTGGCATATTTTGTAACCTCATAGACAAAGGGATAATTCGTTTTTTTAAGAGCGTTAAACTCTTTCTTTAGGGCAAGGTGGTTAGATTTAATGCCCTTTTCGTAGTTTTCCTTCCACTTGGCTAGTCCCCAATTATAGGCTAATCGAGCACACCCAAAGGCTTTTTTAAAATGGGTCTTTGCCTTGTTGTTAGGGTTTAATTCAATCTTGTGGGTCAGTTGTAACATTGTCCTCTACCACCGCCTGCATTTGTTCTAAAAGCTGTTTGTTTTTCTTGGAACGAGCTCCATAAAGTCTAGCTGAGAATACTGTGATAATTTCCAACACATCTTTAGCTAACTCCTCCTCGAAGCGGATATTCTCATCGCCTTGATTAATGATAATCACCTCCACACCTTTAGCCTCACAAATGGCAAACACCAGCTCCGCACCAAAACGCAATAAGCGGTCTTTATGGGTCAAAACAAGCCTTTTGACTTGGCTCTCTAGGATAAGGTTAAGAAGTTTGGTTAAGCCCTTTTTGTAATAATTCATCCCAGAGCCTAAGTCCTGTATCACTTCGTAATTAAAGCCCAGTTTCGAACAATACAGCTCCAAAACCTGCACTTGGCGGATTAAATCCTCTTTTTGGTCGGCACTAGAAACACGGGCATAGGCAATAGTCTTGCGGTTATCGTTATGAAAAACAATGTTTTTGTTGATATTTTTAAGGCTCTCTAGCTTGTATCTGCGCTCACCGCCTTTTGTGTAGTTATCGGGTTTAAGTAAGCCTTTTTTCTCCCAATTTCTTAGGGTTTGGATACTGACACCTAAAACCTTGCTTGCTTGACCTATGGATAGTAAATTACTCATGCCAACATGGTAACACCTAGAAACTTAAAAACATATAAAAAATTTACAGAGAATTATAGGATTTTATAGGGTTTATCTTGCTGTTTCTAACCCTAAATTTGCATAAAGGACAACACTGCTCTCATTTTCTCTACTTGTCATGCCATCTTCTTGCAATGTCTCATCGTACAAGGACTCGTCCACATCGCATGCCACCTCTTTTTTCAATTTTTGTGCAGATAATTCGCCAACGCTCTTGTCCTCCTTGCCTTTCGATGAAACTTCCCATGTCTTATCAGAATTGGGTATCAGGTCATACAAATACCAATCTTTACTTGGAGATAGAACTTGAAACATACCTATCTGTTTGCCCTGATAAGGTTCTTTTATGGCAATGCCTCGATCTTTGGCATGTTCTTCTAATTTCTTGGCATATTTGTAATACCCATGCGCAAACCTCTCTTGCATGCAATCTTCTGTTGTTCTTCCGTCCATATTAAGATCATCGCAATTCTTAACATGGGCAACGATCTCGCTAACATGCTCCCATGGTCTATGTATCCATAACTCACCTACATTTAATGTTTTTTCCTTTAACACTTCAGTTAAGCCAGAGGCATGATCTTTGTCTGGATGGGTATTGATGACATAATCCACACGATTTGTTTTATAGTACTTGTCGATATGTTCTATTAAAGCCTGCCCGGATTCCTTTGTGCCACCATCGATGATCATAACCTTTTGCTTTTTTGGACTAAAACCATCGATCCACCATCTCAACGCAATTGCATCTCCACTACTACCTTTGCCTACGGGCAGCAAGTCTATCTCATAGCGATACTGTATATCTTCCTTTCTTAACTTTAATTTGGCTTATTCTCCATAGCTAAAACTAGGAGATTCTGACTTCGACCGTGATGAGTCTAACATAAAACTGTTTTCAAAGTATCTACTTTATATGCAGACTCACTAGGATTAAGCTCTTTACTAGAGCTTACAAGCAACAAGAAACGCACAATAACACATACCGTATTTGGGTGGCTACTTTTATCCTGCAGATCACCCCAAAGGATGGATAATGTGTGCGTACTAATGCATAGCAACTCAAAACCAACTATCAAGGAGCTATTAAAACTATGTTTTTATTCTCAAATTCTCCTTTAGTCTAATAGAAAAACCAAAAAGGGGCTTATGTGGAGTGTTAGAATGGAATTTAGAAATGCAAAAAGATCATTTTGTAAAGACCCAAAAAATTAGTTTATGCCCTACTAGTTGGGAGGAACAGCCCTTCTGGTTTGCAACCTAAGCAACTATAAACCCAAAACGCACCCAAGCTTGCATTAAAGTCCTTTAAGGGGCTATTGTAGCGCAATTAAGCGTAGTCGGGTAAGCCGGAGGGGTTACTGGTGTAGGAGGTTTTGGCGATGGGGGTGGTGGGGGGGTTAAAGGCCTGCGCTTGGGTTTGCATAGGTGGTGGGTTGGGGGCTTGGGCGGTGGTGCTCTGCGTGCTTTGGACTTGGGGGCTTGGGTGTGGTTGTTGTTGGCCTTGTTGTTGGGGGTTGTGCTGTTGTTGGTTGAAGTTGTGGTTGCCCCCGCCTTGATAGGCGGTGTTCTCGCTGTTTTGGGCATTGAAGCGTAAATCCACATTGTTAAAGCCCATTTGGGATAAATGTTGGCGCAACTCACTTTGGTGCGCCACAAGCAGGGCACTGACCGGTGCAGCGGAGGCTAAACTCACTTGCAAATTCTGCCCCACTTGTTGGATCACCACCTCCACTTTGCCAAGTTTATCCGGGTTGAGCTCCATGGACAGCTTGGTGATGGGGGGCTTGAAGTCTAGCAGTTCTTGGCGTAAATTCATGGCTAAATTTTTGATCGTTTCCTTGATTTGGGGGGCTTCTACGCTGGTTTTTTGCTCGGTATGTGTGGTGTGGGCGGTGTGCGTGGGGCTTTCTATGGCACTGGTGCGGGTGTTGTCCTCGTCCTTGCTGGCACTTGGGGGCTTGGCTGGTCCTTGCAAAGGGATGCGGCTAGGGTCAAAGGATAGGGGGATAAAAGTGGGTTTAGGTTTAAGCGGTCCGTCAAAGGCCTCTTGAAAGGCCTGTTTGATCTCTTTATCGTTGTCGTGGCTGTCTTTGACATGGGGCAAGGGTTTAGGCTTGTTTAACAGCTGGTTTAAGGGCGTGTTGGCTTTGGCATTTAGGAAGGTTTTAGTGCTGTCTTTGCTCCCTTTGTGTTCTGTGGTGTGGGTGGGTGGGGTTTTGGAGTTTTTTAAAGCGAGCAAGTCGGCGGTAGACATTTTGGCAGGGGCTTGTGCACCTTGTGGGGTTGGTGTTGCACCCTTAGCCCCATGTGCACCTTGTGGGGATTTAGTTAGGTTGGGTGCACCCGGCGTGGCTTTAGTGGCTAAGTCTGCTGCTTTAGCCGTGCCCTTGGCGGACTCTGCACCTTTAGCCAGGTCTGTGGGTGTGAGCTTGCCCCCCTTGCTTTCGTGTTGCAACTTGCTTAAATTTAACGCCTTGGCGTGTTCTAGGTTTTTAATATCGCCGAGTTTGGCGCGGGGGTTTGTGCCTTTGGCGTTCTTTGCCTCTTTTAACGCCATGGCTTGGCTAAAGGGGTCTAATTTGCCCTTAGAGTGTTGCAACTTGGCTTGAGCTTTCGCCTCTGCCTTCCATTCCTTTTTGAGCTCTTTTTCTTGTTTGGGGGTGAGCTTTTTATCCATGAGTTGGGCTAGGGGCTGCCCGGGGCGATGTGGGGGGATTTTTAGAGTGGTCTACCCCCTTGTCCTCTTTTTTGGCTTTTGTGTCCTTGCTGTTTAAGTGGGCTTTCTTTTGGTCTAGTAGGGATTTAAAGGCATCTTTGTCCTCTTTAGGCGTGTGCTTCTTGGTGTGGGTTTTGGGGTTGCCCTTGGGGTCTAGGGCCTCTAAGCCTTTAATGTGGGTCGCCACAAGAGTCCTTTGCGATGGTTTATCAGGCCAACTTAAGCAAATTCAGTTCCCCTAGTTTTAAGGCAAGATTGTTAATTTTGGGCTAATATGGGGTTTTTTTACAATTCCCACATGGAGCATTTTGCATGTTCATGCGTGTATTTGTGTGCTTTTTGGCGACTTTCATGGCTAATGGCGTGGCACGTTTTGGGTATGTGGTGTTGATCCCCCTACTCATTTTAGCGGGCAAAATGAGCGAACACCAAAGCATCCAACTTGCCATTGCGATCATGGTCGGTTATATCTTTGGGAGTGCTATCTTGAGCCTCTTGCAAAGGCGTTTGTCTTTAGAGAGCATTGCCAAAATCAGCTTTTTAGTCATTTCTCTTAGTTTCTTTGCATGCTATTTCGATCGCCTGCCCTTTGCGTGGGCGTGGTTTTGGCGCTTTTTAGCCGGCGTGGCCGCCTCTTGTTTAATGGTGCTCTCTGCCCCTCTGTGTTTGAGCTTAGTCAAAGAGCAACACCGCCCCTATGTGAGTGGCTTTGTCTTTAGTGGGATTGGGGTGGGGGTGGTGTGTAGTGGCTTTATTCTGCCCCACTTTGCCAAAGACATAGACATGGCGTGGATTTTCTTAGGGGCGGTGGGGGCGGTGGCGTTTGTGCTCTCTTGTTTGTTTTTAAAGACGTTGCACCCGCCTAAAGATGCCACCCATGCCAAAGCCTCCTTTAAAATCTCAACCTTTTTGCCCTACTCTTGGTGTCTGTGGTGCTCAATGCCATTGGCTACTTGCCCCACACGCTCTTTTGGGTGGATTATTTAGTGCGCTCTCTTAACTTCAGTAAGGGGGTGGCGGGGGCTTCGTGGGCGTTCTTTGGCTTTGGGGCGGCGTGTGGCACAATCTTAAGCGCAACCCTTGCCAAAAGCCTAGGACTGAAACACGCCTCAAACATTGTGATTTTAATGAAGACCGCCTCTTGTGTGATTGCCATGTTTAGCACAGACATAGCGTGGCTCAATCTATCCATTTTTTTAATGGGCTTTGGGACCACGGGCAACCTCACGCTCACAAGCACGATGGCGTACCATATCATGGGTAAAGAGCATTTCGTGCAAGCCTCCAGCCTGGTAACTCTAGCCTTTGGGATTTTTCAAGCAGTGTTTTCCTTTATTTTCACTTGGGCTTTGGGGCATGTGAGTTTCTTTTATATGTTCCTTTGGTGCGGGGTGGCCTTGTTTTTAAGTTTTGTGGTGTTGTTGCCCGTGCCCGCAAGCACTTTTAAAAACACTTAAGCCATGCTAGAATAGAGGCTATTTGTTTTGCAAGGATAAAGTCCATGGGTTTTGCAGATTTTTTGAAAAATCTTAAGAAAACAAGGGTGCAATCAAGCGAACAGGACATGCCAAGCCATTGGATCAAATGCCCCAAGTGCACCGCTTTGATGTATTACAAAGAGGTCTTTGCCAAAAACCATGTGTGCTTGAAGTGCCACTACCATTTTAGGATGGGGGCAAGTGAGCGGCTCGCCTTCTTGTGTGATGAGGACACATTTACAGAGCATGACAACGAGCTGCGCCCCATTGACCCCTTAAATTTCGTGGATAAGGAAAGCTACAAGCAGCGCATTAAAAAATACGAGGCAAAGACAGGCCGCCCTAGCTCCGTCATCAGCGGGGAGGGGCAAATCAATGGCATTGGCTTGCAAATAGTCGTGTTTGACTTCGCCTTCATGGGTGGCTCTTTGGGCTCAGTGGAGGGGGAGAAAATCGTGCGGGCGATCAATCGGGCGGTAGAAAAAGAGCAGGCGTTGTTGATTGTGTCGGCAAGTGGGGGAGCAAGGATGCAAGAGTCCACTTACGCGCTCATGCAAATGGCAAAGACCAGCGCGGCCTTAAATCGGCTTACAGAGGCAAGGCTGCCTTTTATTTCTCTGCTCACAGATCCGACCTTTGGAGGGGTGAGTGCGTCTTTTGCGTTTTTGGGCGACTTGATCATTGCCGAGCCGGGGGCAATGGTGGGCTTTGCGGGCGCGCGGGTGATTAAGCAGACCATCGGAGCGGAGTTGCCCGAGGGCTTTCAAAGTGCGGAGTTTTTGCTAGAACATGGCTTGATTGACATGATCGTGCAGCGTAAGGATTTAAAAAAGACCTTGAGCGACCTAGTGGGGATGTTAACAAAAAACAGATGACTTGCAGCATTTACGCCATTTCTAAGAAAACCCCCGAATTTGCCCCCTTGTTGGCGCAACAACAAAGGGCGTGCCAACAATTCAAAGCCACGCTTGAGATTATAGACATTGCGCCCAAAACCCTAATAAGCGATGCAGAGGCGCGAAGCTTTTACACCAAAGCCCTAAGCCCCTATTTAAAACCAAGCATCCCCGCCTACGCCCTGCACCCGGCGGGCAAGCTTTGTAACAGCCAAGAGTTTAGCCAAATTTTAAACACCCATGCCCATGTGCAATTTTTCATTGCGGGGGCGTATGGCTTTGCCAAAGAGTTTTTAAAGCAATGTATCCCGCTCTCTTTAAGCCCGCTCACCTTTAGCCACGTGTTGGCAAAACTCATTTTATGCGAACAGATTTTTAGAGGCTTAAGTCTTTTAAACAACCACCCTTACCACAGATAGGTTACCATGGAGGCACTATGAAATTACGCTATTATGGCTCTTTTACCTTGTTGTTTATGATTGTCGTGGGTTGGTATGTCTACAACGTTGACCCGCAAAAGCTCCCCGTGAATGTGGCAAACCACACCCTAAATCTCCCCATTGCCCTTTGGGTCGTGGGCGTGCTGTTGTTGTTTTTTATCTTCACTTTGCTGTTTGTACTGAGTGGGAGCGTGGCAAACTTATGGCAACGCTACAAGCAAAAGCGCGACTTTGAGAAACTCATCGAGCAGATTGTGAGCCAAAATACGAAAGAACACTTTATCCTAGAGAAATACCACAACCCCCACTTCACCACTCTCTCTAAAATCCTAGCCCGTTTTAAATTAGAAGCAGATTTAAACAGCCAAGAGAGCGGGTGCGAGAAAGTCGATCAACTCTTTAGTTTGTATGCAAGGGTGTCGCAGGCTGAGGATGTGGAGTGGCGCAAGTACAATTTAGACCCCAGCAACCCCTTTTATATCCAAAATTTGCAAAATAAAATCCATCACGATCTCAAGCAAGCCCAGCAAATCCTTAAAAAAGAGGGCTACAGCCCCGCCTTAAAACGCCAAGCCCTGATCGACTTGATTCAACGGGGTTCGTTCAAAGAAATCCCTAAGGCGTTAAAAGGGGCGGACGAACTTTTGGATAAATCCGTGCTAGCGGTGCTCTTAAGAGCGTTTTGGGACAAGAAGGTGGGCATGGAGCTTGTTGAAATCGGCAACTTATGCGTACAGGTGGGGTGCAATAAGCAGGAGTATTTGCAGATGGCGGTGGATGCCAAGACCTTTTTGTCCCCCGATGATTGGTATAAATTCTTTGAGCTCTTAGCCGAAAAGGACGAGCAAGCCGAAAAGGCATTTTTGTATGTGCTCTTAGATTTAGAGATGATCGAACAAGCCAAAGAGCGCCTAAGCAATCACCCCCAAGACGAATTTTTAATCATCAAGGCCTACCTAGAACTCAAAAAATCCGACAAAAACTACCCGTTGAATATATTTTTTGGAATTAAACCGAAGGTTTAATTTGAAGCTGAGGGTTTAATAAGCACTGAACTAGAACCAAAGGGTTAAGAGGTTAAACGATGGTTTGGTTTGAAAACGAGGGCTTACTTAAAAGCCCAGGCTTCATTAACACCGCAATAGAGTTGAGGGCAGAGACCAGTTTTGATGATGCAAGGGCACAAGAGGCAATAGAATCTGTGATGGGTAAACAGGCTCTAAGCGATCTCATGCTCTTTGATGCCATCATTGGCAATGTGGATCGGCATTTAGGTAATTTTGGGATGCTGATTGACAACGACACAAATACACTCATGAAACCTGCTCCTATCTTTGACAATGGGCGGGCGTTCATCAATTTCATTAAAGGGGGGCAGAGCTCCCAAATCATCCACCACTTCAAGCTAGGGCGCAAAACCCCGTTTTTTAAAAGTTATTTTAATCACCGCTTTGACAAGCTCGTAAAAATGCACGCCATGCCTAAACATTTGGCAATTTTAGACAAACTCAAAGACTTTGCCTTCATCGCACACCCTCAATACACCCCATCCGCAAGTTTTCTTGCTACCCTAAGCCAAGTGATTTGTCAAAGGGCAAAAGATGCTAAAAGGGTGGTAGAGCGAGCGTTACAAAGCAAATAAGACCAGCTAGACAAGGGTTTTATCTAGTCTAACTTATCCAACTTGTGAGACAACTCTTGTTTGATCTGCTCTTTTTTGCGTTTTAAATGCTCTTCTAGGGCTTCTTGGATAAAAGTGCTCTTGTTCTCTTTGAAACGCCCAAACTCTTTAAGGTAGGTCTCTAGTTTCGCCATCGTGGCTTGAGACAAAAACAAGGTGTAGTATTTCTTGGTGTCCTTGTTTGGCTCGTTGGTGAATTTGGAGTCTAGAACTTCTAGTTCGTTTGCGTCCATGTTGGTGCCTCTCTTGGTGTTTTTAAATTGCATTGGTGCTCCTAATGTGGGATAGAGAAGTGGGTGCTCAACTCATCAAAGAATTGTTCCCACTCAGCCTTAGCTTTAGGGTCGTTGTACTCCATCACTCCTAAGCCCTCGGCGATGCTGCGCTTAAAGGCGATGCGCTCACATAGGCTGCTGTCTAACAAAAAAACTCGGTCGTTGGTGTTGTGTTGCTTGATGAAGCTTACCAACGCTTGTTTTTCTTTGAGGATGGGGATGGGGGGCATGCGGTTGATGAGAATCAAGGCTTTTAGTTTCTCGTTGAGAGCTTGAAGGTTTTCAATGCGCTCAAACATTTCCAACAAAACAGCGGTGTCTAGCTGGCTTGGGGTGGTGGGAATCAGCACAAGATCGCTGAGTAAAATCGCCCGTTGGCTCTCTTTAGAATGCTCGCCCTTGGTGTCTATGACAATGGTGTGGTACTTACCTATCATTTGTTTGAGCGTGTCTGTGATGTTGCCCGTTCTGTTAAAAAGGGGGAAGGTGGGCAAATTAGTTTCGCCCCTGATATTGACAAAGACTTCTACGCTTTGTTGTGGGTCGGTGTCTAACACCACGATGTCTTTTTGCTCTTTTAAAAACTGCAAGGCTAGGTTGATGCATAAAGTGCTTTTACCGCTCCCCCCTTTTTCATTGGCGATGGTGATGATCATGGCACAACTCTTTTATGTAAAATGCTTTAAAATAACATATATTAAACACAAAGGACAACCATGAACGACAGCATCACATGCCCTAATTGTCAGCACACCTTTAATGTGGGCGAGATTCTATCTGAGCAAGTTGCCAAAGAGTTAGAACACAAAATGGCTCAAGAGAAGGCTAATTTAGAGCAAGAGAAAACCCGTTTATCCCAAGAGCAAGCCCGCTTAAACACACAAATGGCTAAAAACAAGCAAGAAACCCAAGAAGCCCTAAAACAGCTAGAAGCCCAAAAGCAAGTAATGGCACAGCAAGTACAACAGGGTATAGCACAGGCTCTCGAGAAAGAACGCGCCCAAATGCAAGCCCAAATACAGCAAGAGCAAGCCCGCTTGCAAGCCCAAAATGCCATGCAATTGCAGGCACAGCAAGAAGTAATAGAAAAAACTTTAAGGCTCAAGTTGCAAGAAGAATACGAGCTCAAAATCAAAGAAGAAAGGGTGCAAAAAGAGCGGTTAGAAAAAGCCCTAGAAGAAGCCCATAAAAAAGCACAACCCACAATTTCGCAACAATTACAAGGAGAAGTCCAAGAGTTGGTGATTGAGGAATATTTACGCCATAATTTCCCACTAGATGGCATTCAAGAAGTCCCCAAAGGAACAAGGGGAGCGGATTGTTTACAAATCGTGCGGGACGATAGGGGGCAAGATTGTGGCATGATTTGTTATGAAAGCAAGCGCGCCCAACATTTCAAAGAAGAATGGATTGAAAAACTCACACAAAACAAACGGGAATGCGGGGCGCATTTGGGGGTGCTTGTGACACAAGCCCTGCCTAAAACGATGGAGCGCATGGGGCTTTATAAAGGTGTGTATGTCTGCACTTTTCAAGAATTTAAGGGGCTTTGTGGGATTTTAAGGGAGATGATTTTGCATGTCGCCTTAGCGCAAAGAAGCCAAGAAAACAAGGGCGGTAAAGTCCACGAGCTCTATAATTACTTGGTGGGGGCAGAGTTTGCAAGAGAAGTGCACGATGCCATTGTGATTTTTCAAGCCATGCAAGCTAGCCTCAATGAAGAGAAAAAAGAAGCAAAGAAATACATGGGTAAGCTTGAGAAGCAATGGGCGAAAAGGGAGAAACAAATAGAGGGCTTGCATTTCATTGTGGCGCGCACACGTGGCTGTATTGAAGGTATTGCTGGCAACGCCATCGCCCCCTTGAAAATTTTAGAATTAGGTGTAGATGAGGATGATACAACAGAAGAAAAGGATGCTTAGGCTAGGCTTTTTTGGAGTGTGTTAGGCTTTAGTGCCTTATCTTTTTCCTTTGTCCCTTGTTTTGGCCTAGCAAAGTTGTAAAACTCCCGTTCTACCATTTTTGACACACCTAGACATCAACCATGTTTCTTAAGGTGCATTAGAAGGGGGTTTTCTCGGGCTCTTTTTTATTTTATTATAGTTTCTTCCGTGACAACACACACAAACCCCTCCCACGCCTTCATGTCAAATCTTAGGTAGTGGATGGTTTGGGCTAGAAGGGTTTTGATGGCACGCATGCCCGTTTCCTCTTGCATGGCCTGGACGATGAGAGTTTCTCTAGCCCCATTGTCTATCTCTAAATCACTGCCATGTCTTTGGAAATGTTTGCGAAAGGGCTTTAGCTCGTTTATGATGGCATCGGCGAGCATTTGGGGTTTATGGGTTCTAAAACCACCCTTAAGCCAATCCGTCCGACAAACTCTCTAAACAGCCCACAGCGTTGTAAATCCTTGCTATTCACCTCTTCTAGGGCTTTATTGTAGGGCATAGTGGGAGCGGGGTTTTGTGTAAAGCCGATGGGGTTTTGGGATTGCTCTGCATTTTTGCCTGTGTTGTTGGCATACAAGTCCTTAAAATGCCCGGCAAAGACAAACAAAATTCCATCGGTTTTCATGGTGATGCTCTGTTTATTGTGCTCAAAGGTGATGGTGTGCCCCTCCATGAGTTTTAGAAGTTCGGTTTGCACCAAACTTTTAAATTGCTGGTCGGTCACCTCTAAGCCCAACTTATCCACTTCATCTAAGAAAATCACCCCTTTTTGGGCTTTTTCTATGTCTTTGTCCGCATTGATGTAAAGCCCAATGAAAATGCTTTGCACCTCTTCGCCCCGCCACCCTGTGGGGGTTAAGCTTGAAGCGTCTGCGATGTAGTGGGGGATGTCTAGGTTTTTTAAGAGTGTGGTTGTCATAAAGGTCTTGCCACTGCCCGAGGGCCCGATTAAAAGCAAGTTGGTTTTCTCTAGGCTGGATTGCCCCAAAGAACGGGCGTGGTGTTCGCTGATGGCGATACATAGGGCATGTTTTGCCTTTTCTTGTCCGCTCACTTCATTTAAAAAGCCCATGAGGGTTTCTGGGGTGTAGAGCAAGGGTTGTGTGTCTGGCACTTCCTCTTGGCAATCCATGTCAATTGCCCCGCCATGCACCATAGCCGTCATTCTATCCCCCTCGCTGGTGTGCTTCAATCTCTCTTCTCTGGGAGTCTTTGTTTCAAATCTTTCGCTTCTTTGAAGAAGGGGGAGAGTGTTGTGTCTGCCTCCTTGTAGAAAAAAATTAATATCTCTAGAGAGCGTGGGCTTGTCGTTTAACAAGAGTGCAAAAGGGGGGAACCCTAACACGCGATCTGCTTGCCACGCCCCCTCTATTCTTGCTATGTGTAAGGGGAGTTGTAAATGCTCGAGCATGGCATAAAAACAAGAGTGCCATCTCTCCCGCTCAAAACGCCCAAAACGGCATAACATAGAGAAGTGAGGGGGTCTTAGTCTTGACAATAAAGCTGCTAAGGTGCCTTTATGCTCTCTTTTAAACAGCTCTTGCAAGCGTTCTAAAGCCCATAATCTAAAGACAAGAGGAAAATAATAGCGGTGTGTGCCATCTATGTTGATAGGGACACTTGTAAAAGCGATCTCTGTGCGTTGCAAAGCTCTGTCTAGTGCAAACGAGGCGTTTAGCTCTAAAACCCCACAGCCTTTTTCTAAGTAAAGGCGCATCAGTCTTGTTTTTGGCTGTAAAAGGGGCGACTTCAAGGGGGTTTGGCACAAGATATGCACTAAATGTGTGAGGTTGTTTCTCTCTTGCATTTCCTGTTGTTTAAGTGTCTTGCAAATGTTTTCCACAGAGTCTTTAGACAAAAATCTTTGGGGGGTGTTTGTGTCTTTTGTGATTTCAAAGAGCAAGATTTCTCCCACTAAGTAGGGTTGCAATTTGCAAAATGCCCTTTGCAACTCCCAATCATTACCCTTAAAAGCTTCAAGCAAATCCCATTTAAACGCTTCAAAGGGGATATGTAAATCACCTGAGTTGCCAAACAAGCCCCCAAAATCGCCTTTGACATAATTATCTAGCTAACGGGAAATAAGTGTTGTGTAACTGTTTTAGGGCTCATGGGATTTTGTATTTTTAAGATCTTGATATGGTTCTGTCCCTTCAACATCTTCACAACCATCTTGATGATCTAAATCGCAAGCTTGTTGAAAATAACGTTGAGCTGTCCTTTTATCCTGTTTGACTCCAATGCCATATTTATACATCACCCCCAAGTTGTAATAACCCCTAGCATCCCCCAGTTCCCCTGCTTTTTGGTAGTACTGTAAAGCTCTAAGATACTTTCTAGAAGTGCCTTGGCCGTTTTTATACATCAAGCCCAAATGATAGCAAGCCTCACCACTCCCCAAATCTGCTGCTTCTTGAAAGTCTTGCAGAGCTCTGGAATAATGTCTACTCTTATAGGCCTTTAAGCCAGACTTAAGATAAAAGTTTGCCTTTTCACTCGTCTTGACGCTGGTATATTCACTAGCATAATTCCCACTTAAACACAACAAAATCAGCAACACCATTTGACTCGTACTTTTTACTAAATTTGCCATTTTTCTCCCTTAAAAGATGAGATTATTATAGTTTAAAAAATAAAAGTTTTCTATTAGATTTCATGTGCGCTCTTTGCAGGGACACGGGCTTACACTAGACAATTTATCTAGGCGGTTTTTAAAGCTAAAAACCAAACCGATTCGTTCCTACTAGTTATCTCCTTGATTTAACTTTAATTTTTTAATTAAATCTTTAATAAAATCTACAAAGATCCACCACTTCCTCCATTTGAGGGTTTTTATAAAAAACCTTGCTTTAGTTTTTTAAAATAACTTCTGTGCTCTCTGCCTTTTTTTGGGTTGTAAGCTTTTTAGGGTTTTTGCCCTCCACCCACTTAAAGGCCCTTTGTCTTGTTGCTCAAAAACAACCTTGTTGACAATTTGATCCGCTATAAGCATTATGGAATTGTTTACTTTGTAGGCTTAAAGTCTCGGCGCATTTTGATAAAATTTAAAGGAGCAGCAATGCGACACGGAGATATTAGCAGCAGTCCCGACACCGTTGGCGTGGCGGTGGTGAATTACAAAATGCCTAGGCTACACACCAAACAAGATGTCCTAGACAATTGCCATAAAATTGCAGACATGATTACAGGCGTGAAACAAGGTTTGCCTGGGTTAGATTTAATCATCTTTCCTGAGTACAGCACGCACGGCATCATGTACGACCGCAAAGAAATGTTTGACACGGCGGCGAGTGTGCCTGGTGAAGAGACCACGATTTTTGCCAACGCCTGCAAAAAGAACAAGGTGTGGGGCGTGTTTTCTTTAACGGGTGAAAAGCACGAAGACCCTAAAAAGAATCCCTACAACACCCTCATTCTCATCAATGACAAAGGTGAGATCGTGCAAAAGTACCGCAAAATTTTGCCCTGGTGCCCCATTGAGTGCTGGTATCCGGGGGATAAAACCTATGTCGTGGATGGGCCTAAAGGCTTAAAAGTTTCGCTCATCATCTGCGATGATGGCAACTACCCTGAAATTTGGCGTGACTGCGCCATGCGTGGGGCTGAGCTCATTGTGCGCTGTCAAGGCTATATGTATCCGGCTAAAGAACAACAAATCACAATGGTCAAAGCCATGGCATGGGCGAACCAGTGCTATGTGGCGGTGGCCAACGCCGCTGGGTTTGATGGAGTGTATTCTTACTTCGGACATTCCAGCATTGTAGGCTTTGACGGACGCACTTTGGGTGAGTGTGGGGAAGAAGAGTATGGGATTCAATACGCCCAACTCTCTGTGCACGAAATCCGCGATGCACGCAAACACGACCAAAGCCAAAACCAACTCTTCAAACTCTTACACAGAGGCTATAGCGGGGTCTTCATCAGTGGTGATGGAGATAAAGGCGTGGCCGAATGCCCCTTTGAGTTTTACAGAACGTGGGTGACTGACCCCAAAAAAGCCCAAGCCAATGTGGAGAAATTCACAAGACACCACATCGGCGTGAAAGATTGCCCCATCTACGATTTGCCACATTAATGTAATTTTGGCAATCTTGGGCGCAAGGCGTGCTATAATAGCGGGTTCTGAAAAAAGATAAGAGGAGAACCCATGAACAGACACGCCTTGACCACCGCTTTTTTGGCGGCTCTTTTCATCACAGGGTGTGCTGCCCAAAGCACCCCTGCTAAAAGCACAGCGCCTAGCAAACCCGCCGCTACACAAAAAGCCCCTGGCGCAAAACAAACGACACAACAAAGCACCCAGCAAAACCAAGACGATGACGGCATCAACTATGAAAGATCTTTAATTCGGGGGAAAAAGTAGGGTTGAGTGGTGTGTGGGCTAGGTCCACAAGAAACTGCAAGCTAAATTAACGAGCAAGTCTTTACAAGCAAAACTGCAGACTAAGGGCACAACTAGAAATCCACAATCCGTCTAAGCACTTGTTGGGTAAAAAAGTTTACAAGGAAATGGTCGGAGTAGCGGGATTCAAACCCACGACCTCACCCACCCCAAGGGTGCGCGCTAATCAGGCTGCGCCATACTCCGTAAAAGGCTGATTCTATCCAAACAAAATTAACTTTAACTTAAGTTTTAGTGCGCCTGTAAGTTTAGCGTAAGCCCTGCACAAAACAGCGCACTTCTTTGTCTAACGCTTGGATTTGCTCCAAATTTTCTAAAGCAGGAGTTGGCCTTTAAAATGTTCTAGGCTCTTAGCCACTAGGGCATTGATGTTGCCAAAGGGTATGGCTCCCGTTTTAAAGGCTCTTAGGGCCTCTTCATTGCTGGCGTTGAGCACCACGCCTAATTTGGGTTGATCTAGAAGGAGGTTTTTAAATCTCCAAAGGGGGTATCTATCGGTGTCTATGGGTTCGAATTTAAGTGGGGTGCTAAATATCTCTAGGGGTTTGATAGGAGCTTTGGGGACATTTTGGGGGCTTAGGGCGTGCAGGATGGATAAGCGCATGTCAGGACGGCTTAAGTGCGCATGGTAGCTTTGGTCTTTAAAGCGCACTAAGGCGTGCACGCTAGAGCTGCGCTCAAGGCACGCATCCACTTTAAGCCCCCCAAAGAGCCAAAAGGCTTCCAGCACTTCAAAGAGTTTATTGACCATGCTCGCCGAGTTGATCGTGATGTCTGCGCCCATGTGCCAGTTAGGGTGTTTTAGCACCGCACCAAGGTTTTGGCTGGCGATTTGCTCTAAGGGGGTGTCGCGCAACGCCCCCCCGCTGGCCGTTAAAAACAGCGTGTCTACACTCTCTTCAGCTGTGTTTTTGAGCAGTGAGTGGAGCGCAAAGTGCTCGCTATCGATGGGCAAAATCTTCGCCCCTTTTAAAAGCCACCCACCCACCACTAAGGACTCTTTATTTGCTAAAGCTAAAGTCTTGCCCGCTTTAAAAGCGCACAAGCTGGGCTCTAACCCGCCAAAGCCCACAAGGGCGTTTAACACTAAGGAACTTTGGGCACGCGCCACCATTTGGGCGATCCCCTCTGCTCCAATAAAAATTTCTGTGCCTTGCGGGGCTTTTAGTAGAGGGTAGTCTTTTTTGTCTAAAATGGCGACTTTTTTAGGCTTGTGGGCGGCGATTTGTGTATTTAGTAGCTCTACATTGCGCCCCGCACTTAAAGCCTCTATGGGTAAGTTAAACAGCTGTGCCACCTCTAGGGCTTGCCGCCCCACTGAGCCCGTGCTGCCTAAAATGATCATAAAGCGGCTTCTATAGCGGCTTTAGTACGCAACAAGAAGTGCAAACTTATGGCGGCAAAGAACATGGCATCTAGGCGGTCTAACACCCCCCCATGCCCGGGCAAGATGCTTCCGCTGTCCTTCACCCCCGCCCGCCTTTTTAAAGAGCTCTCATACAAATCCCCCCAAATCGCGCTGATACTATGAGAGCACTGGTTACGAAGGCATAAAGAAAGTCTACATATTTTAAGCCCACCAGCCCCCCCACCACACTCGCAAACATGAAGCCGATAAAATACTCTTCAAGGGTTTTTTTAGGCGAGGTGGGGCTTAGGGGGATGTTGCCAAAGAGTCGTCCGCCAAAATACGCCCCCACATCGGTAAACACCACCACCACTACAAGCCACACCACCGCCATCACCCCAAACTCTCTAAATAGAGCCAAAATGTAGACAAAAGGCAAAGTGGGGTAAATGAAGATAAAGCTGTGGCGCACATCAAAGCCCTTATAAGCCAAGAACCCGACCACAAACATCCCTATCATCACCACACTCTCAATGGGCGGGGCGATGTAGACAAAACACCACACAAAGATCAAGCCCACATAATGCCACACATTGGGCGCATAGCCATAGATTTTTTGATAAAGGTGCAAGGCTTCGTGCCCGCCGATCAAATAAGCCGCTCCTAACACCGCCCAAAACACCCATAAAGAGTTTAAAGAAAAAACCACAATGGCTAAAAGAACTAAAGCCCCTCCCGTGAAGTAACGCGCACTTTCGCCAAAAAATTTTGATTTAAGTTTCATGACAATCCTTAGCGTACAAAAATAAGATGAACGAGGCTGTAAGCAAAGCCGCTGATGAGGACAATCCCGATCAAGTTGAGCCACAAGCCGGCCTTGATCATGTCCTTCATTTGCAAATAGCCCGAGCCGTAGGCGATCGCGTTGGGCGGTGTCGCCACAGGGAGCATGAAAGCGCAGGTGGCGGCAAGTGCCACGGGGATGGTGAGTGAAAGCACCTCAGCCCCCTTAAAGCCCAGCCCCAACGCCACGCCCCCTAAGACGGGTAAGAAGGCCGCCGCCGTGGCGGTGTTGGAGGTGATCTCGGTCAAGAAGATCACCATCGTTGTAACCAATACAATCAAGAGCAAAAGGGGGATGTGGCCTAGCAGGGCGACTTGTTTGCCAATCCACAAGGATAAGCCCGTTTTAGAAAATTGTGCTGAAAGGGCTAATCCCCCCCCAAAGAGCAGCAGCACATCCCACGGGAGCTTTTTCATGGTGTTCCAATCAATGAGACAGGTGTTTTGCGCGGGGATAATGAATAAAAGCACGGCCACAGACATCGCGATGATCGAATCGATGTTAGGGATTTTAATCCCCCTAGAGTGCAAAAAGCTGCCTAAGAAAATCCAACTAAGAGAGGCGACTACAAAGAGAAAAGCGACCCAACGCTCCCCGGAGTTCATCGCACCTAGTTTTTTTAGCTCTTCTTGAATCATCTCTTTGCCCCCGGGGATGTTTTTAATTTCAATGGGAAAGATCGTATAAGTGAGCAGGGCCCAAGCGGCAAAGAGCATGAGTAAAGATAAAGGCATGCCAAGGATCATCCACTTGCCAAAGTCAATTTTCACATGCATGGCCTCTTGCATGTAACCGGCTAAAAGCGCGTTGGGGGGCGTACCTATGAGCGTGCCCAGTGAGCCAATAGAAGCACTGTAAGCGATGCCTAGCATGAGACACACGCTAAAATTGGTGCGGTGCACCGGGGTCTTAGCGTCCTGCCCCTTATCTACGATGTTTTGTAAAATCCCGCCCTGTGTGCTGGCGCGTGAAAGCGGGCTTGAATCTAAGGGCGTGGCTTGCCCCTGCTTTTCTTCTAAGAGTTTGGCGACCAATTGCAGCACGCTAAGCCCCACGGGCATCATCATCACCGCCGTGGCGGTGTTAGAAACCCACATAGACAAAAATGCGGTGGCGAGCATAAACCCGGCGACTAAGGCCCTAGGGCTAGTCCCCACTAGGGCGATGATGTTTAAAGCGATTCGGGTGTGTAAATTCCACCTTTGCATCGCCATCGCCAGCACAAAGCCGCCCATGAACAAAAAGATAATGGGGCTTGCGTAACTCGCCCCCACTTCTTTAAAACCCGCTACACCACAAAGGGTAAACAGCACTAAGGGCAACAAAGCGGTCGCCACCAACTCAATGGCTTCGCTCATCCACCACACCCCCATTAAAACCGCAATGGCAGCGACAAAGGGCATGCTCTCGATCCTCAGCTTGGGTTGATTGAGGCTGTGCTGGATGCTTTCTAAATGGTGTGCCATAGAAAAATACACCAACAACGCCAACACCAGCCCAGCAACAAACCCGACCCATGGGATACAACGGGTGCTACCCGACTGCGGCATGACAATCCTTGAAAACTAAAATTAAACTTTCATTCTAAGCTAATATACTTTTTCATGCACTTAAAGTTACTAGAAAACTACCAGCGGTAGCCCAAAGATGCAGAGAAAATACGCAATTGTCCCAAATCGTTTGATTGGTAATAGCTATTGCGGTTGCTTTTAAAGGTGAAAGTCCCCCCCCAACCGATGTCAAAGCCCCTAAAGTTGTACTTCGCCCCAAAGGCGATGGTGTAGCCATTGGAGTCGGGAATGCCGATGGCCTCTTGCGGGCTGGGGGCTTGATCGTAGCTAAACGCCCCCATCAAGCGCAAAGAGCGCCCCATGTAAGTCGCCCCCACCCTAAAGGTGTTGGTGTCGCGCCAGCCCGCTCCCATGTTCATCACCCCGCTAAAGTCTGCCAACCCCACCATTTTTTTTAAGGTGGCTGCGTTTAAAGTCTGCACCGCCCCACCAATGCCCTGGTAACTCGCATTGGCAAAGTCGGGGGTGACCAAGAATTTATTGCCCTGCGACCAAAAGGTGCGCCGGTACACCCCCTCAATGCGCAAGTGGTGCTTAAAAAACTCGTGGGCGTAAGCGATGTCTAGCATTTCTGGCAAGGACACATTGATGTTCAAATGCCCCCTTGTTAAAACATCGCCTAAGCTAGGACCCAACTCAGTCAAGGCGGTTAAATCCCCGTGCATGTTGAATGTCACGCTGCTGTTGTAAACCACAGAAAACATGCCATTGTCAAACACGCGCATGCTCGCCGCCGCCCGATAACCCCCACTCCACGCACTGCCATTGCTCTGTTGCACCACTTGCGCCGTTCCATACAGATCGGAGTCGGCTTGTTGTAGCCCGCTGTATTGCATGATTTGCTTGAGCCCGCTGTAATAGGCTTGGCAAGATGTGGAGTTGGGGTTGACATTGGGCTGGCAGTTCATGGCGGGTTGCCAGCCGATGTTGGCAAGCTGCTGGCGCATAGAGCTTGGCACTTGTTGGCTAAAGACTTTGTTAGGCAGACCCAAAATTTGGCTCGCGGTGAGCACAGAGGCACCGTGCAAAGGCACATACACAGTGTTGTTGAAGCTGCCGGTGGCATATAGTCCGCGCCCCGACACACCCACAGAAAAGCGGTTGCCAATGGTATAACTAATGCTCGGAGCGACCTCGACCATCATAATAAACACATCGCGCAAGAACTCGCCCCCGGGCCCATGCCACTTCATGCCAAGCCCTGAAGGGGCGGTAAAGCTCCCTCCAAAAGTAAAGCCGTTGTGCGTGCGGCTCTTGTAAAAGAATTTGGGCAACACAAAATTAGTCGTGCCCGTCCAACCGGGCACCACTTGATTGCTGGGCATGGAGGCTACGGTGAAGACCTTTTGGTTGGTTAGATTCTCTAGGCCATTGATGAGCTTTTGGGCGGCGGGCATGCCATTGACGATGATTTTATTGCCTATGGTGGAGCCGACATCGCCTAGCCCCAAAATGTCAAGAATTTTCAATAAATTCTGCTTGCTCTTGTCCACCACAAGGCTGGTGATGGAGTAGAGTCCCTGATTGCTGCTAGGCACCATAAACCTAAAGGCCGGGATGTTGATGACCGTGCTTGTCACTTCAAATTCGCTGCGATTCTCCCCCCAATCGTTGGTAAAACCCATGTTGGCGGGGTTGTAGTAACTCGCATCCGCCCCGCGTGCCCCGGCCACATAGGCCGAACCCAAAGCGGTGCCATTCAGGCTCTGCTCGGAGATTTGAAACCCATTGGCCGCCAAAGAAACCGGTAAAAAAGGCCATAAAAAGCGTAAGCGCAAAACAAGCTCCCTAAATCATTGCGGATGGTAGGCTTCAAACACGATCGCCACACCCGTGGTCATGTTTTGAAACAAGGTTTTTTCGGGGTTGCGCTCGTAGTAGATGAGCTGCCCATTTTCTACAAAACGCTGAATCAGCGTGCCATTAGGAGCGATTTGCTTGCCTAGCCCATGAAAAATGTCGCGCCCGAGCACGATGTCGTCAAATAAATCGCCATAGCTCACTTTGCCAAACATGTCCCTAGCTGCGCTCCACTTCGCCGTGCAAGTCCCTGAAAAACAAATGTAGTTTTTCTTGATGACAATGTCGCCTAGGCGTTTGCTGAGTTTATAGAGCACTAATTCTAAATCCCCTTCTTTGGTGCGCCCAATGGTCCCGTAGTCGTAAAAGCGCAACACGGGCGTGTAAATGTAAATGAGCTTGAATTTCTCCAACTCTTGTCTGATCTTAGCAGCTTGTTCCCTTTGACGCTGCGCATAACTCTTCTTAATAAAGAGCTTTTTATGGGGTTTTTTGGGCTTAGCCACTTTAGGCTGGTGGTTACACGCGCTTAAAAGCAGTCCAAAGAGCCCGGCTGCTAACAACCGCCCCCAAAAAACACCCCAACGCAAAATTTAAGCCCGCTGCCTTATCCGCGCGCGCGGTTAAAGACGTTGTACCAAATGCGCCCATCGAGCTTGAGTTCCATGCTCACTTGGCACAGCCCATCTTTGTAGATCGTTTCGGTGATCTCGGCGTTGCGGATCAAGGCATTGACTTTGGTTTTAATCACGGAGTTTTGCAAAATCATGTCTTTGACTGTGTCAGTCGCATTCACACGAATCCCATACATTTTTTCGCCTAGTTGGCGGTAGCCATCTACGATCGCCGCCCTTTTAGCAAGAGCGAGGGCCTGGGAGGGGGAAATGGTCGATTCAGGTGCCACACCCATGCCCACTGCGCTAAGTTCGATCACATTGGTGGGAGTGAGGATCGGAGTGTTGGCGATCATGCCATTTTCGCCCGCTGAGGGAGCGACACTTTGGTTAGAGTTGTCAAAGCGGGTCGTGATCTGTGGAGAGGTAGGGGCTTCTTTGGGGAAAACGGGCATGGAGTGGGGGCTGCGCCCATTGTTAAAGGTCGTGGGCGGATAAATGGGGGCTTGTAGACCTGTGGCTGAGGGCGGGATGAGCTGCGTAACACCGGGTTTTTTAAACCAGCCACACCCCACAAACGCTGTTGCTAAACCAACAGAGAGGCACAAGGGGACGGCCTTTTTCAAAACGCCAACACCGACTGCCAAATTCGCTTCTCGCTTCATCACGCAAACCTTTTAATAATTTAAGCCCCCATTTTAACACAAAAACCCTAAAATTTGTAAAAAGCCTGCGTGCGTTTTTGAATCAAAAACACAGCAAAGAGCAGGGCAAAGCTCAAAACGCTCAAGATGAGGGCGTATTGATTGGCTAGCGTTAAATTGTTTGCTTCGGTTTGGGTATAAATGGCGATGCTAGCCACCCTAGTTTGCCCTTCAAGGTTGCCCCCCACCATCATCACGACCCCAAATTCGCCCACAGTGTGCGCAAAAGTCGTGATGGCCGCCATCAATAAGGCGGGTTTGATGTTGGGCAGCAGTACCCGAAAGAAGGTAAAAACCTTGCTTTTGCCCAAAGTATAGCTGGCTTCTCTTAGGGACTTTGGCAAACTCTTTAGGGCGTTTTGGATGGGGTTTACCATAAAGGGTAAAGAGAAAATGACGCTGGCAAGCACCAAACCGCTAAAGCTAAAAACAAAACGGATGTGAAACTTTTGCAAAAACGCCCCCAGGGGGCTTGTGGGCGCAAAGAGCACCAAAAGATAAAAGCCTAGCACCGTGGGAGGCAAGACTAAAGGCATCCAAGTTAAGGTTTCCACAAAAAGTTTGAACACCCCGTCTTTAAACGCCAAATACGCCCCCAAAGCTAGCCCGATGGGGTATAAAATCAAGGTCGTGAGGCCCGCCAACTTGAAGGTGAGGGCGAGCGTGGCGATGAAATCAGTTGTCAAAGGGGGCGATCAAATAGCCATAGGCTTTTAAAAGGGCTTGCCCTTTGGCGCTTAAAATGAAACTTTCAAATTCTTTGGCTAATTTTTTGCCCCCGCCCCATTTAGTGAGCACCATTGCTTGCTCGATGGGGCTGTAATACTCTTGGGGTATGACGAAATAATGCGCCTTTTTATCCATTAAAGAGAGGGCGCTAAAGCCTAGCTGTGCGGCTTGACTAGCAACATAGGAGGTTGCCTGCCCCACGGAGTTGGCCTCGGCGATCTTAAGCTGCAAAGTGTCGGCAAGGCGCAATTTTTTCAACACTTCCATGCCCGCGCGTCCATAGGGGGCGAGGGTGGGGTTGGCGATGGCCAAATGGTCGTAAGAATCGCGCAGCGCGTCTAAGGATTTGACCGGCTTAGTTGCGCTCCAAAGCACCAACACCCCTCTAGCATAGACTTGCACGGGGTAAGAGGTGTAGCCGCCTCGCACCAGTCGTAGGGGGCGGGCTTTGTCAGCACTGATGAACAAATCATAGGGCGCGCCTTGGGTGATTTGGTTAAACAACTGCCCTGAAGAACCAAAGCTGATCAAAACTTTATCCTTGGGGTGTTGCTTTAAAAACGCGGTTTTGATCGCCTTTAGGGCTTGGCCTAAATTTGCCGCCGCCGCAATCTTGATCTGTGCTCCAAAGCAAGAACACACCACCAAAGCGAAAATGAATAAACGCATATAAATCCTTTCTATGTGAAAATTATCACCCTATTATAAGCTCATACAGACAAATATTGAGTTGTGCTACAATGCCTGATTTAGCCTAAAGGGAGCGCATGACAAATCTAGAGAGAGTGGAACAGGCGATCAACGCCCTCAAAAATGGGGAGTTGGTGATTTTAATGGACGACGAGGATCGCGAAAACGAGGGGGATTTGGTGATGGCGGGCATTTTCACCAGTCCTGAGAAGATCAACTTCATGGCAAAATACGCCAGGGGGCTCATTTGTGTGGCCCTCACCCAAGAGATCGCGAGCAAATTTGATTTAAAACCCATGGTGAGCCACAACGATTCCAAGCACGAAACGGCCTTTACGATCTCCATTGACGCAAAGGCCGCCAAAACGGGCATTTCCGCCTATGAGCGCTCACTCACCATTGAGCTACTGTGTAAAGAGCACAGCAGCCCCGCCGACTTTGTGCGCCCGGGGCATATTTTCCCCCTGATTGCCAAAGAAGAAGGGGTGTTGGTGCGCACAGGGCACACAGAGGCGAGCGTGGATCTATGCAAATTAGCGGGGCTAAAGCCAGTCAGCGTGATTTGCGAGATCATGAAAGAAGATGGCTCTATGGCAAAGAGGGGGGATAAATTCCTGCTAGACTTTGCCAAAACCCACGAGCTAAAGATTTTATATGTTTCCGATATTGTGAGTTATCGCCTGCAGAGCGAAAACTTATTAAACCTTGTGGAGGAATCACCCGCCCACTTGGCGGGCGTGGCTTGCAAGAGCTTGGTGTTTTTAGACCATTTAAAGCGCAAACACTTTGTCTACCAATTTGGCAACCTAAACGATGCCCCTTTGGTGCGCTTCCACATCATTAGGAGCGATCGCGAGCTCTTGAGCCATGCAGCAAACTACGGCTTTTTTATGCGGGTGGTGGAGCGGCTGCAGCTTGAGGGTGGGGTGCTGATCTTCATTGACCCGCAGGCTAAAGTGCACGACACGCTGAAAAACTTTGGCATCGGGGCACTGGTGCTAAAGAGCCTTGGCATCAAATGCTTTAGGCTTCTTACCACGCAAGATCGCCCCGAGTACACCGCTCTAAAGGGCTTTGATTTGGATTTATTAGAGGCGATTTGCCCCTAAGTTTTGCGCGCATAAAGCAGCCCAAAATTCACCCACTTAAACAGCACTTCCACATGCTTAAAGCCCGCTTGCTCCATGAGGGCCATGTTTTCTTGCAAGCTGTAGGGCACAAGGACATTTTCTAAGGCTTCTCGTTTAAAGCTGATTTCATTTAGGCTATAACCTTGCGCTTGCTTGTAAAGGTAGTAGAGTTCGACCATTTGCTTATCTAAAATACGATCCAAGCTCATCATTTTTTCCGCCACAAGGAGCACCCCCCCGGGTCTTAGAGCGGTAAAAATGCGCTCGATCAAGGCTTGGCGTTGCAAGGGACGGACAAATTGCAAGGTGTAGAGCAAGGCGATAGCCCCCGCGTTCTCTAAAGGGGTGTTTAAGAGGTCTTCACAGCGAAAGGTGATATTGGGGGCCTTTAGTTTTTCTCTTGCCTTTTCTAGCATGCTGGGCGCATTGTCTACGCCCACTAAGGAGGTGTCAGCGGGCAGTAGGGGCGCAAGCGTGGCTAAAAAATTGCCCGTAGAACAACCCAAATCATAAACCACGCCCACCAAATCCTGCGCCACAAAGTGGCTGGCAAGTTTCAAGGTTTCTTGGTAGTGGGGGATGCTTCTAGTGAGCATGTCATCAAACATGCCCGCCACTTGGCTATCAAACTCAAAGCGTTTAGGCAGGGGGGCACAAAAAAGGGTGTCTTTCAAAGTTGGGCGAGCCCAAAGACGGGAGAGCTAGGACTGGCATAGGCTTTTTTAGGGATTCGTCCGGCTAGATAGCTTTGGCGCCCGGCTAAAACGGCGTGCTTCATGCTCTTTGCCATTAAAACAGGGTCTTTGGCTAGAGCGATGGCAGAGTTGGTTAAAACCCCATCCGCGCCTAGCTCCATCGCAATGCTTGCGTCCGAGGCACAGCCCACGCCCGCATCCACAATCACAGGCACACTCACCGCTTCCTTGATGAAACCGATGTTGTAGCGATTTTGTATCCCAAGCCCGCTGCCAATGGGTGAGGCTAAAGGCATCACGGCACTCGCGCCCGCATCTTCTAGCTTTTTAGCCATGACGGGGTCGTCATTGCTGTAGGCAAGCACACAAAAGCCGTCTTTGGCAAGGATTTTACACGCCTCTAGAGTCTCTAGAGTGTCGGGATAGAGCGTGCGCTGATCGCCGATGATTTCAAGCTTAATAAAATCAATCCCCGTTGCTTCTTTAACAAGCCTAAAAAGCGCAATGGCTTCTTTGGCGTTGACACAGCCGGCGGAGTTGGGTAAAAAGCTGATGTGCGTGTCTTTAAAGGTGTCTAGCAGGTTTTCGCTATTGGGGTCGGTGATGTTTACCCTTCTCACCGCCACGGTGAGCATGTCCGCCCCGCTAGCTAAGGTCGCTTCTTTGGTGGTGGCAAAGTCTTTATACTTGCCGCTGCCTACAATGAGGCGGGAGGCAAAGGTCTTAGAGCCGATGATGAGGGGGTCTTGCACGGCTAGGCTTTCTTATGCACGATTTGGTTGATGTAATAATCCACAGAGCCCAAACCTTCCTTTTTTGCCCACTCTAAACACTCGGACACAAACGCCCAGTTGATGTGTTCGTAGAATTTCTCCAAATACACAGGGCGGGCGTTTTTGTGATCGATGTAGTAGGCGTGTTCCCACACATCCACGACTAGAAGGGGGACTTTCTGCTCGGTTACAGGGGTGTGGGCGTTGCTGGTTTGCACGATCTCAATTTTGCTTGTCGCGGGGTTATAAACCGCCCAATTCCACCCGGAGCCAAAGAGCGTGGTGGCACTTTTAATGAAGGCTTCCTTAAAGGCTTCGAGTGAGCCGTAATCGGTGGTGATGGCGTGTTTGAGTTCTTCACTCATTTCGGTCGCTTTAGGACTCAAACAATCCCAATAAAAATCGTGGTTGTAAATCTGCGCGGCGTTGTTAAACACCCCTCCACTAGACTTAGTGAGAATAGTGAACAAACAACTATCTTTAAACTCCGTGTCCTTGACGAGGTTGTTGAGGTTGTTGACATAAGCTTGGTGGTGCTTGCCGTGGTGGTAGTCAAAGGCGGTGGGGCTTAAAAAATCTCCCATGCTGTCTTTGCTGTAGGGCAAATTTCTTAAAACAAACATGTTTTCTCCTTGAATTTGAGTTAGGGGGCTATTATAATCATTTTAATGAAAATTTGATAAACGAGCCTTGTTTAAGACTCTAAGAGACGGTTTAGCAAGAGATCTTGTTGCTCTTGAAAAACCAAAATGGGCTCTTTTAGGCCATTGTTGAGGTAGTCCACATAGGGCTTGCTCGTTTGGTAGTAGGCGCGGTTGTCGCGCATGTTGATGGCGACTTGGCAGGGGATTTTGTTGGCACTGAGGTAGTGCAGGTTTAACAAGAGATTGTTTAACATGCCAAGCGTGCCTCCGCTAATGAGGAGCAATTTGGTCTTTAGGTAGAGGGCTAAGTCCACAATCCGCACCTTCTCATCTAAAGGCACGAGTAGGCCCCCCACGCCTTCAATGATGAGAAGGTCGCATTTTTCTTGCAGAACCTTGAGCTTTTTTTCAATGTATTTAAGGTCTATGGGGGGCAGGTGGGGTTCAAAGCGCGCCGCCACAAAGGGACTAGCCGCTAAAACATAGCGGTAAAAGCTGATGTCATCTAACGTCAAATCGGAGTCGATGTGCTGGTTTTCTTCTAGGAATAAGTCGGCATCGCTTTTTTCTTGAGTGTTGATGCCTGTTTCAATGGGCTTGGCAAGTAGGGTTTTGATGCCTTTTTCGTTGTAAAGTTGGGCGAGTTTAAGGGCTATGGTGGTCTTGCCCACATCTGTATTGGTGGCGCTGATGAAAATTGGGCGACGCATTGAATATCCTTGTTTTGTGGGTTTTGGTAGTGGGGTATTATAATACAAATGCCCCCTAACGATACTTTTAGCTTAACTTTTCTATAATGGGGCTAAATTTTGTGTGAGGACTTGCCATGCTTAGAGTGCTTTTTGGGATTAGCGACACACAAGAGTGCAGAAGCGGGGTGGATGCGGCAATTAGGCTCTTTTCTCAGATGAAGGAGGTACATTTCACCTTGGTGCATGTCAGCCCCGAGGTGTTGATTTACCCCGAGAGTGGGATCATGAATTACAGCCAAACCGAGGTGGCCGAGAACGAGCAATCCAAGCATCTCATTGATGAGTTCACGGAGCTGTTCGCCCAACAGGGCATTTCTTGCGAAACGGTGTTGAAAATGGGTAACCCCGTGGACATCATACTAGAAATGGCACCTAGCTTTGATTTATTAGTCATTGGGGCAAGCGAGTCGTCCATGTTCTACCGCCTTTTTGGCTCACACCAAAATAGTTTCATTGACAACTCCCCCATTCCCGTGTTGGTGGCAAAGTGATGCCCCCGATCACCACAAGGCTCAACCGCCTGTTAAACGCAGCGATGGCTTTGGCGAGCAAGCTCTCACACCGCTACATCACCCCCGAGCATTTGTTCTTTATCATGCTCAACGACAAAGAGGTGCAAGGCTTCTTAAGGCGTTTGGATTTAGACATTGAAGAGGCGAAGCAACTCACCCAAAACTACCTCACCGAGAGCATTCCCACCTATGAAAATGCCCTGGAGGGGCATGGCAAAACCCCCGTCAATGACGAGCATTTAAACCGCTTGTTTCAGGCCTTAAGTCGCTACGCCAAAGAAATGCCCCACAAGGTCCTGGATGTGCAGGATTTACTGTGGCTCATGGTAGAAAAAATCCCCTGCTATGCCACAGACATTTTGAAAACCTATGGCATTGATGGCCCTAAGATCTTAGAGCAGCCCCCCTTAACCTTCTCCAAAGAGAAAACCCCCGCTTTAAGGAAGTTCGCACGGGATTTAAACGCCCTAGCCTCCAAACACGCCATCGACCCCGTGTCGCATAGAGAGATAGAGATCCAAAAAGTCATTGAGGTTTTGGGGCGGCGCAAGAAAAACAACCCGCTCTTGGTGGGCGAGCCGGGCGTGGGTAAAACCGCCATCGCCGAGGGGCTAGCCTTAAAGATTGCTAACCAAGAAGTCCCCCCTTTTTTATTGGGGCGCACCATTTACGCCCTAGATTTAAGCGCGATGGTGGCGGGCAGTAAGTATCGGGGTGAGTTTGAAAAGCGCCTCAAAAAAACCCTAAAAGAGTTGCAAAAGGACAAGGGGAGCATTTTATTCATTGATGAAATCCACACCGTACTGGGGGCGGGGGCTTCAAGTGCGGGCGCGCTGGATGGGGCAAACATCCTAAAGCCCATGCTCGCCGATGGCTCTTTGAGTTGCATAGGGGCGACTACCTTTGACGAGTTTCGCACGGTGCTTGAAAAAGACAAGGCCTTTTGCCGCCGCTTTAGCAAAATTGACATTTTAGAGCCCTCTAAAGAGGATTGCTATGGCATCCTAGAAGACATCTCCACTTACTATGAGCACCACCACAAGGTCAAGTACAGCAAAGAGGCACTGAAGGCGTGCGTGGATTTGTCCGTGCATTACCTGCATGAAAACTTCCTGCCCGACAAGGCGATTGACTTAATGGACATGGCCGGCTCGTTTAAAAAAATCTACGCTCCAAGCAGCCACCCTCCCACCATCTCCAAAAGCGACATTGAAAATATCCTATCTTTTAAAATAGACATCCCCAAGGCCCACATTAGCCCCGAGAAGAAAAACCACCTCAAAGGGCTAGAGGATCAACTCAAAAAAGAGGTTTTCGCCCAAGACGAGGCGATCGCCCGTTTAGTAGAAACCATCAAAATCCACGCTTCGGGTCTAGCTGGGTTAAGAAAACCCGTAGCAAGCTTTTTATTTGTCGGACCTAGTGGGGTGGGCAAGACCGAGCTAGCCAAAGCCCTAGCCAAGCACCTACACCTACATTTAGAACGCTTTGACATGAGCGAGTACAAAGAACCCCACAGCATTTCTAAGCTCATTGGCGCGCCCTCGGGGTATGTGGGCTTTGAGCAAGGCGGGCTCTTGGTAAATACCATAAGAAAGCACCCCCGCTGTGTGCTGCTCTTAGATGAGATTGAAAAGGCGCACCCCAATGTCTATGACCTGCTTTTGCAAATCACAGACGATGCAACCTTGACCGACAACACTGGGCGCAAGAGCGACTTTAGCCATACTATTTTGATCTTAACCTCCAATGCAGGCAGCCAAACCCTAGGCAAACTCGGCTTTTTAGAGGACAACACCCACCGATACCAAAACGCCCTAAAAGAGATTTTAAGCCCTGAATTGCGCTCAAGACTAGACGCAATTTTAACTTTCAAACCTCTAGACTTGGCGCATTTGGAGTGCGTGGTGCAAAAAGAATGCAAGAAAATAGAGGCCATGCTTGCTCCCCGCAACATCAGCTTAGCGGTGGATAAATCCGCCATAAGCCACCTCGCCGCTTTATGCCAAAAAGACCCTTTGGGTGCACGCATTGTAGAAAAATTAGTCCACCAGCACATTAAAGTCAAGTTGAGCGACGCGCTGCTCTTTGGCGGGCTCAAAGAGGGTGGGAGTGCGAAGTTCACATGGCGCAACCAAGAAATGCAATTAACGCTCAAAAGCGCAAACAAACCCCGCAAACTGCGCCAAACCACGAAAACGCCCTAAAATGCCCCTCATCCAAGCCCTGTATAGCAAAATCCACCGCGCCGTTGTGACGGATGCCAATTTAAATTACCAAGGTTCGATCACTTTAGGACAAGATCTCATCACGGCTGCCAAGCTCGCCCCCTTCATGAAAGTTGATGTCTTAAACATCAACAACGGGGCGCGCTTTAGCACCTATGTCATTGAGGGTGTGGGCTGTGAGGTGTGTGTCAATGGAGCAGCAAGCCGCTTAGTGCAAAAGGGCGACCTTGTCATCATTGTTGCCTATGTGTCGCTGAGCTTAGAGGAGCTGCCAAGCCACAAACCCCATATCGTGTTTGTGGACCACAACAACGCCCCCATGGAGGATACCCAATGTTAGATTTTAGTCAATTTGGCGGTTTGCTCTCTAGCCTGCAAGAGCAGATTAAAGAAATGGAGAACAAAAGCAAAGAGACCACCTTTGAGGCCAAGAGCGGGGGTGGGCTTGTCAAGGTGAAGTTTAATGGGGCAGGCGAGTTGCTCGACATTTTCATTGATGATGGCTTGCTTGAAGATAAAGAGGCCTTGCAAATCTATCTAATGAGCGCGCTTAATGAGGCGTATAAGCAAGTGGAGGATGCACGAAAAAACGCTGCCTTTGGCATGCTCGGGGGGATCAATCCCTTTGCAAAATAGGGTTTCTCTTTTGACTTTTAAAGCCGCCTAATGCCCCACGCACGCCAACGCTTTTTACTTGCTTTTTTAGGGCTTTTGGGGCTCTTTTTAAGCGCACTTCAGGGCTATGACTTCTCGCATTGCCAAGGCTATTACAAGCGGGCAAGCCACCCGGGCAGTGTGTCCTTGTTTTGGAAGGATGGACATGTGTCTTTTGCCTATGGCAAAATTCCCAAGGGGGCAAAAGTTTTAAAAGCCGACCCTTTCATCGGCTTTTACCTGCTTAAGACCCCCCCTACTGAGTTTGCCTACACTCTCTTAGACATTGACGCGCACGCCTACACCCACCCCCTAGCCAGCGTCAGCGCACACCAAGCCCTAAGGGGACAAATTGCCAAACGCCAAGAGGGGTTTTTGGATTATGCCAAGTTCTCCGCTCCTGTGGCGGCCAATGGGGTGGTGAGCAACATTTGTTACCAGATTTATGGCGTGGGGACGGGCGGGGGCTTTATAGAAGCCCGCTACATCAAACGCTTTTTGCGCCAAAAGTCGCCCTACTATGGCGACATCGGGGTTAGGGTGCGTCAAAGGGGGCGTGGTGGTGGAAAATGTCGACCCCTTTTTCAAAGACAACCCTTTTTTAGAGCAGGATAAAATCACCAACATCAATGGGCGCGCCATCAACAACATGAGAGAATTTGAGTGGGTGGTGAGTAATTTAGCCTACCAAGAGCGGGCGCGCGTGCAAGTCTTAAGGGGGGGGCATTACAAGACTTTAAGCGTTAGGGTGGATAGACGCTATGGGGGGTTTTTACTGCCCGATAGTTTTCTAGAACGCTTTGGCATTCGGCTCAGTCCGCATTTTGTCATCCAAGCCATCAATAAGAGCCGCCCACGCGCTTTTAAAGTCCTACATGTGGGCGACAAGCTTGTATGGATCAACCGCAAACCCATAGCCCCCACAGGAACAAGTTTCAGCACTAAACTCGCCGCCTTGCGCCACGCCCTAAGCCACGCCTACATGCAAGGGCATATTGAAATGTTGGTGTTGAGAAATGGATTTGAGTTTTATGTCCGTTTGTGATTTGCACTTGTTTGAGCAGGTGTGCGCCGCCTTTGAGGCGTATCTAAGAGAGAGTGCGCCCCAGATACAGACTTTCCACCCCTTTTTTGAAAAAGCCTTTTGGGAAATGCTCTTAAATGGAGGCAAACGCTTTAGACCCAAGCTGCTTTTAGCGGTCGTGTGCGCCTTTGTGCGCTCTGTTAAAAACATCAAACAAGCCTACCCCATTGCCCTAGCTTTAGAGGTGCTACACACTTATTCGCTCATCCATGACGACTTGCCCTGTATGGATAACTCTCCCTTGCGCCGCGGTCATCCCACCCTACACACCACTTACAACGAAACCACCGCTACTTTAGTGGGCGATGGCTTAAACACCTACGCCTTTGAGCTCATCGCCAAATCTAAACTCTCAAGCCCCCTAAAGGTGCACTTAGTGGCGACTCTAGCACAATGTGGGGGGGTTAGGGGCATGGTGCTAGGGCAGGCCCTAGATTGCCACTTTGAGGGGCAAGAGCTCAAGCAAGCCCAATTAGAAACTTTGCACTCTTTGAAAACGGGGCAACTCATCGCCGCCAGCTTAAAAATGGGCGCGCTCATTGCTAAAGAGTTTAGCAAGACCCCCAAAGATCTAGCGCAAACCCTTTTTGATTTGGGGCTACTTGTGGGGCTGTTTTTCCAAGTGCGCGATGACATCATTGACGCGACCCAAAGCCCCGAGCAATCGGGCAAGAGCACCCACACAGACGGCTTGAAAAACACCTATGTCCGCTTGCTCGAGCTAGAGGGAGCACAAAGCTATCTAAGCACTTTGCAAGCACAACTTTTAGACAAATTAAAGTCCCTGCCCTGCCCTAAAGGGCTATTTAACGCATTTGCTGGAGAGTTTGGCATGAAGCCTTATATTTTGCTAACCAATGACGATGGCTACGAGGCACGGGGGCTTTTGGCACTGAAAGAAGCTTTAGAAGCGGTCGCTGAGGTGTTGGTGGTCGCCCCAAAAAATGAAAAGTCCGCTTGCGGGCATGGGGTAACCACCACCCTGCCCTTGCGTTTAGAGCAAATGGGGGGGGGATACTACCGAGTCGATGACGGCACACCTACAGATTGCGTGTGTTTGGCTTTATCGATTGCCAAACGCCCCTTTGATTTGCTGATTTCAGGCATCAACCACGGCTCAAACATGGGCGAGGATGTACTCTACTCAGGCACCGCCGCCGGAGCCATTGAGGGCACGATCCACAACATCCCCTCCATCGCCCTGTCGCAATACATCAAGGAGCGCAAACTCTTTAGCCAATTTGATTTTGCGCTGGCTAAAGAAATCGCCTTGAAACTTGTAGAACATTGCCTACAAGGCTACCCCTTAAAAGGGCGCAAGTTTTTAAATGTCAATGTCCCTCAAAGCCGGCATTTTAAGGGTGTGAAAATCACACAACAAGGTAAACGCCTATACGCCAACAACATCCATTGCAAGCAAGATCCCAAGGGCAAGCAATATTGCTGGATGGGGGTTAACCCTTTGCGCTGGGAGGAGAGAGAGGGAGCTATGAGCGACTTTAAAGCCTTAAAAGAGGGGTTTGTGTCTATCAGCCCCATCACGCTCAACATGACAAGTTACGCCGATTTAGAGAGTTTAGAGGGCTGGTTTGCCTAAACTTATAGTAAAATGGAATTTATGAAAACAAAGCACCTTTTTTTGTGGTTGTTGCCCTTAGTTTTTCTCTTTAGCGGTTGCTACCGCTTGAATATGGGCTATTTCTCGGAGGTGAGGGCGGGCTATATTTTTAATGTGAATTCGCCCACGGTCGTGGTCTACGACCCCGCTGACATGGTCACCTCCTTTTACATCCAGCTCATCATCTACGACTTGCAAGAACTAGGCTTTTACAATGTCTTTAGCATGCAAGAATACCCCCCCGCTAAAGCCAAAAATGTCATTTACGCCCAAGTCGTGCGTAACATCTCGGCTGTGCCCGTGCTTGCCTACCACTACACCCTCATAGACAGAGCCAAAAGCAACCATTGTTACTGGCATGAGGGGCAATTTTATTGCGCCAAAGTCCCCACAGACTACTACGCCATCAACGGCTTTTCGGCTTACTCTAAAATGCTCGCCGGCTCGCATTTTATCTTAGACTGGTGGGACAATCTCATCAATAAACGGGTGCTTTACATTGACGGGAGCGTGAGCGGCGACACTTGCGGTTACGACCGCCTATATGAAGAACTCATCTCCAACACCATCGGGCGTATCGACTTTACAAGGTCGGAGCATTACCGCTACTACCACCAGCTCCCCCCCTTCAAACCCTGTTATCGGCGTTAAATGCAAATCCGCCGTTCCTTCCACTTTTGCGCTAGCCACATTGTGCGTAATTGCACTTCTAGGCGCTGCGCCACCAGCATACACGGGCACAACTACCAAGTAGAAATCTTTTTAAAAGCACACAAACTAGACAAGGCGGGCATGGCTTTAGATTTTGGGATTTTTAAAAATGAGATCGCCAGCTTCATAGATGCCTTTGACCACGCGCATCATTTTTGGGACAAAGAAGCCGAAGGCTTCCAGAGCTTTATTGTCAGCACCTGTACCCGCTATGTGAAACTCAGTTTTAATCCCAGTGCCGAGCATTACGCCTTAATGTTCCACCTTTTTATCAGCGCGATTTTAGAGGCGACCGAGTTACACAATGGCGAGGCGGTGGAGGTGGTTTCTGTGAGGGTGCATGAAACCAGCTATGGCTACGCCCAAAGCGAGATTGAGGACTTAAAAAACCCCAACTTAATGGGGGCGATCTCTTTAGAGGGCGTGGCACTCTCCCCCGCCATTTTAAAGGACATGCCAAACCCTAAGCTCTTAGAACAACTCTTGGCTTACCATAAAGCTAAAGAAAATGGGCTTGACACGCCAAGACCCTTTAAAAGCCCCTTGCCCCTAGCCCAGATATGAGCCTGCCCCTTGTAGAAACCTTTTACAGCATTCAGGGCGAGGGCTCTTGTGTGGGGCAACCTAGCCTTTTTATCCGTCTAGGGGGGTGCAATTTTACATGTAGTGGCTTTGGGGGTAAAGCAACTATTGAGGGGCAAGAGTTTATTGGCTGTGATAGCATTTACGCTGTGCGCCCTAACTCTCAATGGCAATATCTTCAAAGTGCCAAGGAGCTTTTAGACAAACTCCCCCCCCATAACCTAGAGCCCTTGCCCTTAATTGTGCTCACTGGGGGGGAGCCTAGTTTGCACTTTAAAAACCCCATTTTGTTAGAGGTGTTGCAAATTCTGCGGACAAGAGGGCACACTCTATGGGTGGAGAGCAATGGGAGTGTGTTTTTTGACTTCAAACCCCCCTTAGATGCACTGCACTTCACCCTAAGCCCCAAATTGTCCTTTAGTGGCGAAGCCACCCCCCTAAAGCCCTTGCAAAACATCTTAGAGCACGCCCTAGAGGTGGTGTTAAAATTCGTGTTAAAAAGCCCTACAGACATCCACGAGGTGCAAGCTTTGTTAAAAAACCTACACTTTAAAAAACCCCCCTTGATCTATCTCATGCCCCTAGCCACCGACAAAGAAAAGCTACAAGAGGGGCTAAAAAGCCTAGTGCCCTTGTGTTTAGAGCATGGCTACTCTTTAGGCCAAAGGCTACACATCCAGCTTTGGGGCAACACACCGGGACACTAAAAATGTTAGAGATATTTAGGGCACACATTGAGAGCATTAGCAAAGGGGATGGCACACATAAATTTAGCCTAGACAGCGTGCTGGAAATGGGCGCGGGGCAAAAGGCCTTAGAGCTTTTAGACCAAGCCATAAAAGCGCAAAAGCAAATCATCATCGGGGGAGATTACGATTGCGATGGCATGAGTGGCACGGCTTTAGCCCTGTATTTCTTTAAAGAGGTGCTGCACTACCCTAACATTAACTACATTATCCCCAGACGCAACACAGACAGCTATGGCATGAGTGTAGAGCTCTTAAGAAGCTACGCCAGCCAAGAACGCTTAGTTCAAACCCACTACAACGCTAGGGGGGAGCTTTTAGGGGGCAAACCCCTAGACTTTCAAGACAGCCTATTTTTCACCATAGACAATGGCGCCACGATCCCTGATGAGGTGTGCGCTTTTTTGCATGCTTACAACACACCCCTAATTTTAAGCGACCACCACGAATTTTTAGAGGGGCGTGTCCCCGCTTGCGATGCCTTCATCCACCCTTTACTTGGCGACAACCACCCCTTTCAAGGCATCAGCGGGGCGTGTGTAGGGTATTTATTCTTGCTTACTTACGCCAAACACACCAAAGTGAAAATGCGCCTAGATCACCTGCAATATTTACAAGTCCTCGCCGGACTTAGCACCATAGGCGACATGATGGACTTGAGCGCGCCCTACAACCGCCAACTCGTGCAGCGCATGGACCACACTCTAAAGACTGCCATGCCAGACTCCTTAAAAGCCCTATATTTAGCCCAAAAATACCAAAACCCCTATAAACTGAGTGCTCTAGCGTGGGACATCATTCCGCTCATCAACGCCGTGGGACGGCTCGATGGCATTGAGGGGTTTTGCCATTGTAATTTAGTCGTGGATTTGCTCGCCACAAGGGAGGCAAACCCCACTTACGCCACGCTCTTAGTGCAAACCAACCAGCGGCGCAAAGAATGCGTGCAAGAAATCAAAAAGACCTTAAAGCCCACCACTAAGGGGGGCTTGATCTATGTAGGCGGGCAAATCCCTAGAGGGGTTTTAGGCATGCTCGCCAACCAATTCTTAGAAATGGGGGGGCAGGTGGCTTTGTGCTGGCGTTTTGAAAACACAAGCGTAGAAGTGTCCTTGCGCTCCAAAGAGGCGGATTTAATGCAAGCCTTAGCACAAATGAAAGAGCAGGGCGTGAGCGTGCAAGGCGGGGGGCATAAGCAAGCGTGCGGACTCGTCTTTGAAACCCAAAACGACTTTTACCACGCTCTAGAGATTTTAGGCGCACTCCCATGACTTTTAAAGCCCCCAATTTGGAGGTGTTTTTTAACCCCGAGTTTTTAGAGCTTTATACCAAAGGTGAGCCTTATGGGGTGGGTAACCCCACACCCCTATTTGAGGTTTGTGCCCCCTTAAAATCGTGGCGTTTTCTAGGGCGCACAGGCCAACACATCGAACTCATCTTAGAAGATCACACCGCCCTTTTGGTGTGTAAGTGGTGGTTTTGCCCCCCCAAGCACCATATCCACTTTTGCCCCCAAAGCCCTCTCACTCTAGTGGGTGAATTTGACCCACACAGCAAAGAATTAAAATGCCTAGAGATTAAAATTTAAAGCCAAAAAACGCTAAAATCTCCCCCCTTTACAAAAAAATTTAAAAAGGATTTAAAATGTTTTATTTGTTCGCGCTTTTAGCCGGCATGGCCCTGGCTTTGCAAGCCCCCATCAACGCGTCCCTAGCCAGGGACATGGGAGGAGTGAGTGTCTTTGCGGCGTTTTTTTCGTTTTTGGTGGGGACTTTATGTCTATTGGTTTTATCAAGGGTGTTCCACCAAATAGGCAGCGACACCCTAAAACTCTTATCCCATCAAGAATGGTGGAAGTTCATCGGTGGGCTTTTGGGCTCGTTTGTGGTCTTTACAACCATCATCAGCGCGCCCAAAATCGGGCTAGCCCCCATGATTATCTTTTTGCTCGTGGGACAGTTGTGTATGGGCTTGTTCTTAGACTCCATTGGGGCTTTTGGTTTGGCGCAAAAAACCATCAGCCTGTCTAAAATCCTAGGGTTAATGCTTGTCATTTTTGGGATTTTTGTCTTTTTTTATAAGGATATTTTTAAGGCATAGGGCACACCCACTTAAATTTTACCCACAATTTTAAGTTTTCATTATCCGTGCTTTAAAAGAGGGGGTTATTAAACACCTAAGATTAGAGGATTTTGCTTAAAACAGAGGCTTGGCACGGCAATTACCCCCTTGAAAGCCATTTAGAGCATTACAAAGTAGATTTTTTGGCTGAACGATTGCCATAGGTTTTTACGGGCAAAACACACAGCGTTGGAGTCGCCCCACCAAAAAGTGAGGGCTAACGCTGGGGTTATTGTGCGGCACAAAGTCTTCAAATGAGCACTTGGACCTCTAACACCCCCTAGAAAATCAAATCTCTCTAAAGCACCCTTAAACCCACAGAAAATGGGTTGCTTATGCTGATGAGAACACCCCGCGCCTTAAGCTATTTTGTGAGAAACTACAACTTTTGAGTAAAAAAGGAAGCCCATGCAATTTTTGGCTTTTATCTTGTACTTTTTGGGGTTATGGTGCTTTTAAAGCCCTCAAAGCCCTTAATAAATTTAATAGCCCCCACGCTCACAGAAAACAAACCCCTTTTTAGTGCTCTAAGCTTGCCCCCCGCCCGTTAAAAGCGTGCATGCAGCAACCCTAACCGCTTTAGACAACCACACAATGTTGGTTGCTTACTTTGGCGGAAGCAAGGAAGCACAAAGCGATGTCAATATCTGGGGCAATCTTTACACGGATAAACTCCAGCGATGGAGCGAGGCTTTTAAGCTTTTATCCGCCCGTGATTTAAGCCGACAAGCCCATGAATTTGTCAAAATCCTAGGTAACCCCGTGCTTTTGGCGCATAGAAATCGGCTTTATTTATTTGTGGTGGGGGCAAGTTTGGGCGGGTGGGCAACTTCTAAAATCTACGTTTTAAGCGCCCCCTTAAGCAATCCCAAAGCCTTGCACTACGTGCAAACTTTGCACCTAAGCCCCTTTTTAAACATCAGCCACCTAGTGAGAAACCCCCCCACACAGACCACGGACGGGGGCTTTATCCTCCCCATTTATCACGAATTAGCCAACAAATCCCCTGTGTTTTTAAAGTTTGACAAAGAAGCCCATTTGCAATTTTTAGTCAAGACCAACGACCTAAGGCAACAATTACAGCCCAGCCTAGTCCCGTATCAAAATTGCGCCTTTGTGGTTTTTAGAAGTTATAAAACCACGCGCTTTTACACCCAAAGCTGTTTAGACTTTTGGCATTGGCAAAAGCCCGCCCTAAGCAATCTCAACAATTACGACAGCGCCAACGCCCTTTTTAATGCCAATGGGGTGCTGTATTTAATTTATAACCAAGCCCTACCCCACAATCCAAGCGCAAGAAGTGCACTGCGTTTAGCCCGCTTTGATGCCAAAAATAGGGTGTTTGTGCCTTTAAAGATTTTAGACACAAGTCTTAAGGGGGAGGTGAGCTACCCTTCTGTGTTGATCTTACATAACCAAATCCATGTCCTCTACACCAAAGAGCGTAAGACGATCGCACACTTGGTGTTTAATCTCTCTTATTTAAAGAGTCTGTGATGGATGCCTTGTTTTTAGCCTTTTGTTTGGGAGTGTGGGTGTTTGTAGGTTTTAACGCCCTTTGGGGGATGGTGGGTTTCCTTTTTTTGAGTGTATCCATTGGTGGGTTTAGTCTGAGCGGTGTTCTTGTGGGATTGTTTGGGGCACCAAGTTCGTTTAGTTTGCTTTTAAGCGTGGGGGCGTTGGTGGCTAAATGCGCGCAAACGCCCTTTTTATCCCAAAGAGCATGTGTCTTTTTAGCCATTTTTTGCTTGTTTGTGTTTGTAGACACGTTGGGACTCTTGCCTTTTAGTTTTGTTTATGGTGCTTATGCTCTGCCTAGTTTAGGTGTCTTTGCCCTCATCGCCTTTTGCTTAGATCGCGTGTTGGGCTGGCTATTTTTGGGGGCACTTGCCACACAAATCCTCACCAAAGAGCCCATTTTGTATGTGGGCATGGCCGACATTTATTTATTCTTAGGGGCAAGTTTTTGCTCCATTAAAAAAGCACTCAAATCTAAACATTTCCTGCTTCCGGCACTTAAAAGGTTATTTCTAAGCCACTAACATCCTTTGGGTTTGTCAAGGCGTTGCACTCATAGTGTGGCTTCCTCCCCAAACCTGCAAGCCCTTTAAAATCCCACCCCTTCACTCTTTAACGAGCAAAACTGGCGCTACAAAGCGCAATGACACTCGCCCCACATAACACAACATGCCCGACACGACCAAGTGCATAGGGCTTAATCTCTTACTAAAGGCTAAAAACAAACTGGGCGCAACCATCGCCGCAAAATGCGCGGCCAACACGCTTTTACTCAGCACAAGACTAAAGCCATGCGCGTGCATGGCTAAAGGCGTGGCGTTCATTACTAAAGTCATTAAGCCAAAGCTTAAGCAGCACACGCATAGGTGGCTAAGAGAAAATGGGGTTTTTTAAAGAGAGTTTTTAGGGGGACTTTGGGACTTCCTTTAGCGCTAAAGGGTTTAACTTTAGCAAAAAGCTAGATGCCATATTGAGCGCACAGAGCAAGCCCACAAAAGCAAAAGAACCCACAAAGGGTACGCTAAGAGATGCACCCCTATATTGCCTAAATGAGGCCCTAAAATGCCCCCAGGATCCTCCACTCACCACAAGAGCAGTGGCCCTATTTTGGACGTTTTGTGTGTTGCGTTAATGGCTTCTAGGGCTAAAAAGTGGTAAAACTGGTTGATAGCTGTGAAAAAAGCCTAGCAAAAAAGTCGCTAGACAGAAGAACAGAAAACTTTTAGCCCACAAAGCCACAACGGCTAAACCAGCCCCCACACTCCCTAGCAAAGACACGCCCAAAGTGCCATTTTTCCCCCACCTTGAAAAGATAGAAGCCGAAAACAACATGGCAATAAACGCCCCCGTAAGGGTCGTGATAACAGGCAAAGTGGCTAGAGTTGTGCGCCCTAAAAGCCGCCGCCCCGCTAGCGCACTGCTAAAGGTCAAAAGCGCAACCACTGCCCCGCTAAGACCTTGGAGTAGGAGTAAGATGGTTGTGTTAACATGGGTGGATTTTAGCGCATTGTTGCAGATTTTGGGTCTATGGGAACTATGCACTCTTGCCCTCTATCGGTCTTGGAGGACTGACTGTATGCCCTGGTTTTTCTTCACAAGTATAAAAACAATCTTTGATCATCCTCATTGCTCTATTTCACTAAAACCAAACTTATATGTTCTAAATATTTACATTTTATACTTTCAAGCAATCAAGCCAAAAAACATACGGTGGCAAAAAGTGCTACCCCTTATATTTTTGCATTTATACTTTAAAACCCATGATAGGATTTTTGTTGTGAATTAAGATATTGATTAAGGTATTTGAGCATGAGGGTCTTTTTGAATTTATTCTACTTTGTCTATGTGGGGCTTGCACTCACACCTACATGGGCGATTTTTATTTGCACAAGCACCACGCTCATCACACCTTTTTTAATCTTTTGAGTGTTGTGGTTGTATGTGGAATTTTTGCCCTATTATCTTGGCTTTACATGCACCTTGTTGCAAGGTACATGCCTCCGGAGGATGCAATGTGCGCTGTGGAGATGGTGGAGGTGGCTGAACCTAAATACATTCCTATTTATATTGCCTATTTTGTGATTGCCGTTAGCCTTAAAAATTGCGTCCTATTTGTTGTGGTGTTTATGCTTATTTATCTTTTAATTCTCAAGGGAAGTTTTCATATTTTAATCCTTATCTTTTGTTTTTTGGTTACCACTTTTACGAGATTTCTATTGACCCTAGTCAAATCACCGGCGACTCCTCAAAGTATGCAAAATATAAAGTGTTTGTGATCTCAAAAAGAAAGCTCAAAATAGAAAAGCAGTATCCAAAGCTTATTGGTCTTAATGAATTTGTTTTTCTTGAGAAGGAAGTGAAATAACAATGTCTATGCTCTATTGCCACATAGGAGGGATAAATTATCGTGTTGGCGACATGCCTTTAGAGGACACATGGGATCTTAAAACATAAAACATATGAGAATTGCCAAAAGAAAGACTATCGCAAAGAGCATGGGAGAAGTTTAGGAAAAAAGGAGGTGTTTTATATCCAAGCTCCCTTGAGAATGCTCGAGGACTACAATCTTGAGCTTGTGATAGGTGGCGACACATCTAGTACCAATACGATTAGTTTAAATGTCTTAAAAGAAAATGGTGGCAATCAAGAAAACCAGCCTAAAGTGCTGTTTGTGCGTACAGAAGAAGGGGGTGATGTTAAATTGTACTTCCAGGCAATTAGACGGGGTGCTGTCATCAAGAAAGGTTTTGTTCTTTTAGGCAACAAACCATGTATTGAAAATGGAGCAGTCATTTTGATTCGCGAACAGATAGATGCTTATTGGAGTCGTAAAGACGAGAAGCTTTATTTTAAAAACATTGAGGACTTGGAGCGCATATTGCCCCACTTTTTTGAAAAAAAAGTTCAAGATCTTAGACAAGAACTTAGATCTATTAAGAACTCTGACTACCAATATTTGTATCTAGATTTAGACTTAGACAAAATCCAACCCACTCTACCAAAAACAAAGCTGGCTAGAATCGATTTTTTATTGCAAAAGGGGAACTTGGAGATTTTTAGAAAGAATGGCGATCCAGGAAAACGGAATGCCTATTTAAAATACGCTCAAAAGTATCGGCCTCAAATACTTAAGGATCATAAGTTGGTTATCTGCAAGGTCGCTGATTTGGACTCTCTCTACCATATTGTGTGCGAGGCCTACTACACCACAGAAATAGGAGGAGAACAGCGGGTTGCCGCTGTTTTTGAAAAAAATAGCACTAGAGACTAACTTGGCTTAGAAGCTTTTAATGGATGCGATGCTAAGCGTGTGTCAAAAGATATTGGTTTTTTGATCCTTATCACATGGTTGCAGCATAAGCCTCTCACATCCCCCATCTTTTCCGCACCCTAAAAGAGCATACCCCTCCTACTTCTAGACTACCGCCCCTTGCCATTATATTCCTTAAGATTTTACTTTATTTTGCTTTTGGATTTGTATTGGTACTGCGCTTGCGCCATGTGTCTTTTGGAGACTTCTTTATTTCTTTGTGCCTTAAGTAATCTTTTTACTTTGTTATATCTGCCACTATTACTTTTACTTTAAAATATTGTTATCCCAATCCTATAAACCACTAAACCACTAAGACTCTAGGATTTAGATTCTCCTACAAGTGTAGGCTCTAAAAAAGTCAAAATGGTTTTAGAAGAAGTGAAGGAACAACAATCGACCAAAAAGGACAAACCAAAACTTTACAAATAAGACATAGGGATAAATATTTGGAATGGAATTGCTAGGATGGGATCAAGAAGTTAAAACAACTCCCCCGCATCACCCTACTTTCCCACACTTGAAAAGCGCAGTATCATCGGCGTAAGAGAGCTTGACTTCCAGGTTCGGGATGGGGCTGGGTATTTCCTCTCTTCTAGGGACACGGGAAAAGCGAAGCTTTTTAAGGCTTTCGGTTCTCTTAAAGTTTTAAGAGAGCCTAGGGTTACGCCCTTGTCTTAAGGACTGAGCTTCGATTATTCTAAGTTAAACTCCTAGAACAATCAAGGATGGCTCAAGTTAAAACTAAGCCATCCCTAAAATAAAAACGCCATTCTAGCATTTTTATTTAAAAAAGCAAACTTAAAAAGCAACGCTTTAAATCAATAACCTATGTTGGTCTATCTACAAAGCCCCATTACACTCAATAAGGCAGTGAAGCTATTACGCAAGCAAACAAGCCAAACGCTCTATTAGTAGTGGTTAGCTGAGTGCATTACTGCACTTACACACCCACCCTATCAAACATCTTAGTCTTCATGCGAGCTTCAGGGAAAGCTCATCTTGGAGTTGGCTTCGAGCTTAGATGCTTTCAGCTCTTATCACAACCATGCGTGGCTACCCAGCGGTGCTCTTGGCAGAACAACTGGTGCACCAGTGGCATGTCCATCCCGGTCCTCTCGTACTAGGGACAGCTCTCCTCAGCTTTCCTACGCCCACAGCAGATAGGGACCGAACTGTCTCACGACGTTCTGAACCCAGCTCGCGTACCGCTTTAAATGGCGAACAGCCATACCCTTGGGACCTGCTCCAGCCCCAGGATGCGATGAGCCGACATCGAGGTGCCAAACCTCCCCGTCGATGTGAGCTCTTGGGGGAGATCAGCCTGTTATCCCCGGGGTACCTTTTATCCTTTGAGCGATGGCTCTTCCACACGAGAACCACCGGATCACTATGACCGACTTTCGTCTCTGCTTGAGTTGTCTCTCTTGCAGTTAAGCTAGCTTGTGCCATTACACTCAACTGGCGATTTCCAACCGCCATGAGCTAACCTTTGTAAGCCTCCGTTACTTTTTAGGAGGCGACCGCCCCAGTCAAACTACCCACCAAGCATTGTCCTGCCTAAGGATGACTTAGGCCAGTTAGCTAACAAAAACGCCAAGGGTGGTATCTCAAGGATGGCTCCACAGACACCAAAGTGTCTGCTTCAAAGCCTCCCACCTATCCTGCGCATGGCATTCCCATTAGCAGTGCTAAGCTATAGTAAAGGTCCACGGGGTCTTTCCGTCTTGCTGCGGGTAGGAGGAATTTTCACCTCCACTACAATTTCACTGGATCTCTCTTTGAGACAGCTCCCATCTCGTTACGCCATTCATGCAGGTCGGTATTTAACCGACAAGGAATTTCGCTACCTTAGGACCGTTATAGTTACGGCCGCCGTTTACTCGGGCTTCAATTCAAAGCTTCGCCTTGCGGCTAACCCATCCTCTTAACCTTCGAGCACCGGGCAGGCGTCACACCTTATACTTCCTCTTACGAGTTGGCAAAGTGCTGTGTTTTTGGTAAACAGTCGGGAGGGACTCTTTGCTGAGACCTACTTGCGTAGGCACACCTTATCGCGAACTTACGGTGCTAGTTTGCAGAGTTCCTTAAAGAGAGTTCTTCCACGCGCCTTAGAATACTCATCTCATCTACCTGTGTCGGTTTGCGGTACGGACAATTGCAACTAAACTTAGAGACTTTTCTTGGCACGATAGTGTCAGTGATTCTCCCCTTGACCCGAAGTACTTTAGAGAGCCTGTCAGGTTTGAAATACAGGAGCGGATTTGCCACTCTCCCAATCTACACCCTTCGACCAGCACATCCATCAGCTGGCTCACCTAACTTTATGCGTCCTCCCATCGCGCATTGCAATTGGTATAGGAATATTAACCTATTTTCCATCGCCTACCCCTTTCGGACTTGGCTTAGGACCCGACTAACCCTACGATGACGAACATCGCGTAGGAAACCTTAGATTTACGGCGGATACGATTCTTACGCATCTTATCGCTACTCATTCCTGCATGCTCACTTCTGTGCGCTCCAGCACTCCTTGCCGGTATGCCTTCAGTGCTGCACAGAACGCTCTTCTACCACTATGTGTGAAACATAATCTACAACTTCGGTGTCTATCTTAGCCCCGTTATATTTTCAGCGCATGATCACTAGACCAGTGAGCTGTTACGCTTTCTTTAAAGGATGGCTGCTTCTAAGCCAACCTCCTGGTTGTTTGAGTAACCACACATCTTTTTCCACTTAGAATAGAACTTGGGGACCTTAGTTGGTAGTCTGGGTTGTTTCCCTCTTGACGATTGATTTTATCACCCACCGCCTGACTCCCAAGATACAACAAAAGGTATTCGCAGTTTGACAGGGTTTGGTACTGCGGCGAGCAGCCCTAGCCCAATCAGAGCTCTACCCCCTTTGTCATCACTTGAGGCTATACCTAAATATATTTCGAAGAGAACCAGCTATCACCAAGTTTGTTTGTCCTTTCACCCCTATCCACAGCTCATCCCAGCCCGTTTCAATGGGCACGGGTTCAGTCCTCCACAAGCTGTTACACTCGTTTCAACTTGGCCATGGATAGATCACTTGGCTTCGGGTCTGCAGCGTCTGACTGATGCGCCCTATTCAGACTCGCTTTCGCCACGGCTCGTTTTCACTTAACCTTGCCAGACACCACAACTCGCAGGATCATTATGCAAAAGGCAGTCCATCACCCTGATAAATCATAGGGCTCTGAATGATTGTAAGTAGATGGTTTCAGGTTCTATTTCACTCCGTTACCCACGGTTCTTTTCACCTTTCCCTCACGGTACTTGTGCGCTATCGGTCAAAGAGTAGTATTTAGGGTTGGAGAGTGGTCTCCCCGGCTTCAGCCCGGATTTCACGTGTCCTGACCTACTCTGGATCCGGCTATCTAGGGTTTTCCTTTCGCATACAGGGCTATCACCTTCTATGGCTTGTCTTTCCAAACAACTTTGCTAGAAAACCCCTTGAATGTTGCCGTGTCTCAACCCCGAGTGCAAGCACCCGGTTTGCCCTTTTCCCCTTTCGCTCGCCACTACTGAGGGAATCTCGTTGATTTCTTTTCCTCTAGCTACTGAGATGTTTCACTTCGCTAGGTTCGCTCTCTATAAATAGAGTAATCCACATTGCTGTGGATTGGGTTGCCCCATTCGGACACCTACGGATCAATGCTTCTTGACAGCTCCCCGTAGCTTATCGCAGTCTAGTGCGTCCTTCATCGCCTCTCTTTGCCAAGGCATCCACCATCCACTCTTAATATCTTGTTTGCCACTCTAGCATATCCGCTAGAGCGTTGCATAAGAGCCACACCGCCTTATTGAGTATAATTCTTTTGGCTTTGTAGTTTTTACCTTTACATAGGCTATTGACAATAAAAAGTCAAATAACACGCTTTTAAGATTGACGCTTTAGAAAAAAGTTTTCACCTTTTCGATGTAAGCTTTCTTAGAAGCAAAACGCAATACTAGCGGTTTGGAGCTTAAGGGGAGCTGAAGTGGTCATTAAAACATTGTGTTAACCCAAAAAGAGCAAAATAACAGATAACTTAAGGGGATTGCATGCATTGCATTTTGATTTGGCTTTGTGCCGAAGTCGGGCTGATTTTATGCATTCTTGTCGTCACTCTTGCCTTTAATCTGTGTAAGAGTATTATCAAGTGGTTTGATAGACATGCTAAACAACTAAACAAGCTTAAAGCCCCCCCCCAACTACAGAAACCAAGACCATGCAGCATTAATTTTACAAATGTTGGGGAGGTGATCTGCTTTTCAGTAGATCTGTTTAAGCCCTTTGCCATCCAAGACCCTAACCATGTTTTTCATTTGAGTGCCGCCCACGACACCATGCAATATGTAGATGTAGATATGGAGCATTTTAGCGCGCGTCTGTATGTAGAAATTCTCAAAGAATGGGAGCTAGATTTTACAGATCGCTTAAAGAAAAATTTACAAACTGCTCCCGATTGCGCCAAACTCTGCATAAAAGCCATGCCCTTTTTGCCTCAAGAAATCGCCCCAGTTTTAGAACTCTACCACGATGGAGATTTTTATAGGTTTCAAACCACGCACAGAAAGCCTAAGGACTTGCCCACCTTTGATCGAGATATTCTATATCATAACATTAAGGAATATTTAAGGATTTATCAAGGGGCTTTAGCGGGTGTGGTCGATAGCCTTGTACGCCCCAAGAACAAGCCAAAACTCAAGCGCAAAACCCGTAAGCAAATCGCTAAACTCCGCTTGCAAGAAACTTGTGGCATACTAGCCCCCCAAGATTTTAAAACCTTTAATTTAGACCGCCCTAAAGCGTATAGTGCTCTACACAAGCACCGCTTCACTTTTAATAAACACAAGCATTACTACTTTGAATACGCCCTACAGATATGGATTTTGCAACGCTTGTTAGAGATTTTTAACGGCTCAATTGAAATGCAAGAAATCGAGCACACCTTATTAAAAAGACTCAAGCATGGTTCTGCACAAGCCCTGGAGTTTTCAAAAGTCTTTAACTAAAGACACGCCGGGATAGATAGCACGATAAACGCCCTTGCAAGCCATTTAAATTTGCCCATCATGCTTAAAAATAGTGGTGTGGTCGTGTAGTGGTGTGGTCGTGCCAAATCCTGACTTTAAACCCCATGTTTATCTAAACAACCGCCCCCACAGCCTAGAGTTTTTGCACTTGCTTTTTAAACTTTAAAGAACACAAATCTATAAAGCCCACACCCTACCCCCTTTTAGTGCCTACGGGTTTAGAACGAGCATTTTGTGAATGGTGCGCCGACAAGATCGATGCCTACACAGAAGCCTTATTTTTTGATCACCAAGTTTCATTTTTTAAACAAATCTTTGCAATGCAACAGCAATTTCTCCAAGAAAATACAAATTTTTGGGTGCATGTTTTAGAGTGGTGCGCCAAGCAAATCACCCCCATCACAGACTCCATAAGCGATAAACAAGAGTTGATCAATGCCACCTTAAAAGCTAAACAAGCCCTAGACAAAGCGACAGAGAGCCTGATAGATCGTTTTATTGCTTTAGTCATTGACTATATCAGTGAAGATAAGCAAGCCCTATTTTTTGATGACAGACCCGCCTTTTTAAAATTAGTCATTAGAGCACAAGCACATTTTTTTAATGATCATGGCGTTTTTCTTGAAGATCTAAAGGCAACAACCCCCCAAAAGAAAGCACACTAGAAACCTCCAAGCTAGAAACCCCACAACCCCAAAGCATCGATCACTTCCCCAAAGCCATTAAGGCGTATTTGGATCAGTTTGTCATTGGACAAGAGAATGCTAAAAAACAAATGAGTTTAGTTTTTAGCGACCACTATAAGCGCATCAACGGACAATCCACTTTAGAAAAAGCCAATGCCATTTGTATAGGACCATCAGGGAGTGGCAAGACTTTTTTAATTGAAATGGTAACCAAGTATTTAGACATCCCCTATTGCATCGCCAACGCCGCCGCCTTCACCCCCACGGGCTACATAGGCAATGAAACCAACCAAATGTTTGCCACGCTTTATAGCAATGCGGGCAATGATAAAGAAAAAGCCGAACAAGGGGTGCTGGTTTTAGATGAGATCGACAAACTCGGGCAGGGCGGCTGGCATGACAAAGAGTGGCGGCAGGGGGTGCAAAACGAACTTTTAAAAGTCATTGAAAAGGGCTTTGTGTCCTTTGACTATGGGAATCGGGCTATGGGGGAGAAGATTACCTTAAAGACGGAGAACATGCTTTTTATCATCCTAGGGCATTTTGAAAAGCTGTGGCACAACAACGAACCTAAAGAGCCTAACAATGTGCTGTTTGGCAAAGTCCCCAAAATCCCCCACTTCACCAGTGAAGACTTGATAGAATGTGGCATGAAACGGGAGTTTTTACGCCGTTTCGCGGTGCGGGTGGTCTTTGAGCCCGTGGATATAGACATCTTACCAACCGCGCCCTAAAGCCCCACAAAGCAGAATGCTTTGCTCTTTAGCTAAGGGGATTACCACGCATGCTCTTGAGAGCATAACAAAAGACAATCATCTTAAAGTGTCAGTTAATATAATCTTGCATGGCACTTTGTACGAAAACCACGATCAAATACAAGAGCAACAACAATCTTGTCTATACTTGCAAATACCATGCTGTGTGGTGTCCTAAATACAAGAGAAAAGTTCTTGTAAATCAGGTAGAGATAAGATTGAAACAAATTGTTTTAGAAGTGGCACAAGAATTAGAGGTGGAGATTTTAGAAATGGAAACAGAAAGGAGCATAGAAACTCCGCTGCGCTCATTTTGGAGTGATGAAGTTTATTAGAACAGCTAAAGGCAGAAGCAGTCGGCTTTTAAGGCAAGAGTTTGTGCATTTGAGAACAAGACTACCCACACCATGGACAAACTCTTGTTTGATTTCTTCTATAGGGGGGTGCGCCTTTGAAAACAAGTGGAAAGACGATGTTAATCGCCTACAAGCAGAAACTCTACCATGCAAGCAAGCACAAGCACATCAGCAAGCTTCTACGCTTTTATGGCATTTGCTACAACCATGGTATGGCTTGGCATAAGAGATATGAAGGCTCTACAAGAAACACTTAAATCTCTACACTCTGCAAAGCACATCACCAAACTCAATGAAAACAACACACTTTGCTTTTTTAAAACTTTGGGTTCTCAAACCTTGCAGGAGTTAGTAGAGAGGATAGACAAGGCTTATCAAAGATTTTTTAAAAACAAGGCAGACCTCCTAGATTTAAAAGAGTGGCTCTATATCAATCTTTCACTTTTAAAGGGAAAACGGGTTATAAAATCCAAGACAATATTATTTCTTTTAGTGGTTGTTGCTTTAAGTTTGTTAAAACCTACGAGTTCAATGGCAAACCTAAGACCTTAACCATTAAAAGAGATAATCTAGGCGATGTTTTCTTGTGCCTGGTGTGTGGAGAAAAACGCCAAGCGTTTTCCCCTAAACCTGCAGGCACTAACAGCGTGGGGCTTGCTGGGTTAAAAACATTTCTCACCTGCTCTCATGGCGCACAAATCCCCTTACCTTTATTTTTCTCTAAATATTATTTTGATGAAATCTTGTTCTAAATCTCTAAAAAGAAAAGAGGCTCGAATCACCGCTTGAAAGCTAGATGAAGGCTTGCTAGATTGCACAGAAAAATCAAAAACCTGAGAACAGACTTTTTCTACAAGCTTGCCAATAGTCTAGCCAGACAATACGCCACTATTTTCATTGAAGACTTGAACTTGAAGGGTATGGTTAAACTTTGGGGGTGCGCAAGCCGAAGGGTTGCGCGTCTAATGCCAAACTGCGAGGACTGTTATAATGCAAGGGCTATCCTCTAGAGAGAAAAACCCAAGTGGTTATAGGTCTCATCAAAAGCGTTGCTTTTGTTCCCAGCTCTAAAACTTGTTCTAGCTGTGGAGCACTTAAAGAGGATTTGAGCCTAAAAGATAGAGAGCGGGCCTATAATGCCTGCCAAAATTATCTCTCTTGTGGCTTTTCTTTGGATAGAGACTTCAATGCAAGCATTGATGTTCATAGAGAGCGGGCTTGCTCTTGGAGTCAAGGCTGTAAAACATGCCTAGTGGGCAAACCTTGATGATTCCACACTCCCCCTAGCTTTAGCTAGGGGGAGTGTGTCAAAGTCACACGCCTAAAAACCCTCCCTAAACACAAAAGAAAGAATCGATTCATTTTTTGCTCCCTATGGTGCGTTTTCTAAGCTGGTCTGCTTAAACCCCTTTTCACGCACATGCGTGCATAATCTCAGCCTTCAGGACTGGCTAAATCTCACCTGCAAACTTGCCAAACTTTACCCGCAAGTTCTTTTCATTCTACCCACTTATCAGGGCAATCCCATTGCCCTTGATTTCACACCCACACTGCCTAATATTGTGGTTTTTAAAAACAATCGCGATTTATTCAACATGGTTGAGCTCATCTCCCGCCTTTGGCTCCTCATTTCGCCCAGCACGGGCAACGCCTATATTGCCAACAACCTTAAAATCCCCCTACTTGGACTCTTTAGCAAGAGGGATCGGGTGCTTTGGCAGGGAGAGAACATGGAGCTAGACAAGCTCATCACCTTGCAAAAACCCAAAATAAAAATGAGTAAAGAACAAGAAGAGGGGGCAATTACCCAAGTGGTGCTCACTTTTAAGTTACTTTTTGAGAAGTCAAACACACAATGGTGAGAGGAGTTTTTGGCTTATAGGTTGTGTAGATTGCGCACTTTAGTGTAAGCCACCCCGACAATAGGGCAAGTACACAACCCACCAAAGTGGTTTCCTTTTACATTTTGTGTGTATAATTTAAGATATTTTAGAAAGGAAGCCCATGTCTATCACACTGATCAACAATGAAACAAACGAGAAGTTTGAGTTTGAGACCATCCATTGCACCCGTGGTCCCAATGCGATCGATTTCTCTAAGCTTTTTGAAACTTCGGGAATTTTTTCTTACGATCCGGGTTACGCTTCTACGGCTGGGTGCAAATCCACCATTAGCTATATTGATGGCAAAAAGGGTGAGCTCTACTATAAGGGGCACCCCATTGAAGAGCTGGTCGCCAAATATAAATATGTGGATGTGTGTAAGCTCTTGCTCACCGATGAATTGCCAAAAAATGAGACCGAGTCGCTAGAGTTCGAGTTAGAACTACGCCACCGCAGTTTTATCCATAGAACCTTGATGAACATGTTTTCCGCCTTCCCCACAAACGCCCACCCTATGGCAAAACTCAGCAGTGGAGTGTCTATCCTCTCCACTTTTTATTTCGATCACGCCAGAATGGACAGCGAAGAAGACCGCCAAACAATGGCAAGGCGCATTGTGGCAAAAATACCAACCCTAGCGACCATTTGCTACCGCAACGAGATTGGCGCGCCCATCATCCACCCCGACATCAGCCGCAGCTACATTGAGAACATTTTATTCATGCTAAGAGCCTACCCGCACGAGCGGCTTAAACATGGTCTCAATGGCGAGGTGGAGATCACCCCCCTAGAAGTGGAGGCTTTAGACAAAATCCTCACTTTACACGCCGATCACGGGCAAAACGCTTCCACCACCACCGTGCGCAATGTTGCCTCTACGGGCGTGCACCCTTATGCGGCGATCAGCGCAGGCATCAGCGCACTTTGGGGGCATTTACACGGCGGGGCAAATGAAAAGGTCTTAAACCAACTTGAAGAGATCGGCGATGTGAAAAATGTAGATAAATACATCGCACGGGTGAAAGACAAAAACGACTCATTTAAACTCATGGGCTTTGGGCATCGGGTGTATAAGAGCTACGATCCACGGGCAAAGATCCTAAAGCGACTCAAAGACGACTTGCAAGCCAAGGGGATTAAAATGAACCCCAAACTCGATGAAATCGCCGCTAAAGTCGAAGAAGTCGCTTTAAAAGACGATTACTTCATTGAGCGTAACCTCTATCCTAATGTAGACTTTTACTCCGGCACGATTTTGCGGGCCCTGCAAATCCCCGTGCGCTTTTTCACCCCGTGTTTGTGATCGGGCGCACGGTGGGCTGGTGCGCCCAGCTTTTAGAGCATGTCAAAAACGCCCAAGCTAGAATCGCCCGCCCTAGACAGGTTTACATCGGTAAATAGGTTTTAATGTCCTTTCGTGTCGCGCCCCTGCCCCTCAGCTGGGGCTTATTGATCTACAGCGTTGTCTCTTTAGTTCTCTTTAACCTGCCCTTGCTGGGATTTGTGCTGAGAGAAAATGGGGGCTTTAGCGTGGCTTTTAGCGTGTGCGCCGCCTACATTTGCACCACAAACATGGTCTTTGCGATTCTGTCGGTGTTTGGCTTGGTCGTGCTGCGTTTTTTGCTTGCCCTTTTTAGCCTGCTCAATGCCCTAGCCCTTTACTTTGTTGGCACTTACCACGCCCTATTGACAAGAGAAATGATGGGCAATGTCCTCAACACCAACTTCAATGAAGCCAGTGCCTTTTTAGGTGGGCATCTGTGGGCTTATGTCTTGCTAGGGCTTGTTGTGGGGGCTATCTTTTGGGCCTTGCCCTTAAAAACAGCTCCCTTTAGAAATAAAGCCTATTTTTTCTTAGGCTCGGGGCTTGTCTTCGCGCTGTGGGGGGCAACGCACACAAAACAATGGCTCTTTTTTGACCGCCATGCTAAGGCCATCGGCGGGCTGGTTGCGCCCTATAACTATAGCATCAACACCGTGCGTGCCGCCCTGCTCTCCTTAAAAACAACCCCCTTAAAACGCTTTGGCTTAGTCCCTATGCAGGTGCAGGGGCGGGTGGTGGTGCTAGCCATTGGCGAGAGCGCAAGGCGGGCTAACTATGGCATCTATGGCTACAACAGGCCCACCACGCCCAAATTGCAAGAGCTTTTAAACCGCCACGAAATTTTAGCCCTTAAGGCCACCTCTTGCGCCACCTACACCACCGCTGCACTGGCGTGCATTTTAAACGCCAAGAGCGGGTATGAGAACTTGCCCTTGTTCTTGCACCGACAAGGGATTAAGGTGGTGTGGCTGAGCCTTAATGATGGGCCAGGACCCATGGATGTGGACTGGGAACCTGCTAAATCTATGTGGCAAGAGTGGCTGAAAGAAAGAGGGGTTGCGCCTAAGATTTTAAACTATGATGAAGCCCTAGCTCTAGCCTTGCCCCATTTGTTTGAACGCTACCCTAAAGACAATTTATTGGTGATCTTGCATCTCAAGGGCTCGCATGGCCCGCTGTATGTGGATAAAATCCCCAAGGACTTCGCTCCCTTTAAACCCATTTGCACCCACAATGAGCTCAACACTTGCCAAACCTCACAGCTCATCAATGCCTACGACAACACCATCGCCTACAACGATCGGGTTTTGGATTTAGCCATCCACGCTTTGCACCACACATCCCGCCAAGCGGTGTTGCTCTACATGAGCGATCACGGCGAGAGTTTGGGCGAACATGGGTTGTATCTACACGGCACACCCTATTTTATCGCCCCCGATTTTCAAAAACAAGTCCCCTTCATTGTTTACATCAACCCCGCCTTCCAAACGAGTTTGCAAGCCAAACCTATAAAACCCAACTACCATCAAGATGTGATTTTTTCCAGTGTCTTGCACGCCTTTGGGTTGCAAAAAAGCCCCGCTTATAACCCCCATTTGGATATTTTCCAATGACGCTTAAAACCCTTTGTTTAAGCAGTCTGCCTAAGCACTTACCGATCAAAAGCATTGTGCTTTTTTTCCTGCTCTTTTTGGCGGGGGTCATCACCCCCTTTCCCAAGATTGCCAAACAGCCCCAAGTCCCCACCGCTTTTAGCGTTACCGAGCATTACGCCCGCTTCATCCCCACCATCGCCTCTTTTGCCCTGCCTTTAGCCAAAAGAGACATTGTGGGCTTGGTGCAAATCATCCATGTCAGCATCGCCACCACGATCGCCACACACGCGCTTAAATGGGGGTTAAATGATGTCGTGCTTTTTGGGCGGCGTTTGGGCGAGCGGCCCAATGGGAGCAACAAGAACATGCCGAGCGGACATTCTTCGATGGTCGCTTGTGCTTTGGGCTTTTTAGTGCGCCGCTATGGGTGGGGGTGGCTAGGCTTTTTGCCCCTAGCCCTCTTAACAATGGGCGCAAGGATTTATCTTAATGCGCATACTATCGGGGCACTCATTGCGGGCTTTAGTGTCGGCATTTTATGTGTGTTGTTTTTAACCAGCCGCTTTAAGTAGGCTTTCTATAAATCTCCGGGTGGGTGCTTTTAAAGCGCCGGTGGAACCAAAACCAACTCTCAGGGTGTGCTCTAATGATTTGCTCGCTGAGTGTGGCTTGGGCTTGCGTGGCTTCTTGGATGTCGGCTTGGCTGTCTTCTGTGATGTTGATTTTAATGGGGGGGTAGTAAGTTACGAAGTAGTGGCTGTAATCCTCGTTAAAGTCAATGATCACCGCCACAATGTCTATGTTGTAACGGCGGGCTAAAATAGAGCCTATGGTCGTGTGGGTCGCCTTATGTCCGAAAAAATCCACCTCCACCCCCTCTTTGGGCGAAATGTTTTGATCGACTAAAATCCCCACCAAGCCCTTGCCTCCATTATAGACTTTTAAGAGTTCTTTAAACGCTCCGACTTTGTTGATAAAACGCACCCCAAAAGCCTCTCGGTGTTTAACAATCAAGCGGTTAATGCTCTCAAATTTCGTCAAACGCCCCAAAGACCCCCGATCGTATTGGGCATAATATTGTGCCAAAGAAGTCCCCACCGCCTCCCAGTAGCCAAAGTGCATGCCCATCACCACCGCCTGCCCGTTCTTGGCTAAAGACTTTAAGACATTTTCTTGGTCGATGAGCGTGAAGCGGGCATCGTAAATGTCTTTAGGTAGAAACTCCACCCGTACGCTCTCTAAGATGATGAAGGCGAAGTTTTGGTAAGCCCTTTTAATGATCGCTTCTTTACGGACGTGATCCATTTCGGGGAAAATAAAGTCTAAATTCGCCTTAGCATCGTAGTAACGCCTCTTGTCTAGCTTGTAAAAGACAAATCCCAAAGCCCGCACACAGCCCACAAACCAAGAATGGGGCAAGCGTGCCAACACAAAGCCCAATCCATTTAAAGCCCACTCTAAAACCTTGCCCCAAAATATCCCCCACTCCCTTTGAATACCGCTCTCTTTAGCCAAGTTTGTTTGTCCCTTTCAATATGGTTAGCACCGCCTCTTGAATGGCAAGGGGCGGGATGTCCTTAATAGAGTGGTCGTTTTTGTTGTAGTCGGCTTTAGGGTTACCCACTAGGGCAACATGCCCTATGCCCTTTAGTTCAAATCTCTCTTTAGGCGTGTTGCCATACAGAGTTACCGAAGGGATTTTTAAAGCCCACGCTAAATGCACCACACCCGTATCTCCACCCACCACCACACTCACCCTAGCCACAAGGGTTTTCACCTCTTCTAGGCTTAAGGGGGGCAAAAGTGTAACTTGCACTTGGGGGCTTAAATCGGTGTAAAGCTCTTGGGCTTGCTCTACATGGGCGTGGCTTAGGATTAAAATTTCTAGCCCGTGATTCCTCAAGGCTAACCCCACTTGCTTAAAGCCCTCTAAAGGGTAGGTTTTATGCACCTTAGAAGTTTCTAGCACAAACAAAACCTTGGGCGTGGGGGTATTTAAGATCGGCTCTAACTTAGGGCTGTTGGGGCAGAAAAAGGCGAGGTTTCTAGAGGCTAAAGTGTCCCCCCACTCTTGTGCCCCAAAGGCAAGGTTAAAGGCGCAGTGCAAGACCTCTTCGTTGCGCTTTAGAATGTGGGCATTGTAGGGGATAGCAGTTTTATGGGTGTAAAAGAAGCTTGCGAGCTTTTCTCGAATGGAGTGCTTGTCAAAACCCACAAAATATTTAGGCTTTTTCTTTGCCAAAAATAGCCCGATTAAAGCGGATTTTAACAACCCTTGCATGTCAATGATGAGATCAAACACCCCCAAAGAGCGCAAATGCCAATAAAAACGCCAAATTTTTAGGGGGTTTTTGGAGCGCAAGGTTTTTTTGTAGGGCAAGGCGTGTAAGACATCAATGTAGGGGAGTTTTTGAGCATAGGGGCAAAGTTTTCGTCCACAAACCAATGAATCTTAGCCCCCTTGTAGTGTTGCTTCAAAAAGGGTAAAAACACGGCACTTACGATCACATCGCCTAGGGCTGAGAGCCGAATGATGGCGATTTTCATACAAACTCAATTTCAAAGGGTACGGGTTTGGTGAGTTTGGCGGCGATCTCTTGGCATAAATAGGTGTCGCTCGGGCATTTGATTTGTAGGGTCTTGTGTTTTAGGCTGTAGTGCGTGCCTTTGGGCACGCGGGCTAGACACATGGTTTCAGCAAGCCCTAGAATGAAACTGAGCCACTGCAAGGTCAAAATGGGGGGCATGATGGCACTGATGTGGGCGATGTTGCTGTCTCTTGGGATTTTCTTGTGGCTAAATTGCACCAATAGGCAGATGATCGCCCGATCTTGGTGGGAAAAGCCATAGCTCAAAGAGTGCAAACTCAAATACGCCCCGTGCTTGTGGGCATTGTAGAAGTTCAGCACCTTACCAATGCTAGAGAGTTGCCCCGCGATTTTTAAATGGTATAAATATTTTTCATGAATGCCATGCAAGGGTTGCAGAGCTTCAAAGAGTTTGGCACATTCTTTTTTGACTTCTTGGCTGTGTTTAGAGTGGGGCAAGAAGCGATCAAGGAGCGATAAAATGGAGGGGTTAATGCCCTTAGGAAAGCTGTGATTGTGGCTTCTTAGCATGTCGCTTAAAAACACGCCCTCTCTCACACCCACCCCACTAGCCACAATGGTGCTCGCTTTAAAATGCTCCAAAAACATGGTGAAAATCAAGGTCCCGCTGCGGATGCTGTCTTTGCGATCCTCGCTAATGCCAAACTCGGCAAGTTGCGACTCGCTGCTTTTTATGATTTGTTGCATCCAATGCCAGTTGCTTTTGACATCCATTTCATAGCCGTGGATCACATCAATGGGGTAGTTGTTTTGAAACATACCGACTTTAGCCAGAGAGCGGATCGTCCCGCCCACGCCAAAGACACAGCTTGTTTTGAAGTGGGGGGGGAGCTTGGCTAGTTCTTTTTGGATAAACTCTTTTGCCAAATTCAAATCTAGGTTTTTGTCAAAAAACAACTCTTTTAGGCGGATGGTGCCTAGATTGACCGAGATCAAATCCTTGATTTTACCATTTTCAATCAGCGCACACTCGGTGCTCCCCCCGCCTATGTCAATGGTGATCCCATCTCTGTGGTGCAAGAGATTCGCACACGCCACGCCCCCATAAAACGCCTCTTTCTTGCCATCAATGACCTTCACCTGCAAACCACATTCTTGCTTGACAAGGGCGACAAACTCTTTAGAGTTGGGCGCATCGCGCACGGCTGAAGTTGCCACGCATAAAATCTTACGACTCTTGTATTTTTCAGCAATGTCCTTAAAGTCGCTGAGTGCCCGCAACGCCCGTTTTAGTGGGGCTTTTTGCAAAACTCCCTTATGCTCGTAAGTGCCTTGCGAAATGCGTACTTTGGCCTTGATCTCATAGAGCAGGTAAAAGCCAAATTGGCTCGTTTTCTTAAAGATCGCCATGCGTACAGAGTTCGAGCCAATGTCAATGATGGTGGTGATTTTTGCCATAAAAGTCTAGATTTCTTCGCGCAGGCTTTCGTACTTGTACTGCAATTCCTCTTGGGTTTCGGCGTTGTTGGGGTCGGGCACAATCGCATCTACCGGGCAAATTCCGACACAGCTAGGCTCATCGCTGTAGCCCACACACTCGGTGCACCGATCCGGGTCAATGCAATAAATCGGGTCGCTTTCATCAATGGCTTCTGTGGGGCACTCCTCCCGGCACGCATCGCAAGCAATACACTCTTGACTAACCAATAAAGACACGAAAACCCCTTTTTTGTAGAATTTTTAGCATGCGTATTTTTACTAGAGTTTTGCTAAATTTTCTCTAAAAACTCCCCAAAAAAGCCCCTAAACACCGCACTTTTATGGAAAAGCAACGCACAAGCTCACCCCGACCAACGCCTTTTGGCAAGCTTGGGGTTTTTTGATCGCCATGGTGATTTGCGTGATGATGGGAAAACAGGTCTTAAGCCACGCTGTGATTTCGCTTAAGGCCTCCTCTAAAAGTCCGTATTGTGTGGTGGCCAGTTTGTTTTGCACCACCTCTAAAATGTCCATGTAGTCTAGGTGGTTTTGGGGGGTGTAGTTGTACTCAATGCTTAAATCCACAATCAAGGGCTGCGGGGCTTTTTTCTCGCTCTCTAGCACCCCAATGATGGCATCAATTTGGTAATCTTGTACGCTTAGGGTCATAAAATCTTGCCCTCTTGCCCGCTTAAGAGATTGAGTAGATTAGACCAATGCTTGTAAAGTGTGAAAACAAAAATCAGCACCATGGGCGTTTGCGTACCGACCTCATGTACAATATTAATGGGAGCGGGCAAGAATTTAGGCATGAAAAAAATGAGAATAGTCGCCGTGCCGACCCCCACAATGGACGCTAAAGACGAGATTTTAAGCCCCTTGCCGATCACCGCCCACAAGGCAAGCCCGATCAAACTTTCTACCGGGATCAATAAAAGCACCGCCCCCATTGTGGTGCTGACCCCCTTACCACCCTTGAAGTTTAAAAAAGGCGAATAGCAATGTCCCAAAATTGTGGCGATGGCGACCATCCATTGTGCCGCAAAGTTCAAGCCTGCTATTTTGGCAAGCAACACACAAAAAACCCCCTTCACTAAGTCCAAGATCAAGACAAGAGAACCGATTTTTTTGGCCTTATCCGGGTCAATGTTTTTAAGCACCCGCACGACATTAGTCGCCCCAATGCCCCCACTCCCGTGTGCTGTAACATCCACCTTATACATGACCTTCACCAGCCAATACCCAAAGGGCATGCCCCCCACCACATAGCCCAAAATATAAAAAATGACATTGATATTCGTCAAAAAGTTCAAGAGACTATCCATAAACTCCCCTAAAATTTAAACCCCCATTATAACCAAATTCAAAACGACTTGAGATAAGCCCCCTTGATGAAGACATGGTTCTTGTCGTTAAAGAGAAAATTAACCTTGTAACTCTCTTTAATCTTTTGCTTTTTATTTGGCAAAATGTGGCGCACGACTAGCTCAATGGGGGGCAGTTTGAGCGGGGTGTGGGGCTTGACCTCAAAGGCTAAAAAGAGGGGCTTATTATGCACCTTGTCCCAGCCTGTGCGCCATCTAGGCAAGGTGCTTTGGCTCTTTAGCAAGCGATCGCCCACCTGCAACACAAAGGACGCGAGATAATACACCCCCGGTTCTAAGTAGCGTTGCTCTATTTTGGCTTTTTTAAAAGGGTCTTTAAACAGCAACAACACCCAGTTATTATCGCCCAGCACAAACTCCTTAGACGGCTTGTCGCCTAGTTTTCGCCAGTAAGTCTTCACCACACCCCCTTGATGGGCGATGTCAAAGGTTACCAAACTCGCACTAAGGCTGTGTTTCATGGCACACGCCCCCAAGAGTAGCCCGAGCAAAATCACATAAAATATCCGCACAAACCGTCCTATTTAATCAAGCTAGAAATGGCTTTAAACTGCGGGTGGGTGTAGGTTTGTAGCCAAGAAAAGGCACACATTTCAATGGAGACAATCCTCGCCCCCTGTGTGCGTAAATCCTCTAGGGCTAGGGTGCAATCCGTGGGCTTTCTTGAGCCCACACATTCTGCCAGCACGCTCACACTAAAACCCGCCTTTAAGTAATCCAGCACGCTTTGATACACGCACACATGCGCCTCAATGCCAAGCACAAACAAGGGGGCTTTAGGCAAATCCAGCACTCGGTAGGCGCTAAAGCTCTCTTTGGTGGCAATCGTTTGGCAAAAGGGGTTAACCTCTTGCAAAGTTGCGCCCAGCTTAGCGGGGTTTTGCTCTGTAGCGACAATGGGGATTTTAAGGGTTTTCGCGATTTGCAAAAAGCGTAAAGAGTTTTCTAGCAACGCCTCTTTTTGGGGCATGGCCTGAAACAAACGCTCTTGTAAGTCAATGAGTAAGATAATGGGGGGGGTTTCTTGGGTCATGTCAATCCTTTTTTGAAAGCCCCTATTCTAACCCAAAATGTCTAAAAATTGAAAGATTGATTAAATGGTACCAAAAGTCGGACTCGAACCGACACGGAGTTGCCTCCACCAGATTTTGAGTCTAGCGTGTCTACCAATTCCACCATTTTGGCTTTTTGCACTTAAGTCTAACGACCAAGCCACTAAAACTATGAACGCACAAACACCACGCATGCGAACAGACACTTCGCGTTGATTTTTGCAAACCTTCGGTTTTGCGTGTGGTGCACTGAGCGAGACTCGAACTCGCACGGGTTGCCCCACCACCCCCTCAAGATGGCGTGTCTACCAATTCCACCACCAGTGCTTGTATCCCCCTCCCTTTTGATTTTAGGCCAAGAAAGGGTTGCTGTAAATCGCCACGATGGCAAACACAAGGGTGTAAATCACTTGCGCCTCAATCATCGCCATCGCGATGAACATGGTGGTGAGTAATTTACCACCCACGCCAGGATTGCGGGCTGTGCCTGTGATGGCGGCGGCGGCGGCGTTGCCCATACCGATTGCGCCCCCGCAGGCAGCCACGCCTAGCCCCACAACCGCCCCCACGACAGAGTAGGATTTAATCATATCCACCCCGCTCATATCTGCTCCAAAGGCTAGCCCTAAAGCTCCTAAAAAGAAAAGCACAAAAAACTTCATACCGCCACAACCTCGCTTTGCTATTTAAAATCTACACAAGCCCCAATTATAGCAACTCTAAGCTTAAGCTAAAATGACATGCACCTTGCCCTGCTCAATTTTAGAGATTTCACACAAAAGCGGCGCGCCATTTTCTAGGCTTTCTAAGTCCAAATCCCCCACATTGCTCTTATGCAACAAGGCATCACCCCCTGCCTCTAAGCGCACAAACACGCCAAAATCCACCACCCGTTTGACAAAGGCTTGCACCTTTTGCCCCACGCTCAAATTTTGCAGTTGCAGGGCTTGGTTGATGTACTCTTTAGCCTGTGTTGCCGCCTCTTGCATACCCCTGATCGCTACAAGCCCGCTTGTTTTGTCTAAGTCAATCTGCACGCCAAAGCGTTGCAAAATGTCTTTAATGTGCTTGCCCCCGGGACCAATGAGCGCGCTCATTTTCTGCGCGGGGATGTAAAAACTCTGGGTGGTGGGTAAATTTGTGTTGATTTGCATGGAGACCACCGCCTCTTGCATGCGCTCTAGCACCACCAAACGGGCTTCTTTGGCCTGCTCTAAAATCTCTGCCAACCACTCTAAAGGCAAGCCCGCCAACTTTGTATCCATTTGCATGGCGACCACGCCCTCACTTGTGCCCGCGATTTTAAAGTCCATGTCCCCTTGCATGTCCTCTAGGGCACTGATGTCGCTTAAAATAGCGTGCCTTGTGCCATCAAAGACAAGCCCCATCGCCACGCCAGCCACTAAGGCGGTGGGCTCAATGCCGCTCGCCTTTAGAGCTAAAGAGCCGGCACACACGCTCGCCATGGAGCTAGAGCCATTGGACTCTAAAATCTCAGACACAAGGCGGATCACGGGGGCGTTTTCGGGCAAAGAGCAAGCCAATGCCTTTTGGGCTAAATACCCATGCCCTAGCTCGCGGCGGCTGGGCGCATTAAGCGGGGCCGCCTCCCCCACGCTAAAGGGGTAAAAATTGTAGTGGAGCATGAAGCGCTCTTTGCTGGGGCTTGCCTCTTGCAAGCCAAAGTTTTGTTTGGCATCGCCCTCGGCCCCCAAAGTGCAGGTTACTAGAGCTTGCGTGTGCCCCCTTTCAAAAAACACACTGGAGTGGCAAGTTGGGAGTAGGTTTGTGTCTATGCGTATGGGGCGGATTTGCTTTAAACTCCGTCCATCCGCCCTCTCTTGTCTGTCTAAAATGCTTCTATGCATTTGTTCCTTAAAACAGGCGTGCAGGGCGTGTTGTAACTCTGTGGGGCAATGCTCGTTCAGCTCATGGGCGATGTGATCTAAGAGGTGTTCTAGCTGTGCGCCCCGCTCGCTCTTTGCCATTAAGGACATGGTTTCTAGGATTTGGGGCTTAAAGCGGGTGCTTAAAATCTGCATTAAATGGGGGTTTAATGGCTTTTCTCGGGGGGTTTCTAGTTTGGCTTTTCTATGGGGGGCAAAATGCTCGGTGTAAAGGGCACATTGGGTTTTAATGTGGGTGTGGGCGGTGGCAAGTAGGTCTAAAAGCTGCGCCTCGCTTAAGGGGTTGTGCGCCCCATTTGCCTGCATTTCTATCATTAAGATCTTATCCACACTGCCTGCCACAAAGAGATCGCCCTTTTCCTTTAAGCGCATGGCATGAATCGTTTCTTCCACGCCCACATTGGCTAAGTAAAGGGCACTTGCCGCGGCGTTTAGGGCGCATACTTGTAAATCGCTTTCATAAGCGTGGCTTAGCAGCAAGAGCGTGATTTGTGTGGGATGGCGGTAGTTTTTGGCAAAAAGGGGGCGCAAAGAGCGGTCAATGAGCCTTGAAGTCAAGGTTTCAAAGTCTTCCATTTTGCCCTCACGGCGGGTAAAACTGCCCGGTAGCCTACCCACAGCATAAGCCCTTTGGGTGTATTGCACGCTTAGGGGCAGAAAGTCCTCTTCTACGCTTTGTGGCTCCACCACCACGCTGGCTAAAATCGTAGTGTCCTTATGGCGGTAAAGCAGGGAACTTGTGGCCTGGCGCGCCATGTAATCTAAAATAAATTCTTCGTTGTTTATGTTAATTTTTTGCATCATTTCCTTTCATTTGGGCTTCTTCAATTTTCTTTAAAATGGCTTCAATCTCGGTGGGCTCAATTTGTATCGGGGTTTTGTAGTAGTGGTCTATGCTGACAAAATAATCGGGGCGGTACACGCTCACCACCCCATCGCAAAGCATGGCTAAGGCATCCGCCACACTCTTTGGCAAAATAGGCGTGAGTACATAAATGTTTTTAGACGACTTTGCCATGCAGGTTTGGATGGCTAAATTCGCCGTGATGCCCGTTTCAATGCCATAGTCTATGATGAAAACATTTTTATTTTCAAGGGATTTGATCGTGTTGCCCTTGCGGTATTTATAAATCTTAGATAAAATCTCTTCTTCATACACCCGTTTAGCTTCCCCATAGACATAATCTAGGGTGATTTCAAAAGAGTTGATTAAATTCTCGTTCATTAAAATATCCATGCTCTCGCTCACTAAGGCAATTTCACACTCTCGATTAAGGGGGGCGTAAATGGGGGCAGTGAAAAGAAAATCTAGGGGGGTGTTTAGTTTTTGCGCCAAAACATGGGCGAACTTCAAGCCCTTTAGGCTTGTTACGAGCATTAAGGCGTTTTTGGTGTCTAAATGGCGGATTAAAATCTCATTCATCAGCAACTGCAACGCGTCTTCAGGGCTAGCAAACATGAAATCATCGACTAAATTACTCATTCAACGCCTCAATGATCGGTAGGTGATGTTGGTTTTGGTGATGGGTGAGAAGTCTAGGGTCAATTTAATATAGTTGTTCTCATACACCCTTAAGGGGTCGGCGGGGTTACTGGTTAAAACGGGGCGGCGTTGGTTGACAAATTGTAGCCCGATGCCAAAACAGCGGATTTGTTTAAAAATGCCGATGCGCCAATTTAAAATCACATTATTTTCAATGTCGTAGCCCACCGAAGCGTTTAAAGAAAACCACCGAAAGTCGTTGCTAAGGCCGGCCTTTAAATAGTTAGAGTTGTTTGTCGAGATTTTATTAATGCCACTTTCATCGAAGTTCTTTTTAAGATAGTAGGAAACGTTTGCGCTTAAAAATTTACGGTGGTAGTTGGCGTTGATAGACGCTTCCTCTAGACTGTTGTAATACCACGAATAAAAGATAGTCCCGTAAACATCAAGCCCTCTTAAGGGCGAAAACCCGATTTTGCTCTCCATCGGTGAGCTGGCGATAGAAGTTGGGTCAGCAAAGTTTAGCACCTGGCTAATGCGCCAGTAGAGCAACTCTTGCCCCCCTAGTCCATAGAGATACTGCGTTAAGTTCAAATAAAGTTGGCTGTTAGAAGGGTTTGGGGCAAAAAGCAGGGAGGGATTCCACACGGCATCGTACAAACGCCCCCCCACGGCGTAGTTGCTGAGCGTGGGCGAAGTGAAGTTGTTAAGTGCCTGTGCGCTTAAATCATACATTTGTGTGTCAAACAGCCCATTAGCAAAGGTGTAGTAAGCCCCGCTAAGTAGGGCTTGAAATTGGATGGTGTGTAAGAGCTTGTGATACTCTCTAGCTAGGTCGGTGTTTAAATACAGGGCATAGGAGCTAGAAAAGTAATTGCCAAACTCTTTGGATTGTCCGCTCACCTGCGGGATGTAGCTTGTTTTAGTGTTGAGTATCGCAAGGTTGCTGAGTTGCACCGTGTTCCACAGCCCCACAGAGAGGTATTTTTTAAACATGGAAAATTGCAAGCCCAGGGGGACATTGATGGTGTTTTGGGCGTAGCCATAGCCCACTTGTCTCACGACATTGTGGAATTGATAATCTAACGAGTAGAGCAGGTGTTTCCAACCCAAGGTGTTGAGGTATTTGTGGTATTGCAAATTTGGTAGGGATTGGAAGGTGTTGTTGTTGTTGATTTTATTCAGATTTAAAAAGTATTTGAGGTAAAAGCCGTAAAAGTGGTTGTTCGTCTGCACATAGTAGTTGCCCCTAGACATGTGGGTCGCGTCCGTGATGCGCTTATTCACCTTCTCAAAGCGCACATAGTCTAGGTCGTTCATATACAAGAAGTCTAAATAAAAGGCGTTGTCTAGGGGCTTTTTTAGTCCAAAATATTTTTGCAAGGCTTGGCGGCTGGCGTGCAAAACTTCAAACCCAAAGACATTTTGGTTTCTTAAGTCGTATTTTTTAGTGTAGGCGTTGTAGTTGCGAAAATACCGCGCGTTGAATAAAAATTTATCTTGATGGGAGTTAATCAAACGCCCTTCAAAATTTAAGCCCAAACCCCTTTTAGAGCGGATCTGCGGAGTCAACGTGATGTCCCACGAATCTTTGGGGGCAATGTAAAAGGGCTGTAAATAAATAAAGCCGGCGAGGTTAGAAGTCCCAAACTCAGGGTAGAGAAACCCACTAGAGCGTTTGGTGCTTGTAGACGTGAAAAGATAGGGCAGGTAAAACACGGGGATTTTGCCTAAATAGATTTTGGAGTTGACGAGGGACAAATGTTGTTTGTCGGCGTTGTACTTGCCCGAAGAGGCGTTGACATGCCAAATGGGATTTTCAATGTCGCAACCGGAGGTGGTGAGGTTTTTGATGTAGTAGTGGTTTTTTTGCGAGTGGGCGATGTCCGCGCTGATCCAAATGCCCGTAACGCTGTCTTGCACATAAAAGGGGAACATGAGGGCGTATTTGTCGTCCATACGCACCTTCATGTGCTCGCTTTGCACCAAGAGTCCCTCGCCCCGATAGACTTTGACATGCCCATCCATCGTGGCTTCTTTTTTCTTCGTGTCGTAGCTCACTTTGTCCGCCAAAATATAAACATCGTAATTGAGTAAGACCGCATGCCCCGTAGCCGTAACAACATTGTTCTTAGCGTCCACACGGTCGGCTAGTAGCTCAAAGATTTTATGGTTTTTCTTGTCAAACTTTTGCACGGCCACTTGCTGTTGCTTGCCAAACAACACACCCAAGAAAAGAACAATGATAAAAGTACCGCGCCACACCACTCATTTAGACACGATGGTAAAAGTCTGTGCGTGTCTGTCATAAAAAGTCCGCCCAAATTTATCCCTAAAGAAATAACCTAAGGGGTAAAAAAGCAAGAGTTCCTTCAATAAATACCGCCTTAAACGGGCGGCAAATAGGGGCTTGTCTAGACTTTTAAAGTCCAAGACCCGTAAGTGAAACACGAGTTTGCCTACACTACTTGCAAAACCCAGCATAGACAAAGACTCGTAAACCACATGCACCGCCACAAAGGCGCATAAAAAGCGCAAAAACACGGAGTGCAGGGGTAAGTAAGGATGCAAATCCCACGCCAAAAAACAAATCAAGAGCAAATCCACCAAGTAAGCCCCCACCCGCCACCAAAAGGGGGCGATCACGAGCCTTTCCTTGTAAATTTTCTCTTCTAGTTTGGCATCCAATCAAAGCACTCCAATGTCCTCACGAAACTGCATGCCATCAAACTGCACCTTCTTTACTAGGTGGTAGGCGTGGCTTTTAGCCTCAGCCAGCGACTTGCCCCAACCCACACACACGCACACCCGCCCCCCGCAACCAAGAACACCCCATTCTCTTGTGTGATTTTGCCTAAGTCCAAATGGGCGTTTTTCTCATCAATGGGGTCTATGTAGACGCTTTGTCCTTGCGAGATTTGGTGGGGGTAGTCTTTGCTTGCCAAGACCACGCCCAAGGCATGCTGTGGGTGCAATTCTAACTCCACCTGCGCCAAATTGCCCTGTAAGGTGGCTTCTAATAAGTCCAGTAGAGGGGTTTTAAGCAAGGGCAAGAGCACGCTACACTCAGGGTCGCCAAAGCGCACATTAAACTCCAACAAATAAGGCTCTAAAGCCCTTTCTTGCTCCACGAGCATGAGCCCCGCATACAGCACCCCCACAAAGGGCGTGTTCTGTGCGTGCAAGGCGTTAAGGGTGGGCTTTAAAATGCGCTCTACAAGCTTTTCTTTTAGAGTGTCATCCCATAGGGGAGGGTGCAAACGCCCCCATCCCCCCCGTGTTCGGTCCATTTGGGTGCAATCTTTTATAATCGTGGCAAGCCGGCAAAAGTAAAAAATCTTGTCCACTCACAAACGCAAACATGGACAGCTCAACGCCGTCTAGAAACTTCTCTAAAACGACTTTAGAATGCACTTTAAACAAGCTTTCTAGAGCCACTTTGGCTTCATTTTCACTCTGCACTATAGCCACACCCTTGCCCTGCGCGAGCCCATCGGCTTTGAGCACCACAGGGTAGCCAAAGCTTGGGACTAACTCTAGGGCTTCTTGCACGCTTGTGGCGATGGCATAAGGGGCGGTGGGGATATTATGGGTGGTGGCCAGCTCTTTAGCAAAGCTCTTAGAGCCCTCTAATTTGCTCACTTGCTTGCTTGGCCCAAAGACCGCCACGCCCGCTTCTTGCAAAAAATCCGCCAAACCCCCCACCAACGGCCCTTCCGTCCCCACTAGCACGAAATTAATCATCTTCTCTTTGGCAAAAGCGGCGATCTTGGCGAAGTCTGGCAACAAGACATTTTCGCCAATGCTCTGCGTCCCGCCATTGCCCGGGCAAAAGAACAGCTCGCTCACTCTAGGGTCCTCTCTTAGCTTGCGCCCTAGTGCATACTCGCGCGCTCCGCCCCCAATGATTAAAACTTTTCTCTTCATTCAATCCCTAATGTCAATCGCCCAAACGACCGTTACCTGTGTGCTTAGTTCAACAAAGCTATAAGAGGCAAGAGGGTTTTTTTAGGGGGCAGATACAAGAAATGCCCATCACACCAAAACCACTACAACAGCCTCATAAAAAAGATAAACGAACTTGCCCTATTATGAAACACGCATCGTTCAGGCTAAGAGCCCATTATACCCCATTTTTGCTTAAGGGCTGTGGATAAAATACCCGACTCAAATACAGCCCACTAGAGGGGGCTAAGTCCATGCACACCCGCCTTTTGAGCGCAAGTTGTGCCCTTAAATCTGCAAGGCTCAAGCACCCTAAAGAGTGTTGCAACGCCGCCTTAAGCATCAAGCGCACCTGTGCGCGTAAAAACCCATTAGCTTCCAAGACCACCACTACAAAATCTAAGCCCCTCACATGAAAGGGGTAACAAAAGGCTTGATAGAGCACACGGCTTGTGTGCTTAGGATCGCTGCCCGTTTTGCAAAAATATTTAAAGTCATGTGTGCCGACAAAGCAATTTAAGGCTTCTTGCAAGCTTTTAAGGCTGCCATGCGGGCAAAAGGCCACGTAACGGGCTAGAAAGGGGCTTAGGGGGTTTTGGGTGAAAATGTAGCGGTAACGCCTTTTGTAGGCGTGAAAACGGGGGTGAAAGTCTAAATCCACTTGCTCTAAACTTTGGCAAACAATGTGGGGGGTAAGTTTGGGCTGCAAATGGGCGCGTAGTTTAGGTGTGCTCCAAAATTTAGGGGCATTGAACGCCACGACTTGGCAGGTGGCATGCACGCCCTTGTCTGTGCGTCCTGCGGCGCTAATTTGGCTAGAGATATTTAGTCTTTTTAGCGCATTTTCTAGTGTGCCCTCTATGGTAGGATAGCCCTCTTGCTTGGCAAAGCCCATGAAAGCACTGCCATCGTAGGCAAGGGTGAGTTTAAAGCGGTGCATCAATAAAAGCGCACAATGATGCGGCGATACAGCGCATAAGAGCCTAAAAACCACACAATTGGCAAGGTGATGGTGCCGATGATGGGCGCGTCTTGGCTGATGACATGCATGCCTAAGAAGTAAAGCCCCACTGCCAAAAGCACATAGACATAGGATAAATTCTTAGAAAAGCGGGGGTTAGAAATGCCAAAGACGGGGATTAAAAACAAACTAGCTAGGGGGAACAGGGCGACTAAAATAGCTTGTGTAAAACGGCGTTGTTGGTTTTTGTCTGGGTGCGTGCCAAAAGCCTTCTTCCAATAGCCTATATAGTCGTGTCCATGCACATAAGCGGCGTTTGTGCGCGCGGATATGCTGAGTTTATTGCGTAAATTTAATTGTTGAAAGGTGACTTTGCGTAACTGCCCTTTGTCGGCAAAGTAGGCGTTGCCATGATCTAATTGTAAGCCAAAGACTCCATCGGTGTTTTTCACCTCCCCCTTTTGGGCGATCATAAAACTCTCGAGGGCTAGCCCCTTATGCGAGAAGAGCACCAAATCGCTAAAAACCCCCCCCTCTTTCTTGCCTACATACACCAGCCAATCGCCCAGCTTTTGTCCAAACTCCCCCGCTTGGATATTGACATCAATGTGGTCTTTTTTATCTCTAATAAACGAGTAGTAGGCACTCTTAGAAGCGGGGATTAAGATTAAAGAAAAGACTAAAAGCACACCGCTAACGAAGACACAAAGGGGTAAAAAGGCTTGCACGATTTTTTTAGGCGCGATCCCTAGCGAAAAGAACACCAACAGCTCGTGGTCGTAGGAGAGCCGTGCTAGCCCAATGGCGCAAGCAGCAAAAAAGGTGATGGGGATGATGAAAAATATCGTGCCGGGCAATGAGTAGGTGTAAAGCTGCACCAAGTCTAAGAAACTCAGTTTCACCACTAAGGTAACGCTGGCGATGCCTATGAGCATGATCATGGACGCGATGAAAAAGAGCACCAAAAAGAACGAAAAGAAAATTTGCGAAATGGCGTTAAACATACAGGTTTTAGCCAAATCCACGCTCGCCCCCTAAACCCCCCGCTCTACGCCATTTAACACCGGCACAAACTGACACTTCTCCAAGCGCTCGGCTAGCAAACGCCCATTTTGTTTGGCAAAACGGGTGATGGTTTGCGTGCGGTTTTCTAGCATGGGAGCTAGTAAAATCCCCCCCTCGCTTAGTTGCTCCACAAGGGCACTAGGGATGTGCGTGGCGCACGCTGAAAATAAAATGCGCTCAAAGGGGGCAAATTCACGCCAGCCCTCTTGCCCGTCTGCTAATTTTGTGTGGATATTCGTTACCTTTAAACGCCTAAAGCGCTCTTTGGCCTGCACCAACAGCTTTTCAATACGCTCAATGCTAAAGACACGGCGCACCAATTTAGAGAGCACCATTGCCTGATACCCGCTCCCACAGCCGATCTCTAGCACGCTATCGACCCCCTTTAGCTGTAAATACTGCGTCATTTTTGCCACCGTGAGCGGAGAGCTGATAAACTGCTCGCCATCTAGGGGCAGGGCGTTTAGGCTGTAAGCCAGGTGTTTAGGCGACACAAACTCTTCTCGATTGATCGCACAAATGGCCTCTTCAACGGGCTTTTCTAGGGGGAAGTGGCGGGCAATCTCGGCACACATATGGGCGTTTTTTAGGCTAAACAACTAAAACCCCTCAAAGCTAATGCTGCCCTTAGAGTAATTACTGACCCGTGCCTCAAAGAAGTTAGAGCGGTGGCTGTTGAAGTTGGCAAATTGCTCGACCCAACGGATGGGGTTTTTGGTGTGGTACAGCTTAGGCAGCCCCACCACGGCTAAGCGGGTGTCGGCTAAATACTCTGTATAGGCGCGCAAAATTTTAGGGCTTAAGTCCAAAATCTGCCCCTGCGTGATGTATGCCCCCCATGCGCTCTCCAAATCCACGGCTTGCTTAAACATGTCCACAACCTCTTCAAGCAAATCTGGGGTGAAAAGATCGGGGCGCTCTTTACGCAAAGAATTGATCATGTTTTGGAATAAGCTTAGGTGTGTTACTTCATCTCTTTGGATGAAGCGGATCATTTGCGCTGTGCCTAGCATACGCCCACTGCGTGCCAAAGCGTAAAAGTAGCTAAATCCGCTGTAAAAATAAATCCCCTCTAAAATTTGATTGGCGAACAACGCCTTTAACAGATTGCGCTCGGTGGGCTCTTGAGATAAGTCCATATAAATTTGGGCGATGCAATCGTTCTTGTCTTTGAGAGCGGAGTCGGTGCGCCACATTTCGTAAATCTCATCGCTGTTTGCGCTAATGCTCTCCACCATCACGGCGTAGCTGTGGCTATGCAATGCCTCTTCAAAGGCTTGGCGCACCAAACATAGATTGATCTCAGGGCTGGTGATGAAGGGGTTGATGTTGTCGATGAGATTGTTTGTTTGCAAACTATCCATGAAAATGAGTTGGGCTAGGGCGCGATCGTAGCCGACCTTTTCTTGTGGGCTTAACTTCAAATAGTGAGTCTTGTCCCCTTGCATGCCCACTTCTTCAGGAAACCATGTGTTTGTCAGCATAGTTTTCCAAAGTTTGCTCGCCCATGGGTATTTGATTTGGTTTAAATCAAACATGCTCGTGGGGTTGCCCCCAAAGATTTGGCGCTCCCCCGCATGTTCCTTCGATTCGGGGTTGTAGATTTTTTTACGGCCCAACGCTTTCATTTTCACTCCTTCAAAAGGGGCTTAGTATAATCTAAACTAGCTTATAAAATGGACTTTGGCTAAATTTAAGCCTAATTTAAACTTCTAAAGGTTAAGATTCTAGCTTTTATGCGGAAGTGGCGAAATGGCAGACGCACCAGACTTAGGATCTGGCGCCGCAAGGCGTGGAGGTTCAAGTCCTCTCTTCCGCACCACTACTTTAAAATCTCTTTTCTTAGCAAAAAATCGTAGATTTTATCTGGTAAAAGTGCTTTCGTCCACACCAATAAATGCGCCTTTTTGCCGACCAAATACCGGGTTTTAGGATTTTGGCTCTCTAACGCCTTTAAGATTGTGGTGGCCACCAAACTAGCCGGGCTGGCGTTTTCATAAACTTTTTTAAAGTAAGCGTGGGTTTTTTGCAATTCTAGGGCGTAGGGGCTATTTGGCTTTAAAGTGTTTTCTAGCCCCGCATCCCATTTAGTCTTGATCGCCCCGGGCTCGATCAACACCACTTGCACCCCTAAGCCCAACAACTCGGCGCGCAAGCAATCGCTGTAAGCTTCTAGGGCGTATTTGCTCGCATGGTACCAGCCTAAAAACAAAGTGGTGGAACGCCCCGCACTTGAGGCAACATTGATGATTTTGGGAGCAAGCCTTTGGCTTGCCTGAAGGCCTGTGCTTGCTTGAAGTGCTGCACTTGCCCGCAACAAGGGCAACAATCTAGAGCACAGCTCCCCCACGCTGAATAAATTTGTTTCAAACAATGCCTTCGCTTCACTGATGGGTTGCTCTTCTAGCGCGCCGAACATCCCATAACCGGCGTTGTTGATGAGCGCAAAAAGCTCTTTTTCTTGCGCTAAAATCATGTCTGTGGCTCTTGCAATCTGGTTTTCATCTTGCAAATCGCAATCAAGACGCACACAATGGGGGTGTTCTAGGCTGTCTATCTTTGTGGCCTGCCTTGAGAGGGCATAGACTTTATAGCCCTTTTGTAAGAGTGCCTTAGCGCACTCAAGCCCGATTCCACTGCTTGCCCCCGTTAAAACCACCGCTAACATGGTTGCGCTCCCAAATATTGCTCCCACACATACGCGCTTTTAATGATGGTTTCTAAATTGGCATATTGCGGTTTAAAGGCGGTGTGGGTTAAAATCTTGTGATTGTCGGCGATCAAACTCGCCGGATCGCCCGGGCGCCTGCCCTGCATTTGTACCTTAAAATCCACGCCCGAAATCTCTTTGACCTTAGCCACCACTTCAGCCACGCTATAACCCCGCCCATAGCCCACATTGTAAATTTGGCTTTTGTTTTCAACTTGCAAGGTTTTAAAGGCTTCCAAATGCGCTAAAGCGAGATCGTCTATGTGGATGTAATCGCGCACACAAGTGCCATCGGGCGTGGGGTAGTCGTCGCCAAAGATCGCCATGGATGGGCGTTTATGTGTGGCGCACTCACAAGCCACTTTAATTAAATGCGTGGCGTTTTTGGCCCGATGCCCTAAAGCAAAGGGGCTTGAATAGTCATTAAAGTGGGTGGCCCCGGCGACATTAAAATAGCGTAAAAGCGCGCAGGCAAAGGGCGCAACCTTGGCAGTGTCTAGCAAAATACGCTCGCTCATCATTTTGGACGCGCCATAGGGGTTAATGGGCTCTAGGGGGGCGTTTTCGTCGACAACTTGCGTGGTCTGCCCATAAACGGCAGCGGTGGAGGAAAAGACAAGATGCTTGATCTTGTGTTTCACGCACAATTTGGCTAATTGCAAGGTGTTTAAGGTGTTGTTGGTGTAGTAATCCAGAGGTAGGCGTGTGGATTCTTCGACCAAGAGTTTTGCCGCAAAGTGCAACACGCCCTGCAGACGATGCCCTTGCGCTTGTTTGGCGGTAAGGTGGCTCTCTAGTTTGTCCATGTCGCTTAAATCCAAAAGATCAAAAAACACCCGCTCAGGGTAAAGGTGCTTTAAGGTTTGTGCGTGGATTTCAAAGCCCGTGCTTAAATTATCCACGATCCAAATTTTATAATCTGTCTGCTCCAAAAACAAACGCGCGACACTCGCCCCGATATACCCACAAGCCCCTGTGAAAAGCAACATGCCAAAACCTTTAGAAAATTTAGGCTCTATGTTATCCAAATTTGGCTTTTGACTCGGCCAACTGGTTTTATAAAATCCCCTCCAACTGCTCTAAAATGTGCCGGCCTATGGGGATAGCCGAAGTGGCGGCAGGGCTTGGGGCGTTGCAGACATTGACACTGCGCTGTGTATTGCAAAATAAAAAGTCCTCAATGAGTTCTCCAAAATCGCTCACCGCCTGGGCGCGCACGCCGGCAGGGTGGGAATCTAAATCCTCCAGCTTTAAGCGCGGGCAATACTTTTGCACCAAACCCAAATAGCTTTTTTTGCATAAAGAGTTTTTAAACTCCAAAAGCCCAGGTTTTAGGTATTTAGCAATGACCTTTCTCACCCCTCTGTGTGCTAACATTTCTTTTAGGTCGTGTAGGCTGATGTCGCTTTTGTGATACCCCTCCCTTTTGAGTGCAAGCACGGCATTAGGCCCCACCGTCACACTCCCATCGATCATGCGTGTCAAATGCACCCCTAAAAAGGGCATGCTCGGATCGGGAATGGGATAAATTAAATGTTTAACGATTTGGTTGTGTTTGGGGGACAACTTAAAATACTCCCCTCTAAAGGGACAAATGGTGAAGTTGGGTTTTAAGCCTAGCATTTGCACGATGCGATCGCTGTGTAGCCCGGCACAAGAGATGAGATAGTTTGCCTCGTAAGTGGCGTTTTTGGTGCAAAGTTGTACCCCCCGGGCGTGTTCTGTGATCGCCACCACCTCAGCATTGTAAATGACCTCTCCGCCCTTTTCTTTAAAACGCCTCGCCATCGCTAGCGTAACTTCTTGATAGCTCACAATGGCGCTTGTGGGAAAGAAGATTCCGCCTAGACCTGTGATGTTTGGCTCTAACTCTTTAAGCTCTTTGGCATCTAAACAGGTGCGCTCTAGCCCGTTTTCTTGGGTGCGCTCTAAGAGGGCTTGCATGCGCTGCATTTCTAAGTCGTTGCTTGCCACCAAAAGCTTGCCACATTCTTCATATTTAATCCCATTTTCTTGGCAAAACGCTTTGGTGGCTTTGTTGCCTTCATAGCAAAAGCGCGCCTTTAAACTGCCCGGGGTGTAATAGACCCCCGCGTGGATCACCCCACTATTGCGCCCCGTTTGGTGCAAGGCACTTTGGGCTTCTTTTTCTAAGAGCAAGACTTTTAAATCGGGGTGTTTGTCTAAAAGCTGCATCGCCACCGAATGCCCTAAAATCCCTCCTCCGATCACCACGCAATCGTAAATGGGCGGCATTAGAAGTTTTTAAAGTCTTTGTAGCGGCTAAAGGGGTTGGTGGCAAAAGAAAAATACCCCCTTTGGCGCATCAGTTCGCGGCGTAGTTTAGGGTGGGGCTGGAATTTATCCCGCCCGTGCAGCCAAAATAAGTTATTGATGAGGAGGCATTGCCCTACAGGCACAGGGAAAGAGAGTTTTGCCTTAGAGCTCTCTAAAGAGTCGCTAAGATTGGCTAAGTAAACACCTTCTTCGTAGTCTTTGGGTTGGGCGAATTGGTCAATGTAGAGCATGACAGGGTGGGCGTGGTTGTCGGCTTCAAACACGGGGTGGTAGACATCGTAAGCCACATTTTTGCTAGGAGGTGCTGACCAGCGCATCACCCTTTTAGCCAGCGGGTGGTTGTAAAACTTTGCCAAGTCCTCCCAGTCATCTAGGTGCAAGAGTTGCGAGTCGCCCCCTTGCATGTGCTGTTCGTCAATCTTATACATCAGCACATAGTCGGTAACTTCATTGACATAGGTCCCGTCATTGTGGAGCTCCAGGGGCTTTTGGGGTTGGCGTAGGTAGCTATCCGAGTTGTCGGTGTTCACCACCGCCCAGCGCGCGTAAAACTGCCCGCTCATCTGATCAAAGTTGGAGCGCCCGATCAAATGCACGATGGCTGTGGCGATTTTGACCATGTCATCGCCCTGCTCGGCTGAATTGATGCCCTGTGGGTTTATTAGCAATGCGCCGGTTTTGCGATCGCTTAAAGACTTTTCTAAAAAGGGTTTAAGCTTGTGCTCGCAGAGTTTGTCTAAAATTTGGGCAGCCCTAAAGCGCAAGAAAGATTTATACTCCAACGCTTGCAAGGGGCAAGGTGCCAGCTCTTTAAGCAAGCTTGCGATCGTGTCTTGGCTAAAGGTTACTTGCAAAAGCCGCTTGGAGTAGGGGGTAACCTCTACACTAAACGCTTTACTCGTGGATTTATTTGCCATGTTCTCTCCTTTAACTTAAGATCAAGGCGTGGATGGAATTTTACCCAACAATCCATAATGTTCTAACACTAAAGCCCAAAAGTGGGGCAAAAAGCCCCACGCCATCTTGGGCACAATACTAAAATAGGCACGCCAGAGACCGCATAATGTCTGCTTAACTCCTAGTGAGTGGCTAGAGCAGTTTGCGCCCTTAAACAAGGTTGCTACAACCAGCACATACAAGATCGCAAACATTAAGGCAACGAGTTTCTCCTCCGCCCGATCGCCCTTTAAGCCTAGCCACAGCATCAGTGTGGGCGATGGATAAAACCCCGATCCCAGTATCCGTGCGCGCCAACATCGCCACCCCCTCCACAAAGCCTAAACGCTGCTTAAAGGGGCATGCTCTTGAGTTTAGCTAAAAACTACGTCTTGATCTGCCCCGCAGGCACAGAAAAATCTTTAATCTAAACGCACATTTAAATATTTGATCTCTAAATAGTCCTCAATGCCATATTTTGAGCCTTCACGCCCAATGCCGCTTTGTTTGATCCCGCCAAAGGGGGCGGTTTCTGTGGAGATGTGCCCGGCATTGACCCCCACCATGCCATACTCTAACGCCTCGCCCACTCTAAAGACTCTGGCTAAATTTTGGGTATAAAAATAAGCCGCTAGCCCATACTGCGTGGCGTTCGCCCACTCTAGCACCTCTTCTTCAGTGTCAAACCTAAAGAGTGGGGCAAGCGGCCCAAAGGTTTCCTCTTTGGCGACCGCCATGCCTTGATTCACCCCCGTTAAAATCGTGGGCTCAAAAAAGCTTGCCCCAAGCGCGCTGGGCTTGCCACCGCTTAAAATTTGGGCCCCTTTGCTTGTAGCGTCCGCGATGTGCTCCTGCACTTTAGCCACCGCCCTAGAGTCGATCAAGGGCCCCTGTGTGGTGTTTTCTTCTAGCCCATTGCCTAAATTCAAGCTTTCCACTTTGCTTTTTAAAATGCAGCTTAATTCCTCATAAACGCTTTTTTGCACATAGATACGATTCGCACACACGCAGGTTTGCCCGCTGTTTCTAAACTTAGAGAGCATGATCCCCTCGGCCGCCTTTTCTAAGTTGGCATCCTCAAAGACAATAAAGGGCGCATTGCCCCCAAGCTCCAAAGAGAGTTTTTTAAGGGTGGCGGCACTTTGTGCTGCCAAGATTTTACCCACTTCAGTCGAGCCGGTGAAGCTGATTTTACGCACCACATCGCTTTCACAAAGGCACTTAGCGAGCATTTTTGTCTCCCCCGTAACCACGCTTAAGACCCCTTCAGGGATGCCCGCTTTTTGTGCCAACACCATTAAAGCATAGGCACTAAGAGGGGTTTGGGTGGCAGGTTTGATCACTATTGCGCAGCCACAGGCTAGGGCGGGGGCGAGTTTGCGCGCAATCATGCCAGAGGGGAAGTTCCACGGGGTGATGGCGGCACAGACGCCGATGGGCTGTTTTAAGACGAGGATTTTTTGGTTAGCCACGACACTGGGCAAAATGTCCCCGTCAATACGCCGCGCCTGCTCGGCAAACCAACGCAAATAACTCGCCCCATAGGTGATCTCCGACCTTGCCTCTTTTAAGGGCTTACCCATTTCTTGCGTGAGGATGCGCGCTAAGTCCTCCAAATTTTCTAAGAGCAAGGCGCGCAACTTTAAGAGAAGGTCCGCCCTCTCTAGGGTGAGCTTGCTCGCCCATTCTTTTTGTGCCTTGTGGGCGTGGGCGATGATTTGCTCTAGCTCTGCTTGGCTTACACTTTTGACATAGGCGATCTCTTGTAAGGTTGCAGGGTTTGTAACAGGGATAAAGCCCTCTTGGGGGGCAAGGCTTACAAAGGGGTGGTTGAGTAAAGAAAAGTTCATGCTAAGACCTTTTTAATGGATTTGTTAAGGATGTCTAGAGCTTGGTTGAATTGCTCCTTAGGGATGGTTAAGGGGTAGAGGAAGCGAATCACATTGGCGTAAGAGCCGCAGGTTAAGAGCAAAAGCCCTTGATCCATCGCTTCTTTTTGGATGGCTTTGGCCAAATCACTGCTGGGTTTGCCCTGATCAAAGAGCTCTAGCGCCACCATTGAGCCTAACCCCCTAATTTGCGCCATTTGGGTGAAGTTTTCTTTTTCTTTTAGGGTGTGTAGGCTATCTTTAAGCTGCTTACCTAGCTTGTTTGCTTTCTCATTTAAACTCTCTTCTTCAATGATTTTTAACACCTCCAAAGCGGCGGCCACAGCTATTGGGTTGCCGGCATAAGTCCCGCCTAACCCGCCGGCACTTAAAGAATCCATAATATCCGCCTTGCCCACCACGCCTGAAAGGGGAAACCCCCCGCCCAAACTCTTAGCCATGCAAATGATGTCCGCTTGGGTTTTAAAATGCTCCATCGCAAAAGTCTTGCCTGTCCTACAAAAACCCGTTTGCACTTCATCGGCGATCAGCACAATTTGATGCGTGTCGCAAAACGCCCTAAGCCCTGCTACAAAGTCAGCGGGGGCGGGGTTAAACCCCCCCTCACCCTGCACGGGCTCAAAGATCAGCGCGGCGACATCTTTAGGCGCAATCGAGCATTTGCAGATGAACTCTAGGCTATGCAGCGCGTCCTTAGTGCTGACCCCGTGGAGTTCGTTAGGGTAGTAGGCGTGATAGACCCCGGGCATGCCCACGCCGATCTCAGCTTTATAGGGCGCAACCTTGCCTGTCATGCTCACCGCCATAGAGGTGCGCCCGTGAAACGCCCCCCCAAAGGCGATCACCCCGTAGCGTTTGGTGTGCCCCTTGGCGATTTTAATGGCGTTTTCCGTCGCCTCTCCCCCCGTGGTGAAAAAACAAGTTTTTTTAACCCCATTGATCGGGGCTAGGACATTGATTTTCTCGGCTAGCTCAATGTAACTTTCATAGGGCGTAACTTGGTAAGCCGTGTGGGTGAAGTGCTCTAATTGCTTTTTGACGGCTTCAAGCACCCTAGGGTGTCTATGTCCTACATTGAGCACCGCAATGCCCCCCGCAAAGTCAATGAACTCTCGTCCATCCGTGCTTTTGAGGGTGGCATTTTGCGCCTCGCTCACAAACCAATCGCACACAATACCAATCCCCCTAGGGGTGGCCGCCTCTTTTCTTTGTGTTAAATTTTGCATCTTGCTCCTTTGTTGAACGACAAGAGCGTTATTGTATAAAAACTCACTAAATAAAGGGGTAAGGAGGGCGTGAATCTCTTGCCTTTCACGCCTTTTACACGGTGTGTTTTTAAGATGAGGTGTAGTAGAATGGGCTTTTCTATGGTTTTGTGCCTTATGAGATTGATTTTAATTTTAAGGAGTTTTTATGGGCAATACGGAAGAATTAGCCGCAGACACCACCTCAAGCATTGGGCGGGTGAGAGAACTTAGCATGTCTTTTTTGGTAACCCCCACAATGGTGAACTTCAACAATGTCATGCACGGGGGGGAGTTGTTGAATTTATTAGATAAGGTTGCCTATGTGTGCTCCTCGCGCTATTGTGGGTGCGGCACTGTAACTTTGAGCGTGGATCGGGTGCTGTTTAAACACCCCATCCACATCGGTACGCTAGTGACTTGTTACGCCAGTGTGAACTATGTGGGGACCAAGAGCTGTGAAGTGGGGATCAAGGTCATTTGTGAAGACTTTCAAAACCAAACCGCCGTGCACACCAACAGTTGCTACTTCACCATGGTGGCGGTCAAGGACGGCAAAACCGTGCCCATACCCCCCTTTGTCCCCACCACCGATAAAGAAAAAGAACGCTATGAAAGAGCCATTCGGCGTAGAGAAGCCCTAAAGCACACCCAAAAAAGCGCGCTTAAAGGCGGCAACTAGTGCACCACCCGCTCCTTAAGTTGCTCAGCAAGTAAAAAGGCGAGTTCTAGGGCTTGGGTGGCATTCAAGCGAGGGTCGCATTGCGTGTAGTAGTGCTGACTCAAATTGTCTTCACGCACCGCTCCGCCCACGCACTCAGTAACATTCTGCCCTGTCATTTCTAGGTGAATCCCTCCCACACAGCTATTCAAGTCCTTATGGATTTCAAAGAAGTCCAGCACCTCTTGTAAAATGTGCGTGAAAGAGCGGGTTTTGATGCCATGAGCGGTCTTGGTGGTGTTGCCGTGCATCGGATCGCACACCCATACGACTTTTTTTTGTGCCTTCAAGACCCCCTCTAAAAGCGGAGGAAAGTTGTTTTTGAGCACACTAGCCCCCATGCGCACGATGAAGCTCAAACGCCCCGGTTCGTTTTGCGGATTTAGCACCTCGCATAGCCCGAGCATTTGTTCTAGGGTGGTTTTAGGGCCGATCTTCACACCTATGGGGTTGTGCACCCCTCTTAAAAACTCCACATGCGCTTGCTCTAAGCCCCTAGTGCGCTCACCAATCCACAGCATGTGCGCCGAGCAGGCAAACCACTCCCCACTAAGGCTATCCTGGCGCACTAGGGGTTCTTCATAATTTAAAAGGAGGGCTTCATGACTGGTGTAAAAGTCGGTTTCTTGCAAGGCGGGCATGTGTGCCACGCCACAAGCTTGCATGAATTTAAGGGCATGGGTGATTTGCATGGCTAGGGCGCTGTATTGCTGCCCTAGGGGATTGTTTTTCACAAAGTCTAAATTCCAGCGCTGCACTTCGGTTAGGTCGGCTAGTCCGCCCTTAGCAAAGGCGCGTAATAAATTTAAAGTCGCCGCGCTTTGGTGGTAGGCTTGCAGCAATCTTTGTGGGTCAGCACTGCGATCTTCTAGCTCTAACCCATTGATCATATCTCCCCGATAAATGGGCACTTGCTTGCCATCGATCTCTTCATGTTCTGCACTTCTAGGTTTAGCAAATTGACCGGCCACCCGCCCGACTTTAATCACCGGACAACCCCCCGCAAAGGCCAAAACCACACTCATTTGCAAGAGCACTTTGAATAAGTCCCTAATGCCATCGGCGCTAAAACTGCTGAAACTCTCGGCGCAATCGCCCCCCTGCAACAAAAACGCCCGCCCAAAGGCTGCCTCTTTAAGTGCGCTTTTGAGGCTACGCATTTCTTTGGCAAAGACTAGGGGCGGGTAGCTTTTAAGCGTGGCTTCTGCCTCTTGTAAGGCCTTTAAATCGGGGTATGTGGGTTGTTGGCTGATGGGGTAGGTGCGCCAAGAGTGAGAAGACCAAGTTTGCATATCAAAAGCCTTATTTTAGTTTTTGTAGGGCAAGTTTGATTAAACTAGCTGCGTCTAGGTCCTTAGGTAGGCTGTTACAAATTTTGATCGCCTCTGCGGCCTTAAAGCCCAAACTCTGCAAGCCTAAAATGGCTTGCTGCACCTCACTAGACTTGCTCGCCTCAGTTTCACTTGCCACAAAACCCGCCAAGTCTAGCATGATTTTGCCCGCCATTTTTGCCCCCACGCCCGGCACCCTTTGCAGGGCTTTGAGGTCCTTATTTTGGATACACATGCTAAAGGCAGGTGCGTCATAGACGGACAAAATGGCTAAAGCGGCTTTAGGCCCCACGCCATTGACCTTTAAAAGCCGCTCAAAGAGCTCTTTTTCTGCCCGCTTTAAAAAGCCATAGAGCGTGTGGCTGTCTTCTTTGACGATGAGCGTGGTGTGTAGGTATGTGTGCGTCCCCACCTGTAGGTGCTGGCTGGTCTGTACGCCCACATGCACGCCATAAACCACACCCTGCACTTCTATTTCTACAAAAGTGGGGCTGGTGTGCGCCACCACGCCCCTTAAACCCACTAGCATTAAAAGCTGGTGATGTGTTGGTAGCGGCTGACCTTACGCACTTCGCCGCTTTGTTCATCTAGGATATAATCCGCCGTTTCGCCTTTTTCGGTGATGAGACTCTTAGAGCCCTTGCTGTAAGTACGGGCGTAAACCACGGTGTTAAAAGCCGTCCAGGGTCCATTGGTGTGTACCTTTACTTGTTTCATACTCGATTCAATGCTGATCAAACGCTCTAAAAATTGGCGGTTTAAGTCTTGGATGCGCGAAATATACATGTGCAAGATTTTTACCCGTTTCAAGCAGTCCATGAAGTCGTAGTAGATCCGCTTGATCGCCTCTTGCTCAATGAGTGCTTTGCGGGTGGCGATGTCGGCGTTGCGGATTTTGTCGATGGTGGGTTGGTTTTTCTGCACAAAAATGTTGAGCTTTTGGTATTGCGCCATCACCCTTTGGGCTTTGTCTTTGTAAACATTCATCGCCTGTTTGGTTTGCTCTAGGGTTTCCTTGTTCTCAGGGGCGGCAAAGGCAGAGAAACAAAACTTGTTTTCATTTCCATCGATGGCATCAAAGTCGCACTGAGAGGAAAAATAAAAGGTGTTGTTGGATTTAATCTGTTTGAGCTTGATGTCTTTGGCATAAATTTGACTCCCGCTGCTCGCCTCCACTTCGCAACTCTCGGCAAAGATGATCCCCCGATCTACATATTTACATTGGACTTTTTTGCCCTTACATAACCCCTTGTTATTGGTGATGAACACCTCATCGGCTTCTACACTGCTATCCGTGTGTAATTGCCCCTCAATGATGATCTTTTTTGCCACCAATTTGACATTTTTACCCACATTGCCCTTGACATAAATTTCTTTGGCCTCAATGCGCAAATTTGTTTCAATGGCGTTGTCGATCTCATTTTTAGAGCTGATTTCTAGGCTTAGGCCGTTTTCTATCCCCCCTAAAAACATGGGCATGTTGGTGTTTTTCATCTCCACATATTTGTTTTTGGTGAAGCTCTTTAAGACCTTGTTATTCATAAAAGCGACATACTGGGCGGATTTAGACAAATAGACAATTTTAGCCGCATCTTCTTTGACATCAAACGCCTCTGCACTGAACTCCAGCTCAAAAGGCACATCTTCTAAATCCTTCACTTCACGTGCCAGCCCCTTTAAATCCCGCCCGGGTGTGCCTTTAGCAGGCTTGGCATACTCTAAAACAATGTCGCCTTTACCCGCCCCATAAATGGCGTTGACGGGAGCTTCCTCGTTATTTTTGAGCTCCCAAGACTTTTTTAAAGAAAAAGTGAACGTTCCGGGTTGGTTAGGGGCGTAGCGGGATTTCTTAATGCAAATGTGTTCAGGCAGTTTTTCCTCCGTGGAGTAGCGCACCAGCTCTTGTTTAAACAAGGTGTGCTGGGCTTGCATTTGGCGTAAAATGATCTTTTTGTAGGCCATGCACGCCTCTACATAGTCGCACAACTCTCCAAAGAGCCATTCGTCGTTGACAATCATGAAGGGGGTTTCGCACACCAAATAGAGTTCGTCATCATCGGGCGACACCTCTATGTCAATGAAGTATTTAAACAGCCGTTTTTTGATGCAAATGTCGTAGCGTTGGATCACTTCCAGGGCGGGGTTTTCATAGAAAGCATCGTTGTCTAGTTGCTTTAGATTCTCGCCCTCTAAAACCTTAAATTCCCCGCGTGGCTCGGACCTTGTGAGGGTGTGTACCTTGATGAGATCGAACCACAACTCGTGTGTCTCGAGTCCATAATTTTGGGCAATCTTTTCTAGCTCGGTGCGGATGTCCCCACAATTCTCCACAATTTTTGAATAAAACTCAGCCACCAATAACCCCTTTCTTAACCATCGCAGTAAAATCCAAAGGCGACAAGCAAAAAACGATCTTTCAAAGATCTTGTGTGCATGACGCTGCCATTATAGTGTAATTCTCTTTTAGAAATATTAGACTGCGATCGCACAACACCGCTTTAAGTTTGACTCCTTGATTTGAGAGGCTGTGTTAAGGGGGCAAGCTTTAGCATGGGCAATCCTCTCTTACATGCTTTAACCCTCCCTTGTGGGCTCTACTTTTTTAGCACCATATAAATATAATAGCCCACACCGCCCACCAACACCCCGATGAGAAAAATCAAGAGAACACTATCGAGCAATCCCATAGCAACCTTTACTCTTGGATTAAACACCCATTATACATAACTTAAAGAAGGGGTGGGGGTGAACCTAGCTAATGAGCTGTCCCCCCTCCAAATGGTAAACACAATCCGCCATTTCTAGGCTACTTGGATTGTGGGAGATGATGATGATGAGGCGGTTTTCTCGTAGATCGTAGATGGTTTGTTTGATGCCCTCTTCTGTGCCACGATCTAGGGCTGAAGTGGCTTCATCAAAGATCAACACACTCGCCTCTTTGTAGAGTGCTCTTGCAATGGCGATCCTTTGGCGTTGCCCCCCACTCAAATTTGCCCCAAATTCCTCCAAAGTCGCCTCCACCCCACCCAAATGCGCCACAAACTCCCACGCCTGCGCCTGCTCTAGGCATTTAATCACCCTGCCCTCGTCAATGTCTAAACCATAGGCGACATTTTCGGCAATTGAACCGCTAAAGATAAAAACCTTTTGTGTAACAATGCCAATTTGCGCCCGCAGACTCTTTTGTTGCAGGTCTTGCAGGGGGGTGTTGTTGATAAGAATTTGTCCGCTTGAAGGCTCATATAGGCGCAAAATGAGATTGACTAACGAGCTTTTCCCGCTCCCGCTCTTGCCCTCAAACGCCACGATTTGGTTGGCTTGCAAATGTAGGTTAATGTCTTGCAAGGCTAGAGCAGAGTTGTCTTTATAAGCAAGGCTGACATGTTTAAAGTTGATTTCTGTAATGGGTTGCTCTAAAGTCTGTGCTCCGTCCATAATGGCGGGCGTGCGCTCTAAAATCTCGTAAATGCGCTCACCCGCGACTAAGGCCTCTTGGAAGTTAGACGCAATCCTCACTAGGCGTTTTAGGGGGGTGTAGAGCATGAAAAGGGCGGTGATGAAAGAGAAAAACGCCCCCACACTGATATGCCCCTTAATCACCTCTAACCCGCCTAGATAAATCACTAAAGCGATGGCAATAGAGCCTAAAAACTCCATTAAGGGGCTGGAGATTTCGGCGTATTTAATGCTCTTTAGGCTCAAGTTAAAAAAGGCTTGGTTTTCTTTTTGAAAGGCTTGTAATTCTAAGCTCTCCCCATTAGAAGTTTTAATGACTTCGACGTTGTGGAAAATCTCGGACAATCTAGCGGTCATGCGCGCATTGGTCTCTTGGTTTGCCTTAGAGAGTTTTTTGACTTTTTTAATGATTTTGCTTAAAGGGATGGCTGCTAGGGGCATGATGATCAGCCCCACAATGGAGAGTTTAGGGCTTTGGTAAATCACCACGCAAATGAGTCCAATCACGCTTAAAGCCTCTCGGACACTCTCGGCAAGGTAGTTAGACAAACTCGCCCGCACTAGGGCAATGTCGTTGGTGATGCGGGAGATCAGCTCGCCCTTGTGGGTGCTGTTGAAAAAGCCCATTTCCATGCGCAACATGGTTTCTAGCATTTTATGGCGTAGGTTTTTGATGATGTCTAAGCCGATAAAATTCGTAAAATAAGTCTGTATGTAAATCCCCCGCTTTTGCCTAGGTAAGCCACAATCACTAAAAAAGGCAACACGCTCAGCATGTGGGTGTCTCTTTTAATGAAAATGTCATCTAGAGTGGGTTTGACAAGGTAAGTCCCCCAAGCGGTGCTTAAGGCGACCACAAGGGAGGCCAAAACAATCCACACAAATGAACTCACATGCCCCTTTAAAAAGGGAGCAAAACGCTTGAAAAAGAGCTTCACGCGAGGGTGTAGCCCGCGTCTAAAATCGCCTCTTTAATGTCCGCCATCGTGGCTGGGGGGTTGAAAGTTATCGCCACTTCTTGTTTGTTTAAATCCACCTCAATGTGTTCCACGCCCTCAACTTCACCCACAAACTTTTCCACTTTATCCACGCAATGCTGGCATGTCATGCCGCTCACTTTCAGCACTTCTTGCATTTTTATCCTTTGATTTTTTTATGCACGCCCCTTAAGCGTTGGGCGTTAAACACCACGCTTAAACTGCTAAGGCTCATCGCTAGGCTGGCTAGCATAGGATTTAGCATAAAGGGGGCTGCCACGCCACAGGCTAGGGGGATTGCCAGCGCATTATAACAAAAAGCCCAAAATAGGTTTTGTTTAATGTTTCTAATCGTGTATTGGCTTAGTTTGATCGCGTGCAAGGCGGCGCTTGGGTGGTTGTGTAGGCTTAGCACATCGGCGACTTCTAAGCTTGCCCCACTGCCTAGTCCCATCACCACCCCCACATCGCTTTTAGCTAGAGCCGGGGCATCGTTTAAGCCATCGCCCACCATCATCACCACCGCCCCGCTTTTTTGCAAGTCCTCTAGGGTGGATAATTTGTCCGCCGGTTTAGCCTCCGCTTTGTAGTCCAAATTTAAGGTATGTGCCATTTGCGCTACGCTCGCCTCTCGATCTCCGCTCAAAAGCAGGGTTTTTAGCCCACAAGCGTGCATGCCAGCAATCGCCTCTTTTGCCCCCTCTTTGAGCTTGTCCTCAAGCACAACAAGTCCCAAGATTTTAGAAGGTGTGCCAAAGAACACCCCGATCCCCTCAAAATCGCCTAAGTGATTGCCCTCCTTAAAAAACTCCAAATTGCCCGCCCGGTACTCTTGCCCGGCAATGAATCCAACCACGCCCAACCCTGCGCTCGCCTTCACTCCCTGCACCTCTTGCAAAGGTGCGCCCTGCTCTTTGGCGTATTTCACTAGGCTTTTGGCGATCACATGCTCGCTTTGCACCTCTAGGCTCGCACACAAACTAAGCAAGTCTAAAACCTCCACACCTTCAGCCGTGCGGACTTCTTTCACTACGGGTTTGCCTAGCGTGATGGTGCCCGTTTTGTCTAGCAAAACATGGCTAACGTCCTTAGCCTTCTCTAAACTCTTAGCGTCCTTGAAAAAGAGCCCTAATAAGCCTGCCTCTTTTTGTGCCACTAACAAAGCCATCGGCGTGGCTAACCCCAAAGCACAAGGACAAGAGATCACCAGCACGGCGATAAACACCTCCAAAGCCTCTTTAAAGCCCCCTTAAACACCCACACGATAAAGGCAAGGCTCGCTATGGCGATCACAATGGGGACAAACACCCCTGCCACTTGGTCGGCAAGCCTTGCAATGGGGGCTTTAGAGCCTTGTGCTTTGGCGATTAAATCTAGGATTTGTGCCAGCGTGCTTTGCGCCTTGTTGTGGGTGGCTTGCATTAAAAAGGGGGTGTTGGTGTTGAGTGTGCCTGCAAACACCTGAGAGCCCTCTTTTTTGAGCACGGGCACGCTTTCGCCACTGAGCATCGACTCGTCTATCTCGCTCGCTCCCTCAATTAAAACCCCATCCACAGGGACATACGCCCCGGGCAAAACCCTTAAAATATCGCCTTTTTGAAGGCTGTCAATCTCCACCTCCATATCTTGTCCCTCTTGCACCTTGAGGGCTTTGGTGTTGTGCTCTTGCATGAGCTCTTGCATGGCTTGCACGGCTTTATCTTTAGAGCTTTGCTCGACCCGCTTGCCCCCCATCACAAAGAGTAAAATCACGCACACACTCTCAAAGTAATAACCCTCTATGTTAGCGTGGCTATAAGCTCTAAAGAGCAAGACAAGGCTATAACAAAATGCCGCACTGGTGCCTAGAGCCACTAGGCTATCCATATTCGGCTGCCGTGCCCACAACGCCTTAAAGCCGTGTATGTAGAAATTACGCCCCATGTGCATGACAATTAAAGTTAAAATGAGCTGTGCTAAACCATTGTTAAAGGGGGCTTTTAAAAAGAGTGGCAGGGGCAATAGGGGGGCAAACATCGATAAACACAGCACCCCCAAAGTGCCTAAAAGTGCAAAGAGTAATTTAAGATTGGGCGTTAAAAAAGACGGCTCTAGTAAGTCCTTAAGGGGCTTTTTTTGGGCGGTGTAGCCCAGCTTAGAGATTTGCTTAAAAATGTCCTCTAGGCTGGCTTGGCTCTCATCATAGACCACAAAGGCTTTTTTGCTGAGTAAATCCACCCCCACTTCTTTGACATACGCCTTACGCCCTAAAGAGCGCTCAATCCCACTCGAGCATGCGCTGCAAGTCATGCCCTCAATGTAAAATTGTGCCTTTGTCATTATGTCCTCCTATCATTTGTGTTTAAAGACAATCCTAGCCATGAGAAAAACCCAACGAAGCAGCCCGTAAAAGAGATAACAGAACATAAACGAGCCCAGCACCTCCAAAGGACGCACAAAGAGCAAGAGTAAGAAGAGCAAGAGTAAGACAAAGAGTTTTAAATTCCACTGCACTTTTTTAAAATTGGGGTAGCGGATATTGCTCACCATCAGCACCCCTAAAAACACAATGTAGACCAAAAAGAACTTACCCCAACCCTCCCTTAAAACGCCGTATTTATTGTCGATCAACACCCCCAACACCACCAGCACCGCCGCACTAGGGATGGGGATACCGATGAACGAATAAGGGTCTGTGGTTTGGGTCGTAACATTAAAACGGGCTAGGCGGATTGCCCCAAAAATCACAAAAAGCGCACAAGCCGCCATGCCCCACCTCCCATCAAAAATGCCCCACATAAAAATAAGCGATGAGACTTGGCGCCACCCCGAAGGCAACCACATCGGCGAGCGAGTCAAACTCTAAGCCAAACTTGCTCGTGGTGTTCGTCAGGCGTGCGATGCGCCCATCCAGCCCGTCTAAAACTAAACTCCCCACCACCAGCCAGCACGCCACCACAAACTCCCCATGTGAAGCGTGAAGCATCGCCATCACGCCTAAAAAAATGCTACTGGCTGTAAAGAGATTGGGGAAGAGATAGAGCGGTTTCACTAGCTGGCGTGTTCCTCTAGTGGGACTAGGCGACTCTCTAAATTATGGCTTGTTTCAAACTCGCTAATGATCTCACGCACCCTCTCGCCCGTGATCACCTCTTTTTCAAACAACTCGCCCACCATCACCTCGATCGCCTCCTTATAGTCGCTCAAAGTCTGCTTGACATGCGTGTAGCGCTCTTCTAACAAGGTCTTAATGAAGTGATCCATTTGCTCGGCGGTTTTCTCGCTAAACTCTCGTGGGCTGCCAAAGCCCCCCCCTAAAAACGAGTTGCGCTGTTTCTCAAGCACCATCAGCCCGCTCACATCGCTCATGCCATAGTAGCTCACCATGCCCTTGATGATGTCGGTCGCTCTTTCTAAATCGTTGCTTGCCCCTGTTGAAATCTCTTGTAAAAACACATCTTCAGCCGCGCGCCCCCCTAAGAGCACATCGATCTCGGCGATCAGCTCGTGTTTTTGCATCAAGTATTTATTCTCTTCAGGGGTGTTGAGCGTGTAGCCTAAAGCTGCCATGCCCCTAGGGATAATAGACACCTTATTCACCCGTGCCGAGCCCTTTGTCATCTCGGAGATCACGGCGTGTCCGCTCTCATGGTAGGCGACAATCTTTTTCTCTTTGGGCGAAATGCGCCGACTCTTTTTCTCTAAGCCGGCAATGCCCCGCTCCACCGCTTCTTTTAAATGCTGTTGCTTGACTTCTTTTTGGTTATTGCGTCCTGCCAACAACGCGGCTTCATTAATGATATTGGCTAAATCCGCCCCAGCTAATCCAGCGGTGAGCTTTGCGATCTCTTGCAAATCCACATCGTTAGCGAGTTTAACGGGCTTGATATGCACCTTTAAAATCTCCACCCGTCCGTTAAAATCCGGTTTATCCACCAAGACTTGGCGGTCAAAGCGCCCGGGGCGTAAGAGGGCGGGGTCTAAAATCTCGGGGCGATTTGTGGCGGCAAGCACGATCACGGGGGCGTTCTCTGAGCCAAAGCCATCCATCTCGGCTAAAAGCTGGTTTAAAGTTTGCTCCCTTTCATCATTGCCGCTGATCATCCCACCAGCTGCCCGGCTCTTGCCGATCGCATCGATCTCATCGATGAAGATAATGCTCGGGGCTTCTTTTTTAGCAATGTCAAAGAGATCACGCACGCGGCTTGCCCCAAGCCCCACAAACATCTCAATAAAGCTACTGCCCCCCATGGAGAAAAAGGGCACGCTCGCCTCCCCTGCCACCGCCTTAGCTAATAAAGTTTTGCCTGTGCCGGGGGGTCCTACTAAGAGCACGCCTTTAGGGATTTTCGCCCCCAAAGAAGCGTAGCGATCGGGGTATTTCAAAAAATCCACGATCTCGACCACTTCCTCTTTGGCCTCTTCATTGCCTGCCATGTCGTTAAAACGCACTTTGGGCTTTTCAGCGTTGATGAGCTTTTTAGAACTGCCCATGCCAAAAATCCCCCCACCCATGTTCTTTTGCATGCGGCTTGCCATGAACATCCACAAGCCCAAAATCACCAACACGGGCAAGAGCCAGCCTAAAATCTCGGTGAAAAAATTAGACTCGCTAAAGCCCGAATAATTGATTTTTTGCGCGTCCAAAAGCGGGACTAAAGAGAGATCCGGCACTCTTTTAGCCACATAGATGATCTTAGTCCCCCCCTCTTTGCTCGTGGCTTTAATCAAAGTCTGCCCGATACTCACGCTATCCACTTCTTTTTTCTCAATCAACTCTTTCATCTCGTGGTAGCTGATGTTTTTTGTGCTTGTGGATAAAAAGCGCTCCCCAAAGCCATCGTCGCTGTTCATCACGCGCATCGCCACGATCGCCACAAGGATGAACACCACGATCAAAACTAGGGGGTTTTGTAAAATGGGCTTTTTGGGGCTAGGATCGCCCGGTCCTTTATTGTTTTCCATACAATTCCTTACAATGTTTAACTTTTAGATAAATGCAAACACATCCACTCGTTTTCTTGGGTGCGCTTAACTAGGTGAAAAACGGGGGTAAAAACTTCTAAAACTTGCTGTGCGTATCCAGTCAAAATCCCTGATAAAAAAATCTCTGTTTGGGCGTGGCTTGCCTTTAGCAAAGCCGGGTAAAGCCCGATAATCACGCTCGCCACGATATTCACCACGATCAAATCATAGCCCTCTCCAGCCACAGAGCCTAGCCAAAGTTTTTCATAGGTGGCGTTGTTTTTAGAAAAATTCTTTTGGGTTTCTTCAAGGGCTAGGGGGTCTATGTCACATAAATGCACTTTTGCGCCCTTTTTGGCTAAAGCTAAGCCTAAAATCCCGCTCCCACAGCCCACATCTAGGGCTCGTTTCCTGTTTACATCAAGAGAACTAAAGGCCTCCAAAAGCAGCTTTGTGCTCTCGTGGTGCCCTGTGCCGAAGGCTAAGCTGGGATCAAGGCTTAAACAAATGGGAGCCTTTAAGGGCTCTTTGGCCCAGCTAGGATTAATGGCAAAATCCCCACACACAATGGGTTTCACCCCCGCCTTGTAAGCCTCAATCCAATCCTTGCTTTCGTGCTGTGTGCTGTGGTGGTAAAAGCCGACCGTCTCGCCTACGCGACTAGACAGCTCGGCGCAAAAGCCCTCCAGTGCCTTTAAAAGGGGCTTGGGACTGTGTTGTGAATAGACAATAAAACCCTCTTTGGGGATGGGCGCATTTGCGCCAAAGTGTTGGTAGGGCAAGTTGGGGGCTTGTGCCTCTTCAATCGCCTCTTCAGTGAAGTCGAGCAGAAAAGCACTAAAAAGATCGGGGTGGCGTGTAGGCAGGATGATCGTTTTAAAATAGACTTCTTGCAAGAAACGACCTATTTAGTCATTTGTCCCCAACACGACTTCTAATTTTTCTTTGAGTACCTGCGGCGTGAAAGGCTTGACGATGTAATTGTTCACCCCCGCTTTTAGAGCGGTGATGACCTCCGCCTTACCCCCCTCTGTGGTGATCATGATGATGGGTAAATCTTTAAAACGCCCGTCCGACCGCACCTTCTTCACTAGGTCTAGCCCGTTCATCTCAGGCATGTTCCAGTCGGTGATCAAAACCCCTGTGGTGTCGTTGGCGTCTAACTTGCCCCACGCTTCCACGCCATGCTCGGCCTCCATAATGTCCTCATACCCTAAGCGTTGCAAGGTGTTTCTAATGATTCTTCTCATGGTCGAACTGTCATCCACAATTAAAATTTTCAATCTCGCTCCTTATTTTAGTGCACCGCTAAAAGTCAACGCACCATTTTAGCATATTTATTTAACCTCTAGCTTTAAGACCTCACAGCTAAAGACCTAAGACATAAAAACTGACAAGGGGAAAAATTTCACCCAAAGTCTAATCTCTTTGTCCGCAAAAACTTTGGGCTTAAAGGTTAAAGCTTGGATTTCTTGGGTTTCTTGGTGGGGATACACTAGCCACACGCTCACTTTTTTAGTGGGGGTGCAAGTGGCGTATTTGCTCGTATACGCCCACATTTGGTAAAGGTCGGCATGTGTGATGTCTTGTTGTGTGTTTATGGTTTTCCATTTTGTGTCTAAAATGGTGATTGCTTCCTCTTGCCTTAGCACAATATCCGGGCGCATAGGGAAACAACTTTGGGAGTTCTCATTTTTTGCTAAAAATTTCCTTTGCTCTTGTAAGCGCACGCTCGCATTTTCACCTTGACAACTCTTTTTAAGCCAAAACCCCACAAAGGACTCAAAAAGTCTTTCCATAGGGAAGAGCAACGCATAGGCATGGTTTGTCCCACTGTAAGGAGTCAGAGATTTTTTACGCAAGAACAGATCACACCATGCCAAAAGATTTTCATACTCTTTAAAACGGCTGGCATGCGCGCTCTTGGCAAAATCTGCCTCGATGTTTTTGCTAGGATTCACCTCATCAAAGACAAAGCGCACAGCATTTAACTTTTCTTGGCTCTTAGGACTCAGGCTCAAGGTTTTAAACATTCCAAGCGTGGATTTGATGAGTCGATTGGGCGGGTTATCTAGGCTATATTCATCGCTGGTCGTGTAAAAGCGTTCTTTGTGAATCATGTTGGTTTTGAGATGGTTAGCAAACTCTAACTTGCCCTTAAGAAAAGGGCGATTTTGCGACACGCTTAAGTAATCCCGCTTCAATCCCCGTTTGATAAGCTGGGCGCATTCCTCTAAAAACATCTGAATAAAAACATCTAGCAAGGGCAAATGCGCGCTACTGAGCTGAGAAAATTGGCTCTGTTTAAAGGGCGCGTCTTTGAGAGTAACTAGGCAATTATACAAAACCTGTTTAGCATGGCAGAGGGGGCAATTAGATTTTTGTAGGGGTTCTAAGTTGGTCTGTGGCTTGATAAACTCTTTTACTTGATCTTGAAACTTTGCGCGATCGAGTCTAGGGATTTTCATTTTGCAGGCGCAATGTTTCTTTAAATCCTCCTTTTTTAAATCCCGCCCGCAAATCTTAGGCAGTATCTCAATGCAAAAGCCCTGAATTTGGATCAAGCCCACATAATTTTGGGTTTTGAGGGTGTGCTTATTTTTAAACCTCAAAAAGGCGTGGTTGTCCTCTTGGTGGGCGAAGTCTAAAATGGCCCCCCATATTTTGGGGGCTTTCTCCTTTTTCTCCCCTAGACGCTCCTCGATGTCCGCTCGGTTGAACTCTTGATATTCGGCTAAATACAGCGTGGGCGTGGTTTTCATGGGTTAGGGGTTGGTGCGCTAGATTCAGTGGACATATTGTTATCCTCTATCGATTCCTTATCCTCTTCATTTTTTAGCTCCACCTGATCGTTGTATATTTTTTCAAACATAGCAACTTGCCATGGACCCGGTTTGATTTGATAGACTTTTTTATCGGAATCCACAAAATCCTTAAGGGATCGCGCTATATCCGTATTGACTAGGGCTTCATTCTCTTTCTTAAATCCGTGCATTGTTTTAGACAATAACATTGTATTATCATTCAACACCGCATTGACTTTGGCGTGGTCGTCATAAAAATACTCTTGCAAAAGCGGGATGATTTTGTTTTTAAAACAATCTTGCAAACTCTCTAGGTCTTTTAACCCCAAAAAGTAACTATGTCCGATGGTGTGGTTTTGATCGAGCAAAAACTCAATACGGGCATTCATCGCCTCTAAGAGTTGTCGCAAATTGACCCCAGCGCAATCTGCATTAAGTAAACTCGAATCGGGCAACATCTCCACAAAGCTAAACCTACGGCGCAAAGCGGTGTCTAATAGGGCAATGCTACGATCGGCGGTATTCATGGTACCTAAAATATAAAGATTGTCGGGCACACCAAAGGGTTTTTGGCTGTAGGGTAAGGTAACTTTTAATTCTTCCTCCCGCCCGATGCGTTTGCTCGCCTCAATCAAAGTGATGAGCTCGCCAAAAATCTTAGAGATATTGCCCCGGTTAATCTCGTCAATGATGAGAATGTAGGGCCGATGAGAATCCTTGCTAGCCCTCTTGCACATTTGCTTAAAAATCCCATCCTCAATTTGGTAAGCCACTTGATCGCTATCCATTTCGGGTCTAATGCCCTCGACAAATTCTTCATAAGAAAAACTTTGGTGGAAGGTGACAAACCCAATGCGCCCCTCTTGTTTATAAGAGTCAAAAAGAGCTTTAGCCTCAGTGCGCTCCATTGTGCTGATGTCATGCTCTAAAATTTCTAAAGCCTGATTGATCGTGTTGTAGGTTTTGCCCGTGCCCGGAGGTCCGTAGAGAATTTGGTTGAGGGGAATTTTAAAGGGGGTTAGATGTTTGAGGTCTTGTGCAATACCCGTGGATAAAGGGTCTGTTGGCCTAAAATCTGTGGGCACGATGGTGTTAAACCGTGTAGCTAATTCTAAAAAGTGATCAGCAATTTTTTCTCTAAAGGTGTTTAAATCCTGCTTGACATGCGCATAAAGGGCTGTGCCTCCTTTGGCAAATAATTTTTGATAAGCGGGGCACTTTTGGCACTCTTGCTCTGTTTCGAAAGCATGGGCAATATAAATGGTAAAGACTTTGGGCTGTGCCTTGCGCGCATAGGTGAACCAAATGTAAAAACCCTTTTTGGGGGTTGCACTCTTAGGGCTACTAAACCACTCTTGTAAGGTGTCCTGTCTAAAAAAGGCGATCGCAGGCTCATTGGCAAGGTTACCAAACCCCGGGCTCATCACACACACATACCCCCATGCTTTTAAAAAGGCATTTAATCTGTCTTGCAAGGCATGGCATGCCCTTCTTGGAGCTTTTGGAGTTTGCATGGTGCTGTTTGCCACAGTAACATCTACCAAATCCACAAATTCCCCAAACAGATCTGTAAATTGCCCCCTTTGTTCTGCGCTCCACTCTAGCTTTTCCATTTGTATCCATGCCATCCAATCCATTTCCCTTACAGCTTCAAACTTGTCAAGAATAAACCAAAATTCTACACTAAAAATCCTCTCGAATCTCCAAATTTACCCTCAATATCCCCAAATGCGCTAGACTTAAGCAAAAAGGCACAACATACTAGCGATGGTTGGGGCGACAATGTTAGCGGTGGGGGTAACTTTTTACTACATTTTGAAAAAATACCATCCGATTTTTGTGTTCTTGTGTGCGGGATTGGTGCTCTTGGTGGTGGGGCATTATCTCACAGGCACGCCCATCCTAAAGACCCCCCAGCGCACAACTTCGCCCAAGTCCTCTTAAATGCCTTTGCTTTCATTGCTCTTACTTTTAAGCATAGCCTAAGCGGGATGGGGCTGATCATCATGAGTGTGGCGGGTTTTGCCGCTTACATGAAACACATCCACGCCTCGGCTAAACTCGCCTACCTGAACAACCGCCCCCTTAGCAAAATTAGCAACAAATATCTAGTCTTGAGCGAGACCTTTGTCGTGGGGATGGGCTTAAAGATTGTGATCTCTAGCTACACGGAGCCCTTGCTCTTGCTTTGAGCCTGCATTTATCCCGTACTGCTCGCTTTAAAAATCCGCCCCATCACGGCGGTGTGTGCTCTCACTGATCGCCCTAGATTATGGCCCTAAAGATGGCAACACCATCAACATGTCGGACATGGTGGGGCAAAAGGACAATATCGTGGGGCTTTTCTTGCACCATCAAGTGTGGGTGGTGCTCGCCTACACCGCTGTGCTCGCCTTGTTGATCCCCGTTTATTTTGCGTGGGTGGATCAAAACGACAAGGCCAAAAACCGCCTTTGTGCGCAAGCCGAACAACTAGAGATCAACAACCCCCCCTGCCCAAGTTTTTATATTCTCTTCCCTTGGTTTCCTGTGTGCTTGCTCTTTGGGGGGTATTTTCTAGGAGTGAAATTAGATGTGGTGAGCGCAAATTTTATCAGCATTGCCATGGTCTTTTGTGTGGAGTTTATCCGCCATAGGGACGCTAAAAGGCTGGGGGCGGGCATGGCGGCGATTTTGCAGGCAATGGGAGAAATTTTTGTGAGTGTGGTGAGCATCATCATCGCCGCAAGTGTCTTTGCCACAGGGCTTAAGAGCCTAGGCAGGATCGCACTTTTGACCCAAAGTTTAGGGGGCTTGCAAAGGCGGTGGGGGCTTGTGGGTGGTCGGTTTGGTGATGGCAAGCTTGGCGTTCATGGTCTATGGTTTTTCTGTGGTGATGGGCAGTGGGATCGCCGCCTTTAACGCCTTTGGGCGTTTAGCCCCAGACATTGCCACTAAAATGGGCATTGAGCCCATTAACTTAGTCCTGCCCTTAGAGATCGCCTCTTGTTTAGGGCGGGCCAGCTCGCCCATTGCCGGGGGGATTTTAGCTTTAGCCGGCTTTGCTAAAGTCGCCCCCCTAGAGATCATCAAACGCACCTACCCCTTATTGCTCGTGGGCATGGGGGTGAATTTAGCGGTGGGGGTGGGGTTGGTGGCTTAGGTCTAGTAAAAGGACTTTAGTCTATCTATTTGCCTTTTTAAGCGAGTTGTATGGAGCATACAAGATGCCATAGAATTTAAATATGTTCAACCTTGTGCGCCCTGTGCAGGGGGTAACTCTCTCTAATTCTCTCTTGGCTTCTTGTCTCCTTTCTATCTTAGGAGTGCTCTTATAAAACTCTTTAAATCATATTCTATTGTACTGAGTGGGTGTTTGGACATGTTAGACACCTTGTTGGCAAGCAAAAGTAGATACAAGAAGACAGTTAAAACAGATGTGACATTTAAAGAGGCCCTTAAAGACTACAAAAACAAAAACTACCGTGTAGCCATGCAGAAGTTTAAAATAGCGACATTAGACAATCCAGAGTCTTACTGCTACACAGCACAGATATATCTCAATGGAGAGGATGCACAAACAGACTATCAAGCAGCTAAAGAATACTTCCAAAAGGCGATCGATAGGGGGAGCAGTCTAGCCCTTAACGCTTTAGGGTCGATGTATTATATTGGGCAAGGGGTACCTAAAGATTTGGTACAAGCTAGGGAGTATTATCAAAAAGCTAGCAATGGAGGATATGCCGAGGCTTCTACGAATTTGGGTGTACTGTACGAAAATGGACAGGGGGCCCCTAAAGACTACACCAAAGCCTTGGCGTATTACCAAAAGGCAGCTAATGAGGGGGATATAACAAAAGCTGTACAATATTTCAAAAAAGCTGCAGATATAGGGCTTGTCGAGGCTTATAAAAATTTGGGGATGATGCACTGCCATGGACAGGGCGTTGTTAAAGACTTGAAGAAAGCCATAGAGTATATGCAAAAAGCCTGTGACATGGGAGATGAAGAGGCTTGTACAGTTCTAAGCAACTAAACCAAACAAGGGAAGCGAATATCTATGGAAATTGAACGCGTAGAGCAAAGGGGCACTAAAGTCTATGCCTACGATGAAAATGGCGAGAAACTTTTTAAAAAAACGGGGGAGTTGGTGCGTTACACGAGCAAAGCTGTCTTTGTGAGGCGAGGGAACAAGATATGTAAGATGGATGCTTACGGCTATGTGGTGGATCCAGATGTCAAGGATGAGGGGGTGGTGGTACTTTGGTGGGTCTTGTGGTGGTGGGGTTGTTGGGTTGGGGGGCTGGAAACACTTTGGGCATTCGAGCAACAGCCACCGCGCCACCCAAACACATTCTTTTAGCCAAGAATACAGCAAACGCGCCGAAATTTTCCACGATGTGATGGGACTCTTCACAGAACAAAAATACAAACAGGCTTTAGAATGCTTTGAGTGGCCAGCGCAAATCAAATACCGCCTCGCCTTTAGCTCGTATATGGGAGGTCAGTGCGCCTATAAAGAAAAACACTATAAAACGGCGATCCATTTTTACCAACAAAGCCGTGCGCTCAAAGAGCAGGCCAGCTACACCACGATTTTATTAGAAAACCTTGCCAATTCCTATAAAGCTCTTAAAGATGAAAAAATTACGCACATTACAAGCACTTATTGGCGCAACAAAAAACCAAACCTCCCTACATCCACTCAATGATTTGGGCGACATCTTTGGCTTCGTAGCAGGCGATGGGCGTGTTTAAACTAGGTTTTTTAGGCACAATCGCCTTTAAAAAGCCGTAATTCTCCATTTCTTTTAAGCGCACATTTAAATTCGGCACTTCTTGCACCGAGCCGGTTAAGCCCACCTCCCCGATGAAGGCGGTTTTATTGCTGATCGGGCGGTTTCGAAAGCTAGAGAGAATGCTGGCGATCACAGCTAAATCCGCGCTCGTTTCGCTGATTTTAATCCCCCCAGAGACATTGATAAACACATCGTAGCGGTTTAAGGGGATTTCTAGCTTTTTCTCTAGCAGGGCTAAGAGCATGTGCAGGCGGTTGGTGTCAAAGCTCGTGGCGAGGCGTTTAGGGTTGGCTAAAGAGCTTTCACACACTAGGGCTTGGATTTCTAAAATCAACGCCCTTGAGCCCTCAAGCACCACACTTAAGGCACTGCCCGCTAGGCTTTGCTTTTGAGAGAAAAAGAGTTTAGAAGCCTCCTTAGCGCTCATCAAGCCCTCTTGGTGCATTTCAAAAATCCCCACTTCGCTGGTCGCCCCAAAGCGGTTTTTAAAACTGCGTAAAATGCGTAATTCTCGACTCGGATCGCCCTCAAAGTAAAGCACAGAATCGACCATGTGCTCTAAAACCCTAGGGCCGGCGATCGAGCCCTCTTTAGTGATGTGCCCGATGATAAAAATGGCGATTTGCTCTTGCTTGGCTAGACGCATCAAATCAAAGGTGATCTCGCGCACTTGAGAGATCGAGCCGGGAGCCGAGCTAATGGCACTGGAATAAAGGGTTTGTATCGAGTCGATCACACACACGGCGTAATCTTGCCCGAGTAAATGCGCCTTGATCGTGTCTAAATCAATTTCATTGAGTAGATACAGCTTTTCTTGCACGCATTGTAGGCGATCGGCTCTTAGGCGAATCTGCCCTGCGCTCTCCTCCCCGCTCACATACAGCACGCTTAAACCCGTGCCCGCTAGCCCGCCTGCCACTTTTAATAACAGCGTGCTTTTACCCACGCCAGGAGCTCCCCCGATGAGATACAACCCCCCGGGCACAATCCCTCCGCCTAGCACAATGTCTAATTCCTTTTGCGTGGAGCTAAAGGTGCTAATGCTCTCCTGTTCTACTTTAGTGATCGAAACCGCTGAAAGTGTGGGCGTGTTTTTAAAGGGTTTGAGACTCTCTTTTTGTGGGCTACTCAGTTCAACAAAACTTTCCCACTGGTTGCAATTATTGCACTTACCCAACCACTTAGGGCTGATAAAGCCGCAATGTTGGCACTCAAAGACCCTAGATTTTTTAGCCATCGGCTTTAAAAATAGCGTCTAGTAGGTTTTTGACATACTCCATTTCCTCAAAAGCGATCAAATCGTTTTCTTTCTCTCCCACGCCTAGATATAAAATAGGCAGTTGTAATTCGTATAAAATACTCAAAATACACCCCCCCTTGCTGGTGCCATCTAGCTTCGTCACAATCACCCCATCTAACTCTAAACTCTCGTGAAAAATCTTAGCCTGCTCTAGGGCGGAGCTGCCCTGCGTGCCGTCTAAAATTAAGATTTTATAGTAGGGGGCGTTGTTTAGTGCCTTGCTACACACCCGAGAGATTTTTAAAAGTTCGTTTTTGAGATTGGTTTGGTTGTGTAATCTGCCGGCGGTGTCGATGATGATTTGATCCATCCCTCTAGCAATCCCCGCCTCAATGGTGTTGAAAGCGAGCGCGCTAGGATCGCTATTTTGTCCCGCGCTAATCACCTCTAATTGCAACTTCTCCCCCCAAAGTTGGAGTTGTTTCACGGCTGCGGCTCTAAAGGTGTCCCCCGCGCCTAGCAAGACTTTTTGTTTGTTTAATAGGTGCTGTTTGGCGAGTTTAGCGATGGTGGTGGTCTTGCCCGCCCCATTGACCCCCAAGATTAAAGAAACTAAGGGCTTGGTGTCTAAGGGCTTTAAGCGCACTTGGTCGTAGTAACTTTCCTTGCGTAAAAAGCGCATTAAGGCGACTTCTAGGTGATTGCGCTTGATTTGATCGGGCAGGTGTTCTAAGAGCTTTTCGACTAGATCAAATTGCACATCAAAGCCGATTAAGATTTCCTCCATCTCTTCTTTGCTAAAGGTCGCATCTTTGTTTTTAAGCAATGAAGCGACATTTTGGATTGTTTTTTTGAAGAAGTTAAACATTATTTTTTCTCTGTATCTATTAAATCTTGTAAATCTTTGGCGAGCATTTCCTCCAAAATCACACCTCTGTAATTTTGGACCAACTGCCCTTGTTGGTTGTAAAGCAAAAAATAAGGCAAAGGCCATGAAGTGCTTTTCAACGCCACAGCAAAGCGGGCTTTATCCATGGGGTTAAAGAGTGCAAAATGGGGCTTATGGGCTTTGGTGTAAGCGTCTAATTGTTCTTGAGAGTAAGCCTTGCCCAGCAGGGCCAAAAAGCGCACGTCTTTAAACTCCGCTTGCAAGTGGTTAAAAAGTGCAATATAGGCGGTGTTTTTGGGGTTTAAATCCAAGACCATGATCAAGGTGGGCATGGGGGTTTTGTTTAAAACCTCTAAAACCTCATTCACGCTTTTTAATTGCAATTCTTGATGGTTTTGATCCAAAAAGTGCCAAACGGAGGGGGTGCTCTCCTTAGGTTTTTCTTGACTTTTGGAGTCAGAACACCCCGCAAAGGCCAACAACAGCACCACCACACACACTAAAAAACGCATGCTAGACCTTGAACTTTGCCAATTCTTGATCGAGCACCTGGGCGACCTCGTTTAAGGACTGACTGGCTTTGCCTACATCCTGCACGCTTTGGTGGTTGAGCACGGCTAGGCGGTTGATCTCTTGGATGCTTTGTACAATCATTTTTGTGGTATCGGCCACACCTTTAAACTCGTGCACCGCTTGGCTGGTAGCTCCGATCACGCCTTGGATGTTCTCCACATTGGAGTCGACCATCTTTTGCAAAGAGTGTGTGAGCTCAGAGGTCTTGAGAATGTCTTGAGCATTGGTGTGTAAATCGTGGCTGATGGTGCCCACGCTTTGCACCACTTCATTAATGGCACTGGCGATCTCAGCTAGGCTGCTTTGGGTTTTTTCGGCAAGCTTACGCACTTCATCGGCCACCACCGCAAAGCCCCGTCCATGCTCGCCCGCCCGCGCCGCTTCGATCGCCGCATTGAGGGCTAATAAATTTGTTTGTCCGGCAATGTCTGAAATCAAAGTTAAAACAGATTTAATGTTCTCGGTGTTCTTGGAGGCTTCATCTAAGCGGTTAGAAAATTCCATGCCCAACTTGGCTTTGTTGGCTAAATTCTCGTTGAAGGACTGGATCTGCGTGCGGATTTCCTTTAAAGTGCTGTCGGTTTGTAAGATGTTTTGGTTATTTTTATCTGCATCCTCCACTCCCCTTAAAATATTGCTAATGATGTTATCCCCATTTTCTAAGGCGGTGTGGATGAGGTTTTTACCTTCTTGGGTGTGTTGCTCGACATCGTTCACGCTTGTGTAAAGGGCGTTGGCAATTTGGTGATTCTGCGCACCCAACTCTTTTATTTTAGACACCATGCCCTGTATCTTTTCAAGCAAAAGGTTAATGTTAGAAGAGATAGTGGCGATTTCATCTGTACCCCTAACCTGTAAACGCTTGGTTAAGTCTCCATTGTCAGACACTAACTGCACGATTAAATCGCGTAGTTGGATGAGGGGGCGGCACAAAACCTCAATCACCCCAAAGAGAATAAAAGGCACTCCAATGAGCGCGATCACAGAAATGGTGAACATCATGGTTTGGACACCATGTAGGTTCTTAAGGACATCCTTTTTGAAGACAACAGAAACCACTTTCCAACCTAAGCTGTCAATCGTGCTGTAAACATAGAATTTCACCCCTTCCTTGCTGTTCCTTTTAATGAAACCAGAGGAAGTGGTTAAAATTTGCCGGCGCAATTCCTGGTCGTTGGCGTGATACTTACTGCCCTCTTGGTAAACTGACGATCCCAACACAACCCCATTGGCATCCAAGAGATGCACCCTTTGTTTTTTAAAATAAGTCGCGATGACGGATTCTAAAAGGCTATCCAAATCAATATCTAGAGCCAACACTCCCTTAAACACCCCCTTTTGTTTCAAGGCTAAAGAATAAGTAACAATGGTCTTTTTTGTATAAGCGTCTATATAGGGTTGAGAAATGGAGATACCCGGAGTGGTTTTGGCATTTTGGTACCAACTGCGCACCCTTGGGTCGTACCCAGCGGGTTCCTTGCCTTGTAATTTAAAGATGCGCCCATCCTCAAAAGCCATATAAATGTCGGCTGAATTTATATTGTCACTTACAAATTCTAAAATTTGTTTCACGCGTTCCATGTCATTTAAGGGAATCTTTTCAAAGGAGAGAGCTGTCCGCCTTAAAACGGAGCGGGTGTTGTGATCCCACTCTTTAATCGTGGAAGATAAAACATTGACCGCAGTTTTGAGTGAGGCTTGTGCTTGTTGGGTTAAGTTATTGCGGATCTTCACCCCGATGATCACGATGGTGGTGCCAAACACCAAAATAAGCAACACCGCCAACGCCAAAACAATCTTTGTCTTAAACCCTAGCTTCACATGCAAATTCATAAACACTCCACATCTTGCTACAAAAGCCAAAACTTCATTATAACGCAAATCACGCAAATTAGCCTTTCTTTGGAGCAGAGCGTCTAGGCCAACAAATGCCCCATGTGTTTAAACTGCCACACGCAAGCATAGGGCTTAAAAAACTCTAACGCCTCTTTGGGCTCTAAGAGCGGATCGGCTAAACCCAAAAACACCTCTACCACCACGCCCTTACTTTGCAAAAACGCCAATTTTTGGGGGTCTAGGGGGGTGTAGAGCAAATCCTCTAAATCTTCAGCACTGCCTGAATGCGTGTAGCCCTCTAGGCTTGAGTCTTGTTGTAACAAATCCACCCATCCAATATTTTTAAAAAAGGTTTGCATATAGTTTTGGGGGTCTTTTTTGTAACTTAAGACTTGTAAGCGCTTAAAGGCGGCGGGTTTGAGTGCCAGCATGCAAGGCGAGATCAGCATTAACCTTTGCACTCTACGCCCTGCCTGCACTTGCTTGTAAGCGTGCTCTAAAGCTTTAAGCGCGCCATAGCTAAAGCCCGCAATGTCATAAACCCCGCCATCCTTTAAAATCCACGCAAATAACACACTCTCCCCCCTAAAGCCAAAGCCGCTAAAATACAACATCACACAAACGAGCGCAAAATCTCTTGGATTTGGGCTTTGCTTAACTTCTCTTTGTCTAGCAGGGCTTGTGCCATCGCCTGCACCTGTGCCTTGAAGTTGCCTAAAAACTCTCGTTGCTCCGCGTAAAGTGTGCCAAGAAGTGCCTCTACATCTGCCCGATCCCCGATGAACTTATGCCCCATGCCATACTCTTCGCACATCTTTTTTGCAGTTTCTAGGGCCTGCTTTAAATCGTCTTTAGCCAAAGTGTAGCTTTCTTTAAAGAACAAATCCAACACAATCATCCCACTTAAATGCACCTTAATGCTGTTATTCATCTCACTCTTGCTTAAAATGCGCCGATCGCTTGCCATCAAAAACTCCCCCACCAAGAGCACCTTATCAAACTCCACCTCCAACCAATATGCGCTAAGGGCCTTCGCGCTTTGATAAAGGGCGTATAAATTCTTTTCCTGTTCGCTCAAAGTTACATTTTTCTTTTTGCCAAAGGCGATTTTGTCTTTCACCTCTAAAATGTCTTTCATGCTAATTTGCGCCGCGTTGCGCCTTAGGGCATTGAGTGCGCTCTCATTGACTAAAGAAGAGAGCATCGCCCCGCTAAAGCCCACGCAAATTTTTGCCACCTCCAAACAATCTAAATTGTGCTGCTTGTCCTGCAAATAAGACTCTAAAATCTGTATACGCTCCTCTAAGTCGGGCAGAGAGATAAAAATGCGCCGATCAAAGCGCCCGCTTCTTAAAAGTGCCTCGTCCATCACATCAATTTTATTCGTAGCCCCGATCACGATCACCTGAGAGCTTTCCTCAAAGCCGTCCATCTCGGTTAAAAGCTGGTTGAGCGTGGCTTCTCTTTCATCGTTGCGCTGGTGTCCTCTGGCCTTTCCCACCGCATCGATCTCGTCAATAAACACAATGGACGGGCTAAAGGCTTTCGCCTTAGCAAAGAGTTCACGCACCCTTTTAGCCCCCACGCCTACATAAATCTGCACGAATGCGCTTCCGCTGTGGTAGAAAAAAGGCACCTTTGCCTCCGCAGCTAGGGCCTTGGCGATCATCGTCTTACCCACCCCCGGGGGACCTACCAGCAATACCCCCTTAGGCAACTTGATTTTTAAATCTTGATATTTTTTGGGGTTTTTCAAGTAATCTACAATTTCATACAATTCCTCTTTCACCTCTTTCGTGCCGGCCACATCTTTGAAACGCACGCTGGGAAGCGTGGCATGTAGGGTGGGCATGGGCGCGCTTGGGCGCGCTTGGGCGGCATCCATGGAGGGTTGCAGCAACGCCTTTTTACTCCACGCAAGACGCAAGATCACCGCCAGCAGCACCAAAAAGAAAAAGATGATCACGACATTTAAGAGTTGTTGGGTGGTGTTGTCCTCAGCCAACACCTCAATGGGGATATTCGTGGGAAATTGCATCGAGTCGGTCCAGCCCAAACGGGCGGTTTTGTAGATTTTAAAACGGGTTTTTAGGTAAATGTAGCGGCTGTCAATTTTAATGCTTTGGATTTTTTCACTACGTAGCAGGGCGTTAAAATCTTGGATACTCACAAGCCTTGTGGGTTCTCTAAAAAAGAGAAACACCACAAAGACCACCCCCACCAAGAGCGCAAGGCCGCCAATGATCGCCTTGTTATAGCGCCGCAATGTTGGCATCACGCTCCACCTCGTAATCGTTTAAAACCACCCACTGCCCGCGCAAATCCTCTTGTGAATTTAAGCGCACAGGGTTAAAGAATTGATCGTGCCCCACATACACCCCCTCCTTAAGCCCCTCCACCAGTACCTCTAACGCCACACCCTGTGTCTTTAAATTTTGCCTAAAGGCGAGGTTGTTTGCTTGTACGCGCTCTTTGATTTGCTTTAGGCGGGCTTTGGCAATGTTGCCCCTTACTCTGTTTGGCATTTTGCTTGAAGGCGTGCCATCGCGCACGCTGTAGATGAAGGGGTGGATGTGGGTTAGGGGGAGTTGTTTGAAGTTTTCTAGCGCCTCTTGCCAAATGTTTTCGTCTTCGTGGGGGTGTCCCACGATAAAATCCGTGCCGATGGCAAAGCCCTTGCGCGCCACCTTTTGTAAAAGGGCTAAATCGCTGTGGGTGCGGTTGCGCCGGCGCATCCAGCGCAGCATCGTGTCGTGGCTGTGTTGCAGCGCGATGTGTAAATGCCGCTCTAAAATGGGGTGATCTAAGAGCTCTAAAAACTCCGCGTCCATTTGAGCGGGTTCTAGACTACCGATTCTCACCCGCTTTATGGGGGTTTTGGCAATCTCTTTGATGAGCTTAGCTAGGCTATCGCCTCGATCGAGCCCAAAACTGCCGACATTCGTGCCCGTTAAAACCACCTCTAAAACCCCACTCTCTGCGAGCAAATGGATTTGCTTTAAAATGTGTGTGCGCTCTAAGCTGCGCGATTTGCCCCTAACTTGGGGGATGATGCAATAACTGCACCTAAAATCGCAACCCTCTTGGATTTTGACAAAGGCTCTAGTTTTACCCACAAAGCTTGTTAAAAGCGTGCTCTCTAGCTCTTGCTGTTTGTCCTCGTAAAAAAACCCCTCTTGGCGTAAAAGGCGGTTGATTTGCGCCTTGTGGTCGTGCCCGAACACCCCGCTCACTTGTTTGGTCTCTAAGAGTTTGCGCCCCTCTTTGTTCGCCCCGCAGCCGGTGAAATAGACCTTTTTATCCAAAGTGTGCATTTTTTTCGCATAAGCCCTTGCGCTGTAGTCAGCATCGTTGGTAACGGTGCAAGAGTTTAAAACCACAATATCCGCCTCCTCCTCGCAAGCGGTGTTTTCAAAGTCCTTTAAGTGCGCCAACATAACCTGTGTGTCAAATAAATTGGTGCGGCAACCGAAGGTTTTAAAATAAACTTTTTGTTTCATAGGCGTAATTCCTTGTTCTCAAACACGCTGTTTTTGTTCCCAAACCCATCACCCTCGCTTTGCACGAACTTGGTCGTGCTGTAGGCGATGAAAATGTCGGGTTCTTTTAAAAGTGCCTCGATAATATCACCAGAAATCTTAGATTTCAGCGCAAGCGTGGCGTAAGAGTTGGTTTGGTACCACACGCTGATGTGGATGCCCTCTTGCTCTAGGACCATAAACACCCGTGGGTTGGCACTCGTGTTGCGTAGGGAGTATTTGGTGCGCATGTTGTTCATTTGCTTGTAGGTCATTTCGGTGTATTGCTTGGCTTGGGTGTTGGCGATGTCTAGGGCGATTTGCATGGCTTTTTTGTAGTTGGAATCAAAAGTAACGCAAAAGACGATCCCATCCCAAACGGTCTTCATGCCAAAGTGGCTGTAATTGCAAAGCAAATTGCTAAAAATGTAGTTATTGGGGACAAAAATGATGCGCCCCGCCCGGCACTCGTTGTTTTTGTAGCTGGTGAGCGTGACATCCTCTAAAATCGTGGTGTAAAGGGCGGAGATGTCGAGCACATCGCCCACATAGGCGTGCCCGTCTTTCACCACCTTGATGCGATCGCCCACATGGATATTGCCCTCAATCAAAATCATAAACCATCCCAGCACACTCATGAATAAATCGCGCATGGCAATGGCGATCCCGGCACTGGCAAAGCCTAGCACCGTTACAAGGTAGGACACATTTTCTAAGTAAGCAAAAAGAAAGATCAACACCACCACATTGGCGTTGACAAAGTTGATCGCCTTGTTGATCGTGTAGGCACGCTCGTTGCTGTGGATGTATTTGTGGCTGATCACTTTAAGTACCCACGCTAAAACGATGCTGACAAGGGCGATTAGAACCACATAAATCAGTTTAAAAATTTGGTCCTTGATTTGGGATTTAATGTTGGATTCTGCCTCTTCAATGTCCTTAGCATAGACATCCATGCTCGTTTTTAAAAGGTTTTGTGCCCCTTGCAATTCAATTTTTTTCACCTGTTCTTGATAAATTTTCTTGGCTAAGTTCTCGGGCACTTCTTGTCCGCTTTCCCTTTGTAACTTCTCTAGCTGTATCAGCACCTCTAACTCTTGATTAATCAAGTCCAGCACTTCGCGCAAGCTCTTTTTGTGGTGCTTCATTGTGGTGTATTTGGCTTTGATTTGCTTGATAAAGGAAATCCCCGTAACAATCGCAATCGGGTTTGTGATGCTTGGGATATTGGCGATGTTGGGCTTTTCCACCAACTCTTTAAAGGGGTTCATTTTATACTCTTCAAGCAATTCCTCTTGATATCTGAGGGCTTTTAAGGTGTGGTTTAGAGTGCTGATTTTTAAGGTGTCGCTGTTCTTTTTATTTTTAAGGGATTTGATTTGGCGTTGGATGGCTTGAATCTCTTCATAAATCTGCTCGTAACTCTCAAAATTACTGAACTTCTTTAACCAAATATTGTCGCTCGTTTGGATCTTGTGCTCTAAATGCGTGGCTTGTTCTTGTAAGCGTTGGATTTGTGTGCTCTCTTGCGCTAAAATTAAACCAACACAAGCCCACAACGTCCAAAAAACCCTAAACACACGATCCCCATCAAATGAACTAAAGACATAGTCTAACACAAGAAACCCACACTTTAGCCACATAAACCCCACAATAAAATGCTAAGATAGAGAGAAAGGCAGGACATGCAAACCCACTTAAACCAAATGTCTAAAGTGAAAAAGTGGCTCATCAAATGGAAAACACGCTCTCTTAGCAAGCGCCTTAATGTTTATATCTTGATTTTATCCGTATTGCTCTTCTCAGATCGGTGCAATTTGCAAGCCCAACTGGAGAAGGCAAAGAGCTATCTTGGGAGTATTTTAAATGCGCGTCTGGCTTTTTGGGTGTTTGAGCGTATTTGTGTTAATGTGGCGGACTACGCCCTAGACGAGCATTTATACCTGAAAGATCGCATGCGTGTGTTTGAGCTCTTGGTGCAAAATATCCAGCTTTACCACATTGTCCTAGACATGTGGGATGATGAAATCTACCAAGACCAACGGGACATCCTTAAAATCGCTGTGCAAAACGCTTACGACAAACGCTACAACCTAGATGCTGAGAGCCAAAGGGCGTTAAACTACCAAATGCGTTTGTTTAAAAGATGAAGTTAAAAATGGTGGCCACGATTGGACTCGAACCAACGACCACTACCATGTCAAGGTAGTGCTCTACCAACTGAGCTACGCGACCGTAATTCCGTAGGAATTATTTAAAAGGGCTTTCTAATAAAAACGGACATTATACCTTACTTTGTTTGTCTCTTGCCTTAAAGCTCTTTAAAATGAGCAACCCCACACCCACATCGATCAACACATCAGCAAGGTTAAAAATCGCAAAGTCAAATTTATAGTGCCAATAGACATAGTCAACCACATGCCCGTGCACAAAGCGATCGAGCACATTCGAAGCCCCCGCCCCCAAGACGAGCCCAAAGGGCAAGGCGTTTTCTTGAAACAACGCCTTTTGCCGCCACAAAAACATCCCAAGCCCTGCCAGCAGCACCACTTGCAAATACTTCAGCCACACCCCCAAGAAGTGTAGCATGGAAAACGCCACACCTTTATTGTAGGCAAGCACGATAGAAATCACAGGGCCTTCATAGCGCACGCCATGCAAAATAAACTGCTTGACAATTTGGTCGGTAACAAGGGCAAGCCCAAAGGTGAGCCAAAATTTGAAGGTGCAAGTCAATTCAAATGCTCTTTAAAAAACGCCTGCAGCTCTTGAACCCGCTTGTCTAAGAGGGTTTGCTGCTCCCCTTCTAGCAAAATGCGTAAAATGTTTTCGGTGCCTGAGTAGCGGATCAAATGGCGCAAGCCTTCTTGCTCTAAGCTTTTAAGCAACTCTTCAAAACCGGGGATTTGCTCTAGGGGCTTTTTGTGCTTGACGCGCACATTTTCTAAAATTTGGGGGTGCAGCTCAAAGGGGTTTAGCACCACGCTGCTGGGCTTGTTGTTCTCCAGCACGCAGGCAGCCACTTGCAATGCGCTCATGATCCCATCGCCCGTTTTGGCGTAATCGCCAAAGATGACATGCCCGCTTTGCTCTCCCCCGAAGTTGATTTGGTGTTCTTGCATGCTTTGGCGCACGAGTTTATCACCCACCCCACAGCGCACAAGAGCGATGCCCTGCTTTTCTAAGTAGGCTTGCAGGGCTAGATTGCTCATGGTGGTTACCACGATTTGGTTGTGCACCAGCTTTGCCTTTTGTTGTTGGTAGGTGGCTAAGACCCCAATGAGTTTATCCCCGTGCACCACTTCGCCCAAATTATCCACCACCACGAGCCGATCCGCATCCCCATCTAAAGCAATGCCTAAATCCGCCCGGTAACGTTTGACCTCTTGGCTGAGTTCTAGGGGATAGAGTGCGCCACATTGCGCGTTGATATTGCTCCCATTGGGCTCATCGTTGATGACAATCACATCTGCCCCTAGTTCACTAAAGACAATGGGAGCGACCTTATACCCCGCGCCATTTGCCGTGTCTATGACAATGCGCATGCCCTGCAGACTTAGGTGTTTAGGAAAAGAGTTTTTTAAATGCACGATGTAACGCCCGATCACATCGTCAATGCGCTTAGAACTGCCGATCGCCACCCCACACTGACAACTGCTCTCAAGCCGCTTCGTGTCGTCAAAGATTTTTTCAATCTCTTCTTCGCTCTGCCGCTGGAGTTTATCCCCAAAGCGGTCAAAAAACTTAATGCCATTGTCTTCAAAGGGGTTGTGGCTTGCGCTGATCATCACCCCCGCATCGCAACGCATGTTCTCTGTCAAAAACGCAATGGCAGGGGTGGGCATGGGCCCGATTTGCATCACATCGTAACCCACAGAGGTCAAGGCACTCACAAGGGCATTTTCAATCATATACCCACTCCTGCGTGTGTCCTTACCCACTAAAATTTTATTGCTCGTGGCCTGCTCTTTGAAGTAAAGCCCGGCGGCTAGCCCTAAGCGCATCACAAACATGGGTGTGATCTCCACGCCCGCCTTGCCCCGCACCCCATCTGTGCCAAAAACCATGCCTTGTCCTATTTAATCAGTCTTTAATGCTTTTTTAGATAGAATCCTGCCATATTATTTTTGATAAAAGGATTAAGTAGTGGCTAACCATAAGTCCGCTGAGAAAAGGATTCGCCAAACCATCAAGCGCACCGAGCGCAACCGCTTTTATAAAACCCGTATTAAAAACATCATTAAGGCCGTGAGAGAAGCCGTTGCCAGCCACGATGTGCCTAAAGCCCAAGATGCGTTAAAAGTGGCGAATAAGGAACTACATAGATTCGTCAGCAAAGGGGTCTTAAAGAAAAACACCGCTTCTAGGAAAGTGTCCCGCCTAAACGCCAGCGTGAAAAAGATCGCCCTAGCCACCGCCTAAGCTGTGCTGTCTAATAAACTTCAAGCGATCGTAGACCGCTACGAGGCGCTCGCCCACGCTCTCACCCAGCCCGAAGTTTTAGCCGACATCAAGCAGCTCACCGCCCTAAGCAAAGAGCAAGCCGGGATCGAAGAATTAGCCCAAGCCGCTAAAACCTACCTACGACTCTTAGAGGGCATCCAAGAGAACAAAGCCCTATTAGAGGATAAGGAGCTAGGCGAGCTTGCCAAAGAAGAGCTCAAATCTCTAGAGGAGGAGAAGAACACCCTAGAGGAGCGCATAAAGGTATTGTTGATCCCCAAAGATCCCAACGACAATAAAAATATTTATTTGGAGCTAAGGGCCGGCACGGGGGGCGATGAGGCGGGGATTTTTGTGGGCGACTTGTTTAAGGCCTATTGCCGCTACGCCGACTTGAAGCGTTGGAAAGTGGAGATCGTGAGCTCCAGTGAAAACAGCGTGGGTGGGTATAAGGAGATGATCGCTTTGATCAAGGGGCAGGGGGTGTATTCAAGGCTCAAATTTGAAGCGGGCACGCACCGCGTGCAAAGAGTGCCTGAAACCGAGTCGCAAGGGCGCATCCACACATCTGCCGTCACCGTGGCGATCATGCCCGAAGTGGACGATGTGGAGGTGAATATCAACCCCAGCGATCTACGCATTGAGGTTTTTAGAGCCGGCGGGCATGGCGGGCAGTGCGTGAATACGACGGACTCGGCAGTGAGGATCACCCATGTCCCCACTGGGATCAGCGTGTCCATGCAAGATGAGAAATCGCAACACAAGAACCGCGACAAGGCGTTAAAAATTTTAAAGGCCCGCTTGTATGAAAAGCAGATCGAAGAGCAACAAGAGGCCAACTCCGCCAGCCGCAAAATGCAGGTGGGTAGCGGGGATCGCAGTGAGCGCATCCGCACTTACAACTATCCACAAAACCGCTTAAGCGATCACCGCATTAATTTGACTTTATACAGCCTTGAGGAGTTGATGCTCTCGGGCAATTTAGACCCCGTGATCGAACCTCTAATCGCCCACGCACAGGCACAGGGTTTAGAGCAGCAAGGAGAGTAACATGGTGGCACTTTTTGGCGGGCAAGGCTCGCAGACAATCGGCATGGGGCAGGACTTATGCGCCAACTTCAGCTTAGCTAAACAAATGTGTGAGAGGGCAAGCGACCAACTACACACCGACATGGCTAAACTCCTTTGGAGCGAAAACCCCCTAATCAACCAAAGTGCCTACACCCAAAGCGCGATTTTTTTGGTGTCTATGATGGCCTACGCCATCTATCAGCAAGAGGGGGGCAAGCTGCCACAACTAGCCCTAGGGCATTCACTAGGAGAAATTAGTGCCAATGGAGCGAGTGGGGCCCTAGATTTAGAAAGTGGACTGAAGCTTGTCTTTGAGCGGGGGCGTTTGATGGAAGAGGTGTGCGCTAAAATGGGGCAAGAGATGGGCATGCTAGCGGTGCTTGGAGCGGACATTGCCCTCTTGGAGTCCTTTTGCTTGCAGGCAAGAGAAGCCGGGCAGGTGCTCTATGCGGCCAATTTTAACGGCACTCAGGTCGTGCTTGCGGGGGCTAAGGCGTATTTACAAAGCCTAGAGCCTAAAAGCTTTGGGGCAAAAAAATTAGTTCTACTGCCCATGAATGTCGTGAGCCACTGCCCCCTTTTAGAGCCGATGGTGCAACCTTTTAAAGCCCTACTAGAGCAACATTTAAAAGACAGCTACAACTTTGGCGTGGTGTCTAACGCCACGACCCAAGTCTATAAAGACAAAGAGGGGGCACTGGAGTGCTTGGGCGTGCAGCTCACACAGCCCGTGCGTTACAGCGATTGCGTGGGTGTGTGCGAAAATAAAGACTCTGTTTATGTGGAGTTTGGCACAAGTGTGTTGAAAAACCTTAACAAACGCCTAAGCTCTAAACCCACTTACAGCGTGGTAGACACCGCCACACTCAAGGAAGCCTTGTTGGCTTAAGTTTGCCCTTTATTTAGGCTTTTTTGCTAGAATAGCGGGCTAATTGAGATTTTGGAGAGAAAATGGCGGTCATCGGTAAATTGGACTCGTTGGCGGGTTTGTTTTCTAAAACCCAGGAGTTGGAGAGTCTTTACACCTACTTAAAGCAAATTTGCGACTCTAAGCACCCCGCTTGCCAAGCCTTATTGCAAAGGCAGGTAAGCTCCATGACAAAAGAATTAACGGCGGGCATGCGCGCTATCGAGATTGTCTATAACCCTGAGCTAGGCACGCTTGAAACACATAGAGAATACATAGACTTTTTATTAGTGGTGATGGGGGGCGAAATTTTGCACCTAGCTGACAAGACCGATTTAAGTGTGCTTGCCCCCTACAACCCTGAAAAAGACCAAGAAACCTACCAACACAACAGCTTATGTTACCAAGTGCCCTTGCATGCGGGCATGCTTGCGGTTTTATTTAACCACGATGCCCACACCACAGAAGCCAAAAGACCCGGTCTTGTCTACAAGGTCGTGGTGAAAGTCCCTGCCAGTCTCGTTAAATTTAAGCTGTAGAGTTTTTATGAAGTATTTGTTTTTTATTGTTGGCTTAGGCTTGCCTTTGTTGGCAGAAACTTTAGATGGCATTTACAAAACCCAAGCTTTTTTATACATGAAAAGCTCCTATGTGGAGTTTTTTAAATATGGGGATCGCTACTACGCCTATGGGATCGCCAATGTGGATGGCTCGCCCGCTGGCAAGGACATTTACAACAAAGACCCGGCACTAAGGGATCGTAGCGACAAGGGCGTGGTGTTTTTGTATGGGCTCACCCGTGTGTGTGGCAACACCTACAAAAATGGCAAGGCCTATAACTTTTACGATGGGCGCACTTACTATGTGCAGATTCACCAAGATAAAAACGGGGATTTAAAGTTTTTACCCAGCCTTGATCGTCGGGGTTTCTTTGGCAAGACTTTTATTTGGAAAAAAGTGAGCGAGGGCTACTTAAAAGAGAAGGGCATTAAAAAGCCCGACTTTTCAGGGGTGCTGCAGACCCTCAAACAACTCCCTAGTGGGTCTTGATCCACTCTAAAGCAATTCTTGCTGCATTGGTGGCTGCCCCCACGCGCAACTGATCGGCGACACACCATAAATGCAAGGTGTGGGGGTCAAAGAGATCGTTTCTCACCCGCCCCACGAAGGTTTGGTCTGTGCTTGTGGCGGTGATGGGCATGGGGTAGAGTTTCTGCTCGGGATCGTCCACCAAGACAACATTAGGCGCATTTTTGAGCACTTCTTGCGCCTCTTTGGCACCCACGGGGGTTTTAAAGCGGACACTGATGCTCTCGCTGTGGCTTCTTAACACGGGCACCCGTACACAGGTTGCGCTGATGGGAAAGCTAGCGTGCATGATTTTATGGGTTTCATACACCATTTTAAGCTCTTCTTTCGTGTAGCCATTGGGCATAAAAATATCAATTTGGGGGATCACATTTAACGCTAGGGGGTGGGGGAAGACCTGTGCGTGGGTGCTGCCCGCCATTTGCGCCTGCAACTCCTCTAGCCCCCTTTTACCTGCCCCACTTGCAGCTTGATAGGTGCTCACCTCCACGCGCTCAACGCCAAAGGTCCTATGCAAGGGGTTTAAGACCTGCACCATTTGGATGGTGGAGCAATTCGGGTTAGCGACGATGTTTTTAGGGCAATGGGCTAAATCGCTGGGGTTGACCTCAGGCACCACTAAAGGCACTTCAGGCTCAAGGCGGAAAAAACTCGTGTTGTCGATCACCACCGCCCCCGCTTGTGCCGCCACAGGGGCTAACTGCTCGCTCACCTTAGAGCCTGCGCTAAAAAAGGCAATATCCACCCCTTGAAAGCTTTTAGACGTGGCTTGTTCTAGGGTGTATTCTTGACTGAAAGCGTGGATTTTCTGCCCCGCACTTCTTGCGCTCACTAGGGGCAAAAAATGCCCTATGGGGAAATTGATCTCCTCTAAAATACTGATGAGCTCTGCGCCCACAGCCCCACTTGCGCCCACTAGAGCAATGTTGTAGGTTTTCATTCGCTCACCATACTAAGAGCTCTTAAAAAGCTCAAATGGTTGAATTGCATGCCCGTTGTCATGTTTTTCAAGGTTAAACTCTCCTTTTTGACTTCTTCTTCTCCTAAAACCACCACGAACTCATGCCCCTTGTGGTTGGCGTAGCTGAAGGGTTTTTTTAACTTCTCAATCTCGGGGTATAGTTCGGTGTTGATCTCACTTTGACGGAACTTTTGGGCGATTTGGCTCGCATACACAAAGTGCTCAGGCTGCATGCACACCACCAAAACCCTAGCGCTCGTGGATTTATTCTCCACCAATTCTAATTCCTCCAAAGCCACCAGCAAGCGATCTAGCCCAATAGAAGCCCCCACGCCGGGCAAGTTTTGGGTGCTAAAACTGCGGGTTAAATTGTCGTAACGCCCCCCTGAGCATACACTGCCTAAACTGGTGAGCTGGTTTAGCGTGGTTTCATAAATGATGCCCGTGTAGTAGCCAAGCCCCCTAGCAATAGAAAAATCCACCCTAAAATGCTCGGGGTCGATCTCTAGGCTTAAAAGCAGGTTAAATAACTCCTCTAACTCCTCTAGGCCTTCTTTGATTAGGGGGTGCAGTTCTTTTAGATATGCCACGCTTTTAAAGAACTCGGCGCAGTCCTCTTCTTGTTTGGTGTTTAAAATCTGCAAAAGAGGTTTGAAGTCTTGGCTAAAGTGCTCACCAAGCTCTAAAAGCACGCCCTGCTCGCCGATCTTGCCAAGTTTATCTACAATGCGTAAGAAAGTGATCACCTCTTCGCTTGAATGCAGGCCAAAGTGGGCACACAGCCCGTTTAGAATTTTGCGGTGGTTGATCCACACGCAAAACTCTTCTAAATCTAGGGCCTTTAAACTAGAGATGATGACTTGGATCACTTCGCTATCGCACAATAAACTATAACTGCCGATGAAGTCAAAATCGCATTGTGTGAACTCGCGATAGCGCCCCCTTTGCGCCCTCTCTCCCCTAAAGACATTGCCAATGGCGTAGCGTTTGAAAGGCAAGCCTAGGGCGTTGTGGTGCTGGGCGATGAAGCGGGCTAGGGGGATGGTTTGATCGAACCTTAGCCCCACTTCTCTTTTGCCATGGTCTTTAAAAAGGTAGATTTCTTTTTGGATACCGCCCTGCTCTTGGGTAAGGATGTGGGCGTATTCTAAATGGGGGGTTTCAATCGGCACAAATCCAAAGCTTTTAAACACACGGGCGAGCTTTTCAAGCACGGCCTGTTTTGCCATCGCCTCTTTGGGGAGTCTGTCCTTGAAACCGCTCAAGGTCTTGGGGGTGATCATCGCTGTCCTTATATCAAATAGAAGGGCTATTATGTTGCAAAAAACCTTTTAACCCTGTTAAAAAGGGGGCTTGCTGGCTTAAAATTTTGTGAAATTTTTTAACGCCTCCTAAAGTCCACTCCTAGACTCTTATACCATCACCAAAAAATCTTATAATGGGTCTTATTTTTTTAGAGAGTAGCCCATAAAATTAGCCAAAATTACCCTAGTTTACAATGGGAAGAGAATCACGAGCCTAGAAAGCTCGAAAAGCATTTTAACCTTTTGGATATTTTGGAGCATGATCAAAGCAGCACTCTAAGCCATTAGTGCAAATCAAGGGGCTATGCAAGTAAATTACAAGGGTAGAAGCCATTAACACCACAACAGACGCAGGCATTTCAAGCGCGTTGTGTGGGGTAGTTGGGGTGGAAGCGGATTTAGAGATGATGAAAACCCTTGTATAGAGTCACAAGCGCGTAAAAGAACAAGAAAAAGCCAAAACAAAGATCAAAGAAAAATTACAAGTCGAAATTAGAGTGCAAAACAAGCTTTGTCCCACCCACATACACGCCCTCAGCTTTAAGCTCATCAAAGTCCTACACCGCTCTCAAAAATAAACTATTTAACGTAACAAATTGAGAGGAAAGCAAGAGTCCTTCAAGAGATCTCATCCAAGATTGCGCAAGGTTGCTAGAGATGAATAATTCAGTGCGATATGCGTGCTTGATCCTAAACTTGATCCTAAACTTGCACCACATCGTCTGTGTTTTCTCTAGGATCGTTGTCGTTTCTAATGCATGGGTGTGGCTGGAGTAGAGATACTCTTTTACGTTAATGTTGCCAAAAAGTTGTCAGAATTATAAAAGATTAATGTCAAATTGTCTTATGGAAAGAATAAAATAGCTTTCAAATCTTACGCCATTTGTCGAAGTCTAAACTCCAAATATTTCCAAAAAAAGCAAAATGCATGTTTGAGAAAAAATGGTTTGCACATGGGGAGGGTATCGGTGTGTCAATGAGTCTGAGCAACAAGAGCAAAACCGCTAATGTCACGTTTTCAATTCTACGGTTTAGAAAAGGCAATGTAAAATCAAATAACCTAATTGCCCTTCAAATAATGGAGCTCCAAACTGCACAATGATGTCTTTGCTGTCTTTGAGGAGAAGAACTGCGCCATGGTGGCGGGTTTAATGTTAAAGTGACTACCCTTTATTTTTTAAGAACTGGATTCACAATTTTTCTACATCAGCTATCAAGAGTTGTTGCATCTCTTTTGTTGAAACGTTTGAGCCTAACAACTTAACCATTTTATTAGTGGGACTACCTTGTGTAGTATACCCCATACTCCAAAAATTGACATTTCAAGTTTGTGATGAATCCCAATCCCACATCGGGATGGATGGCCAAACACTAGCAAAAACCTCTCCGGGGGCTTTGTCATCCTCTCGCTTCCCTTCTTAAGTGGAGACAAAGTCTGTCCAAGTGGCTAAACCCCTTGTTTTGATCAAGTGTAAAACACCCCATCATGGTTTTAAGCGCATCGATGCTTTCTAGAAATCCCCATTGTTTGGCAATGGTGTTTTGGACCTTTTGGGTGATATTTTTTAGCACATGGGCATCGTTGGGGATGGGGATTTTAAGTTCTTTCCATCGATGGGCAATGTTGGGTAGGGTCGTGTCGATAAAAATCTTGTTCTCCAGTTGCTTATAGGTGAGCAAGTGGGACATGGCGTATAGCAAGTATTCGGGTGTTAATCCGTAGCGCTCTAAGGCCATTTGGGTGCTTAGCCTCAACACTAGAATCTCTCTTGTCAAAACCACATTTATGTCGTTAGGGGAGACCATCGCCACACTGCCGATGCGGTAACTCCCCCGTTTGACAAACAAGATGTCTCTAGGTTTGAGTGCCTTCTCTTGAGAAAATAATCTGTCGTATTCGCTTGGGGGGATCATCGCGGTGGGATCTTTATAAATTTGCCAGTTCACGATGTCTTTAACTCAAATATAGGGGATTTGCCCCTCCCCTTTAGCTCCCCTTTAGGTGAGCCATGCCCATCAAAAAAGCTAAGGCATTTGTGCGCGATCAATTCTTGTAAAGAGATCAAACGCAGGTTTTTCTGCCGCGCCATCGCCTCGATTTCCTCCTCTTTATTGTTCCAAAAGTATCTAGGGATAAAAACCCCACTTGCCAGCACCCGCCTAGCCTCCACTTCAAAGGTGTATTTTTTGGGGCTTGCCCCTCTAAGTTCATTGAGGATACTCAGGGTGTCGTCCTTGAGGCTGCCATCCGGCTTGTAAATCGCCTTGCCATTGTGGTCGTGCCCGATAAACTCAGCGACAGCCATGTGGATGCATTCTTGTTGCGGGGTGTCCTTTTGGAGAATCAAGATGATGCATTTGGCATTGTTGTGCGGCCTAAAGGTGTTGTGGGGGATGTCGATGAGCCACTCGATGTTGTGTTGGGTTAAAAATTCTCTCACATATCCCGTGCTAGGCGCATGGAAGTAAGTTTCGGGTAAAATGATGGCCAACTTGCCCCCCTTCTTTAAAAACTGCAAATTTCTTTCTAAAAATAGCGTGGAAATGTTGTTCTCTTTTTTGTTGCCACTTAAAACGTACTGCGCTAACTTGTTCTTGCCTGTTACTTTGATGTCCTTACCAAAGGGTGGGTTTGAAAAGGCAATGTCAAAGCTGTCTAATTTGATTTGGCTTTGTGTGAGCACGCCCCAATTTTTAGGCAACTCTAGGCTGTCCTCGCAAAAGATGCCCCCCTTGCCATCGCCTAAAATGGCCATGTAGGCTTTGCCTACTTTGGTTAAAAAGCTGTCCTTCTCTATCCCCCTTATGTTTTTAATCGCTACAGCCATTTTTTCCTCAGCCCGAGAGATTTCATTTTCAATGGTTGCGTCTAGGGTGTGCCACAGGTATTTTAGTGCCTCCACTAAAAACCCGCAACTCCCGCAAGCGGGGTCAATGATGCTGTGCTTAGGGGTTGGGGCTACAATTTTAACCATGAGTGTAACGATATTCTTGGGCGTGAAAAACTGCCCTTGAGAGCCTTTGAGAGAGTTGCCAATAAACACCTCAAACGCATCTTGTGCGCTGTCCCTGTCCGTCTCTGTGATACAGATATTTTGAAGTTTTCCTACAATGAGTTTAAGGGTTTTGGCATCAAAGGTGAGGGCATCTTGCGCGCTCAGCACATCATCGTATTTTTGCTGGATGTCTTTAAAAAGTCCACCAATCCTCTCTACGACTTCTGCGGGACTCTCCTCAACACCTGCCCTAAAGCGCACCATGGCAAGGCTTGGCGTAAAACGCTCGTCGTAGATTTTACAAAGGATGAGCAAAATCATCTCTTTGGCGATTTGCTCGTCTCGATTCACGCCAATGCTATTAGCCACAATGCGCCCTCTAATCTCTTTAAAAATCTCTTTTAAATTATGTGTGGGTTTTAAATCTTTTCTTAGGTGCTTGCCAATCTCACTCAAACTCTCGTTGTGTCTAGGGATGGCGGCGATTTCCTCAAAAGTGATGCTGTTAGCCCCCTCTATCTTTTGGAGATAGACGCTCTCTATGCCATTAAACCAAACCCCTATGCGCGCTTCGCAAAATTTCAAATAGTCTTTTAGCTGTTCTATGCCCTCTTTTTTATCTTTCTTTTTACACTCCACGACCATTTTTAACTTTTTGGTATGCTCTATAGTTTCGAACACAACGATGTCTAGGGGGTAGCCTTTTTTATCTGCCGGACTTGCCTTGACCCTGTATGGCGGATGTGCTTGCAACAAACTTTTAGGGTAGCCATAGTCCTCGTGCAAGATTTTTAAAAAGGGTTGCACCGCCTCTTTTTCCTCACAGCTTGCCCTCACCTCTTTGCCCGAAACAAAATCCACCAATGTATTTGTGGTTTGTGTGTCCATCAGCCCTCTCTTTTGGGGATATGTTAAATTTCTGTCATGATAGCCAACTTCTACACAAATAAGCCACAAAGTTGCCTTTTAACGATTTTTGGATGTCGACTCGTCGAATCTTTAATGTCTTGTGGAATCTCAAAAAAGGCTTTCAAATGCCCCCAATCGCCATCCATTAGTGAAACAATTTTATTTAAAATAGCAATAGAAGCTCACAAACTGTTTATTTACGGTAAAAAATTTCACTCTGTGCAAGTGTCCTTATTGTCGTGGTTTGACCTTTTCTGTTGCGCTGTGTGCAGCCTTGCCACACAGTGGAATTTTTGTCCATTTAGTCGGGAGTTAGTTTTCTTTGTAGTGTCTGCAAAAGCGCACACGGTTTTTCCACTCGAGGCGTTTACTGATACTGAGGATTTTGAGCTCTTTGCAAACAAGCAGGGTCTTCAGGCAGCTTGAGCAAATAGTGTTTTCCTTGCCATATTGTCCGCCCTCTTGCCTAAGTTTAATGAAAATCAAGCCCGATCGTTCAGGTCGTTAGTGTGATTGTTGCATGTCTTGCAACACATGCCCAAACGCTTGATCAGGTCCATGGCAACCCAAGTCTCGGGCAAGCACTGTAACAAGCTCACAATGTGCAAGATGTTGTGTAGTCGATGTTGGCCACCGATAGACAATTAATCACGGTAACTCCTCTCTTTTGGTTTTTCAAAAATCCCCGTAGGGTTTCATCCCATGTAAATGCCTTTTAGACTCTCCTGTAGCTTGCGCCGCGTGGCACGGCATTCTTCTAGCGATTCTCACAAAACAAGTGTTTTTGTGCCTGGAGCGTTTGGAAATGCTGGATGGGGGCACTGCTCATCTGCTCCATCTCGTCTAGCCAAGTATATTTTTTATTTTTAGACATGTTGTTTTTCCTACCGTAGATTATGGATGCGTTTTAAGAATTGCTTGCGTAGCTGTTTGGTACATTTATCTACGTGGTCGCCAAAGGCGATAAACATGAGCATGTGGATTAAGTGCTCTGTAGTGAGCACTACCTCGCCGTAGCTGGTACAAATGGCAACCTTGAGATCACATCAGCATTTAAAGCTGTAGACAGATTATTATGCTATACTTCCCGGGCTTGTTTTTGTAAGGGGCTGAAACAGGATTTCGACAGGAATTGCGTTGCGTGGGTCGCATGCCAAGTGTCTCTTGTAAAACGACACAAACAATAACCGTAAACAATCCTAATTACGCTCCCAACTACGCTAAAGCGGCGTAGCGAGCTGGAACTTGGCGAATCGATCGGTGTTTGCTAGGCATTCCATCATCTTAGCCGATTGCCTTTAAGAGTCGCTCGCCTCTTAGAGTAAGCCTAGAGCTAGGGGTTTCTTTTGGGCTTTGAGAAGTTAGCCCGTGAAGCCTTAAGACTTTTTTAACTTCTCTAAGCATGTAGACGCCCATGGTAGGATGTGATTTTTGGACTGGGGTTCGACTCCCCACAGCTCCACCATGCACATTTGGCATTTAGAAGGATTAGAAAAAATGGATTTACGATTGCGTGCGTTTTTAGCCCCCCTATTGTTTTTCTTTAGTTTTCTCCCCCTTTGGGGCATAGACATACAAGCTCTTGTAGAAGAACAGGGCAAAAGTGCGGATCTAGCAAATCAGCTGGTTAGCGTGAGCAATAAAATGCTTGAGGGGGCAATCGATGCGGGTAGGGATTACCAACAAGTCAAACAGCTTGACAAGTTCTACCAAGAGAGCAAGAGCTTAAGGGCGGTGTTAAACCCCAACAAGGGTGCATCCAAACCCACAGGACTGGGGGCGGTCTTTAAAAAAGCCATTGAACCCCCCGTGGACTTAGACAAAGCCTTGAGTCTCACCAACGCCCTACAAAAAGAAGTCAAAAACGCCAACCAAGATGGGCTAGACTACAGCCAAATGCTGAGCGTGTTAAACCAACTTGAAAACTCTTTACAGACGGCCCTAGATTTAAAATCCCAGTGGCTCGACACAAGAAAGGCAAACTAGCTATTTATCAAAGAGCCAATTGTTCACATCTCCCCCATAACGCACACTCTTAGCGTCTGTGTTTTCGATCTTTTCCAGGCTCGCCTGTATGTCTGGGGGTAGGGGGCTCTCATCGCTATAACTATAGTGCATGTGTGCGCTGATGACCCCCCTAGTTTGCTCAATTGCCCGATTTGCCTTGACTTCCTCGTTGACACTTTCTGCTTCAATCAAGGCGATGATGACCCCCTTATCCTTGTCAAACGCCCCTACCTCAACATTTTCTATGTTTTTAAGGCTCTCTAAAACCCCCTCAAACGCCTCCAGCTCCACCCGCACAACCACACTTGAAATATTCATACCGACCTCTTAATAAATAAAATCGCCTCTGTGGGGCAGACTCCCACACAAAACCCACACCCCGTGCAGCCCTTTAAATCCACCCGGGGTTTAAACATGCCTAAAAAATGGATTGCTTTATCTTTGCACGCGTCCCCACATGCAAAGCACACCACCCCCTGATGCCCCAAACATTTAGCCGTGTCTATTAAAGCCACAGCGTCTATACCTGTCCTATCCGCTTCTAACACCCCCCCGCACGCAGCACACGCCGGCACACACGCCCCACAAAAGGTGCAACCACTTAAACTAAAATCCAAATGGGGGGCTTGCCCCGGCTCTTTGACAATGATTTTTTCAGGGCAACTCGCAACGCAATCCCCCACGCACTCCATGCATACACGAGCCCTTGTGGGGTCAAAGTAGGGCAGAGGTACTTTAAAGGGCTTGTTATGCCCCTTAAAAATCTCCCTTAAAGGTTTTTTATCCATGCAAATCCAGCCCCACGGGGCAGTGATCGCTGCCTAGGATATGGGCGTAAATGTGGGCGTTTTGCAGCGTGTCTTGCAAATTCTTAGAGGCTAAAAAATAGTCAATGCGCCAACCGATATTGCGCTCCCTCGCTTGGCTCATATAACTCCACCACGTATAAACCTCCCTTTTGTCGGGGTAAAAGTGGCGGTAGGTGTCTATAAAACCTTCTTGTAAAAGCGCACCAAAGGCGTGGCGTTCAGGGTCGCTAAAGCCGGCGTTGTAGCGGTTGGCTTGCGGGTTGGTTAAATCGATCTCTGTGTGCGCCACATTTAAATCTCCACACACCAAAACCGCCTTTTGCGCCATAAGTCCGCCTAAAAATCCCCTAAAAGCCTTCTCCCACTCCAGGCGGTAAGGCAGGCGCACAAGCCCCCTTTGGGCGTTGGGGACATAAACATTAACTAAATAAAACCTAGAGTATTCGCACACCACCACCCGCCCCTCTGAGTCGTGTTCGGCAATGCCAATCCCATAGCGCACACTTAAGGGCTCTTCTTTGCTAAGGGTCAACACCCCGCTGTAGCCTTTCTTCTCTGCACTGTTCCAAAAGGCATGATAGCCCCCAAATGTAAAGTTGGCTTGCTCGGGGTGCATTTTGGTTTCCTGCACGCAAAAAATGTCCGCCCCACTCTGCTCTAAAAAGTCTTTAAAGCCCTTTTGCATGCAAGCTCTTAAGCCATTGACATTCCACGAAACCAAATGCATTTTCTAAAACCTTTGCCCACAAAATCCCTCTATTATAACATTTTAAGTAAAATTTTAGATAAGAGCGTTTACAATAAGCGTTTATGGCTTGATAGCTCAGTCGGTAGAGCAGGAGACTGAAAATCTCCGTGTCGGTGGTTCGATTCCGCCTCAAGCCACCACGCACTTTCAATGCAGAAAATCCCAAAACAATTTTAAAATAGTCGCCCCCACCACGCATAAAAACACCTTGCGGATAAATTTGACTTCTTTACGCACCACCAAATTAGACCCCATCCATGCCCCCAGCATTTGCCCCACACCCATTAAAAGCCCCACCGCCCAAATAACTTTCCCCCCGATTAAAAACACGCTAAGACTCATGGCATTGCTTGTGAAATTAAAGACCTTTGTGTGTGCGGTGGCTTTTTTGAGATTAAAGCCCAAAAGAGAAACTAAAGCAAAAGTCCAAAACGATCCCGTGCCCGGCCCAAAAAAGCCGTCATAAAAGCCCAGCCCCACGCCAAAAACGCCGTAAAATAGGGGGGCTTTGAGTTTTGCGGGGCGATCGCCCTCGCCCATTTTAGGCGAGAGCAAGGTATAAATAAAGATGAGCGATAAAAATAGGGGGATGAGTAACCGCAATAAATCCGCCTTTAGGTGTAAAATCAGGCTTGTGCCACAGCTTGCCCCCACCACCACGCAAGCCACCCCAAAAGCCACTTCTTTTAAAGACACCATGCCCTTTAAGCAGAAATTGAGCGCAGCACTGAAACTCCCAAAGCTGCTTTGTAATTTATTCGTGGCTAGAGCTAAATGAGGGGGGATGCCAAGAGCTAAGAGCGTGGGCACCGTGATGAGCCCCCCACCCCCGGCGATGGAGTCTACCAATCCCGCACAAAAAGCCGCTAAAGCCACAAGGACATAAACATACCACTCTAAAAACACTAAAAATGACCCCTAAAAGTTTTCGCTAAGCTAGATTTTTCTATAACAAAGTTTTACTCTGTATTTGCTAAGATAAATGAAAACAGGAGATCAAATGCTGACACTCACGCAAGCCATGGGGTTGGTCCCTAATGAGTTAGAAGAGTTGAAAAAGCAAATCGCTAAAGAAGTGGCGCAAAGCGAGCTAAACGCCTATATCCGCCCGCCCGAAACAGATGGGGCAAGCGGGGGAGGCGTGCCGATTCTCATTAAGGACAACATCAATGTTAAGGGGTGGGCGATCACTTGCGCGAGCCAAATTTTACAAGGCTACATTGCACCTTATCACGCCAGCGTGGTGGAAAACTTGCACAAAAATGGCATGTGCGCCTTTGGCGTGGCGAACATGGACGAGTTTGCGATGGGCAGCACCAGCGAGTCTAGCTGCTATGGGGCGGTGAAAAACCCGAGGGATTTAAGCCGCGTGGCGGGGGGCAGCTCAGGGGGGTGTGCAAGTGCAGTGGCGGGAGGGCTTGCTATAGCTGCCTTAGGCAGCGATACGGGGGGCTCTATCCGCCAGCCAGCAAGCTATTGCGGCTGTGTGGGGCTCAAGCCCACTTATGGGCGGGTGAGCCGTTATGGGTTGGTGGCTTACAGCTCTAGTTTGGATCAAATCGGACCGATCACACAAAATGTCGCCGATTGCGCCCTGCTCTTAGATGCGATCAGCGGACACGACCCTAAAGACTCCACCAGTGCCAAGCAAGACCCCTTACTCACCTTTAAAAATTTAGACGCCAACAAACGCTTTAAAATCGGGGTGCTTGAAGATTATTTAGACGATGCCGACCCTTGCGTGCAAAAAGCCTACTTCGACACCACTAAATTGCTAGAAGAAATGGGGCATGAAATTGTCCCCCAACAAATGGCCAATGGCAAATTTGACACCGCCACTTACTACATCATCAGCACCGCTGAAGCATGCTCTAATTTAGCCCGCTTCGATGGGGTGCGCTATGGACGCAGGGCAAGCGCAAACAACTTAAAAGAGATTTACACCAAAAGCCGCACAGAAGGTTTTGGGGCTGAGGTGAAAAGACGCATCATGCTTGGCAACTTTGTGCTCAGCAGCGGTTACTACGAGGCCTACTACCAACAAGCGCAAAAGGCGCGGGCGTTTATCCGCCAACAATATGCCCAAATTTTTGAAGAAGTGGACATTCTCTTAGCCCCCGTAGCCCCCTGTATTGCGCCTAAGTTCAATGCACACGCCAGCCCACTAGAGATGTATTTGAGCGACATTTACACGGTGGGGGTGAATTTAGCCGGTTTACCGGCGATCTCTTTGCCCGTAGCTAAGAGTGTGGAAGGCTTGCCCGTGGGCTTGCAATTTGTCGCCCCCGCCTTTGAAGAGCAGCGCATTTTAGATGCCGCCTTTGGACTTGAGAACGCGCTCAATCTCACCTTTAAAGGCGTGGCATGCAATTAGTCCAAAAAGCCCTCACCTTTGAAGATGTCCTGCTTTTGCCTGCTTTCTCACAAGTGTTGCCCAAAGAAGTCAGCGTGTATTCTAAGCTTAGCACCCGCATTTCTTTAAACATCCCCTTTGTGAGCGCGGCGATGGATACGGTAACCGAATACAAAACCGCCATTGCGATGGCAAGACTAGGTGGGCTTGGCATTATCCACAAGAACATGGACACTAAAACCCAAGTGGAGCAGATTTTAAAGGTCAAAAAAAGCGAGAGCGGGATCATCCACGACCCCATTTATATCCATGCTGAGGCAAGTTTAGCTGAGGCAAAGGCGATCACCGACAATTATAAAATTTCAGGCGTGCCGGTCGTGGATCAAAACAAAAAGCTCATAGGGATTTTAACCAACCGTGATCTGCGTTTCGAGCTAGATTTAAGCCGGCGTGTGGGCGATGTGATGACCAAAGAAAACCTACACACCGCCCCCGTGGGTGTGAGTTTTGAAGAGGCGCAGGCGATCATGCACGAACACCGCATTGAAAAGCTCCCCCTAGTGGACTCAAACAACACCCTAAAGGGCCTCATCACCATTAAAGACATCCAAAAGCGCATCGAATACCCACAGGCAAATAAAGACCATTTGGGGCGTTTAAGGGTAGGCGCGGCCATTGGGGTCAATCAGCTCGATCGCGCAAGGGCTTTAGCCAAAGCGGGGGCAGATGTGTTGGTGCTTGATAGTGCACACGGGCACTCGCTCAATGTGGCAAAAACCCTAGAAGCCCTTAAAAAAGAATTAGACATCGATGTGGTCGTAGGCAATGTCGTGACAGCGCAGGCGACTAGGGATTTAATCAGCGCGGGGGCGGATGCTGTGAAAGTGGGGATCGGGCCGGGCAGCATTTGCACGACCCGCATTGTGGCTGGGGTGGGCATGCCCCAAATCAGTGCCATTGACAATTGCTATCAAGAAGCCAAAAAGCACGATGTCCCTTTAATTGCCGATGGGGGGATCAAATACTCCGGCGATGTGGCAAAAGCCTTAGCTGTGGGGGCATCTTGCGTGATGATCGGCTCTTTGATTGCCGGCACAGAAGAATCCCCCGGGGACACCTTGATCTATCAAGGGCGACAGTATAAGAGCTATCGGGGCATGGGCAGCATTGGGGCGATGACCAGGGGCAGTTCAGATCGCTACTTTCAAGAGGGGCTTGCGTCTGAAAAGTTAGTGCCAGAGGGCATTGAGGGGCGTGTGCCTTATCGGGGCAAGATCGCAGATATTATTTACCAGCTTGTGGGGGGGCTAAGATCCTCTATGGGCTATTTGGGGGCTAAAGACATCCCCACGCTCACGGCCAACGCCCAGTTTGTAGAGATCACCGCAGCGGGGCTCAAAGAGTCGCATGTACATGATGTAGACATCACCAAAGAAGCCCCAAATTACCACGCTTAAAAGATTTTAGGGTAAAATAGCCCCTTTTAAACTAAGCAATGAGGTGTTTTAGTGGATTATTACGAACTCTTGGGCGTGGATAAAGGAGCGAGCAAGGAAACCATTAAAAAAGCGTTTAAGCAACTTGCCCGCAAATACCACCCCGATTACAACCCAGACAACCCCGAGGCTGAAGAGAAGTTTAAGCAAATCAGCGAGGCTTATGGGGTGCTAAGCGATGATCAAAAACGCCAAGTCTACGACCGCTACGGCAAAGAGGCCTGCAGGGGCGGGGAATGGGGGCTTTAGCGATTTGGGCGACATTTTTGCCGACTTATTTGGGGAGGATTCGCTCTTTTCCAGTGCCTTTGGCTTTAGCAAACGCCCACAGAGCAAAATCCCTAGGGATTTATTAGTCGCCCTAGATTTAAGCTTTAAAGAGGCGGTCTTTGGCTGTAAAAAGAGCGTGGATTTGGAGTATAAGGCCTTTTGTGTGGATTGTCAGGGCAGTGGAGCAAAGGACAATAAAATGCAGCCGTGCAAGGCATGTCAAGGGCGGGGGCAAACCTTCGTGCAACAAGGCTTCATGACGATGGCAAGCACTTGCTCTAAGTGTCAGGGGAGCGGGCAAGTAGCTGTGGAGAAATGCATGGCGTGCAAGGGGGAGGGCTTTAAGGTGCAAAAAGAGAGCTTTGAGCTAGATGTGCCCGAGGGCATTGACAATAAAAACCGCATTAGAGTGCCTAATCGGGGCAATGAATACCAAAGGGGGTTAGGGGGGATTTGTTTTTAGAAGCCATAGTGGGGCAGGACGAGCATTTTTTACGCGATGGCGCACACATTTACATTGAAGTGCCTGTGTTTTTCACCTCCATTCCGCTGGGCTCTAAAATCATGGTGCCTTCTTTGAAAAAGGAATTGGAATTGCAAATCCCCCCCAACGCCCATGACAGAGCACAATTTGTGTTTAAAAATGAGGGCATTAGGGACATCCACACGGGGCGTTATGGCAATTTAGTGGCAGTGTTGAAAATTTTATATCCCCAAAAACTCACAGACAAACAAAAAAATCTTTTGACGCAATTACACGAAAGTTTTGGATTTGAGAGCGAGCCTTATAAAAACGCCTTTGAAACCTGCGTCAACAAGGTCAAGCAGTGGATCAAAGACCTTGTGAAGAAAGGCGACTAGCTGTTTTTTAGCTGTTCCAAACGTTCTTTTTTACTGCCGATGTCGGTGATTTGGATGCCAAAGTTGCCATCCACAATCACCACTTCCCCCTTGGCGATCACTTTATCATCCACGAGAATTTCTAGGGGGTCGTTGACCATTTGATTGAGCTCCACCACACTACCTATATCCATAGACACGACATCCTTTAAGATCATCTTTTTCTGTCCGATACGCACCTTGACATTGAGCTTGATGTCTAAAAGCATGTTGATGTTGCGGATCTCAAGCTGTTCTAGGGAGTGATCGCCATCGGCACGCTCTGTCCTTTGCACGACAGGGATACTGGGTGCTGCGGGGGCGGGACGGCCTTTGGAAACATTTTGGACCACTTCTTTTTTGTTAAAGAGTTCGATAAACACCCCTCCGCAGAAAATAAAGAAACTCGACTCCAACGCGTCTAGTTTAAAGCCAAATTCATAACCATCGCTGTAAGGATCGAGTGAAGACGCATCGTGAGCAAAGACCGCCCCCTCTGTTTCAAAGCCCAGTTTTGGTAGGGTCTCTTGGGATTTTAAAGCGGTGCTTAAAGCCCCAAAGACATTCGCTCCGATCTCTTTGATCGCGTCTAAGTCGTCTGCTTCTAAAGTTTCCTTAGAAGTCCCCTCCCCCCCAACCATTAAATCCGCTAAAGCTGTGGCCATAGGCACGGGGATGGCTAGGGTGATTGTTAAGTTTGCGTTGGGGGTTACATGGATAGCAACTGAAGCGTGTTCTATAAAGATAAAATCCCCCACGGAGATTTCATTTTTTAATTCCACTTCGGGGGCTTTGCCTAGCAAGCCGCTGATCGTGGTCGTGAATTCTTGTATGAAAAGCTTTAAAAAATCGTTGATCATTCTTCTTCCTTAATGTTGCCGATTTTGATCTTTCTTTGGTTTTCCAGCACTTCTAGGATTTCTTTGACTTTGTCTTTTTCGGTTTGAATCACTTCTTTAATTTGGATGGTTTTGCGGTAACCCTTATAGCCCACAGTGGCTAAGTAGCGCTCTTTTTTGTCAATGTTCACCACCACCACATCGTTCGCCACTTTGTTTAAACGGATTGTGTCGCCCACGACCAAATCTAGGATTTCTTTTAAAGTGAGTTGTACCCCCCCAAAAACGCCGACACATCCACGCTTGCCCCCCCACTAAGGCTTGCAACTCTCTATTGCGGCTTTTTTTAGAGCTGGTTTCCGTGAGCATCACATCGCGATTGCCCATTTTAGAGAGAATCCCCTCAATGGAGATCACCGGGTAGCACAAATTCATCATCCCTCTAGAATGCCCGATCACAATCTCCATCACCACCATGATGACGATTTCATTTTGTGCCACGATTTGCACCACATTGGCACTCGATTCTTTGGCATCGATGGTGGGGTAAAACTCAGTAACGGGAGTCCAAATGTCCTTTAAGATTTGCATGACTTGTTTTAAAATCGTGTCTAGCAAATTGAGCTCAATGTCGCTAAATTCGCGCATTTGCTCGTAAGCACTCCCCTTGCCCCCGAGCAATCGATCAATCATGGGAAACACAATGCTGGGATTTACTTCTAGCACCCCATTGCCCCCTACGGGTTTCATGGAGAAGACATTGAAGCTAGTGGGGCTAGGCAAGCTCATTAAAAACTCCCCATAGGTCATTTGATCCACGCTGTGTAGCTGAATCTCCACAATGGAGCGCATGATCGCCGACACTTGGCTAGAGAGACTGCGCGCCATTTTGTCGTGGATACTTCTAAAAGAACGCAGCTGTTCCTTACTCACCCGATTGGGGCGTTTGAAGTCGTAAAGGGTGATCTGCTTTTGGGGGAGGATTTCGTGCTTTTGCAGAGTATTGACATCGTCGCCCTCGTCCACCACTTCTAAAAGGGCATCGATCTCTTCTTGACTTAGAATATCAGCCATGGCTCTCTCCTAGAGATTTACGTACCTTTTTGATCACTTCCTTAATGATTTGCGAAATACGCGACTCAGTGATGCCTAAAATCTCCTTGATCTCGCTTAAATTCAGCTCTTCAAAAAAATAGAGCTGAATCAACAGCTGTTCGCGATCGGTCATGGTCTTTAGCGTGGCTTGAATCGCGCTTAAAAGCTCTTCAAACTCTAATTTCTTGGTGATGTTGTCCTGCTCAATGGCGTTGAACTGCTCGTCCATGGGCACATGGGCGTAAATGTCGGAGGCGGCTTTAGCGTCCCTAATCTTGGTGATGTCCTCGCCCAGCACCTCAGCCAAATAGGCATCATCGGGTTCTTGCCCATGCTCGTTGTAATACTTAGTGACTTCGCCGTCAATGCTTTTTATGAGCTTTCTTGAAGAGCGCGACACCACATCTAAAGAGCGCAGATAATCCAACATCGCCCCATTGACCCGCGTTTTGGCATAGCCCCAAAACGAGTCGTTTAAGGCGGCATCGTAACGCCTAGAGAGTTTGATGAGCTCCTCAGTGCCCACAGAAACCAAATCGTTGAAATCCACAGAACTGGGTAAGCGTTCTTTTAAGCGAAACGCCATAGAGCGCACCGCAGGCAAGTATTGGATCGCCAGCTCATCTTGAGAATTTTGGATTTGGTCTAAATAAGGCGTTGCGCTCAAAGGCTAGCCCTCGTTATACTCATAGTTGCGGACATAATTGAGCAGGTCTTCCATCTCTTTTTCACGTTGCATAAACTCCTTGCTAAAGTGGGTCAATTTGCGCTCTAAATCTACCTTGTTTAAGAACTTCTTGCGTGGATAAACGAAACCCATATACACCGAAGCAAAGAGCAGAATAATGAGATAAAAACCCACGGTGGACACCAAAGTGCCAAATAAAATATACTCCGCCTGATCGAACTTCAGTAAAGACAAGATCAACCCGATGAAAAACCCGCCCACAATGGAAAAATTGACAAAGTTATCCAGTTTCATGCACCACCTCACAGATACTTGAGTAAGCGTTTGAAAAACCCAATGAAGTTGTCCTTAGGGGTTTCGATCACGCCCTGCTCAAGTTTTAGGGTTAAGATTTTGACAATTTGGTTCATAGACAACGAAAAGGCGTTGAAAGGCTCGCTCTTGCACAACAATTTGCGATCTTTGATCGAACGGCGCACGGCGTTGCTGTTTTGGATATTGCCTAGATAGTTTAAGGTCATGTGGGGGATGTTCTCTTTAGCCACCCTTTGAATTCCCCCAAAAATTTGTAGTCCCTTCTCGGCCGAATCGACCATATTCACCAACACAAAGGCATCGTCTTTGGTTTTAGAATTGACCTTAATGGTCGTGTAGGCATCGGTGATGGCGGCCGGATCAGAGGTGGTGATCACCACCACGCAATCGCTCGCCCTTAAAAAGGCTTGGGTGAACTCGCCAATGCCCGCTCCTGTGTCAATGATCATGTAATCTAGGTCGTCTAATAATTTTGTTTCATCCACATAGCTATCTAAAATGTCTTGGCTCACATATTTAAAAATCTCTTCTCCGCTATCCCCGGGCACCAAATAAAAGCCCTCTTCCAGCGGGTAGATCACCTCGCTAAAATGCACTTCGCCGCGCAGGGCGTGCAAGATATTTTTAGTGGTTTTAATGCCAAAGATGATGTCTAAATTCGCCAGCCCGATGTCTGCATCCAAAATCCCCACCTTGTAGCCGCTTTTAAACAAGCTATAAGCCAAATTAGCGCTGATCGTGGATTTACCCACACCCCCCTTGCCCGAAGTGATGGCCACAAACTTTGTCTTGCCCTTCTTGTTAAAGATGCTTTGGGGCTCCATGATGTGTTCTAAACCGCTGGCTTGGTTATGTTTCATGCTTGTTTCCCCGGGTGCGTGAAGCCATCGAGCATGCAATCGACCAAATAGTCATTGCTCGCCACGAGCAAATCCATAGGCACTTCTTGACCGATAGAAAGGTAGCTGATGGGCTTTTTGCTCTCATAAACTAAAGAAAACAAGTTTCCAAACCCCCGGCTTTCATCTAATTTTGTGAAGATCAAGCTGTCGATCTCTAAAGGGCTAAAGGCGTTGTAAATGTCGGTCAAATCCTCGTATTTTGTTGTCAAGGACAGCACCAAAGCCGTGTCGATTTTATACCCGTTTTCTGTAAATTTCTTTAAATTCTCAATCTTTTTGCTGTCGTGTTGGGAGTGTCCCGTGGTGTCGATCAACACCACATCGCAATACTCTAAAGCCTGCATCTCTTTGTTGAAGTCTTGCGCATCCATCACCGTTTCAATGCTGATCTTCATTTTCTTGGCATACCACACCAGCTGCTCCACCGCCCCAATGCGGTAGGTGTCTAGGGTTAAAATCCCCACTTTATATTTTTTATCCAGCATTTTAGAGTAACGGGCGGCGAGTTTGGCTAAAGTTGTGGTTTTGCCCACCCCAGTAGGCCCAACCAACATGACAATCTTCTTACAATTCAAATCCAGCCCCTCGTGCCGGCAATAGATCATCTTACGCAACACTTCTCTAAAGTAGCGCTTGACCGTTACCGAGTTCTCCCGCATTTTCACGGGCATGAGCTCCAAACTTAGGCGCATGATCTCATCTAAATGGGATTTATGCATGCCGCTATTTTTAGCCAAGCGGTAAATCTCGGCAAACTCGTGGGGGATGAGTAGCCCCTGCTCTTTTTCCTCGCTCCACACCATATTTTGGATGAGCTTTAAATTGTCGTTGATTTTGTTTAACTCGCCCTTGATGGAGTGCAAAGCCGCCCCATCGGCTTTTTCTCTCTCCTTCTCTTTAGAGCCTTCGGGCTGGCGTTTTTGCGCATCGATCAAGCTGTCTTGAGCGATCTTGGCTAACTCTTTAGACGCATTGATGGTGGCGGGTTTGATGGGGGCGTTTTGATCCACGCCGGCGAGTTTACGCATCTCTCTAATGGCCTCAGACAAATCCACCTGCACGCCCTCATCGGGTTTAGGCTTAGGTGGGGGGTTGCGGGCATTGTCTAGCTTCTCTTGCATGTTGTTGGTTTTAGGTGGGGTTTCTTGATCCACCGCCACGACCACTTCGTAAAGCCCGGGTTCGGTCAAGGTTTTCTTGCGAATCTCTTTAGCCTTCACCACGAGAGCGTTGTGCCCGTGTTCGCTTTGGGCAAGCTTCAGGGCTTCGGCTGTGGTTTCTCCGCTGTAGGTGTAGAGTTTCACGCCTGCCTCCACGCCAGGGCTTGTAAGAATAAGGGTAAGGCGACAGAAGGGCGTTTAGCCCACTCAGGGTGGGGGACGCTCAAGTGGGTTTGTCTATAAACCACACGGTTGTAAAAAATCATGTCTATGTCCAAAGTCCTTGGTGCGTTTTTAAAGGCTCTTTGTCTAGCACGCCCAAAACGGCGTTCTAAATAAAACAAAAGTCCAAAAAGTTGGTTTAAGCTCCAGCGGGTCGTGAAAACAAGCGTGGCGTTGTAAAAGTCGTTTTGCGCCTTGTAGCCAAAAGGCGGGTTGATGTAAAGGGGCGAAGAGTGCAGAGCCGAAAACATGCGGTTGTTAGAGAGCCAACGCCACAGCCTTTCTAAAATCACCCCCGATGCGCCCTCATTGCTGCCTATGCCCCACACCACGCTGTTTTTTAAACGCAACGCCCGCTTGCACTTTCTAGGGTAAAAGGGGGAGTACACCACGGTTTGCATGCGTCCCTCACAACACAACAGCCCTTGAGCCTTGCACGACCACTAAATCCTCAATCCGCACGCCGTATTTGCCCGGAAGATAAATCCCCGGCTCAATGGAAAACACCATGCCCTCCTCAATGATGGTTTCGCTTCTTTGGGAGATGAAGGGCAATTCGTGGATGTCTAGTCCAATCCCATGCCCCGTGCTGTGGGCAAAGTAGGCCCCATAGCCGGCTTTGTCAATCACACCCCGCGCTAGGCTGTCGATCTCTTTGCCCGTCATGCCCGCCCTCAAGTTTTTAATGGCAAACTCTTGGGCTTTTCGCACCACATCGTAAATTTTTTGCAATTCCTTGTCTTTAAAGCTCTGCTTTTTAAAAAAGCCAAAGCCTTCACGAAACTGCGCCGTGCGGGTGCAATCAGCGCAATACCTTTCATACTTCAAACCCACATCCACCAAGAGCAAATCCCCCTCTGCTAGGGGGTCTTTGGAAGGTAGGGCGTGGGGTTTGGCCGCATTGGCATTCACCGCCACAATGGGCTCAAAGCTTAGGCTAAACTCCCCGCTGTGGGTTAAAAACTCTTTAACTTTGAACTGCAAAAAATGTTCGCTGGGCGCGTGGGCGGTGTGTAGATACTTGGCAAAGGCATCAAATGCCCCTTTATTGAGCTCTTGCGCTTTTTTCAGTAAAGCCACTTGCTCGGGGGTTTTAACAATCCTTTGCTTGCGGTGGTAATCCGCCCGTCCAACTAGCTTAAGATCGGGCAGGGCACTTTGCAAACGTCCATAGGCTTGCACGCTTAGTTGCGCTGGATCGAAGTAAAGCTCTTTAAGCGTGTTTGGGACTTTTTCGATCATCGCCTGCCACAAATCGCTAGCCTCGACCACCTCGGCGTTTTGAATATTTGTGCGTGCCTCTAAAGTGTAGCGGGCATCGGTGATGAAAAACGCCCCGTCCTCTAACTCTAAAAAGATTGCGTGGTCGCAGCTGTAGCCACAAGCGAAGTACTGGGCGTTCTCATCGGTGGTGAAATGCGCCAAGCTTACTCTTTTGCCTCAATTTGTTGGTTGGCTTGGCTTTCTTTGATTGCCTTGATTTCAGCCAAGATCTGCATCATCGCGATCATGGCGACATGGTAGCCAAACGCCCCAAAGCCGGTGATAACCCCCGCGCTTACGGCACCGGTGTGGGACACTTTGCGGAATTCTTCACGGGCGAAGATATTGGTCAAATGCACTTCAATCACGGGCATGTCAGCGAGCATGATCGCATCGGCGATGGCAATAGAAGTGTGGGAGAACGCCCCGGGGTTAATGATGATTCCCTCTACATCACTACCCACGCACTCTTGGATTCTGTCGATGATTTCTCCCTCAAAATTGCTTTGGAAGAACTCCAACTCCAGCTCATTTTGTTTGGCAAAATTTTCCATGTTTTCGTGGATTTGCTCCAACGTTACAGGGCCATACAGCCTAGGGTCTCTATGCCCCAACATGTTCAAATTAGGCCCCTGAATCACAAGAATTTTCATAAAAACTCCTTTCAAAATAAGAGTTTGATTATAGCATAAACCGCCCCACGCTTTGCCTAAAGTGTGAAATTATGCACAAGTTTTTGTAAGTTTTGGGCGGTTTCTTCTAGCACACCCACCTCTTTGGTGTTGCTCACCATGGATTCAGAAACCTGTGCCGCCATTTGGGCGATTTGGTGAATCTTTTTAGCGATGTCTTCAATTTGGCTGTGCTGGCTGTGGGAGTGTGTTACGACCTTTTTGGTGTCCTCCAAAGAGTTTGCCGCCTTGTCGTAGATCGTCTCTAGTGCCTTCACTGCCTCGTCCACATGCTTTTGCCCATCACGCACCTCCACCACCATATTTTCCATGCTGGCTACAGATTTTTTAGTTTCTTCTTGGATGAGCTGGATGATGTGGTTGATCTCTTTGGCCTCGCCCGTGTGCTCGGCAAGTTTACGGATCTCATCGGCCACCACTGCAAACCCACGCCCGTGCTCGCCTGCGCGGGCGGCCTCAATGGCGGCATTGAGGGCCAGCAAGTTGGTTTGATCGGCGATGCCCTGGATGAGCTCCGTGCTGTGCCCGATGTTTTGGGCGTGCTGATCTAAAGACTGGATTTGTGTAGCCGAGCTCTCCACCCCGCTGGTGATTCGAGAAATCCCCGCTGCCATGTCCTTCATCGCCTCTTTGCCTTTTTTGCTCAGCTCCACACTCTGCGTGGAGTTGGCCTCTGTCTGCTCCACGATCGCCTCCACATTTTGAATGCTGTTTTGGATCTCTTGCATGTTGGCGATGAGTTGAGTGGTCATGTTCTCCTGCATGTTAGCGTTATCCATAGAAACCTTAGACAAATCCGAAACCAACAATGACTTCTGGGAGATGTCGCTAGAGGATTGGCTGATTTGCTTGATGATATGTACCATAGAGCTTTGCATTTCACTGATTGCATCGAGAGCACTTTTTTTAAAACGGGTCTGCACGCTTTTGGATAAATCCCCTTTAGCGATGGTGGCGACCACTTTACGGATTTGGGCGGGTTCTGCCGTTCTTACAAACCTATAAAACCGCATAAAATCCTATAAAATCCTATCAATAGAAAAAATTTTAAAGATTGCGGTTTTTGTTGTATTCCTGTTTCCACCATGCTGGTTACTAAGCCATTCTTTGCAAAACAACTTAATAGAGCCGTCATGTCCGCAGGCGTAAATTCGGTGGGAACTCCACCTACTAAATGCTTCACTAGATTAACACTGGCGTTAAAATCTCTATCCACCGCCATACCACACGCCCCACAATGATACACTCTATCACTAAGCGTTAAATCCTTTTTGACATTGCCACATCCAGAGCAAGTTTTAGAGCTAGGATAAAAGGCATCGGCTCGCTTAATCTCTCTGTCATAGCATTTGGCTTTATACTCTAAGAGCGTGTTAAAAGCAGAGATGCTGACATCGCTAAGGGCTTTGGCTAGTTTAGAGTTTTTGAGCATGTTAGACACTTTCAAACTCTCCATACACAGGACTTTGGCGTGCCTTATTAGAGCGGTGCTGAGCTTGTGTAAAAAGTCAGTGCGGATATTGGCAATGCGTGCGTGTAAGCGGTTTAGGCGTAAAGTGGCTTTAAGATAATTAGCGGATTTTCTAGTCTTGTCGCCTTTGGTTTTCGGGTGTTGCTTTTTAGAAACTTGCCTGCTAAATCTTTTGAGCCGTCTTGTTAGCCTATTTAAGGGCTTAGGTGCTTGGATTTGTAAGCCATTAGATAGACTAGCAAACGCTTTAATGCCTGTATCCACACCTAGAGTGCTATTACTCTTAATGGGCTTATGCGTGCGGTTAAACTCCTCTTGTGTGGTGTTGATTTGAATGGAAACAAAGAATTTAGCCCCCTTTTGTGTAATGGTCGCCCCATTGATTTTACCTTGCAATCTTAGTCTCTCTGTCATTTTAATTTTAGGCAAATTAGGGATTTTTAGATAGTCTTTTGTGCCACCTTGAATGATTTTTATTTGGTCGCCCCCAATGTAGAAACTGCCTTGATGTTCTCTTTTGCGCTTAAAACGGGGGTAGCTCAATTTGCCAAGCTTTAGGTCTTTAAAGAATTTTTGAAACGCTAGGTTTAAATGCGTAAAAGGCTGTGCGGTGGCATATTTTGTAACCTCATAGACAAAGGGATAATTCGTTTTTTTAAGAGCGTTAAACTCTTTCTTTAGGGCAAGGTGGTTAGATTTAATGCCCTTTTCGTAGTTTTCCTTCCACTTGGCTAGTCCCCAATTATAGGCTAATCGAGCACACCCAAAGGCTTTTTAAAATGGGTCTTTGCCTTGTTGTTAGGGTTTAATTCAATCTTGTGGGTCAGTTGTAACATTGTCCTCTACCACCGCCTGCATTTGTTCTAAAAGCTGTTTGTTTTTCTTGGAGCGTGCTCCATAAAGCCTAGCGGAGAATACTGTGATAATTTCCAACACATCTTTAGCTAACTCCTCCTCGAAGCGGATATTCTCATCGCCTTGATTAATGATAATCACCTCCACACCTTTAGCCTCACAAATGGCAAACACCAGCTCCGCACCAAAACGCAATAAGCGGTCTTTATGGGTCAAAACAAGCCTTTTTACTTGGCTCTCTAGGATAAGGTCAAGAAGTTTGGTTAAGCCCTTTTTGTAATAATTCATCCCAGAGCCTAAGTCCTGTATCACTTCGTAATTAAAGCCCAGTTTCGAACAATACAGCTCCAAAACCTGCACTTGGCGGATTAAATCCTCTTTTTGGTCGGCACTAGAAACACGGGCATAGGCAATAGTCTTGCGGTTATCGTTATGAAAAACAATGTTTTTGTTGATATTTTTAAGGCTCTCTAGCTTGTATCTCCGCTCCCCACCTTTTGTGTAGTTATCGGGTTTAAGTAAGCCTTTTTCTCCCAATTTCTTAGGGTTTGGATACTGACACCTAAAACCTTGCTTGCTTGACCTATGGATAGTAAATTACTCATGCCAACATGGTAGCACCTAGAAACTTAAAAACATATAAAAAATTTACAGAGAATTATAGAATTTTATAGATTTTATATTGCTGTTTTTAGCCCCCAAAGAGCTTTTAATGTTGCGGGTGATGAGATAAGCGATTGTAAATCCTGCAACCGTCATGATGAAAGTGAGGACAAACATTAAAAAACTAAAATGGCTGGCGATGCTGCGGGCTTTTGGGGTGAGCTGTTGGTTTAGATACTCCTCGTAGTCAATGAAAGCATTGACCGCTGCAAGCCACTTCGTAAAATCATCAGCCAAACCATTTTCTAAGACTTTTGCAGCCGCCCGTTCATCCTTGCGTGCTAAAACGAGAGCCTCTTGGATTTTGGGTGTGGCGCGGGCTTCAATCACATTGATATTTGTTGCTAATTGCCGTTCGTGATCGTTCACCTTTTCGGGGATTCGTGCAAACATGTCCGCCATGTTTTCTTTGTTTTGTCTATAATCTATATTGAGTCTTTGGATTAAATCTGCTTGGGTTTTGTAGTAAGTAGAATTTTGGGCTAAAATTGCGTCTCTAATGGCAACGGAGCGGTCGTGCACGCTGCCACGCATGTTGATGGCGTAGCGTTGTTTCACCGCGTTATAGTCGGTAAGTTCTGTGAGGATGTTGTTGATGCTACGCACCCGAATGGTCCCCACACAGGCCACAATAACCATTAACATGATGACAATGGCAAACCCCCCAAAGAGCTTTTGAGAAACGCTCAGTCTATCGTCAATCATCCGTCGACTCCTCCTTATCTTTCAGGGCCTACCCTTAAGGGTAGGGGTGATTGGCTATTTTTTCATTTGCTCGATGGCGTGGCGGTAGCGGTTGATGTTTGCGTCTGTGAGTTCCTTAACCAACTTTTTCATCACCATGGGGTACATTTGGTTTAAGATTTTGCGGATCGCATCATCGTTGTTTTTATCCAACTCTGTGTGGCTAACCACACGCGGACCGGCAAACCCACCAGAGTTTGTAGGATTGTAGGTGTAGGTATGGGTTCTAGCCTGTGCTGTGCCCACTTCCACGCCAAAGTTGTGGATGATGCGCCCGGTTTCTGGCTCAAAGAATTTAAACCACACAGACCCCGAGCTTTGATCGACCATCACATCCACATTGTCTTCTCCGGGGTTTACGGTGTCCATTTTCACATCTTCTAAGATTCCAATCCAGCCACCCATGTCCAACACAGACCACATTTTGTGTTTTTGTTCAGGGGTCATGGCTTTCTCAGTAGACAAGCGCACCACTTGATAGCCCCGTTTTTGGAAAATCTCTGTGATCTGGTTAATTAAAGCGTCTTGGAACTGATCGATGTAGGGTGCTAGGTTATCTGTTACCTGAATGTGGGGGGCGAAAATCCCTACAGTGTGGTGATTTAAGGGCTCTTGAACAATGTTAACAGGATAATTGAAGTTTAAAATCGTGTCGCCCTTATTTACCACCACCTTGTGCTTTTTAGGTGCTGCCGTACCGCCGGCATTGCCAGTATTGCCACTATCCATGGCACAACCTGTGATCAACAGGCCTGCCAAACTCCCCAATAAAACAAGATTCTTACGCATTACAAAACTGCCTCCAAAAAATAAAATATAGAACCCTATTCTAGCATGGATTGATAAATATTTAGCCCCCCAAAAACCTAGCTAAATGGGCAACACCCGAATGTTCTCGTCTAAATACTCCTGCAACACCCCCTCAATGGCAAAGAGCGTCCCCGTGGCCGCACTCGCGCACCCATCGCACGCCCCCATGTAGCGGATGTAAACATCTACAAACCCCCGCCCTCTTTGATGTCCAACACCTCCAAATTTCCCCCATCCATCATCAACATGGGGCGGATGTGGGTGTCGATGGTTTTATCGATCGCCTTGACCTTTTGCACCATGGTCATTTCAATAAAGCTCAAATCCCCCTCTAAAGATTTTTGCGCCACTTCCTTGCGTTTTTCTGCCTCCATTTCGGCGCGCACATCTTTTAAAATGTCCACTAAATAGTATTCCCGTGCCTCGTGCCCGCCGGGGCGTATACAACTGCCGCAAAATCCCCCCGCTTTGGTGTAATTGGTGATCTCCTCCACGCTCTTAAGGTCGTTGAGTTTAATCACCTCTTTAATCGTGCCAAGGCTCACTCTAGCGCACTCGCACACAATGATCTCATCCTCAAAATCCTCGGGGTTTTTGCCTAAATATTGTCCGGCAGCCTGTTTGATCACATCGTAAGCCATCACCGAGCAGTGCATTTTTTGCCCGGGCACGGCGGGCACATCGGGGTGATCTCTTAAGCCTCTCTCCACATCTAAGTTAGTGATCTTCACCGCCTCTTGCACCCTTTTACCTAGGCACAACTCCACCATCATGTCCGAGCTGGCAATCGCCGTACCGCAGCCAAAGCTTTTAAACTTCGCGTCAATGATTTGATCGGTTTGCGGGTCAATGAGCCAGTAAAGGCGCACCGCATCCCCGCAAGACTCTGCGCCGTAATCGGCCACAATGAGCTTAGCCCCCTAGCTTTAGCATCTTCCTCTGTGAGCACACCCAAATGTGTGGGATTGTCCATGCGTCTGCTCACTTCTTTGGAGTAAGCGTCCCATAAAGCCCCACCTAATAAATTATTTTTTCCCATTTTTAAATCTCCTTAATGGCTGTAAGAGCTGGAAATGTTGCGCAAGCGTTTCACGGCTTTTTTAAACACCTCAATGGTGCGCTCGATCTCTGCAGCGGTGTTAAAACGGCTCAAAGACAATCTAATCGCCGTGTGGGCCAACTCCACATCCGCCCCAATGGCGACCATCACAGGGTTGGCCTTTAAATCCTCGCTCGCACACGCACTCCCCGTAGAAGCGGCGATGTTGGCGCGGTTTAAATCCCACAGCATCGCCTCGCCCTCAATGCCTCTAACACTCACTAAAGTGGTGTTGGGCACTCTATGCACCCGATCGCCGATCACAAAGACATCTTTAATTTCTAAAAGTGCATCCTCTAGGCGATCCCTAAGACCCCCCACGACTTCTTTTTCATAGGTGAGATTCTCCACCGCTAAACGCATCGCCTCGCCCATGCCAATGATGTAGGGGACATTTAAAGTCCCGCTGCGCCGCCCGCGCATGTGCTCGCCCCCGTGGAACAGTGGGGTGAGCTCCACACCTGATCGGATGTAAAGCCCACCGATGCCCTTAGGGCCGTGGAATTTATGTGCCGAAAAAGAGAGCAAATCCACCTGGGCTAGTTGCACGTCCACGGGGATTTTGCCGATCGCTTGCACCCCATCGCTGTGCAACAACACGCCCTTTTCCTTGCAAATTTGCCCAATCTGCTCGATGGGGAAAATGAGGCCTGTCTCATTGTTCGCCCACATCACACTGACTAGAGCGGTTTTATCCGTGATCGCCTCTTTCACCTGATTGGCAGTGATCGTGCCCTGCGCATTGATGGGCAAGTAGGTCACTTCCATGCCCACACTCTCTAAAAACGCGCAAGTGGCGCGCACGGCGGGGTGTTCCACTTCTGTGGTTACAATGTGGTTTTTACCCTTCCTTAAAAAGGCATCAAAATAGATCGCCTTGAGCACCCAGTTATTGCTCTCGGTGGCGCAAGAGGTGATGATGATGTCGTCCTCATCGTGGGCGTTGATGCCCGCATAAAGTTTTTCCAGGGCATCGGTGATTACCGGGTGGGTTTCTGTGCCAAACTTATGCAACGAATTGGGGTTGCCATAGTGCTCGCAAAAGTAGGGTTGCATGAGATCTAACACCCTAGGGTCGACTTGTGTCGTGGCGTTGTTGTCTAGATAAATGCGGTTAGACATGCTCAAAATCCTTTAATGGTGTGGGGGTTTGAGAAGAGAAGTTTTTAAGTCGTTTTCTCATAGAGATAAGGATAATACTACGCTATCCTTTAAGTTTGCTAAATGGTGCGGGCTTACCTTATTTATGGAAGGACGGGCGAGACTAGGGGTGTTAATTTCCCCTAATATCTTGCGTTGCACCCGGCACAATAAATCCAGCCTGCCTCTAGCAAAGAGTCTAGATTTAACCGCCTTGTAATGGGCGCATAAAAGTGCTAAGTGGCACTTGATTTTTAATTAAATCTCTAGGCGTGTGATTCCATTCCCAGCCTTGAATGATGGGCAAATCGGGTTTGGCATTTGCTAGGCGTTTTCTAAAATTTCTAAAATCCTCACGATGCTACTATGAGAATTGGCCTTGTAGGTATGGTAAATAGCCGTGATGAAACGACTCATAACTCCCATCGGCTTTAGTGCAAGGACACAGCTTTTCGCATAACTTACCCTATTTTAAGGGGCTTGCACGATTTCTTGCAACATTTGCACACTCTCTTGGCTGGAGAAAATCTCTTCCTCTTCTTGGGCTAAAAATGCATCCATGGCGCTTTTTTTATCCATTGCTTCGTCTAATTCCTCATCAAAACCCCGTTGGTAAGAGCCGATGCGAATCAGCACTTCGTTTTCTTTGAGCATGGCATAAAGTTTGCGGAATTTGCGGGCTGCGAGCATGTGCTCGTGGCTACTCACTTCTTTACTCACCCTTGAAGCGGAGTTTAAAATATTAATGGGCGGGTAAATGCCATGATCGGTCAGCTCTCGGCTGAGCACGATATGCCCATCTAAAATGCTGCGGCTTTGATCGGCGATAGGATCGCTCAAGTCATCGCCTTCTACAAGCACCGTGAAAAAGGCGGTGATGCTCCCCTTATTCTGCTCCTTGCCCGCCCGCTCCATCAGCTGGGGCAAGAGGGTTAGGCTTGAAGGGGGGTAGCCCTTGCTGGTGGGTGGCTCACCAAGGGCCAGCCCGATTTCTCTTTGTGCCATGGCAAAGCGGGTGACTGAGTCCATCATGAACAACACATCATGCCCTTGGTTTTTAAAGTATTCTGCCACGCTCATGGCGCAAAATGCCCCGTATTTACGCATTAAAGGCGCGTCATCACTCGTGGCGACCACTAACACGGTGTTGTCTAAATTGCCTTGTAAATTTTTGTGGATAAACTCAGGGATCTCCCGCCCCCTCTCCCCAATGAGGGCGATCACCTTAATCTGCGCTTCGCACCCTCTAACGATCATCCCCATTAAAGTGCTTTTACCCACCCCACTGCCCGCAAAAATGCCTAATTTCTGCCCCTTGCCGCAGGTGAGCAAGCCGTCAATGCTTTTGACCCCCACGCCAAAAGGCTCGTCAATGATCCCCCGATCTAAGGGCTTGATAGGCGCGACCATCACAGGCGCATAGGCACTCGCCCTAATATAGCCCAGCCCATCTAGGGGGTTGCCTAAAGGATCTAGCACTCTGCCTAAGAGCCCTTCGCCCACAGGAAAGCTTAGTCCCTCGCGCACAAAAAGCACGCGATCGCCCACCTTACACCCCTCTACAAAGGAAAAGGGTGTGAAGCCAAACTGCTCTTTCTCCACCACCACGACCATGCCAAGACACTCTGAGCCATCCGCCTTTTGCACCTGCACCACATCGCCCACAGAGGGTAAAAATCCGCTCACAAAGACCATATTTGGCAAGATTTTCACCACCACGCCATAGCGGGGGGACAAATCTCTAGGGTGTTGCAACTTTGCCCGCAAGACTTCTAGGGACATGAAAACTCCTGCTTAATTTTAGATTAACACACCTTTGGGTAAAATGCGAGGTTTATTATACTTTAATTAGACCCTAAGGAGTTTATATGGATTTAACGACCAAGCGGCTCGATAGCGCCAATGCGTCTATCAGTGCCAAACCTTCGGTGCAGGATTTCGAAAAGAAGTCCCACAGCATCGCTCAAAAAATTGCCAAAAACACCAAGTTAGACGGGTTTAGAAAAGGTAAAGTCCCCCTAGACATCATCAAGCAGCGCTACCAAGGCCACATCCAACAAGAGAGCGAAAAAGAGCTGTTGGATACGATTTTGCAAGAGGGCAGCAAGGCGTTGGAGATCACCCCACAGGACATGATCGGCAACCCCACCGTCCGCAAGTTTGACAAACAAGCCGAACATTTTGACATTGAAATCAACATTGGACTACGCCCCCAAATTGACCTTTCAGGGGTGTTAGAGTGCGTGCCTAGTTTCTCCTTAGAGGAAGTCCAAGAGAGTGCCATTGACGAACGCTTGCAGCATTTAGCCAAAGAGAGGGCCAGTTTCACAGACGCGCCCGAGGACAAGGCGGCGGCTAATGGCGATGGCGTGATTTTTGACTTTGAGGGCTTACTTGACAACCAACCCTTTGAAGGCAACCGGGCGCAGAACTTCGCCCTTGTCGTGGGCGAGGGGCGGCTGCTGCCTAGCTTTGAAAAGCAATTAGTGGGCATGAAAATGGGCGATGAAAAGTATTTTTCGGTAACTTTCCCCAAGGACTACGCCAATGCCACGCTTGCAGATAAAGAGGTGTCTTTCCATGTGAAGTTGCATAAAATCCAACTACGCCAAATTCCCGAGATCGACGAGGCCTTTGTCAAAATGGTTTTAAACCAAGAAAAAGAACCCACGCTAGAAATGTTGAAAGAGCGGGTGAAAGACCAACTTTTCTTAGAGGCAAAAACTAAACTTTACAACCAACAGCTCAAGGAAACTTTAATCGACAAGCTAGACAAAAACCTCGCTTTTGATTTGCCCGAAACCATCATTGAGCAAGAAATGGATTTAGCTTTCCGCCAATCCTTGCAAAACATGAAACCCGAAGAGATCAAAGAGTTGCAAGGCGACCCCAAAAAAGTCCAAAAAAAAAGGGATAGCTTTAGAGAGCAAGCCCGCCGCAGCGTGAAAGTAACCTTCATCATCGATGCGCTCGCCAAACAAGAAAACATCCAAGTGGCAGACAACGAGGTGTACCAAGCCATTTACTACGAGGCGATGATGGCCAATCAAAACCCCCAACAATTGCTAGAGGTTTACCAACGAAACAACATGCTCCCTGCCGTGAAGATGGCCATGGTCGAGGATCGGGTGTTGACTTTCTTGCTAGATAAACAACTCCCCCAAGAGGCAAATGCATGAACTATGTCCCCATCGTCATTGAGAAAACGGGCAGGGGGGAGCGCAGTTACGACATTTACTCCCGCCTACTCAAAGACCGCATCGTGCTCTTAAGTGGCGAAATCAATGACGCGGTGGCAGCCGCCATTGTGGCGCAACTCTTGTTCTTAGAGGCAGAAGACCCCGAAAAGGACATCAATTTATACATCAACTCCCCTGGGGGCTCTGTGACCAGCGGACTTAGCATTTACGACACCATGAACTACATCCACCCGGACATCTGCACCATCTGCGTGGGGCAAGCTGCGTCTATGGGAGCGTTTTTACTCAGTTGTGGCACGAAGGGCAAGCGCTTTTCTCTGCCCCACTCAAGAATCATGATTCACCAGCCCCTAGGCGGCACGCAAGGACAGGCCAGCAACATCGCTATTTACACCAAAGAGATTTTGCGTCTTAAAACTGAGCTCAATCAAATCATGGCAGACAACACCGGCCAGCCTCTAGAAAAAATCGAGCAAGACAGCGACCGGGACTTTTTCATGAGCGCTGAGGATGCCAAAGAATACGGGCTTGTGGATGCGGTGCTCACTAAAAGCCAAAAGCAAGGCTGATGGCTCTTTTGGAGTTGGTGCGCTACCCGGACAAACGCTTAAGAAAACGCTCTCAAGAAGTCGTGGCCTTTGATGAGGCACTGCACCAACTTTTAGACGACATGCACGAAACCATGCTTGCCAACAAGGGCATCGGGCTGGCGGCGATCCAAGTAGGGGTGCCTAAAAGGGCCCTGCTCGTGCATTTACCCAGAGAGGACGACACCCAAGTGCCCGAGGATTGTTTAGAGATCATCAACCCGACTTTAATGCAAACAGAGGGGGAAATTTTGTGGAAAGAAGGGTGCTTATCTGTGCCTGAGTTTTACGAGGAAGTGCTGCGCTACGCTAACATCACGCTAGGCTATCAAGATCGCTTTGGCAACGCTAGGGTGTTGCAAGCGGACGAGCTTTTAAGTGTGGCGATCCAACACGAAATGGACCATTTAAATGGGGTCTTGTTCGTGGATAAATTGTCGCTGTTGAAACGCAAAAAATTTGAAAAGGAATTTAAGAAAAACCTAAAGAGTCCGTAATGGAAACGCAAGTCGTCAATGCGCTTTATTGCGCCACAATGGCGGGGGCGAGTGCCCAAATCGTGGAAGTGGAAGCCACTTTCACCCGTGCCCTGCCCGCCTTTGTGATCTCAGGGCTTGCCAACAACGCCATCCAAGAGTCCAAACAGCGGGTGCAATCTGCTCTGCAAAACAATGGTTTCACCTTCCCCCCTTTAAAGATCACCATCAATTTATCCCCCGCTGACTTACCTAAAAGTGGGAGTCATTTTGACTTGCCCATGGCGTTGCTTGTCGCCTTGCAAAAGCAACCCTTAGAGGGCAAATGGTTTGCCTTTGGTGAGTTGGGCCTAGATGGGCGGCTTAAACACAACGAGGCGATCTTCCCCATGCTCTTAGACATCGCCCTGCAAGAGCCCGGCGCGCATGTGATTGTGCCAAGTTTAGGCAAAGAGCTTTTTAGCCTCATCCCTAATCTACATTTGCACTTTGTGGCAAACTTGCAAGAAGCTTTGCAGGTGCTAAGAAACCCCGCCGCCATCCCCACAAGACCCCCTTTAAATCTACCCTTTGCCAGCCTAGAATTAAACGGCGAGCGTTACTATTACAGCACCGATTTTGCCCTAGACTTTAAGGAAGTGCGAGGCCAAGAGGTGGCCAAAGAGGCGGCTTTGATTGCGGCAGCGGGCATGCATAATGTTTTATTTGAGGGTAGTCCGGGCTGTGGCAAGAGCATGATCGCCAAACGCTTGCGTTACATCTTGCCCCCAAGCACCTTAGCTGAAATGATTGAGGCGACTAAACTTAGGATTTTAAGCCACCAAGAAGGCGTGTATAGCCCACTTAGGAGTTTTAGAAACCCGCATCAAAGCGCGTCTAAATCCAGCATTCTAGGCTCGACGCATGGCAATGTGCCAAGCCCGGGCGAGATCGCTCTAGCCCACAATGGGGTTTTATTTTTCGATGAGTTGCCCCACTTCAAAAGAGAGGTTTTGGAGGGCTTAAGAGAGCCGATGGAAAATAATAAGCTCGTGATCTCAAGGGTGCATAGCAAGATCGAATACCACACTTCGTTTTTGTTCGTGGGGGCGATGAACCCTTGTCCTTGTGGGAATCTCATGGACTCTTCTAAGGTGTGCCGTTGCCAAGAAAGGGAGATTTTAGCCTATAAAAACCGCCTAAGCGCGCCCTTGATGGATCGCATAGACTTGTTCGTGCAAATGGCTTTGGTGCATGAGGATGCCAAAAGCACTCAGGACTCTAAGGCGATGCACGAACAAGTGCTCGAAGCCTTTAAAAGGCAGAAAATACGCGGGCAAGCGGTGTTGAACGGTAAATTGCAAGAGGCGCAGATCGACACCTTTTGCCCGCTAGAGCCTGAAGCAGCGCATTTGTTGGAGCAAGCCACCCTGCGCTTTGGCTTGTCCGAGCGGGCGGTGAGTAAGAGTAAAAAAGTCGCGCGCAGCGTGGCGGATTTAGCAGGCTGTGAGGCGATCAATAAAGTACACATGCTCAAAGCATTGCAATTTAGGAAAGTGGGGTAAACATGCAAAAATATTATTTTAAGGGGCTGGATTGCCCCGATTGTGCGCACAAATTAGAGGTAGAGCTCAACAAACAAAGCTATGTCAAAGCGGCGCAGGTGTCTTTCAACACGAACACCTTGTATTTAGACTGCCAAGACTTTGCTAAGGTCTTAGAACTCATCAAACGGCTAGAGCCGGAAATGGAGATTTTGCAAGAGCAGGCTAAGGAGGACGCGCCCTTAAGCGTGTATCCCCTACTCTCTTGCGTTGTGTTGTTTGTGCTGTCTGTGGGGGTGCTGCACTTTGTGGCAAGCCCCATTGTAAGGGATTTAGCCTATGTCCTTTTGGCAGGGGTGTATCTCTTTGCAGGTAAGGATGTGTTCTTAGGGGCGTTTAATAGCTTAAGAAATAAACGCTTTTTTGATGAAAACACTTTAATGCTCAGTGCCACCATTGCGGCCTTTTTTGTGGGGGCGTATGAAGAGTCTGTGTCGGTGATGGTCTTTTTCTCTGCCGGCGAGTTTTTGCAAAAATTAGCCATCAAGCGGTCTAAAAAGTCCTTGCAAGCCTTATTAGATGTCGCCCCAAATTTAGCCTTTGTCAAGACAGAAGAGGGCTTAAAGCAGGTGCGCCCTGAAGAGCTACAAATCGGGGATGTTGTGGTCGTCAAGGTGGGGGAGAAAATCCCCACAGATGGAGTGGTGTTAAATGGCGAGAGTTTGCTCGATCAAAAACCGCTCACAGGCGAGCCCATGCCCGTGAATGTGCGTGAAAACAGCCCTGTGTTAGGGGGGAGTATTAATTTAAAAGCCGTGCTAGAAGTGAAGGTCAGCAGGGCGTATAGCGACTCTTCGGTGGCTAAAATCGTGGATTTGGTGAGCAACGCCGTGAGCCAAAAATCCCAAACCGAAAAGCTCATCACCACCTTTGCCAAATACTACACCCCCGCCGTGTTTTTCATCGCCCTAGCCATCGCCACAATCCCCCCACTTTTAGGACATGGGAGCTTCAGCGAGTGGGTGTATCGAGGGCTGATTGCCTTGATGGTGTCTTGCCCTTGTGCGCTGGTGATCTCGATCCCTTTAGGTTACTTTGGGGGTGTGGGAGCAGCCAGCCGTCTAGGGGTTTTGGTTAAAAGCGTGCATACCCTAGAAACGCTCACGAAAATTAAAAACATCGCTTTTGACAAAACGGGGACTTTAAGCAAGGGGGAATTTGAGGTCGTGGATGTGGTGAGTCAGCCCAATTTTAGCCGTGAAGATGTCTTGCGTTTTGCGGGGTGTGCGCAAATTCTCTCCACGCACCCCATCGCTAAATCCATACAAAAGGCTTGCCAAAATCTCTGCGAACACCAAATCGAGGAATTTAACGAGATCGGCGGTATGGGCGTGCAGGCTAAATGCCACGCAAATTTAATCATAGCGGGCAACGAACAAATCTTGCATAAATACAACATCCCCCATCCTTGTTGCTCTTTAGAGGGGACCATTGTACATGTGGCAACAAATGGGGAGTATATCGGGTACATCGTGGTCGCCGATACACTCAAAGAGGATGCCAAAGGGAGTTTAGAGGCGCTGAAAAAAGAGGGCTTAGAGCATTTTTGTATTTTAAGTGGAGACAATGAACACGCCACTAAAAGCGTGGCAAAAGTCCTAGATTGCACCTACCACGCCGGATTACTACCCGAGCAAAAAGCGGCAGCCTTTGAGGACTTTAAGGCCACACATAAGGGGCTTAGTGCCTTTGTAGGCGATGGGATCAACGATGCGCCCACTTTAGCGATGGCGGATGTGGGTGTGGGCATGGGCAGTGCGAGCCAAGTGAGCAAAGAGAGTGCAGACATCGTCATCACCAACAACGCTCTAAGCTCCATCGTGCAGGTCTTTAAAATTGCCCGAAAGACGCGGCGCATTGTGATTGAAAACATCGTGTTTGCGCTGGGTGTGAAGGCGTTGTTTTTGATCTTAGGCGTGGCTGGGGAGGCGAGCCTTTGGGAAGCGGTCTTTGGCGATGTGGGGGTAACCTTGATTGCCCTAGCAAATTCCATGCGCACCATGCGCATTAAATAATTATTAGGTTTTTAAGGCTAAAATGGGGGTCTTTTATTTTATATACAAAGGACGCTTATGAAATTGTTACGCTTGTTTGCCATGTCAGGAGTGCTTGTGGCCGCACTCAACGCCCAAACGATCGGGCTGAATGTCTTCCCCGAATACCAAAGCAAACCCGATCAGGAAATGCTAGACTTGGCCGGTAAGGTGGAGGCCAAAAAGATGATCATCTATTTGAGCGAAATGAAAAACCGCTACAACAAAATGACTCCCAAGCATAAGGCCGAGTTCCAAAAACACTTCCAAGACATTTTGGCCAAAAACATCTCCAAATTGAGCCCCTCTCAACGTAAAAAAGAGCTCAACATGATAGAAAAAGCTTTGGTGGAACGAGAGGACAGCATTAAAAATCTAGAGGCCGAGATCCAAGAAGAGTATAACTACATGGACCACTGGAAAAAACTCTTGCAATCCGGCAGCTTTTACGATGATTTGCAAAAAAATGGCTTCAATCTTCCCGCCGGTGCCAAGAAAAAACACCACTAATCCATGTCAGTCAACGTAGCCGCCTTGGGCGCACATGCCCCACTTTGATGATTGCAGAGGGCTTGCACGCAGCAAGCCCCCGCTTGTCTTCTATGATCGTGTCTGCTAAATCTAGGGCAATTTGGGGCTCATAGCCTTGTCCGCTCAAGTTTGCCGAAGTGCTAAACACCACACCTAGCCTCTCTAAAAACACTAAAACGCTGGGGTCTTGCACCACTCTAAAGGCTTGCCAACCCTCTTTACTTTTGTAAATAAAGGTCGCTTTTTTGCGCCGCACAAGGGGGCGCTGCTTTGGCGGCATGCGCGGCAAATCCTTGAAGTGGGTGCACACTTGTAAAAGCTTTTTTGTGGGGGGGCTGTTTTTGGCGGCGTTTAGGCGGTCTTGATCATGGCTAAAAAAACCGATGGTTGTGTCGCTCTGCGCGAGGATCACGCCCGCTTTTGTGTTTAAATCTTCAAATGGCATGTCTGTCCTTTCTGCCATTTTAGCTCAAATGCTCGCTTTTAACTTTCAAAGTTTTTATGTTAGAATGCCAACTACCTAAAATATGCAAATCACCACTTGTGAGGAATGGTCATGAATCTTGGAGCAAAAATTATAGGCGTTATTTTTTTATCTCTCTTGGTTTTGGGAAGTGCCGTGATCTTGATCGCAAACCACAAGCAACACAAGTTGGCGTTTTCCATTTTAGACAGCCAAAAACGGGGGGACACGGTGAGTCGTAAGGAGGATTTGCGCTACATCACGCATCTATTGGAGCAAGGCATTGCCGGCTTTTATAAAGTCTTCCCCAAAGAACAGGCGCAAAAAATGGCCCTAGAATACTTTGGTGAAATCAACGCCGACAAGGGCATGGTTTACATGGTGGTGGTGGATAAAAAAGGCACGGTGCTTTTTGACCCCGTGAATCCCGAGACTGTGGGTAAGAGCGGTTTACACTTAATGAGTGTGGACAATGTTTGCTATGTGTGCGGCTACATCAAAGAGGCCAACAACGGCGGGGGCTACACCTACTACAAAATGCCTAAATTTGACGGCGGTACGCCCGAGCCTAAGGTCGCCTACAGCCACTACGACCCGGTGAGCGGCATGGTGATCGTGTCCACGACCTACTTTAGCGACATTTTAAACGCCTCGTTAAAAACCCGTAGAGAGGTGCAGGCAAAGATCGACAAAAATGTAAACACACTGACCACGTGGATCGCCATCATCGTGGCGGTTTTGATTGTGTTTACGACGGTCTTCACCTTCTATACCATCGTTAAACGCTTGAACCGCCTCGTAGAAAAGGTGCACGACTTTAGCCTAGGCGATCGCGACTTGACTCAGCGCATCCGTGTCAGCCGCAGCAATGACGAGATAGGTAGAATCGGAAAGGGGATCAACCGCTTTGTAGAGAACATGCAAGAGTTCTTCAACAACATCAAGGCCAATAGCCACAACAACAGTGGGGTGGCCCAAACTTTGCACGCCAGCATCACCACGGCTCTAGAGGCCATGAAAAAGCGCGCGGACATGATTTTACAAATCAAGGATAAGAGCGAGGGCATCAGCGTGGTGGTGAATAAAACCGCAGAGGAAGCCCAAGAGAGCCAAAAGAACTTGGCTGAGGTGCAAGAGTCAATCCGCACCTCCGATCAGGCGATCACGAATTTATTCGATCAGATCACGGAGGCGAGCCGCACAGAAGAGGACTTGGCGAACAAAGTCGAGCAGCTGAGCAAAAACGCCGACAGCGTGAAAAATATTTTGCATATTATTAACGACATTGCCGACCAAACAAATCTTTTGGCCTTAAATGCCGCTATTGAAGCGGCTAGAGCGGGCGAGCACGGGAGGGGCTTTGCGGTGGTGGCCGATGAAGTGCGTAATTTAGCCGCCCGCACCCAAAAAAGCCTCGCAGAGATCAACAGCACCATTGGCGTGATTGTGCAAGAGATCAACGATGTCAGCAGCCAAATGAACCTAAATTCTAAAAAGATCGAGCAACTTAGTGGTGTGAGCTTGGATGTGCAAAAGCAATTTAAAGGCATGGGCGACAACTTAGACAGCGTGATCAGCCGGGTAAACACCTCCATTAGCAGCATTGTGGGCACAAAAAAAGATGTGGATGCCATTGCCCACGATTTTATCCTCATCGATGAGATTAACCAGCAAACTGCCAAAGAGGCAGCCAAAATCATTGAAGCGGCCAACTCGCTGACCAACGCCACGGCTGAGCTCAACGATAAAATCGGGCAGTATAAATCCTAGGGGTGTTGGTTTTAGGCATCGACCCGGGGAGTCGCAAATGCGGGTATGGGGTGATCGATCTATACAGCGTGAAGCTCATCGGGGCAGGGTTTATTAAGGTGCAAAGTGCGCCCTTGCAAGATCAAATTTTAGAAGTCGTGGCGGGGCTAGAGCAGGTTTTTAAAACTTACCCCATCGCCGAGGTGGCGATGGAGGACATTTTTTACGCCTATAACCCTAAAAGTGTGTTGAAGTTAGCGCAATTTAGGGGGCATTGGGGCTTAAAATCTTACAAGAAAAAGGGCATTTTAGCGAATACACCCCCCTACAAATCAAAAAAGCGATCACCGGGCATGGCAAGGCGAGCAAGGAGCAAGTGGCGTTCATGG